>NZ_JBTNDF010000001.1:0-903179 GCF_054511115.1 Arthrobacter arabinosi
GGGCTCCGGTGGTGGGGGTGTAGTAGATGTTGCCGCCGGTGAAGGGCTGGTAGCAGCCGCCGCCGTAGAGTCCGCAGGTCACTGGACCCGTCGCCGAACCCATTCCCGACGTCTTCGACGCAGCAGCCGCAAAAATTGGCGCAAGTGCAGAGGAAGACTCGCTGGTGTTCGACGCAAATGCTTGGAGGCTGACAATTGTCCCCGGCCACTGGTTCCAGTCCCCTACGACCGGACCCTTATCCGTGTACTGCCAGAGAGCGTAGGACGCCCACCCGGCAGCAAGGGCTCCTGGTCCGTTGTTGCTGTAGCTGGCAATATGGAGCGGATGATCGCTGAACGCTGTAGAACTGCCGGTGCAGGTGTTCCACCAGTCCGTGGTGGAGTAAATCATTGGGAGGCGGCCCGTGAGGGACTGCATAGTGTTTGAGAAGTCCCGCACCCAGTTGACCATCTGGCTGGGGCTCATGTTGTAGCAGCTATTCCCGAGGGATGAGTAAGGGTTGTACTCGATGTCGAGAAGCGGTGGAAGCGTGGCGCCATCAGCGCTCCATCCGCCCCCGTTGGCGACGAAGAACCGGGCTTGTTCTGCACCGCTTGTCGTGTTGGGTGTCGCGAAGTGGTACGCACCACGAAGCATGCCCTGACCGCCAGCGCCCGAGTACTGCCTGCTAAAGAACTCGTTCTTGTAGTAAGTGCCCTCGGTCGCTTTCACGTAGGCGAACCGCGATCCGTAGGACCACGCACCCGACCAGTTGACGTTCTCACCCTGGTGACTGCTCACGTCGATTCCTAGGGTGCCAGTCGGCTTCCAAAAATTGGTCGCCATCGAAGAGGGGGTAGATGCTTGCTGACTGACGGTCTCGGGCGCAACCGCTGCAGAGTTCACGCTCGGTGCTGAGGCGTCATTTACCTGAGCTGCTGCCTCGTCGATTGTCTTGCCCTCGTCGAGCAGATTCAGGAGTTCAGTCTCCTCCTCCGTCGGCACCTGCGGGTTGTCATGCTCGCGGATGCGTGAGAGGCCCTGCCCGAGGCTTGCTCCTAGTCGTCCCGCCATCTCGGCCTGGCTCGTCGGGCTCGCGACAAGCTGCGCGTAGGGAACGACCTCGCCGCTCGTATTTGCAGGCTCAGGCGAATCTGTCGCGACCGGTCCGGGTCTATCAACGGCAGGGATTTCCCGGGCCGCTGGGGACTTCGTTGACGGCGACGTACTTGGGGAGGGTCCAACCGTGCCGCTGGGAACTGGTTGGATGGAAGGCCGCGGCTCCGCTTCGTCCCGCTCGGGGACTGTTGCCGTCGCCGTCGCGGGCGGTGCTTGGGGTGCGACGAGACCTACGGCGGGAACCGCATTGCCGAGGAGTCCGAAGGACAGCAGAGCCGCGCAGAGGAGCCGGGCGGGGGAGGGCAGGGTCACGGGTTTCTCCAGCAGAATCCGGGCGTCAGCCAGGCGGATGAATTCCTCGGAGACTAACCGCTCTGTTACCAACGTGACCAACGTTTCGGAAGTGAAACCGGAATCTTAGGCAAAAGCTGCGCTTCCGCCCGTATCCGCCTTGGCGTGTCGTTCTTGCGCAGCTGTGACAGCTGTGATTGTCGTCTCGTCCGGACCCGTTGTGCACAAACCCCGCCCGCTCTTCTCGGGCACGCTCCTCTTCAGTAGGGTGAGGACCGCGGAAGCAATTCCGGGCCCGATCGGCACGTCGCTGCCGGCGTGCGGATACATGGGGGACATCAATGGATGCTGTTCGCTTGGTCGAGGACGAGGTGCGGGAACTCATCCGCAGACGCGGCCTCGATCCCGCCCGTCAGGTCGGCGAGGTGCAACTCCTGGTCCACGACGCCGTCGCCGACTACGAGGAGCGCTCGGTGCTCGGAGTCCTTCCGCCGCTCGGACGGCTGGACGCCGCACGCAAGCAGATCTACGACGCCGTCGCCGGATTCGGTGCACTGCAGCCCCTGCTCGATGATCCGACCGTCGAGGAGGTCTGGATCAACGCCCCGTCGGAGATCTACGTCGCCCGGGACGGGGAGTCGGAGCTCACGGCACTCTCGCTGACCGACCAGCAGGTACGGGACCTGGTGGAGAAGATGCTGAAGTCCTCCGGACGGCGCCTCGACCTGTCCTCCCCGTTCGTCGATGCGTCCCTGCCCGACGGTTCCAGGCTGCACGTCGTGATCCCGGATGTGACTCGCAACCACTGGTCCGTGAACATCAGGAAGTTCATCGCGCGTGCCTCGAGGCTCGAGCACCTCGTGGAGCTGGGCACGTTGTCCCCCCAGTCCGCACGGTTCCTCGGGGTGGCCGTCGCGAGCGGCCTGAACATCCTGGTGTCCGGAGCCACCCAGGCCGGCAAGACGACCATGCTCAACTGCCTGGGAGCATCCATCGGCCCGCGGGAGAGGGTCATCACCGTCGAGGAGATCTTCGAACTGCAGTTGCCCCTGCGCGACGTCGTCGGTCTGCAGTGCCGCCAGCCCAACCTCGAGGGCCACGGGGAGATACCCCTGCGGCGCCTCGTCAAGGAGGCCCTCCGCATGCGGCCGGACCGGCTGATCGTGGGCGAGGTGCGCGAGGCCGAGAGCCTCGACATGCTCATCGCCCTCAATAGTGGACTCCCCGGGATGTGCACCGTCCACGCCAACAGTGCGCACGACGCCGTCACGAAGATCTGTACCCTCCCGCTCCTGGCGGGCGAGAACATCTCCAGCAGCTTCGTGGTGCCGACCGTCGCCTCCTGCATCGACCTCGTGGTCCACTGCGCACGACTACCCGGCGGCCGGCGTCGGGTCACGGAGATCCTGGCGCTGGGACGGCGCGTGGAGAACGGGGTCATCGAATCCTCCCCGGTCTTCACGCGGATCGACGGAAGCCTCGAGGTGACGGCCAGTGGCATGCCCGCCGAGGAGAAGTTCGCCGCCGCCGGCGTGGACGTCTCATCCCTCCTGGGCGGGCGGGCGTGACGACCGCGGCGGGGGTCGGCCTCGGCGTGGGCCTGTTCCTGATCTGGTGGTCGTGCTGGGAGCGGCCCGTGAGGGAACGCCCCGTCCACGCACGGCGGCGACCCTTCGACGACCTGCTCCTGCGTGCGGGAGTGGAGCGGGTCTCGGCCCGGGGACTGCTCGCATCCTGCGGGGCAACCGGGCTGGTCGTGCTGCTCATCGGGTTCGTGCTGACCGGTTCGGCGCCCATCGCGCTGTGTTTCGCACTGTTCGGCGGGTTCATGCCGTTCTCGATCGTGAAGTGGCGCGCAGCCAGGCGCACCGCCTCGCTCCGCGAGCTGTGGCCCGACGTCGTGGACCATCTCCGGTCGGCGATCCGTGCCGGGCTGTCGTTGCCCGAGGCCCTGATCCAGCTGGGCGACAAGGGACCCCTCGAGCTGAGGGCCGCCTTCCGGGCCTTCGGGGCAGACTATCGGGCGGGCGGACGGTTCGACGACTCCCTCGACCGGCTCAAGGAACGGCTGGCGGACCCCGTCGCGGATCGCATCGTCGAGGCGCTCCGCATGACGCGGGAGGTGGGCGGATCGGACCTCGGCCGCCTTCTGGGCACACTGTCCGAGTTCCTGCGCGACGCCGCCCGTACACGCAGCGAACTGGAGGCGCGGCAGTCCTGGACGATCAACGCGGCACGCCTGGCCGTCGCGGCACCCTGGTTCGTCCTCATGCTCCTGTCCACGCGTCCGGAGGCAGTGCGCGCCTACAATACGGCGGGCGGCGCGGTGGTCCTGCTGGGCGGGCTCGTCGTGTCCGTCGTCTGCTACCGCGTCATGCTCCGCATCGGCGCCCTGCCCGAGGACGAGCGGGTGCTCCGGTGACGCCGACGGTCGCCCTGGCGATGCTGTGCGGTCTCCTGCTCGGCATGGGCCTGTGGCTGGTCCTCGTCCGGCTCCCGGTGATGCGCGCGATCACGCTGACGCAGCGCATCGCGCCCCAATTGCGTGCCGTGGACGTGCGGTCCAGGCTGCTGGCGGACTCGCCGGGCAACGTGACGCCCTTCGGGCCGCTCGAACGCATCGTCCGGCCCCTGCTCGCCGACGCCGTGGCGTGGTCGCACCGTTTCAACCCGGCGGCCGCCACACTCACCCGCAGGCTCGCCCAGGCCGGGCGGGCGCAGACCGCCGCAGACTTCCGGGCCCAGCAGCTGCTCTGGGCCGCCGGCGGACTCGCCGCATCGACGCTGGTCGCGGTGCTCCTGGCGGCGTCGGGCTCGGTCAACGTGCCGCTCGCGGTCGTGATCATCCTCGTCTGCGCCGTCACCGGCTTCGTCGGCCGCGACTACATGCTCTCGACCGAGATCAGGAGGCGGGAGGCGCGCATGCTCGCCGAGTTCCCGAGCCTCGCGGAGCTCATGGCCCTCGCCGTCTCGGCGGGGGAGAGCACCACGGGCGCGCTCGAGCGCATCTGCAGGACGGCGGCGGGGGAGCTCGCCGGCGAATTCGCCCTCGTGCTCGCCGCGACACGCGCCGGCACGCCGCTCGTGGAGGCACTCCAGGAGTTCTCGCACCGGACACGCCTGGCCCCGCTCGCGCGCTTCGTCGACGGCATCACGGTCGCGGTGCAGCGCGGCACGCCCCTCGCGGACGTCCTGCGCGCCCAGGCGCAGGATGTCCGCGACCTCGCGAAGCGCGAGCTGATGGAGTCCGCCGGCAAGAAGGAGATCGCCATGATGGTGCCGCTGGTGTTCGGCGTCCTGCCGCTGACCGTCCTCTTCGCCGTCTACCCGGGCATCGCCCTGATCAATCTCGGCTTCTGATCCTGCACCCACTACGACGAAGGGAAACACCATGAACATCCCGACCCGCTCCTCGCACCTCATTCAGCTGTTCCTGAACGCCGCGGCGGTCCTGCTGGCCCGGTCCGGCGACCGGGAACGGGGTGATGTCCCCGGCTGGGTGATGATCACGCTGATGTCCGCGGTTCTCGTCGCGGCCCTGCTGGCCATCGCGGGCCCGGCCCTCGAAGGCCTGTTCAACCAGGCGATCGATCAGGTGTCCCGCTAGGTCATGGCCTACGCGGAGCCGGATGCCCGTACCCGCGGCGCACGTCACGAGGATCGGGAGCATGGTGCGGCGGTCGTCGACTTCGCCCTGGTCGGAGGCCTGCTGACGGTCATCTTCATCGCGGTCATCCAGCTGGCCCTCGTCCTCCACGTGCGGAACACGCTCATCGACGCCGCCGCCTCCGGAGCCCGGTACGGCACGCTGGCGGATCGCTCCCCGCAGGACGCCGTAGGACGCGCCGAGGAGCTGATCCGTGGGTCGCTCGCCGACTCCTACGGATCGGACATCTCCGTCGGCGAGAGCACGGTCGGCGGCGTGAGGACCCTCGAGGTGATCGTGCGCGCTCCGCTGCCGGTCATCGGGCTGGTCGGACCCGCAGGGGTCATGGAGGTGCGGGGCCATGCGGCGCTTCCGTCCTGAGGTGACCCCCGAACCGTCCGGCGGCCGTGCCGGCACAGGAGCCGGCGTCCGTCCGGGCCTCCGGCTCCGCCGCGTCCGGGAGGAGCACGGCAGCGCCGTCGTCGAGTTCGTGTTCCTGGGGGTGCTGCTGCTCGTGCCGGTCGTCTACCTCGTCCTGACGGTAGGGCGGCTCCAGGGCGGCTCCTTCGCCGTCGTCGGGGCGGCCGACCAAGCGGCGAAGGTCTACGTGGATGCCACCACGCCGCAGGACGCCGACGCGAGGGCACGCGAGGCCGCCGGCCTCGCGCTGGCCGACTTCGGCTTCAGCCCGGAGGAGGCCGCAGTGGACATCACCTGCAGCGAGGACTGCCTCGGGCCGGGGACGAGCGTGACCGTCGTCGTCCGCCTCGACGTCCCACTCCCGCTGATCCCCGCCATCGCGGGAACCCACCCGTCGGCCGCCACTGTCGGCGCCACGTCGACGCAGATCGTCGAGCGCTTCGGATGAGGCGCGCCGTCCACAGCGCAGGCAGAGCAGGCAGCGCAGGCAGAACAGGCAGCGCAGGCACGCCGGCCGACCGCGCCGAGGAGGGGCAGATCGGTGTCCTGGTCATCGGGTACCTCCTCATCTGCCTCCTGGTCGTGACGGTCGTCCTCGCCGTGTCCGCCGTCTACATCGAGCACAAGAAGCTGCTGTCGGTCGCAGACGGCGCAGCGCTGGCGGCGGCCGACAACTACAGCATCGACGTCGGAGGAGGCGGAGGGAGCCCGACGACGCCCCTTCCGGCCCTGCAGAGCCGCGGTGTGGAGGAGTCGGTGGCAGGCTACCTCGCCGCCACGGGCGCCGCGACCCGCTTCGAGCGGCTGTCCATCGATCCGTCCACCGGCGCGGACGACGGGCGGACCGCGCGGGTCGTCATCACCGCCGTCGTCCGCCCGCCCATCGTCAACTTCCTGGTGCCTGCCGGCATCCCGATCGTCGCCCGGGCGGACGCCCGCGCGGAGCTGGTCCGGTAGGCGGGCGGGAGAGCCCATGACGTAGGCTGGAAGGACCATGGCAACCACTGATTTTCCCGCAGAGATCCGCGCCCTCCGCGCCAAGTACCAGTCCATCGAGCAGGTTTCCGATGTCGAGGGAATACGCAAGGACATCGACGAACTGAGCGAGGAAGCGGGAGCCCCGGACCTCTGGGACGATCCCGCCGCGGCCCAGAAGGTCACCTCGAAGCTGTCGCACCGGCAGTCCGCCCTCGAGCGGCTCCAGACCCTCGAGAGCCGGATCGACGACCTCGAAGTCCTCGTGGGGCTCGCGCAGGACGAGAGCGACGAGGACACCCTCGCCGAAGCCGAGCGGGAGCTCGTCTCGCTCGGCAAGTCCCTCGACACCCTCGAGATCGTCACGCTGCTGGCCGGCGAGTGGGACGAGCGTGAGGCCGTCGTCACCATCCGTTCCGGTGCCGGAGGCGTGGACGCCGCCGACTTCGCCGAGATGCTGCTGCGCATGTACCTCCGATGGGCCGAACGCCACGGCTACCCCACGCAGGTCCTCGACACCTCCTACGCGGAGGAGGCGGGGCTGAAATCCGCGACGTTCGAGGTCAAGGCTCCCTACGCCTTCGGCACGCTGTCGGTGGAGGCCGGGACGCACCGGCTCGTCCGCATCAGCCCCTTCGACAACCAGGGCCGCCGCCAGACCTCGTTCGCCGCGGTCGAGGTCATCCCCCTGATCGAGGGAACGGACGTCATCGAGGTCCCGGACAACGAGATCCGCGTCGACGTCTTCCGGTCCTCGGGCCCGGGCGGGCAGTCGGTCAACACGACGGACTCGGCGGTGCGCCTGACGCACCTGCCCACCGGGGTCGTGGTCTCCATGCAGAACGAGAAGTCGCAGATCCAGAACCGGGCCGCGGCCATGCGCGTGCTCCAGTCCCGGCTCCTGCTGCTGAAGAAGGAGCAGGAGGACGCCGAGAAGAAGGCATTCGCGGGTGACGTCAAGGCATCCTGGGGCGACCAGATGCGCTCCTACGTGCTCAACCCGTACCAGATGGTCAAGGATCTGCGGACCAACCACGAGGTCGGCAACACGTCGTCGGTGTTCGACGGCGAGATCGACGACTTCATCGACGCCGGCATCCGCTGGCGCACCAACAACCGCAACGACGCCACCTAGGGCTACGCGTCTTCCGGCGCAAACCACTTGTTTTCCGATCAGGCTCTTGCCCGCGACACGCCGCAGAGGTAGAGGACGTCCCCCGACGAGTCGTTATAGTCGAGGAGCCGGCGCCCCCTTCCCCCAGCCAATGCCCGTGCCCGGCGATCCACGGGTGCAGAGTGATCATGATCAGATTCGACAGCGTCACGAAGACCTACGACACCACGTCGCAGCCCGCCCTCGATGCCGTCTCCCTCGACATCGACCGCGGTGAGTTCGTCTTCCTCGTCGGCGCATCCGGCTCCGGTAAGTCGACCTTCATCCGCCTGGTCCTCAGGGAGGACCGGGCCTCCAGGGGTGCCGTCTACGTGGCCGGCCAGAACGTCGCGAACATCCCCAGCTGGCGAGTGCCCCGCCTGCGCCGGGGGATCGGCGTCGTCTTCCAGGACTTCCGCCTCCTCCCCAACAAGACCGTCTTCGCGAACGTCGCCTTCGCGATGCAGGTGATCGGCAAGAGCCGTGCCGTCATCCGCGACACCGTGCCCGATGTCCTCGCGACGGTGGGCCTCGAGGGCAAGGACCACCGCATGCCGCACGAACTCTCCGGCGGCGAGCAGCAGCGCGTCGCGATCGCGCGCGCGGTCGTCAACCGCCCCGGCATCCTGCTGGCCGACGAGCCCACCGGCAACCTCGACCCGACGACCTCCATGGGCATCATGAAGATCCTCGACACGATCAACCAGAACGGCACGACGGTCGTCATGGCCACGCACGACGACGACATCGTGAACACGATGCGCAAGCGTGTCGTCGAACTCCGTAGCGGGTCGCTCGTGCGCGACGACGCCCGCGGCATCTACGTCGGCCGGCCCGAAGCCATGGCCGGATGAGGATCGCGTTCATCCTGTCCGAGATCGGCTCGGGAATCCGCCGCAACCTCTCGATGGTCACGTCGGTCATCCTGGTGACCTTCATCTCGCTGACCTTCGTGGGCGCCGCCGGCCTGTTCCAGCTGCAGATCAACCAGATGAAGGGCTACTGGTACGACCGCGTCCAGGTCACGATCTACCTCTGCGTGGACAACTCCTCCGAGACCAGCTGCGCCACCGGACCCGTGACCGATGACCAGCGCGCGGCGATCGAGGCGAAGCTCGAGTCCGAGCAGTTCGCGCCCTACGTGGATACTGTCACCCACGAGTCGCAGGAGGAGGCGCTCGTCCACTTCCGCGACCAGTTCGCGAACTCGCCCATCGTCGACTCCGTGTCCGCGGACCAGCTGCCGGAATCCTTCCGCGTCGGCCTCGTCGACGCCGAGAAGTACGAGGTCATCAGCGAGGCCTTCTCCTCCGAGCCGGGCGTGGACGCGGTGAGCGACCAGCGGGACTTCCTCGAAGCGATCTTCCGCTACATGAACTGGGCGTCCGTCGTCGCGCTCGCGATCGCCGGCATCATGACGTTCTGCGCGATCCTGCTGATCGCGACGACCATCCGCCTCTCGGCCTTCAGCCGGCGCCGGGAGACCGGCATCATGCGCCTCGTCGGCGCGTCCAAGGCCGTCATCCAGCTCCCGTTCGTCCTCGAAGGGGTGATCGCCGCGGTCATCGGGGCGATCCTCGCGTCGGCGACGCTCTGGGGTGCGTCGCGCCTCCTGATCGACGGCTGGCTCGTGAACACCTTCCCCCAGACGGCGTTCATCTCCTCCCAGCAGGTCCTGCTCCTGGCCCCGGCGCTGATCCTGCTCGGCGCCGTCCTCGCAGGGATCTCCTCCCTGCTCACCCTCCGCCGATACGTGAAGGTCTGACGATGATGACGCCCAGCCCCAGCGGACACCAGCGCTCGTCAGGACCATGGTGGGTACGGCAGGATCGGCCGGCCCGCCTCGTCTGCGGCACCGCGGCGACGGCGATCGCGCTGGTCGCGGTGCTCGCCCTCGGCTTCAGTACGCCGGTGGCCGCGGACGAGCTCGAGGACCGCAGGAGCGCACTGGAGAACGAGGTCGCCGAGGTCCAGCAGTCGATGGAATACCTCGACGAGGACATCGCCGAGACCATCGGTGCGCTCAGGACGTACCAGGGCCGGCTCCCCGCAGCACAGCAGTCCCTCGCGGAGGCGCAGGGCCGGGTCGAGACCGCGACGGACGAGGTCGGCGCCCTCGCCGTGCGCGTCGACATCGCGCAGGAGACGAAGACGAAGATCACCGAGGAGCTGCGCGCCGACCGGCAGGAGATGGACGAGACACGCGAGGTCATCGGCCAGATCGCCACCGAGGCGTACAAGAACGGCGGCGTCCCCACCAACGTGTCGCTGCTCCTGGGCGCCGACGGCGTCGAGGACTTCACCCGGTCCATGGACATGGTGGACCACGCGCTGCGCAGCCAGAACGCGGCGATGGAACGACTCTCCGAGCAGAACGCGACGAACGCGAACAGCCAGGCGCGCCTCACCGCGGTCGAGGCCGAGATCACCCGGCTGAAGGAGAAGGCGGATGCCGCCCTCGCCGCCGAGCAGTCCGCGCGCGACGCCGCCGCAGGGGAGAAGGCCAAGGTGGACGAACTCGTGGCCGACACCTCGGCGCTGTCCGCGAAGCTCCAGGAACAGAAACCCGTCATTGAGGCCAGGCTGGCCGGCGTCGAGAAGGCGCAGCAGCAGGTGAACGCGGACATCGCGGAGCGCCAGCGCCTCCAGATCGAGGAGGCGCGCAAGGCGGAGGAGGCCCGGCAGAAGGCCGAGCAGGCCCGCCGGAAGGCGGAACAGGAACGCGTCCGCGCCGAAGCGGAGGCGGCGGCCGCCGCCGAGGAGGCCCGTCGGAGAGCCGACGCCGAAGCCGCTGCAGCCGCCGAGACGGCCCGCCGCGCCGCGGAGGCTGCCGCCGCGAACAAGCCGGCGCCCGCGCCGGTGCAACCACGGGCCGTCGCCCCGGTAGTGCCCGTCGTCCCCGTGGTGCCCGTCGTTCCCGTCGTCCCCGACCCTCCGGTCGCCGCGCCGTCGAGCCCGAGCGGCTTCAACCTGCAGTCCCCGGTCGGCGCCCCGATCTCGTCCGGCTTCGGCTGGCGGCCGACGCCGGTGGGAACCATCGACTTCAACGGCACCGGCGGCTACGTCCACACGGGCGTCGACTACGGGGTGGCCTGCGGGACGCCGCTCTACGCGCCGGCCGCCGGGGAGGTCTGGTACGCGGACTCGGACGCCCTGCTCGGCGCCGGCAACCGGATCGTCCTCAACCACGGGGTGATCGGAGGCGACGCACTCGCGACCAACTTCTACCACCTCACGAGTTCCGTGGTCTCGGTCGGGCAGCGGGTCAGCGCGGGTCAGCTGATCGGCTACGCGGGCTCCACGGGCAACTCCAAGGGCTGCCACCTGCACTTCGAGACGATGCTGAACGGGGAGCTCGTGGACCCGCTGGGTCTGCTCGGGTCGTAGGATGGAAGGCACTGTCCACCCGCGGGCCGCCGTCCGCGACAGTGTCGCTGGAAGGAGAACAGCCGTGCCGAAGGAAAGTGGCCGGAAAGTGGTGGCCACGAATCGGAAGGCCTTCCACGACTACGCCGTGCTCGACACCTACGAGGCAGGCCTCGCCCTGATGGGCACCGAGGTCAAGTCCCTGCGGGCCGGACGCGCATCCCTGGTGGACGGCTACGCGGTCTTCTACAACGACGAGCTCTGGCTCGAAGGCATCCACATCTCCGAGTACTCGCAGGGCAGCTGGACCAATCACGCGGCACGTCGCCGGAGGAAGCTCCTGCTGCACCGGGAGGAACTCACGAAGATCTCGCAGAAGATCCGTGAGTCCGGCTTCACCCTCGTCCCCCTGCAGCTCTATTTCCTGAACGGCAGGGCCAAGGTGGAGATCGCCGTCGCCCGCGGCAAGCGGGACTACGACAAGCGCCAGACCCTGCGGGAGAAGCAGGACAACCGGGAGGCGCTGCGCGCCATGCGAGAGAAGAACCTCGGGGCATGAGCGACATCTTCTGGGAGACCCAGGAGGACGAAGGCCCAGAGCCGTCGGAGTTGAGGTACAGGCGGCCCTGGTGGGTGACGGTCGGCGCCCTCGTGGACCTGATCCTGCTGCTCGTCGTGGTGCCGGTCGGGATCCTGTCGCTGATCCCGTTCGTCTTCCTCGTCTACGTCTTCTTCGCGCAGCTCCTCGTCTGGGTCTCGCCCGTCCTGCTGGTGCTGAACGGGGCCATCTTCTGGTGGGGATTCCGCCGGAAGCAGGCGGCGACCACGGCACTGGCCGCCCTCGGCATCGCGTTCGTCACCCTCGCCTTCGTGGTCGTGCGCCTCTGGCAGTCTCCCGTCGTCATCCTCGGCGTCCCGCTGGGGCAGTAGCCCGGACCTCCCTCCGGCGACGTCCTGCCGGAGGGAGGGCCGGTACGGTACAGTGGAGGAACTGGACGGCCCTGGGCCGGACAGGGCAGGAACCGTTTGATAACTGAACATGGGGATGACAGGTTTCGACGATGTTAGTCGCGACAGGGGAAGCGGGCCGAGGATACAGGGTTATCTCGTAAACGCTCCTTGTAAAACAATAAGTGCCGAACAAAAGCGCACTGACTTCGCTCTCGCTGCCTAAGCAGCCTAGCTAGTCCGTCAGCCCGGGTTTGCTCTCGCCCCGGATACTGGCGTCATTTAGAGGGCCACTGCTCCCGGTCCTCGTTGTAGGGACCGGGGGGACTCTTATACAACTGGGCTTGGCAGCCACTCGTTCGCACGATGGCTGAAGCCGAGAAAAACCGACGCGAACTGCGCCCGGAGAAGCCCTGACTACACTGCATCGGACGCGGGTTCAATTCCCGCCATCTCCACCACTGATGAAGCGCTCCGCCGGTACCCGGCGGGGCGCTTCGTCGTCTCCTGCTGCCGAAGCCTTGTCGCCGCTGTCCGGGGCGCCTACCCTGTGAGCAGGGTCGTCGAGTCCGAGGGGTCATCATGAGGCGCATCGCCGCGTACCTGCTCGCCGTGCTCACCTGCATGTTCCTCCTGGCGGGCACCGTCGTCGCAGCTCCGGCGGCCCAGGCGGTGACGGCGATCGACGCGAAGTACGCTCAACTCGGCGGTGCGTCCGGACGCCTCGGCGCCCCGACGTCCCCGGAGACCTGCGGGCTGCGGGGGGCGGCTGCTACCGGAGCTTCCAGGCCGGTTCCATCCACTGGTCCCCGGCCACCGGAGCCCAGCCGACCTGGGGCGGCATCCGTACAGCCTGGGCCCGGACCGGTTGGGAGAACGGCAAGCTCGGCTATCCCACCGGATCCGAGGTGTGCGGGCTGAAGAACGGCGGGTGCTACCAGAGCTTCCAGGGCGGTTCGGTCCACTGGTCCCCGGCCACCGGCGGACGGGCGACGTGGGGCGCGATCCGTGGGGCGTGGGCGCGCTCGGGGTTCGAGAACGGACGGCTCGGTTACCCGACCACGAACGAGGTCTGCGGGCTGCGCGGCGGCGGCTGCTACCAGAACTACCAGGGCGGCTCGATCATCTGGTCGCCGACGACCGGCGCGAGGATCTCCGTCGGCGCGATCCGCGCGGCCTGGGCCTCCACCAACTTCGAGAACGGTGCCCTCGGCTACCCGGTGACCGACGAATCGTGCACCGGTGGTGCGTGCACGCAGACCTACCAGCGCGGGGTCATCTCCTGGTCCCCGGGAGGCGGAGCGCGGATCGCCCGGCACATCGACGTCGCATCGTCGTCGGTGGTCGTCGTCAACAAGCGCCGGCCGCTGAACCCGGCACGCTACGTCCCCGCGCCGCTCGTGGGCGTCGAGGGACCCCTGCTCCGCAGTGACGCCGCCCAGCAGTTCTCGCGGCTGCTCGCCGCAGCCCGGGCCAGTGGGGTCGGGATGGTCCCTGTCAGCGGCTACCGCTCCTACGACACGCAGGCCTCCCTCTACGCCTCCTACGTCAACCAGTACGGGCAGGCGACGGCGGACCTCATCTCCGCCCGTCCGGGCTACAGCGAACACCAGACGGGCCTCGCCGTCGACATCGGCAACAGCAACGGCGCGTGCGGACTGCAGGAATGCTTCGCGGGTACGCCGGCGGGGGCATGGGCGGCACAGAACGCGTGGCGGTACGGATTCATCATCCGCTACCCGCAGGGCCAGACCCCGGTCACCGGGTACTCGTACGAGCCCTGGCACCTGCGCTACGTCGGCACCACCATCTCCTCCGAGATGCGCGCCCATGGGCTGCCGACGCTCGAGCACTACATGTCCATCCCCGCGGCGCCGTCCTACTGATCGGTCACTCACGGGCGCGGCACCGGGAGCGCGATCTACACTGGGCCCATGAGCTGGACTGACAGGCCGCCGTCGTGGCTCCCTCCACTGCCGCCGCCCCGACGGGGCCGGGGCCTGATCGTGCTCGGCTGGATCCTCGTGGGAGGCACATTCGTGTACATCTTCGTCATGAGCTACGTCGGCGGGACCCACACGCTCTACACCCTGCTCCCGCTCCTGCTCGGCCTCCTGTCCCTGATCGTCGGCCTCCTGCGGCGGGACACCCGCACCCGGTAGTCGTCTTGCCCGGCGGCTTATTTACACGCTAAAAATAAGCAATGACCTCCCAACCCCTCCACCTCTCGCGCGGGGGCACCAGCGTGGTGCTCGATCCGCATCCCCACGGCATGCCGACCATCGCCTACTGGGGTCCGGACCTCGGCGAGGTGGGCCCCGAGGAGCTACGCGCGCTCACCGCCGCGCACCAGCCCCAGCGCGTGTCTGGCGGGATCGACGTCCCGGCCCTCCTGACCCTCCTCCCGCTCGAATCCACGGGGTGGCAGGGGACGCCGGGACTGACCGGCGACCGCGCCGGCGCCCAGCTCTACCCGCGGTTCACGGTGACGTCCATGGAGCGGCAGCCCGACGGCGCGCTCGTCGAGGCGCGTGACGACGACGCCGGGCTCTCCGTGCGCGCCCGGCTGGGTCTCACGGCGTCGGGCCTCTTCACGCAGCGCCTGGAACTCACGAACACGGGCGACGACGACTACGAGGTGCGCGCACTCAATCTCTTCTTCCCGCTGCACCACACGGCGGCCGAGATCCTCGACACCACCGGACGGCACCTCCGCGAACGGTCCCCGCAGCGCCACGACCTGACCACCGGCACCTACACGCGCACGAGCAGGCGCGGCAGGCCGGGCGCCGACGCCACGGTCCTCCTGGCGGCGGGCAGCCGCGGCTTCGGGTTCGAACAGGGCCTCGTCCAGGGCCTCCACCTGGCGTGGAGCGGCAACCAGCAGGTACTGGCCGAGAAGACCCCTGCGGGCTCCGTGTTCCTCGCCGCCGGCGAGGTGCTCTCACCCCGCGAGGTGGTCCTGGCGCCCGGGGAGAGCTACACGACCCCGCCCGCCGTCGGATCCTGGGGGCACGGCCTGAACGAGCTGTCCGGCCGGTTCCACGAGGACCTCCGGGCCCGGTCCTCCCACCCGCAGCGGGCCCGTCCGGTCACGCTCAACACGTGGGAGGCCGTCTACTTCGCGCTGGACCTCCCGCGCCTGCTCGCCCTCGCCGACCGCGCGGCGTCCCTCGGCGTCGAACGGTTCGTGCTCGACGACGGCTGGTTCCGGGGCCGGCGCGACGACACCTCCAGCCTCGGTGACTGGTTCGTGGACGAGACGGTGTGGCCGGACGGGCTGGCGCCGATCATCGACCACGTGCGGAACCTGGGCATGGAATTCGGGCTCTGGTTCGAACCCGAGATGGTCAACACCGACTCGGACCTGGCGCGCGCCCATCCGGAGTGGATCCTGCAGGCGGAAGGCCGCCTGCCCCTGCCCGGCCGCCAGCAGCAGGTGCTGAACCTGGGGAATCCCGACGCCTACGCGTACATCCTCGAACGCCTCGACGACATCCTGTCGAGCAATGACATCGCCTACGTCAAGTGGGACCACAACAGGGACCTGCTCGAGGCCGCGGACGCACGGACGGGCCAGGCCGCCGTCCACCGGCACGTCGAGGCGCTGTACCGGCTGCTCGACGAGCTCCGCCGCCGCCACCCCGGCCTCGAGATCGAGAGCTGCGCCTCGGGCGGCGCGCGGGTGGACCTCGGGATCCTCGCGCGGACGGACCGCATCTGGACGAGCGACTGCATCGACCCGATCGAACGGCTCGTGAACCAGAAGTACACGGGGCTCGTCGTCCCACCGGAACTCATGGGCATGCACATCGGAGGTCCCGTCTCGCATTCGACCGGGCGGGCCCACACGCTGCCGTTCCGGGCCGCCACCGCGATCTTCGGCCACTTCGGCATCGAGTGGGACATCTCCCACCTCACCGAGGGGGAGTACGCGGTCCTCGCCCGCTACGTCGGGCTGCACCGGTCCTGGCGGGACGACCTGCACCGCGGGACCGTGGTGCACGCCGATTCCCCCGATCCGGCGATGGACCTGCGGGGCATCGTGTCCCGGGACCGGCGCCGCGCCCTCTTCGGCTACTCGCTCACCGCGTCGAGTGCGAGCTACCCGCCGGGCCCCCTGACCTTCCCCGGCCTGGACCCCGACGCGCTGTACGAGGTGCGGCCGGCCGTCCCGGAGGAGGGGCACCCCGGGAACGGGCAGTCGCCTCTGGCCTGGCTGCAGCGGGCCCTCGACGGCGCGCCCCTGCGGCTGTCCGGCCGGGCCCTCGCGCAGGCCGGCCTCCAGGCGCCGGTGCTGCTGCCCGAGCAGAGCCTGCTGATCGAGTTCCGCGCTGCTACCCCATGACCGGTCCGAGCCCGCAGGTCGTCTTCGTCACCGGCGCCAGCCGTGGCGTGGGCAAGGGTATCGCCCGGGCGTTCGGCGAGGCGGGAGCCATCGTGTACGTCGGCGGTCGGACGACAGTCGAAGGCACAGCGCCTTCGCGGCTGCCGGGAACCATCCTCGAGACTGCGCGCCTCATCACCGAGGCGGGCGGCACCGGGATCCCCCTCGGACTCGACGTGAACGACGACGGCCGGCTGGAGGCCGCGATCGCCCGGATCGACTCCGAGCAGGGCCGCCTCGATGTGCTGGTCAACAGCGCCTGGGGCGGCTACGAACGGTTCACGGACGGCAGCGATGTCACTCCGGGCCCGTTCTGGCAGCAGCGCCTGTCCCTCTGGGATTCGATGCACCGAACAGGGCTGCGCGCGCACTATGTGGCGTCGTCGTTCGCTGCGCCGCTCCTGGTCAGAACCGGCAAGGGGCTGATCCTCACCCTCTCGTCCTTCGCCGGCCGGGTCTTCGTGCCGCCCGTGCCCTACGGGGTGGCGCACGCCGCCATCGACCGCCTGGCGGCGGACATGGCCGTGGACCTCGAACCGCACGGCGTCGCGTCCGTGTCCCTCTATCCGGGACTGGTCCTCACCGAGAGCGTGCT
Source organism: Arthrobacter arabinosi (assembly GCF_054511115.1). Classification (NCBI taxonomy): domain Bacteria; kingdom Bacillati; phylum Actinomycetota; class Actinomycetes; order Micrococcales; family Micrococcaceae; genus Arthrobacter; species Arthrobacter arabinosi. The sequence continues at coordinate 16,881 of NZ_JBTNDF010000001.1, forward strand.
CGCGAACATCGAGTACTTCGAGCACGAGAGGAATCGCGAGACGCCCCTCTTCGTCGGACGGACCGTCGTTGCACTTGCAGCCGACCCGGACGTGCTGCGTCTCACGGGCCTGCCGCTGGTGGCCGCGGAAGTGGCCCGCGCCTACGGGGTGAAGGACGAGCACGGACAGCAACCGTACTCGAACCGGGCGGCCATCACCGGGGAGCCCACCCCGGCCTTCCCCGATCCCTTCGCAGAGCCCGCCTGAGGCCGCTACGGCTCGAACGTGAGCGTCTGCTGATAAAGGGCCAGCAGCGCCGCGGTGCCGCCGTCGTGCATGGCGCGGCGTTGCCGCTGGGCGCCGGTGCCGCGGTGCGCGACGGTCTCGATGCCCGCCTTCACCCAGTCAGTGTCGCCCTCGGCCTCCAGCGCGGGGCCGATGTACTCGAGGAAGGCTGCGAGGTGCTGTCCCGCAGGCACCGGCTCCCCGGTCGCGAGGTCCACGAGGTGGCGCCCGATCCCGTCGCGGGCTCCCTGCCAGAGGGCGGCGTCCAGCAGCTCCGGGTCCGGGACGAGCGGGGCGGTGTCCGCCTCGGCCGCCTCGAGCTCGGTGACGACGAGCGCACGCGTCAGGGCGCCGAGGAGCACCGAGTCCTGGGCCTCGAGCTGGACGTCGCACGCCCTGAGCTCGAGCGTGGGGTAGTGGTCGGAGAGCCGTGCGACCCAGGTGAGGACGCCGCGGTCGAGGATCGCGCCCGTGGCGCCGAGGCGCGTGATCCTGCGCTCGTAGTCGGCGGCGTCGGCGAAGTACGGGGCCACGCCCTGCACCGCCCAGCGGCGGTAGTGGATGACCCGCCAGCTGTCGAATCCGCTGTCCCGGCCCAGCCAGTACGGGGAGTTCACGCTGAGGGCAGCCAGCAGGGGGATCCACGGCCGGATCCGGTTGAGGGCCTGCACGCCCCGTTCCTGGTCGGGGATGCCCACGTGCACGTGCAGGCCGTTGACGAACTGGTCGCCGACGATTCCGGGTGCACTGGCACGGAGGTCCTCGTAGCGCTGTTTGTCGGTGAGTTCCGGATAGGACTGGGGGATCCAGGGTGCCGTGCCCGTCGCCGCGCCGATGCTCCCCGTGCGGGCCGCCGCATCCGCGAACCTCCTCCTGAAGTTCAGCAGCGACTCCTCCGCCTCCGTCAGCGTGGAGCACACCGGGGTGGCCGTCTCGATCTGGCAGGAGAGCAGTTCGCGCTGGATCTCGTCGGATCCGACCTCGGGATGCGCTTCGAGCAGGTCCTCGACCTCGGCCGCCCGAGGGGTGGGCAGACCCGACGTCGGGTCGAGGAGCAGGTACTCCTCCTCCAGTCCGAGAGTGGTCATCAAGGCTCTCCGTTCAGCTGGCATGGCACAGGCGTTACAGGTCCCGACCAGTGTAGGGGGACGTCAGGCCGCACGCAGGCGCGCCCGCCACGCATGCGTGTAGTAGGGCAGCCGGAGGGAGGCATCCGGGGCGAAGGCGAGGTAGTCGGTGAGGTACCACGTCAGATTCGCCTCCACGCGCGCCCGGAGCGCCGGGGCGGCCCGCTGGTAGTAGCTGCGGGACCGGGCGAGGTCGAGGACGCCGGGGACGTCCAGCTCCTGGGTCCAGTGCACCACGAGGTCCTCGGGCGCCTCGAAGTCCGGCCCGAACGCGGGACGGTAGGAGGGCGAGAACACGTCTCCGGCGTGCATGATCCGGGACAGGCGGTGCACCCACGGCGCCGAGACGTCGAGCTGGTTCCACAGGAGGGCGAGGCGGCCCCCCGGGGTCAGGACCCGGGCGGCCTCCCTGACCGTCGCGCCGTGATCGCACCAGTGCCACGCCTGTGCCAGGGTGAGCAGGTCCACGGAGGCGTCGGGGAGGTGGCAGTGCTCGGCCGTGCCCCGGACGACGGGCACACCGGGCAGCCGGTTCGCGAGGACGGCCAGCATGTCCCCGGAGGGGTCCACCGCCGTCACAGCGAGCCCGCGCCCGACGAGCAGTCCTGTGAAGAGCCCGGTTCCGGCGCCGACGTCGGCGGCGCGGCGGGCCTCCGCGGGGACGATCCAGTCGGCGACGGCGTCGGGGTAGCCCGGGCGTACGCGATCGTAGCGCCCGGCTCCGGTCAGGTACGCGCCGGCCAGGTCCCTGCGGCGCGCCGCCCCGAGGGACGGACCGCCCTTCACCATGGACTGCCTGCCGGGCCGCGCGTGCTGCTAGAGCAGGTCATCCACATCGGGGTTGAGGGTCCGCAGGACCTCGCTGTGCAGGGTGCCGTTGGTCGCGAGGGCGTTGCCGCCGTGAGGTCCGTCCTCGCCGTCGAGGGAGGTGAACCGACCCCCGGCCTCGGTGACGATCGGCACGAGCGCCGCCATGTCGTACAGGTTCAGGTCCGGTTCGCACGCGATGTCCACGGCTCCCTCCGCCACGAGGCAGTAGGACCAGAAGTCTCCGTACGCCCGCGTGCGCCACACCCGGTCCGCGAGGTTCACGAATTCGGCGAGCGTGCCGCGCTCGCGCCAGCCGCCCAGGCTGGAGTAGGAGAGCGATGCGTCCTCGAGGCGGGAGACGTTGGAGACCCGGAGGCGCTGGGCTGCGGCCAGGGACTTCCCGGTGTAGGCACCGGTACCCTGGGCCGCCCACCAGCGTTTGCCCAGCGCGGGGGCGCTGACCAGACCGACGACGGGCTTGCCGTCGTCGATGAGCGAGATGAGCGTGGCCCACACCGGGACGCCGCGCACGAAGTTCTTGGTGCCGTCGATCGGGTCGATCACCCAGCGGCGCGAGCCGGAGCCCGTGCTCCCGAACTCCTCGCCGAGGACGGCGTCCCGGGGCCTGGCCCGGGAGAGCTGACCGCGGATGGCCTCCTCGGCGCTCTTGTCGGCGTCCGTCACCGGGGTCAGGTCCGGCTTGGTCTCCACCCGCAGATCGAGGGCCTTGAAGCGCGACATGGTCTGGTCGTCCACCGAGTCCGCCATGATGTGCGCGAGACGGAGGTCGTCGTTGTAGCCCTGCGTGAAACTCATACCGTTCAACCTATCGTCTCGGCGGGCGCATCCTGCGCCGGGCGGCCCGGCACAGCAGAAAGCCACCGCGGGCTTGCGCCGCACGGTGGCTTTCGGACCCTTACCGCCAGGCGGTGTGGGGGAAGCTAGAGAACGGTGATGTTCTCGGCCTGGGGACCCTTGGGGCCCTGGGTGGTCTCGAAGTTGACCTTCTGGTTCTCTTCGAGGGAACGGTAGCCGTTCGAGTTGATCGCGGAGAAGTGGGCGAACACGTCAGCGCCGCCGTCCTCGGGAGCGATGAAGCCGAAGCCCTTTTCGGCGTTGAACCATTTCACTGTGCCAGTAGCCATTGTGATTTCCTAACCCTGAGAGCGTCCCGACGTTCGGGGGCTCATCGTGCAGTTCGTTACCCGCTTATCAAAAAAGCTGTCGAACTCCGGGTGGAGGGTCAAGGCTTAGAGATGTAATGCGCAAACAACAACAGGATCAACCCTACCAGTGATGGGCCCGATCACTGGTGTCCGAGTTCCTTGGCGTCGTGTGAGCTGCCTCGCGCGTCGGCGATACCGGCGCCGAGCAGGCGCCGCAGGGAGGCGAGCCGGACGGGCCCGGACTCGCCCGCCAGCCCCTCGGCCACGTAGCTGTCCAGTCCGCACCCGACGGCGTCACCGTCGTGCCGGCAGCCCCGCTCGCAGCGCTCGGTCCCGGGCTCGAGGTCGGGGAAGGCGTTGAGGATGCGGTCGGGCTCCACGTGAGCGAGCCCGAAGGACCGGATGCCGGGCGTGTCGATGATCCAGGTGCCGGGCGCGGCGTCGGCGGCCTTCAGCGCGAGCGCGGACGACGACGTGTGCCGTCCCCTGCCCGTCACCGCGTTCACGCCGCCCGTGGCGCGCGTGGAACCCGTCAGGGCGTTGACCATGGTGGACTTGCCGACGCCGGAATGCCCGAGCAGCACGCTCACCTGGCCGTCGAGCTCCTCCCTCAGGGCGTCGACCGCAGCGGAGTACAGGCGCGCGGAGTCGCCGTCGTCGGAGGTGGCCTCGATGCCCACGGCCTCGTCCGTCCGGCTGACGATGACGCGCAGATCCAGGTGCTCGTAGTTGGCGAGCAGGGGTGCGGGGTCGCGCAGGTCGGCCTTGGTGATGCACAGGAGGGGCTCGATGCCGGCGTCGTACGCGGCGACGAGCGCGCGGTCGATGAAGCCCGTCCTCGGTTCGGGATTGGCGGCCGCCACGACGATCACGAGCTGGTCGGCGTTGGCGACGACCACGCGCTCCACAGGGTCGGTGTCGTCGGCGCTCCTGCGCAGGACAGTCGTCCGCTCCTCGATCCGTACGAGGCGCGCGAGGGAGTCGGGGCCGCCCGAGAGATCGCCGACGAGGGCCACGAGGTCGCCGGCGACGACGGCGCTGCGGCGCAGTTCGCGGGCCCGCGCGGCGACGACGGTCCGTTCGTCGGGCGTGTCCTCGTCGACCACCGTGGTGTAGCGCCCGCGGTCGACCGTGACGACGCGCCCCGTCACGGCGTCGTCGTACGCGGGGCGGTTCTTGGTCCGCGGGCGCGTCCCCTTCTTGTTCGGGCGGATGCGCACATCGGACTCGTCCCAGGACCGCGATCCGCGGCGGTTGCCGGCCTCGCTCACGCCCGGGCTCCGGAGGGGGTGGAGGACGGCCGGTCCGCGCTCCGTGCGAGGGCCGCCCACAGGTCGGGGAACTCGGGCATCGTCTTGGCCGTGGTGGCGATGTTCTCGACCTCGACGCCGTCCACGGCGAGGCCGATGATCGCACCCGCGGTCGCCATCCGGTGGTCCTCGTACGTGCTGAACAGGCCCCCGTGGAGGGGGGCGGGCCGGATGACGAGGCCGTCGGCCGTCTCCTCCGCGTCCCCGCCGAGGCCGTTGATCTCGGCGACGAGTGCCGCGAGCCGGTCCGTCTCGTGGCCGCGGAGGTGGGCGATGCCGGTGAGGGTCGACGGCGTGGTCGCCAGGGCGCAGAGCGCAGCGACCGTGGGGGCGAGCTCGGAGGTGTCGGCGAAGGTCCCGCCGGCGATCGACGCCCCGCCGGTGACGGTGAGCACCCCGCCGTCGAGGCTCGCGGTGGCGCCCATCAGTGGCAGGATGCGCCGCCAGGCGTCGCCGACCTGCGTGGTGCCCTCGGGCCAGTTCCGCACGCGGACGGTGCCGCCCGTCACGACGGCGGCGGCGAGGAAGGGACCGGCGTTGGAGAGATCGGGTTCGACGGCGACGTCGAACGCGGCGATCGGGCCGGGGGAGACGCGCCAGTGGTCGGGGACGGAGTCGTCGACGGCGACACCCAGGGCGCGCAGGGCCGCGACGGTCATGCGGATGTGGTCGAGGCTGGGCACGGGTCTGCCGACATGCTCGAGGTGCAGGCCGTCGGCGAAGCGCGCACCGACGAGCAGGAGCGCGGACACGAACTGCGAGGACGCGGAGGCGTCGATGACCAGGTGTCCACCGCGCACGCGGCCCTCACCCTGCACGGAGAAGGGCAGGGACCCGGCCCCGTCGTCGTCGACCGCGATGCCGAGGCCGCGCAGGGCGTCGATGATGCTGCCCATGGGGCGTCGCCGGGCGTGCGGATCGCCGTCGAAGGTGGTGGTGCCGCGGACCAGGCCCGCGAGCGGGGGGACGAAGCGCATGACGGTGCCCGCGAGACCGCAGTCCACCGTTCGGGATCCCTGCCCGCCGGAGGGCAGCGGCGTCACCAGGAGGTCAGGGCCGAAGTCGCCGTCGCCGGGGACCTCCTCGATGAGGGCGCCGAGCGACCGCAGGGCCGCGACCATGAGGGCGGAGTCACGGGAGTGCAGGGGCCGGCGCAGGCGCGACGGGCCGTCGGCGAGGGCGGCGAGCACCAGATAACGGTTGGTGAGGGACTTGGAGCCGGGAACCGAGAGGGCGGCGTCCACGGGACGGGTCAGGCGGGGCGCCCTCCATGCGGTCCGGGGCGCCCCGCCTGATGACACTGCCACGGAGCTTAGGAACCGACGACGTCGGACGCGGTCCTGCGGACGGCCTTGTCTGCCTTCAGCAGCTGCTTCCGGGCGTCCTTGCTGAGGCCCGCGGCGCTCTTCTTCGCACCTGTCGCGAAGTGCTCGGCGCGCCAGGCGATGCCGGGGCGTCCGTTGGTGTCGACGGCTGCGAGCAGGACGGCGCCGATGAGGGAGAGGTTCTTGAGCAGCTGCGAGCGGCGGGCCTTCTTGCCCTCGGGGCTCGAGGCGTCCGCGGACCGGTAGTCGACGAGCGCGTTCACGGTGGTGGTGACGGTCAGCAGGAGTGCCGCCAGCCGGGAGAACCGGCCGATGCCCAGCAGGAGGGCGGCGCCGACCTGGGTGGCGCCGAGGACCTGGCCCACGAGCTTCTCGTTGCCGGTGATGGCGCTGGCCGAGGGGACGACCTTCGCGACGCCCGTGAGGACGGGCTTGAGCTGCGGGGCGGTGGCGCCCGCCGTGCGGAGTCGGTCGATGCCGCTCACGACGAAGCTGCTGGCGATCAGGGGTCGGGCTACTACGCGGACAAGGGTCATGACTGCCTCCTGGTTGCCGGCGGGGTCGCCGGACGTCGGGTTCTCGAGTACGAAGCACGCTGGCTCTAGTTTTGCATGCCGGACCACCGGGGACGATCCGCGCGCGGGCCGGGGTGTGAGGTTGCGGCTGCGGAGGAGGAAACAGCACAGGAATAAGAGGGTGCGCGGAGGGGTTGGAACAGGGGTGACGGACAGCGGAACGGTAGAGGGGATGCGCAGATGACAGGTGCACGGATTGCGACGGTCGAAAGACCGGACTTCCAGTTGTCGACGTCGATCCCGGGCCCCGGCGGCACGGGGCCGCGGCGGCAGGGGCGCGTAGACTTTGGCTCGATGGATACCACAGCCCCCGCAGGCAGCAGCCCGGCAGAAGATGCACAGTTGGACGTGTCGACGGAGTCGGAAGCCGATCGCAAGGCGCGCTTCGAGCGCGATGCCATGCAGTATGTCGACCAGCTCTATTCGGCCGCGATGCGCATGGCACGCAACCCCAGCGATGCGGAGGACCTGGTGCAGGAGGCCTACACCAAGGCGTTCTCGGCCTTCCACCAGTACAAGCCGGGCACCAACCTGAAGGCGTGGCTGTACCGCATCCTGACGAACACCTACATCAACCTGTATCGGAAGAGGCAGCGCGAGCCCCTGCAGTCGCACTCGGACACCATCGAGGACTGGCAGCTCGCCAAGGCCGCCGAGCACACCTCCCTGGGGCTGCGCTCGGCCGAGGTCGAGGCGCTCGACCATCTGCCCGACTCGGACGTCAAGGACGCCCTGCAGGCGATCCCCGAGGAATTCAGGCTTGCCGTGTACTTCTCGGATGTCGAGGGCTTCGCGTACAAGGAGATTTCGGAAATCATGAACACGCCCATCGGGACCGTCATGTCCCGGTTGCACCGCGGCCGCAAGCTGCTCCGCGAACACCTCGCGGAGTATGCGCGCGACCGCGGGCTGGGCGTCAGCACTGGAGCTGGCGCGAAGTCCAAGGTCGCAGCGGGCGCGGAGGGCAAGGAACAGGAGATGGAAAAATGAGCGATTGCGGGAACATGGGCGGCTGCCCTGATGCCAGGATCGAACGGCTGTACGAGTACCTGGACGGTGCGCTGTCCCACCAGGACCTCGTGGAGATCAAGGACCACCTCAACGACTGCCCGCAGTGCGCGGAGGAGCACGATCTCGAGTGCGTCATCCGGTCCGTCGTGAAGCGGTCCTGCACGGAGGTCGCGCCGTCGACCCTCAAGGCGAGCATCCTGGACCGGATCAGCCACCTCAAGACCGTGGACCACTGACACCGCCGGCAAGGACCCAGCCGGATACACGAAGAACCTCCGGTCCCTTCAGGGACCGGAGGTTCTTCGTCTGCATCCCCGGGGGATGCTCCTTACGCCTGGACTCAGGTGTTGGGGCGCTTACCGTGGTTCGCGCCTCCACGCTTCCGGTCGCGACGCTTGCGTGCTCGCTTGCTCATGGCTGCCTCCTTCTTCTTTCAGGCACTGCAGTCGTGCAGAACTGCATCCCAGTCTCCCACACGCGCCGGGCGGCACCTAAACAACCCGCCGCCTAGGATTGGGGGACCATCCGTCACCGAAGGAGCTCATGCATGCGCGCCGTCTATGCCGCAACCCAGTCCGCGGACGCACCCCTCGCCGGCCTCACCGTCGGTGACCTGGACGTGCCCGCCGCACCCGAGGGCTTCGTCCGGGTGAAGGTGGTGGCCTCCTGCCTGAACCACCACGACCTGTGGTCGCTGAAGGGCGTCGGACTGCCCGGGGAGCGGCTGCCGATGGTCCTCGGGTGCGACGCCGCGGGGATCGACGACGACGGCAACGAGGTGATCGTGCACGGCGTCCTCTCCTCGGACGGATGGGGTGGTGACGAGACCCTCGATCCCAGGCGGTCCCTGCTCTCGGAGCGCCACCCCGGCACGATGGCCGATTACGTCTGGGTTCCCGAGCGCAACCTCGTGCCGAAGCCGGCGGAGCTGTCCTTCGAGGAAGCGGCCTGCCTGCCCACGGCGTGGCTGACCGCGTACCGCATGCTGTTCACGGTCTCGCCCGCGGCGCCCGGTTCCACGGTGCTCGTCCAGGGCGCGGGAGGAGGCGTCGCCTCGGCCGTCATCGCGCTCGCCTCGGCCGCGGGCTACCGGGTGTGGGCGACGAGCCGCAGCGGACAGAAGCGGCAGCGGGCCCTCGAGCTGGGCGCCGAGCAGGCATTCGACGCCGGTGCTCGCCTGCCGGAGCGCGTCGACGCCGTCTTCGACTCCGTGGGCGAGGCGACGTGGGCCCACTCCCTGAAGTCCCTCGTGCCGGGCGGCACCGTGGTCACGTGCGGCGCGACGAGCGGGCCGGCCCCTTCGGCGGACCTCAACCGGGTGTTCTTCCTGCAGCTGCGCGTGCTGGGCTCCACCATGGGAACCCGGGACGAACTGGTCCGCCTGACGCGATTCCTGGTCGCCACGGGTGTGCGGCCGGTCATCGACGCCGTCCTCCCCCTGGAGGACGCCGCCGAGGGGTTCGGGCGGATGCTCGACGGCGACGTGTTCGGGAAGATCGTCTTCCGGCACTGAGCGCCCCACGACGACCTCGGGACGACGAAGGACCCCTCCGCACGGAGGGGTCCTTCGTCGTCGTGCAGCCCGTGCCGGCTGGAGCTACTCGGACACGCCTGCCGCCAGGATCGCCGCGCGCTGCTCGCGCCGGAGCGACTGCTCCGCCGGATCGGGCACCGGTGCCGCTGCCAGCAGGCGGCGGGTGTACGGATCGCGCGGGTACTTCAGGATCTGCTCGGTGCTGCCCTGCTCCACGAGCACGCCCTTGTTCAGCACCGCGATGTGGCTCGCGAGGAGCTCGACGACGGCGAGGTCGTGGCTGACGAACAGGCAGGCGAAGCCCCGTTCCCGCTGGAGTTCCTGCAGCAGGTCGAGGACCTTGGCCTGCACGGAGACGTCCAGGGCCGAGGTCGGCTCGTCGGCGACGAGGAGGTCGGGCTGGAGCGACAGCGCACGGGCGATCCCCACGCGCTGGCGCTGGCCCCCCGAGAGCTCGTGCGGGTACCGGTTGCGGAAGGCGACCGGCAGCTGCACGTCCTCCAGCAGCGATGCGACGCGCCTGTCCAGGTCCGCGCGGCCCAGCTTCTCGTGCAGGAACAGCGGCTCGCCGATGCTCTCGCCGATCGACAGGCGCGGGTTGAGGGACGCCGCGGGGTCCTGGAACACGATCGCGAAGCGCTTGCGCAGCGGCATGAGCTGGCGGGCGCTGAGCTCCGTGATGTCGGTGCCGCCGATCCTCACCCTGCCCCCGGATGTCCTGATCAGCCCGGTGACGGCGCGGGCGATCGTCGACTTGCCCGAGCCCGACTCCCCGACCAGGCCCAGGACCTCGCCCGGGTTGATGGTGAGAGAGACACCCGAGACCGCCTTGAAAGGCGGCTGGCGGAAGCGCCCCGGGTACTCGATGTCGACGTCCGTCAGTTCGAGCGCGGGCACGACGCCGGAGGCGGCGTGCGTTTCCTGCGCACGCACGGCGGCTGCGGCGTACTCCTCGTGGATGCTCAGGTGCCCGTCGACCACTTCGACGTCGGTGAGGACGCCGCCGACCTTCGAGCCCAGGTGCGGCACGGACCCCAGGAGCTGCCGGGTGTAGGCCTCGGCCGGTGCCGCGAACAGCTGCGCCGTCGGCGCCGCCTCGACGATCCGGCCGCGTTCCATCACGACGACGTGGTCCGCGAGGTCGGCGACCACTCCCATGTCGTGGGTGATGAGGAGCACGGCACTGTTGAGCCGCTTGTTGAGCTTGCGCAGCAGGTCCAGGACCTCGGCCTGCACGGTGACGTCGAGCGCTGTCGTCGGCTCGTCGGCGATGAGGAGCATGGGATCGTTGGCCAGCGCGATGGCGATCATGGCGCGCTGCCGCTGGCCCCCCGAGAACTGGTGCGGGAAGTTGTCGTAGCGGCGCTCCGGCTCCGGGATCTCCACCATGCGGAGGAGCTCGACGGCTCGCTTCTTCGCCTGCGCGGGGGAGAGTTCGGTGTGCTGCTCGACGGCTTCGCGGATCTGCTCGCCGACGGTCAGCACCGGGTTCAGGGCGGTCATGGGCTCCTGGAAGATCATGGCGATCTCGTTGCCGCGCACGCGCCGGAGCGTGCCCTGCGAGGCGCCGATGAGTTCCTTGCCCAGCATCTTCGCGCTGCCGTGCGAGCGCCCGTTGCGGGGGAGCAGCCCGAGCAGGGCCATCGAGGACATGCTCTTGCCGGAGCCGGATTCTCCGACGATCGCGAGGATCTCGCCGGGGTGGATCTCGTAGGAGACGTCTTCGGCTGCCATGACCCACTCGTTGTCGACGCTGAAGTCGACACCGAGGCCCCGGACCGCGAGGATCGGTCCGTTGGCGGGGGGTGCTTGCTCGTCCGAGATGGTGACGGTGCTGGAACTCATTACTGCTTCACCCTTGTCTGCTTGGGATCGAACGCGTCGCGCAGGCCGTCACCGATGAAGTTGACGGCGAGGGCGATGCCGATGATGAAGGCGCCGGGCCACAGGAACAGCCACGGCCGGACCGTGAGGGCGGAGCGGTTGTCGTTGATGGCCTTGCCGAGGGAGGTGTCCGGCGCCGTGACGCCGAGGCCGAGGTAGCTCAGGGCGGTCTCGAGGAGGATGGCCCCGGAGATGGCGAGGGTCGTCGAGACGATGATCACGCCGACGGTGTTCGGCAGGATGTGGCGGAAGATGATGCGTGCCGAGCTCGCCCCGACCGACTTCGCCGACTCGACGAACTCCTTCTCGCGCAGGGAGAGGAACTCGCCGCGGACCAGGCGTGCCAGGCCGGTCCAGGTGACGAGGCCGAGGAACACCGCGAAGGGGATGATGCCGTGCTTGGCGACGATGCCCGCGACCGCGGCCGCGATGACGACGGTGGGGATGGTGATGACGACGTCGGTGATGCGCATGAGGAATGCCTCGGTCCAGCCGCGGAAGTAGCCGGCCACGGCGCCTACCGTGGTACCGATGACCATGGCCACGATCCCGACGATGAACGCGATGATCAGCGAGGTCTGGATGCCGCGCATGGTCAGTGCGAAGTAGTCGCGGCCCAGCACGTCCTGGCCGAACGGGTGCTCGCCGAGGCTGAACGGCCACAGGGTCAGGGTGGGCTTGCCCTCGTTGAACCGGTCCGCGAGGACGTCGTAGTCCTTGTTCCACCAGCCGGGGATGCCTGCGAAACCGATCGAGGTGAACGCGAGGAGGAAGATCAGCACGAGCAGCGCGATGCCCGCCAGTGCTCCCTTGTGCCGGAAGAAGCGTTCCCGGATGAGGCGTCCCTGGCTCTTCGCCTCGGTCGTGCGGATGCGGTCCGTCTGCTCCCGGGTGGGGATGGCCGTGGCGATGTCCGTGTCCTGGCTCTGCAGGGTCAGCTCGGACAATTCGACCGACGGGCGGGAATCGTCCCGCGGGTTCTGGTGATTGCTCATGATCGGGTCCTAGCTCAGGGTGATGCGCGGGTCGAGGAACGCGTAGGCGATGTCGGCGAGCATGTTGAACAGCACGGCGGCGGTGCCGACGACGAGGAAGAAGGCCATGACCGGCCCGGGATCCACGTGGCCGATGCCGTCCACGAACATCTTGCCCATGCCGTTCCAGCCGAAGACCTGCTCCGTGATGACGGCGCCGCCGAGGACGCCCGCGAAGTCGAACGCCATGAGCGTGGTGATCGGGATCATCGCGTTGCGGAACGCGTGCTTGACGAGGACGGTCCGCTCGCTGAGGCCCTTGGCCCGCGCGGTGCGGATGTAGTCCTGGTTCATGACGTCGAGCTGGCTGGCCCTCGTGTACCGGGTGTACGTGGCGAAGGAGATGAGCGTCAGCGCGATGGTCGGCAGGATCAGGTGCAGCGCGTAGTCGAGGTTGATCTCCCAGAACGTGCCCTCCAGGTTGGCCGACTGCGAGCCGGTGGTGGGGATGGGCCGCCCGCCCGCCTTCGCCGAGAGTGTCGGGTAGGCCTGGAGGAGGCGGTCGAGGACGATCAGGAGGCTCACCGACACAGCGACCACGGCCCCGATCTTCGCGGCCTGGGCGCGGAACGGCCCGCCGACCACGCCGGCGACGACGTAGGCGAGCACCGCGGTGACGGCCACGAGCGCCAGCACGATGAACCAGTTCGGATCATCGAGCAGGAGGAGGGAGGCGAGGTAACCGAGGAAGCCGACGCCGGCGGCAGCGAGGGCCGCGTGCAGGACACGCCGACGGCGGAAGCCTGCGAGGAGGGCCGTCCACAGGACGGCGACGCCCGCGGCGGAGACCAGCATGCCGACGACGCCGAGGCCCGGGCTGACGAACCAGCCGGTGACGAGGAGGAGGAAGAGCGCGACGGCGGTGGTCGTGGCAGCGATGCCGAAGGTGATCAGGCGCCGCCGGCGGTCACCGCCGACGACGATCGCCCAGATGACGCCGGCGATCACCCCTATCAGGGCGATCGTGAGGTAGGAGAACCGAGGATCCGCCAGCCAGGTGTTGAGGTCGATCGCCAGGTACTGCTTGAGCAGGGTGGAGAGCCAGAACAGGGGCAGCGAGAACAGCAGGAACGAGATGAAGGTGACCGAGTAGTCGAAGGTGCTGTACTGGCGGATCGCCGTCACGATCCCGACGATCACGCCGAGCACGAGGGCGAGGACCGTCGCCACGACGACGAGGCGCAGCGTCGAACCCATCGCGTTCTCGAGCTGCGGGAGGACGGCCGCGCCGGAGCGGTCCAGGCCGAGCGTGCAGCTCACGCCGCCGGGGACGAGGCAGTGGCCGACGTCCTGCAGCCAGAGGAAGTAGCGGGGGATGGGTGGGACATCCAGGTTCATCGCCGCCGTGCGGGCGGCGATGGTTGCGGCCTTCTCGGGGCCGCTGGTCTCACCGAGGTCCTCGAAGGGATCGCCCGACGAGATGGTGAGGAAGTACATCAGCGTAGTGGCTGCGAGCATGATGAAGAACGAGATGACCGTTCGTTTGGCGATGAAGTAGAACACGTGGGGCTCCTTGGAGACGGTGCAGACTGAAGCAGTGCCCGGCACAGGGACGGGCAGGCCCGCGGGCCTGCCCGTCCTCATGCGTCAGCTGGAAGCCTGCAATCAGTTCTGCTTCGTCCAGCTGTAGGCGTTCCAGGTGATACCGGTCTGCGTCGGGTTCATCTCGACGCCCTGGAGCTTCGAGGAGGACCCGATGATGTCGGCGTTCGCGTAGAGCACCACGTTGTACTGCGTCTCGGCGAGGCGCTGCTCGAGCTCGGTCTTCAGGGGCACGACCTTCTCCTCGTCGGTGCTCGTGACGATCTCGCTCCAGAGGCGATCGACCTCCTCGTCGGCGTAGCCGCCGAAGTTCTGCTCGCCTCCCGAGACGTAGATCGACTCACCGGAGGCGACCAGGCCCGATCCGGCCCAGCCGAAGAGCACCGCGTCCCAGGCTCCGGGCTCGGAGAGCTTGGAGGACCATTCGGGCTCGGGCTGGGGGATGACCTCGAAGCCGGCCTTGTCGCACGAGTCCTTGATGAGTGCCACCATGTCGGCGCGCAGCTGGCTGGTGGACGCGTACATCAGCGAGACCTTGACGGGCTCGGTCTTGCCGGCGTCGGCGAGGAGTTCCTTGGCGCCGTCGATGTCCGCGGTGCCGTCACCCTGCGCGGCGGGAGCACCGTCGAGCACGGTGTCGTAGTCGGGCTGCCCGGGCTGGTACTCGCGCAGGTTCATGACCGTCCCCTCGGGGTCGATGGGGGTCACGAACTTGTCGACCATGTCGGCACGGGGCGTGCAGGCGTTGAAGGCCTGACGGACCAAGACGTCCTCGAAGACGGCGCCGGGGCGCTGGTCGAGGTCGATGTGCGAGAAGGTCAGCGACGTCCCGGTGTCGACCGTGACGGTCTCGCCGATCTGCTCGAGGGCAGCCTTGGTGTCGACGGTCGGGCTGGAGGGGTCGATGACGTCGACGTCGCCGTTCTCGAGGGCCTGGACGGCCTCCTCGTCGACGATGGTCTTGAAGACGAGCGTGTCGGTCTTGCCCGCGCGCTCCTCGCCCCAGTACTTGTCGTTCTTCACGAGCGTCAGGGTGCCGTTGGTCGCGTTGTCCAGCTTGTACGGGCCGGAGGAGGGCAGGATCGCCGTGTCCGGAAGGGTCGGCAGGTCCACTTCGTAGTCCCAGCCGGTGTTCCAGAACTCGGCCACGGGCTTGAGCGCCGCGGTATCGGTGGCCTTGATGGCGTCGACCAGCTCGGCGCCGTCGCCTTCCGGCGACAGTCCGCCCTGCTCGGCCGCGATGTGCGCGGGCATGAAGACGCCCGGGGTGAGGAGGGCTTCCCAGTCGGCGTAGGGCTCCGTGAAGACGACCTCGAACTCCTTGTCGCCGGGCTCGCCCTCGATCATGTCCATCAGGGCGAAGCCGTTCGTGGAGGCCGCCTGGAAGAGATCGGACTCGGCGCCCGTCTCGGGATCCTTCTCGCCGCTCGGGTGCGTGCCCGACAGGGCGGCCCAGGCCAGCAGGACGTCGTCGTAGTCGATCGGCACGCCGTCGGACCACACGGCATCCTCGTCGATGGTGTATTTGACCGTGAGCGGGTCGTCGCTGACCTTCTCGTACGAGCCGAAGTCGGGGTTCGCCTCGAGCTTGCCCGCGGCCGTGAAGGCGGCGAATCCACCCGAGGTCAGGTTGTCCACATACGTGT
Source organism: Arthrobacter arabinosi (assembly GCF_054511115.1). Classification (NCBI taxonomy): domain Bacteria; kingdom Bacillati; phylum Actinomycetota; class Actinomycetes; order Micrococcales; family Micrococcaceae; genus Arthrobacter; species Arthrobacter arabinosi. Next base: position 32,110 of record NZ_JBTNDF010000001.1, read on the forward strand.
TGTAGACGGAGTTCGTGGCGGCCGTGTTGCCGTTGTACCCGGTGGGAGCCTGGCTGATCGCGATATTGATCGTCGAGGCCAGGTTCTCCTCGGCGCTCTCGGAGGCCGGGGTCCCGGCCGTACCGCCCGCTGATCCACAGGCGCTCAGCATGAGCGTCCCGATGGACAGTGCGGCGAGCGTCATTGTGCGCTTATTACGCATTCGATAGTCCTTACTGTGCTTGGCGCGAGGGACGCAGACAGGTCCCACAGGATGGATTGCAGCCGTGACGGCAATCACATCCGGTCAGCATAGCCAAGGATCGTTGCCTCCGGACACTCAGTGAAGCACTGATAACCCATTCGTTACTTCGCCGAAACATAAGGCTGCTGAAGACTGAAAAAGACCCCGTGGACAGCGTGTCCCGGGGCCTTCCAGTTCGCGTGTGCCTTACTCTGGCGCGGGCACTTCCAGCCACTGGAACCAGCCGCGGTGCAGCACCAGCCACGCCATCAGGCCGTACCCGGCCTGGCCCGGCGTCCCGCCGTTCGCGGCGAGGTCGTGGCGCCACTGCTCGTGGGCGAGCAGTGGGGTGAAGGTGTCGACGAAGACGTGCTTGCGGCGCGTGGTGACGTCGCCGAAGGCCGCGGAGAGGTCGGCGAGGCGCCGGTTGCGCTCGGCGTCGAGGCCCGGGGGAGGGCCGACCACCAGCACCTTGACGCTCATCTGCGACGCTCCGTCGAGGATGTTCGCGAGGTTCAGGCGGCTCCTCGCCGTGGACAGTTCGAGGTCGAGGTCGCGGTCGGACAGGCCGATCACGAGGCGGTTGTCGAAGCCGTCGGCGAAGCGGCGTCCCACTTCCTGCAGCCAGCGGTTCGCCAGCGCCTCCGTCCCCTCCCCTGGGGCGGCCAGGCTGTAGGCCTCGACGGACGCGTTGTCGGGCCTGGTCCGCGCCATCACGCGACCGAGCCAGCCGAGCGCCCTCGGATCACCGAGCCCTGCGAGGAGTTCGTCGCCCACTGCTGCTAGCCGGATTCTGCGTTGTTCCACTGGTTCCTCGGTGTGCTCGTCGGATGGGGCGGGGCTGCCGGGCACGCCGGTGGGAGGCCCTTAAAGACATCGGGTGGGGCCTGGACCCCACCTGACATCATACTGATGGCTTACTGTTCCCGGCCGAAGGCCTTCCGGATCAGGAGCTCCTGCTCCTTCGCGTGGTTCTTGGCGGAACCGGTCGCCGTGGAGGCCGACGCGGGGCGGGACGCGAGCCGGAGGGGCCGGTCGAGTTCCTGCGGGAGGTTGAGCCCGATGAAGGGCCACGGCCCCTGGTTGGCCGGCTCGTCCTGCGCCCAGACGATCTCCGCACCGGGGTAGGTGTCCAGGGCGGCCCTGATCTCCTCGAGCGGCAGCGGGTAGAGCTGCTCCACGCGCACGATGGCGGTCCTGCCGTCGTCGAGCTTCTGGCGCGAGGCCAGCAGGTCGTAGTAGAGCCGGCCGGACACGAGGATCACCCGCTCGACGTCCCTCCCGGGCGTCTCGAGCGTGTCGGGGATGACGGGCTGGAAGCTGCCCTGAGTGAAGTCCTCCACCGAGCTCGCCGCCGCCTTGAGGCGGAGGAGCTGCTTGGGGGTGAAGATGACCAGCGGCTTCCTCGGACGCGTGTACGCGTGCCGACGCAGCAGGTGGAAGTGGGAGGCCGCGTTGCTCGGGTTGGCGACGACCATGTTCTCCTCGGCGCACATCTGCAGGAAGCGTTCGATGCGCGCGGACGAGTGGTCGGGGCCCTGGCCCTCGTAGCCGTGGGGCAGCATGAGGACCAGCGACGACCGCTGTCCCCACTTCTGCTCCGCCGAACTGATGAACTCGTCGATGATGGTCTGCGCGCCGTTGACGAAGTCGCCGAACTGCGCTTCCCAGATGACGAGGGCGTCGGGACGCTCCACCGAGTAGCCGTACTCGAAGCCCATGGCCGCATATTCGCTCAGCAGGGAGTCGTAGACCCAGAACTTGGCCTGGCCCTCGCTGAGGTCGTCGAGCGGCAGCCACTCGTGCCCCGTCGCGCGGTCGTGGAAGACGGCGTGCCGCTGCACGAACGTGCCGCGCCGGGAGTCCTGGCCGGCGAGCCGGACGGGGACGCCCTCCATGAGGAGCGATCCGAAGGCCGCGATCTCGCCGAAGCCCCAGTCGATCCCGCCTTCGCGGGACATCTGCTCCCGCTTCTCGAGCAGCGCCTTGAGCTTCGGGTGGACCGTGAAGCTGTCCGGGATCGCCGTGTGGGCGGCCCCGATGTGCGCCAGGGTCTCCGTGCTGATCGCGGTCCGCGGCGCAGCGGCGGCGTCGCTGTCGGACTGCTGCGCATAGGGCCGCTCGAGGTCCGAGACCGCCCGGGGATCCTTGGCGACGACGGGGATCGGCGAGGTCTGGGCCGCGTGGGTCTCGGCGAAGACGCGCTCGAGGCGCTCCTGGTAGTCGCGCAGCGCCTGCTCGGCTTCCTCCTGCGTGATGTCGCCGCGGCCGATCAGCGCCTCGGTGTACAGCTTCCTCACCGACCGCTTGGCCTCGATCAGGTTGTACATCATGGGCTGCGTCATCGACGGATCGTCGCCCTCGTTGTGGCCGCGACGGCGGTAGCAGACCATGTCGATGACGACGTCCTTGTTGAACCGCTGGCGGAACTGGTACGCCATCTGGGCCACGCGGACCACGGCCTCGGGGTCGTCGCCGTTCACGTGGAACACGGGTGCCTGGACCATCTTCGCGACGTCCGTGGAGTACACGGAGGAGCGCGACGACGTCGGGCTCGTGGTGAAGCCGACCTGGTTGTTCACGATCACGTGGATGGTGCCGCCCGTGCGGTAGCCGCGCAGCTGCGAGAGGTTCAGGGTCTCCGCCACGACGCCCTGGCCCGCGAAGGCAGCATCGCCGTGGATGAGGATCGGCAGGACGGGGAAGGTCTCGCCCTGGTCGAGGAGGTCCTGCTTGGCGCGGACGATGCCCTCCAGCACGGGGTCGACGGCCTCGAGGTGGGACGGGTTCGCGGCGAGGTAGACCTTCGTCTCGTTGCCGGCGTCGGACGTGAACGTCCCCTCGGTGCCGAGGTGGTACTTGACGTCGCCGGACCCCTGGACGGAACGCGGATCCTGCGTGCCCTCGAATTCACGGAAGACCTGGGCGTAGGTCTTGCCGGCGATGTTGGTGAGGACGTTGAGGCGGCCGCGGTGCGCCATGCCGATCGCGACCTCGTCGAGGCCGTCGTCGGCCGCACCGGAGATGACGGCGTCGAGCAGCGGGATCAGCGATTCGCCGCCCTCGAGGGAGAAGCGTTTCTGGCCGACGAACTTCGTCTGCAGGAACGTCTCGAAGGCCTCCGCGGAGTTCAGCTTGTGCAGGATGCGCAGCTGCTCCTCGCGGCTGGGCTTGGAGTACGGGTGCTCCAGCTCGTCCTGGAACCACTGGCGCTCACCCGGGTCCTGCAGGTGCATGTACTCGATGCCCGTGGTGCGGCAGTAGGCGTCGCGGAGGACGCCGAGCATGTCGCGGAACTTCAGTGACGGCTGGCCGCCGAAGCCGCCCGTGGGCCACTCGCGGTCCAGGTCCCACAGGGTCAGGCCGTGGGTGCGGATGTCGAGGTCCGCGTGCTTGCGCTGCACGTACTCGAGGGGGTTGGTGTCCGCCATGAGGTGCCCTCGCACGCGGTACGCGTGGATGAGCTGCTGGATCCGGGCGACCTTGTTGATCTGGTCCATCGGGTCGACCTGGATGTCCGCACTCCAGCGCACGGGCTCGTACGGGATGCGCAGCGACTCGAAGATCTCGTCGTAGAAGTTCTGCTCGCCCAGCAGCAGCTGGTGGATGATGCGAAGGAACTCGCCGCTGCCCGCGCCCTGGATCACGCGGTGGTCGTAGGTCGAGGTCAGCGTGATGGTCTTGCTGATGGCGTGCTTGGCGAGCGTCTTCTCGCTGGAGCCCTGGAACTCGGCCGGGTACTCGAGGGCGCCCGCACCGATGATGCAGGCCTGTCCCCTGGACAGCCGCGGCACGGAGTGCACGGTGCCGATGCCGCCGGGGTTGGTCAGGGACACCGTGGTGCCGGCGTAGTCGTCCGCGCCGAGCTTGCCGGCGCGGGCCTTCTTCACGAGGTCCTCGTAGGCGTGCCAGAACTCCGAGAAGTTCATGGTCTCGGCCTTCTTGATGTTCGGCACCACGAGCGAGCGCGTGCCGTCCGGCTTCGGCATGTCGATCGCCAGGCCGAAGTTCACGTGGGCGGGCTGCACGGCGGAGGGCTTGCCGTCGATGACGTCGTAGTAGACGTTCTGTGAGGGGAACTGGGCGAGCGCCCGGATGATCGCGTACCCGATCAGGTGGGTGAAGGACACCTTGCCGCCGCGGGCGCGGGCGAGGTTGCTGTTGATGACGACGCGGTTGTCGATGAGCAGTTTCGCGGGGATGGCGCGGACGCTCGTCGCGGTGGGGACGCTGAGGCTGGCCTCCATGTTCGTGGAGATCGCCTTCGCCGGGCCGCGCAGCACGCTGACCTTGTTCTCGTCCATCTCGGCGCTGCGGTCCGAGGCGGGAAGCTGGGCGGGGATGGGCTTCGCTGCGGGCTTGTCCTCGCGCGAGGACTCCGGCTTCTTCGCCGGCTCGTTGGCGACGGGGGGCCTGCCGCTCTGCTGGGTGCTTGCAGGGGACTCCCCGGAGGCCTTCGGTGCGGCGGCCTCGGTCCGCACGGCCGGCACGTCCGGCGTCCGGGGACTCGTCGCCGCCGGGGCGACCGACGGAGGGCTGGCGGGCGCGGGAGCGGCGGGCTTCGCGGCAGGGGGAGTCGCGGCCGGAGCGTCGGAGGTCCGGCCGGCGCCATTGCCGGACGTGCCCTCGGCGTCGAACGAGTCGAAGAGGTCCCACCACTTGCGGTCGACCGAGTGACGGTCCTTCTGGAACTGCTCGTAGAGCTCGTCAACAAGCCACTCGTTCCCGCCGAATTCATCAGGTAGACGGTGGCTGGTCTGTTCTGGCACTTGGTATACGCCTCTTCCGTAAATTGCCCTGAGCGCGGTGCGGTCGGCAAGATCGGCGCTAAGCCGTGTCTGGACCCTGTCCAAGTGTAGTGACACGACGAAGGAACAATCCAATCAGACGGGCCGGGACCCACTAGACTCCTTGCGGCTGTCTATCAAGGGAGAACCATGCGCTTCATCAACCCGCCCACCACCGACCTCACCTACTCGGACGTGTTCCTCGTGCCCTCCGCGTCCGAGGTCATCTCCCGTTTCGACGTCGACCTGTCCTCGGAGGACGGCACGGGCACCACGATCCCGCTCGTCGTCGCCAACATGACGGCCGTGACGGGGCGGCGCATGGTCGAGACCGTCGCGCGGCGCGGGGGCATCGGGGTCCTGCCCCAGGACGTCCCCGCCGAGGTCATCGCCGAGGTCACCTCGTGGGTGAAGGAGCGCCACCCCGTCTTCGAGACGCCGCTGCGGCTGCATCCCGGCAACACCGTGGTGGACGCGCTGCACCTCATGCACAAGCGGGCGCACGGGGCGGTCCTCGTCACCGACGACGCCGGCGTCTGCGTCGGCGTGGTCGACGCCGACGACTGCGAGGAGGTGGACCGCTTCGCGTCGCTGGAGTCGGTGATGCGCCCCGCACCCGCCGCCTTCGAGGCGTCCATGTTCGACGCCGATCCCGCGGCAGCGCTCCAGAAGGCCTTCGAGGACCTCGACGGCTCCCGCATCTCCCTCGCGCCCGTGGTGCGCGACGGCGCACTGCAGGGCGTCATCACCCGGACGGGGGCGCTCCGCTCCACCATCTACGAGCCCGCCGTGGACACCGCGGGCAGGCTGCGCGTCGCGGCCGCCGTGGGCATCAACGGCGACGTCGAGGCGAAGGCGGGGGCACTGCTCGACGCCGGCGTCGACGTCCTCGTCGTCGACACGGCCCACGGCCACCAGCGGAAGATGCTCGACGCACTCGCCGTCGTGCGCGGCCTGGACCCGACGGTGCCGATCGTGGCGGGGAACGTGGTCAGCGCCGAGGGCGTGCGCGACCTCGTCGCCGCCGGGGCGTCGATCGTCAAGGTGGGCGTGGGCCCCGGCGCCATGTGCACCACGCGCATGATGACGGCCGTCGGCCGCCCGCAGTTCTCCGCCGTCCACGAGTGCGCCCAGGCGGCCGCGGAGCTCGGCGCCCACGTGTGGGCCGACGGCGGCGTCCGGTACCCGCGCGACGTCGCCCTCGCCCTCGCCGCCGGTGCCAGCCAGGTCATGATCGGCTCCTGGTTCGCCGGGACGTACGAGAGCCCGGGCGACCTCCAGACGGACAGCAGCGGACGCCGGTACAAGGAGAGCTTCGGCATGGCCTCCGCCCGCGCCGTGCAGAACCGGACCCGGCGCGACGACGTCTACGCCCGCGCCCGCAAGGGCCTGTTCGAGGAGGGGATCTCCACCTCGAAGATGTACCTCGACCCGGCACGCCCCGGCGTCGAGGACCTGATCGACATGATCACCGCGGGTGTCCGCAGCTCGATGACCTACGCCGGCGCGGCGTCGCTGGCCGAGTTCCGCGACCGCGCGGTGGTCGGCGTGCAGTCCGCCGCGGGCTACGAGGAGGGCCGCCCGCTCCCGCAGAGCTGGTAGGGGTGGCGCCGGCTCGGGCAGGCCGTGCCCGGGCTGCCATTGCGCTGAGAGCGAAGAGGCCGGGAGCGCCGCGCCGATTCCATCTGGCGGACGCGGGTCCAGCCCGTAAACTGGGAGCCTTATGGACAGTCCTTCCAGGGGCCGGCTCGACGCCGGCGCACCCTCTCCTCTCGCCCATCCCGTACCCGGACCCGTTGCCGCAGGACCCGCCGACGCAGGTTCCGGCGAGGGCGGCGCGCCGCCCCTCCCGTCGGACGCCGCGGACCCCCTCAAACGCGGACCGCTGCGCCCCCGACCTGCGCTGATCGGGGAGTGGACGTAGCGGTGGAATGGATCTACCTGGCCGCCGGCCTGCTCCTCATCCTCGGCACGGGCTTCTTCGTGGCCGTGGAATTCGCCCTCGTGGCCCTCGACCAGACCTATGTCCAGCGTGCGGTGGACGAGGGGGACACGAAGGCCGTGCCCCTGCTGCGCTGCCTCAAGTCCCTCTCGACCCAGCTCTCCAGCTGCCAGTTGGGCATCACGCTGACCACGCTGCTGACCGGGTATGTCATGGAACCCTCGGTCGGCAAGCTCCTCGAGACGCCGCTTGCCGCGCTCGGTCTCTCGGAGGCCCTGGTCGCCTCCGCATCGCTGATCATCGCCATGGCCTTCGCGACCCTGCTGTCCATGCTCATCGGCGAGCTGGTCCCCAAGAACCTCTCCATCTCGCTGCCCTTCAGGGTGGGCAGGGCGCTGGCCCGCCCCCAACTGATGTTCACCGCCGTCTTCAAGCCCGCCATCCTCGTGCTGAACGGGTTCTCCAACCGGGTCCTCAACATCTTCGGGCTCGAGGCGAAGGAGGAGATCTCCGGCGCGCGGACGCCGTCGGAACTCTCCTCGCTCGTGCGTCGATCCGCCGAGATGGGCACGCTGGACCAGGGCACCGCGAACTTCCTGGCCCGCACCTTCAGCTTCTCCGAGCGGACGGCGGCCGACGTCATGACCCCGCGCATCCGCATGGAGGTGATCGACTCGGACCAGACCGTGGCCGACGTCGTCGAGGCCGCGCGTCGCACCGGCTTCTCGCGGTTCCCCCTGATCGGCGACTCCGCGGACGACATCCGCGGCGTGGTCCACGTCAAGAAGGCCGTCGCGGTCCCGCGCCACAAGCGCGCCGACCTGCCGGCGGGCACGATCATGACCGACGTCCTGCGCGTCCCCGAGACGGTGCACCTCGACTCCCTCCTCAGCGAACTGCGTGAGGCGAACCTCCAGCTCGCCGTCGTGCTCGACGAATACGGGGGCACCGCCGGCGTCGCCACGCTCGAGGATCTCGTCGAGGAGATCGTCGGCGAGGTCGCGGACGAGCACGACAAGCTGAAACTGGGCGTGCTGCAGAGCGCCGCGGGGGACTGGTACTTCTCCGGTCTCATGCGGCCCGACGAGGTCACCCTGCAGATCCCCGGCCTCGTGGTGCCGGACGAGGCCGGCTACGAGACCGTCGCCGGGTTCGTCCTGGCCGAGCTCGGCCGGGTCGCAGCTCCCGGGGACACCGTCGAGGTCGCCGCCGGTACCCTGACCGTCGAACGCATGGACGGACGGCGCATCGACCGGCTCCAGTTCCGTCCCGCACCCGCACCCGCACCCGCACCCGAGCGCGGTGACGAGAGCGCCGTCGTGCCCGAGCACCAGCCCGTGCCCCGGGGTTCCTCGGGCGCCGAATCGACCACCGGTCACGCCTTCGCCGGCAGCACCGCCTACCGGAAGGACTCCCGATGAGCGACTGGGCGGGAATCGTCTGGCTGATCGTCCTCCTGGCCGGCAACGCCTTCTTCGTCGGCGCGGAATTCGCGATCATGTCCGCGCGCCGCAGCCAGATCGAGCCCCTGGCCGAGACGGGGTCCAAGCGCGCGAAGACCACCATCTGGGCCATGGAGCACGTGTCGCTGATGCTCGCCTGCGCGCAGCTCGGCATCACGGTCTGCTCGCTCCTGATCCTGCAGGTCGCGGAGCCGGCCATCCACCACCTGCTCGTGGTGCCGCTGGAAGCGGTCGGCATCCCCGAGGGCCTCGCAGGCGGCGTCGCGTTCGCCATCGCGCTGCTCCTGGTGACGTTCCTGCACGTGACCTTCGGCGAGATGGTGCCGAAGAACATCTCGGTGTCCGTCGCGGACAAGGCCGCGCTGCTCCTGGCGCCGCCGCTCGTGATGATCGCGCGAGTCGTCCACCCGGTGATCTCGTCGCTGAACTGGGCCGCGAACCACATCCTCCGCGCGCTCCGCGTGGAGCCGAAGGACGAGGTGTCCTCGACCTTCACGCTGGAGGAGGTGCAGTCCATCGTCGAGGAGTCGACGAAGAGCGGGCTCGTGGACGACGAGTCGGGCCTCATCACCGGTGCGCTGGAATTCTCCGGGCAGACGGCCGAGACCACGATGGTGCCCCTGAGCGAACTCGTGACCGTCCGCACCGACGCCACGCCGGAGGACTTCGAGCGCGCCGTCGGCCGCACCGGGTTCTCCCGGTTCGTCATGGTGGACGAGCGCGGCAACCTCACCGGCTACATGCACCTGAAGGACATCATGTCGATGCCGCAGGCCATGTACCGGCGGCCCATCACCGAGAACAAGGTCCGCACGCTCGCCAACCTGTCGCTCCACGACGAGATCGAGGACGCCCTGACCGTGATGCAGCGCACCGGTTCCCACCTGGCCCGCGTCCTCGGGCCGGACGGTTCCACGCGCGGCGTGCTCTTCCTCGAGGACGTGATCGAGCAGCTCATCGGAGAGATCCGCGACGCCACGCAGAACCAGGGCGCGCGGAGGTCGGGCGAGGGCATCGGCGGGCCCGACGCTCCCGTGGCCTCCTGACCGGCCCCGAGGAAATGCGAATGGTTCGCGTCTGGGCTATGCTCGAAGCGCTAACCTGAACAATTCTCAATAGTCACATCGAGGTCCCCTGATGCCCGTCTCCCGCCGTCTCGTGTTCCCAGCCCTGATAGCCGTCTCGGCGCTCGGCCTCGCCGCCTGCGGAGACGGCGGGTCCGACGCCGCGACCGGCCAGGCGGGTTCCTCCGGCGATGCCGCGATCACGGTCGTCACCGCTACCAGCGTGTACGGGGACATCGCTGCCGCGGTGGGCGGCGACGACGTCCGAGTCACCCCGATCGTGGACAGCCTGAGCCAGGACCCGCACTCGTACGAGCCGACGGTGCAGGACAAGCTGTCCGTCTCGGAGGCGGACCTCGTGATCGAGAACGGCGGAGGATACGACGCCTTCCTCGGGCGCCTCGCGGACGAGGCCGGCGTCGGGACGGTGCTCAACGTGGTTGAGCTCTCCGGTCTCGAGGAGCCCGACGGCGCCGGGGACGAGCACGCCGGTGAGGAGGAGCATGCCGATGAGGAGGAGCACGGCCACGGGTCCTTCAACGAGCACGTCTGGTACGACCTGACTGCCATGACGACGCTCGCGCAGGCGGTCGCGGACGAGCTCGCCCGGCTGGACGCGCCCAACGCCGATGCGTACCGCCAGCGCGCGGACGCCTTCGCAGAGGAGCTCCGCCCCGTCCAGGACCGGCTGGACGCACTGGCGTCGGAGCACGGGCCCGACGGCGTGGAGGTCGCGGTGACCGAGCCCGTCCCCGCGTATCTCCTGGAGGCTGCCGGCCTCGGGGACGCGACACCGGAGGGCTTCGTCGACGCGATCGAGGAGGAGTCCGACGTCCCCGTGGCGGCGCTCGACGAGATGAAGAGGCTCGTCGCGGGTGGCAGCCTCGCTTTCCTTGCCTACAATGGCCAGACCGAAGGAGCGCAGACCGAGGCCGTCCGATCCGTCGCCGAGGAGGCAGGCCTGCCCGTCGTCGAGTTCACCGAGACCCTGCCCGACGGCGAGGACTACGTGAGCTGGATGGCGGCGAACACGGACAGCATCGAAGTCGCCCTCCGGTCCTGACCGGCGCACCACCCCTGCATCCTGCCCCACCTCCCGCATCACGACGAACTGGAAGCCGCTCCGCATGACCTCGACAGTGCCCCGCGCGGCGTCCGCCCCCTCCGGGGGAACGGATGCCGGGCCGGTGATCAGCCTGCGCGGCGCGACGCTGTCCTTCGGCAGCCGGACCCTGTGGGAGGGGCTGGACCTCGACATCACGCCCGGCGAGTTCTTCGCCGTCCTCGGGCCCAACGGCTCGGGCAAGACGAGCTTCCTGAAGGTCCTGCTGGGACTGCAGCCGCTCGACTCCGGCACCGCGACCATCGCCGGCGGGCCCATCACCCGCGGCAGCCGGGCGCTCGGGTACATCCCGCAGCAGAAGTCCTTCCCGCCCGAGACCCCGCTGAGGGCCCGCGACCTCGTGGGTCTCGGGGTGGACGGGCACCGCTGGGGTCTCCGCTTCAGGGACCGCGGCTACCGCCGGCACGTGGACGGGCTCCTGCACGACGTCGGGGCCACCTCCTACGCGGACGCGCCCGTCGGCCTCCTCTCGGGGGGCGAGCAGCAGCGCCTCCGGGCCGCGCAGGCGCTCGCCACGGACCCGGCCGTCCTCCTGTGCGACGAGCCCCTGCTCTCGCTGGACCTGAACCATCAGCAGGCCGTGAGTTCGCTCATCAACCGGCAGTGCCACGAGAGGAACAGCGCCGTGGTCTTCGTGACCCACGAGATCAATCCCGTGATCGACTACGTGGACCGCGTGCTGTACCTCGCGGACGGCAGGTTCAGGGTGGGAAGCCCCGCCGAGGTCATGACGAGCGACGTGCTCTCCGATCTCTACGGCAGCCCCGTCGACGTGCTGCACAGCAACGGCAGGATCATCGTCGTCGGAGCGCCCGACGGCGCGGGCCACCATCACGAGGGGTCGTAGGCCGTGGACCTCCGCGACATCGTCGACGCCGTCTTCACGTTCGACAACTACGCCCAGCTGCTGCCCCTGGTCCGGAACTCGCTGATCGCCGGAGCGGTGCTCGGCCTGCTCGGCGGGCTCATCGGCACGTTCGTCGTGATGCGCGATCTCGCCTTCGCGGTCCACGGCATCGCCGAGCTGTCCTTCGCGGGCGCGGCGTTCGCGCTGCTCGTCGGAGCGAACGTGGTGGCCGGCTCGCTCGTCGGCTCCGTCCTCGCCGCGCTCGTCCTCGGGCTCATGGGCATCCGGGCACGCGACCGCAACTCGATCATCGGGGTCGTCATGCCCTTCGGCCTCGGCCTCGGCATCCTGTTCCTCGCCCTCTACGAAGGACGGGCCGCCAACAAGTTCGGGCTCCTGACCGGGCAGATCGTCTCGGTCGACGACGTCCAGCTGAACCTGCTCGTGGGGTGCGCCGTCGTCGTCATGCTCGCCCTCGCCGCGATCTGGCGCCCGCTGACGTTCGCGAGCGCCGATCCGGATCTCGCGGAGGCCCGGGGGGTCCCGGTGCGGGGACTGTCGATCCTGTTCATGGTGCTGCTCGGGATCTCCGTGGCGCTGTCCATCCAGGTGGTCGGGGCCCTGCTCGTCCTGGCCCTGCTGATCACGCCCGCGGCGGCCGCGCTGAAGGTCTCGTCGGCACCCGGCGTCGTCGTGCTGCTCAGCGTGGTGTTCGCGTGCACCTCGGTGGTGGGCGGGATCCTGCTCGCGCTCGGGGGGCGCATCCCGATCAGCCCGTACGTGACGACGATCTCCTTCGCCATCTACCTCGCGTGCCGCCTGATCGGATCACGCCGGTCCGCGCGCCGCACGGGCGGGGGGATCGGTTCGGGGCGAGCCGCGGGCGTCCCTGCCTAGGGGGACGCCGGGGTCCGGCTGTCGCTGCCGTGACCCGGCAGGCGGACGGCGTCCCCGATCGCCTGTTCCATGCTGCGCAGGAAGCGGGTGACCGTCTCGGTCTCCTCGCTCGTGAGGCTCTCGACGGCGGCCAGGACGCCGCGCTTCTCGATGTCGAAGGCGGACCGGAACTCCTCCGTGGCCCGGTCCCCGGGTTCGAGGATCACCGCGCGGCGGTCGACGGGGTGGCGGCGGCGCCGGATGAAGCCGGCCTTCTCGAGCCGGTCGATGACGAGGGTGGTCGATGCGCTCGAGATCCCGAGGGCGAGCGCCAGGTCCTTGGGGCTGGCCCCATCGCCCGTCTGCCACACACCGAGGAGGTAGCGCAGGGCCCCGAGGTCCGTCTCGTTCACGCTGAGCCACTGGCCGAGCCGGCGGCGGACGCCGGTCTCCACGGTCCGGTAGGCCCGGAGCGCGTTCAGGACGTCGACGCCGCTGGCCGCCTGCCGGGCGCTGCCCTCGCCGGCCGGGGGGTACCAGTATCCCGCTCCCTGTCGCGCCTCAGAATGGTCCATGCCTTTATCCTAGATCATCTAGTAGTCAATCTACCTAGGTAATCGTCTGTCCGGCCCGCGGCAGGGCCGGCGCCTCACGGGCAGGGGCGTCCGCTCCCGCCTCCGGGAGATCGAGTCCCGCCATCGCCTGCCCGAGGTCGCCGAGGAAGCGGTGGATGGTGGCGCTGTCCTCCGGTGACAGGGCTGCGGCGATCCGCATCATCCGCTCGTGCATCGTCCCCATGGTCGACCGCACCTCGTGCTCCGCTGTCGGGGTCGGCCAGACCTCGACGGCCCGCCCGTCCGTGGCGCTCCGGCGTCGTTCGGCGTGGCCGCTCTTCTCGAGGCGGTCGATGAGAACCGTCGTGGCAGCCGACGAGATCCCGAGCTCCCTCGCGAGTTCCGCGGCACTGAGCGGGCGTCCGGCCTGGCCGGCGCGCAGCATGAGGCGCAGCGCAGCCATGTCGGTCCTGCCGAGGTGCATGGACTCCCTGCTCTGGCCGCGCATGGACGTCTCGGCATTGCGGTAGCTGCGCAGGGCGTCGACGAGCTCGTGGACGGCAGCGGAGCCGGCCGTGCCAGGTACCGGTACGGCGGGGGCGGAACTGTCGGAGGACATCACCCGGCCAGCCTAGTCGGCCGGACCGACATCACCGGCGGACCGGCGGGCGTTGCGCAGGAAGGATGCCTGTGCGGGGTCGGGCGCGGGCTCAGGACCGAGCCCGCAGCGCCGTGCATTCCGGGCACAGGCCCTGGATCTCGACCGTGTGGGCGGCGTCCGTGAATCCGTGCTCCGCCGCGATGCGGACGGCCCACTGCTCGACGGCCGGTGCCTCGATCTCCACGGCCCGCCCGCAGTTCCTGCAGAGCAGGTGGTGGTGGTGGTGGTCCACGGCGCATCGCCGGTAGACCGCTTCGTTGTCCCCGTTGCGCAGGACGTCCACGAGGCCGTCGTCGGCCATCGACTGGAGGATGCGGTAGGCAGTGGCGAGCGAGACCGACTCGCCGCGCTCATGGAGCACGCGGTGGAGTTCCTGCGTGCTCACGAAGTCGTCCAGCGCGTCGAGGGCGGCGCTCACGGCACGTCGCTGCCGCGTCACGCGCTGCTCGGACCCCCTGCGGGGGGGTGCGGCCGTGCCCGGCCTCGTTCCTGCCTCGGAGGTCGTCTCAGGGGTCATGTCCTGCCCTTCCCGCGGGCTCGCGTGCCCGGGATCAGGGTCAAGATTATCAGCGCGGGCCGGGGTAGTCTGAGTCGATGCTGCTGACCAAGTACTCCCATTCGTGCGTGAGGCTCGAGCAGGACGGGTCGGTCCTGGTGGTCGATCCCGGGACGTTCTCCGAGGTGGAGGAGGCCCTCGCGGGGGCCGGTGCCGTCCTCGTGACGCACGAGCACCCCGACCACATCGCCGTCGACCGCGTCGTCGCGGTCCTCGCGGCGGACCCCTCGGTGGAGGTCTGGGCCCCGCAGGCCGTCGTCGACTCCGTGCGGGAGGGCCTGGGGGACGCCGCCGGGGAGCGGATCCATCCCGTGACCGGGGGCGAGGAGTTCCTCGCGGCCGGGTTCAGGGTGCGGACCTTCGGCGGACAGCACGCCCTGATCCACCCCCTGATCCCCGTGATCGCCAACGTGGGCTACCTCATCGACGAATCCGTCTATCATCCGGGTGACTCGCTGATCGTGCCGGACGGGATCGGCGTCGAGACGCTCCTGGTCCCGGTGCACGCACCGTGGTCGAAACTGGCCGAGGTCGTCGACTTCGTCCTGTCCGTACGCGCCCCCCGCGCGTTCCAGATCCACGACGCGCTCCTCAACGAGGCGGGCCTGGGCCTGGTGGAGGGCCACATCACGCGCCTGGGTGCGCGCTACGGCACCTCCTTCCAGCACCTCGGGGTCCGCGGGAGCGCCGACGTCTGAGCCTGCGCGGACGGCGGCGGGTTCCTTGGTGGGAGGTCCCCGGTGTGGTGGACTGGCCTGCATCAGGACCGGCCGCGGTGAGCCCGCGGCGCGGTCACCGTTCCGACAGGAGATCTCGATGAAGACTCTGATGGATGTGCAGGAGCTGCGGGACCGGATGACCTCCGGTCGGCAGACCATCCTGCTGGATGTGCGCTGGTCCCTGGGCGACCCCCACGGCCACCAGCACTACCGCAAGGCACACATCCCCGGCGCCGTGTACGTGGACCTGGAGACGCAGCTGTGCGCTCCCGGGGGCCCCGGGCTCGGACGCCATCCGCTCCCCGACCCGGAAGCCCTCCAGGAGGCGGCACGCCAGTGGGGGCTCAACGACGGCGACGCCGTCGTCGCGTACGACGACTCGGGGAACCTCGCGGCGGCACGCCTCTGGTGGCTCCTGCGCGACGCCGGCGTCGCGTCGGTCAGCCTCCTCGACGGCGGCCTGGCGGCCTGGCGCGCGGCAGGGTACGACGTCGAGGGCGGGGAGGAGCAGCACTGCGTGGGCAGCGTCCGCCTCTCCTCGGGACACATGCCCGTCGTGTCGATCCCCGACCTGCTCGACCCGGCCCAGGACGACGTCGTCCTCGACGCGCGCGCCGCCGAACGCTTCCGTGGCGAGCACGAGCCGGTCGATCCGAAGGCCGGCCACATCCCCGGCGCCGTCAGCGCACCCACCGTCGACAACCTCGGCGACGACGGCCGCTTCCGGTCCGCGGACGAGCTCCGCCACCGCTTCCACGCCCTGGGTGCCGGCCGCGGACGCATCGCGGTCTACTGCGGCTCCGGCATCACCGCGGCCCACGAGATCGCAGCGCTGGACATCGCCGGTATCGATGCCGCGCTGTTCCCGGGCTCGTGGTCCCAGTGGTCGACGACGGAGGGACTGCCGGTCGCGACAGGTGCCTGAGGGCTGCCGTGCGGCGGTGGCCCTGCCGCACGGCGGCGCGGTAGCGTCGAGGCATGACCCCAGGACGACCCGCACCGCCGCCCCTGCGCGGCGGGATCCCGCTGCCTCCCGGCCGGGCACGTGGTGTCCCGGCAGCGACTCCAGGAGGACCGATGACCACTCTCTTCACCAGGATCATCAACGGCGAGATCCCCGGGCGGTTCGTGTGGCAGGACGACGACGTCGTCGCCTTCCTCACGATCGCCCCGATCACCCCCGGGCACACGCTCGTGGTGCCGCGTCAGGAGATCCCGCACTGGTTGGAGGCCGACCCGGAGACCCTGGCCCGCGTCATGGCGGTCGCCCAGACCATCGGGAAGGCGCAGGAGGCGGCATTCGGCGCGAAGCGGGTGGGAGTCCTGCTCGAGGGCTACGAGGTGCCCCACCTGCACGTACACGTCTGGCCGACGCAGTCGCCGGCTGACTTCGACGTCACACGGGTGGACCACGCGCCGGACCCCGCCGCCATGGACCGCAGCGCCGAGGCGCTGCGCAGTGCGCTGCGCGACGCCGGGCACTCCGGCTCCGTCCCCGCCTGACCGGGCCACAGGACGCTACCGCGAACCGGCCCCCGCTGGTAGGTTGCCGGTGCATGGAGGCGATCGAGAGCATGCTGACAGGCGGCCACCCCCATTCGATGGGGCGCACCGTGGAGGTCGTGGAGCTGGTCGTTGCCGACCGGTCGAGGCTGCAGGAACTGTTCGGATGCTACGGCAGCGAGGATCCGGTGGTGCGGTTGCGCACCTCGAGTGCCCTCAAGCGCGTCGAGGCGGAGCGGCACGAATGGCTGGTGCCGTTCGCCGACCGGCTCATCGACGACGTCGGCCCCCTCGACCAGCCCTCGGCGCAGTGGACGCTGGCAAAGCTGCTCCTGCGCCTGACCCCCGACCTGACGGCGGGACAGCGCGGCCGCGCGACCGCGATCCTCAAGCGCAACCTGGAGCAGCAGCACGACTGGATCGTGCTGATCAACACCATGGAGACGCTCTTCGCGTGGTCCGACGGCGACCCCGCCCTGCGCGCCTGGCTGGACCCCCAGCTCGACCGCCTGGCCCGTGACCGGCGGGTGTCGGTCGCGAAGCGGGCGCGGAGCATCTCCGCCCGGACCGGGGCCGACAGCACCCGGCCCGGTTCGCCGCCGTCGGGCGCCGCCGGCCGGGTCGGAGCTATCGCGTCCCGGCGAGGGCCTCGTTGAGGGCCGTCCTGACGCGCTTCTCGGAGACCGAGTAGGCGGTGCCGAGGTCCTGCGCGAACAGGCTCACCCGCAGCTCCTCGATCATCCAGCGGACCCGCGCCAGAGCTGCGGGGCTGTG
This sequence comes from Arthrobacter arabinosi, assembly GCF_054511115.1. Taxonomy (NCBI): domain Bacteria; kingdom Bacillati; phylum Actinomycetota; class Actinomycetes; order Micrococcales; family Micrococcaceae; genus Arthrobacter; species Arthrobacter arabinosi. The sequence goes on from NZ_JBTNDF010000001.1 coordinate 49,202, forward strand.
CCGTCCGGCGGCGAGAGACGCGACGGCGTCGTCGTACTCGTCTTCGAGCCGCTGGATCACCGCGGTGCCGAGGCCGTCGCGCTGCACGTTGGTCGGCAGCTTCTCGAGCCGCACCTCGATGGCGCGCAGATAGCGGGGGAGGTGCGCCAGCTGGGCGTAGCCGGTGGCAGCGACGAACCCCGGGTGGACGAGGTGCTCCAGCTGGCTCCGGATGTCGTTCAGGGCCGTGATCAGTGCGAGGCTCGTGGTCCCCTTGAGCTGTTTCTGGATCCGCCGGCTGCTGGAGAGCACCTTCTCCACCGTCGCCGTGACGATGAAGACCGTGTCGATGAGCTCCGCGCGGACCTCCTCGTAGAGCCGGTCGAACGCCTCCCCGGTCCAGGGCAGCTGCTCCGGGACGAGCTTGTCGATCGCCGCGAGCGAGCAGTCGCGGATCAGTTCCGCCACGCTGCCGTGCGGATTCTGGCTGAACGTGAGTTTCTCCGTGTTGCTGAGGTGCTCCAGCACGTACTTCGCCGGGCTCGGGATGCGCAGGAACAGGAGCCGGATGATCCCGGCCCGCATCGCCGTCGACTGCTCGCCCGCGGTGGGGAACACCCGCAGGCCCACGGAGGTGCCTTCGTCGACGACGGCGGGGAAGCCGGTGACACGGTGGCCGGCGACCGTGCGGGACACCTCGCGCTCGATGTCTCCGAAGACCCAGGTGCTCTCGCCCGTCCGCTCGGCGACCGCGGGCGCCTCCGCCACGGCGATGGCTCCCCGGGACAGGGAAGTGCCCTGCACGGAGGACTGCCCGTCCGCCGCAGGGGCGTCCGCTGGCTGCGCCCGGCCGGAGCCGCGGCCTGACGGTGCCGTCCCCGTGCTGTTCCGGCCGGCGGGCCCCGCGGACGCCTTCCCGCGGCCCCCGCGCCCCGGTCCGCCTGCCGGCCTTGTGCTGCCCGGCGTCGCGCCGAGGGACTCCGCGATGGCGCGGCTCACCGCCGGCGCCAGGGACTCCGTGAGGGCCTCGAGGTCGCGGGACTCGTCGAGCACGTGCCCGCCGGCGTCGACGATCCGGAACATCATGAGCAGGTGCGGCGGCACGGCCGACCAGTTCCACGACCCCGGCGGGATGACATGTCCGCGCAGCCGGCGCAGCGCCAGTTCGAGGGACGTCTCGAGGTCGTCCCGGGCAGGATCGAAGTCCGCCGCGAGGGCGGCCATCACGGTCCGGGCGACGTCGGGCGCGGGCACGAAGTTCTTCCGCACCTGCTTCGGCAGGGACTTGATGAGCGCGGTGACGAGTTCCACGCGCTGGCCGGGGATCTGCCAGCGGAACGGCTTCGGGTCCAGCTGGTTGAGGAACAGGACCGGGATGGTCACGGTGACGCCGTCGTGCGCGCCGGGTGTGAGGGGCGAGAACTCGTAGGCGAGCGGCAGCTCGAAGCCCGCCTGGTGCCAGGTGCTCGGGAACGCTGTTTCGTCGAGCTCCGCCGCGTCCTCGCTGAGGAGCTGCTCCGGGTCGAAGTCGAGCAGGTCCGGGTGTTCGTGGCGTGCCTTCTTCCACCAGGAGTCGAAGTGCCGCTCGGAGACGACGTCGGCACCGATCCGCTGGTCGTAGAACTCGAACAGGGTCTCGTCGTCCACGCGCAGGTCGCGCCGTCGCAGGCGGTTCTCGAGCTCCTCCACCTCGGCGAGGCGGGCCTGGTTGCGGCTGAAGAAGGTGTGGTGGGTCTTCCAGTCGCCCTCCACGAGGGCGTGCCGGATGAACAGTTCGCGGGCGACCTCCCGGTCGATCCGCCCGTAGTTGATGCAGCGCTGCGGGACGATGGGCACCCCGTAGAGCGTCACCTTCTCGTAGGCCATGACCGAGCCCATCTTCCGGGACCAGTGCGGTTCGCTGTAGGTGCGCTTCACGAGGTGCGGCGCCACCTGCTCGGCCCACAGGGGGTCGATGCGCGCAACGACGCGCGCCCACAGTCGGGAGGTCTCGACGAGTTCGGCGGCCATGACCCAGTCGGGCGACTTCTTGAACAGCGCCGATCCCGGGAACACGGCGAAGCGGGTCCCGCGGGCACCGGAGTACTCGCGCTTGCGCTGGTCGTAGAGGCCGATGTTGCCGAGCAGGCCGGAGAGCAGGCTGATGTGGATCTGCTCGTGCAGGCCCACGGGGTCCACTGGGCCGGCATGCAGGGTGATGCCGAGCGGCTTGGCGAGCTGGCGCAGCTGCTGGAAGAGGTCCTGCCACTCCCGCACACGCAGGTAGTTGATGAACTCCGTGCGGCACAGCTTCCGGAACTGCGTGGACGAGAGCTCGTCCTGCTTCTCCTGCAGGTACCGCCACAGGTTGAGGTAGGCCGTGAAGTCCGAGTTCTCGTCCACGAAGCGCTTGTGCTTCTCGGCCGCCTGCTGCTGCCTGGCCGGCTGGTCCGCGGACGGCCGCTCCCGCGGGTCCTGGATGGTCAGGGCCGCGGCGAGGACCATGACCTCCTTCACGGATCCGCGCGGCCCGGCCTCGACGATCATGCGTCCGAGGCGGGGATCGACGGGGAGCTGGGCGAGCTTCCGGCCGACGGCGGACAGGCCGCCGTCGTCCTTCAGCGCACCGAGCTCGCGGAGTAGGGCGACGCCGTCGTTGATCGCCTTGGTCTCGGGAGGCTCGACGAACGGGAACTCAGCGATGTCCTTGGGACTGCGGGTCACGCCCATCGCGGCCATCTGCAGGATGACGGCGGCGAGGCTGGTCCGCAGGATCTCCGGCTCGGTGAACGGCCGCCGCGAGGCGTAGTCCTCCTCCGAGTAGAGGCGGATGGCGATGCCGTCGGACACACGCCCGCTGCGGCCCGAGCGCTGGTTCGCGGAGGCCTGGGAGACGCGTTCGATCGGCAACCGCTGCACCTTGGTGCGGTGCGAGTAGCGCGAGATACGTGCCGTGCCGGTGTCGACGACGTACTTGATGCCGGGCACGGTGAGGGAGGTCTCCGCGACGTTCGTCGCGAGGATGATCCGGCGGTTGCTGCCGGTGGGGCGGAAGACGCGGTGCTGCTCCTCGAGGGAGAGCCGCGCGAACAGGGGGAGGACCTCCGTGCCGCGCAGGCGCGTGGTGAACTGGATGCGGGCACGGAGGGCGTCGGCGGCGTCGCGGATCTCGCGCTCGCCGGAGAAGAACACGAGGATGTCGCCGGGAGCCTCGAGGGAGAGTTCGTCCACCGCGTCGCAGACGGCGTCGAGCGGATCGCGTTCCTCCTCGAGTTCGCTGTCCGCGTCGCCGTCGCCGTCGTCGAGCCCGCCCGGCGGCTGGTCGAGGGGCCGGTAGCGGATCTCGACGGGATACGTGCGGCCCGAGACCTCGATGATCGGGGCCGGGGAGGTGTTCGCCACGGCGGCATCGGCCGCGAAGTGCGCGGCGAAGCGTTCGGGGTCGATGGTGGCCGACGTGATGATGACCTTGAGATCCGGCCGCTCGGGCAGGATCCGCTTGAGATAGCCGAGGATGAAGTCGATGTTCAGGCTGCGCTCGTGGGCCTCGTCGATGATGATCGTGCTGTACTTGCGCAGCATCCTGTCGTGCTGGATCTCGGCGAGGAGGATGCCGTCCGTCATCAGCTTGATCTTCGTCCTGCGGCCCACCGACCCGGTGAAGCGGACCTGGTAGCCCACCTCCTCGCCGAGCGGGACCTGCAGCTCCTCGGCGATGCGCTCGGCGACGGTGCGTGCCGCGAGGCGCCGCGGCTGGGTGTGGCCGATCAGCCCGTGCTCCGCCAGGCCGAGTTCGAGGCACATCTTCGGGATCTGCGTCGTCTTCCCGGACCCGGTCTCGCCGGCGATGATGGTGACCTGGTTTGCCGCGATGGCGGCCATGATGTCTGCCCGGCGTTCCGAGACGGGAAGGTCCGCGGGGTAGGAGATAGTCAGTGGCATAGTTGCCTGCCAGTCTAGTTCCTCGTCTCGGGCTGCAGGCGGGGTGTTCACCGAGGGCTGGGGTCCGGCGCTCCCTCGCGGACTGCACTATCCTGCCCGGCTCCGGCGCCGGTCGCGCGGCGCAGCCGGTCGGCGACGACGGCGGCTCGCTCCCGCATGACGGTCGGTTCGAGGACCTCGAAGTCGATGTCCCAGCTCGCCAGGTAGGCCAGCGGGAAGTCGAGGGAGTCGAAGCCGGCCCTCAGCAGCGTGTGCTGCTCGCCGTCGGCCTCGAGGGAGCCGGTGCTGGGCGGGACGCGCGCCTCCAGTTCCCGGAGGGGCGCGTGGAACCGGATCACGGCGTCGTAGGAATAGGGCGAGCGCGTGATGGACTCCTGCACGTAGGCCGCGAGGTCCTGCGCGGGCAGCGGCCGGGGCAGGAAGCGGTCCCGCTCCACGGGCACGCTCCGGCACCGGTCCACGCGGAACGTCCGCCAGTCCTCCCGCGAGCGGTCGAAGGCCACCAGGTACCACCGCCTGCCGGTGTCCACGAGCCGGTACGGTTCGACGACGCGCCGGGAGGACTCGCCGTCGTGCCGGTCGTAGCGGAACGCGACGCTGCGGCGCTCGGTGATGGCCGCCGACAGGGCGGTCAGGATCTCCGGGTTCACGGGTGTGCTCACGGCCGCCATGCGCGTCACCGCGGAGCGCATCCCCGCGAACCGGGGCCGCAGCCGGGGCGGGAGGACCTGTTCGAGCTTGGTCAGTGCGCGGACCGAGGCTTCCCCCACGCCGGAGACGGGGCTGGCCGTGACGGCGGTCAGGCCGAGCGCGACGGCGAGCGCTTCGTCGTCGTCGAGGAGGAGGGGCGGGAGCTGGGCGCCGGCCCCGAGCTGGTACCCGCCGGCGACCCCGGGGGAGGCGTTGATGGGGTAGCCGAGGGTGCGCAGCTTGCCGATGTCGCGCCGGACCGTCCGCTCGGTGACCGCCATGCGCTGCGCGAGGGCGGGGCCGGTCCACTCGCGCCGGAGCTGGAGGAGCGAGAGGAGCTGCAGCAGGCGCGCCGAGGTCTCGATCATGGGTCAACGGTACGGCGGAATGCGGACAAGAACTGTCCTTATCAGTTCCGTGGGCGCGGGGGGAACGCAGGATGGACGGCAGCCGGAATGCTCCGCTCGAAACCACCGAGATCGGTGGTGCGAGGACGCCGTCCCGCCGGTCGGTGTCCTGTTGTCCGACCAGCGGGAGGCCATCGCATCGGTGGCGGCCCTCTTGATGAGCCCTGACGGTGCTGCACCGATCGATCAGCTGCGGAATCGGATCGAGGCCCCAGTGTCCGGCGGCGTTCCACGGCAGGCTGTTCCTGGCCCGACGCCCCGCGCAGGGCATCGTGGCGGAGCGCCGTATCACCCTCGGGCGCGTCCCCTCACGAGCCAGGCCGCCCACGTGATCAGCGCAGCCACGCCGATGACGACGAGGGGCAGGCTGGACCCGGCATCGCCCACCAGCAGGGCGAGGACGGCCACCGGCTGCGCCACGGCCTGGATCCTGAGGAGGGATACGGCGAGCCGGCGGAGCGCCGCGGAGCTGATCCATCCGCGCAGTGGCAGGTGAAGGAGCAGGACGTAGAGGGTGAACACGGCGTGCAGCCCGGCCACGAACACGGGAAGCCACAGGGACCCGGCCGGTACGTTCACGGCGTAGGCGACCACGAGCAGCAGCAGGGACAGCGCGACCACGCCGACCGACGGCAGGATCGCCGCGCCCGCGGCCACCACGACGGGCAGGATGATCCATGCCGACTCGTCCCAGACGATGCTGCCGAGGAGGACGGCGAGCACGGCGGTCCCGCAGCGCACCATCCACAGGGGGACGAGGCCGCTCCGGCCCGGGACGGCGGGCGTGCCGGCGGAGCGGGCAGCCTGCGCGGGCCGCGCGTTCCGCCGCGCCCTCATGGCGCACTCCGGCCGGACCCCTGGCCCGCCCGCCGTACTCCCCGGTGCGCCAGGAGCCGGAACCCGGTGTCGAGGTCCGGCCCGTAGGGCGCGCCGAGGGTGGCGGGCGATGCGGGTGCGGGTCGGGCGACGAGCGGGGCTGTGAGCCCTGGGCTCGCGGTCGCGCCTGCAACCACGGGGATCCCGTCGTCCTGCAAGCCCTCGAGCAGCAGGCGGCGTCGCAGGAGCGTGAGTCGCACGGCCCCCGCCTGCGCCGTCGTCGACTCCGTGCGGTCCAGCGGCGGCATGCAGTCGACGCCGGCGGCCACGTGCCCCCGGGCGTGCCAGAGACGCAGCAGGCGTGCCGGCTCCGCGTCCAGGAAAGCGGAGAACACGACGACGACGGAGCCCTGTGGCGGCACGGGGTCCCTCCGGCGTCGCCGGCGCGGCACCACGTCCGTGCCCGCAAGCCGGACCCGGATCTGCTCGAGGTGGCGCGCTCCGGCCGCCGAGCGCAGGGCGCGCCGCGTGCCGGACAGGTCGTCGAGGCCCACGCGGTCACCGACGGCGAGATAGGACGCCGCGACCGTCGCGGCCGCCGTCCTTGCGACGTGCAGCGATCCGGCCGCCAGGCGCGGAGGGGCCACGGCGAACCAGTCGGCCGTCGAGGGCAGCAGGTCGTGTGCCTGGTCGACCACGAGGAAGACCGAGGCCTCGGCGTCCGCGAACGTGCGTCGCACCATGATCCTGTCCTGGTCCGCCGACCGCCGGGCCGTCGCACGCCAGTCGATCCTCCGGAGCGGATCGCCTGCCTGCAGGGGAGCGATCGAACGCAGCTCACCGCCGTCACCCGGCCGTCCCGAGCGGTGCGTCCCCGCGAGGCCCACGAGCCGACGGGAAACCGGTCGCGCGAGCGGGGGACCGATCGGCGGGAGGATGCCCACCCGCACCGGCGGCGCAGGCACGAACGCGGACAGCCGGGTGAGGTCGGACGTGAAGCTCCTGGCACCGTAGGCGAGGATGTCGCGTTCACCCGAGAGCGGCGCGTCCACCAGCAGCGGACACTGCTCGCCGGCCACCAGGACGACGGCGTCCGGGGGGAACCCGGGGGCCGCCAGGATCGTGGCGACCAGACGCTCCGGGGTGCCCGTCTCCCGCGGGGTGAGCAGCACGCGCAGACGCGGGCCGCGCGCGCCGGGACGATCCGGGGTGATGTGCACGGGACACGCGTCGGTAGGCACCGCACCTGCCCGCCCCGCGAGGGCGAGGAAGGCGAACGGGGCTGCGAGGGCCGCGGTGTCCGGGCGGCCGGAGACGAGTCCGGCCACGGCGCACACCAGCAGGAGGATGACGGCGAGCGCCCAGACGGGGGACCGGGTGGCCCCGGCGTTGCTAGCCACGGGGCACGGTCGGTGGGGTGGGTACCTCGGCCAGCACCTCCCGCACCACCCTCTCCGTCGCCACGCCGTGCGCCCAGGACGACGGCGTCAGCGTCAGCCTGTGCGCGAGGACGGCCTCGGCGCCGTCCTTGACGTCCTCGGGCAGGACGAACGTGCGGCCGTCGAGGACCGCGAGCGCCCGGCCCAGCAGGACCAGCGCCTGCGACCCGCGGGGTGAGGCGCCCACCTCGACCGCCGGATGGTGGCGCGTCGCCCCGGTGAGCCGGACCGCGTAGTCGATGACGTCGTCGTCCACGCCCACCGACTCGACGGCGCCCTGCAGGCCCAGCAGCCCCTCCGCCGTGGTCACGTTCGCGACCCGCGTCTCGTCCTGCCGCCGCGCGAGGCGTCGGGCGATGATGTCCTGCTCACCGCCGGGGCCCGGATAACCGAAGCGGAGGCGGACCAGGAAGCGGTCGAGCTGCGCCTCGGGCAGCGGGTAGGTGCCCTCGAACTCGATGGGGTTGGAGGTGGCGAACACGTGGAAGGGCCGCCGCAGCGGCAGGGTGGTCCCCTCGGCGGAGACCTGCGCCTCCGCCATGGCTTCGAGGAGGGCGGACTGGGTCTTCGGGGACGTCCGGTTGATCTCGTCGGCAAGGAACAGGCCGGCGAAGATCGGGCCGGGCCTGAACTCGAACTCCCGGGTGGCCGGATTGAAGACGGACGAGCCGGTGACGTCCGAGGGCAACAGGTCCGGCGTGAACTGCAGGCGCCGGAAGTCGAGGCCCAGAGCCTGGGCGAGGGTCTTGGCCGCGAGGGTCTTCCCGAGGCCGGGCAGGTCCTCGAACAGGACGTGGCCTCCCGCGAGCACGGCCGCGAGGGCCAGGCGCAGGGCTCCCTCGGCGCCGACGACGACGCTCCCCACGCGGGCGAGGACCTCGCGTCCCAGGCGGGCGGCGACGTTCGGGTCCGGGACCGTGCTGTCCGGGCGGTCGGTCCGGACACCGCCGGGTTCCGCGGTGGCCGCCGGTGGTCGGGAGTCGGGGGCGGTCATGGGGCCTCCAGGTGGTGGGTCGATGTCGGCTCGGGCCCGGGCGCGAGGACGATGCGCTCCAGCTCTGCCGCGAGGGCGGTCAGGTCTCGGTGGCTCAGCTCCGGGGGTCGGGTGCCGGTGAGGAAAGCCTCGAGTCCGCTGCTCCGGGGGGCACCGGGCCGTGCCGCCGCCACCGCCAGAGCGAGCGCGTGCACCTCGAGGACCGCGCGCATCCCGGGGTCCGCCGACGCGAGGGAGAACTCGAGTGCCTGCAGGTCGGCGAGGCCGCGCTCCGGCTCGGGAGGGCGGGGGAGGACGATCCGCGGGACGTCGACACCCTCGAGGACGCCGTTCGCGATGCCCGCGGCGCAGGCGGCGCCGATCAGGACGACGGCGTGGCGGGCATCGAGGCCGAAGAACCACGCGGCGCCGACCGCGAGGGCGACGAGGGCGGACGTGACGGCCCACGCCGACCGCTTCACGGCGGGAGCCGCCGCTGGGCAGGCGCTGATGCGAGGGACCGCGCCAGCTCATCGACGCATGCCGCCGCCGCTCGGCGATCGGTGGGACCCAGGGGGTTGGGCGGGCCGTTCCGGCCGGACCGCCCGAAGCGGGCTCGCTGGTACAGGTGGTTCAGGGTGGTCAGTGGGCGGGGAGGAAGATCGAGGACGGTCGCAACGGTGGAAGCGAATTCCGACGTCGTCTGCGCGGCGGTGCGGCCGATGCCCACCTCGGTGCAGGCGCGCTCCAGTTCGAGCCAGCACCGGATGATCGCGTCCGGTGTGTCCGCGCCGCCACCCGCGAGGGCGGCCCGCGACTCCTTCGCCCAGTGCGGCAGGGCGGCGGGCACCCGGGCCTCGGTGCCGGCGTAGTGCGGGTCCGCCTGCTCCGGGGGCACCCCGTCGGGTCCCTGTCGGATGCGGAAGCGCAGCAGGAACCGCGTGAGGAGGGCGAGGGCCAGCATGAGGAGTACCAGGGCGACCGCTGCCAGGGTGCCGCCGTCGACGACGATGCGCTCGCCGTCGGGCAGTGGGGTTGCCGGCACCGACTCGGCCGGCGCGGGCGATTCCGTCCGCCGGCTGGGGGCTTCGGGCGCGTCCATGACGGGGGTGGCGGAGAAGTCGCCGATGAACGCGGCGGCGAGGACGACGAGGAGGAGGACGATCAGGGTCAGGACGGCGGACGCCTGGCGTTCGTGCTGCGGTCCGGCCGTCGTTCCCACGTCTCCCCCGGCGGTAGGTGCTCGTGCGGACCCCGAGGGCCGCGTTCCGTGGAGCCTACCAAAACAGAACCGCCGCCGGCCTGATGGCCGACGGCGGTGTATGTGCCCTCGATAGGATTCGAACCTACGACCTTCTGCTCCGGAGGCAGACGCTCTATCCCCTGAGCTACGAAGGCAGATACGGGAACTCCCGTACCCGTGAGGGACTTATTGAGCTTAGCAGGTGGCGCATCCGGGGGAAAACGCCGGGCGGGGGAGTGCTGAGGGCCACGGGCTCCGTGCTGACACGCTCCGCCCGACCGTGCCGCCACACCGCACGTCCACCCCTGCTCGGGGAGCATGATGGGCTGGAGTCCGCGTTCCATCGATCCTCTTGTTATTTCTATTGATCAACGATAGATTGCTGGTGTGGATCAGGTGGAGGAGGAGACATGGGAAAGCTGAGGGTTGCCGCGTTGCGCGTCGTCCTGGCAATGATGTTCGCAGGGTCGGTCGTCATCCAGATGATCATGCTGTACCTCCTGACCCTGGACGCGAGTACTGCGGATCCGGACTTCGCGATGATCCGCACGCCGATGGTGGTCCTGACCGTCCTGGCTATCCTGGCGGGCCAGGTCGCGGTGGTCTGTGTGTGGGGGCTGCTGACGATGGCGCGGCGGGGGACGGTGTTCTCGACCGAGGCTTTCCGTCTGGTCCATCTGGTGATCGGTGCCTTCGCGGCAGCCTCCCTGTTGACCTTCGGGCTCGGCGTCGCCCTCGCGCCCGGGGAAGCGGTACCTCCCGGAGTCGTTCTGTTGATCGGTGGGGTCGCGGTCATGCTGGCGGCCGTCGCACTGATCGTGCTGGTGCTGAAGGCCCTGCTGGAGCAGGCGGTGGCACGCGATGTCGAAGCGCGTACCCTGCGCACCGAGCTCGACGAGGTGATCTGATGCCGATCGTCGTTCGCATAGACGTGGAGCTCGCCCGGCGGAAGATGAGCGTGGGGGAGTTCGCGGATCGGATAGGTCTGACACCGGCGAACGTCGCCGTCCTGAAGAACGGGCGAGCCAAGGCCGTCCGTTTCAGCACTCTCGAAGCGATGTGCAGGGTGCTGGACTGCCAGCCCGGGGACCTTCTGGAATGGGTCGACGAGGTGGACGGGAACGACCTCCCGGAGTCGGTCCCACGCGCGGACACCAGGACGGAGGAGCGCCCGTGAGGAAACTGGTGCCTGCACTGCTGGTGACGATCGGAGTAGCACTCATGATCATGCAGATCCTGGCAGAGAGTGAACCAGGAGCCCTCCCTGCGGCACTCATCGGGCTTGGCCTGGGTGCGCACGTCATCATGCGCTCAAGGCAGCGGAAGAACCGGGATCAGGTGCGGTGAATCAGCGGAACCCCGCCTCACCGTTCGGTTCCTGGAGTCCGCTCCGCCTCACCTGGTATCAATAGGTGAGTGCACGGCTACCAGGAGGTTCGATGTCGCGGGAACTTGTGTGGACCGGATTCATGACGCTCGACGGCGTCGTCGATTCCCCCGGCGGAACGGTCGAGGGTCACCGCAGCGGTGGCTGGGTGCTCAGCACGGAATTCGTTCCGGAGGCGTTCGCTCTCAAGGACGAGGAACTCGGCGAAACGACGGCGCTGATGTTCGGGCGTCGCAGCTACGAAGCATTCGCGCCGATCTGGCCCGGTTCGGAAGACCATGCCGGGTACAGGGATCTTCCCAAGTACGTCGTGTCGAGCACTCTCGGCCGGGAATCGGTCGTCGAGGGTTGGGGAGCGATCGAGATTCTGCGCACCCTCGACGATGTCGCTGCGCTCAAGCAACGCGACGGGGGTGCGATCTTCATCCATGGCAGTGCGGAACTGGCGCGCCGCCTCGCCGACGCGGACCTTATCGATCGGTACAACCTCCTCGTCTTCCCGGTGCTCCTCGGCGCGGGCAAGAGCCTGTTCAGTGACGCGGACCGGGATCAGCAGAAGCTCGGCCTCAGGGAGTCCACCGCGTATTCCAACGGCGTCGTGAAGGCGGTCTACGACGTCCTGCATTGAGCGCCCCTGGGGGATACGACGAAACACGTGGGGTGTGACCTTCGACGGCGGTGACGAATTCGGAGGACCAGGAGGTGGTCGGCGACTCACAGAGCCGTGGAATCGAGTAGGTCGAGCACGAAAGCGGCGGCCCGCGCGCGTTCCCGGACAACAGTTCCCGAGCCTGGGGCGGGCTGGCCGAAGAGTACCTCGAGCGGCGCCGCGGAGAAGCCGAAGAACACCAGCATCAGGAGTGCATGGGTGCGGCGGAGGGCTTCGAGGGAGACCTGGCATCCTTCGTCGATGAGCCCCTGATGATAGGCGGGCAGGCACACAGCGTCGAGGCGGGACAGCTCGGACGCCGGACGCTCCCCGGTCTGGATCTCCCCGATCAGGAGTTGGGTGAGGTCGAAGGTCAGCGGCGCCTCGCACCAGAACCCGAAGTCGATCAGGACCAGCGTCGTCCGGTCCCCGTTCGGCCGGAGCAGATTGCGGGGGCACGCATCGCCGTGTGCGGTGCCCAGCGGGGCTCCGTCGAGTTCCTCCACGAGGCTCGGCAACGCTTCGGTCGCCTCCTGCAGGCGAAGTCTCAGATCCGGTCCGAATGCCCGCGCCACCAGGGGATGGGCCCACAGCTCCTCGGCACGGAGCGTCGGCAGTACCTGGTGTTCCAGCCGGTTGCGGCTGTAGTTACGCACCACGTCGGTGGCGCCGAGGGTGCGGAGCGGTGAGACAGTCCGGCTCGCGGCCAGCCTGCCGAGCAGGTAGGCGGCGCGCACGAAGGTCTCCACTCCCCATCGGCTCGCGTCGTGCTCGACGAACTGAAGCCACAGGCCGGCCGAGAGATCGTCGATGTCGATCACCGAGTACGCGCGGGGCATCGAAAGACCATCGGGGAGTCGGTCCTGGAGGTCGGACCTGTAGACAGAGGGCTCACTGCGCCAGGGAAGACCGGCCGCGGCCTGCTCCCGGAGCGGCTCGGGAACGTACTGGAACTGGGGTGAGCGCGTCCAGGACTGGACCACCTTGACGAAGAAGGCGTACGGGGTCACGCCTCCTGCGTGTCTCGCCATGCCGTGGACCCGATAGCGCCCGGCGGTGGTGAGGGCGTCGAGGTCGTACTCGGCTACTTCTGCGTGGCACCTCACCAACTCGACGCCACTGATGCCGAGATCTTCTTCGACCATCGCCACAAGTGCGTCGTCGCTGACATCCGCCGCCGCGAGGATCGCCCGATCGACGACCGCGCCTTGCTCCGGTTCACCATCCATTCGAAGCACTCCTATGACCACCGACCATCACTGGAGACCGACACCAGTGGAATGGATAGGGCCAGTGGTGTCAAGGGGTGCAGCGGACGGCCCTCGGAGGGGTCCCCGACCCCGGGTCGACCGGGACGGTCGTGGGCCTGTACGGAACGCCGTGCCGCGGTGTACTACTGGCGCCATGAAGAGTCATCATGTGAGCCGGGTTGTCCAGGCGCCGCCGGAGACCGTCTACGATTTCGCGTCGGACCCCGGCAACCTGCCCAGGTGGGCGGCCGGTCTTGCGCAGGCCGAAGTCGTCCAGGAGGGCGGGGTGCTGTTCGTCGAGTCCCCGATGGGGCGGGTCCGGGTCCGGTTCGTGGAACGGAACCGGTTCGGGGTGCTCGATCACGACGTCACTTTGGCTTCCGGGACGGTCGTCACGAACCCGGTGCGCGTGCTCCCCCATCCGGACGGCGCCGAAGTGGTCTTCACCATTCGCCAGCTCGACCTCAGCGATGAGGAATTCGCCCGTGACATACGGATGGTGGGCGAGGATCTCGACCGTCTTGCGGTGCTGCTGGGCAACCGGACCAGCGACCGCTGAGCAGTCCTTCTGCGTGCACACCGCTCCGCTGAACCTCCGGCGCCCCGCGGGGTCAGAGGCCCCTGCCGGAGGGGGAGGCGAGGATCTTCACGGCCGTCTCGTTCCGGTGGATGAGCGTGTCGAAACCCTCCTCCACGAGTCCGTCCAACCCGATCCGGCCGGTGATGAAGGGAGCCAGGTCGATCTTCCCCGACTCGACGAGTTCGATGGTCGCCGGGTGGGAATTGACGTAGGCGATGGTCCCGCGCAGGTCGATCTCCTTCATCACCAGTTTGTGCATGTCGAAGTCCGACCGCTCGCCCCAGATAGAGACCACGACCAGCACCCCGGTGGGCCGGAGCGCGTCCATCAGGGTATCGAGGACCACCTGCACGCTGGTGCATTCGAACGCCACGTCAGCACCCCGCCCTCCCGTCAGCCTGCGGACTTCGGCAGCGACATCCGTCGCGCGGGGATCCAGGGCATGATCGGCCACTCCGGACTCCAGGGCCTTCTGGCGCCGCAGTGGGCTGAGCTCGGACACCACCACGGTGACGCCCGACGCCTTCAGCACCGCCGCGGTCAGCAGGCCGATCGGTCCTGCCCCGCCCACCAGGGCCACGTCCCCGGTTTTCGCCCCGGAGCGATTCACAGCGTGGTAACCCACGGACAGGGGCTCGATCAGCGCGGCCTGATCCAGGGGCACCGACTCGGCGATGGGGTGCACCCATCGTCGCTGCACGGCGATCTTCTCGCCCAGGCCGCCGCCCCGCCCGGCCAGGCCGATGAAGTTCATGTTCCCGGACAGGTGGTAGTCCGTGCTGTCCGGCCCGGTATCGACGTCGTCGGCGATGATGTACGGCTCGACGACGACGTGCTGGCCGACCCGGAGGTCGTCGACGCCGTCTCCCACCGCATAGACGACGCCGGAGAACTCGTGGCCCAGCGTGATGGGCAGCGTCTCGCCCGAGATCGGGTGAGGGGTGTCGGGGGTCGGGCAGAAGATCGGGCCTTCGAGGTACTCATGCAGGTCGGTGCCGCAGATCCCGCACCAGGCCACGTCGACGCCTACCGTCCCGGGCCCCACTTCGGGCTCGGGTACCTCATCCACACGGATGTCCCCTCGTCCGTAATAGCGTGCTGCTCTCATGGTTCCTCCACACCTCGTTCGCGCGTAGGGGGCCCACGCCCGTACCTCATGGTAGATCTCCTCGGCGTGTTCGTCCCTCGCGCTTTCCCGGTCCTGGTGCATCCGGAACGTCTCCGCAACCCACCACGGGCGTTCACCCGGAACGCGCGATTGACGGGCGACGGCGACCAGGCCTAGCGTCGGGTCGTCGACCGATCGATCGATGGGTCGAGACCGGGGAGGCCCTGATGTCCCATGCTGCGACCGGCAACGCGGTTCCCCAGGGCCGGGATGGCAGGCCCGGCCCTGGTGGGCCCCCCGCCGTCGAGGGGTCTGCGCCGCATCGCCAGGGGACGCGCCCTGATCCTGAGGGGTGTGGACCCCACCATCGGGCAGGGCCGCGTCACCGGGCTGCTCGGACCGTCGGGCAGCGGCAGACCTCGTGAGTCGCGATGTCCATGCCCTGTACCGGGTCCACAGCCGGCCCGGTCCGACCAGTCAGGAGCTCCCATGACCACTCCTTCTCCCCGTAGCAACGCTGGCCGGATGTGGGCAGCGGCGTCGGGAGATCACTCCCGTCAGGCACTCACCTGCGCCGCGGCTGCTGCCCAGGTGCTCCTGCCCACGTTCTACGGTCCACGGTTCCGCGGTGAGGACGCACCACCCGATGTGATCCAGCCGGCCCCCTACGCCTTCACCGTCTGGTTCCCCATCTTCGCCTCGTCCATCGCCTACGCAGTCCACCAGGGGCGCGGTCCCGCCCGTACCCGGGAGGTGTGGCGTGCGGCGGGTTGGCCCCTCGCCGGGGCCTTCGCAGCGACCGGCATCTGGGCGCCGCTGGTACGCTCCGGTCGGTTCTCGAGCGCGCAGGCGGCGCTGGCCGCGATCGCCGTGCTGGCAGAGACGGGACGACGTCGCATCGCCCGCGCCGAGACGAAGGGCGGGTTGAGCGCTGCCGAAGTGGCGGCGGCCGCTCCCGCAGCAGGCATGCTGGCCGCCTGGGGGCAGGCAGCGTGCGGCGTGAACCTGGCCTCCATGCTCGTCGCCAAGGGCCTCGTTCCCGCCGGACCGGCGGCCACCGCCGTCGGCGTGTCCCTCCTCGCGGCGCTCGGCGCCCTGGGGGCTGGAGTGGTGACCGGTCCGGAGCGGGCCAGCGCCTCGTCCCGGTTCTACGCCGGAACGCTCCTCTGGGCGTTCGTCGGGGTGGTGATCGGGCAACGCCGGCGGTCGACGTCCGTCACCGGAACAGCCGGCGGTGCCGCCCTCGCCATGGTGGTCCTCGGAACCCGGAAGCGGTAACCGCCGGCCCGCCGACCATGGCCGCCTGTCGAGCGATGGGGTCAGCGACGCATCAGTGCTGCAGTCAGCGGCAATCCCACCCGTGCCGGCGCCGACCGGCCCAGGACGGCACCGACCCGATTGGCGGTGCCCGAGACGACGACGGGAGGGGTGCGCCGGGCATCGAGTGCCCGCATCGCGGTCCGGACGACCTGCTCGGGGCTCTGATACCGGCCGACCTTCGGATCCTCCGATCCCACGACGTCGAAGAACTCCGTCCTCGCGCCGGGACACAGGGCGGTGACCCGCAGACCCGTGCCGCGGGTCTCCCACGCGACCGCGGCGGTGAAGCTACGTACATAGGCCTTCGTCGCCCCGTACACCGCCATCGAGGGGATCGGCTGGAAACCGGCAGTACTGGCGACGTTGACCAGGGCGCCCCTTCCCTCGTCCAGGAGGTCCGGCAGGTACAACCGTCAGGGCGGTGAGCGCACCGACGTTGAGCCGTACCTCCTCGTCGGTCCGGGCGGGATCGGCCTCGGCGAGGACCCCGTGCGTCGCGAACCCGGCATTGTTCACGAGGGTAGCCACCCGGACGCCCTCCGTGTCGGTGAAGGACTTCACCCGTCCCCACGACGCGGGCTCGCTCAGGTCGGCACCGAGAACCCGTGCGGTGATGCCGTGCCGTGCCTCCAGGTCCCGTGCCAGCGCCTCCAGCCGATCCAGGCGCCGGGCGACCAGCACCAGGTCGGCGCCGCGTGCGGCAAGCACGCGAGCGAACTCGGTGCCGAGGCCGGAGCTTGCGCCCGTGACCAGAGCGGATGTGCCGGCGAACCGGACAGTCATGGGTGGCCTCCTGGGCGGCAGAGAATCGGGTGTTGCCTCGAACAACGACGGGCAGCGACAACAGTGCCGTCGACCCCCGGCGCATCCTGACGCGCATGATCCGTTCCGGGTGGTTCCCGTAGGCAGAGCCGCACGAGGGCTGTCGTGTACGAGCGTTACGGCCGGCCGGGCCTCAGTTGATGATGGCGCCGCGCTCGTCCGAGCCGAGTACCGCCAGGCGGTCCCGCCATGCCTCCAGGGCCTCAGGGGTCAGCCGCGCCCACTCGGTGACTTCGGCGACGATCCGCAGCGGGGCACGACTCCGATAGGACCGGGTGGGATTGCCGGGGAACTTCCTGTCCGTCACGTTCGGGTCGTCCTCGAACGTCCCGGTCGGCTCGACGACGTAGACGTGCGGCTCGCCGTCGCCGGGCGCGAGTTCGGCTGCAAGGCCTGCGCCGTCGGGAACGGCCGTGAAGTAGACATGGTTCATCACGATCTCGGGACGGTAGTTCGACCGGAAGCCCGCGGTGAGGAGATCACCCACCCGGAGCCCGGCTTTCGTGCCGTGGAAGAACGGCCCGTCGTCCGGCGTCCGGATCGTGCTCACGCGTCCGGCTTCGGTTCCATGAGCTGGATGAGGTTGCCGCACGTGTCGTCGAAGATCGCCACGACGGCTGCGCCGATGTCGAGCGGCGGCTGGGTGAAGACCACGCCCAGGCCGGTCAGCCGTGCGTACTCGGCCTCGACGTCACCGACCGCGAACTGGGCCAGCGGGATGCCGTCGTGGGCCAGGGCGTCCCGGTACGGTTTCACCGCCGGATGGCTGGACGGCTCCAGGAGCAGTTCGGGTCCGTCCGGGGCTTCCGGGGACACCACGGTGAGCCAGGAATGCACGCCGAGAGGGATGTCCTGGCGCTTCACGAAACCGAGCACATCGGTGTAGAAGGCAAGTGCCTTCCGCTGGTCGTCGACGAACAGACTCGTCAGGGCTATCCTCATCGCTCTCTCCTCCTCCTGACCGCCAACCGTGTGGCCCAGAGTATGCCCCTGCGTGGGCGCGGAACAGGCCTGAAGTCACCTCACCGACGGCTCAGTAGCCCAGGAAGGCGTCCGTCGTGACGCGCGGGACGCCGGCCGCGCGGAGCTCCCTTCGGAGCCGGCCGATGAACGAGGGGGAACCCGAGATGAAGACCTTCCGCCGGGGAAGGTCCGGCACCGCCGCGAGGAGGCCGTCCGCCGTCGGTTCCGCCCCTGCATGGGTCCATGCCCCGGGAAGCGCCGCGGCGGCCGCGGGTGCCGGCATGAACAGGAGGACGCGCGTGCCGAGCCCGGCCAGTTCGTCGCGGAAAGCGATCTCCTGCTCGCTCCGGACCATGTAGGCGAGGACGACGTCGCGCTCCTCGCCGCGCTCGGCGAGGTCGCGGAGCTGGCTGATGAACGGTGTCACGCCGATGCCGCCCGCGACCAGCAGCAGGGGAGCCGCAGGATCACGGGGGAGCTGGAAGTCGCCCCCGACGAGCGTCCCGGTGATGCGTGCGTCGTCCGGGAGGTCGAGGAGCGCGGTCTTGAAGGAACTGCCGGGCTCCGCGGTCCGCAGGCCGAACGTCACGGCATCGCTGCGCTGCGGCGCGGACGTGATGCTGAAGACCCGGCGCCTTCCGCGGCTGTCGACCCCGCGGTGCGGCACGTCCAGCTCCATGTACTGGCCCGCCCGGAAGCGGACCGGCCGCTCGGGCTCGAAGACCAGCTCCGCGCTGGTGGGAGTCAGCTGCCGCTGCCCGGCGAAGGAGAGCCGGACCGCGCGGCGCTGGCCCATCGCGAAGGCGACGGCGTTGCCGAGGACGAGGGCGAACTCCGGCCCGAGGAAGACCGGCCCGATGGAGGGCTGGAGGGCGACGACGACGCCCACGACGGCGGCGACGAGCCACTGCTGCCACCGCAGCGGCGGAAGGGTCAGCGGCTCGGTCAGCATGAAGCCCACCAGGAACAGGACGGGGTACGAGGTGAGGACGAGCTGGAGTCCGGCCGCAGGCATCATGCCGTCCTGCACCAGGCCGTAGAGGAGGATGCCGACGGTCACCACGAGGAACACGGCCGCCATGGAGAGCTTCCGCGTCCGGTAGAGCAGGAGCGCGCCGCCCAGCACGACGACGGGCAGCATGTAGGCGTTCGCGACCCACCACCCGGCAACCCCCACCCCGAGCAGCGTGGCGACGACCGCGCCCGCCGCCGCCGGGTTGAAGACATGCCGTCCACGCACGGCCAGGAGGAACTTCGAGGCTCCGGCCGCCACACCGGCGGCGAGGATGCCCCCGAGCCCGGCACCGGTGGACGAGGGGAACATGATCAGGAACAGGATCAGCCCGGTGATGAGCGAGGACTCGCCGTGCGGCCGCAACCGGAGGATCAGCGCCATGAGCCGGGTACCGACGACGGTGCCGCCCACGGCGGCCAGCAGGGTCCCGCCGAGCTCGCCGGGTGTGAACGCGAGGAGGCCGGCCAGCGAGAGGATGAGGGCCTCGGCGGCCAGGACCAGGAGCAGCGTGAGCGTCAGCCGGTACATGGTCATACGGCCCAGGAGGCCGTCGAGTGCTGCGGTCATGAGAAGAGGGCTCCTGCGAGGGGTGCGGAACAGCGGGCTCGTCCGTCCGAATACATCAGGACGTAGTCGAACGCGAACGTCCCCGCGAGGTCCGCGGGATCGGTGAGGAACAGGGCCGTGCAGAGGCCGTCGGCCGTCATGGCGTCAGCGGCGAGGGCCCAGGTCGCGACGACGGTGTCCACGCTCCGGCCGGTCCGCGCGTCCAGCACGTGGTGCAGGCCGTCACCCCACGCGCGGCGGTTCGAGGCGGACGCGCAGAGTGCGCCGGTCCCCAGGCCGACCGTCCCGATCGCCGACGAGCGGTCGTAGGGGTGCTCGAGCGCCACGGTGATGGTGCCGGACGCGGAGCGCCGCATGTCGCCGCTGGCGTCGACGATCACGTCCTCGTGACCCTCGGCGAGCAGGTACTCCAGCATGAGGTCGACGAGCTGGCCCTTGCCGGCAGCGCCGACGTCGAGGGTCGCGGGCTCATGCAGCGTGATGCCGTCATCCGTCCACACCAGGGTGTCGTCCCAGGCCCGGGCCGCTGCGGGCACCGTCGGGACGAAGGAGTAGTCGGCGTCGTAGCCCAGCGCGGCCAGAGGGTCGCCCACGAGCGGCGAGACGCTCCCGTCCGTGAGGTCGTAGAGCGAGCGCAGCAGGCGGCCGAGCCCGGCGCCGTGGGGCGGGAGGGGCAATGAACCGCCCGCTGCGGCGAGGGCCGCGACCCCCGAGTCCGCGCGGAACCGCGAGTAGGTCGTGTCGTACTCCTCGGCGATGCGCAGCAGTTCGGCCCGCTGGGCATGCTGCAGCGGGTCACCGGTGTCCACGCGCCAGCCGGTGCCGATCGCCTCGAAGCTGAAGGAGTCCGCCATGACGGCCCGCCTACAACTGGGCTTCGCTCTTGATCTTGCCCAGGGCGTCGTTGAACCCGCCGCTCGTCAGGGACGAACCGGCGACCTTGTCCACGCTGAGTTCGTCCAGCTTCTTGCCGACGACGACGTCCGAGATCCCGCCCGCGAAGCGGCCCTGGTACTGGGTGGTGGTGGGATTCGTGGGCATCGGCTCCACCTCGACGGCGGTGACGACGTCGGCCTCGACCGTGAGGGTCACGCCCACCTCCTCCTGCCCGGCGGGGGACTGGTAGGTGCCCGTCTCGGTGTAGGTGCCGTCCTCGTAGGCCTGCTCGCCGGCAGCGG
Source organism: Arthrobacter arabinosi (assembly GCF_054511115.1). Lineage (NCBI taxonomy): Bacteria > Bacillati > Actinomycetota > Actinomycetes > Micrococcales > Micrococcaceae > Arthrobacter > Arthrobacter arabinosi. Next base: position 69,509 of record NZ_JBTNDF010000001.1, read on the forward strand.
ATCCGCCCGCGGCGGGCGTCGGGGCGGGGGGCGCGGGTGCCCCGGCAGAAGCGTCGGACGCCGGCCGTTCCGATGCGGCCGTTCCGGCGGCAGGTTCGCCGGCATCCGCACCTGCACACCCGGCGGTACCGAGGATCGACACGACGGCGAGCGCGGTGAGGAGCCTCGTGTGGCGGGCGGAACCGGGTGCGCCGGCCGCCGCGTGTGCAGTGGTTCGGGTCGGGCCTGTTCTGGTCACTGGGTGCTCCTGTCGGGGTGCCGCGGCGAGACGGGGCGGGCGTCCGAACCGTCCGGATCCTTGAGCCTGAAACTAACATCTATGGTCGTGCCGAGGATCTACTCCCTCATTCGTTTCCGCGGCGGGACCGGACGGCTCACCCCTTCGGTTCGACGGCCACTTGACCCTCGTCACGAAAATCCGGGCGGCCCGGGCCGCGCGGCTATGCTGGATCAGTGACTCCCGAAGAACTCTCTGCCGCAATCTCCGCATGCCTGAAGGCCGCCGTCGAGGCCGGCGACTTCGCGATCGACCTCCCCTCGGAGGTGCGCGTCGAGCGACCGAAGAACCGGGAGCACGGTGACTGGGCCACGAACATCGCCCTGCAGCTCGGCAAGAAGGCGGGCATGAACCCGCGGGACTTCGCCCAGCTCCTCAGCGAGCGCCTCGCGGGCATCGACGGTGTGAAGAGCGTGGAGATCGCCGGGCCCGGCTTCCTCAACATCACGCTCGACGCCGGAGCGGCCGGAGAACTCGCCCGCACCATCGTGGAGTCGGGCCGCGCCTACGGGGGCAGCGATGCGCTCGCAGGCCAGAAGATCAACCTCGAATTCGTCTCGGCGAACCCCACAGGTCCCATCCACATCGGCGGAACCCGGTGGGCGGCGGTGGGCGACGCACTGGCGCGTGTGCTCCAGTCGCAGGGTGCATCCGTGGTGCGGGAGTACTACTTCAACGACCACGGCGCGCAGATCGACCGGTTCGCTCGCTCCCTCTTCGCGAGCGCCTCCGGGCAGGCCGCTCCGGAGGACGGCTATGGCGGTCAGTACATCGAGGACATCGCCCAGCGCGTCGTCTCCGCGGAGCCGGACATCCTGTCGCTCGATGAGGCCAATGCGGTCGAACGCTTCCGCGTTGTCGGCGTGGACTTCATGTTCACCGACATCAAGAAGTCGCTCCACGACTTCGGGGTCGACTTCGACGTCTACTTCCACGAGCACTCGCTGTTCGAGAACGACTTCGTCGGGGGCCTCCTCGAGCAGCTGAAGGGCTCCGGCAACCTCTTCTACGAGGATGGCGCCTGGTGGCTGAAGTCGACCGACTTCGGCGACGACCGCGACCGCGTGGTCATCAAGTCGGACGGATCGCCCGCCTACATCGCGGGTGACATCGGCTATTTCGTCAACAAGCGCAGGCGCGGCTTCGACCTCAACATCATCATGCTGGGCGCGGACCATCACGGGTACGTCGCTCGCCTGAAGGCTGCCGCCGCCGCCCTCGGCGACGACCCCGACACCGTCGAGGTCCTCATCGGCCAGATGGTGAACCTCATGCAGAACGGCGCGCCCGTCCGGATGTCCAAGCGTGCTGGCACGGTCGTGACCCTCGAGGACCTCGTCGACGCCGTGGGTGTCGACGCCGCCCGGTACACCCTGGCCCGGTTCTCCGCCGACTCCAACATCGACATCGACCTCGACCTGCTCACGCGGCGCACGAACGAGAACCCCGTGTTCTACGTGCAGTACGCGCACGCCCGGACCCACGCCGTCGCCCGCAACGCCGTCTCGGCCGGAGTGGACACCGGCTCCTTCGACGCGGCCTCTCTCAGCCACCCCACGGAGGGCGAGCTGCTCGCCGCCCTCGGCCGGTTCCCCGGCGTCGTCGCGCAGGCCGCGACCTTCCGGGAACCGCACCGCGTCGCCCGCCACCTCGAGGTCATCGCCGGGACGTACCACCGCTGGTACGACGCCTGCCGCATCGCGCCGCTCGGCGATGCACCCGTCGAGGACGTCCACCGCTCACGCCTCTGGCTGAACAACGCCACGCAGCAGGTCCTGGCCAACGGCCTCGACCTCCTCGGCGTCTCCGCACCGGAGAGGATGTGACCGGCATGGCCGCGCCGGACCAGGCGTCCCCGCTCGCGCCCGACTGGCTCTCGCTCCCCGCGGACCAGGCCCGACTAAACGCGAAGCTGTGGGCCGAGGACGTGGAGCGCGGCGCGGACGGCGTCCTGCGCGTCGACGGTGTCTCCGTCACCGAGCTCGCCGCTGAGTACGGCACCCCGCTGTTCGTCGTGTCCGAGCGGGACTTCCGCGCCCGGGCCGCCACCTTCCGCGACGCCTTCGACGACGCCTTCCGCGACCTGTGCGGGGGAGTGGACGTGTTCTACGCGGGCAAGTCCTTCCTGTGCACCGAGGTGGCCCACTGGGTGCGCGAGGAGGGGCTGGGCCTCGACACCTGCTCCGGCGGCGAGCTCGCCGTCGCCCTCCGCGCGGGCATGCCGGGCCACCGGCTCGGACTGCACGGGAACAACAAGTCGGCCGCGGAGATCACGCGCGCCATCGATGCCGACCTCGGCCGGATCGTCGTCGACAGCCTGCAGGAGGTCGCCCTCGTGGGCGACCTCGCCGTGCAGCGCGGCCGCCGCGCCAATGTCATGATCCGCCTGACGCCGGGCGTCCACGCCTCCACCCACGAGTTCATCGCCACGGCGCACGAGGACCAGAAGTTCGGCCTCTCGCTGACCACCGAGCAGGGACCGGGACAGGTCGGGGACGGCGGACAGCACGACGACGGCGCCTCCTCGCCCGCCGCGCGCGCCGTCGCCGACGCCCTCGCCCACCCGGGCATCAACCTCCTCGGCGTGCACTGCCACATCGGCTCGCAGATCTTCGAGCCCGAGGGCTTCGAACTGGCGGCGCAGCGGCTGCTCGGATTCCTCGCCGGGGTCCGGGACCGGCACGGCGTCGAACTCGCCGAACTCGACCTCGGCGGCGGCTACGGCATCGCCTACACCGAGGCGGACGAACCTCGACCGGCGGCCGAGATCGCGCGCGCCATGGCGTCCGTCGTCGGCACGACCTGCCGGGAGCTGGGACTGGAGGTCCCGCGGATCTCGATCGAACCGGGACGCGCCATCGTCGGTCCCACGACCTTCACGCTCTACACCGCCGGGACCACGAAGACCGTGCGCGTGGACGCCGCGGCCAACGGCTCCGAGGTCCTCTCCGATGCCTCCGTTACGCACCCGCGGCGCTATGTGTCGGTGGACGGCGGAATGAGCGACAACGCCCGCCCGGTGCTCTACGGCGCGGATTACTCGGCCGTCCTGGCGTCCCGGACGCCCGTCGCGGACCCGATCCTCTCCCGCGTGGTTGGAAAACACTGCGAGAGCGGTGACATCGTGGTGCGGGACGTCTACCTCCCCGAGGACACCGGAGCCGGTGATCTCCTCGCCGTCCCGGGCACCGGAGCCTACTGCTGGGTGCTCTCGAGCAACTACAACTACCTGACGCGCCCGCCCGTCGTGGCGGTCGCGGACGGCCGTGCCCGGCTGATCGTGCGCGGCGAGACCGAGGAGGACCTGTTCCGGAGGGACGTCCAGCGCGAACCGGCCCCGCACGACCCCGCCTTGCCCGCCCCGGAACCAGGAGCCCCACGGACCGCATGAACACGCCAGCCACACCTTCCCGCCAGCCCCTCCGCGTCGCCCTCCTCGGCTGCGGCAACGTCGGCTCCCAGGTCGCCCGCATCCTGCTCGAGGACGCGGAGAACCTCGGTCGCCGTGCCGGGGCGCCGCTCGAGCTCATCGGTGTCGCCGTCCGCACCCTCGACGCCGAGCGCGAGGTCGACCTGCCCGCCGGGCTCCTGACGCTCGACGCCGGGACGCTCGTCGAGGACGCCGACATCGTGATCGAGCTCATGGGCGGCATCGAACCCGCCAAGTCCCTGATCCTCCGCGCGATCGAGCACGGCGCGACCGTGGTCAGCGGCAACAAGGCACTCCTGGCACAGGACGGCCCCGAGCTCTACGAGCAGGCCGACGCCGCCGGCGTCCAGCTGTCCTACGAGGCCGCCGTCGCCGGGGCGGTCCCCATCCTGCGTCCCATCCGCGACAGCCTCTCCGGGGACCGCATCACCCGCGTGCTCGGCATCGTCAACGGCACCACCAACTACATCCTCGACCAGATGGACACCACGGGCGCCTCCTTCGCCGATGCCCTGAAGGCCGCCCAGGACCTCGGCTACGCGGAAGCCGACCCGACGGCCGACGTCGAGGGCCATGACGCCGCCGCGAAGGCCGCGATCCTCGCCTCCCTGTCCTTCCACACGCGCTTCGCCCTCGAGAACGTGTACTGCGAGGGCATCACCGCGGTCACGGCCGACGACATCGCGGCTGCGGCGGAGGACGGCTACGTCATCAAGCTGCTGGCCATCGCGGAGATCCTCACCGACGACGCCGGCGCGGCCGGGGTCGGCGTCCGCGTCCATCCCACGCTCCTGCCGCGCTCCCACCCGCTGGCCGCCGTCCGGGGGGCCTTCAACGCCGTGTTCGTCCAGGCGGAGAACGCCGGGGAACTCATGTTCTACGGTCAGGGCGCCGGTGGCACCCCCACCGCGTCGGCCGTGCTGGGCGACGTCGTCAGCGCCGCGCGGCGCATGGTGCTCGGCGGCCCGGGCCGCACCGAGACGACGACCGGCCACGTCCCGCCGCTCGGCATCGACACGGTCCGCACGAGCTACTGCATCGGGCTCCAGGTCGCCGACCAGCCCGGCGTCCTCGCGCGGATCGCGCAGATCTTCGCCGAGAACGGTGTGTCCATCGAGACCATGCGCCAGCGTATCCACCAGGGCGGGCCCGACGGCGGCACCACCGCCGAGCTGCGCATCGTCACCCACCGCGCGCCCGAGGCGTTCCTCGCCGCGACCGTCGCGCAGGTCGCCGCGCTCGACGTCATCACCGCCGTCTCATCCGTGCTCCGAGTAGAGGGAATCTAAGTGGCCCACCAGTGGCGCGGAGTCATCCGCGAATACGCCGAACGCCTGCCTGTCACCGACGCCACCGAGGTCATCACCCTCGGCGAGGGCGGTACGCCCCTCGTGCACGCCCGGCACCTCAGCGAGCTGACGGGGTCCGCCGTCTACCTCAAGGTCGAGGGCATGAACCCCACAGGGTCCTTCAAGGACCGCGGCATGACCATGGCGATGACCGCCGCGGTCGCCGCCGGGGCGAAGGCCGTGGTCTGCGCGTCGACGGGCAACACCTCCGCCTCGGCCGCCGCCTACGCCACGCAGGCCGGCATCACGTGCGCCGTGCTCGTCCCGGACGGCAAGATCTCGATGGGCAAGCTGAGCCAGGCGATCGCGCACGGTGCGCAGCTGCTGCAGGTCAACGGCAACTTCGACAACTGTCTCGACGTGGCCCGCAAGCTCGCGGAGGCGTACCCCGTGTTCCTCGTGAACTCGGTGAACCCGGCGCGCCTCGAGGGCCAGAAGACCGCGGCCTTCGAGGTCGTCGACACCCTCGGCGACGCCCCGGACTACCACCTGATGCCGGTCGGCAACGCCGGCAACATCAGCGCGTACTGGAAGGGCTACAAGGAGTACGCGGCGCCCTACGACTCCATGCACCACGGGGAGCTCCCGGCCGTCGCGACCCGCACCCCCATCATGTGGGGTTTCCAGGCGGAGGGCGCCTCGCCGCTCGTCAAGGGGCACCCGGTCACCGAGCCGGACACCATCGCGACAGCCATCCGCATCGGCAACCCGGCGTCGTGGGACTTCGCGATCGCCGCGCGCGACGAGTCCGGCGGGCTCATCGAGGCCGTGACCGACGAGGAGATCCTCGACGCCCACCGCTGGCTGTCCTCCCGTGAGGGCGTCTTCGTGGAGCCCGCATCCGCGGCGGGTGTCGCAGGCCTGCTGAAGAAGCACGCCGAGGGACTCGTCCCGACGGGCAAGACGATCGTCATCACCGTCACGGGCCACGGACTCAAGGACCCCCAGTGGGCGCTCCGTACAGCGGACGGCGCCGACGTCGAACCCACCAAGGTGGAGTTCGACGTCGTGAGCGTGGCCGCCGCGCTGGGACTCGAGGACTGACGTGTCGGGCCTGCACACCGCACTCCTGCCGGAGGACCTGCTCGAGCTCCCGGCCGTCGACGTCGACCAGGACGTCGAGGTCCGGGTGCCCGCCACGAGCGCCAACCTGGGACCGGGCTTCGATTCCCTGGGGCTGGCCCTCTCGCTCCACGACACCGTGCGGGTCCGCACCACGACGTCGGGCACGACGACGGTGCGTCCCACGGGGGAGGGTGCCGGCGACCTGCCGCTCGACGAGCGCCATCTGGTGGCACGCTCCCTCATCAGCACCCTGCACCGCGCGGGACGCCGTGCGCCGGGGCTCGAACTCGACACCGTGAACGTGATCCCGCACGGCAGGGGGCTGGGCTCCTCCGCGTCCGCGATCGTCGCCGGAGTGCTCGCGGGCAATGCGCTGCTGCCGGCGGCCGAGCGCATGGACGCCGCACACCTGCTGCAGTGGGCGGCCTCGATCGAGGGACACCCGGACAACGTGGCCCCCGCCCTCATGGGTGCCCTCGCCATCTCCTGGGAGAGCGGCCGCGTGTTCCACAGCACGCGCGTCGAGGTGCACCCCGACGTGATCCCCGTCCTCGCCGTCCCCGACCTCGCGCTGTCCACGGAGAGCGCCCGGGCACTGCTGCCCGCGTCGGTGCCCCACGCCGGTGCCGCCGCCAACGCGGGGCGGGCAGCGCTCGTCGTGCACGCGCTCGGCACCGATCCGTCCCTGCTGTTCCCCGCCACCCAGGATTCGATCCACCAGGACTACCGCGCGCCGGCCATGCTGCCGAGCGCCACCCTGATGCGGGCACTGCGCGCCGCCGGATTCGCCAGCACCATCTCCGGGGCCGGTCCCAGCGTGCTGACCCTCGCCGCGGGAGAGGCCGATGCCGACGCCGCCGAGGACGCGCTCCGCCGCCTGATCGACGCGGGCGACACGCCGGGGGCCTGGCGTGTCCTCCGGCTGGCAGTAGAGCGGGAAGGTGCTAAAATGAGAGGGCACCAGGGGTAGCGAGGCGTTCACGCCGACCTACTGTGCTTCTCAAGAAGTACCGTGTGTTTCTGTTGAGCCGGCCGTCTTCTCTGGACCGCCGCAACACTGCAGGTCCCATCAGCAGCAGCACATCCTGAAGGTGTAGCCTCCGACCCCATCCCCGAGCGTACGGACACACCGTCCCGCGCGAGGACGGTCTCAGGCTCCCAGCACCACCAGGCCTGCCGGGTAACATCCGGTTCGGCTGATCCCCCGCCCGCTTCATATGCGGCACGGGGCAAACCACCGCGGACCACTGATCATGTGGCCGCCCGACGAGGGGGAAGGATCCTTCGTGACTGAAACCACCGACCTGTTACCAGGTGTGGCCACCCAAGACGCTGAAGCAACCGGCGCAACAACTTCCAAGAGCAGCGGTCTCGCAGGCCTGAAGCTCGCGCAACTGCAGGCGCTTGCCGGCCAGCTCGGCATCACCGGTGGATCGAGGATGCGCAAGAGCGACCTCGTGTCCGCGATCTCCGATCACCAGCGCGGGTCCGCGGTGGCCGATCGCCAGAAGGCTCCCAGTGTCCGCACCGAGCGCAGCGCCGACGCCGAGCGGCCCGCCGCAGCGGCCACCCAGGCCGTCGTCGAGGAGGACCGCGCCCAGGACGCGCCGGCCGCCCCGGCCGAGCGCCAGCCCCGCACCCGCAACCGCAACCGCCGGGCAGGCAGTGACGGCGTCGTCTCCGTCCCGGCAGCCGAGACCGCTCCTGCCGAGCAGGCCGAGGCACCGTCCCGCGACGGCGCGGAGGACAGCCAGGCCGCCGAGCAGCAGGACCGCGGGGACCGCGAGAACGGCGGCCGCAACCAGCGCAACCGCCGCAACCGCCGCGGCGAGGACCGCTCCGACGCCCAGAACGGTTCGCAGGGCGAGTCCCAGAACGGTTCGCAGGGCGAGTCCCCGAACGCCGGACAGGGCGAAAACCAGGCCGACGCCCAGTCCGGGCAGCAGGGCGACACCCGCGGCGAGCGACGCAGCCGCTCCCGCAACGGTCGCGACGACGACCGCGCGGGCAACGGCTCCAACCAGTCGAACGGCCAGTCCAACGGCCAGTCGGCCAATCAGTCGAACGGCCAGTCGGGCAACGGCTTCAGCAACCAGTCCGGCGGCCAGTCGGGCAATGACGGCCAGAACGACACCGGCCGCAACGGCAACGAGCGCAGCGACAACCGCGGCAACGGCGCCAACGACGACGAGGGTCGCGGACGCAACCGCCGCAACCGCGCGAACCGCAACGGGAGCAACGGTCCCGAGGACCGCTCCAGCCGCTTCCGTGACCGCAACGAGCGCAACGACCGCCGTCGGGGCCGGAACCAGAACCCCGAGGTCGACGACGTCGAGGTCACCGAGGATGACGTCCTCCTGCCCGTGGCGGGCATCCTCGACGTCCTCGAGAACTACGCCTTCGTGCGCACCTCCGGCTACCTGCCCGGCCCGAACGACGTCTACGTCTCGCTCGCCCAGGTCAAGAAGCACAACCTGCGCAAGGGCGACGCCGTCGTCGGCGCCATCCGCGCTCCCCGCGAGGGCGAGACGCAGGCCGCCGCCCGCCAGAAGTTCAACGCCCTGGTCCGCGTCACCTCGATCAACGGCAAGCCCGCCGAGGAGCTCAAGGACCGCGTCGAGTTCGCGAAGCTCGTGCCGCTCTACCCCTCGGACCGCCTGCGCCTCGAGACGGACCCGAAGAAGATCGGCCCCCGCGTGATCGACCTCGTGGCCCCGATCGGCAAGGGCCAGCGTGGCCTGATCGTCTCGCCGCCGAAGGCCGGCAAGACCCTCATCCTGCAGGCGATCGCGAACGCCATCACGATCAACAATCCTGAGGTCCACCTCATGATGGTCCTGGTGGACGAGCGTCCCGAAGAAGTCACGGACATGCAGCGCACGGTCAAGGGCGAGGTCATCGCCTCGACGTTCGACCGCCCCGCCGACGACCACACCACGGTCGCCGAACTCTCCATCGAGCGTGCCAAGCGCCTCGTGGAGATGGGCATGGACGTCGTCGTGCTCCTCGACTCCATGACCCGACTGGGCCGCGCGTACAACCTGGCCGCTCCGGCGTCGGGCCGTATCCTCTCCGGTGGCGTCGACTCGGCGGCGCTGTACCCGCCGAAGCGCTTCTTCGGTGCCGCACGGAACATCGAGAACGGCGGCTCGCTCACCATCCTGGCGACCGCCCTCGTGGAGACCGGGTCCAAGATGGACGAGGTCATCTTCGAGGAGTTCAAGGGCACCGGCAACATGGAACTCCGCCTCTCGCGGAACCTCGCCGACAAGCGCATCTTCCCCGCCGTCGACGTCAACGCCTCCGGCACGCGTCGCGAGGAGAACCTGCTCTCGCCCGACGAGGTCAAGATCATGTGGAAGCTGCGCCGCGTGCTGTCGGGTCTCGAGACCCAGCAGGCCCTGGAGCTGCTCACCAACAAGATCCGGGAGACGCAGTCCAACGTCGAGTTCCTGATGCAGGTCCAGAAGACCACGCTGGGCTCCAAGGACTCCGACTAGCGACGGACAGCCGTCCGGGATGAGCGGGCCGATTTCCGGCCGGCACGTCCCGGACGGCTGTGTCCGTTAACCGGCATCCTGCGTCGGGCCGGCGGAGATGACCGGGCGGAGCCCCGCATCGTGGTCGTTTCCGCCGTCCCGGCCTTCGTAGACTGGCTGCACAAGCCGAAAGAGGTACATCCGATGTTTGAGTCCATCCAGGGACTGCTCGACGAACACTCCGAGCTGCAGGACCAGCTCGCCGACCCGGCCGTCCACACGGACCAGGCGCTTGCCCGCAGGCTCGGCCGCCGGTACGCGGAGCTGGGGCGCATCGTCGACGCCCACCACCGGTGGAGCGCGCTCGAGGACGACCTCGAGGCGGCCCGAGGGATGGCTTCCGAGGATCCCGAGTTCGCGGCCGAGGTGCCCGTCCTCGAGGAGCAGCTCGCCACCGCGCAGGAGAAGCTGCGCCGGCTCCTGATCCCGCGCGACCCGAACGACAGCCGCAACGTCATCATCGAGGTCAAGGGCGGCGAGGGCGGCGACGAGGCGGCCCTGTTCGCCGGCGACCTGCTGCGCATGTACACCCGCTACGCGGAGTCCCGCGGCTGGAAGACGGAGCTCATCTCCGCCAACGAATCCGACCTCGGCGGCTACAAGGACGTGCAGATGGCCATCAAGGGGTCCTCGAACGATCCCGCCGAAGGTGTCTACGCACGGCTCAAGTTCGAGGGCGGGGTGCACCGCGTCCAGCGGGTGCCCGTCACCGAGTCGCAGGGCCGCATCCACACGTCGGCCGCCGGCGTGCTCGTGCTCCCCGAGGTCGACGAGCCCGAAGAGGTCGAGATCAGCCAGAACGACCTCAAGATCGACGTGTACCGCTCCTCGGGGCCCGGCGGGCAGTCCGTCAACACGACCGACTCCGCCGTCCGCATCACGCACCTGCCCACGGGCATCGTCGTCGCCATGCAGAACGAGAAGTCCCAGCTGCAGAACCGCGAGGCCGCGATGCGCGTGCTCCGCTCCCGCATCCTCGCCCACGAGCAGGAGAAGATCGACGCGGCGAACTCGGACATCCGGAAGTCGCAGATCCGTACGATGGACCGCTCCGAGCGGATCCGCACGTACAACTACCCGGAGAACCGGGTCGCCGACCACCGGACCGGCTACAAGGCCTACAACCTCGACGCCGTCATGAACGGCGACCTCGAGCCGGTGGTGCAGTCCGCCATCGAGATGGACGAGCAGGCCCGCCTGGACGCCATCGGCGCGGACGAGTAGCCGTGGAGGAAGCCCTGCGGGCCGCCGAACGGCAGCTCCGGGCGGCGGGTGTCCCCAGCCCGCGGGTCGACGCCGAGCTGCTGGCAGCGCACCTGCTCGGGGTCTCCCGCGGCCGGGTACGCGCGCTGGCGCTGACCGGGGCCGCCGTCCCCGAGGGATTCGAGGCCCTCGTCGACGAGCGCGCCCGGCGCGTGCCGCTCCAGCACCTGACCGGCGTGGCGTACTTCCGTCGCATCGAACTGGCGGTGGGCCCCGGCGTCTTCGTGCCGCGGCCCGAGACCGAGACGGTCGCGCAGCTCGTCATCGACCGCGCCGAGGGGCTCGTCGCACCGAGGATCGTGGACCTCGGCACCGGGTCGGGGGCGATCGCCGCGGCCGTCGCGGACGAGGTGCCCGGGGCCGAGGTGCATGCCGTCGAGCTCAGCGACCTCGCGCTGGCCTGGGCGGAGCCCAACCTCGCGCGCTTCGGCGTGCACCTCGTGCAGGGCGACCTCGCCACGGCGCTCCCGGAGCAGGACGGAACCTTCGACATCGTGGTCTCCAACCCGCCCTACATCCCCGCCGGCGCCGTCCCCAACGAACCCGAGGTCGCGGAGCACGACCCGCGGATGGCGCTCTACGGCGGGGGAGCGGACGGCATGGTGCTGCCCCGGGCCGCCGCCGGCTCGGCGGCCCGCCTCCTGCGGCCCGGCGGGTACTTCGTCATGGAGCACGCGGAGGTGCAGGCACCGTGGGTCGCCGCCTTCCTCGAGCAGACCGGCGACTGGACCGCGGTCACCACGCACCAGGATCTCGGCGGCCGCGACCGTGCCACGAGCGCCGTGCTGACCGGCCGTACCACCGACACCCCCCGAGAGGCACACCGATGACGGATCACACCCCACCCGGCGGGTCCGCTACCGCCCCGCAGCTCGCCACGGTCGCCGTCGCCGCGGTCACCTACGACCGGCACGAGGAGCTGGCACAGCTCCTGCGCTCCCTCGCCGCACAGACCACACCGATCCGCACCGTGGCCCTCGTGGACTCGGGGACCAAGCCCGCGACCGACGTCGTCGACGCCGCCACAGCGGCCGGAGGCGCCATCCACTACCTCCGCTCCGAGGCCAACCTGGGCGGGGCCGGCGGCTTCGCCTTCGCCATCCTCGCGGCCATCGCCAGCGGGGCCGAATGGATCTGGCTCATGGACGACGACGGCCACCCCGAGGACGAGCGGTGCCTCGCCGGGCTGCTGGAGGCCGCGCACGAGCACGGACTCGACATCGTGAGCCCGCTCGTCGCCGCGACCTCGGATCCGTCGCGGCTGTCCTTCAACTTCCGCATCAACGGGCTGCTGACGAACGACCGCGCGACCCTCGAACCCATGGGCTACCTGCCCGGTATGGTGCACTTCTTCAACGGCGCGCTGATCCGCGCGGACGTGTTCTCGAAGATCGGCCTGCCGGACATGAAGTACTTCATCCGCGGTGACGAGGTGGACTTCCTGGCGCGCGTGCGGAAGGCCGGCCTGACGTACGGGACGCTCGCGACCGTCGCCGTCCGGCATCCGGCCACCTGGTCGGAGATGAAGCCGATCTTCGGCGGCTTCATCACCCCGGTCATCCCCGACGGCGACTTCAAGCGGTTCTCCTACTTCCGCAACCGTGCGTACAACGCGCGCAAGTACCGCAACCTGCGGTGGTTCGGAGCGGACATCGTCGGCTTCCCCTACTACTTCATCACGCAGCGCGACCTCCGGGGCCTGCGGGCCTGGTTCGCCGCCTACTCCGCGGGGCTCCGCGGCACGGGCTTCGGCCCGCCGCCGTCTCCCTGACGGGCCGGCGCTCCGACCCGATGTGCGCCGCCACCGGTAGCAGTGGAAGGATGATCGGGTGACAACGAGCTACGACTGTTCCGATCCCACCCAGCGAAGCGAAGGGCTGGCGGCCGCCCAGCGCGCGGTCTCCCTCAAGCAGTGCGTCGTCCTGCCGACCGACACCGTCTACGGCATCGGCGCGGACGCCTTCTCGCCGCAGGCCGTGGCCACCCTGCTCGCCTCCAAGGGGCGCGGGCGGAACATGCCGCCGCCCGTCCTCATCCCGCGGATCCAGACCCTCGACGGACTGGCAACCGACGTCCACCCTGACGCCCGCCGCCTGGCCGAGGCGTTCTGGCCCGGTGGCCTGACCCTCATCTGCCACGCCCAGCCGTCTCTCACCTGGGACCTCGGCGACACCCTCGGCACCGTGGCGCTCCGCATGCCCGACGACGACGTCGCCCTCGGGTTGCTGACGCTCACGGGCCCGCTCGCGGTGTCCTCCGCGAACAGGACGGGACGGCCGGCCGCGACGACGGCGGCGGAGGCCGCCGAGCAGCTCGCCGAGTCCGTGGCCGTCTACCTCGACGCCGGGCCCCGGGCCGACGCCGGAGGCACAGGGTCCACCATCGTGGACACGACGGGGGAGACGCTGCGCGTCGTACGGCAGGGCACCCTGACCCTCGAGACGCTCCGCGAGGTGGTGCCCGACCTCGTGGACATCGACGGCGGGACACAGGACGCCGCAGAAGCAGACGCCGCGCAGTAGGTCCCCGGTCCCCGTCAGGCGCCGTCGGACCCCGGTGCGGCGCCGCCCGCCCCGGCGAGGACCTCGCGGACCCTGGCCGCCGGTGCAAGGCCGTGCTCGACGGCCCAGCCGGGCACCTGGTCCTGGCCGAACCACATGAGCTCCACGCGGCGTACATGGCCGTCGAGGCGCCCGCGCACCAGCGAGGACAGCAGGTAGCCGCTCCGAACGGCGGCCCGGCAGAGCGGGGCCGGCAGGGTCCGCGGGTGTCCGCCCGCGGCTTCGAGGACGGTGCGCGCCGTGAGTCCTTCCCAGGGCTGCAGCACCCGCCCCGGAAGGGACCCGGCGTGGGTGCCGAGGGCCAGCACCAGTTCGGCGAGCGTATCCACCGATGTGACGGGCGATCGTGCGTCGCCCGGCGAGGCCACGGACGCGAGCGGCGAGCGGGCGAGACGCGCCAGCGCCGCCGTCGTCGGACGTCCCTCGCCCTGCACCGACGTCGCCCGCACCGTCACGACGGACAGGGACGGCTCCCGCGCCGCCGCCAGGGCCAGGGCCTGCTCGCCGAGCGCCTTGCTCCGCGAATAGGCCGAGAACGGACGCACCGCCCCGGTCTCGTCGAGCAGCGGCGTCCGGCCCTGCACGGCCGCGCTGCTGAGCTGGACGAGGCGCCGCGCTCCGGCCGCGGCCGCGGCACGCGCGACGACGGCGGGCAGCAGGGCGTTCGCGCCGAGCAGGTCCTCGCTGTCCGTGGCGGACGGCGTGGCGAGTCCGGCCGCGTTCACGACGACGTCGTACCCGGCGAGCCCGGCCTCCAGTGCCGCGGTGTCCGCGGCGTCCGCGGCGTCGAGGAGTGCCTCCGGTGTGTCCGCTGCGGTCACGAGCCGGGGTGCGGGCAGGGCCTGGGCGTCGATAGCCGCCGCATGGAGCACCCGCAGGACCGCGGAGCCGACGAAGCCGGAGCCGCCGAGGACCAGCCAGCTCATCGGGACCCGCCCGTCCGCCCGACGGGATCGCGCAGGGGCGGCTCGGGCTGCCAGTCGGGGTCGTGGAGGATCACGCGGGCGGCCCTCCACCCCCGCCACACCTGCGACGCACCGGAGACCGACCGCTCGACGGCGACGAGGCGGACGAGTTCCTTCCCGGCGGACAGCAGCGTGCCGAGGCCGAAACCCAGGCGGTGGTAGCGGCCGTGCGCCTGCAGGTACCGAGCCAGGTGCCCGCGGTTGCGCATGCCGCAGAACCGCGACAGGTCGCTCGATTCGTTGAGGTGCCGGACACCGAGGTCCATCTGCCGTTGCGCGCGCGTCTTGCGGAGGACGAAGGCGTCGACGTACGCCACGGGGTAGCGCTGCGAGACGAGCCACCCGTACGTGAGATCGTCCCCGTTGAGGAAGAACCGGGCGTCGGGCAGGCCGATCTCGCGGACGACGCCGGCCGAGACCAGCATGCCCTCGAAGCAGGCGACATTGGTGTGGAAGACCGGAGAGGTCGCGAAGACGTCGCCCCGGACCGGGAGATGGACGCCGGTGAACTCGTCGAGGATGTGCTGCCAGAAGAACGGCCGGCCCGCGGCGTCGTACCGGCGACCGTGGATGCACGAGTACCGGGTCATCCAGGGCGCGAAGGAAGCGAGGGCGTCGGGGAGGACGACGACGTCGTCGTCCATCAGCCACAGCCAGTCCGCCCCTTCGTCGAGCGCGCGCGCGACGCCGGCCGCGAAACCGCCCGAGCCCCCCATGTTCCGCGGCGGGCGCTCCACGAGGACGGGCATGGGGAGGTGGATGTCGGCGAGGACGTCGGCGGTGGCGTCGGTACTGGCATTGTCGACGACGACGACGCCCGCCGGTGCAGGGTCGAGGGTCGCGATCGAGTCGAGGAGCCCCCGCAGGAGCGCTGCCCGGTTGAACGTCGTGATCACGAGGAATACGCGGGGCGAGCCGGCGTCGGGGACGTGCAACCTGGTCCTTCCGGGCCGCGCCAACGCAGTGCGCAACAGGCCTGGCACAGGCGGGGCAGTTAGTATTCTGGGGTAGGAGCAGTCTATTACACCGTGTTCCAGCCCCGGCGGAACGCGTCCCGGCACCACGGGTGCGGACCTCCCCGGGCGCAGCACGTCCGGTGCGCGGTGGACGCCTACACGACACCGTTAGGAATCATGGGACTCAACGAAGGCCGGGCCTCCGCCCGGACACGCGGCTCGACGGCCGTGGCCTCCTCCGGCGACAAGCCGGCGATCTGGCTGTGGTCGCAGTACCTGCTCGACGCCGTGGCCTGGATCGTGGCCATCCTCCTCGCGCTGATCCTCCGCTACGAGCTCCTCGTCAAGGAGATCAACGTCCCCGGCATCGCCGCGTTCTGCGCGGTGGCCGTCATCGCCCAGCTGGCCGTGGGGCTCAGCTTCGCGCTGTACCGGGGAAGGTACAGCTTCGGGAGCTTCCATGAGGCGAGGCTGCTCGTCATCGTCGCGGTACTCGTCGCCGTCATCCTCGTGCTCGTCAGCGTCGCGTTCTTCACCGTCATCGAGGTCCCGCGCAGCATCGGGATCATCGCCTTCCCCTTCGCCTGCATGTTCCTGGCCGCGACCCGTTACCTCAAGCGCATGTACGTGGAGAGCAAGGCGAAGCCCGGCGAGGACGCGCAGCGCACGCTGATCTACGGGGCGGGGTTCCTCGGCAACTCGCTCGTGGGCCGCATGATGCAGGACCCGGGATCGCCCTATTTCCCCGTGGGGCTGATCGACGACGATCCGGCCAAGAAGCACCTGCGGCTCTCCACCGTGCCGGTCCTCGGGCGGATCGACGACCTGCGGGACGTCGCGACGAGGACACAGGCCTCCGTCCTGGTCATGGCGTTCTCGGAGATCGAGGCAGCACAGGTGCGCCGCGTCTCCGACCTCGTGGCGGGTCTCGGCATCAAGGTGCTCGTCCTCCCGCCGCTGCGGGACATGCTGGGTGCGTCCGGAGCGGGGATGGCGGACTTCCGCGAGGTCGCCGTCGAGGACCTCATCGGGCGTCGCCCCGTGGACATCCACCCCGACGAGGTCGCCGGGTACGTCACCGGCCGACGCGTCCTGGTCACCGGGGCCGGCGGGTCCATCGGCTCGGAACTGTGCCGCCAGCTCGCGACCTTCGCCCCGGCGGAGCTCATCATGCTCGACCGCGACGAGACGGGCCTCCAGTCCACGCAGATCTCCCTCACAGGTCGCGGCCTGCTCACCGGACGCGACACCGTCCTCGCCGACATCCGCGACGCCGATGCGGTCCTGGACATCTTCGAGGACCGCAAGCCGGAGGTCGTCTTCCACGCGGCCGCCCTCAAGCACGTGTCGCTGCTCGAGCAGTACCCGGAGGAGGCCTGGAAGACCAACGTCCAGGGTTCACTGAACGTCCTCCGGGCCTCCGCGGCCGTCGGCGTCACCAACTTCGTCAACATCTCCACGGACAAGGCGGCGGACCCGACGAGCGTCCTCGGCCACTCCAAGCGCGTCGCCGAGAAGCTCACCTCCTGGCACGCGGAGCGCACGGGCCAGCGGTACGTGTCGGTGCGCTTCGGCAATGTGATCGGCAGCCGCGGCTCCATGCTCCCGCTGTTCACCGAGCAGATCCGCAACGGCGGTCCGATCACCGTGACCGACCCCGAGGTGACGCGCTTCTTCATGACCATCCCGGAGGCCTGCCAGCTCGTCGTCCAGGCGGGAGCGATCGGCAGGGGAGGGGAGGTCCTCATCCTCGACATGGGCGAGGCCGTGAAGATCCTCGACGTCGCCCAGCGCATGATCGCGATGTCCGGCAAGGACATCGACATCGTCTTCACGGGCCTGAGGCCCGGCGAGAAGATGCACGAGGACCTGATCGGGGTCGGCGAGAACGACTCCCGTCCCCTCCACCCGAAGATCTCGCACACCTCGGTGGCACCGCTGGATCCCGGACGGCTGAGCCTCCGGCGCTGGAAGAACGAGGGCGGCTTCGGGCAGGCACAGCTCGGCGCCCTCACGGGAGGGTCCGTGGACCGGACGGACACCGCGGACCAGGCGCACACCGGGGACGCGGCGCACGCCGCGCCGTCGACCGCGAGTACTGCAGGGCCGACGTCGTGACCGCGCAGCTGGTGGCCGTGGGGCTCCTCGCACTGGGCCTGTCCCTCGCGCTGCCCGTCGTCGTGAAGCCGCTGCTGAAGCGGTGGGGCGTGGTCGACATCCCCAACAGCCGCTCATCCCACACCACGGTCGTGATCCGGGGGATGGGGATGGCGGTCGCCGCGGCGATCCTCGTCGCTCTCGGCACCTCCCTGGCGCTCGGCCTCGTCGCCGTCGACCGCTCCCTCATCGCCGTGGTCATCGGCATGGTGGGCGCCGCCGCGACCCTCGGCTGGATCGAGGACTTCCGCGGGCTGTCCATCAGGGTCCGGGCCTCGGCCCAGCTGCTGATCGGCGTGATCGGCACGGCCGTCCTCGCGACGACGATCGAGGACAGCAGCTACTGGTGGGTGCCCGTCGGGGCGGTCGCCGTGGCGACGTACATCAACGCCGCCAACTTCATGGACGGCATCAACGGGATCTCGGGCATGCACGGGGTGGTCGTCGGCCTGTTCTACTCGTGGGCCGGCGTCCTCGGCGACCAGTGGTGGCTCACGGTCGCCGGGCTCGTGGTCGCAGCCGCGTTCGCGGGCTTCCTGCCCTGGAACCTCGGCCGGGGCTTCGTGTTCCTGGGCGATGTCGGCAGTTACCTGCTCGGGGCATCGATCGCGGCCATGGCCGTCACCGGGCTGCTCGC
Source organism: Arthrobacter arabinosi (assembly GCF_054511115.1). Taxonomy (NCBI): domain Bacteria; kingdom Bacillati; phylum Actinomycetota; class Actinomycetes; order Micrococcales; family Micrococcaceae; genus Arthrobacter; species Arthrobacter arabinosi. Next base: position 87,708 of record NZ_JBTNDF010000001.1, read on the forward strand.
CGGCGTCTACCTCGAGTACCTCCTCTCGCCGGTGCTCATCTACCTGGCGGACACGTTCACCACGTTCCTGCGCCGGGCCCGGCGCGGGGAGCGGCTCTACGCCGCGCACCGCCAGCACGTGTACCAGCGGCTCACCGACACGGGGCTCACCCATGTCCAGGTGGCACTGTTCGTCAGCGTCCTCTCGGCGCTCACCGGGGCCGCCGGCTTCGTGCTCGCGACCGCCCCCGCACCGCTCGCGGTGTCCGCCTCGCTGTTCGCCGCGGCGGTCGTCGCGCTGTACCTCTACTCACCGCGGATCTTCCGCGCTCTCGCCCGCCGCCGTGTGGCCGCCGACGCCTGACCCGGGGCGCCGTCCCCGCCGTGGGGTAGAATTTCAGGCGCCGGGCGCGGTGACCTGAGGTCCCGCCTGTCCGGCTCCCGTCCCCCCGACGCCGTCGAGCGGGGACCAGCAGGGCGCCGCCCGGCGCAGCCGACAGAGCGGACAGCACGTGCCACGACCGGAGCAGCCGGCCACAGGAGCCGACGACCCGACGCTCCCGCCGGCGTCGGAACCCACGGCGGGCCCCTGGCTGCGCATCCTCGCCCGCAGTGCCGCCGGGGGAGCGGCCACGGCGGTCCTGCTCGCAGGCGTCGCGGTGTCCGTGGCGTCGCCCGCCGCCGCCCTGAGCGTCCTGTTCGGTGCCGCCCTCGTCATGGTGTTCTTCGGCATCAGCCTGCTGATCGGCCACTTCACCGGCCGGACCAACCCCTCCGGCGCCCTCGGACTCTTCGCCGTCACCTACGCGATCAAGGTCGTCGGGTTCGCCGCCGTCCTGTTCCTGCTCGGCACCCCGGGCTGGCTCGACCGGACCTGGTTCTTCTGGGGCGCCCTTGCCACCGTGATCGTGTGGCAGGTCGCCGAGGTGATCGCGTTCTCGCGCATCCGCACCCCCCTCTACGACGACGAGCCCGTCGTCGGCGCAACCGACCCCGCGGTCCGCCGCCCGGAAGGCCCCTGACATGGCCGGCATCCCCCCACGCCCCGACGGCCCGTCCGGCGAGCCCCCGGCACCGGGCGAGGCACGCTATTCGAACGGCGGTTACAACGCCGGGATCGCGGTCTTCAGCTACATCGTTGGCGGGATCGCAGTGTGGAGTTTGATAGGCTGGGGGCTGGATAATCTCCTCGACACCCACTGGTTGGTGCTGGCGGGAGCGTTCGTAGGTGCAGCAGGGGGTTTCTATCTCTCCCACATGCACAACCTCACCCGGAACCACACACCGAGTCCGCAGCGCGGATCCCGGTCGACGTCCGGTGCCGAGGATGAACCCGAGTGAATCCCCATAACTTCATGAGTCGGACCAGTCACGCTGCGGCCGAACAGATCTTGCCCAACGATGGACACAGCAGAGAGGAAACGCGTTGATCGCGCTTGCGCTCCCGGCCGCAACTACCGAAGAGGGATTCGTAGCCCCGACGATCGAGGACACCCACTACCGGGACATCCTCCCCTGGGGTGACCCCTACGGCGTCTGGTTCGACCCCGGCTTCGGCAAGCAGATGCTCATGGTCATCCTGTCCGTGATCCTCATCGCCGCCTTCTTCCTGGTGGCGTCCCGACGCCGGCAGCTCGTCCCCGGCAAGGTGCAGTTCCTCGGCGAGTCCGCCTACGGCTTCGTCCGCAACTCCATCGGCAAGGACATCATCGGTGGCCGGGACTTCATCAAGTACGTCCCCTGGCTCTTCACCGCCTTCTTCTTCGTGCTGGTGAACAACATCTTCGGGGCCATCCCGTTCCTGCAGCTTCCCAGCTTCTCGCACCCCGGCAGCGCCTACGCCATCGCGGCGATCTTCTACCTCCTGTGGGTCGGCATCGGCATCCAGAAGCACGGCCTGCGCTACTTCAAGCTGGCCGTCGTCCCCTCGGGCGTTCCCTGGTACATCCTGCCGATCGTCGTGCCGATCGAGATCATCTCGAACTTCATCGTCCGTCCGGTCACCCACTCGCTGCGACTCTTCGCGACGATGCTCGCCGGTCACCTGATCGTGACCCTCGCCGGATCCGCCATCGAGTACATGGTCATGACCGGCAACATCCTCCTGCAGGGCACCAGCGTGCTCGTCCTCGTCGGAGCCGTCGCCATGTACATGCTCGAGGCCCTGATCATGATCCTCCAGGCCTACGTCTTCACGCTGCTCGCCGCGATCTACATCGAAGGCGCACTGCACGCCGACGCCCACTGATTCACACACGTCTTCCCCGTCGGGGATGATCCCAAACAACCTGTCGCACCAAGGCGGCATCTTGAAAGGAACACAATGGAAGTACAGGGTAGCCTCAACCTCGTTGGATACGGTCTCTCCGCAATCGGCGGTGGTATCGGTGTCGGTCTCGTCTTCGCGGCCTACATCAATGGCGTAGCTCGCCAGCCTGAGGCACAGCGTGTCCTCCAGCCCATCGCCTTCCTCGGCCTGGCGCTGACCGAAGCCCTCGCGATCCTGGGCCTCGTCTTCGCCTTCGTCATCGGCGCCTGACAAGGCCGCCCTGACCGACCGAAGACAAGCTGAAGAAAGACGGGTGAAAAATGCTTAACGCAGCGATTATGGCGGCGGAGGAGGGCTCGAGCCCGCTCGCACCGAACTGGTGGGAGTTCCTCGTGACCCTCGTCGGGTTCGCCGTGCTGATGTTCATCGTCATCAAGTACGTCATGCCGGCATTCGAGAAGACGTTCGAAGAACGAACGGCAGCCATCGAGGGTGGCATCGCGAAGGCGGAAGCCGCCCAGGCGGAAGCCAACGCGGCGCTGGAGGAGTACAAGCAGCAGCTCGTGGATGCCCGCACGGAGGCCAACCGCATCCGTGAGGAAGCACGCGCCGAAGGCGCGCAGATCCTCGCGGACCTGAAGGAGAAGGCAGCCGCCGAGTCGGCGCGCATCTCCGAGCAGGCCCACGTGCAGATCGAGGCAGAGCGCCAGGCCGCCGTGGTCTCGCTCCGCGCGGAGGTCGGCACGCTCGCGACCGATCTCGCGAGCCGGATCGTCGGGGAGTCCCTCGCCGACGACGCCCGCTCGTCCCGCGTCATCGACCGGTTCCTCGCGGACCTCGAGACGTCCTCACAGAGCGCAGGTGCGGCGAAGTAATGGCAGGAGTATCGAGCCAGTCCCTGGCAACGGTCCGTGAAGGGCTGGAGTCCCGCCTGCAGGGCGCATCCCTGGGCCTCGCGGAGGAGCTGTTCGGTGTGCTGTCGATCCTCGACGGCAACGCCGGCCTGCGCCGTGCACTCACGGACCCGTCCCGGACCGGGCGGGACAAGGCGGTGCTGGTGGACCAGCTCATCGCCGGCCATGTCTCGTCCGATGCCGCCGCCGTGATCAGGGACCTCGTCACCGAGCGGTGGGCGAACGCCCGCGACATCGGGGACGCCCTGGAGACCCTCGCGGCGACCGTGGTCATCGCGGTGGCCGAGCAGGGCAGCGGCGTGGAGGGCCTGGACCGGCTCGAGAACGAGCTGTACTCCTTCACCCAGGTGGTCGCCTCGAACCACGCCCTGCAGAGGGCGCTCTCGGACGCGCAGGCCACCCCCGAGTCGAAGGTCGTCCTCGGCCTGAAGCTCGTGCCCCAGGCCGGACCCGCGGGCAGGCTCCTCATCAGCCAGGCCGTGCGTTCCCCGCGCGGCCTGAAGCCCGCCACCCTCGTCGAACGGTTCCTCGAACTGGTCGCAGCACGCCAGCAGCGCTGGATTGCCAACGTCAGCGTCACCCGTCCGCTGACGGCAAGCCAGCACGAGCGGCTGGAGTCCGGCCTGAACGCGATGTACGGCCGCGAGCTCAAGGTCAACGTCAAGGTAGACCCGGCACTGATCGGCGGAGTCCGCGTCAGTATCGGAGACGAGATGGTCGATTCGACCGTCGTCACGCGGCTGTCCGAACTGCGCCGCAAGCTGGCGGGATAGGGCGCTCGCGCCCCACCCGGCCCGCGCCACACCCACTGAATCACACACCGGTCGCCACGCATCCCATGGTGATCACAACACAGGAGAGCAGGGACTGAGATGGCCGAATTGACCATCAACGCCGAAGACGTCCGTAGTGCGTTGAACGACTTTGCGGCGTCCTACGAGCCCGGAAATGCGGAGCGCGTCGAAGTCGGCCGCGTGAGCACCGCCAGCGACGGCATTGCCCGTGTCGAGGGTCTTCCCTCCGTCATGGCCAATGAGCTGCTGCGGTTCGAGGACGGCACGCTCGGACTCGCCCAGAACCTCGACACCCGCGAAATCGGTGTCGTCGTGCTCGGTGACTACAACGGCATCGAAGAAGGCCAGGAAGTGCACCGCACGGGCGAGATCCTCTCGGTTCCCGTCGGTGACGCCTTCCTCGGCCGCGTCGTCGACCCCCTGGGCCAGCCGATCGACGACCTCGGCGAGATCGTCGCCGAAGGGCGCCGTGCACTCGAGACCCAGGCTCCTGGCGTCACGCAGCGCAAGTCGGTGCACGAGCCCATGCAGACCGGCCTCAAGGCCATCGACGCCATGATCCCGATCGGCCGTGGACAGCGCCAGCTGATCATCGGCGACCGCCAGACCGGCAAGACCGCGATCGCCGTGGACACGATCATCAACCAGAAGGCCAACTGGGCTTCCGGTGACGTGGACAAGCAGGTCCGCTGCATCTACGTCGCGATCGGCCAGAAGGCGTCGACCATCGCCGCCGTCCGCCAGACCCTCGAGGACAAGGGCGCCCTGGAGTACACGACGATCGTCGCGTCTCCCGCCTCCGACCCCGCAGGCTTCAAGTACCTCGCCCCCTACGCCGGTTCCGCCATCGGGCAGCACTGGATGTACGGCGGCAAGCACGTCCTCATCGTGTTCGACGATCTGTCGAAGCAGGCCGAGGCCTACCGTGCGGTCTCGCTCCTCCTGCGGCGCCCGCCGGGACGCGAGGCCTACCCGGGCGACGTCTTCTACCTGCACTCCCGTCTGCTGGAGCGTTGCGCGAAGCTCTCCGACGAGCTCGGCGCCGGGTCCATGACGGGCCTCCCGCTCGTCGAGACGAAGGCGAACGACGTCTCGGCGTACATCCCGACCAACGTCATCTCCATCACCGACGGCCAGATCTTCCTGCAGTCGGACCTCTTCAACGCCAACCAGCGCCCCGCGGTGGACGTCGGCGTGTCGGTGTCCCGCGTGGGCGGTGCCGCGCAGGTGAAGTCGATGAAGAAGGTCTCGGGCACGTTGAAGCTCGATCTCGCCCAGTACCGCGACATGCAGGCGTTCGCCATGTTCGCCTCGGACCTGGATGCGGCGTCCCGCCAGCAGCTGACCCGCGGTGCGCGCCTGATGGAACTGCTCAAGCAGGGCCAGTACTCGCCGATGCCGGTCGAGCAGCAGGTCGTGTCCATCTGGGCCGGTACCAACGGCTACCTCGACGACGTCCCGGTGGAGGACATCAACCGCTTCGAGACGGAGTTCCTGGAGCACCTCGGACACAAGTCGCAGGTCCTCACCACGCTGGCCCAGACGGGCAAGCTGGAGGATTCGACGGCCGAGGAGCTGCAGTCGCAGATCATCGGATTCAAGCAGGGCTTCTTCGGCGCCGGGGCGGACGGCTTCGGTGCAGGTCACGAGGAGTTCCAGGCGATCGACGCGGATTCGGTCGAGCAGGAAAAGATCGTTCGACAGAAGCGCTAGAGGATCTGCACGGCGGGAGGGGCGCAGCCCCTCCCGCCGTCAGGACCCTGGCCTGATCGCTTCCCGTAGCGGGGGCGAAGGAAAGGACAAGAATGGGAGCCCAGATCCGGGTCTACCGCCAGAAGATCGCCTCGACCACGTCGACGCGGAAGATCTTCAAGGCGATGGAGCTGATCGCGACTTCTCGCATCGGCAAGGCACGTTCGCGTGTCGCTGCGGCCCTGCCGTACGCCAACGCGATCACCCGCGCCGTTTCGGCCGTATCGTCGCAGTCTGAAATCGACCACCCGCTGACCACGGAGCACGGCGAGGTCCGTCGCGCCGCCGTCCTGGTGATGACCTCGGACCGCGGTCTCGCCGGGTCGTACTCGGCCAGCGCGCTCAAGCAGGCGGAGGGCCTCTTTGAGACGCTCCGCTCGGAGGGCAAGGAGATCCACGCCTTCCTGCTCGGCCGGAAGGCCCAGGTGTACTTCGACTTCCGCGGCCGCGACTACGAGAAGGTCTGGACGGGTTCCACCGACGCCCCCGAGTTCGACACGGCCCGCGAGGTCGGCAGGGAGCTCCTCGCCGCGTTCCTGAAGGACTACGAGGACGGCGGCGTGGACGAGATCCACGTCGTGTACACGAAGTTCCGTTCCATGGTCGTGCAGGAACCGGCGGTCATGCGGCTGCTCCCGCTCGAGGTCGTGGAGGAGGAAGTGCCGCAGGACGGTGACCTCCTGCCCCTGTACGAGTACGAGCCGGAGCCCGAGCAGGTCCTGGACGCCCTCCTGCCGCGGTACATCGAGTCGCGCATCTTCGCCGCCATGCTGCAGGCGGCAGCCAGCGAGCTCGCCGCACGCCAGCGGGCCATGAAGTCCGCGGGCGACAACGCGACGGAGCTGATCAAGAAGTATACGCGCCTGCGCAACACCGCCCGTCAGGCCGAGATCACGCAGGAGCTCTCGGAGATCGTGGCCGGCGCGGACGCGCTGAACGCCTCCTGACGCACCTCCCCATCCGGGCCCTCGAGGCGCCGGGTGCACAGCTAGACTTAGTTCCACGCCATCTACGTAAATGAAGTGAGAGAGATGACTGCCCAGACTGTTGAACACGGTACGGACTCAGTTGCCCCCGGCGCCACCGGCCGTATTGCACGTGTCATCGGCCCGGTTGTCGACGTCGAGTTCCCGGCCGACGCAATCCCCGCAATGTACAACGCCCTCACCACCGAGGTCACCCTCAACGGTGAGACCCGACTGATCACCTTCGAGGTCTCGCAGCACCTGGGCGACAACCTCGTCCGCGCCATCTCGCTGCAGGCCACCGACGGCCTCGTCCGCGGGACCGTGGTGCAGGACACCGGAACGGCGATCTCCGTACCCGTCGGCGACGGCGTCAAGGGCCACATCTTCAACGTCCTGGGCCAGCCGCTCGACGTCGACGAGTCCGCGCTGGAGATCACCGAGCGCTGGCCGATCCACCGCAAGCCCCCGGCCTTCGCCTCCCTCGAGGGCTCGACGGAGATGCTCGAGACCGGCATCAAGGTCATCGACCTCCTGACCCCCTACATCAAGGGTGGCAAGATCGGCCTGTTCGGTGGCGCCGGTGTCGGCAAGACCGTCCTCATCCAGGAGATGATCACGCGTGTCGCCCGGAACTTCGGTGGCACCTCGGTGTTCGCCGGCGTCGGCGAGCGTACGCGCGAGGGCAACGACCTCTGGGTCGAGATGGAGGAGGCGGGCGTCCTCAAGGACACCGCCCTCGTGTTCGGCCAGATGGACGAGCCGCCGGGAACGCGTCTCCGCGTGGCCCTCTCGGCCCTGACCATGGCCGAGTACTTCCGCGACGTGCAGAACCAGGACGTGCTGCTCTTCATCGACAACATCTTCCGGTTCACCCAGGCGGGCTCCGAGGTGTCGACCCTGCTGGGCCGCATGCCCTCCGCCGTGGGCTACCAGCCGAACCTCGCCGACGAGATGGGCCTCCTCCAGGAGCGCATCACGTCGACCAAGGGCCACTCGATCACGTCGATGCAGGCGATCTACGTGCCCGCCGACGACTACACCGACCCGGCCCCGGCGACCACGTTCGCGCACCTCGATGCGACCACCGAGCTCTCCCGCGAGATCGCGTCCCGTGGCCTCTACCCGGCCGTGGACCCGCTCGCCTCGACCTCGCGCATCCTGGACCCCCAGTACATCGGCCACGACCACTACAACACGGCCGTCCGCGTGAAGCAGATCCTCCAGAAGAACAAGGAACTGCAGGACATCATCGCGATCCTCGGCATCGACGAGCTCAGCGAGGAGGACAAGGTGATCGTGGCGCGTGCACGCCGCATCCAGCAGTTCCTCTCGCAGAACACCTACACCGCCAAGCAGTTCACCGGCGTCGAGGGTTCGACGGTCTCCATCAGGGACACCATCGAGGGCTTCTCGGCGATCTGCAACGGCGACCTCGACCACATCGCGGAGCAGGCGTTCTTCAACGTCGGCGGCCTCGACGACGTCGAGCGCCAGTGGGCCAAGATCCAAGAGCAGACCGGGAAGTAACGCCCATGGCATCACAGGGCGAACTCGAGGTCGAAGTTGTCGCGGCCGACCACTTCGTGTGGTCGGGCGCGGCACGCAAGGTCAACGCACGCACGGCGAACGGCCAGATCGGCATCCTTCCCGGCCATACCCCGATCCTCGCGATCCTCGAGGCGGGCGAGCTCTCCGTGGAGCCGGTCAGCGGCGAACGCCTCGTGGTCGGCGTGGACGGAGGCTTCTTCTCGGTCGACTCCAACCGCGTCGTGATCGTGGCGGACAACGCCAGGGTCGGCGGTTCGGTGAATCCGGAATCCGCCTAGGCCTCCCATGGAGGCACTGGGTGTGACGTTCATCTGCCTTGCGGTCGTCTTCGGCCTGCTCGTGCTCGTGATCGGAGCATTCCTCCTCCGCCGGTACCAGCTGAACCGTGCCCTCGGCACGTTCGACGCCTCCATCTGCCTCCCTCCCCAGGGATGGCGGGTGGGGGTTTGTCGTTATACGGAGAATCACCTGGAATGGCTCAGCCTCCTGTCGCTGAGCCCGATCCCGAAGTTCCGCTTCCTGCGCAGCTCCCTCGAGGTCGAGGGGTGGCGCGCGCCCACGGAAGCGGAGCGGGTGCGCATCCAGCCCGGCGCGATCATCGTCCATCTCGCGTACGAGGGCGAACCGTTCGACCTCGCCATGCGCTTCGACGTCTACGCCGGCCTCTCCTCCTGGATCGAGGCCGGTCCGGTCATCGGGATCGGGACCTGGCGCTGACGCCCTTCCGGCGACCCTGCCCGCGCGGACTCACTCCTCGATCGGCCTGATCCACACCCCGTTGCGCAGCACGCCCTTGAGCCGGAGGTCGGGTGACACCACGATGGCGTCGGCGCGCAATCCGCCGTGCAGGCTGCCCACCTCGTCGGAGAGTCCGAGCACGGCCGCCGGGACGGTGGTGGCCGCCCGCACGGCGTCGACGACGTCGACCCCTGCCCCGACGGTGCACCGGACGACGTCCAGCAGGCTGCCGGCCCCACCGGCCAGGGCTCCCGTGGCCGTGAGGACGGCCGCGCCGTCGACGACGGTGATGGCGTTGCAGCCCAGGCGGAAGGTACCGGACGCGCGCCCGGCCGCCGCAGTGGAGTCGCTCACCAGGCAGATGTTCTCGGAGCCGGCGATCGTGAAGGCCATGCGCACCGTCTCCGGGTGGAGGTGCACGTCGTCCGCGACGAGTTCGACGGCGATCTCGCCGGCGCGCGCCCGCTGCAGCAGCAGGGGGACCGGGCCGGGTGTGCGGTGGTGGATCACGGGCATCGCGTTGAACAGGTGCGTCGCCGTCGGGCGTCCGCTGAAGCCCTCGAAGCCGGTCGAGGCCAGTTCCTCGGCGATGAGGTCCAGCGCGTCCGAGGTCTCCTCCGTGGAGCTGTTCGTGTGCCCGATGGAGGGGATGACCCCGTGCGTGACGAGCTCGTAGACGAGGACGTCGCTGCCGGGCAGTTCGGGTGCGAACGTCATGGAGGCGAGATGCCCCCGGCCGGCGGTGACGAGGCGCGAGACGTCCTCCTGCGTGGGCAGGATCAGGAACTCGGGGTCGTGGGCGCCGCAGCGCTCCTTCGACAGGAACGGGCCCTCCGCATGGATGCCGGCGATCAGCCCGGAGTCCGCAGCAGCGGCGAGCCGGGTGAAGGCGTCCTCGAGCTCGGCCAGGGGCGCCGCGCACGTGCTCGCGAGGACCGTCGTGGACCCGCTGCGATGCAGGTGGGCCACGGCCAGGGCGATGTCGGCGTCCGAACCGGAGGTGAAGTCGCCTCCGCCCGCGCCGTGGCAGTGCAGGTCGATGAGTCCCGGGAGGATGAAGTAGCCCTCCGGCAGTTCTTCGACGGGTGTGCCGCCGCGCGACGTCCCGGCCTCGGTGATACGTGAGCCCTCCCACCGCAGGACGCCGTCGTCGATGATCCCCGCATCGGTCACCATGCGTCCGGACAGGGCAGCGGGCGTTCTGCTGGAGAGAGCCATGGTCCGAGTGTAGGGGCCCGGGGTCGGCGTCCCTAGAAGAGGCGGGACGCGCTGTCGTCGACTCCGCGCATGGCGTCGTAGTCCAGCGTGAGGCAGTCGATGCCGCGGTCCGCGGCCAGGACCCGCGCCTGCGGCTTGATCTGCTGGGCGGCGAACACCCCGCGCACGGGGGACATGAGCGGATCGCGGTTCAGCAGTTCGAGGTAGCGGGTGAGCTGCTCGACGCCGTCGATGTCGCCGCGGCGCTTCAGCTCGATCGCCACCGTGCGGCCCAGGGCGTCGCGGGCGAGGATGTCCACGGGACCGATGGCCGTCATGTACTCGCGCCGGATCAGGGTGGACCCGGCACCGAGCAGTTCGATCTGCTCGGCGAGGAGGCGCTGGAGATCGGCCTCCACGCCGTCCTTCACGAGGCCCGGGTCGACGCCGAGGTCATGGGAGGAGTCGTGCAGGTGCTCGCGGATGGCGATGACGAGCCGATCGTCGCTCTTGGCGTGCTGCACGGTCCACACCTCGGTGATGCCCTCCGCGCGGTCGGCGTCGTCGGGCGCGCTCACCCGCAGTGTCGCGGGCGGGCTCATCCAGTTGAGGGGCTTGTACGAACCGCCGTCGGAGTGCACGAGCACCGAGCCGTCCGACTTCACCATGAGGAGCCGGGTCGCGAGGGGGAGATGCGCCCGGAGGCGGCCGATGTAGTCGACGGAGCAGCGGGCTATGACAAGACGCACGGGTACGACTCTACCGGGCGCGGTACCTCCAGCAGGATTCGCAGTGCTCGACGGCGGGCGGACGGGCACGTCCATCCGCCCGGCCGGATGGCAGACTGGAACGGTGCCCCGATCCAACCGACCCAGCCGTCCCGGTGGTGGCGCGCGGAGCAAGTGGACCCCGCCGCCGGACCTGGACCTCGAGCGTGCCCGGGCCGGCATCCCCGCCCGGGAGAGCGCGCCCGACGGTGAATGGTCCGTGCGCCGCATCACGGAGCGGAACGCCGCCAAGACCTACACCTGCCCGGGCTGCAACTCGTTCATCCTGCCGGGCATCGCCCACCTCGTCGTCTGGCGGGAGGACTCGCTGTTCGGTCCCGAACGGGCTCTCGCAGAGCGACGCCACTGGCACGTGCGGTGCTGGCAGTCGCGCAGCTTCCGTTACTGAGCCGGTCCGTCGCCGACCGGCCCATCCGCGAGGACCGCGCCGCGGGCCGGCCCGGCCGACCTAGACTGGGGGCATGGCGAGCGACACCACCGACTACACCTTCACGACGAGCGACGAGCCGGTCGATATCCGTGCATCCACCGTCCTCCCGGCCGATCGGCAGGACATCGAGCTCCACACCGCCGACGGGCTGACGCTGGTGGGGGAGTTCGCCGCTCCGGCCGGCGGGCGCACCCCGAAGGCAACCCTCGTGACGCTCCACCCGCTGCCCACGCACGGCGGCTTCATGGACTCGCACGTGTACAGGAAGGCGTCCTTCCGCCTGCCTGCCCTCGCGGACATCGCCGTCCTCCGCTTCAACACGCGCGGCACGTGCTCGCCGCGCGGGTGCAGCGACGGCGCGTTCGATGGCGGCGACGCCGAACGCCTGGACCTGCAGGCGGCCGTCGACTGGGTCGTCGCAAAGGGCCTGCACCATATCTGGCTCGTGGGCTGGTCCTTCGGCACCGAGCTGTGCCTGAAGTACGGCGCAGAGGACCCCGTCGCGGAGCTCGTCGAGGGGGCCATCCTGCTGTCGCCGCCGCTGCACCGCGCGGACGACGCCGATCTCGACGCGTGGGCGGCCAGCGGACTGCCCCTGAGGGTGCTGGTGCCGGAGTTCGACGACTACCTGGTGCCCGATGCCGCTGCCACGCGGTTCTCCCGCGTGCCGCAGGCCGACGTCACGGGGATCGACGGGGCGAAGCACCTCTGGGTGGGGGAGAAGTACGCGGCGCGCGCCCTCAACGAGATCGTGGGCGTCGTGAGCCCCGACGTGGAGCTCCCGCTCCCGACGCAGTGGACGGGCCCGGCCGCCGTCGCACCGTCCGCCCTGGCGACCCGCTGACCGCACGTCACCGGAGCCGTCCGCCGGGCTAGTGGCGGTCCTGGCGGGCGATGAAGACCTCCTTGAGCAGCAGCATCACGGCGGCCGCCGTCGGGATGGCGATGAGCGCACCGAGGACGCCGAGGAGGCTGCCACCGGCGATCACCGCGATCACCGCGACCGAGCCGGGCACCGCGACGGCGCGCTGCATGACCCGCGGGGAGATGAAGTACGCCTCGAACTGCAGGTAGGCCACGTACGGGACCGCGAACAGCAGGGCCGTGTGCCAGCCCACCGTGAGGGCGACCAGGGAGACGACGGCGGCCGCGATCGTCCCGCCGATCAGCGGGATGAAGGCGAGGAGCATGACGACGAACGTCAGCAGCACGGAGAACGGCACGTCGACGATCGTCATCACGATGAACGCGAAGGTGCCGTTGAGCAGCGCGACACACGCCTGTCCGATGACGTAGAGGCCGACACTGCGCGTGATCTCCTCGGAGAGCGCCTCGACGCGGGGCCTGCGCGAGCGGGGAGCCAGCCGGTACGCCCACTTCTTCATGCCCGGCATGGATGCGAGGAAGTAGAGGGCGAGGACCAGGATCACCAGCGCGCCGAACAGTCCGTTGACGATCACCGTGCCGACCCCGAGGACACCGCCGAAGATCCCTCCGACGGCCTCGCTGTTCGTGAGGAACTTGTCGATCTCGGAGCTGACGCGCTCACGGACCTGGAACTGCTGGTCCACGCTCGTGAAGAACTCGGAGTTGAGGAAGCTGTCCGCGTAGCCGGGCGCGCGGTCGATGATCTGTGAGGTCTGGCTGACGATGGTCGGGATGAGCAGCGCGAAGAATCCCACCACGGCTCCCACGAGGATCAGGAGGGAGACCGCGATGCCGGCGGGCCTCGGGACGTACTTCGTCTCCAGCCAGCGGACGATCGGGTCCAGGCCGAGCGCGATGAAGAGGGCCGCCCCGATCCAGACGAGGAGCTGGCCGACGTTGGTGATGATGAAGAAGGCGAGCAGCGCGAGCCCGACGCCGACGCTCATCATGAAGCCGAAGTGGATGGGGTGCGAGCGCATGCTCGGGGAGTCGTTGCCGCCGAACTTCAGGCGCTCGTCCGTCAGCGAGACCTCATGGTCCACCACGACCTCGACCGGCTCCACGTCCGGCGGGAATTCGAAGCGCGGGCGGGGCTGGGCGGCCGGCAACGAGCGTCGGGCGAGGGTGAAGAGGGAACGCAGTGCCGACAGCGGCCCCGCGGCCCGGCCCGCGACGGGTTGTCCGACCGGCTGCGCCTGATCGTGGGAATGCCCTGCTCCGTTGCCGTTCGAGACCGGCCGTGGGAGCGGCTGGTCGAGCGGGACGTCCTGGGGGTCTGTCAACGAAGAGCTCTGCTTTCACGTGAACGGCGTCCCGACCGCGGGAGGTCGGACTAGCGAAACCCTAACAGTCGGGCCGTGGTGCGCCGGGTTCTTGACGAACGGCGGCCGGGGTGTGCCCTGCCGGCTGGAGCCGGAGCGGGCCGACGATTGTCGTTACCATTGGAGAACTATTCCTGCGTCGGCCCTCACCGGCATGCGCCGCCGCGCCGGACCGTCGGAGCGGGATCACAGCGGAATGAGAGCGGAAGGGGCCACGTGGTCCGCCGTCACGGACAACGATAGGCAGCCAGTGCGCGTGAAGACAGCAGTACCGATCATCGTGGCAGGACTCCTGCTGATGCTCCTCGGCATCGGCCAGCGGACCGTCTGGGCTCCCGCCGAGACCGTCACCGCAGGCGTCGCCCAGGACGCCCAGGCCGGACCCGTCACGGTGGTCGAGCCCGGCGCGCGGGGGGATGCCGGCGGCCCGGTCGAGGTGACGGTCGAGGCCGACGGCCCCTTCACCCTCGCTGTCGGGCGTGCGTCCGACGTCGAGGCCTGGGTGGGTGACGCCGCGCACCTGAGCGTCACGGGCCTCGGCGAGGAGACCCTGGACTCCGCCTTCTCGGAGGGCGAGGACTCGGTGCCCGACCCGCGGGGCAGCGACCTGTGGATCGCGGAGGAACCCGGCGACGGATCCCTGACCTACCGGTGGAGCGAGCCCACCGAGGGTGACTGGTCCATCCTGCTCGCGGCCGACGGCGAAGCGCCCGCCCCCACCCGTGTGTCCGTCACCACGCCCAACGACCAGTCCACCCCCTTCGCCCTGCCGCTCATCATCGGCGGCGCGCTCGTCGTCGCGCTCGGCATCGCACTGCTTCTGATCAGTCCCCGCCGTCCCGGCACCGGGCGCCGCCCCGAACCCGTCGAGGGGACGCGCGCCTACGCGCGACGGCACGCCCCGACCGGAGCGCAGGGCTCGACCGCTGCGCCCGGGACAGCGTCCCGCATCGCCGCGCCGGGCGCGGTCCTGCTCGTCGTGGGCCTCGTCGGCCTCGTGGGGTCGGCATCGGTCCTCGGCGCCGCCCCCGGACGGGCGGCGACGACGTCCCCGACGCCCACGCCGTCGTCCAGCGCCTCCTCACTTCCCGCGAAGGGCGCACCGTCCGCGGGCAGCGAGGCCAGCGGGCCGCCCGTCGTCCTCGACAGCCAGCTCGAACGCATCCTCGCCTCCGTCGCGTCCACGGTGGCCGACGCCGATGCCGCCTCCGACCCCACGCTCCTCGCGCCCCGCGCGGACGGTGCCGCACTGGACCTCCGCACGGGTGCCTACGCGGTGCGTGCCAAGGACACGAAGACCGAGGCGCCCGCGCCCGTCGCCGCGTCGCCGCTCCTGCTCGACATGGTCCCCACCGGGACCGTGTGGCCCCGGACGGTCGTCGCCCTGACCCAGGGCGCCGACAACCCGGTGCCGCAGGCACTCCTGCTGGTCCAGGAGACGCCGCGCGAGAACTACCGGCTGAGCTCTGCCGTGCAGATGCTGCCGGGCAGCACGTTCCCGTCGCCGCCGGCCCCGGGCGCCACCGGCCCCGTGCCGCTCGACGACGCCGGCTCCCTCGCCGCCGCACCGCAGGCCGCCGTCGCCTCCATCGCCGACTTCCTCACGAAGCCCTCCGGCGCGAACGCGGGGACGTTCGAGGAGAACTCCTTCGCCGAGGCGATCACCGGGTTCCAATCCGGCGTCGTCGCGGATCCGGGCAACAAGGCCGCGAAGATCACGTTCACCCACACGGC
This sequence comes from Arthrobacter arabinosi, assembly GCF_054511115.1. Classification (NCBI taxonomy): domain Bacteria; kingdom Bacillati; phylum Actinomycetota; class Actinomycetes; order Micrococcales; family Micrococcaceae; genus Arthrobacter; species Arthrobacter arabinosi. The sequence continues at coordinate 103,068 of NZ_JBTNDF010000001.1, forward strand.
CCAGGAGGACCAGACGCAGGCACTCCTGACCGGCGACGGCGGGGGGATGGTCTTCGGCTACTTGACCCACACCTACTCCAGCGTGCCGAAGTCCCGCGGTGACACGATCGACCTCAAGGGCACCGTGTACCAGTCGCTGACCGGGAAAGCGGCGAGCGGGAAGGGCATCGACGTCAACTACGGCGAGGCCGTGATGATGTACGTACCGCCTGCGGCCAGCGAGGATAAGATCCGGGTGATCGGCGCCGCCCAGCAGCTGCTGTCGGCCACCCTCCGCTGACCCGCGGCCCCAGGCTTGACCAGTAGCAGTCACAGAAAGGCAGAGCATTGTCGACACCAGCACAGCGGGGCGGAACCCCGTCGCCGAGCATGAACCTGCGGGGAGCGGTGGACCTCTCTGCCCTCAAGGCACGCGCGGATGCGGCCGCGCGTCCCGCCGCGGCTCGCCAGCCCGCGGCGGGACCGAGCCCGTACATCGTCGAGGTGACGGAGCAGACGTTCCCGCAGCTCGTGCAGCTCTCGGCGCAGGTGCCCGTGGTCGTCAACCTCCGCGCCACCTACAGCGACCAGTCCACGCAGGTCACCGCCGTGCTCGAGGCCGCCGCCGTCGAGCTCGACGGGCGGATGCTGCTCGCCAACGTCGACCTCCAGGCGCAGCCGCAGATCGCGCAGGCCTTCCAGGCCCAGGGCGCGCCGACCGTCGTCGCCGTGGTGAAGGGCCAGCCCGTCCCCCTCTTCGAGGGCGTGCTTCCCGATCCCCAGATCCGCGCCTACCTCGACGAGCTGATGAAGGTCGCCGAGGCCAACGGTGTGACAGGGACGCTGAACGACGGTTCCCAGCCCGGCCCGGCCGGCGCGGAGGAACCGCCCCTGCCGCCCCTGCACCAGGAGGCGTTCGACGCCATCGAGCGCGGCGACTACGGCGCCGCAGCGGCCGCGTACCGCCGTGCGCTGGCCGAGCAGCCCGCCGACGCCGACGCGAAGGCCGGACTCGCGCAGGTGGAACTCATGGAGCGCGTCCAGGACCTCGACGCCGCCGAGGTCCGCCGCCGCGGGGCCGACGAGCCCGACGACGTGGAGGCCCAGCTGGCCGTCGCCGACCTCGACCTCACGGGCGGCCACGTCGAGGACGCGTTCAGCCGCATCATCGCCTTCATCGGGCGCACCGCCGGCGAGGACAGGGAGACCGCGCGCAAGCGCCTGCTGGAACTGTTCGACGTCGTCGGCACCACGGACCCGCGCGTCACCAAGGCACGCGGCGCGCTGGCCCGCGCCCTGTTCTAGGCGTTCCGCTCCCCACCCCTGAAGGACCCCATGACTCCCACAGCTGTCCCCTCCGGCGCGCCCGGCCTGTTCGACCCGATGACGCTCCGCTCCCTCGAACTGCCGCACCGCGGCTGGGTCGCGGCGATGTGCCAGTACTCCTGCGACCCCGTCGCGGCCCCCGGCGTGCCGACCGACTGGCACCTCGTGCATCTCGGGCAGTTCGCGCTCGGCGGGGCGGCCCTCATCATCACCGAGGCTGCGGCCATCAGCCACGAGGGCATGATCAGTCCTCGCGACGCCGGCATCTACACGCGGGAGCAGGCCGAGGCGTGGCGCCGGATCAACGACTTCATCCACGAGTACAGCGCCGTGGGCACGAAGACGGCGGTGCAGCTCGCCCATGCGGGCCGCAAGGCGTCGACGTACTGGCCGTTCAGCGGCAAGCGCGGCTCGGTCCCCGAGGCGGACGGCGGGTGGCAGACCCTCGGTCCCACCGAGGAGGCGTTCGGAGAGTACGCCGCACCGCGGGCGATGACCGAGGACGACATCCGGCAGGTCATCCGCGACTTCGGCGCCTCCGCCGCGCTCGCCGTCGAGGCCGGATTCGACACCCTGGAGATCCACGCCGCGCACGGGTACCTGCTGCACCAGTTCCTCTCGCCCCTGGTCAACACGCGGACCGACGGGTGGGGCGGCTCGGAGGAGGCCAGGTTCCGGCTCACGCTCGCGGTCGTCCGCGAGATCCGCCGGGTCATCCCGGAGGGCATGCCGCTCCTGCTGCGCATCTCGGCGTCGGACTGGACGGAGGGCGGGCTCGACGGCGACACCTCCGCGCGCCTCGCCAAGCGCGCCGCCGAGGAAGGCGTCGACTTCGTCGACGTGTCCTCGGGCGGAGCGGTCCCGGCCGCGACCATCCCGGTGGGGCCCGGCTACCAGGTGGTGCTCGCCGAGGAGGTGCGGTCCTCCGGTGTGCCGACCGGAGCCGTCGGCCTCATCAGCGACGTCCGGCAGGCGGAGGAGATCATCCGCGAAGAGCGGGCCGACGTCGTGCTCATCGCGCGTGCCGCCCTGCGCGACCCGCACTGGTGGATGCGCGCTGCCCACGAGCTGGGCCACGAGCTGGTGCCCGCCCCGCAGTACGAGCGCGCCGGGTCCTACTGACGGGTGCTTCCCTCCGTTCGGTTTTTCCTCCTTTCGGATGACGATCGGCGGAACGGCGCATTGCTAGCGTGATCCCATGAGTTCTCCCGCGCCGTCCGCCGACAGCCACCCCGCGGCGGAGGCCGGCAGTGCAGCCTTGAGCATCCGCGGCCTGGCCAAGCGCTTCGGCGACAAGATCGCCGTGAACGGCGTCAGTCTCGAGGTGCCGCAGGGCTCCTTCTACGGGCTGGTCGGGCCGAACGGTGCCGGCAAGACCACGACGCTCTCGATGGCCACGGGGCTGCTCCGCCCCGACTACGGGCAGGTGCTCGTCCACGGCGTCGACGTGTGGGCCCGGCCGCTCGAAGCCAAGAAGCTCATGGGGATCCTGCCCGACGGCGTCCGGCTGTTCGACCGGCTGACGGGTGAGCAACTCGTCACCTATGCCGGCCTGCTCCGGGGCATGGACCGTGAGACCGTCGCCGATCGGACCCGCGACCTGCTGCGGGCGTTCGACCTCGCGAACGACGCCGGCACGCTCGTGGTCGACTACTCCGCGGGCATGACGAAGAAGATCGCCCTCGCATCCGCCCTCATCCACGCACCCCGGCTGCTCGTCCTCGACGAGCCGTTCGAATCCGTCGACCCGGTCTCGGCGGCGAACATCCGCGACATCCTGGCCGGCTACGTGGAGTCCGGGGGCTCGGTCATCGTCTCCAGCCATGTCATGGACCTCGTGCAGCGCATGTGCGACCACGTCGCCGTCATCGCCGCCGGCACCGTGCTCGCCGCGGGGACGGTCGACGAGGTCCGCGGGAACGCGACGTTGGAGGAGCGCTTCGTGGAGCTCGTCGGCGGACGCAGCACGTCGGAGGGCCTGTCGTGGTTGCGGACCTCCTGAGGCTGAAGCTCCTCCTCCTCCGCAATTCGTTCAGGCGGAGCACCGCGCAGCTCGTCGGCGTGATCCTCGGCGGCCTGTACGGGCTCGGCGTCCTCGGGACGGTCGTCGTCGGGCTCGTGCTCCTCGGCACAGCGGACCTCGAGCTCATCCGGACCATCCTCGTGATCGGTGGGTCCGCCGTCGTGCTCGGCTGGATCGTGATCCCGATCGCCGCGACCGGGATCGACATGACGCTCGACCCCGGCCGGTTCGTCACCTTCGCCATCCCGCACCGGCAACTCCTCGCGGGGCTCGTGCTCGGCGGCCTCGTCGGTATCCCCGGCGTCGTGACCCTCGTCGCCACCCTGGCGCAGGTGCTCACCTGGATCCGGTACCCAGCCGCTGCGCTGACCGCGCTGGTCTGCGGACTGGTGGCCGTCCTGCTGTGCGTGGTCGCGTCACGCCTCGCGACGACGGCGGTCTCCTCGATGACCGGCTCGCGCAGGTTCAAGGACATCAACGGCATCGTCGCCTTCATCCCGCTGATCTTCCTCGGGCCGATCATCGCGGCCGTGACGGCCGGATTCCAGAACTCTCCCGGCTTCGCCCCCTCGCTCGCCGACGTCCTCGCCTGGACGCCGCTGGGTGCGCTCTGGGCCGCTCCCGCCGACGTCGTCGCCGGCACCGCGGGCCTCGCGGTGCTCCGCTTCCTGATCGGCCTCGGGACGCTCGTGCTGTTCCTCGTGCTGTGGAGCCGCAGCCTCAGCCATGCCCTGGTCACCCCTCCGTACAACGCCGTGACCAAGCGTGCCGGAGGGAACCTCGGCTGGCTCGGACGCTTCCCCGCCACACCGGCGGGTGCTGTGGCAGCCCGGGCCCTGACCTACTGGCAGCGCGACCCCCGCTACTTCGCCAGCCTCGTGGCGATCCCGTTCATCGCGGTGGTGCTGTTCTTCTCGAGCGGTGGGGGGAGCGCCGCTCTCGCGTTCCTCGGTCCCATCACAGCGTTCATGCTGGCGTGGTCCATCTCGGCCGACATCTCCTACGACAACACGGCGTTCAGCCTGCACCTCTCGACCGGCGTCAGTGGACGTGACGACCGCCTCGGCCGGGCGCTCGCGCTGCTGGTGTTCGCCCTGCCGTCAACCCTGGTGTTCGGGGTCCTTCCGCTGCTGATCACGGGACGGGTCGAGGACCTGCCCGTGGTCCTCGGCCTCTCGGTCGGCCTCCTGCTCACCGGGACGGGCCTGTCCAGCGTCGTGTCCGCGCGGTACACGTACAACGTGCCGCTGCCCGGTGAGAGCGCCTTCAAGACCCCGCCCGGGACGAACTTCATCATGTTCGCCGTGCAGATCATCGGCTGGCTGGTCATGCTCCTGCTGGTCCTGCCCGAGATCGCCCTGACGATCGCCTACTTCGCGACCGGGAACGCGCTCTTCGGCTGGCTGACCCTGCTGGTCGGGGTGATCCTCGGAGCAGTGCTCCTGGTCGTCGGCATCAGGGTGGGCGGCCGCTGGTACGACCGCAGGGCACCCGAACTCCTCCTGGCGGTCTCGGCGAACCGCTGAGCATGTGGCTGCCTGCCGGCTGGCTTCTGAGCCGGCGGTCCTCTCGCCGCTGCCATGCGGAGCTTAGGCCCAACGGATCGGCCTGACAAGAGTGGCCCGACTCGCGTAGTCGGGGTGCACAATTCGCCTGTGCACAACCTTCAGGACGCTCAATGCTTCGGGCTATGCTGAGGCCCATTCCGGCAGGGTCGGCGAAGTGATGGGGGAGTGGCGTGTTTCCTGTGCGTGCAGAGGGCCATCGACCAGCGGCATCCATTCGTGGACGAGCAGCGCCCTTCCTTGCCGGGGCCGTCGCAGCGCTGGTGCTCCTGACCGGATGCCAGGGCGATGCGGACGCCTCACCCACCCCGGTCTCCGGACGGCCGTCGTCGTCGGCAGCGCCCACCACAGCCGAAGCGTCCACCCCACCGTCAGCCTCTGCCGCGCCTGGACCATCTCCGGCGTCATCGGCCGGTCCGGCCACCAACATCCCGGTGCCCGTGAAGCCGGCGCTGGCGGACGAGAACTCGGCCGAAGGGCTCGAGGCCTTCACGGAGTACTGGCTGGAACTGTTCTCCTACGGCTACGAGACGAATGACTGGGCCCCGTTCGAGGAAGTGACAGATCCCGGCTGTCGCACCTGCACTCAGACACAGCAGGTCGTACAAGATTTTTACGCGCGCGGTGGATGGATGAGCGGAGGCCGCTTCAAACTCCTTGATTTTGGAACTGAATTTCTTACTAATACCTCCGGATCAATTCAAAGCATGGTTAATTATCAGCAGAATGATTTGACTTACTTCGAATCTGACGGAAGCCAGTCGAGGGGCGAAGCTCCCGATGCATCCGTCAACGTAACATTCAGTGTCTACGAAGACGGCTCGTGGTTACTGCTCGACTTTGGAAAGCCTGAAGGTACCTGATGCGTCCTTCGCTAAGTATTGGATCTCTCCTATTGTTGATATTGACTGCCACGGTACCGGTACCTCCCGCATCTGCGCAGAACGGAGCGCCGGGTGCTTTTGTTGATGACAATGAATTCGGGGCTGTGAACTCCGGCACATACCAGCGGCCAGCAATTCCACTTCGTAAGGGCGGAAAAACCGAGGTGCTTCCGGCACAACCTGCCGCTCTTCCCGTCGAGGACGGCATCGACTACACCTATGTCCGGGCCTGCACCGCCGGCGCCGGCAGCGCTTTGAACCCGGCGACCTGCCCTCGCATCGACGCCCAGTGCGATACCCAGGAGGACGGGACCCTCGTCAACTGGATCGAGGTGAACAACAACGTCCAGCCGCCGACGCGCACACCGACCGGCAGGTCCTCGTGCATGTACCCCGGTGAGCCGCCCGCGCCGCCGGTCGCCGGCGCAGAGGCTCCCGAGGAGGCGCCGATCGTCATCACCCTCGAGGAGTTCCAGAAGCAGCCCGTCCTCGCAGCGACCATCGTGTCGCAGCCGTCGAACTTCGGCCTCAGGAACGCGCACTCGAACATCTACGCGCAAGCTCAGGAGCAGGAGTTCACCTTCGAGTTCCGGGACGCCTCGATCGTGCTGAAAGCCCGCCCGGTGTCCTTCCAGTGGAACTACGGGGACGGGACGAGTGCGACGACAACCACTCCGGGGGGCCCGGTGGACGGGCCCGCCTTCGATACTGAGACGGCGACGAGTCATCAGTACGCCCGGACCGGCGAATTCCAACTGACGCTGACCACGTTCTTCGCCGGGGACTACTCGGTGGACGGCGGCCCTTTCCAGCCCGTCGCCGGTGAGGCTGCGGTCGCCTCGGAGCCCCACCTGATGAGCATCTGGCGCACGAAAGGTCACAACGTGAGCGAGAACTGCATCGAGAACCCCCGGGGAATCGGCTGCGAGCCGCCCACGCGCTAGTCGGCCGCGAGTGCCGGCCTCGCCGGCACGGCGCATCAGAAGGGTGGAGGCTCCGGGTCGCAGGCGTAGGAACGCCCTGCGGGAGACGTGGCGACCAGCGTCCCTGGAGTGGGCTGGTCGTAGTGCCACAGGCCTTCGCTCTTGAGCATGTGGTGCTTGCGGCAGAGGTGGGCCAGGTTGTCGTGATCCGTGGGCCCGCCGCGAGCCCAGGGAGTGGTGTGGTCGAGTTCGCACCGGGCGGCGGGGATGCTGCAGCCGGGGTGTCGGCAGGTGCGGTCGCGGACCCTCAACCACTTCTTGAGGTCGGCGGGGACGGCATAGGTATCACGTCCCACACTGAGGACGGCCCCGGTCTCCGGGTGGGTGAGGAGTCGCGTGAACGAGGGGGCGTGCGCGGCGAGCCGACGGGCGATGTCCGAGGGGATGGGCCCGTAGCCCTCGAGATCCGCGGGCGCGTCGTCGACACCGAGCAGGGTCAGGACCGGGACCGTCACGTTGATGTGCGCCCGGATGCGGTAAGCGTGTCCCGCCGCCGAGTGGTCGTCGGGTTCGTGGGCACAGCCCGAGCGCGCCGGACCGTCGAGGAGGAGATCGGTGAGGACGTCCGTGCGCAGCTGTGGCAGGGTCCGGGATTCGGCCGGGATCTGGAGGGCACGGGACGTCTGCGTCAGTCTGGCGTCGATCGCGGCGGCATCGGTGGCGGGCAGATGGACGTGGAGCCAGGCCATGGCATCGTCGGCCGCTTCGACGTCGACGCGGCGCCCCTGGACCGCCGTGCGGGCACGCTTCTCCAGGGCCTCGGGGTGGAGCTCGGTGCGCAGGCGGCGAGCCCGATAGCTCAGTCGGGGAACGGTGGTGTCCGCCGCGATGGGCAGGAGCGCGTCCTCGAGGCGGGCGGCGACATGGTGGGGGAGGCCGGTGCATTCGTGCAGGAGGGTCGTGGCATGTGACCAGGAGATCGTGCCGTCGCGGAGGGCAGTGAGGGTCCGGGGATGATAGTTGACCAGTAACGCCGAGTACTGGACGAGGCGGTGCGCGCTCCGTTCCGAGATGCGCAGCAGGCACGCGATCTCCGTGGCCGTCGTGGTGTCAGCCAGATTGGTGCGGTGGGGGCCGGGCCGGCCCGGCCAGAAATGATCCATCATCCGGGTCTCGAGGACTTTCCTCAATTCCTCGGTGCTCGCGGCGAGCTCGGCGTCGATCCGGGCCTTCTCGGCGCTCAGGGAAGTGATCCGATCGGATATCCGATCGAGTTCCATCGCATGTTCGGCCGACGTCCTCATGAATGTATTCTCCCGCCTGCCACCGACATTATGAGATCGCCGTCGCGGTCTCGAACAGTGAATTGTCGAATCCCGTGGACTGGGTCCGGGAAAGAATGCAGGCAGGATTTCCGCCCCAGGGCCCCCAGGCCCCGGAGGCCCTGACGATAGACTGGGGCCATGACTATGCCTGCTGATCCCTTTGCAAACGATCCCCTCGATCCCGGCACCGGCGGCTCGACGGCGACCATGGAACGAGAAGAGGTCCGCCAGGAGGTGGAGCCCGGCGACGCCGAGCGCTTCGCGCACTACGTGCGCAAGGAGAAGATCATGGAGTCCGCCTTCACCGGCGAGCCCGTGATCGCCCTCTGCGGCAAGGTGTGGACCCCCGGACGCGACCCCGAGAAGTTCCCCGTCTGCCCGGAATGCAAGGAGATCTACAACGGTCTCCGCCCCGGCAACGACAAGCCGAAGGACTGACCGCACCCGCCCGGTCTGCACGCAGAACCGGCGGCGGACCGCGCCCCGACCCGAACCCAAGGTGACATGAGCAAGACTGCGGACACATCCACCGGCGGCGCGATGTCGCCCCAGCTGCGCCCCCTGACCATCGGCATCCTGGCGATCATCACCTGCGCCGCCTTCGAAGCGATGGCCGTGGTGACCGCCATGCCGTCGGTGGCCCGCGAGCTCTCGGGGGAGTCGAGCTACGGCCTGGCCTTCTCGATGTACCTGACCGCGTCCCTGCTGGGCACCGTCGTCGCCGGCTCGTGGTGCGACCGCAGAGGGCCCCGACCTGCCCTCGCCGTCGGACTGGGTCTCATGGTCCTCGGACTGCTCGCGGCGGGTGCCGCACCCGAGTTCTGGCTCGTGACGGTGGGCCGCGCCATCTCGGGGCTGGGCGGCGGATTCATGATCGTCGCGGTCTACGTGGTGATCGGGCGATCGTTCCCCGAGAAGGCACGGCCGGTGGTCTTCGGGTGGCTGGCGGCCGCCTGGGTCCTGCCCGCGCTGATCGGCCCGGTGGTGGCGGGATTCGTGACCGAGCACCTCGGCTGGCGCTGGGTGTTCCTCGGCGTCGTGCCGATCGTGCTCGCAGCAGTCATCATCGTCTGGCCGAAGACGAGGGACCTGGGGCCGGTCGAGGCGCCCGACGCCGGATCGGCGAGGGCCCGCACCCTTCGCGGCCTCGCGCTGGCCTCCGGTGTCCTTGCCGCGCAGTGGTCCATCGTCCATCTCGCCGACACCGAGGACCCCAGCCGGGCCACGGTCGCCGCGCTGATGAGCCTCGCAGCGGGCGGCGTCGTCATCGCCCTCCTCGTGCTCCCGGCGCTGCTGCCGAAGGGCACCCTGGTCCTCGGACGCGGACTGCCGAGCATCATCGCCACCCGCGGGTTCGTCAACGTCGCGTTCTTCGGGACCGAGGCCTTCATCCCGCTCATGCTCGTCAGCTCCCGCGAGATCAGCCCGGGGACGGCCGGCCTGACGCTGAGTGCCGGGGCACTCGGCTGGAGCGCGGGGTCCTTCGTGCAGGCGCGCGTGACGTTCGGCCGCCAATGGCTCCTGGTCGCCGGCTCCTCCATCCTGTCGCTGGCCCTCGGCGGTTTCGCCCTGGCCACCGCGGTCGAGGCCCCGCTCTGGGTGCTTGCCGTGGTGTGGTGCCTCTCGGGCTTCGCCATGGGCATGACGCTCTCCAGCACCTCCGTCCTGGTGCTGAAGCTCTCGGCGCGGAACGAGCAGGGGCGCAACTCGGCTGCCCTGCAGATCTCCGACCAGCTGGGCGGGGTGGTCGGGACGGCGGGCGCGGGTGCCCTGTTCGCCCTCCTGCACGACGACGCCGATCCGGGCCACGTCCCGACCTTCGTTGCGATCTGGCTGGCTCTCTGGGTGTTCACGGCAGCAGGTATAGTTTCGGGTCTGAGAGGGGCCCGGTCACCCGGTGACGGCCCCGGTCTCGCCCCCAGCAAGTCAATGGAAGGTACTGTCCCGGCGTGAGTAGTGACACCCTGTTCGGTGCCGGCGCAGCCCTGCCCCCCGCATACCCGGAACGCGCCGCCTGGGGGACCGCTCCCAAGCTGCGTCAGTGGCAGAGCGAAGCGCTGGCGAAGTATTTCCAGGATTCCCCGAGCGATTTCCTCGCCGTCGCCACGCCCGGCGCCGGCAAGACGACCTTCGCACTCCGCGTCGCGACCGAGCTCGTCGAGCGGGGCATCGTCAACCGGGTCACCGTCGTCGCCCCCACCGATCACCTGAAGCGCCAGTGGGCCGACGCCGCGGCGCGGGTCGGCCTCGCGATCGACCCCAACTTCAAGAACGCCGACGGCCGCCACGGCGGGGCCTTCATCGGCGTCGCCGTGACCTACGCGCAGGTCGCGAGCAAGCCGATGCTGCATCGCGCCAAGACGGAGGCAGCCCGGACCCTCGTCATCCTCGACGAGATCCACCACGGCGGCGACGCCCTCTCCTGGGGCGACGGCATCCGCGAGGCGTTCGAGCCCGCCACCCGGCGCCTCGCCCTCACCGGGACCCCTTTCCGCTCGGACACCGCGGCCATCCCGTTCGTCGAATACGTGGAGGACCGCGACGGCATCCGCCGCTCCCGCGCCGACTACACGTACGGCTACGGGCAGGCCCTCAAGGACCACGTGGTCCGGCCCGTCATGTTCATGGCCTACTCGGGCCAGATGCGCTGGCGCACGAGCGCGGGCGAGGAGATGGCCGCGTCCCTCGGCGAGGCAGCGGTCACGAAGGACATCACCGCCCAGGCCTGGCGGACCGCCCTGAACCCCGCGGGCGAATGGATCCCCGCCGTCCTCGCCGCCGCCGACAAGCGGCTCACCGAGGTGCGGCGCACCGTGCACGACGCCGGTGGGCTCGTGATCGCGACGGACCACGACGACGCCCGTGCCTACGCCGGGCAGCTCAAGCGGATCACGGGGGAGTCCCCGACCGTCATCCTCTCCGACGACGCCAAGGCGTCCTCGAAGATCGAGGCGTTCTCCGAGGGCGACAAGCGCTGGATGGTGGCGGTCCGCATGGTGTCCGAAGGCGTGGACGTGCCGCGTCTCGCGGTCGGCGTCTACGCGACGTCCACGGCGACACCGTTGTTCTTCGCCCAGGCCGTGGGCCGGTACGTCCGGGCCCGACGGCGCGGGGAGACGGCGTCGATCTTCCTGCCCTCGGTCCCGAACCTCATGGCGCTGGCCAACCAGCTGGAACTCGAACGCGACCACGCCCTCGACCGGCCCGAGAAGGACGACGAGGGGTTCGGCCTCGAGGACGCCCTCATGGAGGCGGCGAACCGTGAGGAGAAGGCGTCGGACTCCCTCACGAAGCAGAAGTTCGAGGCGCTCGAGTCGCAGGCGTCCTTCGACCGCGTCCTCTTCGACGGCGGCGAGTTCGGTACCGGTGGCGAGATGGGCAGCGAGGACGAGCAGGATTTCCTCGGCATCCCCGGCCTGCTCGACGCCGACCAGGTGGGCCAGCTCCTGCGGCAGCGCCAGCAGGAGCAGCAGTCACGCCGGAAGTCCCGGCCCGTCGCGGCGGCCGCCGAGCCGCTCGTGGTGGATCACCGCCAGCTCACCGAACTGCGCGGGCAGCTCGCCAAGAACGTCTCGGCGTGGGCCGCCCGCACGGGAATGCCGCACGGCCAGGTCCACACCGAGCTGCGGCGCCAGTGCGGGGGACCGGCGGTGGCGCAGGCCAACGAGGACCAGCTCCAGCGCCGCCTGCAGAAGCTGCAGGACTGGTTCATCGGGAAGAAGTAGGCGGAACCCTTCCCCGGCCCGGCTACCGGACCAGCTCGGCGCCCGCAGCCTCCAGCTCGTCGAGCGCGGCCTCGGACCTGTCCTCGTGCACGCCCCGCGTCAGTTCGGCCAGCACGGTGACGGAGTACCCGGCCTGGAGCGCGTCCAGCGCCGTCGCCCGGACGCAGTAGTCGGTCGCCAGGCCGACGACGACGACGTCGTCCACGTCGTGGTCCCGCAGCCAGTCGTCCAGCGTCAGCGGGTCCTCATCGCCGCTGTCCACGGCCGCGCCGCCGAGCTTCTGGTCGCCGGTCGGCACCTCGTCGTCGGGTGCCTTGACGCCCTCGAACCCCGAGTACGCGGCCTCGAACTGGCCCTTCCGGAACACGGCGTCGATGCTCTCCGTGTCGAGGTCCGGGTGGAAGTCGGAGCCCCTGGTGTCCGCGACGCAGTGGACGGGCCAGGAATCGACGAAGTCGGGCGTCTCCGAGAAGTGGCTCCCCGGGTCGATGTGCCAGTCCTGCGTGGCGACGACGTAGTCGTACCGGGCGGCCTGCTCGTCGATGTGGTCGCTGATGTCGGCGGCGACCTGCGCGCCACCGTCCACGGCGAGCGAGCCGCCCTCACAGAAGTCGTTCTGGACGTCCACGATGATCAGTGCGCGCGTCATGATGCTGCCTCCTCGTAGTCGGTGGGGATGACGGGTTCGCCGCGCTGGAGCCGCCGGACGGCCCCCGGGAGTTCGGCGATGGAGAGCGTGTGCCGCTCGGCGGCACGGGTGACGGCCTGCGGTCCGGTCCAGCCGGGCAGGACGACGCCGTCACCGACGAACTGCTCGACGAGCGGTCGGTCGTTGCCGTCGTCGGCCGGGGTGATGCCGATGCCCACGATCTCGGCCTGCGCCCTGCCGTGCTCGTCGAGGCGGCGCAGTGCGCGCTTGTGCCCGCCGACCGAGGCCTTGTTCTTCGCCGCCTTCGCGACGGACACGAACGTGCCGCTGTCGTCCTGCCGGCTCACCAGTTTGTACACCATGCCCGCCGTCGGAGCCCCGGAGCCGGTGACGAGGGACGTGCCCACGCCGTAGGAGTCGACGGGCGCGGACGCGAGCAGCCCGATCGCGAACTCGTCGAGGTCGGAGGTGACGACGATCTTGGTGTTGTGGTTGCCGAGGTCGTCGAGGAGTTCGCGCACCCAGCGCGCCTGGGCCACGAGGTCGCCGGAATCCAGCCGCACCGCACCCAGCTCCGGACCCGCCACCTCGACGGCCGTGCGCACGCCCTGCTCGACGTCGTACGTGTCCACCAGGAGCGAGGTGCCGCGCCCGAGGGCGGCGACCTGCGCCTCGAAGGCCTCACGCTCGGAGTCGTGCAGGAGCGTGAAGGAGTGGGCGGCCGTGCCGACCGTGGGGACGCCGTACCGGCGGCCGGCCTCGAGGTTGGACGTGCTGGCGAAGCCGCCGATGATCGCCGCGCGGGCGGCGGCGACGGCGGCTTCCTCGTGGGTGCGGCGGGAGCCCATCTCGATGCAGGGGCGCCCGGCCGCGGCGCCCGTCATCCGCGAGGCCGCCGAGGCGATGGCGCTGTCGTGGTTCAGGATGGACAGGATGAGCGTCTCGAGGATGCAGGCCTCCGCGAACGTGGACTCCACCGTCAGGATGGGGGAGTTGGGGAAGTAGGCCTCGCCCTCCGCGTAGCCCGAGATGGACCCGGTGAACCGGAAGTCCGCCAGCCAGGCCAGGGTGGCGTCGTCGACGATCCGGTGGTCGCCGAGGAATCCGAGCTGGACGTCGTCGAACCGGAAGGTGGCCAGTTCCTCCAGCAGCCGCCCGGTGCCCGCCACGACGCCGTACCGGCGGCCGGCGGGGAGGCGCCGCGCGAAGACCTCGAACACCGAGCGGCGATGCGCCGCACCGGAGTGCAGCGACGCCTGCAGCATCGTGAGTTCGTACTGGTCGGTGAAGAGGGCACTGTTCTGTGCGGCCACCGCCGGCTGTGCGGGACCGGCAGCGGCCGGCGGGTTCGAGGTCAGGGCATCGGTCACCCTGAAAACGATAGCCGCGCGTCCGCCGAGAGAGTACCCGGCCACGCGGCGGGGTGAGCCGTCCTAGAATGACGATCATGACAGTAGGCTTTGCAACCGGTACCGACACCCAGGAGAAGGTGGGGACGGCCGAGAGGACCGACCTCGACCAGCCCTGGGTCGTGGTGGTGTGGAACGACCCCGTGAACCTCATGAGCTATGTGAGCTACGTCTTCCAGACCTACTTCGGCTACAGCGAGGCCAAGGCGCGCACGCTCATGCTCGAGGTGCACGAGCAGGGCCGTTCCGCCGTCGTCTCCGGCACCCGCGAGAAGGTGGAGCAGGACACCGTCGCCCTCCACTCCTACGGGCTGTGGGCCACCTTCGAAAAAGCCGGAAGCGAGTAAGCGGACCCCATGGCGAAACCCTTCAAATCCACGCGTCGGGGCATCACCGGAGCGTTGGAGCCCGGTGAGGCGCGCCTCCTGGGCGCCCTGCTCGACGACGTCGTCTCCATGCTCGAGCCCGAGACGGCGCCCAGCGAGGATCCGCTCGCAGCACTCATCGGCATGTCGGGCGCCGACGCCGACGCCACGGCCCCCGACGACTCCGCCGTCCGGCGCCTCCTCCCCGACGCGGTGCGGGGCGACGACGACGAAGCGCTCGCCTTCCGCCGCCTGACGGAGCGCTCCCTGCGGGAGCAGAAGATCGGCGCCCTGCGCAGCAGCGCCCTGCTCATCGAGTCCAGCCCCATGACGCTCACCGGCGAGCAGGCGCGGCTGCTCGCCCAGGCGCTCAACGACGTCCGGCTGGTGCTCGCCGACCGGCTCGCCATCGAGACGGAGGAGGACGCCGAACGGCTCCACGAGATCGCCGACTCGAAGGACGTCGACGACGTCGACTCGTACCTCGCCCTCGTCTACAACTTCATCACCTGGCTCCAGGAATCCCTCGTGCAGGCGATGCTGAAAGCGGCGAAGCTGGAGCGCTGACCCGCGGCACCTCCGAACCGGCAGCGTGCGGCCCCACCGGGGGCCTGTGACCAAACCCACGGATCGGCGAATAGTTTTCGACGGCGGCACATCCTATTGTCGAAGGATCATGAGCCCAGAGCGAGCGAACACGGACCGCAGCGAAGCGCCCATCGGTATCTTCGACTCCGGCGTCGGCGGACTGACGGTCGCCCGAGCGGTCATCGACCAGTTGCCCCACGAGTCCGTCATGTACGTCGGCGACACCGCGAACGGCCCCTACGGCCCCCTGCCGATCGCCCGCGTCCGGGCGCACGCGCTCGGCGTCATGGACGAGCTCGTCGACTCGGGCGTCAAGCTCCTCGTCATCGCCTGCAACTCGGCGTCGGCGGCTGTCCTCCGTGACGCCCGCGAGCGCTACACGGCGCGCTACGGCATCCCCGTCATCGAGGTCATCCAGCCCGCGGTGCGGCGCGCCGTCGCCGCGACCCGCTCGGGCCGGATCGGCGTCATCGGGACGGCGGCGACCGTCGGCTCGCGCGCCTACGACGACACCTTCGCGGCCGCCCCGCATCTCGAGGTCACCTCCGTGGCATGCCCCGCGTTCGTCGAGTTCGTGGAGGCCGGCGTCACCGGCGGCGAGGCCCTCCTGCGGACGGCCGAGGGGTACCTCCAGCCGCTCAAGGCCGCCGGTGTGGACACGCTCGTCCTCGGCTGCACCCACTACCCGCTGCTGACCGGCGTCATCTCCTATGTGATGGGCGACTCCGTCACCCTGGTCTCCAGCGCGGAGGAGACGGCCAAGGACGTCTACCGCGCCCTCGTCTCGCACGGGCTCGAGCGCGAGACCACGGCACCGGGGGAGCACCGCTTCCTCGCGACCGGCGACGCCGCCGGCTTCGAGGTCCTCGCCCGCCGCTTCCTGGGGCCCGAGGTGCTCAGCGTGCAGCACGTGGACCGCGTGGCCGCACAGTACCCCACGGGCAGCCTCGCGCGGATCACGCCCGAGATGATCGCGGCCGCGGGGTTCCCGCCGGCATGAAGCTCACCATCGTCGGGTGCAGCGGCTCCTTCCCCGGTCCCCAGTCCCCGGCCTCCTGCTACCTGCTCAGTGCGGAGTGGGGCGGCCGCTCCTGGCGGATCCTCCTCGATCTCGGCAACGGCTCGCTCGGTGCGCTGCAACGGCACATGGACCTGCGGGAGATCGACGCCGTCTTCCTCTCCCACCTGCACCCCGACCACTGCATGGACCTGTGCGGCCTGCACGTCGCCGTCCACTGGGATCCGTCCGGCTGGGGCCTGCCCCGCATCCCTGTCTGGGGGCCGGCTGCGACGGCGGACAGGATGGCGAGCGCCTACGGGCTCGAGCTCGACCCGGGCATGCACGAGGACTTCGACTTCCAGTCCTGGACCGACCGCGCGCCGGTGACCGTGGGCCCCTTCACGATCACCCCGTACCGTGTCCTCCATCCCATCGAGGAGGCGTACGCCCTCCGGGTGGAGGTCGCCGAGGCCGATGCCGAGGGCGTCGACCGCACCCGCGTGATCACCTACTCCGGTGACACGGACGCGTGCGACGGGCTCGTGGACGCCGCCCGCGACGCCGACATCTTCCTGTGCGAGGCGGCGTTCCACGAGGGCCGCGACGACGCCATCACCGGGGTGCACCTCACGGGGAAGCGGGCCGGCGACGTCGCCACCCGGGCGTCGGCCAAGCGACTGCTCCTGACCCACCTCCCGGTGTGGAACGATGCGAGCGTCGCCGTGAAGGAGGCCCGCGAGAGCTACGACGGGCACCTCGCCGTCGCCGTCGCCGGCGTCTCCTACACGGTCTGAGGCGCGGGTAGGACCGCCCGCGGGCCTGCGCCACCCGGTCCTGCCAGCGTTCTCCCATCAGCTCCCGTCTAGACTGGAAGCCATGACCCCCGCGAATCCGACGCCTGTCCCTGCCCCCACGAGCGCCGCTCCCGTCCTCCGCGCGGACGGCCGGGCACCTGACCAGCTGCGCACCATCAGCATCACGCGCGGCTGGTCGAAGCAGGCCGAGGGGTCGGCCCTGATCGAGTTCGGCAACACACGCGTGCTGTGCACGGCCTCGCTCACGAGCGGTGTGCCGCGGTGGCTGAAGGGGGAGGGCAAGGGCTGGGTGACCGCCGAGTACGCCATGCTTCCCCGCGCCACCAACACCCGTTCCGACCGCGAGTCCGTCAAGGGGAAGATCGGCGGCAGGACGCACGAGATCTCGCGGCTGATCGGCCGGTCGCTGCGCTCGATCATCGACACCAGGGCGCTCGGTGAGAACACCATCGTCCTCGACTGCGACGTCCTGCAGGCCGACGGCGGGACGCGCACCGCCGCGATCACGGGCGCGTACGTGGCGCTCGCCGACGCCATCCGGTACGCCAAGGACACGAAGCTCATCCCCGCCTCCGCCTCCCCGCTCACGGACACCGTGGCCGCCGTGAGCGTCGGCATCATCGACGGCGTCCCGATGCTCGACCTGCCGTACGTCGAGGACGTGCGCGCCGAGACGGACATGAACGTCGTCGTCACCGGGTCGGGCACCTTCGTCGAGGTCCAGGGCACCGCGGAGGGTGCGCCCTTCGACCGCGCGGAGCTCGACGCCCTCCTCGACCTCGCCCTGGTGGGCACCGCACAGCTCGCACAGATCCAGATCGACACCCTCCGGGATTCCCGGGATGCCTGAGCAGCCCGGACCCCGGCTCGTCCTGGCCACCCGGAACCCGGGCAAGCTGCGCGAACTGAGGGAGCTGCTGCGCGGGCAGGTGCCCGGGCTCGACGTCGACACGCAGGTGATCGACGCCGCCTCCGCCGGCGCCCCGGACGTCGTCGAGAGCGGAGTCACCTTCGAGGAGAACGCGCGGCTGAAGGCCGAGCAGACCGCCCGGGCCACCGGCCTGATCGCCGTCGCGGACGATTCGGGCCTGGCCGTGGACGTCCTCGGTGGCGCCCCGGGCATCTTCTCGGCCCGGTGGGCGGGCCGGCACGGCGACGACGCCGCCAACCTCGAGCTCCTCCTGGCGCAGCTCGCCGACATCCCGCAGGAGCGTCGCGGGGCGGCGTTCGTGTGCGCGGCGGCCCTCGCCCACCCGGACGACGCACCGGCCGGGCGCACCGAGCGCGGCGAACTCCGGGGATCGCTCCTGGCGGCCCCGCGCGGTGACGGCGGCTTCGGCTACGACCCCATCCTCGTCCCCGCAGGCCTCGACAGGACGTGCGCGGAGCTCGCGCCGGAGGAGAAGAACGCGATCAGTCACCGCGGCATCGCCTTCAGGGCACTCCTGCCGCACCTCGTCGAGGCGCTGCGGTAGCGGTCCGCCGCAGCACGACCAGCCCGCAGCACCGGCCCGCAGCACCAGCCAGCACCACCAGCCAGCACCACCAGCCAGCACCGCACGCCGGCCGTCCCGCCGGGCGGACCATGAGAGGGACGGATACACCGTGAGCATCACCCAGACAGTCCGGACGATCCACGTCGCAGCGACGACCACGACGTCGGACGGCTCGGCCCTCGGCGCCGTCACGGACTGGGCGGTGAACCTGATGGAGACCATCGGTGCGCCCGGTGCGGGCCTGGCCATCGCCCTCGAGAACCTCTTCCCGCCGCTGCCCAGCGAAGTGATCCTGCCCCTGGCGGGCTTCACCGCCAGTCGCGGCAACTTCTCCCTCTTCGAGGCCATCCTCTGGACCACCATCGGCTCGGTCGTCGGCGCCTACGCGCTGTACGCCCTCGGCGCCTGGCTGGGCCGGGACCGCATGCGGCGGCTCGTGTCCAGGGTGCCGCTCATCGACCTCGAGGACGTCGACCGCGTGGAGGCATGGTTCGACCGGCACGGGTACCGGGCCGTCTTCTTCGGCCGCATGATCCCGCTCTTCCGGAGCCTCGTGTCCATCCCGGCGGGCATCGAGCGCATGCCGATCGGCAAGTTCCTCCTGCTCACCACCGCGGGGAGCCTCATCTGGAACTCGATCTTCGTCCTGGCCGGGTTCTACCTGGGGGAGAACTGGCACATCGTCGAGCAGTACGCGAACACGTTCCAGAAGATCGTGATCCTCGCCGTCGTCCTCTTCGCGATCTACTTCGTCGTCTCCAAGGTGCGCAAGTACCGCGCGAAGAGACGGATCCAGTGACCAGCGGGCCCGGGTCCGCCGCGGACCCCCTGGTCCGCGTCTGGCCGCTGTTCGGGCTCGTCCTCACGACGCCCCGGCTCGTCCTCACCCCGGTGCGCGACGAGCACCTGCCCGAGCTGATCGACGCCGTCCTCGCCGGCATCCACGACCCCGCCGAGATGCCGTTCAGCGTGCCGTGGACGGACGCGCCACGGGAGGTCCTCATCATGGAGACCGCGAAGCACCAATGGCGGCTCCGCGCCGGTGTCTCGGTGGACTCCTGGACCATCAACTTCGCCGTGCTGCACCAGGGACGCGTGATCGGCGTCCAGGACCTGACGGCAGGCTCCTTCCCGCTGCTGCGGCGCGTCGGATCGGGCTCGTGGCTGACCCGGTCCGCCCACGGGCAGGGGCTCGGCACCGAGATGCGGGCGGCCGTGCTGCAGTTCGCGTTCGACCATCTCGGCGCGACGTCGGCGGTGTCCGAGGCCGCCGCGTGGAACGGCGCCTCGCTCGGCGTCTCGGCGCGGCTTGGCTACGCCCCGAACGGGACCTCCCTCGTGGAGGCCCGCCCCGGGGAGGTCGACGTGCAGCAGAACCTCCTGCTGGCCCGGGAGGACTTCGCCCGGCCCGACTGGGTGGCCGGCGTCCAGGGCGTGGAGGCGGTCCGGGACCTGCTCATTCCGGGACCACGGCACTGACCCTGCGTTCCTCCGCCAGCAGGCGGGTGAGGTCCGACGACGCGTCGAACAGCAACCCATGGATGCCCCGGTCCATCGCCGCGGCGATGTTCGCGGGCGAGTCGTCGATGAAGGTCACCAGGCCCGGATCGGCCCGGAGGTCGGCGAGGACGCGGTCGAAGATCGCGGGGGACGGCTTGACGAGCCGCAGCGACGAACTGAAGAAGCTGTGCTCGAAGAGTCTCGTCCAGGGGGCGCCCGCGAAGTGGGCGACCATGGGGGCCGGCATGTTGGACAGGAGCGCCAGGCGTTCGCCCCGCGCCTCCAGGTCCTCGAGGACGTCGAGTGTCTCGAGGTTCAGGTGCGACCACTGGTTCGCGTCCAGGACGTCGTACCAGGCGGCGCGGACGGGACCGACCCGCCTGCCGCCCACGAGCGACCAGTACTCGTCCGGGGTGAGCGCGCCGGCGTCGTAGGCGAACCGGTGGCGCCAGTAACCGGACCCCGGCGCCCGCAGGCCGTCGACGCCGACCGCCTCCGCGAGAAGGTCCCAGTCCTCCGGTGTGGGAGGCGTGGAGATCACGTTCCCGTAGTCGAAGAGGTACCACCGTCGCGGGCTGTCAGTGCGGGCCATGGTCCAGCATAGGAACAGCCCCCGCGAAAAGGAGCCGGTCGCGCCGTGAACATCGGGTGAACGGCGGGCACGGGGCCGGCGGTAAACTGGGGACCGTGGGAATCGCGTTCACGGCCATCGACTTCGAGACGGCCAATGGCTTCCGCGGCTCCCCGTGCGCCGTCGGCCTGACCAAGGTCCGCGACGGCCGGGTCGTCGAGGAGGCCTCCTGGCTCATGCGGCCACCCGTCGGCCACGACCACTTCGACTCCCGCAACATCGCCATCCACGGCATCACCTCCTCCATGGTCGAGCACGCCCCGCGGTTCGGCGAGCTGTTCCCCGAGATCGGCGGCTTCATCGGCTCCGACGTGCTGGTCGCGCACAATGCCGCGTTCGATCTCGGCGTCATCCGCTCGGCGCTCGAGGTGTCCGCGCTGGCCGGTCCGGCATGGGACTACGCCTGCACCGTGGTGCTCTCCCGCAGGAGCTATGCCCTGCCCTCCTACTCCCTGCCGTTCGTGGCGGAGGCGGCGGGGGTGCCCCTGCTCAACCACCACGACGCCGTCGAGGACGCCCGCGCGTGCGCCGGCATCATGATCGACATCGCCCGCCGGCACGACGCGCCGACCGTCGAGGACGTGCTCGGGCGCCACAACCTCCCGCTCTCGCGCGCCGAGTCCTATGCGCCCGGCGTCGACGAACTGTCGAAGGCGACGCGCACGGCCCTCGAACGCGGCACCTCGCCCACGGGCTGGTCCGGCTGGCCGGAGGAGGGGGAGAACCCCCACGCGAACGCCCAGGCGGATCCGCGGCACCCCCTCTACGGGCAGACCGTCGTCTTCACCGGCAACCTCGGCATCCCGCGGCCCCAGGCGAAGGAGCGCGCCGCACGGCTCGGGGCGCAGCCGGCGAGCTCCGTCACCCGGCGCACCACGGTCCTCGTGGTGGGGGACGGCTTCGTGGCCTCCGACCTCCGCAACGGCCGCGTCACCGGGAAGGCACGGCGCGTGCTCGAACTGCACGAGCGCGGCCAGGAGATCGAGGTGCTCTCCGAAGCCGAGTTCCTGCAGATGACCGGCGGACGGTGGCCGGCAGGAGGCCAGTGACCGCGTCCCGCGTCTCCCGGTTCAGAGACGGAGTTCGATGCCGGTCAGTCGGGCCGACAGGTCAATGAGCCGGGCGGCGGCGTTACGCTCCCGCGCCTGCCGTTCCGCCGGGACCACGACGGGCGGCCCCGTCAGCTGGAACCAGCCGCCCGGGCCGCAGTAGGCACCGTTCGGGACGTCGGGGTCGACCGCGGCACGCACGAGCGGCCAGGCGCCGTCGTCCTTGCCCTGCGCCACCGGGTCCATGACGCGCTGCCTCCACCGGGGCGCAGCCCGGTGCGCCGCGACGCCGTGACGCTCCGGGGTGAGCATGCCGAGGGCCAGGCCCGGGTGGGCCACGACGCTGGTCGCGTGGCTCCCGGTGGCGTCGAGGCGCCGGGCGAGCTCGAACCCGAACGCCATGACCGCGAGCTTCGACGTCGCATACGCGCGGGCGCTGCTGTAGGACGACGGCTGCAGGGACGACGGCGTGAGCCGCGCCCAGCGGTGGCTGATGCTGCCGAGATGCACGATCCTCGTGCCCGCCGCGGACAGCGACGGGAGCAGCAGGGCGATCAGCGCGTAATGGCCCAGGTGGTTGGTGCCGAACTGGAGTTCGAACCCGTCCGCCGTCGTCTGCCGCCGCCTGGACCCGACCACCCCGGCGTTCGCGAGCAGGCCGCTCAGCGGAGGCCCGGCCGCGATCGTCCCGGCGGCGGCGCGGACCGAGGCGAGGTCCGCCAGGTCGAGGGGCTGGAAGGAGACCTCCGCGTCGGGGTACCGGCCGCGGATGGCAGCCATGGCCCGTGCGGCCCTGTCGGCGCTCCGCGACGCCAGGACCACGTGGGCGCCCGCCCCGGCCAGCTGCTCACAGGCGAAGTAGCCCAGGCCGGCATTGCCTCCCGTGACGAGGACGCGGCGGCCGGCGAGCGGAGGGAGTTCGGCAGGGTTCCACATGGAGCAAGCCTAGATCGCCGGGCCGTCCCGGGGGGCCCCGGCAGGAACGGGGCGGCCGGGTCAGGAGCCGGTGGTCGCCTTCAGGAGGGACCGGGCCATGGACCGGACGACATCCGCGGTCCCGGGGGCGGTCAGGTACGCGGCGGGAAGCGCGGCCGTGCCGTGCAGCGCCCCCATGATGCCGCCGGCGAGCGAGGCCGCGACCACGGGCGAGGCGTCGGGCCGGCCGGCGCCGGCGGCGTGCGCCAGGGCGGCGGCGAGCTGCTCGCGGGGCGACGGGGCGGCCGCGCCCTCGCGGACCGCCTGGAGGGCCGCCTCCAGGGTCGCCGCGGCCGTCGTCGCGCCCGTCCCGTCGACGGCGGGCCGGACCGCCGTGTCCTCGACGACGGCGCGTGCCGGATCCCTGCCTGCGTCCGCGGCGAGGTGCCGCTCCTCGCCGCGCCCGGACGCGACGGCCTCCTCGAGGGTCAGGCCGTCGACGGCGAGGGACCGGATGATCCCGCTGTACAGGGCCGCGGTGGCCCGGGCCACCGCGGATCCGTGCGTGAGGGCCGCGCCGTCGACGGTCAGGCGCTCGACCATGCTGGCCGGGATACGGGGGACGAGGCCGAAGGGAGCAGAGCGCATGAGCGCACCCGCCCCCTCCGCGACCGGGTTCAGGGGGCGTCCGCGCGTCCCCATGTCGCCGGTGAGGAGGGCTCGGACGGTGTCGGCGTCGGGCTCGTGCACCGGGAGGAGGTCCTCCTGCCGGTCGAGCCACCGTGCGGGCGGAGCCGGCGCCCGGGGCGGCAGGTGCTCCCCCTGGCTGCCGAGCCACCGCAGGTAGGCGAGCCACAGGCAGGCGGTCTCGTCGGCGGCGACGCCGTCGTTCGCCCACTCCAGCGCGTCGGTCAGGCCGTCGACGGTGTAGAGGGTCAGCTGGGTGGCGTCCGTGACGGCCAGGTCCGTCGGGTCCTCCAGCGCAAGCAGCGGATCGTCGCCCGCCACGGACAGGACGCCGTAGGCATCACCGGCCATCGTGCCGAGGAGGCAGCCCAGCACCCGGTCCGCGTAGTCCGCGGCGTCCGCGCCGGGATCCGTAGGGCTGCCGGTGTCCACGGTGTTGTTCGTCATCACCCGTCCAGTCTAGGGAGGCGGGGCGCGCCGCGGGACCGGAGGGCTCCCAGCCGCCGCGCAGGCTAGCATGGAAGGCTTGCCGGCGGCCCGGGCTCCGGGCGCGCCAGACCAGCCCCACCGAAGGATCGAGCCTCCATGACGCACCCGACGACGGCGACCGGAGCGGCGGACTCCACCGCCCCAGCAGCGACCGACTTTCCGCATGCCGGACGGGCCCCCGGACCGGGCGCACGGTCGGTCGCGGAGGGCGTCGGATCGTTCCTCGTCGTCCTCGCGGGGCTGGGGGCGACGATGCTGGCCACCGAGGCGGCACTGCAGCCCTCGCTCGTCGTCGGGTTCGCCGTCGTCGCCGCCATGATCGCCTTCGGGGTCGTCTCCGGCGGCCATTTCAATCCGGCCGTCACGCTCGGTTCGGCGGTGGCGGGCCGGACCGCCTGGACGTCGGCGGCACCCTACGTGGTGGCCCAGGTACTGGGCGCCGTCGCGGCGTCGGGACTCCTGTGGCTGGTCCTCAGTGCCAACCCCCAGCTCAGTGACATCCGCGGGTTCTTCAGTTCCGCGGCCAACGGCTTCGACGAGCACTCACCCGCGCAGTTCCCGCTTTCCGGCGTGTTCCTGCTCGAGGTCATCGCCACGGCACTCCTCGTCGCCGTGTTCCTCGGGGCAGGCTCGGCGCGGGCGCGTCGCGATCTGGCGCCGTTCGCGGTGGGACTGACCTACGCCGGCCTGCTCTCCTTCCTCCTGCCCGTCACCAACGGGGCCCTCAACCCGGTGCGCGCGACCGCGGCCGCGGTCTTCGCCGAATCCTGGGCCCTCCAGCAGCTCTGGCTGTTCTGGGCCGCGCCGATCGTCGGTGCCCTCATCGCGGGGCTCGTCTTCCGCAGCGTCGACACCTGGGCGCCGACCCACCGCTCCCGCCGCAGCAGCACGGGTGCCATGGGCGCGAAGGACGCGACGCCGGTGGCGGCCGCCGAGGACAGGGAGGGCGCCGCGTCCTTCTTCGACACCCCCGCGACCGACGGACCCGACAGCGGTTCACCCGAGATCCGTCCACGGGAGACCGGCCGGCCCGCGGACTGGGCCGCCCACGAGCCGTCGGCCCACGACGGCGATGCCGGCTCCCCGGCGGCCAGGCCCTGAGTCCGGTCCCGGGCCCGCTGCGCGCGGACCCGCTGAATGTCGGCGAGCGGCGGTAGCGTGAAAATCATGAAGATCCTCCATACGTCCGACTGGCATCTCGGCCGGTCGTTCCACGGCACCGGGACCCTCGACGCGCAGCGCATCTTCGTGGACAACCTCGAGAAGACGGTGCGCGAGGAGGGCGTCGACGTCGTCCTGGTCGCGGGGGACGTCTACGACCGCGCCCTGCCCGCCGTGGACGTCGTCGCACTCTTCGACGAGGCGCTGGACCGGCTGACGGTCGCCGGCGCCCAGGTGGTCATCAGCAGCGGCAACCACGACTCCGCGACCCGCCTCGGCTTCGGCGGACGCATCCTCGCCCGCGGAGGCGTCCACCTGCGCACGCGCATCGAGGACATCGCCGTCCCCGTCGTCCGCCCGCTCGACGGGGACGCCGACCTCGCGATCTACGGTGTGCCCTACCTCGAGCCGCGCGTCGTGGCGGAGAGCCTCGAGGCGGAGGCTCCCACGCACACCGCGGTGACCGCCGCGGCGCTGCGCCTCATCCGCGAGGACCTGGCGCAGCGTACGTCCCGCCGCACGGTCTCCATCGTCCTAGCCCACACGTTCGCCGCGGGAGGGACAGGCTCGGACAGCGAACGCGACCTCGCCATCGGCGGCCTGGGGTCCGTGCCGCTCTCGCTCTTCGACGGCTTCGACTACAGCGCCCTGGGACACCTCCACGGCCGGCAGAAGCTCTCCGACACCGTGCGCTACTCGGGATCACCCCTCGCGTACTCCTTCTCCGAAGCCAACCAGGCCAAGGGCGCCTGGCTCCTCGAGGTGACAGCCGACGGGATCGGCCAGATCCGGGCCGTGGAGTGGCCCGCACCCCGCGACCTCGCCGTCCTCAGCGGACGCATCGAGGACCTGCTGGAGCGGGACGACCTCGCCTGGGCCGCGCAGGCCTACTGCCACATCACGCTCACCGACCCCGAACGGCCGGGGCGGGCCATGGAGCGCCTGCGGACCCGTTTCCCGGACACGCTCGTCCTCGCCTTCGCCCCGGAGGGCGGAGAGCAGGACGACACACGCACCTACAGCCAGCGCCTCGCCGAGGCCCGGGACGACGCCGAGATCTGCTGCGGCTTCCTCGAACACGTACGGGGCCGGAAGGCCTCGCCCGAGGAACAGGCCCTCGTCCGCTCGACCGCCGACGCCGCGCTGAGCCTCGCCCACGAACGGTAGGCCACCCATGAGACTGCACCACCTCGAGATCCAGGCCTTCGGGCCCTTCGCCGACCGGCAGGGTGTGGACTTCGACGCCCTCTCCAGCCAGGGCCTGTTCCTGCTCAACGGACCCACCGGGGCCGGCAAGTCGAGCGTGCTCGACGCCGTGTGCTTCGCGCTGTACGGTTCCGTCCCGGGCGCGCGCCAGGCGGCGAAACGGCTCCGCAGCGACCACGCCGCCGAGTCCGTGGCCCCGGAGGTCTCCCTCGAGTTCTCCGTGGCCGACCGCCGCTTCAGGGTGGTCCGCTCACCGGCCTGGGACAGGCCGTCGCGTCGGGGGAGCGGCACCACCACCGAGCAGGCGCGGACCCTGCTCAGCGAGCGGATCGGGACCGACTGGGTCCAGAAGTCGGCGCGCAACGACGAAGCCGGGCTCGAGCTGCAGACCCTGCTCGGGATGGACAAGGAGCAGTTCACGAAGGTGGTGATGCTGCCGCAGGGCGAATTCGCCGCCTTCCTGAGGGCCGACGCGAAATCGCGCCGAGACCTGCTGCAGCGACTGTTCTCGACCACACGCTTCGAGGACCTCGAGAGGCTGTTCGCCGAGGAGGGCCAGCGGACCGCCCGCCGCCTGGCGGAGCAGGAGGGCCGGCAGCGACACCTGTTCCTGCGCGCCATCGACGAGGCGGAACGCCACGATCTCGCGCCGGCGGACGCCGGCGCCGATCCCGAGGCCCCGGAGGCGTGGGCCGCGTCCCTGCAGGCGCTGTCCCTGGCACTGTCCGAGCGCCGCGCCGCGGCGGCCCTCGAAGCCACCGACCTCGCCGAGCGGAGTGCGCTCGCGGACGGCTCGCTGGCGGCGCTCAGGCAGCGACGCCACCGCTTCGGCGTGCTCGCGCAGCTCCGTGCCCAACGCCAGGAGCACCAGGGCCGGGCGGAGGAGATCGCCGGCATGGTGGCGCTCGCAGCACGCCATGACGAGGCACGGGGCCTCGCCGCCCATCTCCGGCTCGACGACGAAGCGGGCCTGCTCGTCGAGCGGGTGCACGCCCGGCACGAGGACGCGCTCGACCGGCTCCGGCGCAACGCCACCGCGGGCGGGTACCTCGACGACCCGGACGAGGGCCCTCCTGCCGCCCTCCCGCGCGACGCCCTGACGCGGGCGTGCACGGCGTCCGCCTCCGAGCTGGCCGTCCTGCGGGCAGCGCTGCCGGATGAACAGCGGCTCCGCGACGTCCGGGCCGCGCTGAAGTCGCTCGAGGGGACGGTCCGCGGTCTCGACGAACGGCTGGACGGCGCCGACCAGGGCATCGCCCGGCTGCAGCGCCGGCGCGCCGACGACGCCGAGAGCCTCGTGCCCCTGCGGGAGGCCGCCAACGGACTCTCCCACCTGCGCACCGACCTCGCCGCCGCGGTGGCGGCCGAGGAGACGGTGGAGCTGTACGGCGCCGCGACGAAGCGCCGGGCGAGCGCGGACGCAGACCACGCGCTGGCCTCGGAACGGTTCCTGGAGCTCAAGGAGGAGTGGCTGGCCAAACTGCAGCTCCGGCTCGAGCAGGCGGCCCAGGAGCTCGCCGAGCGGCTGGAGGACGGCCACGCCTGCCCGGTGTGCGGGAGCACCGAGCACCCGGCGCCGGTACCCCCGCCGGAGGGCGAACGCATCACCCTCGACGAGGAGCAGGCGGCGCGCCGCCGGCAGGCCGAGGCGGAGGCGGCGCTGCACGCGGCGCGCGAGACGCGGGACCGTGCGCGCCTCGAGGTGGCCCAGCTTGCAGCCCGCGGCGGCGACGCGGCACCCGAGGACGCCGCCGCAGCGACACGGGCCGCGCGGGAGACGCTGCAGCGCGCCGAGGCCGCCGACGCCGAGTGCACCGCCGTCGAGGAACGGATACGGCGTGCGGTCGAGGACGAGGAGACGACGGGCAGGGAGCGGGATGCACTGCGCGCGGAGCGTGCCGCCGCCGAGACCCGCCGTTCGTCCCTGACGGACCAGGACGCCGAGCTGTCCGGCCGGCTCGCCGGGCTGCAGGCCGACGCGCCCTCGCTGGCCGCTCGGATCGACGCCGTCCAGCGCGCCCACGACGACCTCGACCGGGTCCGGGACACCCTGGAGGCGCTGGACCGGGCGACGACCAGCCGGCAGGAGAACGCGCAGCACCTGCAGGACGCACTGCGCGGGACGCCGTTCGCCACGGCGGAGGAGGCGCGCGCAGCGCTCCTGCCGGAGGACCGCTCCGCGCACCTCGCGGCGACGGTGAAGGAGTACGAACTGCGCGGGCACCGCCTGGACGCGGCGTGGGACGAGGACGGCATCCGGGAGACCCTCCGCGAGGAGCAGGAAGGGATCGTCCCGCCGACCGACGACGACGAACGTCTCGCCGCCGCCTCGGCCGACGACCTCAGGGGGAGGGCGCACCGGGCGGGCATCAGCGCCGAGGTGCTCGGGCACTCCGTCACGCAGCTGGAGACCTACGCCCGCCAGCTCGAGGACCTGGAGAGGGACATCGTCCCGCTGCGCGAGGAGGCCCGGCTGGCCGCGTCCGTCGCCGAGACGGCGCGCGGTGGCGGGGAGAACCTCTACAAGATGTCCCTGGCCACGTACGTGCTCGCCTCGCGTCTCGAACAGGTGGCCGCAGCAGCAACCGAGCGGTTGCTGCAGATGTCGGACGGGCGGTACCAGCTCGTCCACAGCGACGCCACGGCCGGCAACCGGCGGTCCGGTCTCGGCCTCAACGTGATCGACGGCTGGACCGGGAACCGCCGCGACACGTCGACGCTCTCGGGCGGGGAGTCCTTCATGGCGTCCCTCGCGCTCGCGCTCGGACTGGCCGACGTGGTGCAGCAGGAAGCCGGCGGCCTGGACATCGAGACCCTGTTCGTCGACGAGGGTTTCGGCTCCCTCGACGACCAGGCACTCGAGCAGGTCATGGATGCGCTCGAAGGGCTGCGGAGCGGTGGGCGCGTGGTGGGCCTGGTCAGCCACGTGCCGGAGCTGAAGCAGCGGGTGAGCGCGCAACTGCAGGTCGTGAAGGGCCGGCAGGGCTCGATCCTCCGCTGCGTGGAGCAGCCCGCGAGCGTGTAAAATAGGGCCGTTACCGGGTCGGGCGCATCGGGAGGAGGGACGATGCGCGTTCGATGCACCCCGGAAAGCGCATGTACAAGACTCCCTCACCGGCCACGCCGGCGTCCCCGCCGTCGCACGGCGGCCCTCCCACCCCGACCCCGGCGGATCCGAAGCGATCCCGCCTCGGCAGGTTCGGTGTCCTCCCGCAACTCGCAGGCACCTCCTTCCTGATCCTCGGCCTCTTCGCCAGGCTGCCCCTGGCGATGCTCACCGTCGGGGCCCTGACCCTCGTCACCACCGCGAGCGACTCCTATGCCGCCGGCGGCTTCGCAGCGGGTGCCGTGGGCCTCGGCTCGGCGCTCGGGGCACCCCTGCTCGGTCACCTCGCGGACAAGCGCGGGCAGCGGATCGTGCTGCTCGTCTCGGCGCTGCTCAACACCGTGGCGATCGCCGCCCTCCTGGTCGTGACGCTGACCGCCGCGACCTTCGACGGGGGGCCGCTGGCGCTGGTCCTCGCGACGGCCTTCGCGGTCGGGTTCACGTGTCCCCAGATCGGTCCGCTCGCCAGGGTCCGCTGGATGGCCATGACACGGCAGAGCCCCCGATCAGCCCTCGATACCGCGCTCTCGTACGAGGGGACCGCCGACGAGCTGACCTTCGTCCTCGGACCGGCCCTCGTCGGCCTGCTCGCGAGCCTGATCGCCCCCTGGCTCCCGCTCGCGCTGGCCGCCGCGCTCACCATCACCCTCGTCAGCGCGTTCGCCGTGCACCGGACCGTGGTCCATAGCGATCGCGGGTCCTCCGACGCCCGTGCCGCCGCCGTCGGAAGCGCTGGTTCCGAGGAGGACGGAACCCACCGCTCCGACGGCGACCCCACCCGGTTCGGCCTCGTCCTGTTGCCGGTAGCCGGCATGGTGGCGGTGGGCACGTTCTTCGGGTCCACCCAGACGTTCCTGACCGCCTTCTCCGGCCAGTTCGGCGCCGCAGAGTCGTCGGGCCTGCTCTACGCGGTCATGGGGCTCACCTCGGCGGTCGCGGCACTGTCCGTCGCCTACTGGCCCCAGCGCTTCCGCCACACCGGCCGGTGGATGGCGTCCGCTGCCGCCATGACGCTCGCCGCTGCCGCCCTGGCCCTGCCCGCCTCGATCGGCGCCATGCTCATCGCACTGCTGTTCCTCGGACTCTTCGTCGGTCCCACGATGGTCACCATCTTCTCGATCGGCTCCGCCGTCGCGCCGCCCCACCGCCTCGGCACGGTCATGACGCTCCTCGCCAGCGGCATCGTCGCCGGCACCGCGGTCGGGTCGGGGGTCGCCGGGACGCTCGCCGAGGCCGGGGGAGCATCCGCCGCCGTCGTCGTCCCGGCCGCAGCCGCCGCCGTCCTGCTCGTCCTGGGGGCCGTCTCCGCCGTCGCGCTGCAGAAGGTCCGCCGCGCCTGACCGGCCCCCGAGTGATCAGTAGGCTGACAATCCCTCCGCAGCACGCCTAGGATCGAAGGACACCCGAAATCCAGGAGGACGCATGAGTACCGAAGGCACCGAGCGCGACGACGCCACCGATTCACAGGGCGCCGGCCCCGAGGGCACCATCCCGGCGAGCGCCGACGGCGTGGCCGCCGGCTCCACGGACGAGCCGAGCAACTTCGAGCCCGAGGAAGACGCGGGCGAGGGGCGCTAGCCCGCCTCCCTGGGCGGCGTGCCGCGGGTCAGCTGATGCTGGGGGCGTGGGTGGGCGGATCGGGGATGTGGACGTTCCCCGTGAAGACGCCGCCGGTGATGATGTCGCCGTCGTCCGCGCCGGGACGGTCGCGCGGCGGCGCGCCGGCTGCGGATGCGCCGGGCGCGGGGACCTGCGCACTCATCAGGACCTCCACGTGGCTGCGGAGCTGCAGGGCGACGTCGTGGGCGTGGGGTCGGAGCGAGGGGTCCCTGGCGGTCATCCGCCGCAGGAGCGCGCTCCAGTCGGGGCCGACGGAGTCGGGGACATGCGGGTCGCGCAGGAGCCGGGCGAGCGCGGCCTCGACCACCGGGCCGGGGAACGCCTTCTCGCCGGTCAGGCACTCGAGGAGGACGAGGCCCAGCGAGTAGATGTCGCTCCGCTCGTCCAGGGAGCCGCCCTTCGCCTGCTCGGGGCTCAGGTAGTTCGCCGTGCCGATCGTCGCTCCGACGGCGGTCGCGGAGGTGACCTCGACCATGCGGGCGATGCCGAAGTCCGTCAGTTTCGGGTACAGGCGCGTCCCGTTGTCGCCGCTGCGGAACATGAGGATGTTGGCGGGCTTCACGTCCCGGTGGATGACGCCTTCCGCGTGGATGTACGCCAGGGCGTCGGCGAGGTCGGCCCCGAGTTGCGCGACGTCGTCGGCGGCCAGGGCGCCCCGCTTGAGCAGGTGCCGGAGATCCTCGCCGTCCACGAGCTCCATGACGAGGAAGCCGGCGGTGCGACCCTCCTGGTCCTCATGCATGCCTGCGTCATGGAGGGTCACGAGGCCGGGGTGGTTGAGGGTGGAGAGCAGCATCGTCTCCGTGTGCTGGCGACGGTAGTCGTCGTCGTCGGAGGTGGTGGGGTTGAAGATCTTCACGGCGACGTCGCGCCCGAGGTTGCGGTCGACCGCGCGGTAGACCGATGCCGAGCCGCCGACCCCCAGCAGGTCCGTGGTCTGGTATCGGTCCCCGAGGAGAACAGTCATGCGTGTACTCCCGCTGCTGATGATGGTGGTCGATCGCCGGCGCGCCCCTAAGGGTACTGATCAGTTGTCAGTATAACGCGGAGGATCGGCCGGTCGGCGGCACCGCCACACCTGTTATGGAACCTTGATCGGCAGGGGGTCAGGCCAGGAAGGCGACGGCGGCGTCCTTGAAGAGCCGGGACGTGATGGCGTTGGAGTGGGTCCTGCCCGGCAGGGATGCGACGCGGGCATCGGGGGCCCAGTCGTGGAGGTCGGCGATGCCCTCGGCGTACTCGTCCTGGTCGCCGGCGACCAGGAGCAGGGGCATCTTCGGGACCGCGGACCGCGGGTCGAACGGCTCCGTCTTGATGGCGGAGACCATTGCGAGCAGCGAGGGGAGGTCGTTGTGCGGTCCGGCCTGGGCCATGCGCAGGAGGTCGGCCGTCGTCGGGTCCTCGGAGGGGGCCCCGCCGGCGAGGAAGCGTTCCGCCCCCGCGAGGTCGAAGGTCGCGAGCGGATCGGCCGTGCCCGGCCCCCCGAGCACCATCCTGCGCACCAGTTCGGGCTGGGTGGCGCCGAACTCCCATGCGAGGCGCGACCCGAGGGAGTAGGCGACGACGTCGACGCCGGACCCCGGCACGTCGCTGCGCAGGGGGGTGACCCGCTCGTCGAAGAGCGCCTGCAGGATGTCCGCGCGCATGCGGCTCGGCGCGTAGGACCCGGCGTCCTCCGGTGCGGCACTGTCGCCGTGCGCGGGGAGGTCCACCATGATGACGCTGCGGCCGGCGTCGTTGAGGAAGCGGACCCAGCCCGTGTCCACCCAGTTCTGGCGGGACGACGAGCCGAAGCCGTGGAGCAGCAGGACAGGCGGCAGATCCTGGGGCGCGGCCGCATCGCTGCGGGTGATCGACAGTCGGGGGTCGACGCCTTCGACGGCGTGAACGGCGTGGTGGTCCATGCCTCCCATCGTACGTGCGGCGGCGGCGGGTGCCCCGACGGAGGTGGGCGGGCCGCCTGTGGAATCCACCCGGAAGGAGTTATAGTCTTTCTGACCCTAACTTTGGGAGTCAGCACCGGACGGAGGCCGGCGATGTACAGCTCGGCCAACGTCTCGGAACGCCTGTCGCAGGCGCCGTCGCTCGCCATCTCGACCGTCATCTTCGCGCTCCGCACCGACCCCGGGTCGGGCCGGTCGGAGATCTGGCTGCCGCTCGTGCGCCGCATCCGGCAGCCCCACCTCGGCAAGTGGGCGTTGCCCGGCGGGCCGCTCGGCGCCCGCGAGTCGCTGCAGGACGCGGCGTCGCGGAACCTGCGGGACACGACAGCCCTCGATCCCACCTACCTCGAGCAGCTCTACGCCTTCGGCGGGCTGGACCGCTCCGCGACGCAGCGACTCGTGTCCATCGTCTACTGGGCCCTCGTCCGCCCGGACCAGGCGGACCTGGCCCGCGACTCGGAGAACGTGCGCTGGTTCCGCGCCTCCGACGCCGTGGGACTCGCCTTCGACCACGACGAGATCGTCGCCTACGCCCTCGAACGGCTGCGCGGCAAGATCACCTACGGATCCGTGGCCTACCACTTCCTCGGTGAACGTTTCACCCTCGCGCAGCTGCGGGGCGTCTACGAGGCGGTGCTCGGCAGGCACCTGGACCCGGCCAACTTCCGGCGCCAGCTCCGCTCCGCGAAGGACATCGCCGCGACGGACGAGGTCCTCCACGGCGGACGGAACCGGCCGCCGCGCCTCTACCGCTACACGGGACCGCACTCCGGCACGTCCGGGGCCGATACGTCCCCACCGCCCCCGTAGCCCCCCGCCCTCCAAGTCCGACACCCGCATCCGACACCCGTATCCGCAAGCCACCCCGACCTGCCGACCGCCGCGCCGGCCCACCCCAGGGAGAAGCCCATGTCCGTCACCACCGCCATCCAGCTGATCACCCGCAGCGAGGCCGGCGCCTCCGCGACCACCGGGACGTGCTCGCCCGACCTCGCGCAGGAGCCGTGGGCGTTCGATGCCCTTCCCCTGCCCGACTACGGGCCCGGTGCGTCCATGCACGATCGGGCGCCGTCATCGACCCCCCGCCAGGGGGAGCTGCCCGAGGAGTACAGGACGGCGTCCGCGGAGGAACTCGACCGGCGCATCCGTGCCGCCAGGGAGACCCTCGGCGAGTCCGTCGTCGTCCTCGGCCACTTCTACCAGCGCGACGAGGTGGTGCAGTACGCCGACTTCGTGGGCGACAGCTACCAGCTCGCCCGCGCCGCCACGGAACGCACGGCGGCGGAGGCGATCATCTTCTGCGGCGTGCACTTCATGGCCGAGACGGCGGACATGCTCTCGACGCCGGAGCAGGCCGTCATCCTCCCCAACCTGGCCGCGGGCTGCTCGATGGCGGACATGGCGGACCTCGACTCCGTCTCCGAGTGCTGGGACCAGCTCACCGCGCTCTTCGGGTCCGAACCCGACGCCGACGGGAGGCAGCCCGTCATCCCCGTGACGTACATGAACTCCTCGGCCGCCCTCAAGGGATTCTGCGGGGAGAACGGCGGGATCGTCTGCACGTCGTCGAACGCCGCCGCCGTGCTGGAGTGGGCGTTCGAGCGGGGCCGGCGGGTCCTGTTCTTCCCCGACCAGCACCTCGGCCGGAACACCGCCAAGGCCCTGGGGGTACCGCTCGAGCAGATGCCGATGTGGAACCCGCGCCGGCCCTGGGGCGGCACGGACGAGCAGACCCTCCGCGACTCCCGGGTGATCCTCTGGCACGGCTTCTGCTCCGTGCACCGGCGCTTCACCGTGGCGCAGATCGAGAAGGCCCGCACCGATTTCCCGGATGTGCGCGTGATCGTGCACCCCGAATGCCCCATGGCCGTGGTCGACGCCGCCGACGAGGCCGGATCCACCGACTACATCCGCAAGGCGATCGACGCCGCCGCCCCCGGCAGCACCTTCGCCATCGGCACGGAGATCAACATGGTGAACCGGCTCGCCGCCCAGTACCCGCAGCACACCATCTTCTGCCTCGACCCGGTCATCTGCCCGTGCTCCACGATGTACCGGATCCACCCCGGCTACCTGGCCTGGGTGCTCGAGGGACTCGTGCAGGGCCGGGTGCTCAACCGCATCACGGTGCCCCACGCCGTCGCCGGCCCCGCCCGGATTGCGCTCGACCGGATGCTCGCGGTCCGGCCATGACCGCGGGGACGACGCGGGGCCCGGGCGGCACGCCCACCCGCGTGCAGCGCGTGGTGATCGTCGGCTCGGGCGTCGCCGGCCTGCAGACCGCCCTCGTGCTGCGCAGGCTCGCGCCCCGCTGCTCCGTGGTCCTCGCCTCCAAGACGGCGCTCGCCGAGAGCAACACCCGGTACGCGCAGGGCGGTATCGCCGCCGTCGTGCCGGGTGCTGCCACGGAGACGCCGGACACCGTCGCCGACCACATCGCCGACACGCAGGCAGCAGGGGCGGGACTGGCCGATCCCGAGGCCGTCGCCGTGCTCTGCGAGGGGGCGGCGGACGGGATCGCCGCCCTGCAGGCCGCGGGGGTCGTCTTCGACGCCTCGCCGACCGAGCCGACCGCGCCCGCCCGGGGCCGGGAGGCCGCCCACTCCGCCGCGAGGATCCTGCACCTCGGCGGTGACGCCACCGGGGCGGGACTCGTCGCGGCGCTCACCGCCGCAGTGCGCCGCGACCCCAGCATCGAGGTCCTCGAGGACACCCTCGTGACGCGCGTGCTGCTCGAGGACGTGAACGGCGACGACGACGGCGGGCCTTCCTGCCCTCCCGGTGCCCGGCGCGCGGCCGGCGTCGAGGTGCTCCACCGCGGGGCCGCGCGGATCATCGGCGCGGACGCCGTCGTCCTCGCGACCGGCGGCGCGGGCCAGCTCTTCGAAGCCACGACCAATCCCGGGATCGCCACGGGCGACGGCATCGCCCTGGCCTGGCGCGCAGGAGCCGCGGTGGCGGACCTCGAGTTCTTCCAGTTCCACCCCACCTCCCTCGACGCCCCCGGCAATCCGCTGATCTCGGAGGCGGTCCGGGGCGAGGGCGCCCGTCTGGTCGACGCCGACGGACACCCGTTCATGGCCGACCACCACCCGGACGGGGACCTGGCGCCACGCGACGTCGTCTCCCGCAGCATCGCCCGGCACCTCCTCCGCGCACGGTCCGGCAGCCGCGAGGAAAGCCGGGGTGCCCGGGTGTACCTTGACGCGACGGGCCTCGGCCGCGAGTTCCTGGCCCGGCGCTTCCCCACCCTCACGGCCCTGACCGCACGGTACGGCTACGACTGGTCCTCCACGCCCGTGCCCGTGGTACCGGCGGCCCACTACTGGATGGGCGGCGTCCGGACGGACACCTCGGGGCGGACGACCGTTCCGGGTCTCTTCGCCGTCGGGGAGGTCGCCCGGACCGGTGTGCACGGCGCCAACCGGCTCGCCTCCAACAGCCTGCTCGAGGGAGTGGTCTTCGGTGCCCGGTGCGCCGCAGCGCTCGCCGACGGCGGGGGGAGGGCGCCGTCCTTCGACGTCGGGCACCTGGACCTCGAGGCGGAGGAGACGGCCACGCAGTCCTTCACCCGCCGTGACCTGCAGGCCGTCATGTCCGACCACGCGGGAGTGCTGCGCACCGGCGCCGGACTCGAGCTCGCCCGCAAGCACCTCGCATCCTACCGATCTGACGGCGATCCCGAACTCGCGAACCTGCTGCTGTGCGCACGGCTGCTCGTGCATGCGGCCTCCCGCCGCACCGGGTCCTGCGGCGCCCACCACCGCTCGGACCAGCCCGATGCCACGCCGCAGGACCCCGCCCCGAGCCGCTCCTACGCACGAGCCACCGAAGGATCACGCCCATGACCGAGACCGCAACCACCGCCGCGCGTCCCGCCACCGCAATGCAGCCGGCCGTCGAGCCGGCAGCCGTCGGGCCGGTCCGTCCACCGCAGCACCTGATCGACGCCGTCGTCGCCGCCGCGCTCACCGAGGACGCCCCGTGGGGGGACCTCACCTGCCAGGCCCTGATCGGCCCGGACCAGGAGGCGACGGCGACCATCACGGCCCGCGAGCCAGGCGTCCTCTGCGGGACGGCCGCCGTCGAGGCGGCGATGCGCCTCACCGACCCGCGCATCCGTGTGGTGTTCCCGCTGGCCGACGGGACGGCCTTCGCGGCGGGCGACACCCTTGCCGAGATCTCCGGGCCGGCCGCCGGCATCCTCACCGCCGAACGCACGGCCCTCAACATCGCGCAGCGGCTCAGCGGGATCGCGACCCTGACGCGCGCCTTCGTGGACGCCGCGGCGGGCACGCGCGCGCGGATCGTCGACACCCGCAAGACGACCCCCGGGCTCCGCGTCCTGGAGCGCTGGGCCGTCCGCTGCGGGGGCGGCTCGAACCACCGCGCCGGCCTGTCCGATGCCGTGATGGTCAAGGACAACCACCTGTCGCTCCTCGCCGTCGACGGGCCGGACGCCCTCACCGGCGCCCTCCGGGCCGCGCGGTCGAGGCTCCCGCACACCGTGCACATCGAGGTCGAGGTGGACCGGCTGGACCAGATCGCTCCCGTCCTCGCCGCCGGCGTGGACACCATCATGCTGGACAACTTCGCGCTCGGGGACCTCGCGGAGGGCGTGCGGCGCATCGGCGGCCGTGCGCTCGTGGAGGCCAGCGGCAACGTCCGCCTCGACACGGTGGCGGCGATCGCTGCCACCGGCGTCGACATCATCTCCGCAGGAGCGCTCACGCACAGCGTCCGGTCCCTCGACCTCGGCCTGGATTTCGCCGCGCAGGGGTCCGCGGCCCCCCACCCCGGCGGGCAGCCGTGATCTACCTCGACGCTGCCGCTACCGCGCCGGCCCGGCGGGAGGTCCTCGAGGAGATGTGGCCCCTGCTGACCGCGACCTTCGGCAACCCGTCCAGCCACCACACGTACGGGGAGGCCGCGGCGTCGGACCTCGCCCGGGCCCGGTCCCGCATCGCCGCGGTGCTCGGCTGCCGTCCGGGGGAGATCATCTTCACGTCGGGAGGCACGGAGGCGGACAACCTGGCGCTCAAGGGCATGGCGCTCGCCGCCCCCCGCGGCCGGCACATCGTCACCAGCGCGATCGAGCACCCCGCGGTCCTGGAGGCCCTGTCCTACCTGCGGGAATTCCACGGCTTCCGCATCACGGTGCTGCCCGTGTCCGGCAGCGGCCGCGTCGACCCCCGCGACCTCGCCGCCGTGCTGGAGGACGGGACGACGCTGTGCTCCGTCATGTACGCGAACAACGAGGTGGGGACCGTCCAGGACATCCCCGCCCTCGCGGACACGTGCCGGCGCGCGGGCGTGCCCTTCCACACCGACGCCGTGCAGGCGGCGGGATGGCTTCCGCTGGACGTCGGCCGCCTCGGTGTCACCGCACTCAGCATCTCGGGTCACAAGCTCGGCACGCCGAAGGGGATCGGCCTGCTGTACCTCCGCTCCGGCACGCCGTGCGAACCCGTCCTCCACGGCGGCGGCCAGGAACGCGGTCGTCGGTCGGGCACGGAGAACGTGGCCGGCGCGGTCGGGCTCGCCCGCGCCCTGGACGGCGCGCAGGCGGCCCTGCCCGGTGCCGCGCATCTCTCCGCGGCGTCCCGCGACACCCTGATCTCCGCCGTCCTGAACGGCGTGCCCGGGGCACTGCTCACGGGCGACGCCGGGCACCGGCTGCCGAACCTCGCCTCCTTCTGCTTCCCCGGGGTGAGCGGGGAGGCGATCCTCCTGGAGCTCGAGCGGCGCGGCGTCGTCTGCTCGAGCGGGTCCGCGTGCGCGGCCGGCTCCTCCGAACCGTCCGCGGTCCTGCTGGCGCTCGGCCTGGACGACGCCACGGCGCTGAGCGCCGTGCGGCTCTCGTGGACGCAGGACACCCCGGCGGCGGATCTCGACGAGGCGGCCCGCGCCGTCGTCGCGTCGGTGGCCGCCGTCCGGTCCCTCGGCGCGGCACACGCCGCCAGCCGCGCCGGAGCCTAGACTGGCGGCACCGAGCCACGCCCAGGGAGGACGCCATGGAGCACCGACCGTCCGGAGCGCCCGGCAGGCAGCGCCTGCCCCGCGCCCTCGCCGCTGCCGTCCTCACCCTCGCGCTGCTCACCGCCTGCACGGGCGCGGGGGACGGCGGCGCCACGCCGTCGCCGGCCGGCCCTGCCCTGACCGCGACCGCCGAGCCTGCCGAGCCGGCATCGGCACCCCTGCGGGAGGCACGCGACGGATGGAAGGTCTTCACGGATCCGGGACGCCTGCTGAGCTTCGAACTGCCGGAGGAGTGGGTGGTTCAGTTGCTCGACCCCGAGCCGGGGGTCTATGCCGCCGACTCGCTGCACTACGCCGTCCGCACGCCGGAGGGCGTGATGGCCGCCGAACTGCACACCGGCATCCAGGCGCCCGAGGCACCCTGCCCGGAATGGGAGCGGACGCCGTACTACGTGATCGGCAGCGAACCGCTCGACCTCACCGGCGAGCCGTCGGCGGGCGACGTGGGACCCCGTTTCGTGGTGCGGCTCATCACGGGCTTCCGCTTCTTCGCCGCCTACGGCATCACCGACCGGGTGGGCAGTGAGGACGGCCTGGCCTGTTCGCTGTCCAACACCATCGAGGGCGGCGAGGCCCTCGGGCGGGTCAGCTTCGGCGACCTCGAGGTGCTCGCCCCCAAGGCGCCCGCGAACACCGGACCGCAGACGGTCTCCTTCGGCACGATCGGCGAAGCGGAGGCCTTCTACGACACCCCGGAATTCGCGACCATCCGCGAGATGATCCGTTCCCTCCGGGTCACCCCGGGCACCACCGGCTGACGGTGACGGGCAGGACCGTCAGCCGACGGGCTGCAGGGCCGCGAAGTCCACACCCGTGAGTTCGGCACTGCGGTTCCAGAGCCGCACCGCGACGTCGCGGTCCAGGACGCGGGGCACGGGGGCGACGAGGCGGGGCGCGCCCCGGGTCTCGCCCGGCCCGGACGGTCCGTAGTAGTCGCCGCCTCGGACGTCGGGAGCGGTGGCGGCATAGAGGGAGGGCAGGGCGCCGGCGGCGTCGGACTGGCTCATCAGTCCGATGAAGCCGGAGAAGACGTCGAGCACGGGTGTCCTCATGCCGGCGGTCAGGTTCGTGTTGGCCAGGCCCGGATGCGCGGCCACCGAGGTGAGGTCCCACCCGGCGGCGCGTGCACGCCGGTCGAGCTCGACCATGAAGTACAGGTTGGCGATCTTGCTCTGCCCGTACGCGGCCCACCGGCGGTAGCGGCGCTCCGACTGCAGGTCGTCGAAGTCGATGCGTCCCCGCTTGTGGGCGAGGCTCGACAGCGTGACCACGCGGGAGGACCCGGCCTCGCGCAGGTTCTCCAGCAGCAGGCCCGTCAGGGCGAAGTGGCCGAGGTGGTTGGTGCCGAACTGCAGCTCGAAGCCGTCGGCCGTCGTCGACTTCGGCGTCGCCATCACCCCGGCGTTGTTGACGAGGATGTGCACGGGACCGCCGAGGCCGGCCGCGAACTCGCGGATGGACTGCCGGCTGGCGAGGTCGAGGAGACGCAGCTCCACCGTCGTGCTGCCGGTGATCGAGCGGACCCGCTGTTCGGCGTCGCGCCCCCGCTGCTCGCTGCGGCACGCGAGGACCACCTCGGCGCCCTTCCGCGCGAGCCCCACGGCGGTCTGGAGGCCCAGCCCGCTGTTGGCCCCGGTGACGACGGCCCGCTTGCCCGTGAGATCGCCGATCGCGTCCGCTGTGAAGTCGTTCATCCTGGTCCTTGCCGCTCGTTCGTCCCGGCCGGACCGGGAGATCCCCGTCCGGCACAGACGGTCTCCGTCTCTCGCTCCAGCATAGGGTCGGGGGCGAGCTCCGCGCCTCACAGGTCCGCGGGACCGGACGTCAGGAGCCGAGCCCGGCGTTGATCTTGTCCGTGAGCGCCTTCAGCTGGTCCATCTCCGCGGGGTCGAGGACGGGCGCGAGGACCTCCCGGATGCGGTGCACATGGATCGACCCGATGCGCCGCTGCAAGGCCCTGCCCTCCTCGGTCAGCGCGAGCTCGATGCCGCGATGATCGGTCTCGGCCGGCCGCCGTCGCACGAGGTTCCGGGCCTCGAGCCGATCCACCATGCGGCTGAGGCTCGGCTGGCTGATCAGCAG
Source organism: Arthrobacter arabinosi (assembly GCF_054511115.1). Lineage (NCBI taxonomy): Bacteria > Bacillati > Actinomycetota > Actinomycetes > Micrococcales > Micrococcaceae > Arthrobacter > Arthrobacter arabinosi. The sequence continues at coordinate 143,568 of NZ_JBTNDF010000001.1, forward strand.
GTGGTGGTTGAGTTCGTTGAGCCGCGTCCACCCCGTGGGGCAGCGGCTGAGGTTGAACAGGACGTCGTACTCGCGGATGGCGAGGTCCTTGAACACGGGATCCTGGCGGATGCGCCGCATCACGGCGACCTGCGCGCGGAACAGGGACTCCCAGGTCTCCGAGGCCTGGCGGACGGAGGCCGTCGGCCCATCGCCCACGGCACCCGCCGGGTCGTCGGCGGGATCCGGGTCGGGTTCGGCGGCGGGTTCGGCGGCGGGTTCGGCGGCGGTGGGCGATGCGTCAGCCATGGCGGTTCCGGCCTCCTGCCGGCAGCGCCGGCAACTAGATACGTACGCATACAGTATACGGGGTCGGGTCCGTGCCTGTCCGGTCAGGCCGCGGCCTCCCGACGCAGGACCCGCTGCTCGCGGCGCCCCTCGACGAGCCGGTACAGGACCGGGACGAGGACGAGGGTGAGCGCCGTGGAGGAGACGAGCCCGCCGATGACCACCACGGCGAGGGGCTGGGAGATGAACCCGCCCTTGCCCGTCACGCCGAGCGCCAACGGGGTCAGGGCGAAGATGGTGGCCAGGGCCGTCATGAGGATCGGTCGCAGGCGCTGGCGGGCACCCTCGCGGATCGCATCGGCGACCGGCAGCCCCGGCCGCCCGTCGCGGGGGAGGCGGTACTGGTTGATGAGGTCGATGAGCACGATCGCGTTCGTGACCACGATCCCCACCAGCATGAGCATGCCGATCAGGGAGGGCAGCCCGAGCGGGATCCCGGTGATCAGCAGCATGGCGATCGCACCCGTGGCCGCGAACGGTATGGAGACGAGCAGGATCAGGGGCTGGAGGAGGCTCTTGAAGGTCGCCACCATGATCACGTACACGATGGCGACGGCGGCCCACAGCGCGAGGAACAGCTGGTCGAACGATTCCGCCTGCTGGCTGGAGGCACCGCCGACGGTGGCGGTGGCCCCGGGCGGCAGGTCGATGCCGGCGAGGCGTTCGTTCACCGCCCCGGTCAGGCTGCCGAGGTCGTTCCCGGACGGCGTGATCGAGACCCGGGCCGTGCGCTCGCCGTTGGAGCTCGTGACGGACAGCGGCACCTGGACCTCCTCGACCGACGCGATGTCGGTCAGGGGGACGGGTCCGCCCGGCGTGGGGATCCGCAGGGTCCGGAGCTGGTCGAGGCTCGTGATCGTCGTCCCCTCGCCGATCAGCACGGGGAAGTCGTCGGCGTCGAACCGCACCGAGCCGGCGGGGACCGGGCTGATGCTGCCGCCGAGGAGGCCCGCGATCTGGCCCTCGCTCAGGCCCGCTTCCACCGCGGACGTGCGGTCGACGTCGATCTGGACCTGGGGCTGCGCCGCCGCGAGGTTGCTCGTGATCTCGCCCGCGCCCTCCACACCCTGCATCCCCTCGACCACGGCGGCGTCCGCGGTCTCGAGATCCGCGGTGACCGGCGCGGTGATGTCGATGTCGATGGTGCTGGAGGTGCCGAAGCCGCCCTGCTGGCTGGACAGGGAGAAGGTCCCGGCGTCCTCCAGGCCCTCGAGGTCTCCGCGCACCGACGCCTGGAGGGCTTCCTGGTCCGCGTCCTGGTCGGTGATCACGGTGAACGTGGCCACCGAGGCGCCGCCGGAGAACTGGGCGGCGAACGCGCCCTCGGCGTTGCCGACGGTCAGCTGCACGTCGCGGATCCCCGGGGTGTCCATGAGGATCGCCTCCGTCCGCGCCGCGGTGTCGGCCGTGGTGGCGAGGCTGGTCCCCGGGGCGAGGCTCTGCGTGATGGAGAAGCTGTTCTGGCCCGAGGAGCCGAGCAGGTTGGTCGGGAGGAACGGGACCATGGCGGCCGTGGCGCCCAGGACGATCACCCCGCTGACGAGCGTGATGACGGGGTGGCGCTGGGTGCCGGAGAGGATCGGGAGGTAGCCGCGCTGCAGGAGGGACGGCCGGTCGGACGGCTCCCTCCGGGAGGCGGCGCTCGCGCCGGGACCGGCGGACAGGACGGGAACGGCGACTGCCGCCGGGGCTGCGGCGTGGCGGGGATCGCGGGACGCCGCCGGGGTGCGCTTCAGGAACCAGTAGGCGAGCACCGGGATGATCGTCAGGGACACGGCGAGGGAGGCCAGCAGGGCGATGCCGGTCGTGATCGCGAAGGGGCGGAAGAGTTCGCCGGCGAGGCCGCCGACGAACCCGATGGGCGCGAACACGGCCACGGTGGTGAGGGTCGAGGCCGTGATGGCCCCGGCCACCTCGCGGACCGCGGTCAGGATGGCCTCCCGCTTCTCCTCCCCGTACCCGAGGTGCCGCTTGATGTTCTCGATGACGACGATGGAGTCGTCCACCACGCGCCCGACGGCGATCGTCAGGGCGCCCAGGGTGAGCAGGTTGAGGGAGTACCCCGCGGCGTACAGCCCGATGAAGGTGATGAGCAGCGACAGGGGGATCGAGATCGCCGTGACCAGGGTCGAGCGGACCGAGAGCAGGAAGACGAGGATGATCAGCACGGCGAAGCCGAGGCCCAGCAGCCCCTCCGTGGTGAGGTCGTCGATGCTGCGTTCGATGAACGGAGCCTGGTCGAAGACCACCGTGATGTCCGCGGCGTTGCCCAGCTCGGTCTCGAGCTCGGGGACGAGGGCCACGATCTCCTGGGAGATCTCCACGGTGTCGCCGTCGGGCACCTTCGTCACCGTCAGCGCGAGCGTCTCGATCCCGTTGGTGCGCGCGACGGAGGTGGGCTCGTCGTCGGCGAGGCCGACGTCGGCGAGCTCCCCGATCGTGCTGACCGGGCCGGGCGACGGGCCGTCCGAGGAGGAGGGAAGCACGGGCAGCGCCTGGATGTCCTCGAGCGACCCGATGCGGCTGCCCGCCTGGATGGTCAGCGACCGCGGATCGTCCTCCAGGGTCCCGACGGGGAACAGCGCGCCGTTGTCCTCGAGCGTGCTGCTGATGTCCCCGACCGTCAGGCCGGCGGCGGCGAGGGCGCCCTCACGCGGCAGGATCGCGACGTGCTGCGTGGTCCCGCCGGAGATGTCGGCGGTCCGGACGCCGTCGATCTTCTGCAGGCGGGGAACGGTCAGCCGGGCGAGGTCGCCGTTCAGTTCGCTGAGCGACTCGTCGGAGGACACGGCCATGAACACGATCGGCAGGTCGCTGATGCTGCCCGCGAGGGCCTGGGGCTCGACGTCGTCGGGCAGGGTCGGGCGCACCGTCGAGATCGCGCGGTCCACCTGCGCCCGGGCGCGGTCCAGGTTCGTCCCGTACACGAAGACGAGGCTCACGGTCGAGACGCCGGAGCGGGAGGTGGACGACGACGACTCCAGTCCCTCCACGCCGCTCAGTGCCGCTTCCAGCGGCGCGCTGACCTGCTGGTCGAGGTATTCCGGGGACGCCCCGGGCAGCGTGGAGAGCACCGTGATCTGCGGGAACTCGAGGGACGGGATGAGTTCCTGCTTCAGGGAGCCGAGGGTGATGACGCCGAAGACCGACGCGAAGAGGGTGATGAGCGCGATCAGCGCCCTGTTCCCGAGGGAGAGGTGGGCCAGACGGAACAATGGATCTGCCTTCGATGCTGACGGTCGACCGGCCGGCTGGCTCCGTCGGGGTTACTTGAGCTTGAGCACCCGGTCGGTCAGCGACTGCACCTCGGCGGCCAGGGACTCGTTCTCGTTGAGCTTGACGCCGTACCCGGGCAGCATCTCCTTGAGCTTCGGCTCCCAGTCGGACATCTTGCCCGGGAAGCACCGCCTGAGCAGCTCCACCATGATCGGCGCCGCGGTGGATGCTCCGGGAGAAGCGCCGAGCAGCGCCCCGACGGAACCGTCCGAGGACGTGATGACCTCGGTCCCGAACTGCAGGACGCCGCCCTTCCCGGGGGACTTCTTGATGACCTGTACACGCTGGCCCGCGGAGATCAGTTCCCAGCTGCCGCCCTGGGCCAGGGGGAGGAAGTCCGTGAGGGCGTCGTTCTTCGCGTCCCGGTTCTTGAGGACCTCCGTGATGAGGTACTTCGTCAGGGACATGTTGTCCTTGGCGACGGCGAGCATCGGCACGAGGTTCGACGGGCGGATCGACGTCGGCAGGTCGAGGTAGGAGCCGCGCTTCAGGAACTTGGTGGAGAAGCCCGCATACGGGCCGAACAGCAGCGAGCGCTCGCCCTGGACGTAGCGGGTGTCCAGGTGCGGGACGGACATCGGCGGGGCGCCGACGGACGCCTGGCCGTAGACCTTGGCGTTGTGACGGCCCACGAGGTCCGGATCGGTGCAGCGCAGGAACTGGCCCGAGACCGGGAAGCCCGCGAACCCGCGGCCCTCGGGGATGCCGGTGCGCTGCAGCAGGTGGAGCGCTCCGCCGCCGGCGCCGATGAAGACGAACCTCGTGGTGACGGTGCTCTTCTCCCCGGTGGCCTTGTTCTTCACCGTGACGTCCCACCGGCCGTCGCTCGCCCGGGCGACGTCGAGGACGTCGAAGCCGTAGTGCAGGTCGACGCCGGTCCCCTCGAGGTAGGCGGTGAGCTGACGGGTGAGCGCGCCGAAGTCGACGTCGGTGCCGCCCTCCACGCGGGACGCGGCGACGGGCTGGGTGGGGTTGCGGCCCTCCATCACGAGAGGGGTCCACCCGGCGATGGTGTCGTGGTCCTCGCTGTGCTCCATGGTGCTGAACAGCGGCTGCGGGCTGAGCGCGTCGTAGCGCCGGCGCAGGTACTCCGCGTTGGCCTGGCCCCAGACGAAGCTCATGTGCGGCACGGGGTTGATGAACGTGCGGGGGTCGCCGATGTGCCCCTCGGACACCATGTGCGACCAGAACTGCCGCGACACCTGGAACTGCTCGTTGATGGCGACGGCCTTCGCCGGGTCGACGGACCCGTCCTTGCCGGCGGGCGAGTAGTTCAGCTCGCACAGGGCCGAGTGGCCGGTACCTGCGTTGTTCCACGGGTCGGAGCTCTCGAGACCGGCGACGTCGAGCCGTTCGAAGAGGGAGATGTCCCACTCGGGCTGCAGCTGCCGGAGGAAGGCACCGAGGGTGGCGCTCATGATCCCGCCACCGATCAGGACGACGTCGGTGGTCTTGGCGGGCGTGCCCTGATGGATTGTGGTCAACGGAGTCTCCAGTCGCGAGGTCACTAGCAGACAAAGCGTAGCGTCTGCGGGTGACCGAACTTAAATCGCCCGGACGCCGTGGCGCCCGCAGCGACGGTGCAGCGCGCGGCTCAGCCGGACGGCGTCGGTCGGGGCTCGACGCCGGCCAGGTCGATGCGGTTGAAGACCTCGTTCAGGACGGGGCTCACGGGGTAGCTGGTGACGCGTGCGCTCATCGCCAGCGCGGAGATCGGGAAGGCCAGAGGGACGGCCGGGATCCTCGCGGAGATCTGGGAGCTGATGTCGGCGTACGCCGCGGTGCGGTCCTCGCCGGCCGGCAGCCCCCGCGCCCGGTTGATCTTGCTGAACAGCTGCGGGTCCTCGTACGCGAACTCCTCCGAGTACATACCGAAGAGCGCACCCACGAAGTTGTCGGGATCCTGGTAGCTGCCGCTCCACCCGAGCAGGTGGAACGCCCGGTCCCCGGACTGCTGGACCGCCTCGACGTAGCCGCCACCCCATTCGACGGGCACCGGCTTGATGTTGAAGCCGGCCTCGGTCAGCTGCCGGCTCAGCTCGGCGTAGGCCTTCTCGGGGGACGGCAGGTAGGCACGGGAGACGTTGCGCGGGTAGTAGAAGGGCAGCTCGCGGCCGTCGTACCCGGAGCGCTCCAGCAGGTCCTGGGCGAGGTCGGCGTCGTAGCCGTAGTCCTCGACGGTGTCGTTGCTCACGCCGAGCTTCTCGGGGATGAACTGGCGCGCCGGCTTGGTCCCGTTCAGGAAGCGGCCGTCGATGAGCGCGTCCTTGTCGATGGCGTGGGCGACGGCCTCGCGGAACAGGAGGTCGTCCACCCCGGGGAAGCCCTGGTTCAGGCCGAGGTAGAGCACGGAGTAGGGGTCGCGCTGCAGGAACTGGAGCCCGTTCCGGGCGAGGTCGACGGCGCTGTCCACGGAGACGAAGTCGTAGCCGTCGATCCGGCCCGAGGTCAGGGCGCGTGCCCGGGAGTCGGGGTTGGAGATCGTCGTGAACACCACACGCTCCACCTCGCCGCGTTCACCCCAGTACCCGTCGAAGAAGGAGAGCTCGACGTCCCCGTCCGCCCAGGAGTCGAAGCGGAAGGGACCGGTCCCGACGGGCGCCTGGCCGTAGCGCGAGATGGCGGTGCCGTCCCGCGACTCGGCCAGCTCGTCCGCTGCCCCGGCCTCGAGCGCTGCGGGGGAGGACATGCCGAAGGCGGGGGAGGCGAGGGCGGGGATCAGCCCCGTGATCCGTGAGGTGAGCCGGAGGTCCACGGTGGTGGGCGAGGTCGCCGTGCAGTCCTTGTAGAGGCTCACCGCGGGGTCGTCGGAGTAGCCCTTGAACACTGTCTCGAAGGGCAGCCTGCTCGTCCCGGTCCGCGCGCTCTCGGGGAGCGTGTACCAGCGGTCGAAGTTGGTGCACACGGCCGCGGCGTCGAACGGCTCGCCGTCCTGGAAGACGACGTCGTCCCGCAGCGTGAATTCGTAGGATCGCCCGTCGTCGGTCTCCCGCCAAGATTCGGCCAGCAGCGGCGTCGGTTCGGACGTCAGCGGGTCGACGCCGACGAGTCCTTCCAGGACCTGCTGGCTGACGCGGTAGGACTCGGTGTCGTTCGCGAGCGCCGGGTCGAGGGTCCGCGGGTGCGCGGCCGTCCCGAAGGTGAAGGTGGCGGCATCCGTGGCCGGAGGCGCCGTCGTCGGGGCGGGCGCCGGCGGGGGGACCTGGCCGCCGGTGCAGGAGACGAGGGGGGCCGCGGAGACGAGGACGGCCACCACCGCCAGACGTGCCGCGCCGTGGGTCGCCCGTCCGTGGCGGGCGGGGCGCGCGGCAGGGTTCTTCACAGGCGTTGATCTCCGAAGGGCAGGGGTACCGGTCCGTCGTGGTCCGGTGGCTGGAAAGCCCCAGTGTAGGCGATGGTCCTGTCCCTGCCGCCCAGCACCCGCGGTGGCCCGGACACAGGGACGGACCCCCTCACCCTGCGGGTGGGAGGGTCCGTCCGTGATCCCCGGACCACGTTAGAGGAGTGGGCCGGGGAGGTCGGGGGTCCTCAGCCGGCGGGGGGCGTGAGGACGGTGTCGACCAGGTAGACGACGGCGTTCGCGGTCTGGACGCCGCCGCAGATCACGTTGGCACCGTTGACCTGGAGCTCCTGGCCGGAACCGGTGACCTCGACTTCCGCACCCTGGACAGTGGTCTGCATGGTGCCTTCGAGCTCGGACGGCTGGATCTTGCCCGGGACGACGTGGTAGGTCAGGATGTCGCTGAGGCCCTTGGTGTCGGTCTTGAGGCCTTCGACGGTCGCGGCCGGCAGTGCCTTGAAGGCGTCGTCGACCGGCGCGAAGACCGTGAACTCGCCGCCGTTGAGGGTGTCGACGAGGTCGACGTCCGGGTTGATCCCGCCGGAGACGGCAGCGGTCAGCTGGGTCAGGATGGGGTTGTTGCCGGCCGCGGTGGCGACGGGGTCGAGGGCCATGCCGGCCACGGACCCGGCGCCGTCGGGAACCTTCTCGGCGTAGCCGGCACAGCCGGGGCCGACCAGGTTGGCTGCGGGATCCATCGTGGCGTCGGCGGACGCCGAGGGGCTCATGCCGGCTTCCATCGAGGGGGACTCGCTGGCCATGCCGGTCTCCTCGGCCATGCTGGTCTCGTCGGCCATGCTGCTCGGGGCGGCCTCGGACGACGTGTCGGTGCCGCCGCCGCAGGCCGCGAGACCGAACATCGAGACTGCCGCGATCCCGAGGATGGACAGGTTCCGGCGCTTGATGATTTCCATGGGATTTCCTCCGTAGCTTTCGACCCGGTGGATGCCCGGGTCACTGACTGTCGTGTGAAACACATCGTGTCGATGTCTCGGAGGTACTTCGGGCGTGCCCGAGAGGCGGATGGGTGGGATGTGGAAAGAGGATTCGTCCGGCGGCGATCCGGCGACCGGCGCGTGACCTGCGGCGATGGAGCACGGACCAGTCAGGGCACAGGAAAGCCCCGCCGGGGGCTGCCCGGCGGGGCTCCGAGGACCGGTCCGGAACCGGCGTGCATCGCCGGTGCTGATGGTGCTGCCGGTGCGCAAGAGGGGACTTGAACCCCCACGTCCGAAGACACTGGAACCTAAATCCAGCGCGTCTGCCAATTCCGCCACTCGCGCTCGGGATGCCGTCCATGCGGGGGCATGCCCTGTCCTTCACTGTAGTGCCACCCGGCCGCGGCCCAGGGTGGCGAAGGACTTCCTACCGGTCGATCCCGAGGTCGCGGCGCAGCTTCGCGACGTGGCCGGTGGCGCGCACGTTGTACTGGGCCACTGCGACGTTCCCCTCGGCGTCGACGACCACGGTGGAGCGGATGAGGCCCTCGTAGGTCTTCCCGTAGTTCTTCTTCTCGCCCCAGGCGCCGTAGGCCTCCGCGACCGCGTGGTCCTCGTCCGAGAGGAGGGGGAAGGCGAGCGACTCCTGCTCCGAGAAGGCGGCCAGTTTCCGCACCGGGTCCGGGGAGATGCCCAGCACCCGGTAGCCGGCGGCCCCGAGCGAGGCGAGGCTGTCGCGGAAGTCGCAGGCCTCGGTGGTGCACCCCGGGGTGGCGGCGGCGGGATAGAAGTACACCACCACGCTGCTGCCCGTCAGCGAGGACAGGGTCACGTCCTCCCCGGAGGCATCCGTGAGCGTGAAATCGGGGGCACGATCGCCCGGGGCCAGTCGTTGCGCCATGGATACTCCTGACAGGATGGTTGGACGGCGGCAGTGGGGGACCCGTCACGTGACAGGGGCCCCGCCGGCCCGGGTGGAGAGATGGACGGTCCGGCCTAGCTATCATAGGTGGAAGGTCCGACGCCGACGGCGGCCGACGGTCCGCCGAGCGAGAGGAAGTGCACGGTTCTATGCCCGATCTGGAGCAATGGCCCACCGGCCGACTGCTGACGACAGCGGCGCGTCTGGTCGAGCACGCATGGAACGAGCGCCTCGTGGACATCGGCGTGACCCACGCCGGCCTGATCGCCCTCGGCGTCCTCGCGGACCAGGGTGCCATGACGCAGGCCAGCCTCGCCCAGATCGTGCGGGTGCAGGCGCAGACGATGGGCAAGACCCTCGCCCGGCTCGAGTCCAAGGGCCACGTGACGCGCGTGCGGAACGACCTGGACCGGCGCTCGCACATGGTCTCGATCTCGCCCGCCGGCCGCCAGGTCCTCGAGGCGTCCGAGGACATCGAACGAACCCTCGTCCCCGGGGGAGGGCTCGTCTCCGAGGAACTGCGGAACCACCTGCAGGCCGTCATCCGGCAGCTCGGCGCGCCGCGCTGGAACTACACGGCGGCAGGAGCGGTCGACGGCGTCGCCGCCGATGCGACCGACGCCGCCGGGCCCGCCGCGACCGTGCCCAGCTGACCCGAGTCGCTCCGTCGGTCGGCGCTCGGACCAGGGCGTCAGGCCCGCGCTGAGATCTGCTGCACCGCCCAGCCGTTGCCGTCAGGATCGCTGAAGAACACGAAGCCCACGTTGTCGAGCGCCGGCCCGCCCTGCCGCGCCGCATCCGGGTCACCGCCCATCACCTGGATGTCGCCGACGTCGACGCCGCGCTCCACCAGCTGCGCGTGCGCCCGGACCAGGTCCGGGACGACCAGCTGGAGTCCCTGGAGGGAGCCCGGAGTCATCCGGGGCACGACCCCCTCGCCGATCACGATCGAGCACCCGGAGCCTGGCGGCGTGAGCTGGACGAGCCGGTTCCCAGGGCTCAGGGTGGTGTCGTGGTCGACGACGAAGCCCAGTGCGTCCGAATAGAAGTCCTTGGCGCGGTCGATGTCGGCGACCGGCACGATCACGACCTCCAGTGTCCAGTTCATGGACAACCCCCTCTTCACCCGAGTGGAGCGATCCTGCAGTGGTCCTGCAGTGATTTCGCTGTGATCCTCCCAGCACGGACCGGTCGCCGCAACAGGACGACGCGGGTGGAAGGACGATGACGGGGGCCTGCCGATGACGCGCTCCACCGTGCTTTACATCCACGCGGCGGAAATGGGAAGACCCCGGCCGATTCCCCCCTGTCGGTCCGGCCCGTTTGCGTACTAAGCTTGCTGATGTTTTGTTGGGAGTCGTGAGTGTCCAGCGCCCATCGGAGAACAGCATGCAGAGAACCGTCGAAGACCAGCCGACCGCCCTGGTCCGCCCGGGGCGCCCCACCGGCGCGGCTGCGAGGGGCCGACCGGCAGGCCGCGCCGCCCAGGAGGGGCCCCTCAAGGCGGCCCTGCAGGACGATATCGCCCTGCGCCACCTGGACATCGCCGAATCGGTGGCGCGGTCCTTCGCGATGAGCGGCCCCGAGGCGCCGGACATCCGCCAGGTCGCCTACCTGGGACTGATCAAGGCCGTGCAGCGCTTCGATCCGGCGCTCGGTGTCCCGTTCGCCTCCTTCGCTGTCCCGACGATCAGCGGTGAGATCAAGCGCTACCTGCGTGATTCCTGCTGGGTGGTCCGGCCGCCGCGGGATGTGCAGGATCTCCGCACGGAGATCGCCCGGACGGCTCCCGCCATGGCGCAGCGGCTCGGACGCGAGGCCACCGCCCGGGAGCTCGCCCTCGAACTCGGCCGGCCGGAGGCGAAGGTCCTCGAGGCGCAGGTGTCCTCGACGAGCCTCCGGCCGGTCTCGCTGGACGCGCCCCTGGACGGGCGGACGTGGGCCGAGACCCTGGCGGGCGACTCCGGCGGGACGGACCGCAGCGACGACATGATCTCCCTGCGCGGAGCCGTCAACGAACTGGGCAGCGGCGAGAAGGAACTGCTCTACCGCCGGTACTTCATGGAGCAGACCCAGCAGGGCATCGGCGACGAGCTCGGCATGTCCCAGATGCAGGTCTCGCGGGCACTGGCGCGCATCCTCGTGAAGCTGCAGAAGCGCCTCCTCGGTGCCGCCGCCGAGGCCGGGCAGTCCGCGCGGTCGAGTATCGCCTAGGAAAAGATCTCCTAGGAAAAGATCGCCTAGGCGAGTTCCCCTAGGAGATGCCGTGGTCGGCCGCCGCGGCCAGCACCTGATCGACCGTCACGGCCATCAGGGCCGGGTCCGGGGTCGGGGAGAACGTCTCGCCGACCCTCAGCGATTCGTCGGTGAGGACCGTGTGGGGACCGGGAGGGGGCCCCCACTCGGACGCCGGCGCCGGCCCGAACAGCACCACGGAGGGCCGCGCGTAGGCCGAGGCGAGATGGGCGGCCCCCGTGTCGGCCGAGATCACGAGGGACGCTCCCGCGACGAGGCCCGCGAAGGCGTCGAGCGGCAGGGACCCCGCGGCGACCGATTCCGCCGGCAGGCCGGCGGCGTCGGCGACAGCGAGCGCACGCGGGCGCTCCTTCGCGCTGCCGGTGAACACGACCCGGTGCCCGGCGGCGGCGAGGACCCGCGCCACCGCGGCGAACCGTTCCACCGGCCAGAGCCGGCTTCCGTACGCGGCGCCCACATGCACGACGACGGCGCCCGGGGCGGGGTTCCCGACGTCGGGCACGCGCAGCCGGCAGTCCAGCGGATCGGCGGGGACGCCGTGCCAGGTCATGAGCGACGCCCACCGCTCCCGCTCGAGGATGCCGTCGCGCCACGGGGGACCGTCCCAGCCGGGCGAGCGGTGTCCCATCCGGCGTCGTGCGCCGATCTCCTGGAGGCGGCCCCTGCTCTCCCCGCCGCTCCCGTGGAGGTTCACGGCGAGGTCGATCCGCCCGTGCTCGATGGGCAGCGGGTCGTCGAGGCCGTGGGTGGGCAGCAGGTCGTCGACGGCGTCGGTGAGCGGGATGATCGGCCGCAGCCATTCCTGCGCGGCGTAGAGGATGCGGTACTCCGGGAAGGCACGCCGCAGGCCCTTCAGGGCGGGCACCGCCACGAGCAGGTCGCCGAGCTTCAGGGCCCGCAGCGCCAGGATCTCGGGGCGCCCATCCGGTGCCGGCGTCGACGCCGGGACGGACCGCGACGTCTGCCCGGACGGTCGAGCGGACGTGCCTGCGGTGCTGGTGCCCTCGGGTGTCATGCGGACAATCCTGCCAGAGGATCCCTGCCCGCCCTGCAGGGCCCCGGAGAAGAAGTTCGGCGGAAAGTGTTTAGTACTGCTCCTTCCCGGGCACTAAGCCTGTATGCATACATCGGCCGGACCCACGCGGACAGCTCCCCGGGCTGTCCTGTTCGACCGCGACGGGACGATCGTCGTGGACGTCCCCTACAACGGTGACCCCACGCTCGTGCAGCCCATGCCCGGGGCCCGCGGGGTCCTCGACGGCCTGCGCTCCCGCGGTATCCCCGTGGGCGTGGTGACCAACCAGTCGGGGATCGCCCGGGGCCTCGTCACCCGCGAGCAGGTCGACGCCGTCAACGCCCGCGTCGAGGAACTGCTCGGGCCGTTCGACGTCTGGGAGCTCTGCCCCCACGGGGCCGACGACGCCTGCGGGTGCCGGAAGCCCGCCCCGGGGATGGTCCTCGCGGCCAGCGCCCGGCTGGGCCTGGAGCCCGCGGAGGTCGCCGTGATCGGGGACATCGGCGCCGACATGGGGGCCGCGGCCGCAGCCGGTGCCCGCGCCGTCCTCGTCCCCACCGACATCACGCTCGAGGACGAGATCCGCTCGGCGCCCGCCGTCGCCCGTGACCTCGCCGAGGCCGTCGACCTGCTGTGGACGGTCGCCCCGTGAGGCGCCGGGTCCTCGTCGCCCGCCTCGACAGCGCGGGCGACGTCCTCCTCGCCGGCCCGGCCGTCCGGGCCATCGCCGCGGGGGACCACGGGGACTCCCCGAACGACGTCGTCATGCTCTGCGGGCCGCAGGGCGCCGCCGCGGCCCGGCTGCTGCCGGGCGTCGTCGACGTCGTGGTCTGGTCCGCTCCCTGGATCGTGGACCCCGCCCCCCGGCCCACGCCCGAACTGATGGCCGAACTGCACGACTCCGTCGAGGCGGTCGCCGTGGACGAGGCCGTGCTCCTGACCTCCTTCCACCAGTCGCCCCTGCCGCTCGCCCTGCAGCTCCGGCTCGCCGGCGTCCAACGGATCGCCGGCGCGTCCGTCGACTACGCCGGATCGCTCCTCGACGTGCGGCTCAAGCCCGGCGAGGACTTCCCGGAGGACCAGCCGGAAGCGGAACGTGCGCTCGGCATCGCGGAGGCGGCGGGATACGCCCTGCCCCCCGGCGACGACGGCCGGCTGCAGGTCGCGGGCCTCACCGATGCCTCGGACCTCGTGGGCCACGGACCGTACGTCGTCGTCCACCCCGGTGCCTCCGTGCCCGCCCGCGCCTGGCCGCCCCTGCACCATGCGGCGGCCGTCGAGCTCCTCACCGCCTCCGGTTTCCGGGTGGTCGTCACGGGCGGCCCGGACGAGACCGATCTGACGTCCACCGTCGCGGGACCCGAGGCGCTGGACCTCGGCGGCCGGACCGACCTCGCCACGCTGGGATCCGTCCTGGCCGGGGCGTCCGCCGTCATCACCGGCAACACGGGCCCGGCGCACCTGGCGGCCGCGGTCGGCACCCCCGTCGTCTGCCTGTTCTCCCCCGTGGTCCCGGCGGTGCGGTGGGCTCCCTATCGCGTGCCCGTGGAACTGCTCGGGGACCAGGACGCGGCCTGCGCGCTCAGCCGTGCCCGTATCTGCCCCGTCCAGGGGCACCCCTGCCTGTCCGGCGTCTCCCCGGAGGACGTCGTGGATGCCGTCCGCCGGCTCAGCTCCGGGATATCGTCGCTCGGCTCACGCCGCAGCATCGGCCGCACCGAGGGCCGCCGACCAACGAGGGGGCACCGATGAGGATCCTGCTGTGGCACGTCCACGGAGGGTGGACCGACGCGTTCGTGAGGGGAGAGCACACGTACGTGCTGCCGACCACGCCGGACGGCGGGGCCTGGGGCCTGGGACGGGCGGGCCGCGACTGGCCGGACTCCGTCGTCGAGGCCGCACCCTCGGCGCTCGCCGATGCCGGCATCGACGTCGTCGTCCTGCAGCGGGTAGAGGAGATCGCCGAGTGCGAACGGCTCCTGGGGCGCACCCCGGGCCGTGACCTCCCGGCAGTCTTCCTCGAGCACAACACGCCCCGCCGGGACGTCGTCGGCACGGTCCACCCGCTGGCGGGCCAGACGGACATCCCGATCGTCCACGTCACCCACTTCAACGCCCTCTTCTGGGACAACGGCGGTGCGAGCACCACGGTGATCGAGCACGGGATCGTGGACCCCGGCTACCTCTACACCGGCGAACTCGAGCAGCTGGCCGCCGTCATCAACGAGCCCGTGCGCCGCGGGCGCATCACCGGCACGGACCTCCTGCCCCGCTTCGCAGGCGTCGCACCGCTGGAGGTCTTCGGGATGGGGACCGACGGGCTCGCCGACGCCCTCGACCTGGCGCCGGGGGAACTGCGCATCGGCGGTGACCTGCCCATGGCCCAGCTGCACGCACGGCTCGGTCGGTCCCGGGCCTACGTCCACCCGCTGCGCTGGACCTCCCTCGGGCTCTCGCTCCTCGAAGCAATGCACGTCGGGCTCCCGGTGCTCGCCCTCGCGACCACGGAGGCGGCGCGCGCGGTGCCTCCCGAGGCCGGGGCCATCTCGACGAGCGTCGACGACCTCCTCCGCATGGCGGCACACCTCATCGCCGACCCCGACGACGCCCGCGCCCGGGGACTCGCCGCACGGGACGCCGCACTCGCACGATACGGGCTCGCCCGGTTCCTGGCCGACTGGGACGACGTCCTGGAACAGGAACCGACGCGGCACCGTGTCCTGGCGGTAACAGAAAGGAAGGCCCGATGAGGATCTCGATGGTGTCGGAGCACGCCAGTCCGCTCGCCGCCCTGGGGGGTGTCGACGCCGGAGGGCAGAACGTCCACGTCGCCGAGCTGTCCCTCGCCCTGGCCCGCCGGGGACACGAGGTGACGGTCTACACGCGGCGTGACGACCCGGCCCTGCCGGACCGGGTCCGCACCGACCCGCGCCTGGAGGTCGTGCACATCACCGCAGGCCCGGTGCGGAACGTCCCGAAGGACCTGCTGCTGCCGCACATGGGGGAGCTGGCCGAGGGCATCGTGGAGGACTGGGGGCAGGAACCCCCGGACATCGTGCACGGCCACTTCTGGATGTCGGGGCTCGCCGCGCTCGACGCCGCCGGGCGCTCGCGCGCCGCGGGCCGGCCCGTCCAGGTCGTCCAGACCTTCCACGCCCTCGGCACCGT
This sequence comes from Arthrobacter arabinosi, assembly GCF_054511115.1. Lineage (NCBI taxonomy): Bacteria > Bacillati > Actinomycetota > Actinomycetes > Micrococcales > Micrococcaceae > Arthrobacter > Arthrobacter arabinosi. The sequence continues at coordinate 158,810 of NZ_JBTNDF010000001.1, forward strand.
CAAGCGCCGCCACCAGGGAGCCGAGGACACGAGCCCGTCCGAGCGGCTCATGCTCGAGGCGATGGTGGGCCGCAGCGCCGACCGCATCGTGGCGACGTGCTCGGACGAGGTGTTCGAGCTCAAGGCCATGGGCGTCCCGGGCAGCCGCGTGTCGATCGCCCCCTGCGGCGTCGACGTCGAGCTGTTCACGCCGCACGGACCCGTGGAGGACCGCGCACGCGCCCATCGCATCGTGAGCGTGGGACGCCTCGTCCCGCGGAAGGGCATGGACCTCGTCATCCGAGCCCTGCGCGAGCTCGCCGACCTCGGCCGCGCCGACGTCGAACTCCTCATCGTGGGCGGCGCCGCCAGCTCGACCGGGCTCGAGGACGACCCCGAGGCGCAGCGCCTCCGCGCGCTCGCCGCCGACCTCGGTGTCGCCGACCGGGTGGTCCTGCGTGGCCAGGTGTCCCGCGCGGAGATGCCCGCCGTGCTCCGCAGTGCCGACGCCGTGGTCTGCGCCCCCTGGTACGAGCCCTTCGGGATCGTCCCGCTCGAGGCGATGGCGTGCGGCGTCCCCGTGATCGCCGCGGCCGTCGGCGGCCTCGTGGACACCGTCGTGGACGGCACGACCGGACTGCACGTGCCGCCGCAGGACCCGGCGGCCATCGCCGCGGCCGTCGCCGACATCCTCGGCGATCCGGACTGGGCCCGGGAACTCGGCGACGAAGGGTACCGCCGGGTGAAGGCCCGCTACTCGTGGAGCCGCATCGCGGCCGACACGGAGAAGGCCTACCAGGCGGCCCTCGCCGCAGCAGCACCCGCAGGACCGGCCACCGCGCGGCGGAGCGCCGCGCGCCGACTCGAAAGCACAGGAGGCAGGGCACTGTGACCACGCATCTCACGGACATCCAGGCCGACAGCCAGGCCGGCATCCGGCCCGACGTCATGACCGACACCGTGCAGGAGGACTCGCGACGACTCGTCCTGGACCACCTCCGGGCCGTCACGCCGGCCCTCGAATCCCTCGCCCGCAACGCCGGCACCCTAGCCGGCTGGGGCGTGGAGATGGCGGACCGCCTCCTGGCAGGCCAGCGGCTCCTCGCGGCCGGCAACGGCGGTTCCGCCGCCGAGGCCCAGCACCTCACGGCCGAGCTCGTCGGCCGGTTCGACGGCGAACGCGAACCGTTCTCCGCGATCTCGCTCCACGCGGAGAGCTCGGCGGTCACGGCGATCGCCAACGACTACGGGTTCGACCGCATGTTCGCCCGCCAGGTCAGCGCGCACGGCCGGCCCGGGGACATCCTCGTGCTCCTCAGCACCAGCGGCAGGAGCCCCAATCTCCTGCACGCCGTCGACGCCGCCCGCGCGGCCGGTGTCACCACGTGGGCGCTCACCGGTGCCGGGCCCAACCCGCTGACCGACTGCGTGGACGACTTCGTCGCGGTCGACGCGCAGTCCGCCAACGCGCAGGAGGGCCACCTGATCGCCCTGCACGCGATGTGCCGGGCGTTCGACGCCGAGGTGCACCGCCGACGCCAGGAGCAGCGATGAGGATCGTGGTGGTCGGGGACGTCCTGCTCGACACGGACCTCTCCGGCGGCGCCGGACGGCTGTCGCCCGACGCGCCCGTGCCCGTCGTCGACGTCGACACCGTGCTGCGCCGCGCCGGGGGAGCGGGCCTCGTGGCCCGCATGCTGCACACCGACGGGCACGACGCCGTCCTCGTCACCGTCCTCGCGGAGGACGAGGCTTCCGCGCTCCTGCAGGCCGAACTCGACGGCGTGACCGTCGTGGCCGGCCCCTCCGGTGCACCGACGCCCGTCAAGACCAGGGTCCGTGCCTCCGGCCAGCCGGTCGTGCGGTTCGACGAGGGCTGCGCGACACCCCCCGTGCCCGGGGCCACCGACGCGATGCTGGCCGCCCTCGAGGGGGCCGACGCGATCATCGCGGCGGACTACGGCCGCGGCCTGCTCGCCAACGAGCAGCTGCGCGCACGCCTCGAGGCGCTCGCCGCGACGGTCCCCGTGGTCTGGGACCCCCACCCCTCCGGTGCACGGCCCGTCCCCGGCGTCGCCGCGGTCACCCCGAACCTCGGGGAGGCCCTGCGCTTCACCGGGACCGGGGGCTCGGGGACGCAGGCGGCCGCGGCGGCCGCCGACGTCCTGCTCGCGGACTGGCGGAGCAGGTCCGTCATCGTCACCATGGGCGACCACGGGGCCCTCGTCGCCGCGGCGGGCCTCCTGCCCCAGGTGGTGCCCGCACCCCGGATCAGCGCCACCGACCCCTGCGGTGCCGGCGACCGCTTCGCCTCGGCGCTCGCCCTCGGACTCGCCCGGGGCGCGACGATCGACGCCGCCGCTCAGCAGGCCACCGAGGCCGCCGCGCACTTCCTCGCCACCGGCGGGGTCGGCGCGATGGGCCGGCAGCGCGAGGACGCGCCGCAGCAGCTGCCCGTCGACGGGCTCGACGCCCTCGCCGTCGCCCGGCGGACGCGGGAGGCCGGCGGGACCGTCGTCGCGACCGGCGGGTGCTTCGACCTCCTCCACGCCGGACACGCCCGGACCCTCGCGGCGGCACGCCGGCTCGGCGACTGCCTGATCGTCTGCCTCAACTCGGACGAGTCGGTGCGCGGACTCAAGGGGGAGCACCGGCCCATCATCAGGCAGGAGGACCGTGCGGAACTGCTCTCGGCCCTCGGGTGCGTGGACGCCGTCCTGATCTTCTCCGAGTCCACGCCGGAGAACGCCATCTCCCGCCTGCAGCCCGACATCTGGGTCAAGGGCGGAGACTACGCGGCGGAGGACCTCCCCGAAGCCGCGCTCGTGAGCAGCTGGGGCGGACGGACCGTCACCGTCCCCTACATCCCCGCCCGCTCCACCACGAAACTGGCAGCCGCGCTCGCCCGCGTCGGCTGACCCCCCCGGCCCGTCCGGCCGGCCCCGAGCACGCTACGAAAGGAACACGATGACCGAGAACACGACGACCACCCCCGGCAACGGCTTCAACCCGGGACGCGTCCTGGTGACCGGCGGAGGCTCAGGCCTCGGCGCGGCGATCGTCCAGGGCGTCCTCGCCGCCGGCGGCACCCCCGTGGTGCTGGACCGCGACATCAGCCGCGTCACCGGCGTCAAGGCCTTCGAGGTCGACGTCGCCGACCGCGACGCCGTCGAGACCGCGGTCCGCGAGGCCGCGGAGATGATGGACGGGCTCGACGCCGTCGTCACCGCCGCCGGGATCGACCGGTGCGGCGCGCTCGACACCGTGCCCGCCGACGAGTGGGAGAAGGTGATCGGCGTGAACCTGATGGGCACGGCGTCCACCGCCCGCGCCGCCCTCCCGTACCTGAAGAAGACCCACGGCCGCGTGGTCACCATCGCCTCCACGCTCGGCATCAAGGCCGTCGGCGACGCGACGGCCTACTGCGCCTCGAAGTTCGGGGTCATGGGCTTCTCGCAGGCCCTCGCCGCGGAGACCGCCGGGCAGATCGGCGTCACGACGATCATCCCCGGCGGCATGAAGACGCGCTTCTTCGACGACCGCGACGAGCAGTACAAGCCGCAGGACGACTCACGCCTGAACGATCCCGAGCGGGTCGCCGAGGCGATCCTCTTCGCGCTCTCGCAGCCCAGGAGCTGCGAGATCCGCGAGATGGTCATCGCCCACGCAGAAGAAGGCTCGTGGCCCTGAGTTCCGCCACGTCCGCGTAGACGGCGCCGGGCTGGACGGCCGCGACGAGCGAGTCATCGTGCTCGCAGCGTTCTGCCGTCCAGCCCACCTGGGTGACGTCCACGCCGCAGACCGGGCAGTGCGTCACCCAGGAGAAGTGCACGCGGTGGAGGGTGCGGCCCACGGCCCCCGCGTTGATGACGTTGCCGATCCAGTAGACGCCGACCGTGGGTGTCCCGACGGCCTGCGCGAGGTGCCGGGGACCGCTGTCGTTGCCGACCAGGACGGCGCTGCGGTCGAGCACGCCGGCCAGTTCGCCCAGCGACAGCCCGCCCGCGAGCGACCGGACGTCCGCCGTCGGGTCCTGGGCCAGCGCCAGGCGGACGATCTCCTCGGCCGCCGGTACGTCCGTCGCGTCCCCGACCACCACCACCTCGCAGCCGTCGGCCGCGGCCCGCACCGCCACCTTGGCGAACGACGACGCCGGCCATCGGCGGCGCGGGTCCGTGGCGCCGGGGTGCAGGGCGACGACGGCGCCGTCCCCGGTCAGCCGCGCCGCGCGGTCCACCTCGTCCGGGACGACCGTCACCCGCGGTTCCAGGTCCACGGGCACCGCCCCGGCCAGGCCGGCGACCTCCAGGGCACGGAACACCTCGTGCTGGTAGTACACGTACGGGACGGTGCGTTCCAGCGCCACGGCGTCGGGAGTGCGGGTGCCGACCGTGTGGCGGGCACCCAGCCGCAGGAGGAACGGGTTCGAGTTGCGGCCGCCGCCGTGCAGCTGGACGGCGAGGTCGAAGGACCCCGTGATCCCGGCGAAGAAGGCGTCCACGGCTCCCGGGACCTCCTCCCCGGGGCGCACGCCGGGGGAGACGGGCAGTTCCAGGACCTCCGACACCGGGCCCGGCCGGTCGTTCAGCAGCGCCGCGTGGCCGGGCATGCCGAGCAGCGTGATGCCGGCGTCGGGATAGCAGGCGGCGAGGGCGGCGATCGCCGGCATCGCGAACATGAGGTCCCCGAGGCCGCCACCGCGCAGGACCGCGATCCGCCGGACGTCCCGGAACGGCTCGAGCACGGGGCCAACCGATCGCGCCGTGTCCTGCCGCCCGCCGAAGTCCGCCGTCGTCGTCCCGTCCCGCATGGATGTCCTCTCCGTCCGCCTGCCGCTGCCCGTGGGTGCGCTGTCCACTTCTTTCGCGAGGATCGCGAGGGCCACCGCTCCTTCTCCTGCCACCATATGCTAAGCGTGCTGATGACCGCGTGGGCGGGAAATCGGCCCGCCGCCTGTGTGAACGTGCCGGAGGGGGGTACGGGATGAGTAGATCAGCCGGAACGGCATTCGACAGCGAGGAGCACCATGTCCATCAACACCCAGGCACCCGCCCTGCTCCAGGTGCGTGACGACGAGTCCATCACCATCCTCGATCCCCGGGACGGCCGGACCGTCGGCACGCTGCCCTGCGCGACGCGGGAGCAGATCTCCCTGGCCGTCACCCTCGCCCGGACCGTGCAGCCCGAGTGGGCGGCCACGAGCCCCGCCGACCGCGGCGCAGCCCTCCGGCGCGCGGCCGCGGCGCTGCGCGACGGCGCCCGTGAACTGGCCGAGCTCAACACCCGGGAGACGGGCAAGCCCCCCGCGGATGCGCTGGGCGGCATCGAGGCGGCCGTGTCCACGCTCGAGCAGTACGCGGAGCTCGGCCCCGTCCACCGTGGTCTCAGCCTGCGCGGCGCCGTCACCGCCACCGACTACACGGTCGCCGAACCGCGCGGCGTCGCGGCGCTCCTGACGCCCTGGAACGATCCCGTTGCGGTGGCCGCCGGCCTGATCGGGGCGGCGCTCGTCACGGGCAACACGGTCATCCACAAACCCAGTGAACGCTGCCCCCACGTAGGCGCGCTCCTGGGGCGCCTGCTGCAGCCGGCCTTCCCGGACGGCGTGCTCACCACCCTGACGGGCGGCGCCGCAGTGGGGCAGCAACTCACCGCGGAGGCGGACGTCGACGTCCTCGCGCATGTGGGCTCCAGCGCCACGGGCGCGCGGATCGCCCGCGCCGCGGTCCTCACCGGCGCCCACGTGATCCGCGAGAACGGCGGCAACGACCCCCTGATCGTCGACGCCGACGTCGACCCGGTGTGGGCGGCCGGGCAGGCGGCGCTCGGGGCCTTCGCGAACGCCGGGCAGATCTGCACCTCCGTGGAGCGCATCTACGTGTGCAGGCCCATCGCCGAACCGTTCCTCGCGGCGTTGACGGAGGAGGCCCGCGGCAGGAACGCGAGCGGGTCCTTCCCGCCGCTCGTGGACCGCCGCATGCGCGACGCCGTCGCCGGCCAGGTCGCCGAGGCCCTCGAGCAGGGCGCGGTGTGCCTCGAGGGCGGTGCCGTCCCCGAGGGCGCCGGTGCCCAGTACCCGGCCACTGTCCTCACGGACTGCACGGAGGCCATGGGCGTCATGACGGAGGAGACCTTCGGCCCCGTGGCGCCCGTGACCGTCGTCGACAGCTTCGACGACGCCCTCCGCCTCGCCGCCGCCGGGCCCTACGGGCTCGCCGCGTCCGTCCTGACCGGGAGCATCGCCCATGCCCAGCGGGCCATCGCCGGGCTCGCCGTCGGGACCGTCAAGGTCAACGCCGTGTTCGGAGGCGCCCCGGGCGGTTCCGCCCAGCCCCGCGGCATCAGCGGTGCGGGCTTCGGCTACGGTCCCGAACTGCTCGACGAATTCGCCCTCGTGAAGGTCGTGCACCTCAGCGCACCCCCGCGGGAGGCCTGATGGACGACGCCGTACAGCATCACCCCGGTGACATCGCACCGGAGGACCGGGACGCTCCCGGGGACCTCGCGGAGGTCCGGGGCCTCGCGGCCTGGGTGCCCGCCGCCATCGCGGACCGCGCGCCGTCCGTCACGGTGGTCGGGGACGCGATGCTCGACGGCTGGTGGAGCGGCACCATCGAGCGGTTCTGCCGGGAGGCACCCGCGCCGGTCGTCGACGTCACGCACCGCGAGTACGCGGCGGGCGGCGCGGCGAACACGGCCGTGAACCTCGCAGCGCTCGGTGCCCGGGTGAGGATGTGCGCGCTGATCGGGGACGACGACGCCGGCCGCCGCCTGCGCGCCATCCTCGAGGATGCCGGCGTGGACACCACGGACCTCGTCCAGGACCCCCGTGTCGGCACCACCACCAAGTACCGCATCCTCGCCGGCGACCAGGTCATGCTGCGCCTCGACGACACGCACGACGCCCTCCCCGCCGCCTCGACCGCCGCGCTGGCGGCGCGGGTCCCCGCGGCCGTCGCGGGCGCGGACGCCGTCATCGTCTGCGACTACGGCTCCGGGGCACTGCACGGGGACGTCCGCGCCGCCCTCGCTCGCCGGACCACCCTCGATCCCGGCGCGGTCGTCGTGGTCGACGCGCACGACACCGCGGCGTGGTCCGCGCTGCGCCCCGACATCGTCACGCCGAACGCCCAGGAGACCGCCCAGGTCCTCGGCACGCGCCTCGACCCGCGGACGGACCGGGCCGCCGTCGTGGCTGAACACCGCGGCGACCTGCTCGCGGCGACCAACGCCGTGAACGTCGTCGTGACGCTGGACCGCGACGGCACGGTCCTGCTCGGCCAGGACGGCGAGGAGCACCGCACCTACGCCAGGCCCGCCACGGAGAAGCAGGCCTCCGGCGCGGGGGACACGTTCGTCGCGAGTCTCACCGCCGCGCGCGCCGCCGGCCTCCCGCTCACCACGAGCCTGGACCTCGCCCAGGCCGCCGCCGACGTCGTCGTCCACCGCCCGGGCACCTCCGTGTGCACGACGGCGGACCTCACGAGCCACCTGCAGCAGTTCGCCGACACGGCCCTGCCCACCGCCGAGCTGCTGCGCAAGGTGGAGGCCGACCGCGCCGCGGGCAGGCGGATCGTCCTCACGAACGGGTGCTTCGACGTGCTGCACCGTGGCCACACGCGCTACCTCGACCAGGCGAAGCAACTCGGGGACGTCCTCGTGGTCGCCCTGAACGACGACGCCGGCGTGCGCCGGCTCAAGGGCCCCGACCGTCCGATCAACGCCATCGCCGACCGCGCGGGCATCATCGCGTCGCTCAGCTGCGTCGACTACGTGACCGTCTTCTCCACCGACACCCTGGTGCCGCTCATCGAGCAGCTGAAGCCCGATATCTACGCCAAGGGCGGCGACTACACCGCGCAGATGCTGGAGGAGACACCCGCCGTGGAGGCCTGCGGCGGCCGCGTCAGCATCCTCGACTACGTCCCGGAGCGCTCCACGGCGGAGGTCGTCCGCCGGATCCGGGCCACCCCCCTGCCGGGGGAGCTACCGTGACACGGCGCTGGTCGGGCGAGTGGGGTCTGGAGCCCTCCGCCGGGGAGCCCGAGCTCGACGTGCTGATTCCCACGGCCGGCCGTCCCGCGGAACTCGCCGTGACGCTGGCCGGCCTCGCCGCCCAGGACGGCGCCTTCCGCGTCACCGTCAGCGACCAGACGGACGGCGAGGCGGCGTCGTTCGAGCAGCCCGCCGTCCGTGCGATGGTGCGCGTCCTCGAGGCGCAGGGCCGGCCGGTCCGGCTCGGACGGCACGTGCCGCGTCGGGGACTCGCCGAGCACCGGAACCACCTGCTGGGACTGGCCGCGGCGCCGCTCGTTCTCTTCCTGGACGACGACGTCTGGCTCGAACCAGGAACGCTGGACCGCATGAGCCGCGCCCTGCGGGTCGCCGGCTGCGGCTTCGTGGGCTCCGCCGTGCAGGGCCTGTCCTACCTCGACGACCACCGGCCCGACGAACGGAGCGAACTCGCCCTCTGGCCCGACGACGCGGTGCGGCCCGAACGCATCCGCTCCGGCGCGGAGGGCTTCGCACGCTGGCCCCTGCACAACGCGGCCAACCTCGCCCACGCCGCCGCGGACCTCGCGATCCCGCCGGGCGGATGGCGCCTCTACCGCGTGGCCTGGGTGGGCGGCTGCGTCCTGTTCGATCGGGCAGCCCTGGTGGATTGCGGCGGATTCGACTTCTGGGACCAGCTGCCGCCCGGGCATGCGGGGGAGGACGTCGCCGCCCAGTGGCGCGTGATGGAGCGCTACGGCGGAGCGGGCATCATCCCCTCCGGAGCCGTCCACCTCGAGGCGCCCACCACGGTGCCCGACCGCGGCACAGACGCTGCCCGGGAGATCCTGGGCCAGTGACGGTGCCGCCCTACCGGCAGCACCAGCAACCGAATCGAAGCGAAGGAGCACCACATGGCAGATCCCAGCCCGATCGACATCCAGAAGGCCCTCGGCGGCATGGACTACCCGGCGTCGAAGGACGACCTCGTCCGCCACGCGAAGGACAAGGGCGCCGACGACGCGGTGCTCCGCACGCTGGAGAACCTCCCGGACCGCGAGTTCGACTCGCCGACCGACGTGAACAAGGAAGCATCCGCGTAGAACGGACCCGGCGGCGGTGTCCCCGCGGGGGCACCGCCGCCGGTCGCGCCTGCCGCGGGGCCGCTTCCCGGGGCTAACTCCGAGCCGTTTCCCGCGACGACCCGGAGGCCGCCGCCGGTGCGCCGTCGTTCGCCGGTGCGCCGGCGATGTTGACCATCCAGGTGATCCCGAAGCGGTCGACACACATGCCGAAGCTGTCGCCCCAGGGCGACGGCGCGAGGGGGAGCACCTCGCTGCCGCTGCCCGCGAGGGCGTCCCAGTACCCGCGGATCTCGGGCTCGTCGTCGCCGCTGATCGAGAGCGAATGCCCGGCCGGGGCCGTGTACTCCATGCTGTTCGGGGTATCGGCCGCCATGATCACCTGGCCCGACGGCGTCGTCAGCATCGAGTGCATGATCTTGTCCTGCTCGGCCGGGTCCTCGCTCATGCCGAACTCCCCGAAGGTGCTGCGCTCCAGGTCCCCGCCGAACACGGACTGGTAGAAGTCCATGGCCTCCTTCGCGGTGTCCTTGAAGCTGAGGTACGTGTTGATCGTCGCTGCCATGGAATCGCCTCTCGTCGGGTGGCTCGTCGGCCACGCCCTGGTGCCGGACGGAGTGATTATCGTCCTCGGGAGCGGCACTGGGAAGGGCCCGGCGGTTCTCAGGACGCCGGGGGCTCCGGACGCCGGCCGATCGCGCCGGCGACCTTCTCCTCCAGGGAGCTGACCGTGGCGGCAGGCAGCACGATCAGGCCGTCGAGCTCACGGCGGGCGCGCCGGTACGCGGTCTGGCGCTCCGCCGCCGTGGCGGCGTCGTCGACGGCCACGGTCACGAGCCGCCGCGCCGTCTCCAGCCGCTGCCGTTCCTCCCTGCTGAACCCGCTCGCGCGGACCCGCCGGGCCTCGGTCTCGGCGATCTGGAAGGCGACGTCGTAGGAGGTGACCGCCGACCGGTAGGCTGCCAGCTCCTCGGGCGTGATCGACGTCGAGTCCTCCGGCCGCAGCGCGTCGGCCTCCCGTTTGGCCCGCAGGAACGCCACCGTCAGGGGCTCGCGGACGTCGGTCATCATGGGGTAGTCGATGAGTTTCGCGGCGTCGAGCTCGTAGGCCAGCCACCGGCGGTCGACCTCCGCGTGCATGCGCTGCACGTGCTCACGCTGGGTCCTCGTCGGGGAGCGCTGCGCCTCGGGCGGCGCGGGGGCCGGCGCGGAGACGGCTGCCGGATGCTTCAGGCGGTACAGCTCCATCTTCCGCTGGTGCCGCCGCTCCGACGCTTCGGAGAGGGACTTGCCCCAGATGGCGAACACTCCCGAGAGCGGGAAGACGAGCCACCAGTAGCTCCCGGCGAAGGACAGGATATCGTTCACGCGTCCATCGTAGGCCCGGCCGCCGCCGCCCTACGAGGAGCCGGGGGCGGACCCGGAGCCGCGCGTAGACGTACGAAACCCCGCCCCCCAGGCGGCGAGACCTGAAGGACGGGGCTTCGATGTGCACCCCCCGGGACTTGAACCCGGAACCCATTGATTAAGAGTCAATTGCTCTGCCAATTGAGCTAGAGGTGCGTGGCGTCTTCCCGGTGTTCTCGTGCCCTCCGGGTCATCCGCAACAGCATGAAACTCTACCAGCAGTTCGGCCGAAACATGAAACCGGCGCTCCGACCCGCATGCCTCCCTGCCCGTCGTCACCCGGATCCCCTGTCGATCCGCAGGATCCTCGCCCCGCCGGTCTCGTTGGTGGCCACGAGCAGCGAGCCGTCGGCGCCGGCCGCAACGTCGCGCAGGCGCCCGAACTGCCTGTCGAACCGGCTGGCGGGTTCTCCCGCCGTGCCCCCTCGGAGCGGGACCTGCCAGAGCCGCTGCCCCCGCAGGCCGCCGATGTACGCGACATCGTCGAGGATCGCCATGCCGCTCGGCGACGACGCCGCCGTGGACGGCCAGACCACCTGGGCGTCGGTGTACCGGGGATCGCCCGGGGCGCCCGTGACCTCCGGCCACCCGTAGTTCCCGCCGGGCACCACGAGGTTCAGTTCGTCGTCGACCTCCGGGCCGAACTCCGAGGCCCAGAGCCGGCCGGCGGAGTCCCATGCGAGCCCCTGTACGTTCCGGTGGCCGAGGGTGTACACCGGCGAGCCCGGCGTCGGGTTGTCCGCGGGGATGCCGCCGGCGGCCGTGACGCGGAGGATCTTCCCGCCGAGGCTCGCCGGGTCCTGCGCCCGCTCACGGACCCCGGCATCGCCGGTACCGATGTAGAGGTGCCCGTCGGGGCCGACGGCGATCCGCCCGCCGTTGTGGATCTCGGCCTTCGGGATCCCGTCCAGCACCGGCTCCGGGGCGCCGAGCCGCCCGTCGGCCCACGGCAGGCGCACCACGCGGTTGTCGGTGGCCGACGTGTAGTAGGCATACAGGACATCGGGCTCCGCCGGCCCGGTACCCCGTCCCGTCCCGCCGACGGCGAGTCCGAGCAGGCCTCCCTCACCGCCGGCGGACGCAGCCTCCGGGATGCTGCCGATCACCTCGGTGCCGGTGCCGCTGATCCGCAGGATCTCGCCGGTCTCCCGCTCGGAGACGAGGAGGGTGCCGTCGCCCAGCACCACCACGGACCAGGGCAGGCCGAGCCCGGTGGCGGCGTCCCCGGCGTGGGCGAGGCGAGGGAGCGCGGCGGGAGGACCGTCCGGGGAGGCGCCGGATGCGGGGGATGCGGGACCCGCGGACGCGCCGGGCGTGGCGGACGCCCCGGCGTACAGGGGATCCGGTTCGGTGTCCGCGGTGGAGCAGCCGGCCAGCAGGAGCACGGCTGCCGCAGGGAGGGCCCGGGCGAGGAGGCGGGCGGGTCGCCGTCGGGCGGCTGACATGGTCCGACCCTAGGGCGGGCCGCCGGTGGTGTCCACCCCTGCGGTTCGCACGGGCAGGGGGAGCCGGCGGGACGGCGCCGCGCCGATCCCCCTAAGCTGGCGCCATGACGATCCCCGCCGCCGCAGAGCACCCGACCGTCCGCACGCTGAGCGTCCCCTCCGCCGACCTGCGCGACGCCCTGACCGGCGTCTCCGCCGGCGTCGACATCGTGCTGTGGGACTTCCGGGCGCCGCCCGAGGGCTGCGACCCGGCGGCGCTGGACGCCGTCGTCCTGCCGTACACGGGGCGCGCGCACCTCGACGGCGCGCTCGACGCCGCGCCGAACCTCGTGCTCGTCCAGACGCAGTCCACCGGCTACGACGGCGTGGCCGAGCTCGTCGGCCCGGACGTGGCCATCGCCACCGCCGCGGGCGTCCACGCGGCCGCCACCGCCGAACTCGCCGTCGGCCTCGCCCTCGCGTCGCTGCGGGGGATCGACGACGCCGTGCGGCAGCAGGCCGAGGGTCGGTGGCACAGCGCGCGGTACCCGGGCCTCGCGGACCGGCGGGTCCTGCTGGTGGGCGTCGGCGGGATCGGGGAGGAGATCCGACGGCGGCTGGCCACCTTCGAGGCGGAGGTGACCCGCGTGGGCAGCACGGCGCGCGACGACGCCGTCGGCCATGTCCACGGCAGCGACGAGCTCGTCCGGCTCGCACCGGAGCACGACGTCGTCATCGTCATCACGCCCCTCACGGAGGCCACGCGGGGGCTGGTCGGGGCGGAGGTGCTCGCGGCGCTGCCCGACGGCGCGCTGGTCGTCAACGTCGCGCGGGGCGCGGTGGTCGACACCGCGGCGCTCACCCGGGAGGTGGTGGCGGGCCGGCTCCGGGCGGCCCTCGACGTCGTCGATCCGGAGCCGCTGCCCGCGGGGCACCCGCTGTGGAGCGCACCCGGTGCGATCATCACGCCCCACGTGGGCGGCAACACCGACGCGTTCCCGCCCCGCATCCTCGCCCTGCTCCGCCGGCAGGTCGAGCAGCTGGGCCGCGGCGGGGAACCCGTCAATCTCGCGCGGCGCGGGCCATGGGCCTGAGGCTCCCCGTCCGGGGGCAGGGAGCGGCTCAGGCCATCCCGATGAAGGCGTCCATGAACGACGTGAAGTCCGTCACGTCCTCCTCCTGGTCCAGGTGCAGTGCCGTGCCGGGGCCGATGTCGAGGACGGGGGACGCGGCGACACCGAACCGGAAGATCCGCCCGGTGCTGGTGCCCACTTCGAAGGTCCGGTCCTCGTCCCACTGCAGTGCGTGGGCGAGGTTGGTCATGTTGACCTCGACGGGCACCCCGGCCCCCGTGATGCCGGCCAGGTCCACCGGGGCGATCATCAGCTCGGCCGGCTTCCACCGGTAGCCCACCACGTAGGCCGTCCGGGCGTCGGGCGCGGCCGCCTGCGCCGCGAACACGAGGTTGTAGTCGCCGTAGTTCGGGATCTGCGAGTCGAAGACCCGGCGCAGGGCGTTCTTCAGGCCCTGCCCGCCGTCGAGCGGTCGGCTGGGGGAGGGGGGCTCATCGGGGGTCATATCACGGCCGTTGCGGTAGGAGGCAGGAGGACTCGGCCCCTGGCGGGACTGCTCGCGGTGCGCCTGGCGGGCTGTCGAGCGGCCCGCGAAGTCCACACTGTACCGGAGCGTGCACGCCTCGTACGAGGGGACGCGCGCGGGCCGGGCCTGCCCGCCGTCGGGCCCGCCGGAGGCTGTAACAGGCCGGTCACATGGCGAAACGTGCGCGCGGCGCGGGCCTAGACTCTCCCTCATGAGCGCGGACACCACCCCAGACATCAAGCCGAGAAGCCGCATCGTCACGGACGGCATCCACGCGGCGCCGGCGCGTGGCATGTTCCGTGCCGTGGGCATGGGCGACGACGACTTCGCCAAGCCGCAGATCGGCGTCGCGAGCTCGTGGAACGAGATCACGCCGTGCAACCTCTCCCTGAACCGGCTGGCGCAGGGAGCGAAGGAGGGCGTCCACGCCGGCGGCGGGTTCCCCATGCAGTTCGGCACCATCTCCGTCTCCGACGGCATCTCCATGGGCCACGAGGGGATGCATTTCTCCCTCGTCTCGCGGGAGGTCATCGCGGACTCCGTCGAGACCGTCATGGAGGCCGAGCGCATCGACGGCTCGGTGCTCCTCGCGGGCTGCGACAAGTCCCTGCCGGGCATGCTCATGGCTGCCGCCCGCCTCGACCTCGCCTCCGTCTTCCTGTACGCCGGCACGATCATGCCCGGGTTCGCGAAGCTCGAGGACGGCACGGAGAAGGAGGTCACCCTGATCGACGCGTTCGAGGCCGTCGGGGCCTGCGCGGCCGGCAAGATGAGCCTGAAGGACCTCGACAGCATCGAACGCGCCATCTGCCCGGGCGAAGGCGCCTGCGGCGGCATGTACACCGCGAACACCATGGCCTGCATCGGCGAGGCCCTCGGCATGTCCCTGCCCGGCTCGGCCGCCCCGCCGTCCGCCGACCGTCGCCGCGACATGTTCGCCCGCAAGTCCGGCGAGGCCGTCGTCAACCTCCTGCGCCTCGGCATCACGGCCCGGGACATCATGACCAAGAAGGCGTTCGAGAACGCCATCGCGGTCACCATGGCGTTCGGCGGTTCCACCAACGCCGTGCTCCACCTGCTCGCGATCGCCCGTGAGGCGGAGGTGGAGCTGACCCTCGACGACTTCACGCGCATCGGCGAGCGGATCCCGCACCTCGGCGACCTGAAGCCGTTCGGCCGCTACGTCATGTTCGACGTCGACAAGGTGGGCGGTGTCCCCGTGATCATGAAGGCGCTGCTCGACGCCGGCCTCATCCACGGCGACTGCCTCACCGTCACCGGCAGGACCGTCGCCGAGAACCTCGCGGAGATCGACCCGCCGGACCTCGACGGCAAGATCCTGCGCGCGCTCGACAATCCGCTGCACAAGACCGGCGGCATCACGATCCTGCACGGTTCCCTCGCCCCCGGGGGCGCCGTCGTGAAGAGCGCCGGCTTCGACGCCGACGTCTTCGAGGGCACCGCGCGCGTCTTCGAACGCGAGCAGGGCGCCCTCGACGCGCTCGACGCCGGCGGGATCCACGCCGGGGACGTCGTCGTCATCCGCTACGAGGGCCCGAAGGGCGGCCCCGGCATGCGCGAGATGCTCGCCATCACGGGCGCCATCAAGGGGGCCGGGCTCGGCAAGGACGTGCTCCTCCTGACCGACGGACGCTTCTCCGGCGGCACCACGGGCCTGTGCATCGGGCACGTGGCGCCGGAGGCGGTCGACGGCGGCCCCATCGCCTTCGTGCGCGACGGCGACCGCATCCGGGTCGACATCGCCGCGAAGAGCTTCGACCTCCTCGTCGACGAGGCCGAGCTCGAGGAACGGCGGGTGGGCTGGGAGCCGCTCCCCGCCCGCTACACCAAGGGCGTCCTGGCGAAGTACGCCAAGCTCGTCCACTCGGCCTCCGAAGGGGCCTACTGCGGTTGAGGGCCGCCGGGTCCGGCCCGCCGGGCGAGAGGCCCTCTCCCGGCGGGCCCGGGCCCGCGATGTTAATGTCCACTAACTGGACGGTTTGTCCATCATGTGAGACTGGAAGGGGTCCGGTTGACACCCTTTCGCGGGGGCGGGGAAACTACAGGTATGCATCCCGAACCCGTAGTCGTCATCCTTACCCAGCGCGTGGCCTGAAGCCCGTCCGGTAGACGACTGCAGTCACGCGCAACCCCTCGCAGAGCCCGACAAGGCCGAGGGGTTTTTTTGTTGACACAACCCGTCAGCACAAGAGAGTGCGCGGAAGCCCGCAGTCACAGTTGCACCCGTGCAGCGAACGTTCCGAAGGAAGTCTGAGATGTCCAAGGGATCGCCCATCAGCCCAGCGCTGCTGGCAGCAAGGCCAGCACCTCCCCCAGCACCCGCGCGGGACTCCGCGCCCGTCGCCGCGGCGAGCCCCGTCCGCGGCCCCAACCGGGTCGTCGCCCCCACCGGGATGCTCGGATCGGCGGCGATCGTCCGGTCCCTGGAGGAACTCGGCGTCGACGACGTCTTCGGCCTCCCCGGCGGTGCCATCCTCCCCACCTACGACCCCCTCCTGGCCTCCACGAAGCTCCGGCACGTCCTCGTCCGGCACGAGCAGGGAGCGGGACACGCGGCGCAGGGCTACGCCATGGTCACCGGCCGCCCCGGCGTGTGCATCGTGACCTCGGGACCCGGGGCCACGAACCTCGTGACAGCCATCGCCGACGCGCACATGGACTCCGTGCCCATGGTCGCCATCACCGGGCAGGTCTCGAGCGCCTTCATCGGCTCGGACGCCTTCCAGGAGGCGGACATCGTCGGCATCACCATGCCGATCACCAAGCACTCCTACCTCGTCACCGACGCGCAGGACATCCCCCGCGTGCTCGCCGAGGCGTTCCACATCGCGACGACCGGACGCCCGGGCCCCGTGCTCGTGGACATCTCCAAGGACGCGCAGCAGGCGCCCATGACCTTCTCCTGGCCGCCCCGGATCGACATCCCCGGCTACCGGCCCGTGGTGCGTGGCCACGCCAAGCAGGTCCGGGAGGCCGCGCGGCTGATCAGCGGCTCGCAGCGCCCCGTGTTCTACGTGGGCGGCGGCGTGGTCAAGGGACATGCCTCCCAGGAACTGCGTGAACTCGCCGAACTCGTCGGCGCCCCCGTGGTCACCACCCTCATGGCCCGCGGCGTGTTCCCCGACTCCCACCAGCAGCACGTCGGCATGCCGGGCATGCACGGCTCCGTCTCGGCCGTGACCGCGCTCCAGCAGTCGGACCTGCTGATCACGCTCGGCGCGCGCTTCGACGACCGCGTGACCGGCGTGCTCGCCAGCTTCGCCCCGAACGCGAAGGTCATCCACGCGGACATCGACCCGGCCGAGATCTCCAAGAACCGCGCCGCCGACGTCCCGATCGTCGGCTCGGTGAAGGAGATCATCCCCGAACTCACCGCCGCCGTCCGTGAATCGTTCGCAGCGCAGGAACGCCCTGACATCTCCGCCTGGTGGAGGACCATCGACCACCTGCGCGAGACCTACCCGGTGGGCTTCACCCAGCCCGACGACGGCCTGTCGGCCCCGCAGCAGGTCATCAAGCGCATCGGCGAGCTCACGGGCCCCGAGGGTGTGTTCGTCTCCGGCGTGGGCCAGCACCAGATGTGGGCCGCGCAGTTCATCCAGTACGAGCGCCCGCACGCCTGGCTCAACTCCGGCGGCCTCGGCACCATGGGCTACTCCGTCCCCGCCGCGATGGGCGCCAAGGTCGGCAACCCGGACCGCGTGGTCTGGGCCATCGACGGCGACGGCTGCTTCCAGATGACCAACCAGGAACTGGCCACCTGCGTCATCAACAACATCCCCATCAAGGTCGCCGTCATCAACAACTCCTCGCTCGGCATGGTCCGCCAGTGGCAGACCCTCTTCTACGAGGGCCGTTACTCCAACACGGACCTCAACACGGGCCATGACACCGTCCGCGTCCCCGACTTCGTGAAGCTCGCGGACGCCTACGGGTGCGTGGGCCTGCGCTGCGAGCGGGACGAGGACATCGACGCCACCATCCAGCAGGCCCTGGCCATCAACGACCGCCCCGTCGTCATCGACTTCGTGGTTAGCCGCGACTCCATGGTCTGGCCGATGGTGCCCTCGGGCGTCAGCAACGACCTCATCCAGATCGCCCGCAACATGACCCCGACCTGGGAACAGGAGGACTGACCATGGCACGCCATACCCTGTCCGTGCTCGTCGAGGACGTCCCCGGCGTCCTGACCCGCGTCGCCAGCCTGTTCGCACGGCGCGCGTTCAACATCAACTCGCTCGCCGTCGGACCGACGGAGGTGCCGGGCATGTCCCGCATCACCGTCGTGGTGGAGGCCGAGGGTGACCTCCTCGAGCAGGTCACCAAGCAGCTGAACAAGCTCATCAACGTCATCAAGATCGTCGAGCTCACCACCGACCAGTCGGTGCAGCGCGACCACGTCCTGATCAAGGTCAGGGCCGACGCCGCCACGCGCCTCCAGGTGACCCAGGCGGCCGACCTGTTCCGCGCGTCCGTGGTCGACGTCGCGATCGACTCACTGATCATCGAGGCGACCGGCACGGCCGAGAAGCTCTCGGCGCTCCTGTCCGTCCTCGAGCCGTTCGGCATCCGCGAGATCGTGCAGTCGGGCACACTGGCGATCGGCCGCGGCGCGAAGTCGATGAGCGACCGCGCGCTGCGCAGCGCCTGACCCCCGCAGTCCCCAGACCTTTCCAGCAGCACCCACCCAAGGAGAAAACACCCGTGACCGAGATGTTCTACGACGACGACGCCGATCTGTCCATCATCCAGGGACGCACCGTGGCCGTCATCGGCTACGGCAGCCAGGGCCACGCCCACGCCCTCAGCCTGCGCGATTCCGGCGTCGACGTGCGCGTCGGCCTGAAGGAGGGTTCGGCGTCGCGCGCCAAGGCCGAGGCGGAGGGGCTCCGCGTCCTCTCCGTGGCCGAGGCCACCGCCGAAGCCGACCTCATCATGGTGCTCACCCCGGACCAGGTGCAGCGCCACGTGTACAAGGACGAGATCGCACCCAACCTGCAGGCCGGCGACGCGCTGTTCTTCGGGCACGGCTTCAACATCCGCTACGGCTACATCCAGCCTCCGGCCGACGTCGACGTCGCCCTCGTGGCGCCCAAGGGCCCCGGGCACATCGTCCGCCGCGAGTTCGAGGCCGGGCGCGGTGTCCCCGACCTCATCGCCGTCGAGCAGGACGCGTCCGGCAAGGCCCGTGACCTGGCCCTGTCCTACGCGAAGGCCATCGGCGGCACCCGTGCGGGCGTCATCGAGACCACCTTCACCGAGGAGACCGAGACGGACCTCTTCGGCGAGCAGGCCGTGCTGTGCGGCGGCGCCTCCCAGCTCATCCAGTACGGGTTCGAGACGCTGACCGAGGCCGGCTACAAGCCGGAGGTCGCCTACTTCGAGGTGCTCCACGAGCTGAAGCTCATCGTCGACCTCATGGTCGAGGGCGGCATCGCCAAGCAGCGCTGGAGCGTCTCCGACACCGCCGAGTACGGCGACTACGTCTCCGGCCCCCGGGTGATCACGCCCGAGGTGAAGGAGAACATGAAGGCCGTCCTCGCGGACATCCAGAACGGCGCCTTCGCCAAGCGGTTCATCGACGACCAGGACGCCGGGGCACCGGAGTTCACCGCACTCCGCAAGAAGGGCGAGGACCACCCGATCGAGAGCACGGGCCGCGAGCTGCGCAAGCTCTTCTCGTGGATCAAGACGAACGACGACTACACCGAGGGTTCCGTAGCGCGCTAGCGCTGGCACCACCGGTCCCGGCAGGGCGCTCCCACATGTGCCCGACGCTCGACGACGAGCACATGAGCGGAGCGCCCTGCCGGACGTGTGTCCGGCCCCGCCCGTCCCCCTGATCCGCCCGCCTACAGCCCCGAAGGAACCCCCGTGACCACCAAGCCCGTCGTCCTCCTCGCCGAAGAACTTTCGCCCGCCACCGTCGAGGCGCTGGGCCCCGACTTCGAGATCCGCAGCACCGACGGCGCGGACCGCCCGCAGCTGCTCGGCGCACTCGCCGACGTCGAGGCCGTGCTCGTGCGCTCGGCGACGCAGATGGACGCGGAGGCCATCCGGGCGGCACCGAAGCTGAAGGTCATCGCCCGGGCGGGCGTGGGCCTCGACAACGTGGACATCAAGGCCGCGACGCAGGCCGGCGTCATGGTCGTGAACGCCCCGATGTCGAACATCATCTCCGCCGCCGAGCTGACCGTCGGCCACATCCTCAGCCTCGCCCGGAACATCCCGCAGGCCAGCGCGGCGCTCAAGGCGGGGGAGTGGAAGCGCTCGAAGTACTCCGGCACGGAACTGTACGAGAAGAACATCGGGATCATCGGCCTCGGGCGGATCGGCGCCCTCGTCGCGGCCCGCCTGCAGGGCTTCGGTACGCAGATCCTCGCCTACGACCCCTACGTGACCTCGGCCCGCGCCGCCCAGCTCGGGGTACGCCTCGTGACCCTCGAGGAGCTGCTCCGCGAGTCGGACTTCGTCACCATCCACATGCCCAAGACCCCCGAGACCGTCGGGATGCTCGGCGCCGAGGCCTTCGCGCTCATGAAGGACACCGCCTACGTGGTCAACGTGGCGCGGGGCGGGCTGGTCGACGAGGAGGCCCTCCACACCGCGCTGGAGCAGGGGCAGATCGCCGGCGCCGGCGTGGACGTCTTCGTCCGGGAGCCCAGCACCGACCTCCCGTTCTTCGCGCACGACAGCGTCGTGGTGACCCCCCACCTCGGGGCGTCCACGGAGGAGGCCCAGGAGAAGGCGGGCATCTCCGTGGCGAAGTCGGTGCGGCTCGCCCTGGCCGGGGAGCTCGTGCCCGATGCCGTCAACGTCGCCGGCGGCGTGATCGACCCGGCCGTGCGCCCGGGCATCCCGCTCATGGAGAAGCTCGGCCGGATCTTCACGGCCCTCACGCATGCCTCCCTGACGCAGATCGACATCGTCGTGGCGGGCGAGATCGCGTCCCTCGACGTCAAGGCCCTGGAACTGGCCGCGCTCAAGGGCGTCTTCACCGACGTCGTCTCCGAGCAGGTGTCCTACGTCAACGCGCCCGTCCTCGCCGAGCAGCGCGGCATCACCTCGCGCCTGATCACGACGTCCGAGTCCGAGGAGTACCGCAACGTGCTCACCCTGCGCGGGGCGCTCTCCGACGGCAGCCAGATCTCCGTGGCCGGCACGCTCACCGGGCCCAAGCAGGTGGAGAAGCTCGTCGGCGTCAACGGCTACGACCTCGAGATCCCCATCAGCGAGCACCTCCTCGTGCTCCTCTACGCCGACCGCCCCGGCGTGATCGGTGCGCTCGGCCGCCTCCTCGGCGAGCGGGACATCAACATCGCCGGCATGCAGGTGGCCCGGAGCAAGGAGAGCGGCCAGGCGCTCTCCCTCCTCACCGTGGACAGCGCTGTGCCGCAGGACGTCCTGGACGCCATCCGCGTGGAGATCGGCGCCTCCGTGGCGCGTGAAGTGGACCTGCAGGACTGAGCGCCCGCCCGATCGAGAGGGAACCCGTGCCCAGCCATCACCTCCCGGCGACCGAGGCGACCGCCACGCAGGTCCTGTCGCGGGACACCCTGCCCGTCCTGCGGATCGAACCCGGCGACCGCGTCGTCGTCGAGTCCCTCGACGCATCCGGCCACCTCGAACGGCAGGCCACGCCGGGCGCGGTGACGTCCTACCGGTTCCCGGACCGGCGCGGCCACGCGCTCACCGGGCCCATCGACGTCGCGGGGACCGTGCCCGGCGACGTGCTCGCCGTGCGCTTCGACGCGCTGGAGCCCGCGGACTGGGGCTGGACGGTAGCGGGCCGGAGGGACGACGCCTTCGCGCGGAGCCTCAGCCTCGGCGGGACGGAGCCCGCGTGGCTGCTGTGGGACCTCGACCGGGAGACCGGCACGGGCACCAACCAGTACGGTCACGTCGTCCGCCTGGCCCCGTTCCTCGGCGTCGTGGGGCTGCCGCCGGCCGAGCCGGGCGAGCACTCGACCACCCCGCCGCGCGCGGCAGGCGGCGGCAACATCGACTGCCGGGAGCTCACCGCCGGGTCCACGCTGTTCCTGCCCGTGACGGTCCCCGGTGCCCTCCTGCACCTCGGCGACGGACACGCGGCGCAGGGCGACGGCGAGGTGGGCGGCACCGCCATCGAGTGCGGCATGACGACGACGGTCACCGTCGACGTCCTCCGCGACGCCCCGGTGCCGGGCATCCACGCGGTGACGCCGACAGCGCGCGTCACGTTCGGCTTCGACGCCGACCTCAACCGGGCGACCGCGGAGGCTCTCGGCGCCATGCTCACCTGGTTGCAGCAGCTCCACGGGCTCGAACGGAAAGCGGCGCTGGCGCTGGCCAGCTCCGTCGTCGACCTCCGGGTGACGCAGATCGCCAACCAGACGTGGGGCGTCCACGCCGTCCTCGGGCTCGACGCCGTCGGCACCGCCTGACGTCCCGGCTGCGGCCCCGCCGGCGCTGCACGCTTGGGCAAATGCGGGCCGCGCGGGGTAATTTCATAGGGTGACTCCCGCAGCCGACGAGAAGCCCTCGTTCTACATCACCACGGCCATCTCCTACCCCAACGGCGTGCCGCACATCGGCCACGCCTACGAGACGATCGCCGTCGACGCCATGGCACGCTTCAAGCGCCTCGACGGCTACGACGTCATGTACCTGACGGGCACCGACGAGCACGGGCTCAAGATGCAGCAGGCGGCGGACCGCGAGGGCATCCCGGTCCGCGAGCTCGCCACCCGCAACGCGCTGGCGTTCCGGGACATGAACGACGTCGTCGGCACCTCCTACGACCGCTTCATCCGCACCACGGACGAGGACCACTACGCCGCCGCCGCCGAGATCTGGAAGCGGATGGAGGCCAACGGCGACATCTACCTCGACAAGTACGCGGGCTGGTACTCGGTCCGCGACGAGTCGTTCTGGGGCGAGGACGAGACCGAGCTCCGCGAGGACGGGGTGCGGTACGCGAAGGAGACCGACACCGAGGTCACCTGGACGGAGGAGGAGAGCTACTTCTTCCGGCTCTCGGCCTACCAGCAGAAGCTGCTGGACCTGTACGAGGCGCAGCCCGGGTTCGGCGCGCCCCAGTCCCGCTTCAACGAGGTCATCTCCTTCGTGCGCCGCGGCCTCGAGGACCTGTCCATCAGCCGCACCACGTTCGACTGGGGAGTGCCCGTCCCCGGCAACCCGGACCACGTCATGTACGTCTGGGTGGACGCTCTCACCAACTACCTGACCGGCGTCGGCTTCCCCGACACCGCGTCGGAGCGCTTCCGGAAATTCTGGCCCGCGGACGTCCACGTGATCGGCAAGGACATCTCCCGCTTCCACGCCATCTACTGGCCCGCGTTCCTCCTCTCCGCGGGGCTCGAGGTCCCGAAGCGCATCATGGTGCACGGGTTCCTCCACAACAAGGGCGTCAAGATGTCGAAGTCGCTCGGCAACACGGTGGCGCCCGCCGACTGGGTGGACCAGTACGGACTGGACCAGGTGCGCTTCTTCCTCCTCCGGGAGGTCCCGTTCGGGGCCGACGGCTCGTACAGCCACGAGGCCGTGGTGGGGCGCATGAACGCGGACCTCGCCAACAACTTCGGGAACCTCGCGCAGCGGTCGCTGTCCATGGTCGCCAAGAACTGCGGCGGCGCCGTGCCCCGGCCCGGGGAGTTCACCCCCGCCGACACGGAGATCCTCGAGCAGGCCCACGCCCTGCTCGCGACGAGCCGCGCCGCCTACGGGAAGCAGGAGTTCTCCCGCGCGTTGGAGGCCGTCTGGGCAGTCCTGGGCGAGACGAACGCGTACTTCGCGGACCAGCAGCCGTGGGTCCTGCGGAAGACCGACCCGGAACGCATGGCCACCGTGCTGTACGTGACGCTGGAGGTGCTCCGCGTGGTCGCCATCCTCACCCAGCCGGTCATGCCGACCAGCGCGGGGCGCATCCTCACGGCCCTCGGACAGGGGGAGGCGAGCGACGACGCCCGGCGGCTCTTCAGCGCCCTCGGCGAGCGGATCACACCGGGCACGGACCTCCCCGCGCCCACGCCCGTGTTCCCCAAGTACGAGGAGCCGGCGGCCTGACCGGCCGTCCGCCGGGGCTGCCGCAGCAGCGCCCGGGGCGCTACTGGAGGAGGAAGCGGGACGGTGCGGTCTCCGTCATGACGCGGGCCACGGTGTCCTGCTGCGCCTTCGACGCCGCCAGCAGGCGCTCGAGCGCGGTGCGGTCGAAGCCGGGGCGCCCGGCGCCGGCGGTCGCCTGCGGCGGCAGGGCGAGGAGCGTCGCCCACAGGGCCTCCTTGCCCCGGAGGAGCGACTGGAGTGCCTCGAGTTCCAGTTGCGCCCCGGCCGTCGCCTTGCGGCGCAGGGGGTTCAGCGGGTCGAACTCGGCAACGACGGACGCGACGTGCGCGAAGCCCATCTTGATACGGCTCGGGCGGTGTCCCAGGGTCTTGATGAGCTTCTTGAGATAGGTACGCTCCTCGCCGATCTCCTTGCGCAGCCGGAGGAACTCGGCCTCGTGCGGGGTGTTCGACCACGACAGCCGCGCCGCGCTGAAGAGGCGGACCCCATTGGTGGCGCCGGCCAGGTGGAGGTCGAGGTAGGGCAGGAGCGTGTCGAGGTCCAGCCGGGTCCCCGGGATGCCGTTCGTGGCGCGCGTCATGGGCGTTCCTTCCATCGGATGATCAGCACCTCACCCTACGGCAGCGGAATCGAGGAGCGGAAGCGTGATGACGACGGCCGTCCCGACACCGAGGACGGACTCGATCGTGATCCTGCCGTGGTGGGCCTCGACGGTCTTCTTCGCCAGGGACAGCCCGACACCGGCTCCGGGCAGGACCAGATGGGCGTTCGCTCCCCGGTGGAACGAGTCGAAGAGGCGCGGCACGTCATCGGCGGGGATGCCGATGCCGGTGTCCCGTACGACGACGGCGACGCGCCCGTGGTCCGGTTCGTAGGTCAGCCCGATCGACACCGTGCCGTCCTCCTGCGTGAACTTGACCGCGTTGGACAGCACGATCGCCAGGGCCGCCGAGAGCTGCCCTCGGTCACCGGGGACCGTCACCGGATGATCCGGCAGGCTGCACTCGAGGGCGATGCGGCCCGCGGCGGCCTGCAGGACGGTTCGGCCCGAGAGCTCGGACACGAGGTGTACGAGGTCCACGGGCCCGTACTCGGAGGCCCCGGAGTCGTGGGAGGAGAGCGCGGAGATGTCCTCGATCAGCCGGCTCAGCTTGGCCGTGTTGCGTTCGACCGCCTGCAGCATGGTGCTCGCCTCCGCCGGCAGCTCGCCGCCGACGCCGTCGAGGATCATCTCGAGATACCCGGCGATCGAGGCGAGCGGGGTGCGCAGCTCGTGGTTCACGGTGCCGACGAAGTCCATCTTGGCCTGGTTGAGCGTCTGCAGCTCCCGGACCGCCTGCTGCTGGCGGGAGATGAGCTGGGCCTGGATCAGCCCGTGGGCGAGATTCCCCAGGACGTGCTGGGTCAGGGCGCCGGCCACGCCGGACCAGGCCTGGGGCCGGTCCTCGCTCATGATCCACAGGAGTCCGAAGGGAGTGTCTCCCTCGCCGAGGGCCGCGACGACGCCGTGGACGGTGCGTCCGGCGTCGCTCTCCCGCAACCACCCGGGGGCGGGCACGTCCCCGGTGTCGGACGCAGCCCCGGGGCCGGCGCTGAAGCCGGCGGTGGTGCTGTCCTCCCACAGGGTGAGGGCGAGGGGGAGCGCGGCCTCCTGGTGCTCGCGCCGGGGTACGGGCAGGGGCCTCCGCGTGCCCTCCGCGGAGTCGGTCCAGCTGCTGCCGCGCGCGGCGACCCGCTCGTCGTCGAAGACCTGCAGCGCCACGTGGTGGGCGCCGAGGGCGGGCCCGACGCCGGAGAGGAAGGAGTCGACCATCACGGCGGGGTCGTTCGTGGCTCGGATCCGGGCGGAGATGCCCCGCATGTCCTCGCGCAGCACGGCGGCCGACGCACGCTGTGTCCGGCGGCGCCGACGCCGCGCGATCGCTGCGTCGGCGCGATGTACCAGTTCGGCGGGGTTCACGGGCTGGAAGACGACGTCGGAGGCGTGCCGCCCGAGGGCCTCCGGCACTTCTCCCGTCCAGCCCTCGGGGAGCAGGAGGATCACGGGCAGGCTCGCGAGCTCCGGGTGACGGGTGAGGATGCCCCCGAGCGAGTCGGCGGAGGCGAGGGCCGTGGGCAGGTCCACGAGCAGGATGTCCGGGCTCCCGCTGAGGACGGCGTCGAGAACCGACCCTCCGGGGAGGACCGCCTCGACGCGGTACCCGCCCTCCTCGAGCGGCCGGCGCGCGGCCGCGGAGCCCTCGGCGCACACGGAGGCGACGACGGCGAGCGCCCCGCCGTTCCCTGCTGCTGCGTCCTGCCCCACGGTGTCCTCTCCGATCACGACTGCGATGCTCCCAATATAGGTGGCGGGGGAGGAGTCGGAGAGGACGGCGCGACGGGCGTCAGTCGGTTGCCAGCCCGGCGACCGGTGACAGCCGGGCCGCCCGGCGTGCCGGCAGCACGGAGGCCAGCAGGCCAGCTCCGACCGCCACC
Organism: Arthrobacter arabinosi; assembly: GCF_054511115.1. Lineage (NCBI taxonomy): Bacteria > Bacillati > Actinomycetota > Actinomycetes > Micrococcales > Micrococcaceae > Arthrobacter > Arthrobacter arabinosi. Next base: position 184,854 of record NZ_JBTNDF010000001.1, read on the forward strand.
GCGAGGACCGCCGCGATCTGCCCGACCGGCACCGCGAGGCTGACGGGGGCCAGCCCGCCCAGGGCGGACTGCGCGCCGAGCCAACCGTAGAGGACGCCCAGACCGGTCCCGAGCAGCGCCGCGACACCGGCCATGAGCACGGCCTCGACGGCGAGCATCCCGCGCAGCTGGGCCCGGGTGAGGCCTAGGGCCCGCAGCAGTGAGTTCTCCCGGCGTCGCTCCAGCACGGACAGCGAGAGCGTGTTGGCGACGCCGATCAGCGCGATGAGCACGGCGACGGCCAGCAGCGCCGTCACGATCAGGAGCAGGACGTCGATGACCTGGTTGTACGCCACCCGTTCCAGCGCCGCGCCCGTCACCTGGTATTCGGACACGCCCGTCGCCTCGACGATCCGCGCCTGGATGTCCGTCACCGACTCCGCATCGGCGGCGTCGTCGAGCCTGAGCCAGTACGTCCTGCCCAGATGGTCCTCGAGGGTGGCCCCCGGGACCGGGTCCGCCGCGGCGTCCCCCGTCGTGCCCAGGTAATCGGACGGGGCTCCGTCCGGGGTACCACCGAGGCGTTCCGCCGTGCGGGTGCTGATCAGCGGCTGGAAGTAGACGGCGTCGACGGCCCTGACGGGGAGCGTCGCGGGGCCGTCGCCCCCCTCGAGGGTCACGTCGGTCTGCGTCCACGTCTGCGGGGCGAGGACCACCCCGTCGGTGAGGGCGGCGCCCTCACCGCGCAGGACGCCGCCGAGTTCTGCGGGGTCCACGGCGTAGACCACCTGCGCGCCGTCCCGCGCGCTCGTGAGCATCACGGGCGTGAGCTCGACGGCGGTCCGCACCCCGTCCACCTCCAGCAGCGTCGGGCCGTCGACGCGGGGCGGTTCGTCTCCCGGTGCGGGGGTCGCCGTCGCGGTGCCGGGGACCGCGACCGCGAGGTCGACGGCATAGTTCTCGTCCAGCTCCCGTTCCAGGGACGCCCGGGAGCTCTGGGCTCCGGCCATCATCATGGTGACGAGGGTGACGCCGATCATCAGGGCCGCCGAGGATGCCGTCGTGCGGGCGGGGTTGCGCACCGCGTTCAGCGACGCGAGGGTGCCGGGCACGCCCAGCGGGCGGGCGATCCTGCCGACGGCGGCGACACTGCGGGGCACGAAGAAGGGGGCGAGGAGCATGACGCCGAGGAAGGAGGCGGCGCCGCCCGCGACGGCCGGGACGAGGGCGACGGACACAGCGCCCAGCAGGAGCATGCTCGCGCCCCCGAGGACCGCCACGAGGCCCGCGACCAGGCGGACGCGCCCGCTGCCGCTCCCGAGGGCCGGCGGTTCCACCGGCCGGAGCGCAGCGAGGGGAGCCACGCGCGTGGCGGCGCGCGCCGGGACGAGCGCGGCCAGGAGGGTCATCAGCACGCCCACGGCGATACCGGTCACGACGGCCGACACCGGCACGGCGAGGACCGCGAAGGAGCCGTACTCGGTCTGCCGGGCCAGGGCGACGAGTACGCCCATGACCCCCGCGGCCAGCAGCACGCCGAGCACCGAGGACGCAGCGCCCACGATCGCGGCCTCCGCGAGGACCGAGGCGCGGACCTGGCGCCGCTCGGCGCCGATACAGCGCAGGAGGGCGAGTTCGCGGGTGCGCTGGGCCACCAGGACCGAGAACGTGTTCGAGATGACGAGCCCGGCCACGAGGACCGCCACGGCGGCGAAGGCGAGCAGGACCCCGGTGAGCACATCGCTGCCGTTCGAGAATTCGGCGACCTCCGCGACGGTCTGCTCCGCCGCCGTCCGGACCACCAGCGGGCCATGGTCGTCCGCGGGCAGGGCTTCGACAGCCATGGAGGCAGCGACGCGCACCCCGGCGGGATCGGCCCCGGGCGTCAGGGCGAGCTGCACGGTGCGGAACAGGGTCTGGCCGTCGCTCAGCTCCCGCACCACCGTGGGGGAGGCGAGGACCTGCACCGCGCCGGACAGTGACGGGTCGGTGCTCGGCAGGGTGAGGCCGGTGACGGTCAGCGCATTGCCGGGCGAGGTGGCGGGAGCGCCGGTGTCGAGTGCCACGGTGTCGCCCGGCACGACGTCGAGACGGGCCGCGGAGTCCTCGTCCAGTGCAACGTGGCCGGGTGCCGACGGGTAGGATCCCGAGGTCACGATCGCGGTCTCGAGCCGCGAGGGGGCCGTGGTGGTCAGGACGGCGAGCGAGTCCTGGGAGCCCGTGGTCAGCTGACCATAGGCGCGTTCGAGTCCGTGGACCGCGTCCACGCCGGGGAGGGCGGCGAGGTCCGCTGCCACCCCGGTGGGGACGGAGCCGCCGTCCTGCGCGGCCACCACGAGGTCGGCCCGGGCGTAGGAGGCTCCGATGCTCTCCTGGAGGCTGGCCTTCGTGGTCGCGCCCACCATGAGGGTCGCGGAGAGGAACGCGACGCCGAGCATCACGGCGAGGCCGACGGCGAGGAAGCGCCGGGCATGGACCCGGACCTGGGCGAGGGCTACCTGCAGCATGTCAGGCCCCCAGCGCCGTGAGCGCACCGAGGATCGCGTCGGGTGTGGACTGCTGGAGTTCGCCCATCAGCGCACCGTCCTTCATGAGGACCACGCGGTCGGCGTAGGACGCCGCGACGGGGTCGTGCGTGACCATGATGATGCTCTGGCCCATCTCGCTGCAGCTCCGGCGGAGCAGGGACAGCACCTCGGCCCCCGTCGCCGAGTCGAGGTTGCCGGTGGGTTCGTCACCGAAGATGACATCGGGCCGGGTCAGCAGGGCGCGGGCGACGGCGACCCGCTGCTGCTGGCCGCCGGAGAGCTCGTGCGGGCGGTGGGAGAGCCGGTCACCCAGGCCCAGCGAGGACGAGATCTGCTGGAGCCAGGCGGTGTCCACGGTGCCGCCGGCCAGCGCGACGGGCAGCGTGATGTTCTGCTCGGCGGTGAGGGTCGGGACGAGGTTGAAGGCCTGGAAGACGAAGCCGACGCGTTCGCGGCGGAGGCGCGTCAGGGCGGCGTCGGGGAGCCCGGTGATCTCGGTGCCGCCGATCCAGAGCCGGCCGGTGTCGATGCTGTCCAGGCCGGCCAGGCAGTGCATGAGGGTGGACTTGCCGGAACCGGACGGTCCCATGATGGCGGTGAAGCGTTCCGGCTCGAAGTCGAGCGTGACGTCGCGGAGGGCGTGGACAGCGGTCTCACCCCGGCCGTAGCTCTTGGACACGGCGCGCGCGGCGACGGCGCCGGAGGGGGGCGCCGAGGAGCCCGGGATCGCCCCGGGAAGATTCGTGGATATCGTCATGCTTCCACGCTAGGGACGCCCGCCGTCCGGCGGATCGGCGCCGGGTCGGGGATGACAGGGCCGGAGTCTCCTCCCGTGGGATGAGCCGCACGCCCGCGGTCTCCACCCGGGGGCCCCGGCCGCTCCGCGCCGGTCGTGCGGACCTGCCGGTCACGGCCGGACGATGCCCGTCTCGTAGGCCATGACGACGGCCTGCACGCGGTCCCGTGCCTCGAGCTTGGCGAGGATGTGACCCACGTGCGTCTTCACCGTCGCCTCCGAGAGGTGGAGTTTCGCGGCGATCTCCGGATTCGACAGGCCCTGCGCGATGAGCCCGAACACCTCGCGCTCGCGGACGGTGAGGCGCGCCACGGCCTCCGCGTGGGCGTGCTGCTCGGGGGAGGGCTGCCGCAGCAGCGGCGCCACGTGGTCGAGCAGGCGGCGCGTCGTCGAGGGTGCGATCACGGCGTCCCCGCGGTGCACCGTCCGGATCGCCTCGAGCAGTTCCTCGGGCGGCGCGTCCTTCAGCAGGAACCCGCTGGCCCCGGCGTGGATCGCCGCCAGGGCGTACTCGTCGAGGTCGAACGTGGTCAGCACCACGATGCGGGGGCCGGCCGCGGCACCCCCGGTGGCCCCACCGGCCGACGGGGTGCGGTCGGCGAGGATCCGCCGGGTGGCCTCGATGCCGTCCATACCCGGCATCCGGACGTCCATCATGACGACGTCGGCGCGCGTGGTCGCGAGCGCCCTCACCGCGGTCTCGCCGTTCGCTGCCTCGCTCACCACCCGCAGGTCGGGCTGGGAGTTGATGAGCATGGCGAACCCGCTACGGACGAGGTGCTGGTCGTCGACGATCGCCACGCGGATGGGCTCGGCGGCGTCGGCTGTCCCTGCTGCGAGGTGGTCGCCGGCAGCGGTCCCGGTGATGCTGTCCATGCTCTGTGTGTTCTCCTCTGATCGACGTGCTGGGTGGTGCCGGACTCCGGCCCGGAGCGCATCAGGTCTGCGTGTAGGGGATGAAGGCTTCCACCCGGTAGCCGCCACCGGTGCGGGGAGCAGCAGCGAAGGAGCCGTCGTAGAGCCGCACGCGCTCCGTCATCCCCAGGATCCCCTGGCCCGCACCCGCGGTGGCGGGATCCGCCGCGGCGCCCCGGCCGTCGTCGTCGACCGTGATGCTGAGCCCCCGGGGACCGTGGTCGAGCACCACGTCCGCTGTGGTGGCCACCCCGGCGTGGCGGAGCACGTTGGTGAGCGCCTCCTGGACCACACGGTAGGCGGTCAGCTCCGCGCCGGGCGGCAGGTCGCCGCGCGGCACACCCATGCGGCGGCACGCGACGCGGATCCCGGACCGGCGTACCGACCGGATGAGGGAGTCGACGTCGTTCAGCGTCGGCAGTGGGCGGGTGGATGCACTCTCGTCCCCGCGCAGCACCCCGAGCAGCCGCCGCATCTCGCGGAGAGAGCCCCGCCCGGTGTCGGCGATGGTCCCGAGGGTCTGGACGGCGACCTCCGGAGACTGCGCACTGGCGTACCGGGCGCCGTCGGCCTGCGTGATGATCACGGACAGGGAATGGGCCACGATGTCGTGCATCTCGCGGGCGATGTGGCTGCGTTCGTCCGCCGCCGCGAGGTCCCGTTCCTGCTGCCGCTCCACCTCGAGCCGGCGCGTCCTGTCCTCGAGGGCCTGGTAGGTCAGGCGACGTGAGCGCGAGAGATCACCCAGCGTCCAGGCGAGCAGGACGAGCGATTCCACGAGGAACAGCAGGATCAGGAACAGCGGCACGGTGGTGAGGACCGGCTGGCCCCGGCCGAGCCCGATCAGGTCGGCATACCGCACCAGCCCGATCGACGTGCCGGCGACGGCCAGTGCCAGCCCCCCGAGGCTCGCCCACCGGGGACCGTGGGCGGCGAGGGTGAAGAGCGTGATGAGGATGATGAACTGGGCCGGCACCGGCTCGATCCCCGTGACAAGCTGGACCACGGAGACGCCGGCGACGAGCCCCGCCGAGAGGACGATGCGCGAGCGGCGCCACACCAGCGGGACGGTCAGCGCAGCGGACACGACGACGGTCAGCGTGTACCCCTCGATGCTGTCGGCGGCGAAGGGCAGGACGAACACGAAGAGGATCGCCAGTACCAGGCCGGCATCGACGGTTCGCGGATGCGTGCGGACCCAGCGCGCCAGCCGCAGGTGGATGTCCATGGGGTCCCACTCTAGGCGGGACGCTCGGCGGCACACATCAGACCCAGGGTGGAGTCGTCTCACCCTGCGGACGGATTGTTGCCGCCCGGAGCGCTTTCCTACGCTGGGACCATGACTGACGCAACCCGCCGTATCGACCTCGCCGTCATCCCCGGAGACGGGATCGGGCCCGAAGTGACCGCCGAGGCGGTGAAGGTGCTGCGCGCGGCCGTCGGCGACGACGTCGAGCTCGCCCTCACCGAGTACCCGCTCGGCGCCGAGCACTGGCTCGCCACGGGGGAGACGCTGCCGGACGCGACCCTCGACCGGCTCCGGAGCCATGACGCCATCCTCTTCGGGGCGGTGGGTGCCGCTCCGGGCGACACCCGCATCCCCTCGGGGCTGATCGAGCGCGAACTCCTGCTGAAGCTCCGGTTCTCGCTGGACCACTACGTGAACCTCCGCCCCTCCCGGCTGTTCGCCGGGGTGCCCGGTCCCCTGGCGGACCCCGGGGCGATCGACTTCGTCGTCGTCCGCGAGGGGACCGAGGGCCCCTACACCGGCAACGGCGGGACGCTGCGCGGCGGCACGCCGCACGAGGTGGCCACCGAGGTGTCCCTGAACACGGCGCACGGAGTCGAGCGCGTGGTGCGGGACGCGTTCCGGCGGGCCGCAGCGCGCCGGAGGAAACTCACCCTCGTGCACAAGCACAACGTCCTCGTCTACGCCGGCCACCTGTGGAAGCGCACCGTGGAGGCCGTCGCCGCCGAGTTCCCGGACGTGGCCCACGACTACCTGCACGTCGACGCCGCCATGATCTTCCTCGTGACCGATCCGGCGCGCTTCGACGTGATCGTCACCGACAACCTGTTCGGGGACATCGTGACCGACCTCGCGGCGGCCGTGACCGGTGGCATCGGGCTCGCGGCGTCGGCGAACCTCAACATGGACCGCACCGCCCCGTCCATGTTCGAACCCGTGCACGGCTCGGCGCCGGACATCGCGGGCCGGCAGCTCGCCGACCCGACGGCGGCGATCCTCTCCGCGGCGCTCCTCCTGCAGCACCTCGGCCTCGCAGACCACGCGGTGCGGATCGAGCGGGCCGTCGAGGAGGACATCGCCGCACGCTCGGGTGCGCGGAGCACCTCGGCGATCGGCGATGCTATTGCCGCAGCCGTGTCCTAAGGTGGTTACACATCATTAACCCAGTGCCGGAGCACTGACCACCGACGGACGACGGCGGCCGAGCCGCGCGTGCAGTCCGTTCCAGCGCGGAGGAACCATGACAGCCACCGATACCCATTTCGCCCAGCACCTGTCGACGCAGCGGGCGTCGGCCGAGCAGCGGGAGGCGGTACTGGCGAACCCCGGCTTCGGCAACTTCTTCACCGACCACACGGCGATCGTCGACTTCAGCGTCGACGCGTCGGGTGTCGGCGGCTGGCACGACGCCCGCGTGGAGCCCTACGGGCCGATCGCCCTCGATCCCGCGGCCGCCGTCCTGCACTACGGCCAGGAGATCTTCGAGGGCATGAAGGCCTACCGCCACGCGGACGGATCGGTCTGGACCTTCCGCGCCGACGCCAACGCGGCGCGCCTGAACCGCTCCGCGATCCGGCTCGCCCTGCCCCAGCTGCCCGAGGAACTCTTCCTCGAATCCCTGCGCCAGCTCGTCTCGGTGGACCAGGAGTGGATCCCGTCCGGTGACGGCGAGAGCCTCTATCTCCGGCCCTTCATGATCGCCACCGAGGCGTTCCTCGGCGTCCGGCCGGCCCGCGAGGTGTCCTACCGCGTGATCGCCTCGCCCGCCGGGAACTACTTCGGCGGCGAGGTGAAGCCCGTGGACATCTGGGTGTCCCGGAACTACGCACGCGCCGGGCGCGGGGGCACCGGAGCGGCGAAGGCCGGTGGCAACTACGCCTCCTCGCTCGCGGCCCAGCTCGAGGCGGAGGCGCACGGCTGCAAGCAGGTGCTCTTCCTCGACCAGTTCAACGACAACGCGGTCGAGGAACTGGGCGGCATGAACGTGTTCTTCGTGTTCCGCGACGGCTCGATCGTGACCCCCGCCCTCTCCGGCACCATCCTCGAGGGCGTCACCCGCTCCTCGATCATCCAGCTCGGCCGGGACCGGGGACTGGACGTGAGCGAGCGCAAGATCACGCTGGACGAATGGCGCGACGGCGTCTCGAGCGGCGAGATCGCCGAGGTGTTCGCCTGCGGTACGGCCGCGGTCATCACGCCCATCGGCCGCCTGCGCGACGGTGACGAGTTCATCGGCGCCGAGGGAGCTCCCGCCGGCGAGGTCACCATGTCCATCCGCAGCCAGCTGCTCGGCATCCAGACCGGGGTCGTCGAGGACACCCACGGCTGGCTCACGCGCCTGGTCTGATCCTCGGATCCGTTCCTCGGACACCGACGACGGCGCCCGTCCTCCCCGCGCGGGACGGGCGGGCGCCGCCGTCGTTCCGGGGCCTCACGCGCAGCGGCGCGATCGGGTCTTCGGGGGAGTCAGAGCGACGGCGCCTGCGCGGGCTCCGCGGCGTCGCTGCCCTCGCTCGTCCGGAGGTACCGCGTGGAGGCGAGCAGTGCCGTCGACTCGTTCGCGGGCAGCGGGCGGCTGAAGTAGTAACCCTGACCGCTGGCGCAGCCCATGGAGCGCAGCTGGTCGGCCTGTTCCCGGGTCTCGATGCCCTCGAAGACGGCTTCTAGGCCGGCCGCACGGATGAGCTGCAGGATGGCGGCGACGAAGTCGAGCTGACCGGGCCTCGTGTTCAGCTCGACGAGGAGCGAGCGGTCCACCTTGACCATGCTGACGGGCAGTTCCCGCAGGTAGCTGATGGAGGAGTAGCCCGTGCCGAAGTCGTCGATCTCGATCCCGACGCCGAGCTGCTGCAGGCTCAGCAGCGAGTACATCTCGACCTCCCCGCGCGTCACGATCGCGGTTTCGGTGATCTCCACCACGAGGCTGTGGGCCGGGACCCCGAGCTCCCGGAGCAGCATCCTGACGTGGTCGACGAGATCCAGCTGCTTGAGTTCGACGGCGGAGAGGTTGACCCGCAGCTGGAAGTCGTCGTCGAGCGCGAGCTCCCTGCGCCAGACGGCGAGCTGCCGCAGCGATGAGGACATCACCCACCGGTCGAGGTCGTGGATGACGCCGATCTCCTCGGCGAGGGGGATGAACGTGTCCGGCGGGATCAGCCCGCGGAGGGGGTGCTGCCACCGCACCAGGACCTCGACGCCGAGGATGCGGTTGGTCGCGAGCTCGACGACGGGCTGGTAGTGCAGGACGAGCTGGTCGGAGCTGATGGCGTCCCGTAGCTCGGTGGCCATCTGGCTGCGGAGTTGCCGCGAGTAGAGCATCACGGGTTCGAAGACCTTGATGATGTTGCGGCCCTCACGCTTCGCCGCGTACATCGCTGTGTCGGCGTCGAGGAGGAGATCGTCCGCCGTCTGGTCGGCGGTTCCCAGGCGCACGCCGATGCTCGCCCGTGAATGGATGTACAGGGAGTCGAGATGCATCTGCTGCCCGAGCGCGTCCAGTGCGCGGCGGGCCACCTGCATGGCGATCTCCATGGTGGCCCCGGGGAGCAGGATGGCGAACTCGTCCCCGCCGAGCCGTGCCACCAGGTCGCTCTCGCGGACCACGCCGAGAAGCCGGTTCGCGACTTCCCGCAGCACACGGTCTCCCGCGTCGTGTCCGAAACGGTCGTTGACGTTCTTGAAGCTGTCGAGGTCGAGGAGCAGGAGGGCCGGCGGCTCGGCGCCGTGGGTCGCCACCTGGCTGAGCGCCTCCTCGATGCCATCCATGAGGGCCACACGGTTCGCGAGACCGGTGAGGGCGTCGGACATCGCCATCTTCATCATGTCGAGGTGCGCCTGGCGGAGCATCGCCGTCCGGCTCTCGACACGCTTCTCGAACTGCTCGTAGACCTGCTCGAGTTCTTCGGCCAGCAGGTTCACGCCGGTGATCACGGCGTCGACCTCGTCCCGGGCGCTCGAGGGTTCGATCCGGCTGCTCAGTTCTCCGCGCGACAGCCGGACGATGCTCTCGACGAGCATCGCCAGGCGGGGGTCCTTGTTCTCAGCGCTCATCGCTCCCAGAGTACATTCCGCTGGGCGGCGAATCCGGGGAGGTGCGTGTTCTGGCGGCGCGTTGTGGCCGCTGCCGCAGGACGGCGCTCGTGGAACCCCAGCCGGGGTGGGAGTAATGGGGGAAAACGCCCGACCCGGCCGGGGCATGGCTCTGACATTACGCCCGGAGGCCGACGTCCGTTCGGGTTGATTCGGGCAAGATTCCCCTTGACATCAGCAAGACGGGCGACGTGCGCGGTTCACCCCTGGATGGACTCGATCAACGCGCGGGCGCTGGATGCGCGGTCTTCAGCGCCGGACTGCAGGAACAGGTCCTCACTGGCTTCGAAGTTGGAAACGGCTTCGCGTTCCATGCCTCTCGGAGACGATGCCTGCCCCATGAGGAAGTGTGCCTGTGCGGCCATATGCGTGGCGAGCAGACTCTTCTTCTCGATCACCTCGGCCAGTTGGCCGGCAGCGGCCTCGAACTGCCCCGTGAGGACCAGCCACTGGGCCCGGGTCAGGCGGAGCTCCAGCCGGTCCCGCTCGGTCCCGCCCACGATCGAACTCGCTAGTTCTGCGCGTTCGATACATTCAAGGGTTTCGGGTTCGACGACTCCGGCGGCCAGGCGGAACTGCGCAGATCCTCTGTTGAAGCGCGCCCACAGGTCGAGATCGTTCGAGGGCGACAGTGTTTTCGCGGCTAGACCGTGGTAGTTGACCCCCTCGGAGATGTGTTTGAGGAGGAACGCCACGTTGCCGATGGCCCAGTAGCCCAAGCCCACCGTCTGCGTAGGTGGCTCTGTGGACAGCAGTTGCGCCAGGACCAGGCATTCCTTCCAGGCCTCCTCCAGTTGGTCGCTGTCTGCCAGTGAGGCGATCAAAGCGTTCTGTGCTTCCATCCGAATGCCTTTTTGGCCGGGTTCTTCATCCGCGAAGTCCACTGCCGCACGAGCGGATGCGACGGCGAGAGCGAGATTCCCTGTGCCTTGCAAGGCGAAAGACCTCAGTGTCGCCACCCTGGCGCTCAGGGCATTGGATTGCCTCGTCAAAGCGTGGGTCTCCAGCCGCTCAGCGATGTCAGTGGAGTCCTGCATTCGTCCTTGCTTTCGCAGGGCTTCGGAGACGAGGAATGTGGCGTTCCACCAACCTGCATCGTCTGCGGAGCCGGCAGCGACGCCCGCCGCACGCTCAGCCAACTCCTGCGCCTTCACGTAGTCGCGCTGGTTCCACGCGTCCCTTGCCTGCAGTTCGATCATGAGTTGCTCGCTACGGGAGTCCGGCAGTGCCATGATTGCCTTCCGTTGTTCGAATGACCTGTTCGCTTCCTTCACAGTATTGGTTCCGGCAACGCGTAAGGCATCAAGAACAAAAGTGGCAAAAAAAAAGAGCCAGAGGTGTTACCAAAGTGACTGGAGTGGCTTACGCTGTTTACCGGGCCACTTGTGGTATTGAGTTGCGCTCGCCCACCCTGTCCCCAAGCTCGAAGGATGTCCATTATGAAGCGCCTTGTATCCGCCGTCATGCTGTCCGTTTTTGTCGTCTCAGGAACGGCAGCAGTGGCTAACGCTGCTCCGGCGAAGACCGGGGAAGTCGCTCCCGTCTCTTCCCTCGACCGCGTCAACGGCTGGCCCTACTAAACCTTTCGGCGTGCTCTACGGTTCCGTTAGCAACCTGGAGCTGCGAAAGCTTATTTGAACCAGAACTGATACCGCGGGCACCCTCTCTCTGGGGAGGGAGTGCCCGCGGTATCTCCGCATGACCCCCGGCTGGGCCGCCGACCGCCGGGACGCCCCGTCACGAGGGCTCGCGCTAGGCTTGCGGCATGCGAATTGCACGCTTTGTCGTAAATGATGACCCAATGTTCGGCGTTGTGGAAGGGACCGAGGGCAGCGAGGAAGTCGCCGTCATCCAGGGCGACCCCTTCTACGCCGGCATCCAGCTGACCGGTGCCCGCCACGCCCTGGCGGACGTCCGCCTCCTCGCGCCCGTCATTCCCCGCAGCAAGGTGGTCGGCGTGGGCCGGAACTATGCGGATCACATCCGGGAGATGGGGAGCGAGACGCCGGCCGCGCCGCTCATGTTCCTCAAGCCGAACACATCCGTCGTCGGTCCGGGCGATCCGGTCATGCTGCCGTCCTTCTCGGACGAGATCTCCTACGAAGCAGAACTCGCCGTGGTCATCGGCCGCATCTGCAAGGACGTCCCGCTGGAGCGCGTGGACGACGTCGTCTTCGGCTACACCTGCGCCAACGACCTGACGGCGCGCGATATCCAGCGTACCGACGACCAGTGGGCGCGCGCCAAGGGCTTCGACACGTCCTGCCCGATCGGGCCCTGGATCGAGACGGACCTCGACCCGGAGAACCTCACCATCCGGGGGAGCCTCGACGGCGAACTCCGCCAGGACGGTTCCACGAGCGACATGATCTGGGGTGTCCGCGAGCTCGTGGCCTACGTCTCGCAGGCCTTCACCCTCCTGCCCGGGGACATCATCCTGACGGGGACGCCCGCCGGGGTCGGCACGATCACCGACGGCCAGCGGTACGACGTCGACATCGAGGGCATCGGACGCCTGTCCAACCCGGGCCGCCGCTGACGGCCTGTGCGCCGTCGGGCCTCGCATCCGGGGTCCGACGGCGCACAGGCGCCGCTCCCGGTCCCACCTAGAATGGGACCACCATGACTACTGCCGCTGAGTACCCCACCGTCACCGATGCCACGCCCGTCCGGGTCCGATTCTGCCCGTCGCCGACCGGGACGCCCCACGTCGGGCTGATCAGGACCGCGCTGTTCAACTGGGCGTACGCCCGCCACACGGGCGGCAAGCTGATCTTCCGCATCGAGGACACCGACGCCGCGCGCGACAGCGAGGAGAGCTACCAGCAGCTGCTGGAGGCGATGACCTGGCTCGGCATCGACTGGGACGAGGGCGTCGAGGTGGGCGGCCCGCACGCTCCCTACCGCCAGTCGGAGCGCGGCGAGCTGTACCAGGACGTCATCCACCGCCTCGTCGAAGCCGGCCACCTCTACGAGTCCTTCTCGACGCCCGAGGAGGTCGAGGAGCGCCACCGTGCCGCGGGGCGCGACGTCAAGCTCGGCTACGACAACCACGACCGCACCCTGACCGGGGAGCAGAAGGACGCCTTCCGCGCCGCCGGCCGCCCCGCGGTCCTGCGCCTGCGGATGCCCGACGACGACATCACCTTCACGGACCTCGTGCGCGGGGAGATCACGTTCCGCGCCGGCAGCGTGCCCGACTTCGCCGTCGTCCGGGCCAACGGCGCGCCCCTCTACACGCTCGTGAACCCCGTGGACGATGCCCTGATGGGCATCACGCACGTCCTGCGCGGCGAGGACCTGCTGTCCTCCACACCCCGCCAGGTGGCGCTGTACCGGGCGCTGATCGACATCGGGGTCGCCCAGCACCTGCCGCTGTTCGGACACCTGCCCTATGTCATGGGCCAGGGCAACAAGAAACTGTCCAAGCGGGATCCCGAGTCCAACCTGTTCCTGCACCGCGAGCGCGGGTTTATCCGCGAGGGGCTCCTCAACTACCTGTCACTGCTCGGCTGGAGCCTGTCGGCGGACCAGGACATCTTCTCGGTCGATCAGCTCGTCGAGGAGTTCGACGTCCACGACGTCCTCGCCAACCCCGCCCGGTTCGACCTCAAGAAGGCCGAGGCGATCAACGGCACGCACGTCCGGCTGCTGGATGCGGGTGAGTTCCGTTCCCGCCTCCTGCCGTACCTCGCCGCCGCCGGCCTCATCGGCGCGGACCCCACCGAGCAGGAGCTGCGCATCGTCGCCGAGGCCGCCCCGCTCATCCAGGAGCGCATCACCCTGCTCGGCGAGGCTCCCGAGATGCTGGGGTTCCTGTTCAAGGCCGACGACGCCGTGGACATCGCGGACGACGCCCGGAAGGGACTGCCGGAGAACCTCGGCGAGGTGCTCGACGCCACCCTGGCCGCCCTCGAGGGCTGCCCGGCGTGGGACGCCGAATCACTGCAGGCCGCGCTGCGCGGTGCTCTGGTGGACACGCTCGGCCTGAAGCCGCGGCTCGCCTTCGGTCCGGTGCGGACCGCGATCTCCGGCCGCAGGATCTCCCCGCCACTGTTCGAGTCGATGGTCATCCTCGGCCGGGAGTCCTCGATCGCCCGCGTCCGCGCGCTGCGCGCGTCGGCGGCGTGATGGCGGCCGGCCGGGGCGCCGCCGTGCCGGTCTCGGCCGGCCCCGACGCCGGGGGCTTCCCGGGCGTCGAGGGCGTGCTGTTCGACATCGACGACACCCTCGTGGACCTCGAAGGGGCCATGGGGCACACGCTCCAGGCCATCCCCGATCCTGCCCTGAACCACCTCAGCGACGACGACTGGGCGCGCTACAAGGCGCTGTACACGACCGACCCGCAGCGGCATTACGACCGCTTCCTCGCCGGGGACGTCACCTTCGAGGAGCAGCGGGTGCACAGGGTCAGGCATGCGCGCGCCGCCTTCACCCCCGAGCCCTTCGCGGGGCACGTGGCGGAGGCGTGGGTGCGCGCGTACGAGCGGACCCTGCCCCTGCACTTCAGGGCGTACGACGACGTCGTGCCCGTCCTGGACGAGCTGGACGCGCGTGGCATCCCATACGGAGCAGTCAGCAACAACGTGCACGACTACCAGCGGGCGAAACTGGACCATGCCGGACTGCAGCGCATCGCGACGCTCGTCGGCATCGACACCGTGGGCGTGGCCAAACCGGAACCGGCGATCTACCACGAGGGGGCCCGGCTGCTCGGAACCGCCCCTGCGCGAACGCTCTACGTCGGGGACAACCGGCTGGTCGACGCCGTCGGAGCCCAGGCGGCCGGGCTGATCGGGGTCTGGCTGGACCGTGCGGGCGCGGGCCGGGACGCAGGCACCGACGGCGGGTCGGCGGCCGACGCCGGATGCACGGTGGAGGTCCCGCGGATCGTGGGCCTGACGCCCGTTTTGCAGTTCCTGCCCTCCGTCCGGTAAAGTTGTTTCTCGGCGCGGAGCGGTTACGCGAGCGGAACCCAGCACGATCGGGTCTTCGAGAAGTGCCATTGGGGTATGGTGTAATTGGCAACACACTGGTTTCTGGTACCAACATTCTAGGTTCGAGTCCTGGTACCCCAGCGCGGTTCGGCCCTTCGGGGCGGGATGGCACAAGCACGGTGCAACACATAGTAGGATGGAAAGTACTGGCCCCATCGTATAGCGGCCTAGTACGCTGCCCTCTCACGGCGGTAACGCGGGTTCGAATCCCGCTGGGGTCACATCAGCCCGCAAGGGCACGGTCCGTCAGGACACCGGGAAGTCCCGGACATCACCACGATGTCCGGGACTTCTTGGTATCCGGGGCATCCCTTCATGGGGACGATCCCGAATTTGGGAAGAGGGCGCGAACCTCCCGGCCGCAGGGGAGGGGACTGGCATGATGGATCCATGAGCGCACCCCCCTTGGCCGGCGAAGCCCGCGGGCTCTCCCCGCTGCTCCGCGAAGTGCGCGGAGCACTCGAGAGTCTCGCGTTCCCGCTGGAACTCCCCGGATCGGTCGAGGCACGGCAATCAGCAGTGGCTGCACGCGCGCAGCTCAACGACTACATCCTTCCCCGGCTGGCCAGCCTCGACGCGCCGCTCGTCGCCGTCGTCGGCGGTTCCACAGGGGCCGGGAAGTCCACCCTCGTCAACGCCCTCGTGGGGCAGCCCGTCTCCATCACCGGTGCCGTACGCCCCACCACCCGGCAGCCGCTCCTCCTCCACCACCCCGCCGACGGAGCCTGGTTCGACGACGCACGCGTCCTGCCCACGCTCAGCCGGGTCCGCCTCGCAGCCGACGGCGGTGGAACAGTCGTGTCCGAGGGACCGGACGGCGATGAGGCAGGCTCACCTACCAGCGGCGCGCCTGCGCTGCTCCACCAGGCGGCGGGAGCGGACACCCTGCTCCTGCGCCCGATGCCGACGCTGCCTCCCGGGCTCGCGCTGCTCGATGCCCCTGACGTCGACTCGATCGCGGACGAGAACCGCCGGCTCGCCGGCCAGCTGCTCGCAGCGGCCGACCTGTGGATCTTCGTGACCACGGCCAATCGCTACGCGGACGCCGTCCCGTGGCGCCTGCTCGCGGAGGCGGGACGGCGGGACGTCCTCGTGGCCGTCGTCCTGGACCGCGTGCCCGCCGGGGTCGAGGAGGAGATCCGGAGCGACCTGCTGACGCTGCTGTCGGCCGAGAACCTCGGACACGCCCCGATCTTCGTGGTACCGGAGACGACGCTCGGTCCGTCCCGCATGCTGCCCGCGGACGCCGTCGAACCGATCACCCGCTGGCTGCAGGCACTGGCCGCCGACGCCGACGGGCGGCGGGACATCGCGCGCCGGACGGTGAGCGGCGCGATGCGTGCCCTCGCAGGTCGCATCGACGCCATCGCCGAAGCCGCCGGCCAGGAGCAGTCCGTCGCCGACGCACTGCTCGCAGGAGTGGAGGTCGCCTACGGGGACGCCCTGACTGAGGTCCTCGCCGCGACGGAGGACGGCCTGCTGCTGCGCGGGGAGGTCCTCGCCCGCTGGCAGGACTTCGTCGGCACCGGGGAATTCATGCGCGGCCTCGAGACGAAGATCGGGTGGGCCCGCGACCGGGTCAGCGCGTTCTTCACGGGACGACCGGCTCCCGCGGCGACCGTGGCCGACGCCATCGGCAGCGGGCTGCAGACGGTGATCGTGGAGCAGGCGGCCCGAGCGGACGAGTCGACGCGCCGCCGCTGGCGCGCCGACCACGCCGGCCGGGTCCTGCTGGAGGGCGTCCCGCCCTGGGACGGCACCGCCCTCTCGGCGGAGGTGGCCCGTGAGATCCGGGAGTGGCAGCAGGACATCCTGCTGCTCGTCCAGGCCGAGGGCGCGGACAAGCGGTTCACGGCACGCATGCTCTCCTTCGGTGTCAACGGGATCGCCGTGGCACTGATGGTGGTGGTCTTCGCGTCGACCGGAGGACTCACGGGCGGCGAGATCGGCATCGCCGGGGCGTCGGCGGTCGCCGGGCAGAAGCTCCTGGAGGCGGTCTTCGGCGACGACGCCGTCCGCCGCCTGGCCGCCACGGCCCGGAAGAACCTGTACCAGCGCGTCGACGCGCTGTTCGGCCGCGAACGCGAACCGTATCTCCGGCGCCTCGAGCCCCTCGCGCTGCAGACCCCGGCCGAGGCGCTCACGGTCCTGGCGAGTCGCCTCCGCACCGCGCTGCCGGCCCAGCCCTCCGCGGCGGGGGAGGACGTATGAGCCGTCCCGGGGAGGAGACCCGGACTCGGGCGGCCACGCTGACCGAGGTGCTCACGCACCTGCGGGAGGCGTACGAGCTGGGCGAGGACCGGCTCCCCGAGGAGGAGCTCGACCGGTTGCACCGGATGCTGGAGCGCGCAGGCCGGCGCCGCGCGCTCTCGGCGGACCACACCGTGGTCGGCGTCTTCGGGCCGACCGGCAGCGGCAAGTCCTCGCTCGTGAACGCGCTGAGCGGAACCGTGGCGGCACGGGTCGCCGCGCGGCGCCCGACGACGTCGGAACCGCTCGCCCTGGTCTGGGGGCCCAGCGGCAGCGACGAGCTGCTCGACTGGCTGGAGGTCCGGCAGCGGGTCGCCCTGCCGCAGGGTGCCCCGCTCGTCGGGGGAGGCCCGCTCCCGGCGCCGCTCGTGCTCGAGACGGTCCCATCCGGAGGACCGAGCACCGACGCCGCGCCGGCCGGGCGCGCGCTTTCCGGCCCGCCGGGTCAGCCCCCCGGCGACGGGCAGGACCACCGGGCCGGGCGGGGCGCTCACAGCGCCGGCTCCGGGGGCTCCGCCGACGACGCCGCGGCCGGTCCGGTGGTTGCGGCGACCCGAGCGGCCTCCGACCGCCGGGGGATGCTCCGCCGGTTCTTCAGCGGGCGGCGGAAGGGCGTGACACCGGCTGCCGCACACGAGGCGGCGAGGACGGCGCCGCCCCTGGCGCCCGATACCGCCGGCCTGATCCTGCTGGACCTTCCCGACTTCGATTCCACGGCAGCGGCGCACCGAGAGACCGTCGAGCGCCTCGCCGGCCAGGTCGACGTCCTGCTCTGGGTGGTCGATCCCCAGAAGTACGCCGACGCAGCGCTCCACCACGGCTTCCTCCGCGAGCTCGCGACCCACGAGGCGGTGACGCTCGTCGCGCTCAGCCAGGCCGACCGCCTCGACCCGCAGGACCTCGACGCCGTGCTGTCCTCCCTCGCCGGGATCCTGGCGGGCGAGGGACTGGCGGGGGTCGACGTCGTCCCGGTGTCCGCCCGGACGGGCCAGGGGGTCGGCGACCTCGCCGCAGCCATCCGGGAGCTCGCCGAGGGCCGTGCCGCGTCCACGCGCAGGGTCGCCGCTGACGCCGAGCGGGCGGCCGCTGAGCTGCGTCCCTTCGCCGCGGAGCGGACCGGCGCGCCGACGGCCGCCGCGCGGGCAGCCCTGGCCGGCGAACTCGGCTCCGCCGCGGGCGTGCCCGTGGTGGTGGACGCCGTCCGGAGCGCCTACCGGCGCGATGCGCACGCGGCGACGGGCTGGCCCGTGACCCGCTGGCTCGCCGGGCTCCGCCCGGACCCGCTGCGCCGGTTGAACCTGCGCCAGCAGGATCTCGTCCCGGAGCTGCGGCGGTCCTCGCTCCCCGTCGGGAACCCGGCCCAGCAGGCGCGGGTGGACCACGCCCTGCGGGTCTTCGGGGACGCCGCCACGGGCGGTCTCTCCGAGCCGTGGCGCACATCTGTCCGTGATGCCGCCCGGGAGACCTCCACGGAGCTCACGGACGCCCTCGACGCCGCCGTCACCGGTACCGACCTCGAGACCGGTCGGAGGAGGTGGTGGGGCATCTTCGGTGTCCTCCAGTGGGTCGCCTTCGCGGCCCTCGTGGCCGGACTCGGCTGGCTCGGCCTGCTGGCCGGCCTCGCGTTCCTGCAGCTGCCCGCCCTCGACGTACCCCGGGTGGAGGGCTTCCCGCTGCCCACCCTGCTGATCCTCGGCGGGCTCGCGGCCGGCATCCTGCTCGGCGTCGTCGCGGCGCTCCTGGCCCGATGGGGGGCCGCCAGGCGCGCCGGCCGGGTGCGCCGGAAGCTGCTGGACGCGTGCGCGCGGGTGGCGGACGACGTCGTCCTGCAGCCCGTGGCGGACGAGGTGGAGCGCAGCAACGCCTTCAGCGCCGCCGTGCGCGCGGCGTCCCGGCACGGCTGACGCACTCACCGGCGAGGGGCCGGGCTATCGGGTGAGCCGCTTCGAGGCCGCGAAGAAGGCGACCTTCCCGATCAGCAGCAGCGCGCCGAGGTTCGCCAGCATCTGGACGGCCAGGACCGCCCGGGCCAGATCGGTGCGCGGCGTGATGTCGCCGAAACCCACGGTGGCGAACGTGGTGGTCGTGAAGTAGAGGGCGTCGATCCGGCTGAGCGGCTCACTGAAGGACGCCGGGTCAGCCTCCGACATGGAGATGTAGAGCAGCGCGAAGAGGCACAGCAGGATCAGGATCATCTCGACGACGGCCTCTGCTGCCCGGATCTGGGGGATCTCGGCCGCCATGATCCGCTGCAGTTCGAGGGCCATGGCTGCGAGGAAGACGAGCACGACGACGACCAGTCGGATCCACGCGGCGAGAGGATTCTCCTGGTTGAACCCTCCGACGGGAATCACGGAATACAGGCCGAGGACGATCGTGCAATAGGCGGCGAGCCGCACGATCGACAGGAGGAGGGCGCGACGGCGGCGCGCTCTGTCGAGTTCACGGAAGAACGCTGGGCTGCCTTGCCCGATGCTTTTCGCATCCATGCTTCATGGTAGCGCCGGCCTGCCTGATCCCTCCCGAACGGGCGCCCGAACCCGCCCCGGATCGGCGCCTTCAGGACCTTCGGCCCTTTGCCGTCCCCCGGCCTTTCACGACACTTGGAGTACCCAAGCCGCGCCGGTCCGTCTGTCCTCGCGGCGCTTTAAGCAATTCTGACAGGAGTGGACAGGTGGAATTCTGGGAGAACATATGGAACGTTATCTGGTTATCCTTCTCGATCATGGTGTTCTTCGCCTATTTGATCGTGCTGTTCCAGGTAATCGTCGATCTCTTCCGCGATCGTGAACTATCGGGCGGCTGGAAGGTGCTCTGGGCGATCGGTTTGATCTTCATCCCGCTGATCACCGCCGTGGTCTACCTCCTGGCGCGCGGACGCGGGATGGCGGATCGCGAACTGGCCAGCCGCCAGGCGGCGCAGGAGTCCATGGACAACTACGTCCGGAGCGTGGCCGCGCCGACGTCGGCCGAGGAGATCGCCAAGGCGAAGGAACTGCTCGACGCCGGCACCATCTCGGAGCCCGAGTTCGTCAAGCTGAAGGACCGCGCACTGTCGTCGGTCGGCTGAGCGCACCTGCGATCCCGTCCCGGGCACCAGCCGGGGACGGGATCGCCCGTGTCGGGGGACGGGGGCCCCTGGAACGGCAGGGCTCAGGACGGACGGGCCGGGGTCCTGGCGATCGGGCTGTGACCCGAGCAGACCCACTCCACCGAGCCCGAGCGGATGCGCTCGGCCAGGACCTCGACGCTCCGCGCGGCGAGGGGCCGGTCGTCGATGAGGGGCGCATAGAAGTCCCGGACACTCCCGTCCGCGGCCACCCGTGCCGCGTCGCCCGTGAAGAGGACGCCGCGCCACTGGTACGCATAGTGGCCCGGGGTGTGACCGGGGGTGGGGAAGTACTCGAGCCCCGGGAAGATCTCGCCGGAGCCGGTCAGTTCCCGCGCGCCGTCCGGCAGCCGGACGCGGGCGATCCGCCGCAGGACCCGCCGGAACACGGTCTTCGGCCGGAGCCGACCGCGCAGGACGTCCGCGTCAGCGGAGCCGATCCACACGGTCGCGCCGAGGGCTTCCTGAAGCCGCTGCGCCACCTGGGCGTGGTCGACGTCGTAGTGGGTCAGGAGGATGTCGGTGATCGGACCGGTGGCCGCCCCGTTGTCCCGCAGCTCCGTGATGACGCCGTCGAACCCCGACGCCATTCCGGGGTCGACCACGGCGGCGCGACCCGCACCGACCACCACGAAGCCGTGCGAGCCCTTCTGCTGCTCGAGCTGGTGGCAGTCCTGGGCGATGAGTCGCATGGGTATCCTTCGACAGGGTCGGCGCGGGTGTCCGCTCGGCGTGGTCGAACACTACCAACGGCGGCGAGTCCCCGCTCACGCCTGGAGGCGCAGCACCTTCTCCACGGTTCGGATAGTGCGGGTCGTCGAGTGCGCCGCGTGCCGAGCACGGGCGAGCAGCTTCGCGAGGGGGACGTCGGTCGAACTCCCCTTCGGCGGGAACCACGCGACCGCCGTGCCCCCGGCGAGGGGAACGGGCTCCTCGCCGAGGCCGCGTGCCTCGTCGACGAACGCCGCGCGTTCGGTGGGGCCCGAGAACAGCGTGACGTACGTGTGGGTGTCGGGAGCGTCCGACGCCGGCACCGACGCCGCGATCGCGGCGAGGTCGGCCCGCTCGACGATGATCACCCGTGCCGGATAGCCGTATCGGGCGCGCAGTGCCTCCTCCACGAGGTCCGCGAGGTGCCCGGCGTCGAGCAATGACGAGCAGGTGACGTTGCCGCTGGCGAGGACCGTCGCGACATCGTCCACCGGGAGGCCGGCGAGCAGCCCGCGGAGGTCGGCCATGCGGATGGTGACCCCGCCGACGTTGACGCCGCGCAGGAAGATCGCATACCGGTGCGGGGCGGGCGCGTCGTCGCCCATGTCAGTCCGCCGCCTTCGCCACCGCGAGCGTCAGCTGTCGCGCAGCATCCGAGACGACCTCCGCATGGATCCGCCCGGGCTGGCGGGTGAGGCGCTCCATCGGGCCGGAGATCGACACGGCGGCGATCACGCGGCCCGACGGGCCGCGGACGGGGGCCGAGACCGACGCGACGCCGTTCTCCCGCTCACCGAGGCTCTGCGCCCAGCCGCGGCGGCGCACCCCGGCCAGGACGGTCGGCGTGAAGCGTGCCTCCTGCAGGCCCTTGAGCAGGCGGTCGTGGTCCTCCCACGCCAGGAGGCACTGGGCGGCGGAGCCCGCCTTCATGGACAGCTGGGTCCCGACCGGGATCGTGTCACGCAGGCCCACAGGACGCTCGGCGGACGCCACACACACGCGCCACTCGCCCTGCCGCCGGAAGAGTTGGGCGCTCTCGCCCGTGGCGTCCCGCAGGCCGAGGAGCACGGGTCCGGCCGCAGCGATCAGGCGGTCCTCGCCGGCCGCCGAGGCCAGTTCCACGAGCCGGCTCCCGAGGACGAAGCGGCCCTGCATGTCCCGGCCGACCAGGCGGTGGTGCGCGAGGGCGAGGGCCAGCCGGTGGACGGTGGGCCGGGCCAGTCCCGTGGAGGCGACGAGCTGTGCGAGGGTGGTGGGCCCGGCCTCGAGGGCGTCGAGCACGAGGGCGGCCTTGTCGATCACTCCGACACCGCTAGAATTGTCCATAGGATGATACTGCCGTCTCATAATCTGAGACGCAAGCTGTTTGACTGGCACTCGCCGCCGGGCGCTGGTTGAGTTGACGCACG
Organism: Arthrobacter arabinosi; assembly: GCF_054511115.1. Taxonomy (NCBI): domain Bacteria; kingdom Bacillati; phylum Actinomycetota; class Actinomycetes; order Micrococcales; family Micrococcaceae; genus Arthrobacter; species Arthrobacter arabinosi. The sequence goes on from NZ_JBTNDF010000001.1 coordinate 206,886, forward strand.
ATGAGTTCCGGCCGCTGCCCTCCACCCGGGGCCTGAACGCCGGAGCGGAAAAGGACGATCGGCATGGGCAAGACACTGGCAGAGAAGGTCTGGGACGCACACGTGGTGCGCAAGGGCGACGTCGTCGGGGCGGAAGCGCAGCCGGACCTCCTGTACATCGACCTCCACCTCGTCCACGAGGTCACCTCGCCGCAGGCCTTCGAGGGCCTCCGCCTCGCCGGCCGTCCCCTGCGCCGGCCGGACCTGACGATCGCCACCGAGGACCACAACACGCCGACGCTGGACATCGACAAGCCCATCGCCGACCTCACCAGCCGCACCCAGATCGAGACCCTGCGCGCGAACTGCAGGGAGTTCGGCGTGCGGCTCCACTCGCTGGGCGACGCCGAACAGGGCATCGTGCACGTCGTCGGGCCGCAGCTCGGCCTCACCCAGCCCGGACTGACCGTCGTCTGCGGCGATTCGCACACCTCCACGCACGGCGCCTTCGGGGCGCTCGCCATGGGGATCGGCACGTCCGAGGTGGAGCACGTGATGGCCACGCAGACGCTGTCGCTCAAGCCGTTCAGGACCATGGGCATCACCGTGGAGGGGACGCTGAAGCCGGGCGTCACCTCGAAGGACATCATCCTCGCCGTGATCGCCAAGATCGGCACCGGCGGCGGGCAGGGCTACGTGCTCGAGTACCGTGGCTCCGCGATCCGGGCGCTGTCCATGGAGGCGCGCATGACCATCTGCAACATGTCCATCGAAGCGGGCGCGCGCGCGGGCATGGTCGCCCCCGACGAGACGACGTTCGCCTACCTGGAAGGCCGCCCGCATGCCCCGCAGGGCGCGGACTGGGACGCCGCGGTCGCCGAGTGGCGTGAACTGCGCACCGACGACGACGCCGTGTTCGACGCCGAGGTCTTCCTCGACGCGAACGAGCTGGAGCCCTTCGTGACCTGGGGGACCAACCCCGGCCAGGGCGTCTCGCTCTCGCAGGCCGTGCCGTCGCCCGACGACTTCGCCGACGAGAACGACAAGGTCGCCTGCAGCCGGGCGCTGGACTACATGGCCCTGCAGCCGGGTACGCCCATGAAGGACATCCGCGTGGACACCGTGTTCCTCGGCTCCTGCACCAACAGCCGCATCGAGGACCTCCGCATCGCCGCCGACATCATCAAGGGGCGGCGGAAGGACCCGGCCGTGCGGATGATGGTGGTCCCCGGATCGGCCCGCGTGCGCCTGCAGGCAGAGGCCGAGGGCCTTGACCGCGTCTTCAAGGATTTCGGCGCTGAATGGCGGTTCGCCGGCTGCTCCATGTGCCTCGGCATGAACCCGGACCAGCTGGCGCCGGGGGAGCGCTGCGCGTCGACGTCGAACCGGAACTTCGAGGGCCGCCAGGGCAAGGGCGGCCGGACCCACCTGGTGTCGCCCGTCGTCGCCGCCGCCACCGCGGTGCGCGGCACGCTCAGTTCGCCGTCGGACCTGGGACCGCTTCCCGGCACGGGCGCGCACGCCGCGCCCTCCGCCGAGCCCACCGTCACCGCTGCCTAGGAGCCCCCCATGGAGAAGATCACCACGCACACCGGCATCGGCGTCCCGCTGCGCCAGAGCAACATCGACACCGACCAGATCATCCCGGCCGTCTACCTCAAGCGGATCACGCGGACGGGGTTCGAGGACGCGCTCTTCGCCGGCTGGCGGAAGGACGAGGACTTCATCCTCAACCGCGAGCCCTACGCCCGGGGCTCCGTCCTGGTCGCCGGGCCCGATTTCGGCACCGGATCCTCGCGGGAGCACGCGGTCTGGGCGCTGAAGGACTACGGCTTCCGAGCCGTCCTGTCGTCCCGGTTCGCGGACATCTTCCGCGGCAACTCCGGCAAGCAGGGGCTCGTGGCAGCGCAGGTGGCGCAGGACGACATCGAGCTCATCTGGAAGGTCCTGGAGAACGAGCCGGGCGCGACGGTCACGGTGGACCTCGAGGCGCGCATGGTGCACTGCGGCTCGGTCAGTGCGCCCTTCCAGCTCGACGACTACACGCGGTGGCGCCTGCTGGAGGGACTGGACGACATCGGTCTCACGCTCCGGCAGGAGCAGCACATCACGGACTTCGAGGCCCGGCGGCCCTCCCACAAGCCGACCACCCTGCCCGTCCGGACCTGACGCCGCGCACGGGAGGCTGCGCCCGGCTGTTGCGTATCTCACGCTGCGCGCCCGGAACCGGGAGGAATGGTGGCGCGTCCCCGGGGGTTCCTGTAGAGGACCAGGGAGTGCACCCAGTACCCTTGTTCTTTGTCTGCCCGATGGTGCTTCTATGCTTGGAGCGTGCATTCTCGGGTTCGCGGGGGGTTCAACGTATGAGGGAAACAGGTATTCATGGGTAGCGTTCTGACCATCCGAGGCGGCATTCCGCTGACGGGCAAGGTCCTCGTCCGCGGGGCAAAGAATCTGGTGCCGAAGGCGATGGTCGCCTCGCTGCTGGGCAACTCGCCGTCCGTCCTCCGCAACGTCCCCGAGATCAAGGACGTCGACGTCGTCACCAGCCTGCTGCAGCTGCACGGCGTGACGGTCACGAAGGACCCCATCACGGGTGACCTCACGATGGACCCGGTCGACGCGAAGGTGGCGATGTCCAAGGACATCGACGCGCACGCCGGGGACTCGCGTATCCCCATCCTCTTCTGCGGCCCACTGATGCACAGCATCGGCGAGGCCTTCATCCCCGACCTCGGTGGGTGCAAGATCGGTGACCGGCCGATCGACTACCACATGGAGGTCCTCCGCAACTTCGGCGCCGTCGTCGACAAGCGCCCGGGCGGCATCTCCATCTCCGCGCCCAAGGGCCTGCACGGTGCCAAGCTCACCCTGCCGTACCCCAGCGTCGGGGCCACGGAGCAGGTTCTCCTCACCGCGGTCCGCGCCGAGGGCATCACCGAACTCTCCGGTGCCGCCGTCGAGCCAGAGATCATGGACCTCATCGCCGTCCTGCAGAAGATGGGCGCGATCATCACCGTGCAGACGGACCGCGTCATCCGCATCGAGGGCGTCCGTGAACTGACCGGCTACAACCACAAGGCCATCTCCGACCGCAACGAGACGGCCTCGTGGGCGTCCGCCGCCCTCGTCACCCAGGGCGACATCTACGTGGAGGGCGCCCGTCAGCTCGACCTCACGGCCTTCCTCAACACGTACCGCAAGGTCGGCGGCGCCTTCGACGTCGACGACGACGGCATCCGCTTCTACCACCCGGGCGGTCCGCTGAAGCCGCTCGTGCTCGAGACGGACGTGCACCCCGGCTTCATGACCGACTGGCAGCAGCCGCTCGTCGTCGCCCTCACGCAGGCCAGCGGGGTCTCGATCGTGCACGAGACCGTGTACGAGAACCGGTTCGGGTTCACCGAGGCCCTCCTGCGCATGGGGGCGAGCATCCAGGTGCACCGCGAGTGCCTCGGCAGCGTCCCGTGCCGTTTCGGGCAGCGGAACTTCCTCCACTCCGCGGTGATCTCCGGGCCCACCCAGCTGCACGGCACCGACATCGACATCCCCGACCTGCGTGGCGGTTTCAGCCACCTCATCGCCGCCCTCGCAGCCGACGGCGTGTCCCGCGTCACCGGGATCGAACTCATCAACCGTGGCTACGAGCGCTTCCAGGACAAGCTCGAGGGCCTCGGCGCGGACTTCGATGTCACGGAGGACGCCCCGGCTGTCGCCGTGGCACTCGCGTAGGCGGCGCGGCGGATGGGGGAGTCACGGGGCTCACGCGCCATGTTCCTGTTCCTCGCCTCCTGGGTGAGGCCGGTCATGAATGTGCTGATGGACAAGGAGTGGCGCGGGCAGGAGAAGCTGCCGCGCGGCACGGGGATGATCGTGTGCCCGAACCACGTCACCGAGATCGACCCCGTGGTCATCTCTCATTTCCTCTACAACCAGGGCGTCATGCCCCACTTCATGGCGAAGGCGTCGCTGTTCAAGGTGCCCGTGATCGGATACATCCTGCGTACCAGCAAGCAGGTGCCGGTCGAGCGGAGCTCCGCGGGGGCGAACCGCTCCCTGGAGGCCGCCCGCGAGGCACTCACCGACAACGGGGCCATCATCATCTATCCCGAAGGCACGCTCACGAGGGACCCGGACATGTGGCCGATGAAGGGTCGGACGGGAGCCGCCCGCCTGGCCCTCCAGACCGGTGCGCCGGTGGTCCCCATCGCGCACTGGGGGGCCCAGGAGGTTTTCCCCCGCTACGCGAAGCGGTTCCACCTGTTCCCGCGCAAGCGTTCCCGGGTCCTCGTGGGCGACCCCGTGGATCTCTCCGAGTTCCGGGACCTGCCGCTGACGCGCACGACCCTGGACGCGGCGACGGACCGCATCATCGACGCCGTGACCGAGCTCGTGGCGGAGCTGCGCGGCGAGCAGCCGCCGGCTGAGCGCTGGGACCCGTCGGAGAAGCAGCAGAAGCTGACCGGCCGCGACTTCGAGGGCGGTTCCGCAGGCGACGACGAGCCCGGACAGGGCGGACCAGTGCCGGGGGAGACCCGATGACAGCCGACGTGCGCGGAGAACGGCCCGCGAAGATCGCCGTCCTCGGCTCGGGCAGCTGGGGGACCACGTTCGCGAAGGTCGTCGCCGACGCCTCCCCGGACACCCCCGTCATGCTGTGGTCCCGCCGCCCCGAAGTGGCCGCCGAGATCACCGCGGGCCACCGCAACTCGCGCTACCTCGGCCAGACCGTGCTCCCGGGGAACATCACCGCCGCCGAGGACGTCGCGGCGGTCCTCTCCGGCAGCGACCTCGTCGTCCTCGCCGTGCCCGCCCAGACGCTGCGAGCCCAGCTACCGGCGTGGCACCCGCTCATCGCCCCCCATGCCGTCGTCGTCTCCCTCATGAAGGGCCTCGAGGTCGGCACCGACGCCAGGATGAGCGAGGTGATCGCCGAGGAGCTCGGGCTGCCCGCGGAGCGGATCGCCGTGCTCTCGGGCCCGAACCTGGCAATGGAGATCGCCCGCGAGGAGCCGACGGCGTCCGTCGTCGCGTGTCCCGACCACGACACCGCCGCCTGGATCGCTGCGGCCTGCACGGCCTCCTACTTCCGCCCGTACACCTCCACGGACGTGATCGGCGTGGAGATCGGCGGCATCGTCAAGAACGTGATCGCCCTCGCCGTCGGCATCTGCGAGGGACGGCGCATGGGCGACAACACCAAGGCCTCCGTCATCACACGCGGCCTCGCCGAGACGACCCGCCTCGCCGTCGCCCTGGGCGGGCGACGGGAGACGATGGCCGGTCTCGCCGGGATGGGGGACCTCATCGCCACGTGCTCGTCGGCGCTGTCCCGGAACCACACCGCGGGGCATCTGCTGGGGCAGGGACTGAGCCTGGACGAGGTGACGTCGAGGATGAACCAGACCGCCGAGGGCATCAAGTCCGCGCAGGCCGTCCTGGACTCCGCCCTGCACCACGGCGTGGACATGCCCATCACCGAGAGCGTGGTGGCCGTCCTCCAGGGCCGGCTGTCCGTCGACGACCTCGGGCCGCGCCTGCTGGCCCGCAACCTCAAGCCGGAAGGCGATCACGCCCAGTGACCACCGTGACCACCGACACCCCCGGGACGCCGGCCCGCTCCGGGAAGCCCCGCGTCCTCGTGCTCTTCGGCGGCCGCTCCAGTGAGCACGCCGTCAGCTGTGTCACCGCCGCCGGCGTCCTCGACGCGATCGACCGCACCCGCTACGACGTCGTGCCCGTCGGCATCACCCGCTCCGGCCAGTGGTCGCTGGTCTCCGCCGACCCGTCCGCGTGGTCCCTGCGCTCCGACGTGCTGCCCGAGGTGACGGCGACCGAGCATGCCGTGGTCATGGGCTCCGCGGTCGACGGCCGCGACGGGCAGGAGCTGCTCATCGCCGCGCCCGGCTCCGTGCCCGAGAGCCTCGGGGGCGTCGACGTCGTGCTGCCGCTGCTGCACGGCCCGTTCGGCGAGGACGGCACCCTCCAGGGCATGCTCGAGATGGCGGACATGCGCTACGTCGGCGCGGGCGTGCTGGCCTCCGCCGTGGGCATGGACAAGCACTACATGAAGGTCGTGTTCGAGGCCGCCGGGCTCGACGTCGGTCCGTACGACGTCGTCACCGACCGCCAGTGGCGCACCGACGCCGACGCCAGCATGCGCCGCGTCGCGGCACTCGGGTTCCCGGTGTTCGTGAAGCCGGCCCGCGCGGGGTCGTCCATGGGGATCACCCGGGTCGAGGACGCCGACGGGCTACGCGCCGCGATCGAGGCCGCGCGCGTGTTCGACCCGAAGGTGATCGTCGAGGCCGGGATCGACGGGCGCGAGATCGAGGTGGCGGTCCTGCAGGGGCGCGGCCTCGACGCCCCGCGCACGTCCCTGCCCGGCGAGATCGCGATGCAGCCCGGCGACCACGCCTGGTACGACTTCGAGGCGAAGTACGTGGACGGTGCGGCCGCCGAGCTGACGTGCCCGGCCGATCTCCCGGCGGACGTCATCGATCGCGTCCGGCTCCTGGCCGCCGACGCGTTCGACGCGATCGGCGGGGAGGGGCTGTCCCGCGTGGACTTCTTCTACACCCCGGACGGGCGCCTCGTCATCAACGAGATCAACACGATGCCCGGTTTCACGCCCATCAGCATGTACCCGCAGATGTGGGCTAAGTCCGGCCTCGGCTACACCGAGCTGATCGACGAGCTCATCGGCCTTGCGCTCGAGCGGGGCACCGGCCTGCGCTGAGGTCCCAGGCCCGGTGCCTGTGCTCGGCGAGGCTGCTTCCTGCGTGTCGCGTCGGTTCTGCCCGCCGACTCGGGGGCGTCGGTGGGCATTGCCAGACATGCTCACCGAGTTCGGTGTGTCGCCGGGCAGAACGGTCTGCCGACGCTGGCAGTCCTGCGGGCGGCCGGTCGGCTGAGGGGTGTCTGCCGACGCAGGTGGTCAGGCCACCAGCAGCACTCCGACGAGCGAGCCGCCCGCGAGCAGCACGGTCGAGAGCGCCCCGACGACAGCGAAACGGCCCCCAGTGCGCAGCAGACGCCGGACATCGATGCCCGCGCCCAGACCGAACATGCCGGCGGCCAGCAGGACGGTCGTGACGGTACGGCCGATCTCCAGTGCAGCCTCGGGCAGGATGCCGAGCGAGCGGACGGCGACCATGACCAGGAACCCGAGCACGAAGAGCGGGACCACGGGTGGGCGGGGACCGGACGACGGGGCGACCGGAAGCCCCTCGCCGGCTCGGCCCGCGCCGGCCCGTGCTGCTGCACGCCGTCGCTCCCCGAGCGATGCCACCGCGGCGACCGGGGCCAGCATCAGCACCCGGCCGAGCTTGACCACCGTCGCGACGGCGAGTGCCGTGACTCCGGCGGTGCCCGCGACGGCCACGACCTGCGCCACCTCGTGGACGGCAAGGCCGGCCCACATCCCGAACCGCTCCTCGTTCAGCCCGAGCAGTCCGCCGAGCACGGGCAGGACGACGATCATGAGGGACCCGTACAGCGTGACCATGGCGACGGCGCCGGCGGTCTCGTCGTCGTCGGCCTTCACGACGCCCTGGAGGCCGGCGATGGCTGAAGCCCCGCAGATCGAGAATCCGGCCGCCATGAGCGTGGCGCCGGCACGCGTGAGGCCGAGCCGCAGGCCCAGCTGGAGGGTGAGGACGTAGCTCAGGGCGACGCACGCGACGATCAGCCCGAGGACCGGGAAGCCGAGCGCCACGATGTCGGGCAGCGCGAGCTGAAGGCCCAGCAGGACGACGCCGGCGCGCAGGAGCTTCTTGGTGCCCGCTGTGACGCCGGGCCGGAGGGCGGGGGTGTACAGGGAGGAGTTGGCTAGCAGAACGCCGAGCACCAGCGCGATCACCAGGGGCCCGAGCACCGATTGCAGCATTCCGAGCCAGACGGCGACGGCGACCCCGGCCGCGGCTACTGCCAGTCCGGGCGCCAGCGACCGCGTTCGCGCCCGGAGGACGGTGGAGTGGGCGGGTGGTGACGGCATGGGAGTGCTTTCGGGTTCCGGGCAGGGGGTTCCCGGCCATTGTTCCACGGGGGAGGGAGCAGTATTCTCGTCCTCCAGCACGGTTCGGCGAGCTTCACGGAGGACGTCATGTCCACTTTCCTCTTCGCCACGCTCGACGCCGGCGGCAACGTCTCCCCGGCCCTCCTGATCGGTGCCGAACTCCGGCGACGGGGACACTCTGTCCGGTTCATGGGTCACGCAGCGCAGGCCGACACCATTGAAGCCACGGGCGCCGGTTTCACCGCCTACCGGTCGGCCCACCCGATGACGCCGACGGCCGAACTCTCTGCCGGGCGTGACATCACCATGCTGCTGTCGGTGTTCACCGATCCCGGGATCGCCCACGACCTGATCTCCGAGGCCCGGCGCGATCCCCCGGATCTGCTGGTCATCGACTGCCTGCTGTTCGGGGCCCTCGGAGCCGCGGACAGGGCGGGGCTCACCTATGTCTCGCTCGTACACAGCCTCTATGCCTTCTTCGACGGACCCTTCAGGCGCAACCCCATCTCGGTGATGGCGCGGCTGAAGGGTGTCGGCCCACGTCAGGTGATCAGAGGCGCGGAACTGGTGCTGGTCAGCGCGGATCCGGACCTCGATCCGGCCGGGCACCGAGACGCCGGAAAGGCGGTCTGGGCCGGAGCCGCTGTGGACGTGGCAGGTCCAGCTACGCCGCCGGACCGCCCCCATGTCCTGGTGAGCCTCAGCACTACCGCGTTCCCCGGGCAACCCGTGGTGCTGCAGAAGATCATCGACGCCGTGGCGGAAATGCCCGTCGACGTGACGGTGACGACAGGGCCGGCCATCGATCCGGACCGGCTGTTCGCGCCGCCGAATATCGCCGTCCACAGGTATGTCCCGCACAACGAGGTGATGCCCGGGTGCTCGATGGTGGTCGGGCATGGCGGGCATGCGACGACGATGCGGTCCCTTGCCCACGGCCTGCCGCTGCTCATTCTGCCGATGCATCCTATGCTCGACCAGCCGATGATCGGGAAGGTCGTGCAGGAGGCGGGGGCCGGGCTGACCCTGAGCCGCAAGTCCTCGAGCGAGCAGATCGCGGATGCGTTGACGACCATCCTCACGGCGGACACCTACGCTGCGGCTGCCGGGGCGATCGGTGACCGGCTCCGGGCGGCGGAGGGTGCACGCAGGGGAGCGGAGTTGCTCGAGGACGTCGTGCATCGCACCGCGGTGTAGCGCTCGTCCGGCGGGCGTCCTGCTCAAGGCACCACGCCGCCGTCGTTCCTGCCGACCACCACCCGGATCGCGCCGGAGGGCGCCCGGCCGCCCGCACCAGGCGCCCGCCGAGCGAGCCGTGTGCCCGCCCGGGGGCGACGGCGCTAGAGGATATGGTCCGTCAGCGCGTTCGGGGTGCCGAATCGGTGCGCCGTGATGCTGATCGCCTGCTCCTGCAGGAACGGCAGCAGCTCGATCCGCCCGGCCTCGGTGACCGGCTGCGCGTACACCGCGAGGTCGGGACGCCCGCCCGTCGCCTCCGCGAGGGCGGACGCCCCGCCGCCGATGAGCCGCACGCGACGCGCCGTGAGCGTCGCCGCGCCGGCCAGCCAGGCGTCGTCGTCCTCCAGGGTGACGTTCTCCGCCCCGACGACGGAGCGGAGGGCGGCTGGAAGTTCCAGGGCGCTCGACACCGTCACCGGTGCGCCGGCAGCGCGGGCCGCGAGCAGCACACGCACGAGATCGGCGAGGGGCGCACCCCCACCGAGGCGGACCGTCACCGGGTGCGCGAGGTAGCGGAACAGGTTCCGCTCCGCCGCGAGGCCCGAGATGTCCTTCACCCGGCCGAACTCGCTCGACCACGCGGCGGCGTCCGACGCCGCTGCGCGGTCGAGGCGCGCGACGTCGGCCTCGGACAGGCCCGCGGTCCGGGCGGCCGCGAGCAGGGGCACGACGGCGGGCAGCGGGCTGCCCTGCGCCCGCGACTCCTCCGGGGCCCAGGCGCCGAGGCCCACGAGGTAGTTGGGGCCGCCGGCCTTGGTGCCCGCGCCGACGGCGGACTTCTTCCACCCGCCGAACGGCTGGCGCTGGACGATCGCGCCGGTGATACCCCGGTTGACGTAGAGGTTGCCGGCCTGGACGCCGTCGAGCCAGGTGGCGATCTCCTGGCTGTCGAGCGAGTGGATACCGGAGGTGAGGCCGTAGTCGATGTCGTTCTGCAGCGCGATGGCGTCCTCGAGCGTCGCGGCGGTCATGACGCCGAGGATCGGGCCGAAATACTCCGTGAGGTGGTACGTGGAGCCGCGCTGCACGCCGGTGCGCACGCCCGGGCTCCACAGGCGTCCCGAGTCGTCGAGTTGCCGCGGCTCGATGAACCAGGACTCGCCCTCGCCGAGCGTGGTGAGCCCGTCGAGGAGCTTGCCGGCGGCGGGCTCGATGACGGGACCCATCTGCGTGCCCGGATCGGCGGGGTAGCCGACGGTCAGGGACGCGACGGCGTCGAGCAGCTGGTTGCGGAAGCGCTGCGAGGTCGCCGCGCTGCCCACGAGGATGACCAGGGACGCGGCCGAGCACTTCTGGCCGGCGTGGCCGAAGGCGGACTGCGCGACGTCCTTCGCCGCGAGGTCGAGGTCCGCGCTGGGCGTGACGATGATGGCGTTCTTGCCCGAGGTCTCGGCGAGCAGCGGAAGATCGGGACGGAAGGATCGGAACAGCTCCGCGGTCTCGTAGCCGCCGGTGAGGATCACCCGGTCCACGCGGGGATCGGCGAGGAGCTGCCGTCCGAGGTCGCCCTCGTCGAGGTGCGCGAGACGCAGGACCTCGCGCGGGACGCCGGCGGCCCAGAGGGCCTCGACCATGACGGAGCCCGAGCGCCGTGCCTGCGGGGCGGGCTTGATGATCACGGAGGAACCGGCGGCGAGGGCGGCGAGGGTCGAGCCCGCGGGGATGGCGACGGGGAAGTTCCACGGCGGCGTCACGACGGTGAGCCGGACGGGGGAGAAGGACGCGCCGTCGACGTCGTCGAGCTCGCGGGCGCGCTCGGCGTAGTAGTGGGCGAAGTCCACGGCCTCGGAGATCTCCGGATCGGCCTGGTCGAGGGTCTTGCCGGTCTCGGCGGCCATGACCTCCATGAGGTCGGCCCGGCGTGCCTCGAGCGCGTCGCCGGCCCGGTGCAGGACCGCGGCGCGCTCGGCGCCCGTGAGGGAGCCCCAGGTCGCCGATGCTGCGACGGCGCCCGCGATGGTTTCCTCGAGCTCCTCGTCGCGCGTGAGCGTCGTGGCGGCGACGACGTCGTTCCCCAGCTCGGAGCCGGCCACCCGCTCGAGGATCGCCCGGCCCCAGGCGCGGTTCGCCGGGAGCGACGGATCGGTGTCAGGTGTGTTCGAGAAGCCGGAGCCGGGGTGGGCCGGGGCGGGGACGGTGCGGTCCTGCCGCCGGTTCGCCCCCGGGACGGTCGTGTCGAGCTCCGCCAGCGAGGCGAGGAAACGGTTCTTCTCCCGCTCGAACAGGGCCTCGTTCTCGGTGAGCTCGAACACCGCGGACATGAAGTTGTCCTGGCTCGCACCCTCCTCGAGGCGGCGGATGAGGTAGGCGATGGCGACGTCGAACTCGCCCGGGTGCACGACGGGCGTGTAGAGGAGCAGAGAACCGACGTCCCGCTTCACGGCCTCCGCCTGCCCCTGCGCCATGCCGAGGAGCATCTCGAACTCGATGCCGTGGCGGACGCCGCGCTCCCCGGCGAGCAGCCAGGCGAAGGCGAGATCGAAGAGGTTGTGGCCGGCGACGCCGATGCGCACGTTCTCGATCCGCCCCGGCTGCAGGGCGTAGTTCAGCACGCGCTTGTAGTGCGTGTCCGAGTCCTGCTTCGAGCCCCAGGTGGCCAGCGGCCAGTCGTGGAGGGACGCCTCCACCTGCTCCATGGGGAGGTTGGCGCCCTTGACGACGCGCACCTTGATGCCGGCACCGCCCCGGGCCCGCCGGGCTGCGGCCCAGTCCTGCAGCCGGATCATGGCGGCGAGGGAGTCGGGGAGGTAGGCCTGCAGGACGATCCCCGCCTCGAGGTGCGTGAACTCGGGCCGGTCGAGGATGTCCATGAACACCGCGATCGTGAGGTCGAGGTCCTTGTACTCCTCCATGTCGAGGTTGATGAACTTCGGGGTCACGGCCTGCGCCGCGAGCGCGTACAGGGGGGCGAGCTTCTCCGCGACGTGCCGGACGGCCTCGTCGAAGGCCCACGCGGGGTGCGGGGCGACGGTCGAGGAGACCTTGATGGAGACGTAGTCGACGTCGGGCCGCTCGAGGAGGCGGACCGTGCCGGCGAGCCGGCGCTCCGCCTCGTGGTCGCCGAGGACGGCCTCGCCGAGCAGGTTGATGTTCAGGCGGATGCCCTCGCGCCTGATCTTTTCGATCGAGCGGCCCAGCCGGGCGTCGGACGCGTCGATGATGAGGTGCCCCACCATCTCGCGCAGCACCCGGCGGGCGATCGGGATGACGACCTGCGGCAGGACGGGGGCGACGGCGGCGCCGACCTTCACGGCGGAGCGCATGTACCAGGGGAGGAAGGTGGGCACTTTCGGCGCGATGGCGGCGAGGTTCCGGGCGGCGACGGCGAGGTCCTCGGGCCGGATCACGCCGTCGACGAAGCCGACCGTGAAGGCCAGCCCGTTCGGGTCCTTGAGGACGCCGGCGAGCTGCTGGGCGGAGGCGTCGACGGGGATCTTCGCCGCCTCGGTCAGCCATCGCCGTACCAGGGCGATCGCCTCGTCCGGCAGCGCTGCCGGGATGTCCGTGGAGCCGCCCGGGCCGGCGGAGAAGGAAGCGGCCTCGACGTCGGCGCTCGGGTCGGAGGCGACGGACGGGTCCGGGGACGCCGGGGTGGTGGCGGTGCCCTCGCGGGGCGGGATCTGGGTTGTCATGGCAACGGCTTTCGGTTGGACGGCTCGCGCCGGGCACAGGATGAAGCAGCTACTTCGCACCCAGTATCCGGCGCATCGTACGATTAGGAAAAGCGATGATTACCGAACGGTAATGATCAGCCGAACCGAAGGAACAGGGAGTCCATGCTCGATCTGCGCAGGCTCCGCCTGCTCCGTGAACTGAAGATCAGGGGGACGCTCGCTGACGTCGCCGCAGCGCTCAGCTACAGCCCGTCCTCTGTCTCGCAGCAGCTGGCCCTGCTCGAGAAGGAGGTGGGCGTCGAGCTGCTGCGGAAGACCGGGCGCCGCGTGGTCCTCACGCCGCAGGCCGAGGTGCTCGTCACGCATACCGCCGCATTGCTGGAGACCCTCGAGCGGGCCGAGGCGGATCTCGCGGCCTCGCTGACGACGGTGTCCGGGACGGTCCGGGTGGCGGTCTTCCAGTCGGCGGCCCTCGCGCTGATGCCGGACGCACTCACCGCCATGGCCCTCGACTACCCGGACGTCCGGGTCGAGATGGTGCAGCGCGAGCCGGAGACCGCCCTCTACGAGACCTTCGCCCGGGAGTTCGACCTCGTGATCGCCGAGCAGTACCCCGGACACGCCGCCCCGCGCCACCCGGAGCTCGACCACGTGCCCCTGACGCAGGACGCCATCCAGCTCGCCGTGCCGTCGGCCGGCCACCGCCATGCCGGCATCTCCTCCGTGGCGGAGGCGGAGGACGCGGCGTGGGTCATGGAACCCCGGGGAGCGGCGTCACGGCACTGGGCGGAGCAGGCGTGCCGGCGGGCAGGCTTCGAGCCCGACGTCCGCTACGAGACGGCGGATCTGCAGGCCCAGATCCGGCTCATCGAATCCGGCAACGCTGTCGCTCTCATGCCGGAGCTGGTGTGGACGGGCCGGAACGTTCCGGTGCAGCTGCTCGACCTCGCCGAGGACGCGCGGCGCTCCATCTTCACCTCGGCACGCCGTGCGGGTGCACGGCGGCCCGCCGTCCTCGCCGTGCGGGAGGTCCTGGGGCGCGCCGCCGCGGGCGTCCGGCGGCCGTCCTCGCAGCAGGAGGAGGACCAGGAGCACCGGCAGGTGCAGCAATAAATCCCCGCCGCCGCCCGTTGACCCACCAGCCCTGTTTTTCGGGCGACACCGCTCCGCTCCTAAGGTTGTCCCATGTCCCTGCAGTCCACGCATCCCGTATCAGCCCCCGTGCCGCCCACGATCGAGAGGGTCGTCGAGACCGTGCTGCCCACCCGCCACGGGACCTTCCGGATGATCGGCTACCGGGACGGCGAAGGCACGGAGCACGTGGCGCTCGCGCAGGGGATCGACGACGCCGTGCACGGCCCGGCCGCGCCGCCCCTCGTCCGCGTCCACAGTGAATGCCTCACCGGGGACTCCTTCGGTTCCTGGCGCTGCGACTGCGGGGAACAGCTCGACGCCGCGCTCGCCGCGATCGCGGAGGAGGGCCGGGGGGTGCTGGTGTACGTACGCGGACACGAGGGCCGGGGCATCGGGCTGCTCGCCAAGCTCAAGGCGTACGCGCTGCAGGACCAGGGGGTGGACACCGTGGACGCGAACACCGAGCTGGGGCTGCCCATCGACGCCCGACGGTACGACCAGGCGGCGGAGATCCTCCAGGACCTCGGCATCCGCGCGGTCCGCCTGCTCTCCGGCAACCCCGCCAAGGAGGAAGCCCTCGAGGGCCTCGGGGTCGAGGTCGTCGAGCGCCGCGGCCTCGCCGTGTCGGAGCGCTCGGAGAACGCGGGCTACCTTGCGACGAAACGCGCCCGCATGCGGCACGACCCGCCGCCGTCCGCCGACGCCTGGGCGTCCCTGCTCGACGGCGCCGTCCCCCCGGCTCCCGCACCGGGCGAGGCGGAGGAACTGACCCACCGGTACGGCTACCTCGCCGGGGCGTCCGGCCGGATCGTCGTCGGCCGGCTGCGGCAGAGCCTCGACGGGTTCATCGCCTCACGCACCGGGGACTCCGGCTTCCACGAGGACCGCGGCGACCACGGGCACCTGCAGCGGCTGCGGGCGCTCGTCGACGCCGTCGTCGTCGGCGCCTCGACCGTCCTGGCCGAGGACTGCTCGCTGGCGGTGCGCGACGTGCCCGGCAGGAGCCCCGTCCGGGTGGTGCTCGATGCGTCGGCGAAGGTGGCTGCGTCCGCGCGGGTGCTGGCCGACGACGGCGTCCCCACCCTCTGGCTCGTCGGCACCGACGCTGTGCTCCCCGACGGCGTCCCGCGCTCCGTCGAGGTGGTGCGCCTGGGCGCGGAGGACTTCGCGCCGGGACGGATCCTCGACATCCTGCAGGCGAGGGGGCTGGAGAAGGTCCTCATCGAGGGAGGCGGCAACACCGTGTCACGCTTCCTCGAGGCCGCGCTGCTGGACCGCCTGTACCTCACCACGGCGCCCGTGCTCGTGGGCGACGGCGTTCCCGGGATCCGCTTCACCGGCGCCGACGCGCTCGCCGAGGCGCGTACTGCACCCGTGCGGCGCTTCGTCTTCGGTCAGGACATCTGCACCGAGTTCAACTTCGCGGGCGCCCGGTAGGTCCGCGGGTCGTCGATCCCGCTCCCCGGACCGATCGGACGGGATGTCCGACAGGCCCGGGAGGCGGGGTCACACCGGATCAGGAGTCGTCGCTGAGCCGTTTGCTCTTGCCCTGCAGCCGGTCGATGTGCTCGGAGGCCTCGGCCTTGTTGATGTCGGCGGGAATTTCCTCGCCGGCCTCGCGGGCCAGCGTGTCGAGGTAGCTCCGCTGCGCTGCGGTCATCGGCTCGTCACCCGTGACCCAGTCGGAGGGATCGCGCTCGAAACCGCCCTCGGGCTCGGAGTTCGGACTTCCCAGTGTGTCTGCCATGTGAGTTCCTGTTCGTCGTGGTCGGCGTGAGCCATCAGTCTACTTACCGTCTCCGACACCGTCCCGGTCCGGTACGGCTAGCCGCGGAACATCGGCAGGGGAGCGCCTCTGACCCCTGTCTCGACGGCGAACAGCGCCCCGGCTTGCGGCTCCGAGCCTTCGGGGATGTTCTCCTGCGTGGTCGTGATGAAGAGCGTCGAGAGGTCCTCCCCGCCGAACGCGCACGCCGTCACGTTGGTGACCGGCAGCGGGATGTGCTCGGAGAGCCTGCCCGAGGCGTCGTACCTGGCCACGGCGCCGCCCCCGTACAGGGCTGTCCAGATACCGCCCTCCGCGTCGATCGCCATGCCGTCCGGCATTCCCAGGGCGGGTTCGACGACGGCGAACGTGCGGCGGTCGGTGAACCGGCCGCCGTCGACGTCGTAGGCGAGGGCATCGATGCGTCCCGTCGGCGTGTCACTGAGGAATGCGGTGTCGCCCGAGGGGGAGAAGTGCAGTCCGTTGGACACCGTGAGGCTTGTCAGGAGC
The DNA here is from genome assembly GCF_054511115.1 of Arthrobacter arabinosi. Taxonomy (NCBI): domain Bacteria; kingdom Bacillati; phylum Actinomycetota; class Actinomycetes; order Micrococcales; family Micrococcaceae; genus Arthrobacter; species Arthrobacter arabinosi. The sequence continues at coordinate 223,144 of NZ_JBTNDF010000001.1, forward strand.
GTGGTCACGGTGTGGTCGGCATCCAGGGAGTAGAGGGCGCCGACGCCGAACCCGCCCTCCCACGCCATGGACCCGCACAGGAAGCGGCCTGCAGGGTCGCAACCGCCGTCGTTCATGCGGATCGTGCTGTCGCTGAACGCCTCGGGGCCCTGCTCGATCGTCGAGAAGGAGTCGTCGGCGAACACGAAGCCCCGCTCGACGCCGATCACGTACCCGCCGGAGGTGCGCCCGCGGACGACGCCGGCGAGGCGCGGGTGGACGCCGTGCCGGTCGAGGCTCCCGTCCGCGTGCCGGACGAGGACGTCGCCCTCCATCATGTCGACGAACAGGAGCTCGCCGCGGCGCGGATCCCAGTACGGTCCCTCCCCGTGGAAGGTGCAGACGTCGGAGATTCGCTCGGCTTTCATGGTGCCTCCTGATGGTCGGTGGGTACGGGGCGGGTCGGGGGCGGTGCGTCAGCCGTCCGTCGGCGCGGGTGTCGCGTCGGCCAGCCCCACGCAGGCGCGGGTCCGCTCGACCCGCGCCACGGCGTCGCCGAGTTCCACGAGGACGGTGCTCGAGGCCACCTCGTCGGGGTCGAAGAGGACCTCGATCGCAGGGTCCCGCCCGTACGTCGTGGCCGTCCACGCCGGGTCCCCTTCGCGGACCACCCAGTCGACGTCGTTCACGGTGACACAGGGGTCCGTGGTGGGCCCCGGCACGTCCACGCCGCACCGCATCACCACCCGGGACGGATCGCCCCAGGCCGAGGTGGCCTGGCTGTTCGTCTCCCGCTGCTCGTTCTCCGCGACCGTGGGGGGCAGGGCGATCATGACGTCCGCGCACCGGGCGTTCGCGGCGTCCCCGGCAGGGTCGACGTCCACCACCGACGAGCATCCGGTCGACCCGGCCAGGAGGGCCGCGGCGGACAGCAGGGAGGTCAGGGCGCGGGGGAGGACAGGCATGATGCCAGCCTAATCGGTGGTCCTGCGCTCATCCTGCGGGAGCGGCCCGCCGGAGGGCACGACACGACGCCGTCAGCCCGCGGGGGAAGCGGGGCGGCGGGAGCCGCCGCCAGTAGGATTCAGGAGCCGGCAGTCGGTCTCAGGCCGCCGGTTCCCCCTACGCACCCGGCGTTGCCCCCAGCCCGCGGGTGCGAGATCGCGAGCCGAGGACGAATGACCGCGCACCACCGCTTCCCCCTGACCTCCCCAGCCCTCAGGACCGTGACCGGCACGGTCGCAGTCCTCCTCGCCGGAGCGGTCCTCGCCCCCGTGGCCGCGTTCGCCGTCGAGTCCGGGCCGTCGGGCGGCCGCCCCGCCGTCGTCGCCCGGCAGCAGCCCGGTGTCGTCGAACAGCCCGGGCCGGACGCCACCTTCGGGGAACCCGCGCCACCCGTCGTCGACCCCCTGGCGACGTCGGGAACCGACCCGGCCACGGGCTTCGCGATCAACGCCCGCACCGGCTTCCTCGTCCATCCGGCGACCGGCCACCTCATCGAACCCGGCACCGGCAATCTCGTGTTCGCCGACACCCTCATCTACACGAACCTCCGGTACGACGCCGCGACGGGCGAGGTCGCGGGAATCGCCGGCGAGGCGCCGGTGCCGGCACCGAGCCCGAGCCCGAGCCCGGCAGGGACGCGGGCGGCGACGGCGTCACCCTCCGCCTCGACCACGGCGACCCCGAGCGCGACCGGCTCGGCGCCCGCTCCGGTCACGTCCGCGCCGCCGCCGCCGATCCCGTCGGCCGCTGCGGTGGACAGCGCTCCGGCGGCGGCCACCGCGAGTGCCACACCGCGTGCCACCCGGTCGGCCACACCGGCTCCGAGCCGCACCGCGGAGGCTGTCGCCGAGGAGGAGCGTACCGCGTCCCTGGCGCCGGTCGCGTGGATCGGTGCGGCCCTGGTCGCCGCCGCGCTCGCCGTCGTCGCGGTCCTCGCCGTCCGCCGTCGCCGGCACTGATCCGGGGTGGTGCAGGACGTGAAGAATCTTCTGGTGACCGGCGGCGCCGGCTTCATCGGGTCCAACTTCGTCCACTACCTGATGGAGCACACGGATGTGTCCGTCACGGTCCTCGACAAGCTGACCTATGCCGGCAACGCCGCGTCCCTCGAGGGGCTGCCGTCGGACCGCTTCGACCTGGTCGTCGGCGACATCGCCGACGCCGCCGTCGTCGACCGGCTGACGCAGCGCGCGGACGCCGTCGTCCATTACGCCGCGGAATCGCACAACGACAACTCGCTGCACGATCCCCGGCCGTTCCTCGACACCAACATCATCGGCACCTACACGCTGCTCGAAGCCGCTCGCCGGCATGGTGCGCGGTTCCACCACATCAGCACGGACGAGGTGTACGGCGACCTGGAGCTCGACGATCCGGAGCGCTTCACCGAGAGCACGCCCTACAACCCGTCGAGCCCGTACTCGTCCACCAAGGCCGGGTCCGACCTCCTCGTCCGCGCCTGGGTGCGCTCCTTCGGCGTCCAGGCGACGATCAGCAACTGCTCCAACAACTACGGGCCCTACCAGCACGTCGAGAAGTTCATCCCGCGGCAGATCACGAACGTGATCGACGGCGTGCGGCCCAAGCTGTACGGCGAAGGCCTGAACGTCCGCGACTGGATCCACGCGAACGACCATTCCTCCGCCGTGTGGACCATCCTCAACACGGGGGAGATCGGGCAGACCTACCTCATCGGCGCGGACGGGGAGCGCAACAACAGGGACGTCGTCGAACTCATCCTCACCGAGATGGGCCGGCCGGCGGACGCCTATGACCACGTGGTGGATCGGGTGGGCCACGACATGCGATACGCGATCGATTCGACGAAGCTGCGCACCGAGCTCGGCTGGACACCGGAGTTCGACCACTTCGAGGAAGGACTGCGCGAGACGATCGCCTGGTACCGCGACAACGAGGACTGGTGGCGACCGCAGAAGGCCGCCACCGAGACCAAGTACACCGAGCAGGGGCAGTGACGCCATGGGACCGACCTTCTCGAAACCGCTCACTGCCCGCGAGACGCCCATCCCCGGTGTCCTGCTGTTCGACCTCCCCGTGCACGGCGACAACCGCGGCTGGTTCAAGGAGAACTGGCAGCGCGCGAAGATGAGCGCCGCCGGGCTCGCCGACTTCGGCCCGGTCCAGAACAACATCTCGTTCAACGAGACCGCCGGCACCACCCGCGGCATCCATGCCGAGCCATGGGACAAGTTCATCTCCGTCGCCACCGGGCGCGTCTTCGGCGCGTGGGTGGACCTGCGCGACGGGCCCTCCTTCGGCGCCGTGTTCACCGTGGAACTCGATCCCTCGACGGCCATCTTCATCCCGCGTGGCGTGGGCAACGCCTTCCAGACGCTCGAGGACGGCACCGCGTACACCTACCTCGTCAACGACCACTGGTCCGCCGATGCCCAGGACCAGTACGTGTTCCTCAACCTCGCCGACGAGACGGCCGCGATCACCTGGCCCATCCCGCTGGCCGACGCCGAACTCTCCGACAAGGACCGCACGCACCCGCGCCTCGCGGACGTCACACCGCTCATCCCGCGGAAGACGCTCGTCGTCGGCGCGGACGGCCAGCTCGGCAGGGCCCTCCGCACGGCACTCGCCGGCCACGCGTCCGTCGAGTTCGCCACACGCGACGATCTCGACCTGCTCGGCGACCTCGACACAGCCCGCCCCTGGACGGCGTACGACACGATCATCAACGCCGCCGCCTACACGGCCGTCGACGCCGCGGAAAGCCCTGACGGCCGCGCCGCCGCCTGGGCCGTCAACGTGGCCGGCGTCGCGGCGCTTGCCCGGGTGGCGAGTACCCACCGCCTGACCCTCGTCCACATCTCCAGCGACTACGTCTTCGACGGCTCCCGCGACCTCCACACGGAGACGGAAGCCTTCACCCCGCTCGGGGTGTACGGGCAGACGAAGGCGGCCGGCGACGCGATCGTCGCCACGGTGCCCCGCCACTACATCCTGCGCACCAGCTGGGTGATCGGCGAGGGCAACAACTTCGTGCGGACCATGGTCGGCCTCGCGGGCCGCGGCATCTCGCCGAGCGTCGTGAATGACCAGATCGGGCGGCTCACCTTCACGGAGGACATCGCCGCCGCCGCCTTGCACCTCCTGGGCACGGGTGCTCCCTTCGGCACCTACAACGTCACGAACGACGGCGAGTCGCAGAGCTGGGCCGACATCGCGGCGGACGTGTACGCCCTCTGCGGCAGGGACCGCCGCGACGTCACCGGCGTCAGCACCGAGGAGTACTTCGCCGGCAAGCAGGCCGCGCCGCGCCCGCTGCAGAGCACGCTCGACCTCGCCAAGCTGAAGGCGACCGGCTTCGTGCCGGCGCCGGCAGGGGAGCGGTTGGGGTCCTATGTGGGGTCTCTGCGCGGGACGCGCCCTGTGTGAATGGCGCGGGTGATTGTGGAGGCCCCCCGGATGGACCATCATCAGGTCATGCGTGGGATTATTCTCGCCGGTGGAACCGGCTCGCGACTGCATCCGATCACCATGGGGATCAGCAAGCAGCTCGTGCCCGTCTATGACAAACCGATGATCTATTATCCGCTGTCGACGCTCATCCTCGCTGGTATCCAGGACATCCTGATCATCACAGCGCCCCACGATGCTGACCAGTTCCGCCGGCTGCTGGGTGACGGCCGTAGATTCGGGGTCAATCTGAGCTATGTCGTACAGCCCTCGCCGGACGGACTCGCCCAGGCCTTCATCCTCGGCAAGGACCACATCGGCAGCGACTCCGTCGCCCTCGTCCTCGGGGACAACATCTTCTACGGCCAGGGACTGGGAACACAGCTTCGTCGCTTCGCCGACGTGGAGGGAGGGGCCATCTTCGGATACCAGGTCGCTGATCCCACCGCATACGGAGTCATCGAGTTCGACGACTCCGGGAAGGCACTGTCACTCGAGGAGAAACCGGTGGTCCCGAAAAGCAGCTTCGCGGTCCCCGGGCTCTACTTCTACGACAATGACGTGATCGGAATTGCGCGTGGCCTGAAGCCTTCCCCCCGCGGCGAACTCGAAATCACGGATATCAACCAGGAGTATCTGGACCGGGGCAGGCTCCACGTCGAGATCCTCCCTCGCGGCACGGCCTGGCTCGACACCGGCACCTTCGAGTCGCTCAGCGATGCGTCGACCTTCATCCGTACGGTGGAGCACCGCCAGGGCCTCAAGATCGGTGCGCCGGAGGAGGTCGCCTGGAGGCAGGGCTTCCTGAGCGACTCCGAACTCGAAGCTGTCGCCGCACCCCTCGTGAAGAGCGGCTACGGAAAGTATCTGCTGTCACTGATCGGTGACCGGTCCTCCTCCTGATGCCGGTCAAGGCCCCTCCCGCTCCGACGCCGCGATCCAGCACGGGCGGTGTCGGCGCTTCGCTGTAGCGTGGGGGCGTGTCGCAGTCGCCCTCTCCCACCTCCACGCACCGGCTCACAGTCGCCGGCCTCTCCGAGGCCGAGCTCCTCGCCCGGATCGTCCCCCGCCTCCCCGTGCCGGAGGGCGTCCTCCTCGGTCCCGGCGACGACGCCGCCCTCCTCGCCGCGAACGACGGCCGGACCGTGCTCAGCATCGACACGCTCGTCGAGGACCACGACTTCCGGCTCCTGCGCCCCAACGGCCACCGCACCACCGGCTACGACGTCGGCTGGAAGTGCGCCGCCCAGAACCTCAGCGACATCAACGCCATGGGGGGCCGGGCCACCGCGCTCGTCGTCAGCCTCACCCTCCCGCCCACCACGCCCGTGGAGTGGGTGGAGGCGCTCGCCGACGGCCTGACCGCCGCCATCCGCGAGCTCGGCGCGGCGGGCTGCGGCGTCGTCGGCGGCGACCTCGGCGCCGGGGCCCAGCTCGTCGTCACGGCAGCCGTGACCGGGACCCTCGACGGCCGCGCCCCCGTCCTGCGCTCCGGCGCGAAAGCCGGACACAGGGTCGCCGTCGCGGGCACGCTGGGCCGGGCCGCCGCAGGCCTCGCCCTGCTCGAGGACGGCCGGCCGCTCGAGGACGTCGGACCGGTGGGGGAGGAGCTCGTCGCCGCGCAGTTGCGGCCGCGTCCGCCCCTGGCCGCCGGCCCCGCGGCCGCCGTCGTCGGCGCGTCCGCGATGCTGGACCTCTCCGACGGCCTCCTCCGCGACGCCGGACGCATCGCGACGGCGAGCGGCGTCGGGCTCGATCTCGACCCGTCCGCCCTGCGGGAGTACGCGGCTCCGCTCGCGGAGACCGCCGCGCTGCTGGGCGTCGACCCGATGGAGTGGGTGCTCGGCGGGGGTGAGGACCACGGGTTGCTCGCCACCTTCCCCGCGGACGGACTGCTGCCGGCCGGGTTCACTGCGGTAGGCTCGGTGGTGCCGGGCAAGCCGCTCGTGACACTGGCGTCACAGGCCGCAGCTCTCAGGGGATGGGATCACTTTGCACACTAAGATCACCGCGAACGCACTCGCGATGAAGCGTTGGTTGAGCAAGGCCGAAGAGTCCCTCGGGAACCACAGCGACCGCCTGAACGCGATCAACATCTTCCCCGTGGCGGACGGCGACACCGGCACCAACCTCTACCTGACCGTCCGCTCCGCCGCACGCGCCGCGCACGACGCCGACGCCGTCGACCTGGGCGAGCTCCTGACCGTCGCCGGCCGCGCCGCCATGGAGGAGGCACTCGGGAACTCCGGCACCCTGTTCGCCGTCTTCCTCGCCGCATTCGCCGAACCATTGCATGGCACCACACGCCTCACCAGCTCGCTGCTCGCCTCCGCCCTCCACCGCGCCCAGATCCGCAGCTGGTCCGCGCTCAGCGACCCCGTCCCGGGCACCATGCTCTCGGTCCTCGAGGCCAGCGCCCGCGGTGCCGCCGAGACCGCTTCCGGACACGCGGGCGACGACAGCAACCAGGCGCTCGCCGTCACCCTCAGGGGTTCGGTGCAGTACGCGCTGCAGGCCGTCGCGGACACCGAGAACCAGCTCGGCGTGCTGACCGAGGCGAAAGTGGTCGACGCCGGCGGCGTCGGCTTCCTCCTCATCCTCGACGCCCTCCGGGCCGCGGCCCTCGGCGAGGAACTGCAGGACGAACTCCTCGACGGCCTGCACGGCTACGACATCCAGGCGCCGCACATCCACCGCGGCGGCGACTCGGAGGGCGTCGAGGTCATGTGCACCATCAACCTCAGCCCGCTGGACGCCGCCACCCTGCGCCTCCACCTCGACGAGATCGGCGACTCGGTGATCATGAGCGCCGTCTCCCCGGTCGGGGACGGCTACCGCTGGCGCGTCCACGTGCACGTCCCGGACCCGGTGCCCGCCCTGGCCCTCATCCACGAGGCGGGGACGCCGATCAACATCACGGTGACCCAGCTCGCCGCCTCACCCGTCGGAGTCGAGGCCGGTGAGTCCTGACGCAGTGCGGCCCGTGACGGGCGTCGTGCGGGTCCTGGCCGGTGCGGACCGGAAGGCGGCCACCTCCGAGCTCGACGCACCGCTCGGGACGCGACTCGGCCCCGTGGCCAAGCACCTTGACAAGTACTTCGGCATCACCACCGTGGGGGAGCTGCTCAACCACTTCCCGCGCACCTACCTCAAGCGCGGCGAGCTGACGCCCATCGCCGACGTCCCCGTGGACGAGGAGGTCACCCTGATCGCCCGCGTGCAGTCCGCCACTTCGCGGCGCATGCACACCCGCAAGGGCACGCTCCTGGAGGTCGTCATCACCGATGACTCCGACGGCAGCCTCGGTGGCATGAACCTCACCTACTTCAACGGGTTCACCGCCGCCCGTGAGCTCAAGCCGGGCGTGCGGGCGATGTTCTCGGGCAAGGTCACGGTCTACCGCGGCAGGCTCTCGCTCACCAATCCGCGCTACTCCCTGCTCGACGAGGGCGACGACGACCCCGCGCGCGCCAAACGCCCCATCCCGGTCTACCCGGCGGTGGAGAAGCTCAGCAGCGATGCGATCGCCAAGGCCGTGGGCGTCGTCCTGGACACCCTGCGCCTCTCCGACCTCGATGACCCCGTCCCGGCGTCGATCGCCCTCCGTGACAAGCTCATGAGCCTCGCGAGCGCGTACGAGCTCGTGCACCGGCCACCGCAGATCGAGGACGCCTACCGGGCCCAGCACCGCCTCCGCTACCAGGAGGCGTTCGTGCTGCAGGCGGCCCTCGCCCGCCGTCGTGCGCTCGCCGCCCGCGAGGAGGCCACGGCGCGCCCGGCCCGCGCCGGGGGACTGCTCGACCAGTTCGACGCCCGGCTGCCCTTCACCCTGACGCAGGGCCAGCGCGACGTCGGCAGAACCCTCGCGGAGGACCTCGCCCGGAACCACCCCATGAACCGGCTGCTGCAGGGCGAGGTCGGCTCGGGCAAGACCCTCGTGGCCCTCCGCGCCATGCTGCAGGTCATCGACGCCGGGGGGCAGGCGGCGCTGCTCGCGCCCACGGAGGTGCTGGCCGCCCAGCACCTGCAGTCCATCACCCGGACCCTCGGTCCCCTGGCCGAGGGCGGCATGCTCGGCGGGGCCATGGACGGCACGCGCGTGGTGCTGCTCACCGGGTCCATGTCCACCGCCCAGCGGAAGAAGTCCCTGCTCGACGCCGCCTCGGGGGACGCCGGGATCGTCATCGGCACGCACGCGCTCCTGTCCGAGAACGTGCAGTTCTTCGACCTCGGACTGATCGTCGTCGACGAGCAGCACCGCTTCGGCGTGGAGCAGCGCGATTCCCTGCGGACCAAGGCCCGCACCTCCCCGCACGTGCTGGTCATGACGGCGACGCCGATCCCGCGGACCGTCGCCATGACCGTCTTCGGGGACCTCGAGACCTCGACGCTGTCCGAACTTCCCGCCGGGCGGTCCCCGATCACCACGCACGAAGTGGGGCTCACGGAGCATCCGGCGTGGATCGACCGCATCTGGTCGCGCGCCCGCGAGGAGATCGACGCCGGGCGCCAGGTCTACGTGGTGTGCCCGAAGATCGGTGACAACGGCAAGGCCGACGACGACGCCCCGGAGGTGCTCTACGGGGAGCCGGCCGCGGAGCGGAAGGCCGGGGGAACGCAGGAGCTCACGAGCGTCGTCGCGCTCTTCGACTCCCTCGGCGGGATCCCGCAGCTCCAGGGCGTCACGAGCGGCATGCTCCACGGGCGCCTCGACCCGCAGGACAAGGCCGACGTCATGGCGCGCTTCGCGGACGGCACCGTGCAGCTGCTCATCGCCACCACGGTCATCGAGGTGGGCGTCGACGTCCCCAACGCCACCCTCATGGTCATCATGGATGCCGACCGCTTCGGCATCTCCCAGCTCCACCAGCTGCGCGGGCGCATCGGCCGCGGCGGGCACGCGGGGACCTGCCTGCTCGTGACCAAGCTGGAGCCCGACCACCCGAGCCGGGAGCGGCTATCCGCCGTCGCCTCCACGACGGACGGTTTCGAGCTCTCGCAGAAGGACCTCGAGCTCCGGCGCGAGGGGGACATCCTCGGGGCATCGCAGTCCGGTGGACGCTCGGCGCTCCGCTTCCTGAAGATCACGCAGCACGGCACGGTCATCGAGAAGGCGCGCACCGATGCGCAGGAGATCGTCGCGGAGGATCCCGACCTGCACGAGTCCCCGGGCCTGGCACTGGCGATCGAGCTGTACCTGAACCCGGAGAAGGAAGCGTTCCTCGAGAAGGGCTGATCGTCCGCGCCTGAGGCGGTAACCTCGTTTTCATGACGCAGATACGGATCGGGGACGCGGCGCGGTTCCTCGCGGTCAGCGACGACACCGTGCGCCGCTGGATCGACGGCGGCCTCCTCGGCAGCACGAAGGACGTCTCGGGCCGAGCCGTGGTGGACTCGCTGGAACTCGCCGGACTCGCCCGCCGCAACGCCGTCCTGCCCGGGGACCCCTCCGACATCGGCCGGTCCGCCCGCAACCGGTTCGTCGGCATCGTCACGGACGTCATCGCCGACACCGTCATGGCCCAGGTGGAACTGCAGTGCGGGCCGCACCGCGTGGTGTCCCTCATGAGCAGCGAGGCCGTCCGCGACCTCGGGCTGGAGAAGGGCTCGATCGCCATCGCCGTCGTGAAGGCCACCACGGTCATCATCGAGACCCCCGGGGGCAAGGCATGAGCCGCGGCCGCGGGCTGCCTGCCCACCACTCGCGTGCGATCGAGGCAGGAGCCGCGGCCGCCGTCGTGCTGACCCTGGCAGGGTGCGGCACCGCCGGCCCGAGCGCCCAGGGCAGCGCCGCAGGTGGCGACGCGGTCGACGGCAGCATCACCGTGTTCGCCGCCGCCTCCCTGACGGCCGCGTTCACGGACCTGGCCGGGCAGTTCGAGGCGGCCTACCCGGGCACCGAGGTCGCCCTGACCTTCGCGGGCTCGTCCGATCTCGCCACGCAGATCACCGAGGGCGCGCCGGCCGACGTCTTCGCCTCCGCCGACGCCGGGACGATGGCGAAGGTCGCCGATCTGCTCGCCGCAGACCCCGTGTACATCGCCGGCAACACGCTCCAGCTCGCGGTGCCGCCGGACAACCCGGCGGGGATCACCTCACTCGCGGACGCGGCGAAGCCGGGCGTCAAGACGGTGGTCTGCGCACCGCAGGTGCCCTGCGGGGCCGCGGCCGCGACGGTCGAGGAGGCTGCAGGCGTGGACCTGGCACCCGTCAGCGAGGAGTCCTCCGTGACGGACGTGCTGGGGAAGGTCACCTCCGGAGAGGCGGATGCCGGCCTGGTCTACGTGACCGACGTGCGCGCGGCCGGTGACGCCGTCCGCGGCATCGACCTGCCGGAGGCCGCGGGCGCGGTCACCACCTATCCGATCGCGGCCCTCGCCGGGAGCAGCGATGCCCGCACCGCGCAGGAGTTCGTGGACTTCGTGGCCGGTCCGTCCGGGCAGTCCGTCCTCGGAGCGGCGGGTTTCGGTGCGCCCTGAGCCGTCCCGCTCCCGGCGGGCGCCGTCGTGACCGCCGCGCGCCTGCCCCGCTGGGTGGTAGCGTTCGCCGTCGTCGGCGGCCTGTTCGTCGTCGTGCCCGTCATCGGGATGGCCGTGCGGATCGACTGGCCGAGGTTCGTCCCTCTCGTCACGTCGGAGAGCGCGAAGGCGGCCCTACTGCTGAGCCTGCGGACCTCGCTCACCGCGACCGCGCTCTGCGTCCTGGCCGGCGTCCCCATGGCGCTCGTCCTCGCGCGGACCTCGTTCCGCGGGCAGCGGTTGGTCCGCTCCCTCGTGCTGCTGCCGCTCGTCCTGCCTCCCGTGGTCGGAGGGATCGCACTGCTCTACACGTTCGGGCGGCGGGGGCTGCTCGGCGGCAGCCTCAGCGCCCTGGGCATCGACATCGCCTTCACTTCCACCGCCGTCGTCCTGTCACAGGCCTTCGTCGCGCTCCCGTTCCTGGTGCTCAGCCTCGAGGGCGCCCTGCGGACGGTCGGCACCCGGTACGAGGCCGTAGGCGCCACCCTCGGCGCCGGGCGCTGGACCGTGCTGCGGCGCATCACCCTGCCCCTCGTGCTGCCGGCCCTCGTCTCGGGCGCGGTGCTCTCCTTCGCCCGGGCCCTCGGGGAGTTCGGCGCCACGCTGACCTTCGCCGGGAGCCTGCAGGGCACCACGCGGACGCTGCCGCTCGAGGTGTACCTGCAGCGGGAGACCGACCCCGACGCCGCCGTCGCCCTCTCCTTCATCCTCGTGCTGGTGGCCATCGCCGTCGTCGGGGTGGCCCACCGCGTCCGGCCCCTCGGAGACCTCGCCGCGCCGCGCTCGCCGTCCCGGGAGGCCGCCCGACCATGAGCCTCACCTTCGCAGCGACGCTGGCCGAACGCGGCTTCCACGTCGCCTTCGAGCTGGCGCCGGGGGAGACCCTCGCCGTCCTCGGCCCCAACGGCGCAGGCAAGTCGACGCTGCTCACCCTCCTCGCCGGGCTGCTGGCACCGTCGACCGGGAGGGCGGAGCTCGACGGGACGGTCCTGTTCGACGTCGGCCCGGACCGGCGCGTGGTCACGGAACCGCGGCACCGCGCGGTGTCGCTCCTCGCGCAGGAGGCGCTGCTGTTCCCGCACCTCACCGTACTGGAGAACGTCGCCTTCGGTCCGCGGAGCCGCGGCGCGGACCGGGCCGACGCCCGGGCGACAGCGCAGGGCTGGCTCGACCGCGTCGATGCCGCCGACCTCGCCGGACGGCGGCCCGGGCAACTCTCGGGCGGTCAGGCGCAGCGCGTCGCCGTCGCCCGCGCGCTGGCCGCCGACCCGCTGCTGCTCCTGCTCGACGAACCGCTCTCCGCCCTCGACGTCACCGTGGCCCCGGCGATCCGCACGCTCCTGCGCGACGTCCTCGCCGACCGTTCCGCCGTCATCGTGACCCACGACCCGCTCGACGCCTTCCTCCTCGCCGACCGCGTGCTCATCCTCGACGGCGGCAGGGTGGTGGAGTCCGGTGCCACCGCGGCCGTGCTGACGAGACCGGTCACGGCGTTCGGCGCTCACCTGGCCGGACTGAACCTGGTGACGGGCCTGCGGACGGCGGACGGCTTCAGGTCGGCGGACGGGTGGACCGTACCGCTGACCGGTACGGCGCCGGAGGGGGCGACCCTCGCGCTCGCGGTCCGGCCGGGCAAGGTGGCCGTGTCCCGGAGCGCCGGCACCACGCCGGGGACGGCGTGCATCGGAGCGGCGGTCGACGACGTCGAGCACCGGGGCGATCTCGTCCGCGTACACGCCGGCGGCCTGGCGGCGGACGTCGCGCCGTCCGACGTCGTCGCCCTGCGGATCGTGCCCGGCAGCCGCCTGTTCCTGGGCTTCCGTCACGAGGACGCCAGCATCTACCCCCTGTGATTCCGGGGGCGTGCCGGGCACCGGACGGGCGATAGAGTCGACGGTATGACGCGCATCATCGCAGGAGCCGCCGGCGGCTCGACCCTCACCAGCGTCGAGGGGAACGGCACCCGGCCCACCACCGACCGCGTGAAGGAAGCCCTCTTCTCGAGCCTGGAGTCCTACGGGGTGGTGCATGGGGCGCATGTGCTGGACCTGTATGCCGGCTCGGGCTCCCTCGGCGTCGAGAGCGCCAGCCGCGGGGCGGCCACCGTGGACCTCGTCGAATCCGCCGACCGGGCGGCCGCCGTGGCGCAGAAGAACGCCGACCTCGTGAACAGGGTGCTGGGCTGGACAGCCGTGCGTGTGCACCGGTCCAAGGTGGAGACGTACCTCGAACGCGTCGCCCCCGAACTGACGTGGGATCTCGTCCTGATGGACCCGCCCTACACCGTCACGGCGGACGGCGTGCTCGCCGTCCTGGGCGCACTGGAGTCGCGGCTGGCCGAGGGCGCCGTGGTCGTCGTCGAGCGGTCATCGCGGTCCCCGGAACCGGAGTGGCCCGCGTGGCTCGAGCGTTTCGCGGACAAGAAGTACGGCGAGACGCGCCTGTGGTTCCTGGAGCCGGCCGTCGACTGACGCCCGGCCGACCGACGCCTGGCGCCTGGGCCGGGCTCCGACGCCCTGAGGGGATCGGAGCCCGGCCCTGTCCGTGGGGCTAGGCCCGGCGCCCGGTGCGAACGAGCGCCGTCACGCCTGCTGCGAGCCCGAGCAGACCGGCAACCAGCCCGGCCCAGCCGACCGCCGACACCGAACCCGTCTCGGTGGCGGCGTCGGTGCTGGACGAGTCCTGCTCGGCGTCGACGGCCTCGTCGGTCGCCTCGCTGTCGGACGTCCCGTGGGTGCCGTGCGCGTCCTCACCCTCGGCGGCCGCGGTGGTCACGAAGGACGGCGCCGGGTTCTCCGGCTCCTCCTGGCCCTCGAGGGTTTCCTCGGTCCACTGCGCCACCTCGCCGTCGGTGTAGGTCTGGGTGGTCGGCAGCAGCACGGTGGACCCCGCCTCGGGCAGGCGTCCCACGGAGATGGAGAACGTCTGGTACTCCTGTTCGGTGATCTCGGAGCCCTCTGCCGCCGTCCAGACGACGGACAGGGGAGCCTCGGTGAGCGTGGCGCCGTCGGCGGTGGTGACGGGTTCGGGCAGGGCGCCGGTGACCACGTCCGCCGTCCAGCCCTCGACCGGCTTGACGCGCACCGAGGTGAACGGCTGGTCGGTGGGGAGTTGCACCTCGATCTTGTTCGTTCCTGCGGTCTCGGATTCGCTGGGCACGCTGAAGGTGAGCTGCGCGTACCCGTCCTCGGTGGTGGACGTAGGAGTGACGCTGACGTGCGCGGCGGCCGCGCCGAGGCCGACGGCCATCAGGCCGGCGGTGGCGAGGGCGGCGGCGGCGCCTGTCGTGAGGACGCGTGATGAGGGGGATGAGGTCATGGGACTGCCTTTCGGGGGTGCGCTCCGGCCCGCGAGGGCGGGGGTCGTGGAGCGGCGGTGAGCTGGGAGGTGGCGCGGGTGGGCGCCACCGGGAGACCCGGCATCCCGTCGTGGGACCCTGGGTCAGACCGGCAGCGCGAGGGCGCGCGGCGGCCCGCGCAGCGTCGGTACGGACGCGTGTACCGGCAGCGGGGCGACCGGCGAGGGGACGTCCTGCACGGGACGGCGTCGGGCAGGAGCCCGCGGGGCGGGCGCCGGGAGGACGAACAGCGGCCGGAGCCAGGCGCGGACCAGCTGCAGGGCGTGGTCGCTGCGGGAGACCGCGAGGGCCAGGACGATCGTCGCGAGCGCGTGCAGCAGCACCATCGCGAGTCCCCCGGAGGGTGCGCCCAGCTGGTCCTGCGTCGCGGGAGAGCAGGCGAGCTCGAACGCCGCATGATGGCCGGGCGCCGCGGAGGAGCTCCGGCAGAGGGCGGGAGCGGAGGTCATGTCGAAGAGGGTGTGCAGCAGCAGCTGGCCCGCGCCCATGGCGACGAGGGACGACCGGAAGGAGAGGGTGCGCCGGGTGAGCAGCGTCGTCGGGACGAGGAGGAGCGCGCCGAGGAGCAGGATCACCCCGAGGTGGGGCAGATGTCCGGCGGCGGCGACATGCGATGCCGAGGACAGCGAGAGGATCAGCGAGACGAGCAGGAGGGACCGGACGTAGCGGAGCGCCGTGCCGGCCATGCGCGTCTCCTCCCCCTGGTGCTGTCCCTCGGTCATCGGGACCGGGACCCGGCCTGCGGATCTGCGCCTGCCCCGACAAGCGTACGGGTACTTCGCGCAGATCCGGCCTCCGGATGGGCTGCGGGCACGGGAGGCCGTCCTGTCGAGGCCGCAGGTGGGGTCGGGGCGTCGATGCCCTCGCCGTGCACGTGCCGAGCCCGGCGCGGCCGCGGACGTGGACCGGCCTATCGGGCGGGAGGCTGCTCGAACCGCGCGAGGTCCGCGCCGGCCAGGACGGCCGCAGGATGGGGTCCCGCGGCGAGCAGTGTCCGCGTCCACGCTGCGGGCCACGGAGCGTGGCGGGCGGCGACGATCACGTTCCCCGCCTGCTCGCCGCCCACCAGGGCGGCCTCGGTCAGGACGGCGGTCGCCGTCGCGAGTGCTGAGAGCTGCCTGCTCTGCGCGCGGGCGAACGCGAGCGGGGGGTCGTCGCCGACGTTCACCAGCACCACGCCGTCCGCGGCGCAGACCCGCAGCAGGTGCGCCGCGAAATCCGGGCCCGTCAGGTGGGCGGGGGCGTCCGCTCCCGCGAAGATGTCCAGCACGACGACGTCGAACGCAGCGTCCGGCTGTTCGAACACAGCATCCGCGGCGTCCTCCGCGATGATCTCGCAGGAGGTGCCCTCGGGCAGCGGCATGGCGTCGAGGACGAAGTCGATCAGTTCCGCCTCCAGGTCCACGGCCACCTGCCGCGAGCCGGGCCGCGTGGCCTGGACGTACCGGACGAGGGTCAGGGCCCCGGCCCCGAGATGCAGGACACGCAGGGGAGCACCGGGAGGCGCCACCAGGTCGACGACGTTCGCGATGCGCTGCAGGTACTCGTAGAAGACGCGACCCGGCCGGAGCATGTCCACGTGGGACTGCTGGGCGCCGCCGATACTGAGGATGAGGGCGCCCTCGATGTGCGCGTCCTCATCGATCTCCGCGTACGCGCCCGTGCCGGGAAGCCAGCGGGTCGGGACCTCGAACTCCTCGTCCCCGCCGTCGTCCGGTGCTGCGCCCGATGTCGGTCCGGTGCTCATACGCGGTCCCGCAGGGTCGCCAGGCGCCGTGCGCCCTCCTCGATCACGTCGAACTTCTTGCAGAACGCGAAGCGCAGCAGGGACCGCGTGTGTTCGGCGCCCTCCGCGTGGCAGAACAGCGCCACGGGGATCGCCGCGACGCCGATCAGGGCGGGCAGGCGGCGCGCGAGGTCGGCGGCGTCCTCGATGCCGAGCGGCGCGGCGTCGACCATGGTGAAGAAGGTGCCCTCGGGTTCGAAGACGTCGAATCCGGCCGCCCGGAGGCCCTCGCCCAGCAGGTCGCGCTTCCTCCGCAGGGTGTCCGCGACGGAGGTGAAGAACCCGTCGGGCAGTGCCAGGCCCCGGGCGACGGCGCCCTGGAACGGTGTGCCCGAGGTGTAGGTGAGGAAGGTCTTGACGGTGCGTACCTGGGCGACGAGCTCGGCCGGTCCGCTGAGCCAGCCGATCTTCCAGCCCGTCACCGAGAACGTCTTGCCCGCCGATGAGATGCTGAGGGTGCGGCCGGCCGCCCCGGGCAGGGACGCGATGGGTATGTGCTTTGCGCCGAAGATGAGGTGCTCGTAGACCTCGTCCGTGACGATGAGCGCGTCGTACCGCTCCGCGAGCCGGACGATCAGCTCCAGTGCCGGGCGGGCGAAGACACTGCCCGTCGGGTTGTGCGGATTGTTGATGACGACGATCCGGGTGCGCTCGCTGAACGCGGCCTCGAGGCTCGCGGCGTCGGGCTGGAAGTCCGGTGCGCGCAGCGGGGCCGTGGTGTGCGTCGCACCGGACAGGCCGATCACCGCACCGTAGGAGTCGTAGAACGGTTCGAAGGTCAGGACCTCGTCGCCGGGGCCGGCGAACGCGAGGATCGCGGCTGCGATGGACTCGGTGGCGCCCGTGCTGACGATCACCTCGGTCCGCGGGTCCACGGTGAGTCCGTAGAAGCGCTCCTGGTGCGCGGCGATCGCCTCGCGCAGCACGGGAAGCCCCTGGCCCGGCGCGTACTGGTTCGCCCCCTCGGCGATGGCTGCCCGGGCGGCGTCCAGGATCTCCCGCGGCCCGTCCTCGTCGGGGAAGCCCTGACCGAGGTTGATCGCCGAATGCTGCTGCGCGAGGGCGGTGACCTCCTCGAAGATGGTGATGCCGAGCCGGCCGTCGTCGCCGAGCAGGTTCGCCCCGCGTGCGGTCCGCGCCCACGGCGCCCTGCCGGTGCCCTGCGGGGCGGGAGTCCGAGCGTCTGTCGTCATCCCACCAGTATTGCCGCTCCTGCCACGGGCGCGGCACTGGGTACCGTGGGGGGATGAACCGCGCCGTCTGCCCCGGATCCTTCGACCCCCTCCACAACGGCCACCTCGAGGTCATCAGCCGCGCCGCGCGGCTGTTCGACGAGGTGATTGTCGCGGTGTCGACGAACTACGCGAAGAAATATCGCTTCGACCTCGAACAGCGCATGGCCTTCTGCACGGAGAGCCTCGCGCACCTCCCCGGGGTGGCGGTGCTCCCCATGGGCGAGGGCCTCCTCGCGGATTTCTGCCGGGAGCAAGGGGCGACGGCCCTCGTGAAGGGCCTGCGTTCCGGCCTGGACTTCGACTACGAGCTGCCCATGGCCACGATGAACCGGCACCTGGCCGACATCGACACCGTGTTCCTTCCGACGGACACCGGGTTCGCGCACGTCTCCTCGACCCTCCTGAAGGAGGTGGCGTCCCTCGGCGGCGACGTCAGCCCCTTCGTGCCGGACGCCGTGGATCGGCACCTGCGCGGGTCCGCCTGATCCCGCGGCACCCGTGGAGTCCTATGCTGGGCCCCCCGCCCGTTTTGGGCCTGCCCGCCTGATCGGGCTAGGATGGTACGTCGGTCATATGTTCTACAGGAGTCACCATTAAAAGCGATCTCAGTTCGCCTTTGATTTTCAGCGTCAAGGATCTCGGGCGCAGTCCGGGAAGCATGCGGACAATCGAAGAACATGCACCGACACCCAAGGATTTCGGCGTCGCGCTGATCGGCGTGCAGGAAGGTTCCGACATGGAACTGGATCTGCGCTTCGAATCGGTGCACGAGGGGATCCTGGTGTCGGGAACGGCCAACGTCGAGGTAACCGGCGAGTGCGGCCGGTGCCTGGAGCCACTGCGGTTCGACCGTGAGGTGGAGATCCAGGAGCTCTTCTTCTACAGCGACTCCGCGTCGCTGTCGGTAGAAGAGGACGAAGAACAGCACAGGGTGGAAAACGATTCGGTCGATCTGGAACCCGTGCTGAGGGATGCAGTGGTTACGTCGCTGCCGTTCCAGCCGGTGTGCCGGGAGGATTGCCAGGGGTTGTGCTCCGAATGCGGAGCCCGGCTCAACGATGATCCCGACCACCACCATGAAGTTTTGGATCCTCGCTGGTCGGCCCTTGCAGGGCTGGCAGGCACCGCCGCCGAGCAGGACGCGGCACCCAAGTCAGAGTTCGACGAGAAGGAAGAGAGTTAGCCGTGGCTGTCCCGAAACGGAAGATGTCCCGCGCGAATACCCGCGCACGCCGGTCCCAGTGGAAGGCAACCGCCCCCAAGCTGGTCAAGACCCTCGAGAACGGCCGGGTCACCTACAGCCTCGCCCACCAGGCCAAGGTTGTCACCGACTCCGCCGGCACCCCGCTGTTCCTCGAGTACAAGGGCCGCAAGGTAGCCGACGTCTGACAGCGGACCCGCGCCCCGACGACAGGCCCCCACGCCTGCCGGGCGCCGGTCCGGTGCTGGATCAGCTGATGCAGTTGTGAAGAATACGGAAGACCTCACGAAGCGTCTCGGTGTCGATATCGACGCCGGGACGCTTCGTCTTGCCCTGACGCACCGTTCCTACGCCTACGAGAAGGGCGGCATCCCGACGAACGAGCGCCTCGAGTTCCTCGGCGACTCCGTGCTCGGACTGGCGGTCACCGACGCGCTGTACCGGGACAACCCGGACCTGTCCGAGGGGGAACTGGCCAAGCGGCGCTCCGCCGTCGTGAGCACGAAGGCCCTCGCCGGGGTCGCCCGCACGCTGGACCTCGGTGGCTACGTGCTGCTGGGCCAGGGGGAGAAGCTCACCAACGGGCGGGACAAGGCCTCGATCCTCGCGGACACCATGGAAGCCGTCATCGGGGCCGCCTATCTCAGCCACGGCATCGAGACGGCCCGCGCGATGGTGATGCGGCTGATCGGCCCGCTGCTGCGTGATTCCGCCGTGCTCGGCGAGGGGACGGACTGGAAGACCCGCATCCAGGAGACGGCCGCTGCGCGAAGGCTCGGGACCATCGACTACCAGGTGGACGGGACAGGGCCGGACCACGCCCGGACGTTCACGGCCCGCCTCGTGATCGGCGGCACCGAGTACGGCTCCGGGTGCGGCCATTCGAAGAAGGAAGCCGAGCAGGCGGCCGCGGCCGAATCCTGGAAGACGCTCTCGGCGGCGCCGGATGCGCCCCTGCCGGACGGCGCCGCCGGCGAGGCCCCAGCCGGCAGGCGCGCCGCCGGATCCGTCGACGGATCCTGAGTGCCCGAACTTCCCGAGGTCGAGGTCGTGCGGCGCGGCCTCGAGCGCTGGGTGGCGGGCCGCGCCGTGGAGTCGGTGGACGTCCTGGACCCCCGGTCCCTCCGCCGGCATGTGGACGGCGTCGAGGATTTCAAGGGCAACGTCGTCGGTGCCCGCGTGGCGGACGTGGTACGCCGGGGGAAGTTCCTGTGGATGATCCTCGAGGACGCCGACCAGCCCGGCAGCCCACCGAACGTCGCGCTCATGGCGCACCTCGGCATGAGCGGGCAGCTCCTGGTCGAACAACCCGACGCACCCCTGGAGAAGCACCTCAAGGTCCGGCTCACCCTCTCCCCGGCGACCGACGGCGAAGGCGCCCCGCTGCCGGCAGAGCTGCGATTCGTCGACCAGAGGATCTTCGGCGGCATGTTCGTCGCGCACCTGGACTCGACGCCGGACGGCCTGCCCGGCGGGCGGGGCACCACGGACCTCCCCCTCATTCCCCACCAGGCGGCGCACATCGCCCGCGATCCCCTCGATCCGGCATTCTCGGCGGACGCCTTCCACCGGCGGCTCCGGGGGCGCCGCACGGGTCTGAAGCGCGCCCTCCTCGACCAGGGGCTCATTTCGGGGATCGGCAACATCTACGCCGACGAGGCGCTCTGGGCGGCACGGTTCCACTACGCGCGGCCCACGGACACCATGCGACGCCCGGACACCCAGCGCATCGTCGACGCCGTCACGTCGGTGATGGAGCGGGCACTGGCGGCCGGCGGCACCAGCTTCGACTCCCTCTACGTCAACGTGAACGGGGCGTCGGGCTACTTCGCCCGCGACCTCGAGGCCTACGGGCGGGAGGGCCGGCCCTGCCGCCGGTGCGCCTCCGAGGGAAGACACACGCTGCTGCGCCGCGAATCGTTCATGAACAGGTCGTCCTATCTGTGCCCGTACTGCCAGCCCAGACCACGCAATGCACGGTTCTGAGATGTCCGGTGAAAAAAAGTGACATTCGCCTCGTGATCTAAATGTGACAACCGGCGTTACCAGCCGGTACGGTAGGTCTCGCGTCCGATCCACAACGGATGGGCGCCCTTCCTCACACTGCCTAACCCTGTCGATGAGGATGGACCGTTCGCACTACACATTCGACAGGGGCGGGGGAACCACTAGCGGACCCGACCACGGGTCCTAGGGGTAAAGACACGCGCAGACCAGCGCTGGGGGCGATGGTCTGCAGGAAACGTGTCCGGATGTCCCATCCGAACCCGACAGCTAACTTCGCAGGCATTGGGAAAGGCATCAACATGTCCAAGCAGAGCCATAACGCGCGCCACCGGGCCGTCCCCACGCGCATCAACCCCTTCATCACGGCGTCACGCGCCGTCTCCGCGAGCGCCTCCGTCGCCGGCAAGCCTGCCGCCGTCGTCGCCGTCGCTTCCGGCATCATGTTCGGGGCATCGCTCCCGGCGAACGCCGCAGGCGAGATCAGCACCCAGCCCGCAGCAGCCTCCACCGCTGCCGCAGGCACCCACACCGTGCAGTCCGGCGACACGCTCGGTTCCATCGCGGCGATGCACGGCCTGAGCCTCGATACCCTGTTCGCGGCCAACGGACTCGGCCACGCGTCGGTCATCTACCCCGGCCAGTCGATCTCCCTCGGCGGTTCCGCTGCTCCTCAGCAGTACTCGGTGCAGTCGGCGTCCGTTGTCGCAGCTCCGGTTGCGGCTCCGGTTGCAGCCCCTGTCGCCGCACCGGCTCCCGCAGCAGCTCCTGCCGCTCCGGCAGCCACCCCCGCCTTCAGCCTCCAGTCCGCAGCGTCGATCACGCCTGCCGGCGGCGGCGGCATCGTCGGAACGGCGATGCAGGGTGTGGGCTCGGGGTACGTCTACGGTGGAACCTCGTTCGGTGCCTGGGACTGCTCGGCCTTCGTGCAGTGGGCCTACGCCCAGAACGGCATCAGCCTGCCCCGCACCACCTGGGCCCAGTTCGCTACCATGACGCCCACCAGCACCCCCCAGCCGGGTGACCTCGTGAGCCAGAACGGCGGCAGCCACGTCGGGATCTACCTCGGCAACGGCCAGATGGTCAGCGCCCTGAACGCCTCGCAGGGCACCCTGGTCCACTCGGTCAACGCCATGTCCGTGGACGGCTACTACACCCGCTAGTCGACGGTGCGGGCTGTACGGCCCGCACCACCAGCACGACGCGGTCAGAAGGACGGGATGCATCACGCATCCCGTCCTTCTGCGTTCCGCAGCCGTCGACGGCGTGGGATGGGTGCTCGGTGTGCCCGTGTGGCGGTCGATCGGCGGCACGACCGGCCGCGGCTGCACCATCGGGCGCAGGAAGGACGAGGCGGAAGCGGGCCTCAGCGGTAGGACGCGGCCAGGCGCTCGAGCCCTTCGTCGACGCCGACGGACGGACGCCAGTCGAGGACGCTGCGCGTGTGCCGCTGGTCGAACCAGTGGGCCGTCGACAGCTGTTCGGCCAGGAAGCGGGTCATCGGCGGCTCGCCCGTCCTGCCGAGCCGGAGCCAGGCCCGCTCGATCACCGATCCCGCGCTCCTCGCCACGGCTCCCGGGACGGACCAGGCGGGTGGCTCCACCCCGCCGGCCCGGCAGATCCCGGCGAGCAGTTCGGCGATCGGCCGGGGTTCGCCGTTGGTGACGACGAGCGCCTGGCCCTGCGCTGCGTCCATGCGCCGCAGGCACGCGACGATGGCCGACGCGGCGTTGTCCACGTACGTCGTGTCGATCAGGGCCGTCCCGCCGTCGAGCAGGGGCAGGCGGCCATGCCGTGCGCGCTCGATCACGCGCTCGACCAGTTGCGTGTCACCGGGTCCCCACACGATGTGCGGACGGATCGCAGCCACCCGGAACGCCGGCGTCGAACGTCCCAGGGCGAGCAGCTCGGCCGCGGCCTTGGTGCGGGCGTAGTCGCCGCGCGCGTGCACCGGGTCAGCCGGGCCCGCCGGGGCGCCGACCAGCGAGGATCCGTCGTGCGCGACGGACGGGGAGGACACGTGCACGACGTCGGTCACCCCGGCTTCCCGGGCGGCGTCCAGCAGGATGCGCGTCCCGTCGATGTTCGTGCTCTCGAACTCGGCGGGAGCCCCGGTGAAGGAGACCTTCGCGGCCAGGTGGATCACGGCGCTGCAGCCCCGCAGGGCGGCGGCGACGGCGGCGGGATCGGTGACCGATCCGAGGACGTCCTCCGCCCCGGACACCGCGGAGGGCCGGCGCTGGAGGCACCGGACGTCCTCGCCGGCGGCGACGAGGTGGTCGGCGACGGCGCGCCCCAGCATACCGCTCGCTCCGGTGACGAGGACGGTCACAGGGACCCCGCGCGGGCGCCCGAGAGGAACCGCCCGGACCACTGCGCGACGCGCGTGCGGTCGATCTTCGCGTTGTGCCGGATGTCCACGGGGAGGGTGGGAACGGCGATCACGGCGGCCAGGTCCACGCCGTGCGTCCCGGCGGCCGCGCGAGCGGTCGCTGCGAGGGGAGCATCGGCAAGGCTCGGGCGTCGTCCTGCGGCGTCGGTCTCGAGGACCGCGACGACGGCCTGGGTGCCGGCAGGGCCGACCCCCACGAGGGCTGCGAGCCGGACGCCGTCGATCGCCTCGAGCGCCTGCTCGAGCGCCACCGGCGTCAGGACCCGGGACGCGGCCGTGATGATGTGGCCCAGCCGGCCCTCGACCCACAGGCGGCCGTCGGCGTCGAAGTGGCCGACGTCGCCGGTGCGGTGCCACGGAGGCGTCCGTGCGGATTCCTGCTGGGTCCTCCACAGGCGGAAGTAGCGGTCCTTGACGTGGGGGGCGTCGACGAGGATCTCACCCGTCCGGCCCGGCGCGGTCGTCGGTTCGCCCGTCGCCGCGCCGTCGGCGTCGAGCGGGCTGACGACGACGCGCGCGCCGTGCACCGGGAGTCCGACGCACACACCGCCGCCGGCACCGTCGAGGCCGCCCTGCGCGTCTGCCGCGGCGCGCCGGATGCCCTCGAGGTCGATGTCGGCGACGAGGAGGGACTCGGTCATCCCGTAGGGCGTGTGGATGGCCGCGGACGGCACGAGGTCCTGCACGGCTTCGAGGAGCGGGACCGGGATCGGCGCACCGGCCGAGAGCAGCAGGGAGATCCGGCCGAGGGCGGCCGTCCCGGCGTCCGTCAGCGCGCCCGCGGTGGCGAGCACGTTGCGCAGGGCGGCCGGCGACGCGAAGACGACGGTCGCATCGATCGCGCGGGCGGCGTCGGCCAGGGCCTGCGCGGTCAGGGTCCGGGGCGCGGTGACGTCCATGGCCGGGGTCACCGACGTCGCACCGAGCGCCGGCCCGAGCAGAGCGAAGGGCGCGAAGCCCGCGACGAGCGAGGCACCCTCTCCCAGTCCGAGGGTCGCCGCGACGGCGTCGCGCATGGCCGAGAGCTGCCGGTGCGAGTAGACGACGCCCTTCGCCGGGCCCGTGGAGCCGGAGGTGAAGAGGATCGCGGCATCGGCATCACCGGCGGGCGCGTCCTCGGCAGACGCCGAGGGAGCGGGCCGGGCGGCGCGGAGGTCGTTCAGCGAGGCGTCGACACGCAGGGCCCGCCGTCTGGCTGCGGGCAGGGGAGCGGCACTGATCCGGCGGCCGGGCCAGCCGAAGGCGCGCGCCGCGACGAGGGCGCGCTCGATCCCGATGACGACGTCCGGGGCCGACCCTTTGACGGCGCGGCTGAGCCCGCGGGCACCGAGGCCGGCGTCGGCGACGACGATCACCGCGCCGATCCGGAGGCATGCATAGATGAGGACGGTCAGGTCCACTCCGGGCGGCACGAGGAGGCTCACGCGGCTGCCGGGGCCGTGACCGAGCGCGGTCAGGCCGGCGGCGACGGCGGTGACGTCTTCGGCGAGTTCCCGCCAGGACAGGGTCCGCGGCGGACCGGAGGGTTTCATCTCGGCGACGGCGGTGTGGTCGGCGTGCGGCCCGGCGGCCAGTTCCGTGAGGCGCCGGCCGAGCGGGACGTAGGGTGTGCCGTCGCGCGGCGGGACGTCCTCGCGGGGTGCGGGGTCCCCGACGAGACGCTCGGCCAGCCACTGCATCGCGGTGGACGCCGTGTCGGCGTCCTCCTGCACGAGGTGGCTCGCACGCTCGAAGCGGTGGATGTCGGCGTGGGGGAGGCGCCGGGCGAGGTCCTCGAGGTAGGGGTCCGAGAAGATCGGGTCGTGCGGACCCCACATCATGAGGACGGGGACGTCCAGGCTGCGGATGCCGTCCGCGGTGGCGGTCAGGGCTTCGTAGCTGGGGTGCGAGGGATCGACGGGGATGTCCGAGACGAAGTTCGCGATGCCCTGGCGGTCGGCGGCGACGCGGTACGGGTCCCGAAAGGCGCGCCGCACGTCCGGGGGGAGGGCCGGCCGGGCGAGGGCGAGGGTCACGTCGAGGAAGGCGCTGGTGGTGCGGGTGCCGAGGCCGTGGACGCCCGGGGTGAGGGCGAGCCGGAGCGGCGCGGGGATAGGACGGTGCGGGTCCTGGTGGATCGCGGTGTTGGTCAGGACGACGCCGGCCAGGTTCTCCCGGTTCCGGTTCGCGTAGCCGAGGCTGACGACGCCTCCCCAGTCGTGCCCCACGGTGACGACGGGACCAGTGATCCCCACGGCGGCGACGAAGTCCTCGAGATCCGTGATGCGGTGTCCGAGGCGCCGGAACACGCCGGTCCGCGCTGAGTAGCCCATGTCGAGCTGGTCCACGGCGATCACGCGCCAGCCCGCCTCACTGCCTGCTGCCAGGTAGGTCCTCCAGAGGTACGACCAGGTGGGGTTGCCGTGGACGCACAGCAGGGTGCCACGGACGGCGCCGTCCTGCAGATCGCCCGCGTTGTCGAGGTAGTGCCAGCGGTGGCTGGTCCCCGGGGCGTCCGCCCCGCTGGTCGAGGGCACGTCGAGGTACGTCGACCAGGACGGGTCGACGCCGGGGAGTGCTACCACGCAATCTCCATCATCGACGTGTTGAGGCCCGACCCCACGCCCAGGCACAGGACGCGGTCGCCGGCGCTCAGCGACTGCGACTCCTGCGCGAGGGTCATGGGCAGCGACGCCGGCCCCACGTTCCCCCAGTGCGGGAACGTGATGGGTACCCGGTCGCGTTCGAGGTCGACGGCCTTGATGATCGCGTTGGTGTAGGAGTTGGAGACCTGATGGGTGACGTAGCGGTCCATGGAGTCCCACGCCCAGCCGTCCGCCTGCGCCTCGTGCCACGCCGTGACCACGAGGTCGAGGCCGCCGTCGAGCAGGCCCTTCGTGTCCGTGTACATGCCGTCGATCCCGCCCACGCAGAGCTCGTGGTGCTGGGTCCCCGCACGGGAGACCCCGCCGAGGATGCGGTGCGAGCCGGGGTGCTGGTCCGCGGGGCCGAGCACCGCGGCAGCGGCACCGGACCCGAGGGTGAGGGTCGCGAACTCGCTCAGGAAGTCCTGGCGCGTCGAGTCCTCCCGGTTGAGCCGCCTGAACGTGGCTTCCTGCGTCTTCTGGGCGTCCTCGCCCGCGACGATCAGCGCGTACTTGATCTGCCCGGAGTCGATCATGTTCGCGGCGATGGTCATGCCGTTGACGAACCCCAGGCAGGCGTTCGCCAGGTCGAAGTTCATGGCCGAGGAGGGCAGGCCCAGCGAATGGTGGATCTTCACGGCGACGGACGGCTCGAGATTGCGTCGCGTCACCGAGGTGTTGATCAGGAGGCCCACGTCACCCGGCTCGATGCCCGCCTCGGCCATCGCCTTGGCGCCCGCCTCGATGGCGGCGTCGTCGAAGTCCGAGCCCGGTGACCACCACCGGCGTTCGGTCACGCCCGCCACGCGCTCGAGGAGTCGCTTGGAGAGGCGCAGCCTCTTCAGGCTGGGGGCAAGCCGTTCGTCGAACTCTGCGGAACTGACGACTACCGGCGCCTCCACACTCGTGACGGCGAGCAAGGCCGTGTTGTCATGTCGGAAGGTCGCGTTACCGGTCAAATTTCCTGCCTCGTCAACTGATCAGCGCCGGTCTGTGGCCGGAAAGGACCCACGGATGGATCGGCCTGGACGCCTTCGGATACTGCTGAAACTTTTGTAAGCCTACTTCGTATTGCGGCCGGCAGCCGTTCCGGAATCATTCGGGGCCACCGTGGTAGGTACCTGCTACCGGGTACCGTCGGTGTCCTCCGGTAGATTAGGGAGGTCCCACCCCATCTGGAGAGCCTGCCACCGTGCATCTGAAGAGTCTAACCGTGCGAGGGTTCAAGTCTTTCGCTTCGGCAACCACCTTCGACTTCGAGCCCGGCGTCACCGCCGTCGTCGGCCCGAACGGGTCCGGCAAGTCGAACGTCGTCGACGCCCTCGCGTGGGTCATGGGGGAGCAGGGCGCGAAGACGCTCCGCGGCGGCAAGATGGAGGACGTCATCTTCGCCGGGACCTCCGGCCGCGCCCCGCTCGGGCGGGCCCAGGTCTCCCTCACCATCGACAACGCCGACGGCGCCCTGCCCATCGAGTACTCCGAGGTCACGATCTCCCGCACGCTCTTCCGCGCGGGCGGCTCCGAGTACGCCATCAACGGCAAGAACTGCCGCCTCCTCGACATCCAGGAACTCCTCTCCGACTCCGGGCTCGGCCGCGAGATGCACGTCATCGTCGGCCAGGGGCAGCTGGACAAGGTGCTGCACGCCACACCGGAGGAACGGCGGGGCTTCATCGAGGAGGCCGCGGGCATCCTCAAGCACCGCCGCCGGCGCGAGAAGACCGTGCGGAAACTCGACGCCATGCAGGTGAACCTCGCACGCCTGTCCGATCTCACGGGGGAGCTGCGCCGGCAGCTCACCCCGCTCGGCAAGCAGGCCGAGGTGGCCCGCCGCGCCCAGCAGGTGCAGTTCGCGGTCCGCGACGCGCGGTCGCGCCTGCTCGCCGACGAGCTCGTGACCCTGCGCGCCGGCTTCGAGCGGGACGTCGCCGCGGAAGCCGCCCTGCAGGCACGCCGCGACGGGATCGGGACGCAGCTCCGCGCCGGGCAGGAGCGGCAGGCAGACCTCGAGCAGGCCGTCGCCGCCACGGTCCCGGCGCTCAACCGCGCACGCGATGCCTGGTACGGGCTCTCCAGCGCCCGGGAGAAGCTCGCCGCCCTCGCCACGCGCGCCGAGGACCGCGGGCATCTCCTCGGGCAGGCACCGGAACCGGACCGGGGCCGCGATCCCGACCACCTGGACCGGCAGGCCGAGCGCGTACGGGCGGAGGTCGCCGGCCTCGAGGAGGAGGTGGCGGTCCTCGGCCGCGCCTTGGAGGATGCCCTTGCCGCCCGGCGTGCCGCCGAAGAGGCCTCGGTGGCCGAGGACGCGAGGCTCGCGCGCCTCCTGCGGGCCGCCGCGGACCGCAGGGAGGGTGACGCCCGGCTCGCCGGCGCCGTGGGGGCGGCACGCTCCCGCGTCGAGTCCGCCGGGGCCGAGCTCGGACGGCTGCGCTCCTCGATCGCCTCCGCCGAGGAACGGCGACGCACGGCCGAGCGCGACTTCCGGGTCCTCGAGGGGCAGGTCGCGGGCGACGAGGAGGGCGAGGAGGGCCTCGACGCGGAGTACGAGGCGGCGTCCGACGTCCTCCGTTCGCTGTCCGAGGAGGCGGCCGCGCTCGTGGAGGAGGAACGTGGCACCGAGCGCGAGCGGGGCGCCCTGGCCGCCCGGCTCGAGGCGCAGCGCGAGGGCCTGCAGCAGCGCGACGGGTCCGCAGCCCTCCTCTCCGCCGGGCTCGACGGCGTCCTGGAGCCGCTCGCGCAGCTCCTCCACGTCGCCCCCGGGTTCGAGCGGGCCGTCGTCGCGGTGCTCGCCGGTTCCGCCGACGCCGTCGCCGTCGAGAGCATCGCCGCGGCCGCGCGGGCGGTCGAGCTCATGAAGCACGACGACGCCGGCCAGGTCTCGCTCGTCGTCGCCTCCGGACACGGTGCCACCACGCGCCCGGAGCATGCCGGCAAAGCACCGGAGCCGGACGCTGCGGCCGTCGTCCCCGCGCTCGCCGTCGTCACCGCTCCGCCCGCCCTGCAGCCGGCCGTGGCCGCGCTGCTCGACGGCGTCGGGGTGGTCGCGGACCTCGATGCAGCGCGCCATGCCGTCGAAGAGGGAACCGCGGCCCTCGCGGTCACGCGCGACGGCGACATCCTGTCCCGCCACACGGCCCGGGGCGGCGCACCGGGAGCGGCCGGCTACCTGGAGCTGAGGGCCGCGGCCGAGGACACGGAGGAGAGACTGGCCCGCGCCGTCGCCGCCGCGGAACGGCTCCGGTTCAGCCTGGCCGCTACGCGTTCCGCCCGGCAGGAGGCGCAGCAGCGCGTCGACGCGGCTCTCGCACGCCTGCACGAATCCGACGCTCGGATGGCCGCTGTCGCCGAGAGGCTCGGGCGGCTGCAGTCCGAGCTCCGTTCCGCCGGTGGGGAGGCCGAGCGGCTGACCGTCCTCGTGCGGGCTGCCGAGGCGAATCTCACGCTGGAGGAGGCCAGGCTGCAGGAGGCCGTGCAGCGGTTGTCGGACCTCCAGGAACAGCCTGTGGAGGAGGAGCCCTCGAGCGATCACCGCGACGCCCTGCGGCGCACCGCGGCGGATGCGCGCCAGGCCGAGGTCGAAGCACGCCTCGCGCTGCGCAGCCGCGAGGAGCA
Source organism: Arthrobacter arabinosi (assembly GCF_054511115.1). Classification (NCBI taxonomy): domain Bacteria; kingdom Bacillati; phylum Actinomycetota; class Actinomycetes; order Micrococcales; family Micrococcaceae; genus Arthrobacter; species Arthrobacter arabinosi. Next base: position 252,290 of record NZ_JBTNDF010000001.1, read on the forward strand.
GCTCTCCGCGCTCGCGAGTCGGGCCGCCTCGCTGGAACGCGCCGCCCAGGCCGAACGTCGCGCCCGCGAGCAGGCGGCCGAGAAGGCGAGGATCCGCGAGGTCCAGGCTGCGAGGGCGGCGGCGGTCGCCGCGGCAGCGCGACGGGCGGAGCAGCGCGCGGCGCGGTCCGTGGCCGTCGCCGCGGACCAGCGCGACGCCGCCGAGCGGCTGCGCGGGCAGCAGGACGCCGAGCTGCAGGACGTGCGGGCCTCCAACGCGAACCTCGGTGCGGAACTGGCACGGCTCACCGACTCGGTGCACCGCGACGAGCTCCTCCGCACGCAGCAGCGGTCGAGGATCGAGGCCCTCGAGACCCGCTCCGTCGAGGAGCTCGGCCTCACCCCGGACCACCTCGTGGACGAGTTCGGCCCGCACCTGCCCGTGCCCGGTGACACCGCGTCGGAGGACAAGTGGGCCGCGCTGCGCGCACCGGTCGACGACGACGGGAACCCCGTGCCGCAGGGCGTCCCGTTCGTCCGCGCGGAGCAGGAGAAGCGGCTCCGGCGGGCCGAGCGGGATCTCGCCGCGCTCGGCAGGGTGAACCCCCTCGCGCTGGAGGAGTTCGCGGCGCTCGAGGAGCGGCACCAGTTCCTGAGCACCCAGCTCGCCGACCTCAAGGCGACCCGGAAGGACCTGCTGGACATCATCCGGGAGGTCGACGAGCGCGTCGAGCAGGTCTTCACGGCCGCGTTCCGGGACACCGCCGAGCAGTTCGAACGCGTCTTCGCGACCCTTTTCCCGGGCGGCGAGGGCCGGCTGGTCCTCACGGACCCGGCGGACATGCTCGCCACCGGGATCGAGGTCGAGGCGCGGCCCGCCGGCAAGAAGATCAAGCGGCTGTCACTGCTCTCGGGCGGAGAACGGTCGCTGACCGCCGTCGCCCTGCTCGTCGCGATCTTCAAGGCCCGGCCCTCGCCGTTCTACGTCATGGACGAGGTGGAGGCCGCCCTCGACGACACGAACCTCGGACGGCTGCTCACGATCTTCCAGGAACTGCGGGAGTCGAGCCAGCTGATCATCATCACGCACCAGAAACGCACGATGGAGATCGCCGACGCGCTCTACGGCGTGACGATGCGCGGTGACGGGGTGTCCACCGTCATCAGCCAGCGTCTCGCGGCCGAGCCGGAGGACGCCGTCGGCTAGGGCCCTGTCGGCTAGGGCTCTGTCGGCCGGGACGCGGTCGTGCCCGGGAGCGTCTCCCGGGACAGCGTCCAGGCGCAGGCGGCGAGGGCGGCCAGGACGCCCGTCACGGTGAACGCGAGGGCGAAGGAGCCGAAGGGAAGCTGGTCGATGATGAGGCCGGCGAGGATCGGGCCGAGGATCGCCCCGAAGTCGGAGCTCATCTGGAAGGTCGCGAGGACCTTCCCGCCACTGCGGTCGTTGCCGATGACGTCCGCCACCGCCGCCTGCTGGGCCGGGTTGAGGAGCCCGGTGCCGATGCCCGCGACGACGCACAGGGCGAGGAACACCACCACGCTGCCGGAGAAGCCGAGGGCGACCATCGCGGCCCCGTTCACGAGGAGGCCCGCGATCACGAGCGGCCGCCGGCCCAGGGAGTCCGCGAGCCCGCCCGACACCGTGAGGGCGAGCGCCGTCCCTGCGGCGAAGAAGGCCAGGGAGATACCGGCGATCTCCGTACCCGCTCCCAGCACCGCGTGCGCGAACAACGGAACGAGGGCCATCCGGACGCCGAAGGAGGACCAGCCGTTCGCGAAGCTCGAGGCCAGCGCCGCGCGGTACCCGCTGTCCATCAGCGCCTCACGCACGGCCAGGGCCGGCTTGGCGCCCGCCGCCGTGCGCTCCGAGAGCGAGGTGTCCTTGAGCTGGAAGAAGACGACGGCGGAGGCGACGAGCAGCGCCGCCGCGTAGACGAGGAACGGCACCCGCAGGCCGAACCGGGCGAGCAGGCCGCCCACGATCGGGCCGCCGATGCTCCCGAGCAGGAACGCGGTGGCGTAGGCCCCGGAGACGCGGCCGCGGATGGCCGGCGGGGAGAGCCGCACGATCAGGCCCATCGCGGAGACCGTGAACATGGTGGAGCCGATACCGCCGAGCGCGCGGAAGACGAGGAGCTGCCAGTAGTCCGCAGCGAACGCACAGGCGGCGGTGGACAGGGCGACGATGAGCAGCCCGAGGATGTAGACGGGCCGTTCCCCGAGCCGTTCCACGAGGCGGCCGCCCGCGGGCGCGAAGACGAGGCGCGTGAAGGCGAAGGCGCTCACGATCACCGCCGACGCGGTGACTCCCACGTCGAAACTCTGCGCGAACTGCGGCAGGATCGGCGCCACGAGGCCGAATCCGATGGCGATCACGAACGCGGCCGCGATGAGGACCCGAATCTCGCGCGGGATCCGCTGCCGCTCCGCCGGGGCTGCACCGTCTCCGGCCGGCTGCCCCGGGCGGGAGATCCTGAAGGGGGAGTGCTTGCGCACGCGAGGGAATCCGGCCATGGTCCTCGCATTCTGCCACTGGCCAGGGGCCGATGCTCAATCGTCCGCGCAGACCCGTATGAGAAGGTGGATCGGTGAACGACATCCTCCTGCCTGTCATCTTCGTCATCCTCGCGATCGCCGTGATCGGGTCCGTCGCCGTCCTCCTGGTGCGCGGCGGTCGCACCCCGCGGGGGCTGTACTCCTCGAAGCGGGATCCCGACGACCAGGGGGCGGGCGAGCCGCACGGTGCCACGTCCCTCGACGTCCTGGACCGCCCGGACGGCATGCCCACCACCGTGCTCGTCCCGGACGACCTCAGTGGTCTCGACGACGCGCCGGCCCCGCCCCAGCTGGACCTCGTCGATCCCGTGCAGGGCCGGCTCGCCCGGCTGCGCGCCCGGCTGGTGCGGTCCAACAACGCCCTCGGCAAGGGCCTGCTCGCCCTCCTGTCGCGGGACCGGATCGACGAGGACGTCTGGGACGAGGTGGAGGAGACCCTCCTCATGGCGGACCTCGGCACCGAGCCCACCATGGAACTCGTCGACGCGCTGCGCAAGCGCGTGAAGGTGGCGGGGAGCCGCAGCCCGGCCGAGGTCAAGGACATGCTCCGCGAGGAACTCGTGAAGCTCGTCGACCCCGGGATGGACCGCTCCCTGGCGACCCAGCGTCACGCCGACCGTCCGGCCATCGTCATGGTGGTCGGGGTCAACGGGGTGGGCAAGACCACCACGGTCGGCAAGCTCGCCCGCGTACTCGTCGCCGATGACAAGGACGTGCTCCTCGGCGCGGCGGACACGTTCCGTGCGGCTGCCGCCGAGCAGCTGGCCACCTGGGGTGCCCGGGTCGGGGTGCCGACGGTGAAGTCCGACGTCGACGGCGCCGACCCCGCGTCCGTCGCCTTCGAGGCGGTCAAGGCCGGGATCGAGGAGGAGGTCGATGTCGTCCTCATCGACACCGCCGGGCGCCTGCAGAACAAGGTGGGCCTCATGGACGAGCTCGGCAAGGTCAAGCGCGTCATCGAGAAGCAGGGCACCGTGGACGAGGTGCTCCTCGTGCTCGATGCGACGACGGGCCAGAACGGCCTCAGCCAGGCCCGCGTGTTCGCGGAGGTCGTGAACATCACGGGCATCGTGCTCACCAAGCTGGACGGTACGGCCAAGGGCGGCATCGTCGTCGCCATCCAGCGCAGCCTCGGCGTGCCCGTCAAGCTGATCGGCCTCGGCGAAGGGGCGGACGATCTCGCGCCGTTCGACGCCGAGGGCTTCGTCGACGCCCTCCTCAACTAGCCCCGAAATCTGCCGGAAACACCAGCGACACGGGGTCTTTACCCTGACGTCCAGCCCGTAACCTCCGCGCAACGCGGAGCCCCCGGGACCGAAACACGGCCATCGCATTCTGGAAGGGCGGGAAGTCCCCGCCCCTTTGGAAGGATCGTGTTTGATGGATCTGACAGCAGGCCACGTCTGGGTGATGATCTCAGCCGCCCTCGTACTACTCATGACCCCCGGGCTCGCCTTCTTCTACGGTGGGATGACCCGCGCCAAGTCCGCCCTCAACATGATGATGATGAGTTTCATCGCCGTCGGACTCGTAGGGATCGTGTGGGTCCTCTGGGGCTACTCGATGACGGGCGGCGACGGCGTCGCCCAGCTCTTCGGGAACCCCTTCGCCTCGTTCGGCATGAGCGGACTCATCGGCACCGAGGACCTCATCGGGGCCGGCTACGGCGCCACCTTCGCGATCATCACCGTGGCGCTGATCAGCGGCGCCATCGCCGACCGCGCCAAGTTCGGTGCCTGGACGGTCTTCGTCCCCATCTGGGTCACCCTGGTCTACTGCCCCCTCGCCTTCATGGTGTGGGGCGGAGGGCTCCTGAGCGCCGACGGCGCCGTCGGCGGTGCGGTCGGCGAAGCCATCGACTTCGCGGGCGGCACCGTGGTGCACATCAGCGCCGGCGTCGCGGCCCTCGTGCTCGCCCTGATTCTCGGCAAGCGCCAGGGGTTCGGCAAGGATCCGGCGCAGCGCCCGCACAACATCCCGTTCGTGATGCTCGGCGCCGCACTCCTGTGGTTCGGCTGGTTCGGCTTCAACGGCGGCGCGGCGGGTTCGGCCGAGGAGGCCGGCCTGATCTGGGTCAACACCATGGCCGCCCCCGCGGCCGCGATGGTCGGCTGGCTCATGACCGAGCGCATCCGTGACGGACGCCCCACCTCCCTCGGCGCGGCCTCGGGCATCGTGGCCGGCCTCGTGGCCATCACCCCGGCCTGCGCCAACGTCAGCCCGGTCGGCGCCATCTGCCTCGGCATCGTCTCCGGCGCGGTCTGCGCCCTCGCCGTCGGCATCAAGTACCGCCTCGGCTTCGACGACTCGCTCGACGTCGTCGCCGTCCACCTCGTCGCCGGCATCGTCGGCACGCTGTCCCTCGGCTTCATCATGCTGCCCGTCGAGGGCGAGGGCGGCGGCCTGTTCTACGGCGGCGGCGCGGACCAGCTGGTCGCCCAGGTCGTGGCTGCGGCCATAGCGATCACGCTCTCAGCCGTCATGACCGCCATCATCGGCCTCGCCATCCACAAGACCATCGGCTTCCGCATCAGCCCGGACGACGAGGTGTCCGGCGTGGACCTCACCGAGCACGCCGAGACCGCCTACGAGTTCGGCGGACTGGGCGTCGGGGGATCCTTCCACCCGTTCGCGGAGCAGCTGTTCGCGCAGCGGACCACCCGGCAGGACAGCACGCAGGACACCCGGCAGAAACCCGCTCAGCAGGACGTCACGGAGGGCGCACACTCATGAAACTCGTCACAGCCATCGTCCGGCCCGACAAGCTCGACGGCGTCCGGGGGGCACTGGAGAACTACGGCGTACAGGGGCTCACGGTGAGCCAGGCCAGCGGCTACGGCCGCCAGCGCGGGCACACAGAGGTCTATCGCGGCGCCGAATACACCGTGGACCTCCTGCAGAAGGCCCGCGTGGAGGTGCTCGTCGCCGACGCGTGGGTGACCGACATCGTCGACGTCCTGGTCTCCACCGCCAACACCGGCCGCGCGGGGGACGGCAAGGTGTGGGTCATCCCCGTCGAGGAGGCCGTCCGCGTCCGCACCGGCGAACGCGGCGACGCCGCCCTGTAGGGCGGGCGGACCCAGGAACCAGCGTGTGACGCCCGGCCGGGAGCCCCCGGCCGGGCGTCCTGCGTGCCGGGCGCCCGCGGATCCGCCGTCGGACGCACCTGACCCTCGCGGTCGGGTCGGTCCTCTTCCGCCGACCTGCCCACCCGGGCGGGTCGGTCGTGGGGCATTCCGCTTCATGCCCGGTGAGCCGGGCACATCGGGGGGCCGGGGCGTGCAGCCACCCCGAAAGAGGAGACCGGGCCCTTGCGCCGCACGCCGGCCCGGCCTACTCTTTTACAACCAACAAGTTGATCAACGGATATGTTGATCGATGCTGTGGCCGACTCTCAGGAGTGACCCCGTGACCGACGACGAGCGCCTCGACATCGCCTTCCTGGCGCTGGCCGATCCCGTCCGCCGCCGCATCATCGCCCGGCTCAGCCGGGGCCCGGCCACGGTCAACGAACTGGCGGAACCCTTCGCGATCACCAAGCAGGCGGTCTCGAGGCACATTCAGGTCCTCGAGCAGGCAGGGCTCGTCACGCGCACGCGCGACGCCCAGCGCCGGCCCGTCCACCTGAACCCTGCACGACTGGAGGCGCTCACCGCCTGGATCGACCAGTACCGGCTGATCCACGAGGAGCAGTTCCGCGGCCTCGACGCCGTGCTCCACACCCAGGCCGCGGCACGCGGCCGGCAGGCAAAGGACGCGTCATGAGCAATGCCCTGAATCTCACCGTTCCCGAGGGCCTCCCCTTCATCGATTTCGAGCGCGAGTTCGACCATCCCGTGGCGGACGTCTTCCACGCCTACGAGGACCCCGACCTCGTCGCCCAGTGGCTCGGCCCGCGGCGCCACCGGCTGGGCGTCGAGCAGTACGACTTCCGGACCGGGGGCAGCTATCGCTACACGCACACCGCACCCGACGGCGTGGACCACGTGTTCAGCGGTGTCTTCCACACCGTCCGGGAGAACGATTTCGCAATCCAGACCTTCGAGTACGACGGCTACCCGGACGTCGTCAGCATCGAGTTCCTGACCTTCCAGGACCTGGGTGGCGGCAGGACGCGGCTGAGTGCCCATGCCGTCTATCCGACCATGGAGGCCCGGGACGGCATGGCGCAGTCAGGGATGGAGGGCGGACTGTCCGAAGCCTACGATCAGCTCGACGAGCTGCTGGCACGCGCGACGGTCTGAGCAGCCGGCACTCGGCCGGCGGTCCTGCCCACCCGGTGGGGTGGGCCGGTGGGCATCCCGGGTGATGCCCACCGGCTCGCGGGAGTCGGTGGGCATCACGGTGAAGGAGGCTCTACTGCTTCTGGCCGTGCGACGACGGCCATGCCTCCGGGCCGTCCGAACCGGCGCGGTACTCCTCCAGGGGCACGCGGTTCTCCGACCATGCCTTCAGGACCGGCTCGACGATGCGCCAGCAGTCCTCCGCGGTGTCTCCGCGGACCGAGAGCGTCGGGTCGCCGGCGAGGACACCCTCGATCACCTCGCCGTAGGGGAGCAGATCGGTCTGGTTGAGGTCGGCGCTGAGGGTCGCCCGGTCCAGGGAGAAGATGTCGCCGGGCCCGTTGACGTCGATCTCCAGTTGCAGCGTGTCGGGGCCGAAACCGATACGCAGCTTCGTGGGCGCGTCCTGGCCCGTGAAGCCGACGGGCAGGTGGCTCACCGGCCGGAAGGTGATCACCGCCTCCTTGCGCTTGACGCCGAGCGCCTTGCCGGAGCGGAGCACGAACGGCACGCCGGACCAGCGTTCGTTGTTGATGGACACGGTGATCTCGGCGAGCGTCTCGGTGCCCTTCGCCGCGTCGACCCCGGGCTCGGCCGCGTAGTCCAGGATCTCGCGGTCGCCGATGGTGCCCGCGGAGTAGCGCGCCCGCCGGCTGCTGCCCGGGCTGTCCAGGTCCACCGAGCTGGCCCGGAGGATGGTGCCGATGTGGTCGCGGAGGTCCCTCTCGTGGAGGGTCGCCGGCGCGTTCAGGGCCAGCAGGGCCATGACGTGCAACAGGTGGCTCTGGATCATGTCGCGCAGGGCGCCCGCGCCGTCGTAGTAGCGGGCCCGGTTCTCGAGGGCGAGGTCCTCGTCGAAGATCACCTCGACCTTCTCGATGTGCAGGTTGTTCCAGACGGGCTCGAGGATCCGGTTGGCGAAGCGCAGGCCGAGGATGTTGAACACCGTCGCCTTGCCGAGGAAGTGGTCGACGCGGTGGATGTTCTGCTCGGGCACGAGCCCCGCGAGCTTCTCGTTGAGGCGGTGCGCGCTGTCCTGGTCCGTGCCGAACGGCTTCTCCATCACGAGGCGGGTGCTCTTGGGCAGCGAATCCGGTCCGAGGGCGCTGCACGCCTTCTGGCTGACGGCCGGGGGGAGTGCGAAGTAGATGGCGACCGGCCCCTCGAGGCCCCTGACGAGATCGGCCAGCCCGTCCCTGGTGACGTCCAGGACGTGGTACGAGCTGTCGTCACGCACCTGCTGCAGCGCCGCCCGTCCGGCGTCGTCGGCCTTCTCGCGCGCGACGGCGAAGGAGGCATCCACCCGCTCGCGCCACTGCTCGTCGGTCCAGTCGTCGGACCCCGCACCCACGAGCTTCAGCCCGTCGGCGCGGCCGAGGCGGATGAGCCGCGCGAGCCCCGGCAGGAGGAGACGCCCGGTCAGGTCACCGGAGGCACCGAGGATCAGCAGGGTCCTGACGCGGGTCTCGGCGTCGGCGGGAATGGTGTCGTGCTCAGCGAGCGAGGAAGTATCCACCTCTTCACCTTGCCACTTATCCCCGCGGGTGTCCTCTGCCCGCCAGGCGCGCCGTCGACTGCGCCGGATGATCCGGCGGGGGAGCGCCGACGGTCCGGCGGGGGAGCGCCGACGGGCGGCGGGGAGGACGGGACTCCGGGAGCCCCGGGGCGCCCCAGTTGATACCCTTGGAAGTTGAGTCTCCAAAGTCCCCGATGAAAGTAGTGCACGGCACGTGTTCAATTCACTCTCCGACCGGCTGACTGCGACCTTCAAGAACCTCCGCGGCAAGGGCCGCCTCACCGAGGCGGATATCGATGCCACGGTCCGCGAGATCCGCCGCGCCCTGCTCGACGCCGACGTCGCCGTCCCGGTGGTGCGCGCCTTCACGGCCGCCATCAAGGAGCGAGCCCTCGGCCTCGAGGTCTCCCAGGCCCTGAACCCGGGCCAGCAGATCGTCAAGATCGTCAACGAGGAACTCGTGGGCATCCTCGGCGGCGAGACCCGGCGCATCCGCCTCGCGAAGAACCCGCCCACCGTGATCATGCTCGCCGGCCTCCAGGGTGCGGGCAAGACGACGCTCGCGGGCAAGCTCTCGAAGTGGCTGAAGGGCCAGGGCCACAGCCCGCTGCTGGTCGCGTGCGACCTCCAGCGCCCCAACGCCGTCCGGCAGCTCCAGGTCAACGGCGAGCGGGCCGGCGTGCCCGTCTACGCCCCGCACCCCGGCGTCAGCTCCGAGTTCGAGGCCGCGACGGGTGACCCGGTCGCGGTCGCCCGCCAGGGTATCGCCGAGGCGCGTACCCGGCTGCACGACGTCGTCATCGTGGACACGGCAGGCCGCCTCGGCGTCGACGCCGAGCTGATGCAGCAGGCCGCGGACATCCGTGCGGCCATCGACCCCGACGAGGTGCTCTTCGTCATCGACGCGATGATCGGCCAGGACGCCGTCAACACCGCGCTCGCCTTCAACGAGGGCGTGGACTTCACCGGCGTCGTCCTGACCAAGCTCGACGGCGACGCCCGCGGCGGTGCCGCGCTCTCGGTCGCGTCCGTCACCGGCAAGCCCGTCATGTTCGCCTCGACGGGTGAGGGGCTCGGCGACTTCGAGCTGTTCCACCCGGACCGCATGGCGTCCCGCATCCTCGACATGGGTGACATCCTCACCCTCATCGAGCAGGCGGAGCAGTCCTGGGACAAGGACGAGGCGGCCCGGATGGCGAAGAAGTTCGCCGACCAGGAGGACTTCACCCTCGACGACTTCCTCACGCAGATGCAGCAGATCCGCAACATGGGCTCCATGAAGAAGATGCTCATGATGATGCCGGGTGCCGCCAACATGCGGGAGCAGCTCGAGAACTTCGACGAACGGGAGATCGACCGCGTGGAGGCCATCGTCCGCTCCATGACCCCGCACGAGCGCCTCGCACCCAAGATCATCAACGGCTCCCGCCGCGCGAGGATCGCCCGCGGTTCCGGCGTCCACGTCTCGGAGGTCAACGGCCTGCTGGAGCGCTTCACGCAGGCCCAGAAGATGATGAAGAAGATGGCGTCCGGCGGCGGCATCCCGGGCATGCCGGGGATGGCCGGGCCGGGAGGCTTCGGCGGCCCCCGCAAGAAGGCGGCGGCCGCGAAGGGCAAGAAGAAGCCGCGCTCGGGCAACCCCGCCAAGGCAGCGCAGGAGCTGCAGGAGGCGGAGGCGCGTCGTACGGCGGCCCGGGCCGCTGCGCCCACGGGTGCCGCGTTCGGCGGCCAGCAGGACTTCGACCCGTCGGCGATGAACCTCCCCAAGGGCTTCGAGAAGTTCCTCGGGAAGTAGCGGACCGGTGGCGTCCGTGGATCCGGCCCGTCGGGGTCCGGAGCAGTGATGGGCGCTCAGCGCGTGGTCTTCGTCCACGGCAGCGGCGCCTTCGGGGCGGCCGCGTGGCCCCGGCAGCACGGCCTGTCCATCGACTTCGACTGCCTCTACGTCCGCCGGCACGGCTTCTCCGCCACGGAGGAGCCCGCCGCGACGGACCATCACCGGGACCAGGCGATCATCGCCGACGCCCTGGGCTCCGGGGGTCACGTCGTCGCCCACTCCGAGGGGGCCGCGTCGGCGATGATGCTCGCCGTCGAGCGCCCCGACCTGGTGCGCACGCTGACGCTCGTGGAGCCTGCGTGCTTCTCCCTGACGGTGGACCTCCCCGCGACAGCGGCGCACATCGCTCTCATGATGCCCCTCGTCGCGGAGCGCCTCGCGATGTCCGACGACGAGTTCCTGCGGGCCTTCGTGCGGCGCGTCTCCGACGCCGATGCGCTCGCGCCCTCGACGACCGATGCCCGCCGTGACGCCGCCAGGCTGCGGCTCCAGAGCCCGCCGTGGGAGGCCCCGCTGTCGATCGTCCCCGGTGTTCGGACGCTGGTGCTGACGGGCGGATGGGAGCCCCTGTACGAGGAGGTCGCCGCGTACCTGGCGGGCACGGGTGCCGTCCACCGGGTCACCGCCGGCGGGCACCGGCCGCACGACACCGCCGAGGGTGCGGCCATGATCCGCGCGTTCCTGGCCGCGCGACCTCTGGATGCGGCGGCCTGACCGCCAGGCGGCTGCACCCCATCGGGGAGCGGGGACGAAGTCGTCCCGGAATAACTTGAAGCTTCAATTAGTTGTGCAGGGTGTCATGCTTTCCACCACGAGGAGCACCATGTCCGCCCAGGATCTCCTGCCCGCAGATACCGCCATGGGGCCGCTGACGCTGAAGGTCGGCGACCTGGCGTCCATGTCCACCTACTACGCCGCCGCCCTCGGCCTCGAGGTGCTCGAGGACGGTCCGGACGCCGTCGCCCTCGGCCGCCGGGGGGCGGCGGTCCTCCGCCTCGAGGCCGCCCGCCACCTGAACCTCCCGCAGCGCGGGGAAGCGGGCCTGTTCCACACCGCACTCCTCTTCGCCGATCGGGCCGATCTCGCCGCCGCCGTCGCCTCCGCCGCCCGGCACCCCGGGAGCACCTACGTGGGCTCGGCTGACCACCTCGTCAGCGAGGCGTTCTACTTCAGCGACCCCGAGGGCAACGGCATCGAACTCTACGTCGACCGGCCGCGTGACTCCTGGAGCTGGCGGGAGGACGGCCACGGCAACCGCGAGGTGACGATGGACAGCCTGCCTCTGCCGCCGGGGGAGTACCTCGGGAGGCACCTCACCGAGTCCGCCGCGTCGTCCGCGGAGTCGAGGAGCGCCATCGTGGGACACGTGCATCTGCAGGTGGGAGACGTGGACACCGCGCGCCGCTTCTACGTCGACGTGCTGGGATTCGAGCGCACCGCAGGCTGGCACGATCAGGCCCTCTTCGTGTCCGCCGGCGGATACCACCACCACATGGCCATGAACGTCTGGAACAGCAGGGGGGCCGGCCCGCGCAGGGACACCCTCGGCCTCGGCGAGGTCCTCATCCGCGTCCCGGCCGCCGACGACGTGGCGGCCCTCGCCGATCGCCTCGGCCACGCCGGGATCGGCAGCCACCACACGGGGGCCGAACTCCGCTTCGAGGATCCGTGGCGGAACCGCCTCCGTGTCGCCGTCGGGGACCCGTCCGGCGGACCCGCCTGAGGCAGGGACCCGCACCCCGGCGGCGCTGTCCGGGATGCGGGGTCCGGGCGTCGGCAGGTGTCAGGCCTCGCCCATCATGAGCCCCTCGATGGAGTGCTTCTGCGTGATGGGGGTCAGTATCTCCACCACGGGGCAGCTCAGGTGGTCGCGGACGCGCTGGGGGAGCGTGTCGTAGAACCCGCGGGTGACCGCCATGTCGTGGTGTTCCGCGTTGCCCGCACCGGGGGCGTCGACGCCGAGCACGAGGACGGGCCGGGATTTCTGCGACTCGTTCCGGGTGCCGCGGTGGATGGTCAGGGCCGAACGCGCGGAGATGTCTCCCATCTGCGGGAACTTCCGTTGCGCCAGGGACTCGTAGCGGGGGTACGCGGACTTGGGCGGGAACATCTCGTGCTCGAAGCCCTCGGGGAGGTCCCACTGGGTGGTCGGGGCGACCTCGAACGGACCCATGTCCTCCTCCGTGTCCACCGCCGTCGCGTTGAACGCCAGCGAGGTCAGGCGCCGGTTCGTGCGGGTCTCCTCGGGCATCGGGAAGTCCCGGTGCCACGGCTGGTTGACGGCGCCGGCGCCCGGCACGTCGAAGCCCAGCTCCACGATCTGGTAGTCGGGACCGAGCACGGATTCACAGACCATGCGTACCCACGGGTGATCCACGAGCTCGAGCCAGCCCCTCATCTGCTCCGGATGGATCTCGACGTAGTAGCGCTTCGGGCCCCGCCCGACGGCGCCGTTCGGCCGGGACAGCGCCTCCTCGAAGGCCGCGTCGAGGTCCTCGCGCAGCCGCTCGGCCCACGCGCGGGAGAAGGCCTGCTTCTTCGCGATGATGCCCTCGGTATAGAGGCCGGTCACGGCCGTAGCCGCTTCCTCGTCCGCGCCCTCGGGGATCGGGATCTCGATGTCCTCGAGCGTTCGTGGTGCGTCGGTCATGGTGCGTCCTGTTCCGTTGCTCGGGGGGGGCAGACGCCGGCGTCCGGTGCGCCGCCGTCCCGGCGCCCGCAGCGTTCCGCGACCGCAGACCGCGCGGAGTGCGCCTGAATCGCCTAATGTACGCCTGTCTGGCACAATGGTTCCGTACTCGATCCGTGCAGCCCCTCTCTCTGCACGTGCATTGTGTCCTTTGAACCCTCATGAATGGCCCGCCCCACGGGAGCAGGATGACGGGTTCGCCCCCTTTCATTTACAAGGAGTGACCACACAAGTGGCCGTAAAGATTCGCCTCAAGCGCATGGGCAAGATCCGCGCACCGTTCTACCGCGTCGTCGTCATGGATTCACGCTCCAAGCGTGATGGCCGTGCCCTCGAAGAGATCGGCAAGTACAACCCCACCGAAGAGCCCTCGTTCATCGAGATCGACTCCGACCGTGCGCAGTACTGGCTCGGCGTCGGCGCGCAGCCGACCGAGCAGGTCTCCGTCCTGCTGAAGATCACCGGCGACTGGCAGAAGTTCAAGGGACTCAAGGGCCAGGAAGGCACCCTGAGGACCAAGGCGGCCAAGGAAGCGTTCGTCGCTCCCGAGAAGGGCTCCGTGATCGTCCCCGAGGCCATCACGCCGAAGGCGAAGAAGAACGACGACGCCGCCGCTGCGGAAGCAACCGAGGCAGAGTAACTTGCTGGCCGAAGCTCTCGAGCACCTCGTCCGCGGCATCGTCGACAATCCTGACGACGTCAGGGTCTCCGCGAAGAACAACCGCCGCGGCGAGACGCTCGAGGTCCGCGTCCACCAGGAGGACCTCGGACGGGTGATCGGACGCCAGGGCCGCACCGCCCGCGCGCTGCGCACCGTGGTGTCCGCCCTCGCCGACGGCGAGCCGGTGCGGGTCGACGTCGTGGACACCGACCGCCGCCGGGACTGACCGGCTCCGAGCTTCACGGCACGCATGATGCTGAACGGCCCCACCACCAGGACCTGGTGGTGGGGCCGTTTGCATGCACCACCCCTGTAGGACCCATGAATCAGCCACCCACAGCAGGAGCACCACGATGGACGTACTCGTAGCCAGGATCGGGAAGCCCCACGGCATCCGGGGGGAAGTGACGGTCCAGCTCTTCACCGACGCCCCGGAGGACCGCTTCGAGCCGGGCGGGACCTTCCGCGTCGAGGGCGCGGCCGTCGCCGAGCTGACGGTGGTGAAGGCGCGGTGGAACAAGGACATCCTGATCGTCGCCTTCGAGCAGGTGGCCGACCGCAACCAGGCCGAGACCCTGCGCGGCGCCCAGCTCTTCATCGACACGACGGGCGCCCAGGACGACGACGACGACGCCTGGTACGAACACGAGCTCGTGGGGCTCGAGGCCCGCGTGGACGGTACCTCGGTGGGCAGGATCACCGCCCTGCGGACCATGGCCGTCCAGGACCTCCTCGTCGTCGAACTCGCCGACGGCCACGAGGCGCTGGTGCCGTTCGTCAGCGAGATCGTGCCCGAGGTGGACCCGCAGGGAGGCTTCGTGACGGTCGTCCCGCCGGCCGGCCTGTTCGACCTCAACACGCCCGGCTCCAACCAGGCACCTGACGACGGCGACGACGTCGCGGCCGACTCCGCCGCCGCTCCGACCACCGACGCGCCCGATGCCGCTCTGGGTGGGGCGCGCGACTAGTGCGCATCGACGTCGTCTCCATCTTCCCGGAGTACCTCGCCGCGCTCGACCTGTCCCTCATCGGCAAGGCCCGCCAGGACGGCGTGCTGGACGTGCGCATCCACGACCTGCGGTCGTTCACGACGGACCGGCACAGGACGGTGGACGACACCCCGTACGGCGGCGGCGCCGGGATGGTCATGAAGCCCGAGCCCTGGGCGCAGGCGCTCGAAGCGGTCCGGACGGACGCGCCCGCCGGGCGGCCCACGCTCATCGTGCCGTCCCCGGCCGGTGCGGTGTTCGACCAGGCGATGGCCTACGAGCTCGCAGGGCTGGAGCACCTGGTCTTCGCCTGCGGCCGGTACGAGGGCATCGACGAACGCGCCATCGACTGGGCCCGGGACGGGTTCGACGTGCGGCCTGTTTCGCTCGGCGACTACGTCCTCAACGGCGGGGAAGTGGCGGTGCTCGCGATGGTCGAGGCCGTCGCCCGGCTCATCCCCGGCGTCGTCGGCAACCCGGAGTCCCTCGTGGAGGAGTCCCACTCCGACGGCCTGCTCGAATACCCCGTGTACACCAAACCGTCCTCGTGGCGGGGCCGCGACGTCCCCGAGGTGCTGCTCAGCGGCAACCACGCGAGGATCGCCCAGTGGCGGCGGCTCGAACAGTTCGAGCGCACCGCCGACCGGCGCCCCGACCTGCTCGCGCGGGTCGACGTCGGCGACCTCGGGAAAGCGGACCTGAAGGCCCTGCGCGCGGCGGGTTTCGACGTCGTCGACGGCAGGCTGACGAGACCGCCGCATTAACGGTCGAGGGTGCGGCTGTGGAATAATCATGCCTTGTGTCCACTGGGCCGAACCCTGCCACAGGGGGCGTGCGGCCAACAGTTCCACACACCGGCCACCGAATCATCGGATCGGCCGGAAAACCTGCTTCGGCGGTATTGCCCGGGCCATGTGCCCGGTCCTTCGCCGCCGTGACCAACGTGGATGACCTGTGGCGTCCACCAGGAGCATGAGCATGCACATTCTCGACTCAGTCGACGCAGGATCATTCCGCGACAACGTCCCGGACTTCCGGGCCGGCGACACCGTCAACGTCCACGTCAACATCATCGAAGGCAAGAACACCCGTGTTCAGATCTTCAAGGGCTTCGTGCTGGGCCGCCAGGGCGACGGCATCCGCGAGACCTTCACGGTCCGCAAGGTGAGCTTCGGCGTCGGCGTGGAGCGTACGTTCCCCGTGCACAGCCCGGTCCTCGACAAGATCGAGGTCGTCTCGCGGGGCGATGTGCGCCGCGCCAAGCTGTACTACATGCGTGAACTGCGCGGCAAGGCAGCCAAGATCAAGGAGAAGCGCGACCCGAAGACGGTCAAGTAACTCCTTTTGGCTCCTGTTACACCCGCTTCCCGGTCCCAGGCTGGAGGGCACCCGAAACGCCGGCCCCGCTGTGTGGGCTGGCGTTTCGTGTTCTCCGCCATCGTCCTCGCCGTCCTCGTCACGGGACTCGTGCGCGGACTGCTCGTCGACGTCTACTTCATCCCGTCAGCATCCATGGAGCCCCTGCTCACCGAGGGCGACCGCGTCCTGGTGGACAAGCTCGCGGACCCGGACATCCGGCGGGGCGACGTCGTCGTGTTCGACGGCCGAGGCTCCTTCGACCCGTTCACCGACCCGCGGAGCCTTCCCGAGCGGGTCCTCGCCGGGGCCGGCCAGTGGCTCGGTCTCGCGGGCAGCGACACCACCTACGTCAAGCGCGTGATCGGCGTGGGCGGCGACTCCGTCAGGTGCTGCACTCCGGACGGGTCCCTGGCGGTCAACGGGGAAACCCTCGACGAGCCGTACGTCCAGCCGGGTGACGTCCCGAGCACCACGAGGTTCGACGTCGTCGTGCCCGAGGGGCGGCTGTGGCTCCTCGGCGACCACCGATCGGCGTCGATGGACTCGCGGTCGCTGCTCGGCTCGCCCGGCGGGGGGCTCGTCGCCGAGGACCGGGTCATCGGGCGGGCCTTTCAGCTAGTCTGGCCACTGGACCGGTCCGGCCCGATCGACCGGCACTCCGACTGACGTCCTCCGGCCCCCGGCTCGCCGTACCAGGCCGGTCCCGGCGCCGGTGGTGACCGGGCATCACGATTACAGAGGGAACTGTTCACATGGCACGGAGCTTCCGCAGGAAGTCCTTCTCGCGGGCCGAGGCCCCTGCAGCACCGGCGTCGGAGGCGGACGCACCGCGTGCCGACGGGTCGGCACCCGACGCGCGCAGGTCGCGGCAGCGGGACGCCGGGGACCGCGGTCACGGCTTCGGTGCGTGGCTGAAGGAGATCGGCACGATCATCGTGATCGCGCTGGTGCTCTCGTTCCTCATCAAGACGTTCCTGTTCCGCGCGTTCTTCATCCCCTCCGGCTCCATGGAGGAGACCCTGGAGATCGACGACCGCATCTTCGTCAACCAGCTCGTGCCGCAGCCCTTCGACCTGCAGCGGGGGGACATCGTGGTCTTCCGCGACACGGAGGGCTGGCTCCCCGCCCGGACGGAGGCGCAGATCGGCTGGTTCAAGGAGGCGCTCATCTTCATCGGCCTCGCCCCCGACGAATCGCAGCAGCACCTGGTGAAGCGCGTCATCGGGCTGGCCGGGGATCACGTCATCTGCTGCGACGCCGAGGGTCGCATCACCGTCAACGGCGAGCCGCTCGACGAGCCCTATCTCTACCCGGGCGCGAACCCCTCCGACCTGCCCTTCGACGTCGTCGTGCCCGACGGCAGGCTCTGGGTCATGGGCGACCACCGCAACGCCTCCGCAGACTCCCGCGCCAACCGTGACAAGCCCGGCGAAGGCTTCGTGGAGATCGACGACGTCGAGGGAAAGGCTGCGGTCATCGCCTGGCCGCTGAACCGCATCGACTTCCTCGGGAGCCCCTCCGACGTGTTCGACGGCGTGCCGGATCCCCAGCCGGCCCCCGCGCCCACCCCCGCACCCACCGGACCATGACCGCCCTGCGCAGGCGACGCTCCACCGCCCCGACCCTGAGCATCGAGAAGTCCTTCTCCGCAGCGGGCCACCGCTACGTCGCCGGATGCGACGAGGTCGGCAGGGGAGCACTGGCCGGACCCGTGTCCGTCGGCCTCGTCGTCGTCGATCTCGAGGCGCCTTCTCCGCTGCGCGGCGTGCGCGACAGCAAGCTGCTCCCGCCCGCCGAGCGGGAGGCACTGGTGCCGCGCATCCGCCGCTGGTCCGTCGCTTCCGCCGTCGGCCATGCCTCAGCGGCCGAGATCGATGCGCTGGGACTGATGTCCGCGCTGCGCGCCGCCGGGAGCAGGGCGTGGGCCTCGGTCCTCGAGACCGTCACACCCGACGTCGTCCTCCTCGACGGCAACCACGACTGGCTGTCCCCACGCTCCCAGGGGATGCTCTTCGGGACGGACGAGTCCTCCGCGGAAGGCCCGGCCCCCGCGGTCGGGTGCACGGCCCCCGTGCACACGCGGATCAAGGCGGACCTGAAGTGCCTGAGCGTCGCGGCGGCCAGCGTGCTGGCGAAGGTGGAGCGGGATGCCCTCATGGTGTCACTCTCCGTCGATCACCCGGACTTCGGGTGGGACGTGAACAAGGGGTATGCGACGGAAGGTCACCGCGCGGCCATCGACGCGGGTGGCCCGAGCGCGTACCACCGGAGGACCTGGCGTCTGGGGAGCATGGACCGGCCCGGCGGTGCCCGTATGGAAAGTGGAGGATGATGGTCGAATGAGTGCTGAGGATCTTGAGAACTACGAAACCGACATGGAGCTGCAGCTCTACCGCGAGTACCGGGACGTCGTGGGTCTGTTCAGCTATGTCGTGGAGACGGAGCGCCGGTTCTACCTGGCGAACCACGTGGACCTCCAGGCGCGTTCGGCCGACGGCGAGGTCTACTTCGACCTGACGCTGCAGGACGCCTGGGTGTGGGACGTGTACCGCTCGGCCCGCTTCGTGAAGAACGTCCGTGTGATCACGTTCAAGGACGTCAACGTCGAGGAACTGGCCAAGTCGGACGACATCGCCCTGCCCAAGGACGGCACCCTGGGCAACTGACGCCCTGAGCGTGCAGGACGACTGCGTCAGGGCTCGTCGTCGTCCCCACTCCCATGAGGGAAGGCATCCTCGGCGTCCAGCGGGACGTCCGCGGCCTGCTCCTGGCGGTCCGCCTCCGAGCCTCCCGTCCCTTCGCCGGCGATCCCCACGCCGTCCGGGGCGGCCCCCTCGTCCAGCGGCGTGTCCTGTTCCAGCCGGTCGGCTTCCGAGCCGCCGGTTCCTTCTCCTGTCCCTCCTGTCCCTCCGCGTACGGGAGCCCCTGTCCCACCGGGCATGACATTCCTCTGCTCCGACACCGTGTCCTCCATCCCTCGACGGCGCGGCGCCCGTTCGGCTGCCGCTGCACCCACGGTAGGACGATGCCCGTCCGTCCACCAGAGGCCTGTCCCTCCGAGGAGGCCGCGTCCCCCGGTTGGTCCCATAACCGGCTTCCGCATGCCCGCGTCGCCCTCACCGAGGGATCACGCCCGCGCCGGCTCGACGGCGACGCAGGACCGCCCGGATCCTCCTGACCCCCGAGGCGTCAGCAGTTCTCCCGAACAGCCACCGCCGGCGCGAGGGGAGCCGTCCGGTAGGTAGTTCCTTCTCGGTTCTTGAGTGGTCGGCGGCCGAGCGGATAGTAGTAATTACTTGCTTTTATGGGCCAATTGAGCGAATAACGCGTAGGTGCTGCTCGTGTTATTCCCTTCTCCAATTCGTAGATTGAATGTTGAACGACTGAGCAATTCGCGCGAGGGGACCGCGCCTTCTGCCTTCACTCATGAAGTGTTCGCAGCATTCGCAGACTCTGAATGTGGCGTCGGCCGACCCCTGTCCGGAAGTGATCGGACAGTTCCGGGGTCGGCTTCAGCCTCAATTCATCGAGCGTCGCGATGTGCCGGTGCCACTTCCTATGAATGGAGAAAGAAAGTGAAACGTATTCCCGCTGCCCTCGGGAATCATGGGCCTGCTCCCGCCGGGCTCGACGTCGACGGCGGTCACCGCACCTGCAGAAGAACCTGACGTCTGCCGGTCCGGCGAGTCCGGGCCGGACCCCTTCGTCGCGACCGACAGCGGCGACAACCGACACGGCGACAACCGACAGGGTGACCACAGCCAGGACACGTCGCGCGCACCAGTTTCCCGACCGGCGGGCCGACATCCGGCGCCACCGGCCAGGCAGCAGCACGGATGTACAACCGTCGCGCAGCACCCACCAACCGTGATCGGAACGAGCGACATCTGCCATGCCACCGGACCCGCCCGGACAGCAGTCGTCGAACACGACCTACGACCGATCCACCTCGAACTCAACCACCATGAATTGCAGGCAGATATGAACAAGCGCACGGGGCTCCTCGCCCTCGCCGTCACCGCCGGTCTCAGCACCTTCTCCGTCGCCCCGGCATTCGCAGCAGGCCACAGCGCCGAACCCGTCGAACAGGTGTGCGGCGAAGGCACGAGCGGCAAGCAGGACATCACCGGGGCCGGAGGCCCGGAGGTCACCATTACCGCTCCGCAGGGACAGCTCATTGCGAGCTACTGCGTCAAGGCCGGTTCCTCGAAGCAGGACAACGGGCCCGAGACCGTCGACCTGTCCGTTCCCCAGTCGGAGGTGACGATCAGCCACTCCAGCGGGAAGGACCTTTCCCACTACTCCTATACGTTGGTCCCCGCGCCGGTCGTCGTTCCCACCCCGGAGACCCCGGAGGTGCCTGAGGTTCCCGAGGTTCCGACCCCGGAGGTTCCCGAGGTTCCCGAGGTTCCCGAGGTTCCGGCGCCGGAGACCCCCGCGACTCCGACCCCGGAGGTGCCGGAGGTTCCCGAAACCCCGACCCCGGAGGTGCCGGAGGTTCCCGAAACCCCGACCCCGGAGGTGCCGGAGGTTCCCGAGGTTCCGACCCCGGAGGTTCCCGAGGTGCCGGAGGTTCCCGAGGTTCCGACCCCGGAGACGCCCGCGACCGTGGAGGAGCCGACTCCCGAGCTTCCCGGGGAGGAGACCCCGGTGAAGGAGACTCCTGTCCAGAGCGCTCCTGTCGTCGGCGCACCGGTCGACGTGAAGATCCCCGTGACGGTGGACGTGCCCCTCACACCCGTCGTCGTGGACACCCCCGACAACGTACTCCCGGTGCTCGACCATGCAGCGGCCGGTGTCTACTACGAGAACTGCACCGAGGTTCGAAACGTACTGGGCCGCTCCATCCTCCTCGGTGACGAAGGCTTCCGAGCCGGTCTCGACCGGGACGGCGACGGCATCGGCTGCGAGCTGGATACCGACGGCAAGCGGACCGACGAGGGCACCGAGAGGAACACCGGCAACGGTGCAGTCTCCGTGACCGACGACGAGGCCGCTGACAGCACAGGGCAGCTCGCCTACACGGGCACGGACGAGAGCATGAAGATCGCCGGGGGCATCGGCGCCGGCCTCCTGGCGCTCGGCGCCGGGATGCTCCTGGCGGGCCGCGGCCGTCACCGCTCCGACACGGCCTAGCACGATCCAGTAGCACACGGGGAGGGGCCGGTTGTGACCAACCGGCCCCTCCCCGCCGTCCTGCTCGAGTCTCATCCAGCGATGCCGGGTCGCTCCCTCGGACACCGTGACGATCGCGCCCGGTTGTCCACATAGCCCGCTGCCGCATGCCCGGATCACCCTGCCGGGTCGACGCTGGGGGCGGAGGTGACAGCCATGGTGGCAAAGGATCAGTTGGGGCGTCGCGGGGAAGCGACAGCCGCCGTCTTCCTCGAGCGGGCGGGCCTGAGGATCATCGATCGGAACTGGCGGTGCCCGGCGGGGGAGATCGACCTCGTCGCGGTGGACGGCTCCACGCTGGTGATCGTGGAGGTCAAGACGCGCAGTTCGGACGATTTCGGGCAGCCCCTCGAGGCCATCACGGCCGGCAAGCTGCAGAGGCTCTACCGGCTCGCGTCGCAGTGGGCGCGCGCGCACAACCTGCGGTTCAGTGGTCTCCGCGTCGACGCGGTCGGCGTGCTCGACGACGGCACGGGAGCGCCGCGCATCGAACACGTGCGGGCCGTGATCTGATGGCGCTCGGACGCACCTACGCCGTGTCCCTGGTCGGCATGAACGGGCATGTCGTGGAGGTCGAAGCGGACATCGGGCAGACCCTGCCCGCGTTCGTGCTGCTCGGCCTCCCGGACGCCTCGCTCAACGAGGCCAAGGACCGCATCAGGGCCGCCGCCCGCAACGCCGGCGTGCCGCTCAGCCGCCGCAAGATCACGGTGAACCTCATCCCCGCGTCCCTGCCCAAGCGCGGGTCCTCGTTCGACCTCGCAATCGTCATGTCGGCGCTGGCCGCCGCCGGGGACGTCCGAGGCGTGGGTTCCACGGTCTTCATCGCCGAACTGGGACTGGACGGGCAGCTCCGGCCGGTCCGCGGCGTGCTGCCCGCCGTGATGGCTGCCGTCGACGCCGGGCACCACCGCATCGTCGTCGCTGAGGAGAACGCTCCGGAGGCCGCTCTCGTCCCCACCGCCGACGTCGGCTCCTATCGCACGCTCGCCGAGGTGGCGCTCGCCTACGGGGCGGACGCGGCGCAGGTCGCCCTGCCCGAGCCCGTCCTCCGCAGCGAGCCTGTCGTGCGGGCGGTCCGGCCCACGCCCACGCAGGACCTCTCCGACATCGCGGGGCAGCACGAGGCGAGATTCGCGCTCGAGATCGCCGCCGCCGGGGCGCACCACCTCCTGATGGTCGGACCTCCCGGTGCGGGCAAGACGATGCTCGCGGAGCGACTGCCCGGCATCCTCCCCGATCTCGAGGACGACCACGCGATGGAAGTGACGGCGATCCACAGCCTGTCCGGCGAGCGGCACTGCACCGAGCTGGTACGGAAGCCGCCCTTCGAAAGCCCGCACCACACGGCGACGCCCGCCGCCATCATCGGGGGTGGCAGCGGGATCCCGCGTCCGGGTGCAGCGTCGCGGGCGCACCGGGGCATCCTGTTCCTCGACGAGGCGCCGGAGTACGAGAGGCGGGTCCTCGAGGCGCTCCGGGAGCCGCTGGAGAGCGGCATGCTGGTGCTGCACCGAGCCTCCGGCACGGCGTCCTACCCTGCCCGCTTCCAGCTCGTCCTGGCCCTGAACCCGTGTCCCTGCGGTCTCGCGAACGGCAAGGGCATCGACTGCCTGTGCACGGCCCAACAGCGAAGGAGGTATTTCAACCGTCTCTCCGGTCCGCTGCTGGACCGCGTCGACCTGCAGCTGGCCGTCCAGCGGGTGAGCCTCGTCGACTACGCGGACGCCCGGTCGCCCGAGACCTCCGCCGCCGTGGCCGGTCGGGTCGCCGCGGCTCGGGCGGCCCAGCGCGAACGCCTCCGGCGCTGGAGCTACGCCACCAACTCCGAGGTCCAGGGGCGGATCCTCCGGGGGGAGCTGGCCCTTCCGCGAGCCGTCACAGCCCCCCTCGACCGGGCGCTGGACCGGAACCTCGTCAGCGCGCGCGGCTGGGATCGTGTCCTGCGGGTCGCATGGACCATCGCGGATCTCGCCGGACGCTCCCGTCCGACCACGGACGACGTCGTGACGGCCCTCGGTTTCCGCATGCAGGAGCGCGCCGCATGAGCCGGGAGCAGCAGGACCTCCGTCTCGCCCGGGCCGCCCTGTCACGACTGGTCGAACCCTCCGACGCCGTCGGCCTCGCACTGGTGTCGATCGTCGGCCCCCTGGATGCCCTGCGGATCGCACGGCGGGAGACCGGCGGGGGCCCGGACCTCCATCACCGGCTCTGTGCAGCACTCGATCTCCCCGACGGCCGACGCGTCCCCCTGGAGGACGCACTGGCGCGGTGGGCACCCCGCCTCCGCGACCTCGCACCCGAACGGGACCTCGGGACCCTCGACCGGCTCGGTGGGCGGCTCGTCATCCCCGAGTCCGACGAATGGCCCGCTGCACTGGATGACCTGCAGCAGGCGGCCCCGCTGTGCCTCTGGGTGCGGGGACCGCACGAGATCCCGCCATTCGAGCGCCTCGCCGCACTGGTCGGATCACGGGACAGCACCACCTACGGATCCTCCGTGACCACCGACCTCGCTTCAGGGCTCGCCGGCCGCGGCTACACGGTGGTCTCGGGCGGCGCCTATGGCATCGACGCTCAAGCGCACCGTGCCGCACTCGGCACGACCGGGGGCGGGAGTCCTGCCTCGACCATCGCCGTCCTGGCCTGCGGGATCGACCGGTACTACCCGGCCGGGAACGAGGACCTCCTGCGGACGATCGCCGACCAGGGCCTGCTCATCTCCGAGGTCCCGCCCGGCAGCTCCCCGACGCGGTGGCGTTTCCTCCAGCGCAATCGCCTGATTGCAGCGCTCTGCGCCGTCACGGTCGTGGTCGAGGCGCGCTGGCGCTCCGGCGCGCTCAACACCGCCCATCACGCGGCCGGCCTGGGCCGACCGGTCGGTGCGGTCCCGGGCTCCGTGCAGTCGGTCAACTCCGCCGGGTGCCATCGGCTGCTGAGGGACGGCACGGCGGTGTGCGTCACGGACGCTGCCGACGTCGCCGAACTCGCCGGCCCGTTCGGCTCCGAACCGCTCGGCGACCAGGCCCGGGCCGACGCCGCTCCGGTCCTCGAGCACGACGGCCTGACCATCCCCGACCTGCTGCTGCTGGACGCCCTCCCGGTCCGGGCAGCGACGACCGTCGACAAGCTGTCCATCGTGGCCGGCCTCTCCCCGCGGGACGTCATCGGCGGCCTTGCGCGCCTCGAGCTGGCAGGGCTCGCCGCCAGGGCCGACGGCGGGTGGCGCCGCCGGAGACCGTGAGGCGCCGTCGGACCGGCCAGCACCTACTGCCGCGGCACCACCCCGCCGAGATCCATCCATCGAGACCCGCTACCCAGGAGGACTCCCATGACCAGTACCCACGCCGTCGACCCTGACAACGAGCTGTGGCACCACGAGATCCAGTCCCCGGTGGGTCCTCTGACGATCGTCGCCGGGGCCGATGCGGTCGTCGGCCTGTACCACGAGGGGCACTCCCCGGCGCCGGCACCGGCCCGTCTCGGACACCGCATCGTTTGCAATCACCTGCCCGTGCGGGGCATCCCGCCGGCACCGGGAGGCCGAGCCGCGGCCCCGACAGCCGGGATGGTCGACCCACTCCTCCCGGAAGCCCCGGCCCCTCCCGCCCGAACCGTCGACCTGCTCTTCCGGGCGGCCCGTGAGCTCGGCGAGTACTTCGCCCGGTCACGACACGCCTTCGGCACTCCGATCGAGCTCCACGGCACGGACTTCCAGCGCCTGGTCTGGGCAGAGCTGCGCGCGATTCCCTACGGAGAGAGACGCAGCTACCGCGACATCGCCGCCCGGCTCGGCAACCCCGCGATGGGCCGGGCGATCGGGGCAGCAGTGCGGAGCAATCCCGTGTCGATCCTCGTGCCCGGCCACCGGGTGGTCAGCAGGACCGGCGCCGTGATCGGGTACGCCGCAGGGACCGACGTCAAGAGGGCGCTGCTCGAGCTGGAAGCGGGTAGCGGAGACGGATCCGGCCCCGCACCCGTGCAGGACGTGCAGCCGTGAGCCTGTCCGACAGCGGCATGCGGGCCGCCCCCGGGCAGGCAGGCTTGTGACCCGGCCGCACCCATCCCTCGGATCAGGGCCCGGACCCCGTCCGCGCTGGAGCCGCCAGCCGGAACGGACCGGTGGAGGAGTCGCCTACCGACACTCCGCCGCGATAGTGGTCCGGCCGGACGAAGGGCGCCGTGGATACTGGGAGCGGAGGAACTCATGGCAGACAGCAGTACGGCACTGGCGGACGGGCTCCGTGCGGGCCTCGACGGATTCGGGAACTACCTGACACGGGAGCGCAACCGCTCCGAGCACACGGTGCGCGCGTACCTGAAGGACGTGGAACTCTTCCTGCTGCACGCGGGGGAGTCGGGCGTCACCGCGCTGACACAGCTGGAACTGCGGCATTTCCGTGCCTGGCTGGGTGCGCTCGACGCCGCGGCCCTGGCGCGGTCGACGATCGCCCGCAGGGCCGCGTCGGTCCGCACGTTCATGGACTGGGCCGTCCGCGAGGAGCTGGTCCCCGTCAATCCCGCCCTCCGCCTCCGCGCACCCAAACGCACCAGCACCCTGCCCGCCGTCCTCAGCCAGCCGCAGGCGGCCGCGATGTTCACGGGCGCCGCCGAGCGGACCGCGCCGGGCGACCCCCACGAGCTGCAGCTGCATGCGATGCTCGAACTGCTGTACGGGACGGGCGTCCGCGTCGGCGAGCTTGTGGGACTCGACATCGACGACCTCGACACCGAGCGCCGTACCCTCGTGGTCCTCGGCAAGGGGGCGAAGGAGCGCACCGTCCCCTACGGCGTGCCCGCCGCCCACGCCGTCGACGACTGGCTCCGGATCGGCCGGCCGCAGTGGGCGTCCGACAGGAGCGGACCGGCCCTCTTCCTGGGACGGCGAGGGGGGCGCATCGACCAGAGAGCCGTGCGCACACAGGTCAGGACAATCCTCGACGCGCTGGGCGACACCGCCGCGCGCGGACCGCACGCGCTCCGCCACAGTGCCGCGACCCACCTGCTCGACGGCGGTGCCGATCTCCGCGCGGTCCAGGAGATCCTCGGACACTCCAGCCTCGCCACGACGCAGCTGTACACCCATGTGTCGGTCGACCGGCTCCGCCGCAGCTACGAGCAGGCGCACCCCAGGGCGTGAAGCAATCGATGCCCGGAGCGCCTTGTCCGGCGCCGTTCGTCCGCGGAACGGACGACGGGCCGCCGGAGTGGCGAAATTCACGCGCCTCGTGCAGAATGAGCAGGAGTTAGGCGGTTCCCGCATGGTAGCGGGAGGTCTCGTGAAGCTCTGCCAGGTTCATCGCACTGTCACCATCCGCTGCAGGTCGTTGGGGAAGACGTACCTACAGCTATGGAGGATGGAATGTCTGTTGTGATGGCGCGCGGTGTCTTGTACGTGCACTCGGCCCCTACTGCGTTGTGCCCCCACGTCGAATGGGCGATCGGCTCTGTGCTTGACAAGCGCATCGACATGGAGTGGACAGCGCAGCCTGCCGCGCCCGGAATGCTGCGCGCCGAGCTGTCCTGGATCGGACCCCAGGGCTCGGGTGCGCAGTTGGCTTCCGCCCTCCGCGGCTGGGCGCACCTTCGCTATGAGGTCACAGAGGAGCAGAGCGCCGGCGCCGACGGCGGCCGGTGGTCGCACACCCCGGAACTCGGCATCTTCCACGCCACGACGGACGTCCACGGCAACATCATGGTGACCGAGGACCGCATCCGGTACGCCTATGAGGCGGGAGCCGGTGACCCCGCCGCCGTCTACCACGAGCTCTCCCTCGCGCTCGGTGAATCGTGGGACGAGGAGCTCGAGCCCTTCCGGCATGCGGCCGAGGGCGCTCCCGTGCGCTGGCTGCACCAGGTCGGCTGACCGGCCGCTACGCTCCGACGAGAAAGGCGCCACCCGATCAGGGTGGCGCCTTTCCGCTGTCGTGGGCTCAGGCGTTCCGGAGGACGATGACGGCGTTGTGGCCGCCGAACCCGAAGGAGTTGCTCAGGGCGACGATGTCCCCCGACGGCAGGTCCCGCGGGGCCGTCACGACGTCGAGGGGGATCTCCGGATCCTGGTTGTCGAGGTTGATGGTCACCGGAACCTTACGCTCGTGGATCGCGAGGACCGTCATGACCGCTTCCACGGCACCGGACGCTCCGAGGAGGTGACCGGTCTGGGACTTCGTCGCCGAGACGGCGACGTCCTGCACGTGGCGGCCCAGCGCCGACTTCAGGGCGGTGTACTCGGGCTTGTCACCGACCGGCGTCGACGTGGCGTGCGCATTGACGTGGACCACGTCCTCGGCCTGGGCGCGGGCGTCGAAGAGCGCCGCCTTCAGGGCGCGGGTCGCCCCCAGCCCCTCGGGGTCCGGAGCCGTGATGTGGTAGGCATCCGCGGTCACCGACGTGCCGGCGAGCTCGGCGTAGATGCGTGCGCCGCGGGCGAGGGCGTGCTCCTCGGCCTCGATGACGAGCGCTCCCGCGCCTTCGCCCATGACGAAGCCGTCACGGCCCGTGTCGTAGGGGCGCGACGCGAGCTCGGGCTCGTCGTTCCGGCGGGACAGCGCCTGCATGGCCGCGAACGCGGCGATCGGCATCGGGTGGATCGCGGCCTCGGCGCCGCCGCACATGACGACGTCGGCCTTGCCCGACCGGATCAGGTCGAGGCCCAGATGCAGGGCCTCGGTGCCGGAGGCGCAGGCGGACACCGGGGTGTGGGCGCCGGCGCGGGCGCCCAGGTCCAGGCTGACGGCCGCTGCGGGGCCGTTGGGCATCAGCATCGGCACGGTCATGGGCAGGACCCGCCGGGGGCCCTTCTCCCGCAGCGTGTCCCAGGCGTCGAGCAGCGTCCACACGCCGCCGATGCCGGTGGCGAACGCGACGGCGAGGCGGTCCTTGTCGACCTCCTCGATTCCCGAGTCCCGCCACGCCTCACGGGAGGCGACGACGGCGAACTGCGTGGACGGGTCCATCCGCTTGGCCTCGACCCGCGAGAGGACCTCCGACGCGGGGGTGGCGATCTGGGCGGCGAACGTGACCGGCAGCTCGAACTCCTGCACCCAGTCGGCCTCGATGGTCCGTGCGCCCGACATGCCCTTGAGCGAGTTGGCCCACATGGTCGGGACGTCCCCGCCGATCGGGGTGGTTGCACCGAGTCCGGTGATGACGACTTTGCGTGGCATGGTCACTCTTTCGAAGCTGGGAGGTGCGCCGGCACAACCGGGGCGGGGGGATTACGCGTGCGGCCGCTCACGGCGGGGACGCCGGGAGCGGCCGCAGCGCTCGGACCTGCAGGAACTAGGCCTGCGCGCCCGAGATGAAGTTCACGGCGTCGCCGACGGTCTTCAGGTTCTTGACTTCCTCGTCCGGGATGCGGACCCCGAACTTCTCCTCGGCGTTGACGACGATGGTCATCATCGAGATGGAGTCGATGTCCAGGTCGTCGGTGAAGGACTTGTCCATCTCCACGGACTCGGGGGCGAGACCCGTCTCCTCGTTGACGATTTCTGCCAGTCCGGTCAGGATCTCTTCGTTGCTAGCCATGGTGGCTCCTTTTCTGTTCTTGCCGGTGCACCGGCGGGGATGATCAAACCGCACTCTCGCGGTCTGGGCTTGAAAACTAGGGAAGGACTACGACCTGCGCCCCGAAGACGAGGCCCGCGCCGAAACCGATCTGCAGAGCGAGCTTTCCGCTGAGCGACGGCTGTTCCTTGAGCGTGCGATGCATGGCGAGGGGGATCGAGGCGGCCGAGGTGTTGCCGGCGTCCACGATGTCCCGGGCCACGTAGACGTGCTCGGGGAGTTTCAGCTGCTTCACCATCTCATCGATGATACGGATGTTGGCCTGATGGGGGAGGAACACCTCCAGCTCGTCCGCGGTCACGCCGGCGGCGTCCAGCGCGCTCTGGGCGACCTTCGCCATCTCCCAGACGGCCCACCGGAACACCGTGGGCCCGTCCTGGCGCATGGTGGGCCAGAGGCTCTCGCGCCCGGCCTCGGCGTCCGCCTCGTGCTCGGTGTCGGTGGCGACGGTGCCGAGCGAGTAGTCGCGCACGTCGATGAGGGAACGGTTCATGCGGATGGCCGCGTGCTTGCTGCCGTCCGAGCCCCACACGGACGGGCCGATGCCGGGCGCGTCGCTGGGGCCGATCACGACGGCGCCGCCGCCGTCCCCGAGGAGGAAGGAGATGGTGCGGTCGGAGTTGTCGATGAAGTCCGAGAGCTTCTCGACGCCTACGACGAGGACGTACTCGGCGGCCCCGGCATGCACGAGGGCGTCGGCCTGCGCGATGCCGTAGCAGTAGCCGGCGCATGCTGCGGAGATGTCGTACGCCGGAGCCGGCGTCGCGCCCAGCCGGTCGGTGAGCTGCGCGGCTGCGGACGGCGTGGCGTACGGGTGGGTCACGGTCGAGACCAGGACGGCGCCTAGCTGCGAGGCCTCGATACCCGCGGCGGCCAGCGCCTCGCGGGAGGCGGCCTCCGCCATGTCGATGACGCTGACGTCGCGGGGCGCCCGGTGCCGGGTCACGATGCCGGTCCGCTGCCGGATCCACTCGTCCGAGGAGTCGATCCACTGGCACACGTCGTCGTTGGTGACGATGATCTCCGGCCGGTAGGCGCCGACGCCGAGGATGCGGGTGTGCTCGCGGAGGGGGGCTTGCTTGATGGCGGTGATGCTCACTGGGGTCCTTCTGAGGTAAGGGACGGATCGAGATCCGAGGTCCGCGAGTGCTCCTCGATGAAGCTGCGGGCGGCGTCCAGGTCCTCTGGCGACTTTACTGCGAGAGCCGCCGTACCGCGCATTCCGCGCTTGGCCAGCCCGGTCAGGGTGCCCGCGGGCGACAGTTCGATCATCCCGGTGACACCCATCGCCTGCATGGACTCCATGCAGAGATCCCAGCGCACCGGGCGCGAGACCTGGGCGATCAGGCTGTCCAGGTTGGCCTCGCCACCGGCGACCGGCCGTCCGTCGTGGTTGGACAGCAGGGTTGCGAGCGGGTCGGTGGGGGTGAGGCTCGGGCGCAGGGCCTCGAGAGCCGTCACTGCCGGCGCCATGTGGCTCGTGTGGAAGGCCCCCGCGACCTTCAGCGCGATCACGCGGGCCTTGGCCGGGGGAGCGTCGGCGAGGGCGGCCAGCTGCTCGAGCGTGCCGGCCGCGACGACCTGCCCGCCTCCGTTGGCGTTCGCTGCGGTGAGGCCGAGTCCGGCGAGGACGGCGGCGACCTCGCCGGGATCGCCGCCCAGGACCGCGCTCATGCCGGTGGGCAGGGCGGCGGCGGCTTCGGCCATGGCGTTCGCGCGGACGCGGACGAAGGCGACGGCGTCGTCCTCGGTGAGCGCGCCGGCGACCGCCGACGCGGTCAGTTCGCCCACGGAGTGCCCCGCGACGACGGTGGCCGCGGTGAGCAGGTGGTCCTGGAGGATCAGTCGTGCGGTGACGAGGCCGGCGGCGACGATCAGCGGCTGGGCGACGGCGGTGTCCTTGATGGTCTCCTCGTCGGAGACGGTGCCGTGGCGGACGAGGTCGGTGCCGGCGCGATCGCCGAGCTGCTCCAGGTGGTCCCGGACTCCGGGTAGCTCGAGCCAGGGGCTCAGGAAGCCCGGTGTCTGTGAGCCCTGTCCGGGGCAGGCGATTGCAAGCACTGTTCCAGCTTTCCAAATCGGGGGAGGAATATCGGGTGTTCGGCTGAACTAAGCTGCCTGTGCGTCCTTGTAGGAAGTCTACAAGGAGCCGGCTCGGACGGCGGCTGGGCCCGGACCGGCATCGGCCGGGGTGGCACGCGCCGCGCGCCCCGTGGCGGAGGCCGCTCCGCCGGTGCCGGCGGCGGTCTGCGCCGGCGCGAGACGGCCGACGACCAGCGCCGTCTGGAGGACGTACGCCTCGCGGGGGACGAGCGGATCCCAGCCCGTCACGTCGCAGACGCGGCGCAGGCGGTACCGGACGGTGTTCGCGTGGACGAAGAGGGAGCGCGAGGTGGCCTCGAGGGAGTGCCCGAGGCTGAGGTAGGCGGACAGGGTCTGCTCGAGTCCGTTCGAGGCGGCGAGAAGCGGGCGGTAGATCGTCCTGATGAGGGCTCGCCGGGCGGTGTCGTCCCCTGACATCACCCGTTCGGGCCACAGGTCCTCGGAGGAGACGGGGCGGGGCGCTCCCGGCCAGGCGCGGGCAGCCGTCAGCCCCGCGAAGGCCGCCTGGGCCGAACTGCTCGCCGCGACCAGTGACTCCGCCTCGGGCCCGAAGACGACGGCGCCGTCGCCGAAGAGCTCGCTGATCCTCGGATAGGCCTTGGCGTCGTCCCGGACGCCGCCGAGGACGAGGATGAGCCGCTCGCCCTGGATGCCGACGAGGACGTCCTCGGCCAGGCGCCCGGTGACGCGGCGGAGTTCGTTGAGGAAGCCGGCGTTGGGCTCCCGGGGCGCGCTGCCGACCATCACGGTGATGCAGGCCTGGGACTGCCAGCCGACGGCGGCGATCCGGGAGCGGAGCGCGTCCGAGCTCTCCCCGCGCAGGATGGCGTCCACCACGAGCGCTTCGAGCCGCGTGTCCCACGATCCCCGGGTCTCGGCGGCCCGGGCATAGACGTCGGCCGCGGCGAAGGCGACCTCGCGCGAGTAGCGGAGCACGGCTTCACGCAGGGGCCCCTGGTCGGCGGCCGGCGCGAGGAACGGCACGTGGTCCTCGACGACCTGCACCACCACCCGGATGAGCTGGAGTGCCTTCTGGAGGCTGATGGAGCGGGTGAGCTCCGTCGGGGCCGTCCCGAAGACGTCGCTCAGGACCCAGGCCGGTGAGACCGGCTTCTGGTACCAGTTCACGAAGGACGCGATGCCCTTCTGCGCCACCATCCCGAGGGCGGAGCGTTCGTCGGGGCGCAGCCCGCGGTACCAGGGGAGGTCGGCGTCGAGCTGCCTGAGCGTCGCGGTGGACAGCGACCCGATGGTGGCGCGCAGCTTCTCGACGGTCGCCGGATCCGGGGGAGCGGTGCCCGCGTTGGTCGCACCACCGGTGGTCGGCGCGCTCGCGGGAACATCTTCAGGCTGCGGCATCCTCCGAGCATACGGTCTCCGCCCCGTCGCATCCCAGTTGTGAGAAGGCTACAAAAAGGGCGACGGCGGGAACAGGTTTCGACCTGCTCCCGCCGCCGCCCCTTCCGGGGACGTGCGGCCTAGGCGTCGCCGCCCGTGTTGCCGGTGGTGCCGGCGTTCACGTCGAGGAGGCGGTACTTCTCGATCGCTTCCTTCGGCGCGTTGACGTCGACCTCGCCGCGACGGGCGAGCATCTCGAGCGCGCGGACGACCACCGAGTGGCTGTCGATCTTGAAGAACCGGCGGGCCGCCGCGCGGGTGTCCGAGAAGCCGAAGCCGTCGGCCCCGAGGGTCGCGAACTCGTTCGGCAGGAACTGTCGGATCTGGTCGGGAACCGCCTTCATGAAGTCGGACACCGCGACGATCGGGCCCGTCGCACCTTCGAGCTGCTGCGTGACGAACGGCGTGCGTGCTTCGGCACCCGGGTTGAGGAAGGCCTCCTCCTCGGCGTCGAGGCCGTCGCGGCGCAGTTCGTTCCAGGAGGTCACGGACCAGACATCGGCGGAGACCCCCCACTCGTCCGCGAGGATCTGCTGTGCCTCCAGGGCCCACGGCACGGCCACGCCGGAGGCGAGCAGCTGCGTCCTCGGTCCGTCGACCTTGGCGGGCTTGAGCAGGTAGATGCCCTTGAGCAGACCCTCGACGTCCAGTTCCTCCGGCTCGGCCGGCTGCTGGAACGGCTCGTTGTACACCGTGATGTAGTACATGACATTGCGGAAGGAATCCGGCTTGTCGCCGATGTCCCCGTACATCCGCTTGAGGCCGTCGCGGACGATGAACCCGATCTCGTAACCGAACGCCGGGTCGTAGGTGACGACGGCGGGATTGGTCGAGGCGAGGATCGGGGAGTGGCCGTCGGCGTGCTGCAGGCCTTCGCCGGTCAGCGTGGTCCGTCCGGCGGTGGCCCCGATGATGAAGCCGCGCGCCATCTGGTCAGCGGCTGCCCAGATGGAGTCGCCGGTCCGCTGGAAGCCGAACATCGAGTAGAACACGTAGATGGGGATCAGCGGTTCGCCCTGCGTGGCGTACGCGGAGCCGGCGGCCGTGAAGGCCGCCATCGATCCCGCCTCGTTGATGCCCGCGTGGAGGATCTGCCCCTGGATGGACTCCTTGTAGGCGAGCACGAGGTCGCGGTCCACGGACAGGTAGTTCTGGCCCTTGGGGTTGTAGATCTTGGCTGTCGGGAAGAACGAGTCCATACCGAAGGTGCGCGCCTCGTCGGGGATGATCGGCACGATGCGCTTGCCGAACTCCTTGTCGCGCATCAGGTCCTTGAGGATGCGGACGAACGCCATGGTGGTGGCGGCCATCTGCTTCCCGGAGCCCTTCTTGGCCATCTCGTACGCCTTGTCGCCGGGCAGGACGACGTCGGCGTGACTGGTGCGGCGCTCGGGGACGAAGCCGCCGAGTTCACGCCGGCGCTCGAGCAGGTACTTGATCTCGGGCGCGTCGGCGCCCGGGTGGTAGTACGGCGCGTTGTAGAGATCGGAGTCGATCTGCTCGTCGGTGACGGGGATCCGCAGGTGGTCGCGGAAGGCCTTCAGATCGGCGTTCGTGAGCTTCTTCATCTGGTGGGTCGCGTTGCGGCCCTCGAAGTGCGGGCCCAGGCCGTAGCCCTTCACGGTCTTCGCGAGGATGACGGTCGGCTTGCCCTTGAACTCGGTGGCCGCCTTGTATGCCGCGTACACCTTGCGGTAGTCATGGCCGCCGCGCTTGAGCTTCCAGATCTCGTCGTCGGAGAGGTCCTCGACCATGGCCTTCGTCTCCGCCGACTTGCCGAAGAAGTGGTCCCGGACGAAGCCCCCGGACTCGGCCTTGTAGGTCTGGTAGTCGCCGTCGGGCGTCTGGTTCATGATGTCCACGAGCGCACCGTGCCGGTCCTTGGCGAGCAGCGAGTCCCACTCGCGTCCCCAGACGACCTTGATGACGTTCCAGCCGGCGCCGCGGAAGAAGGCCTCGAGCTCCTGCATGATCTTGCCGTTGCCGCGGACCGGCCCGTCGAGGCGCTGCAGGTTGCAGTTGATGACGAAGTTCAGGTTGTCCAGGTTCTCGTTCGCGGCGAGCTGGAGCAGGCCGCGCGATTCGGGCTCGTCCATCTCGCCGTCACCGAGGAACGCCCACACCTGCTGCTCCGAGGTGTCCTTGAGGCCGCGGTTGTGCAGGTAGCGGTTGGACTGCGCCTGGTAGATCGCGTTCATGGGCCCGATGCCCATCGACACGGTCGGGAATTCCCAGAAGTGCGGCATGAGGCGGGGGTGCGGGTAGGAGGACAGCGCGTGGCCCTCCTTCGACTTCTCCTGGCGGAAGCCGTCGAGGTCCTCCTCGGTGATGCGTCCCTCGAGGTAGGCGCGGGCATACATGCCGGGGGAGGCGTGACCCTGGAAGAAGATCTGGTCGCCGCCGCCCGGGTGGTCCTTGCCCTTGAAGAAGTGGTTGAAGCCGACCTCGTACAGGGTCGCCGCTCCCGCGTACGTCGAGATGTGGCCGCCGACGCCGATCTCCGGGCGCTGGGAGCGGTGCACCATCACGGCCGCGTTCCAGCGGAGCCAGGCGCGGTACTTGCGCTCGATCTCCTCGTCACCGGGGAACTCCGGTTCCTGGTCCGCCGGGATGGTGTTGACGTAGTCCGTCGTCGTGACCATCGGGACGCCCACGGACTGGGCACCCGCACGCTGGAGGAGCGAACGCATGATGTACTGGGCGCGTTCGGTGCCCTGGGTGCGGATCAGCTCGTCGAGGGACTCGATCCACTCGGCGGTCTCCTCGGGATCCCCGTCGGGCTTGCCGGCAGTCAGACCGCTCAGAATATCCGCCGTACCTTGTTCTGCAGCCACGCGATATCTCTCCACTTCCACAGATTCTGTCTGTGTCGCTTTACGCCTGCGCACGGCTCGTGGGCCCGCGCAGAGATGCATGCCCGGTGTGTGCAGCCAGGCCATATAGTGGTTCACTCTATCGCCGTCGTGCGCCGGATGCGTAGCGGGACCGGGGCCGCCGGGCAGATTACGCCGAGGGCTTGTGCGCGGGCGCCGCGGGGGAGACGCGGGCCGGTCCGGCGGCCGTGCCGGCGATTCCGCCCGCTGGCTTGATGCTTTGCCCATAAGGGTGTTGGCTGGTAGCCATGTACATCTACAGCAGGGTCCGTCGGGCGACAGTCCCGTCTTTCCAGGAGGAGACAAGTGAGCGAGGCTGAAGCTGCCACAGCGGTCGACGTGGCAGGCAAGTTGGGTTTGAAGGCAGGGGACCTGGTCCAGGAACTCGGTTACGACGACGACGTCGACTTCGACTTCCGCGAGAACCTCGAGGACGGCCTCGGGTCCGAGCTGCTCACCGAGGACGACCAGGACGTCGTGGACGGTGTCCTCCTGTGGTGGCGGACCGGCGACGGTGACCTCGTCGACGCCCTCGTGGATGCCCTGACCTCCCTGGGCGGCAACGGCGTCGTCTGGCTCCTCACGCCGAAGTCGGGCCGGCCCGGGTACGTACCACCCGCAGATATCCAGGAAGCCGCCCCGACGGCAGGCCTGCACTCCACGTCCTCAGCCGGCGTGTCCAAGGAATGGGCCGCCACCCGGCTCGTCAGCCGCCGGAAGCAGTAGGCCGTGCCTCTCGACGTGGGATCGGTTGCGCCGGGGTTCGCCCTGGCGAACCAGTTCGGCGAGACGGTCACCCGCTCCTCCCTGGTCGGCGGTTCCGTCGTCGTCTTCTTCCCGTTCGCGTTCTCCCGGGTCTGCACGGACGAACTCGGCCAGCTCCGCGACAACCTGGACCTGTTCGACGCCGCCGCGGTGACCCTCGTGGCGGTCTCCGTGGATCACAAGTACACGCTGCGCGCGTTCGCCGACGCCAACGACATCTCCTTCGACCTCCTGGCCGATTTCTGGCCGCACGGGGCGGTCACGCGCGCCTATGGGGCCTTCGACGAGGAGCACGGCTACGCGGACCGGGTCAGCTACGTGCTCGACGGCTCTGGAGTGGTCCGGGCGGTCATCTCCTCCTCCCATGGACAGGGCCGGCCGATCGCCGACTACGCCCGCGCGCTGAGCTCGGTCGAAGCGGTCCTGTGACTGCGCCGGGCGGCGGCATGCGGATGCGTGACGACCTGCCCGGACCGGAGTCCAATCCGGGGCTCGGGCTGACCGGGTTCGTCCGCGAGCCGCCGGCTGCTGTCCTGTCGGACCTGCAGCCGGCGGAGCGCGACCTGCTGGAGCAGGCCGTCGTCCTCCTCGGCGGGCTGCGCCTGGCCATGCTGACCGGTGCAGGGCTGAGCACCGATTCCGGCATCCCGGACTATCGCGGTCCGCAGTCGGTTCCGCGCAATCCGATGACCTACCAGCAGTTCGTCGGCGACGAGGCCCTGCGGCGCCGCTACTGGGCGCGTAACCACCTGGGCTGGCGGCACCTTCGCCGCGCCGACCCCAACGCGGGGCACGCCGCCGTCGCGCGGCTGGAGCAGCGCGGCCTGCTGACGGGGCTCATCACGCAGAACGTCGACAAGCTGCACTCCTCGGCCGGGAGCATCAATGTCATCGACCTGCACGGGACGTTCGACCGCGTGGTGTGCCTCCAATGCGCGTCGACGTTCCCGCGGGGCCGGATCGCGGAGATCCTCGAGGCCCTCAACCCCGGGTACCTGGAGCGGGAGTCCGACGCCGGGGACATCGCACCCGACGCCGACGCCGACGTCGACGACACCGGCGACTTCCTCATGGCGCCGTGCCCCGTCTGCGACGGGATGCTCAAGCCCGACTTCGTGTATTTCGGTGAGAACGTCCCGAAGGGCAGGGTCGCAGGCGCCTATGCCATGGTCGACGCCGCCGCTGCGCTGCTGGTCGCCGGGTCCTCCCTGACCGTGATGAGCGGACTGCGCTTCGTACGACATGCGGTCAAGGGCGGCAAGCCCGTCGTCATCATCAACCGTGGGCCCACGCGCGGGGACGAGTTCGCGTCGCTCAAGATCGAGGCGGGGGTCTCCGAGGCCCTCACCTACCTCGCCGCACGGCTCCCGGACCTCGCGCAGCCGTAGGTACTGTGGTGCGCTTTCCAAGTAGTCAACTAACCGTCCGAGTAGTCGCTACTCTCCCGATGTCGCAGGTACACCCGTAGCGTCGTCCCATCAGGTCTCTCGAGCAGGGTGGAACAATGCAGCACACGACACGGTCTCTCTTGGTAGCTTTCGGATCCGCGGCCGTGCTCGTCGCGGCGCCCCTCGCACTCGACCTGCAGGAGCGGACGGTCGCGGACGACGCCGTGACCGTCCCCAGCCAGGCGCCTGCCTCTCCGACGGATGCGGCTCCGACGGTCGCCGTCCCTGCTGCAGTGCCGGCCGTCCCGGTTCTCCCCGCGACGGCCGATGATCCTTCTGCCGGCGGTGGGCCGGCCGAGCACACTGCCGCCCCCGATCCGGCCCCGACGGCGCCTGCGCCGCTTCCGGCCGGCGCCACCCGGGGCGGCGACCTCCCGCCGGAACTGCTGCCCGTGCCGCCCTACCCGCAGTGCCCGATCACGGAGGACGGCGCCTGGTGGACCGACCCCGCCGACCCCTACACCTGCCTGCGACCGGGGTCCGTGACGTTCTACGAACCCACGCCTCCCGGCATCCCGCCCGAACTCCTGGAGCCGATCTTCGAGGAGCCCGACGCGGCACCGACCCCGGAGAACGACTGCCGGACCTCGGGTGCGCTTCGGTGCACCGTCACGATCATGGGCCAGGAATACGTGGTGACCTTCAGGGAGGGCAAGCCCGTCAGCGTGCTGGAGGCGCAGGGCTAGGGCCCGCCCGTCGCGCCCGCCGATCATACCGGTGACGAAAGCGCTACTTCACGTGGACGGTGGTGGAGGTTTGTGGACCCGTCCGCCGAGGCGTCAGGCTTACCTCGGCATGGACCACTTCTACCGTGGAGGCGCGCTTGGCGACCCTGCGCGCACCAGCACCGAGCGCCACAGCAACCCGATCCGGGGCGATCGACGCCCTGCGCGTCCTCGCTGTCGTCGCCGTCGTCGTCGGTCACGTCTGGTCGGGCCCGCTCGTCGACGCGGGTCTCTACACGTGGCACGTTCCTGCGTTCTTCCTCCTCGCCGGGTACCTCTGGAAGGCCCGGAGGCCGGGTACTCGACGAGCGGTCGCGGCGGAGGCCAAGAAACGCTTCCGGACCATCATGACGCCCTACCTGGCATGGCTGGCCGTGACCCTGACGGTCCACGTCGTCATCCTTCGCCACCGCGACGCGCTGACGAGGGATGCCGTGATCCTGCCTCTCATGGGCGGGTCCCTCAATGCGGGGCCGTTCGGCGCCTACTGGTTCATGACCGCACTGTTCCTTTCGGCCCTCATGTTCCGGGCGCTCGAGCGAGTCCCTCCCGTCCTTCGGGTGGTGATCGTCGTCGGTCTCGCGATCGTCACCCACCTGTTCAGGGAGGTCCTCGCCCCACTGCCCTTGTCCGTCGGCGTGGCCGGTGCCGCGCTCGTCTTCATGCTGGCGGGTCAGGGGCTGATGCACGTCCGCAGTCGGGTGGACCGGCCGGTCCGGGTCGGGGCGGTGTGCCTCGTCGCGGGTGTCGCGCCTGTCGTCGCCGGGGTGTCAGCGCCCCTGGACATGAAGTACGGCGAGCTCGGCACCCCGGTCCTCAGCGTCGTCGTGGCGGTGCTGATCAACGTCGGCCTCCTGCTGGTGCTCGAGGGCGTCTTCCCCCTGCTGCCCGGATTCGTCCGGGTGCTGTCCGGGAGGCTGGCCGCGGGCTGCCTGATGGTGGTGCTCACCCACACGTACGTTCTCTGGCTGCTGGGCGTACCGGACGCGGAGCGGTCCTACGGGGTACTGGCTGCGGCGCTGGTCCTGCCCTGGGCCGTGGCCTCGATCCTTCATCGGACGCCGCTCTCCCCGGTGTCCCTCGGGGTGCCACGCGCCACCTGATCGCGGAGCTGCCCCCTCCCGGGAACTGTCGGACAGCGAAGAACCCCGCCATTCAGGGAGTGTTCCCTCGGAATGGCGGGGTTCTGGGTGGTGGGTCCTACCG
Organism: Arthrobacter arabinosi; assembly: GCF_054511115.1. Taxonomy (NCBI): domain Bacteria; kingdom Bacillati; phylum Actinomycetota; class Actinomycetes; order Micrococcales; family Micrococcaceae; genus Arthrobacter; species Arthrobacter arabinosi. The sequence continues at coordinate 291,421 of NZ_JBTNDF010000001.1, forward strand.
GGATCGAACCGATGACATCCACGGTGTAAACGTGGCGCTCTACCAGCTGAGCTAAAGACCCTCATCCCGTGGCGCCGGGCCGGCATCACGAGGTCCGACTATACCGGCTGGCCGATCGCCGGCGCCAATCCCGGGCGGGACTACTCCTCGGCCGCGAGCTGTCCGCACGCGCCGTCGATCTCCTTGCCGCGGGTGTCACGGAGCGTCGTGGGGATGCCGGCGTCCCGGAGCCGGTTGACGAACTCCGTCGAGACGCTCTTCTCCGAGGCCGTCCAGATGGATCCGGGGGTGGGGTTGAGCGGGATCGGGTTGACGTGCACCCAGCCGCGGCCACGCTGGTTGAGCTTCTTCGCGAGCAGGTCCGCCCGCCAGGCGTGGTCGTTCATGTCCTTGATGAGCGCGTACTCGATGCTGACGCGACGCCCGGTGGTCCGGTAGTAGTTGTAGGCGGCGTCCAGCGCCTCGTCGACCTTCCAGCGCGTGTTGACCGGGATGAGCTCGTCGCGGAGCTCGTCGTCGGGCGCGTGGAGGGACAGCGCGAAGGTGACCGGCAGCGATTCGGCGGCGAGCTTGTTGATGGCGGGCACCAGCCCGACGGTGGACACCGTGATGTTCCGCGCGGACATGCCGAGGCCCTCGGGGGAGTCGTCGACGAAGCGGTGGAGGGCGGCCAGGACGCGCTTGTAGTTCGCCAGCGGCTCGCCCATGCCCATGAAGACGATGTTGGTGACGCGGTCGGCGTCGTGCCCGCCGTCCGTGCGCAGGTCACCGAGGGCGCCTTCCGCGAGCGCACGATTCGCCGCGACCACCTGGTCCACGATCTCCGCCGTCGACATGTTGCGTGTCAGCCCCGCCTGGCCTGTCGCGCAGAACGGGCAGTTCATGCCGCAACCGGCCTGCGAGGACACGCAGAGCGTCACGCGGCCCGGGTAGCGCATGAGCACCGACTCGACCAGCGCGCCGTCGAAGAGGCGCCACAGGAACTTGATGGTGTCGCCGTTGTCCGTGGTCAGCCGCTTCACCTCGGTCAGCAGCGGCGGGAACAGGGCGGCGACGAGTTCCTCGCGTCCGGCCTTCGGCAGGTCGCTCATCGCCGCGGGGTCGGTCGTGTAGTGCGAGAAGTAGTGGGTGGAGAGCTGCTTGGCGCGGAACCCCTGGTGCCCCAGCTCCTTCAACCGATCCTGCCGCTCGGCGAGGGTCAGGTCCGCGAGGTGCACGGGAGGCTGGCTGACCCGCGGGGACTTGAACTGCAGCAACGGCCTGCCGTCGCTCGCCACGATGGGCTGGGCACCCTCCACTTCGGGCCGCACCTGGGGGCGCGAGGAAGCGGGGGCGAGGGCTGGAGGGGTAACGGTAACGTCGGACATCCTTATCATTCTTTCACGGATGGCACCAGCGTCCCAGCCGGGCCGTCGCGGCCCGGCTGGGAGCAGTGCGGGACGACGACACATAGCGGCGCCGGCGTCCCTGGATGTGGCGGCGCGCCGCACGGCGGTAATAGTGTGCAAGGGACCGGGAGCGCCGCGCGGGAACGCGCCCGAAGCACCGGCACATGCAGCGCGTTGCATGCAGTTGACCAACGACGGAGAACACATTGAGCGCACAGATCGGCGTCACAGGCCTGGCAGTCATGGGAGCCAACCTTGCCCGCAACCTGGCCCGCAACGGCTACACCGTGGCCCTGCACAACAGGTCCATCGAGAAGACGGACGCCCTGCTGGAGAAGCATGGCGGGGACGGCGAGTTCGTCCGCACGGAGACCCTGCAGGAACTCGTCGATGCGCTGGAGAAGCCGCGCCGGGTGCTGATCATGGTGAAGGCCGGCAAGCCGGTGGATTCGGTGATCGACCAGCTCGTGCCGCTGCTGGAGCCGGGGGACATCGTGATCGACGGCGGCAACTCCCACTACGAGGACACCCGCCGCCGCGAGGCGGCCCTGTCCGCGCACGACCTGCACTTCGTCGGCGTCGGCGTGTCCGGCGGCGAGGAAGGCGCGCTCCTGGGCCCGTCCATCATGCCCGGCGGGTCCCGCGAGTCCTACGACTCCCTGGGCCCGATGCTCGAGAAGATCTCCGCCAAGTACGACGGCGAGCCCTGCTGCCGGTGGATCGGCACGGACGGGGCCGGCCATTTCGTGAAGATGGTCCACAACGGCATCGAGTACGCCGACATGCAGGTCATCGGGGAGGCCTTCGACCTGCTGCGCTCCGGCGCCGGCATCGAACCGGCGGACCAGGCGAGCATCTTCACGGACTGGAACGCGGGCACGCTGTCGTCGTTCCTCATCGAGATCACCGCCGAGGTCCTCGGCCACACGGACGCGCGGACGGGCAGGCCGTTCGTCGACGTCGTCGTCGATGCCGCCGGGCAGAAGGGGACCGGCCGGTGGACCGTGGTCTCCGCGCTGGCACTGGGCAGCCCGACGTCCGGCATCGCCGAGTCCGTGTTCGCCCGTGCCCTGTCCTCCCAGACGGAGCAGCGCGTGCTGGCCCAGGACATCCTGCAGGGCCACGAGGGCACCGTGGAGCTGCCGGACACCTTCGTGGAGGACGTCCGGCTCGCCCTGTACGCCTCGAAACTCGTCAGCTACGCGCAGGGCATCGACATGCTCACCGCCGCGGCGAAGGAATACGGCTGGGAGCTGAAGCTCGACGAGATCGCCTCGCTCTGGCGGGCCGGCTGCATCATCCGGGCCGAACTGCTCGACGACATCATGAAGGCCTACGCCGGCGCCGACCGGCCGGCGAACCTCCTGCTGGCCCCCGCGTTCGCGGAGGCGATCGCCGGGGCCGTCCCGGCCTGGCGCCGCGTGGTGTCCACCGCCGTCCAGCTGGGCATCCCCGTGCCGGTGTTCTCTGCGTCGCTGGCCTACTACGACGGCCTGCGCCGCAAGCGCCTGCCGCAGGCCCTGACGCAGGGCCTGCGCGACCTCTTCGGCGCGCACACCTACAACCGGGTCGACGGCGAGGGGACCTTCCACACGCTGTGGGGCGAGGACAAGTCCGAGATCGAAGCCGTCGACACCCACTGACGGCAGCCGGCACCGACGGCCTGAACGACGGAAGCCCCGGACCGAGGTCCGGGGCTTCCGTCGTGTGCGGCTGCTGCGTCAGATGTAGATCGCGGGGTCGACGTACTCGGCGGGGTCGACGGCCGGTTGCGTCTCGCGGCGCGAGTCCCGGTGGCGGAACGTCGCCGGGATGCCGGTGATGATCGAGTCCGGCGGCGTGTCCTTGACCACGACCGCGTTCGCCCCGACGGCGCTGCCCGCACCGATGGTGATCGGTCCGAGGACCTTCGCGCCCGCGCCGATCGTGACGCGGTCCCCGATCGTGGGGTGGCGCTTGATCTTCTCGAGCGAGCGGCCGCCCAGGGTGACACCCTGGTACAGCATGACGTCGTCGCCGATCTCCGCGGTGCTCCCGATCACGACGCCCATCCCGTGGTCGATGAAGAACCGGCGGCCGATGGTGGCCGCCGGGTGGATCTCCACGCCCGTCACGGCCCGCGCCAGCTGCGCCAGCGCGCGCGCCGGGAACCGCAGCCTCTCCTCGCGCCACATGCGGTGGGTCAGGCGGTGCACCCAGATGGCGTGCAGGCCCGAGTACACGACGGTGGTCTCGAACGGGCCACGCGCAGCCGGATCGTGGGTGCGCGCGGTCTCGAGGTCCTCACGCAGTCGTTCTAGAAAACTCACCGGTTACCTTCTCGTGGAGTGGTCGGGGACGGCCGTCGCGGCCGGTTCAGCCGCGGATGTCGTCGAACAGGACGGTGGAGATGTAGCGCTCACCGAAATCGCACACGATGGCCACGATGAGCTTACCGGCGTTCTCCGGGCGCTTCGCGAGCTCGAGCGCGGCCCACACGATGGCTCCGGACGAGATCCCGCCGAGGATGCCCTCCTGGGTGCCGAGCGCACGGGCGACCCGCACGGAGTCCTCCACCGTGGCGTCGAGCACCTCGTCGTAGATCTCGCGGTCGAGGTTCTCCGGGACGAAGTTGGCGCCGAGCCCCTGGATCTTGTGGGGGCCTGGAGCGCCGCCGTTGAGGATGGGGGAGTCGGCGGGCTCGACGACGACGACCTGCACGCCGGGCTTCCGCTCCTTCAGCACCTGCCCGACGCCCGTGATGGTTCCGCCGGTACCCACACCGGCCACGAAGATGTCGACCTCGCCGTCGGTGTCCTCCCAGATCTCCTCCGCGGTGGTGGTGCGGTGGATCTCGGGGTTCGCCGCATTCGCGAACTGCTGGGCCCAGATGGCGTTCTCGGTCGTCGCGACGATCTCCTTGGCGCGGTCGACGGCACCCCGCATCCCCTCCGAGCCGGGGGTGAGGACGATCTCCGCGCCGTAGGCGCGCAGCATGACGCGGCGCTCCGTGGACATGGTCTCCGGCATGGTCAGCACCACCTTGTACCCGCGGGCGGCTCCCACCATGGCCAGGGCGATCCCCGTGTTGCCGGAGGTCCCTTCCACGATCGTGCCACCGGGGCGCAGCGCGCCCGCCTTCTCTGCGGCGTCGATGATGGCGACGCCGATGCGGTCCTTGACGCTGTTGGCGGGGTTGTAGAACTCGAGCTTGACGGCGACCTGCGCATCGAGTCCCTCGGTCAGCCGGTTGAGGCGGACCAGGGGGGTGCGCCCGACCAGCTGGGTGACGTCGTCGTAGATCTTTGCCATGGGGGCCTGCCTTCTCGGAGGTGGGGAGGGTACGGGGAGTCGTCCGGTGGTGCGGTGCGGGCCTGCGCCGGAAGCGACGGCGGTCAGCCTAACGGGCGGCCACGTCTGCGCCTACGCGGCGAGCCACTGTGCGTAATACTTCCGCGCCTTCGCCAGTTTCGGGTTGATGATCACCTGGCAGTAGCCCTGCTCCGGATGCTTCGCGTAGAAGTTCTGGTGCCAGTCCTCGGCGACGTGGAACTGCGGGAGCCGGCTGACCTCCGTGACGATCGGGTTCTTCCAGTTCTCCTGGTTGCGGCGGATCGCGTCCTCGAAGACCGTCTGCTGCTCTGCGTCCTGGTAGTACATGACGCTGCGGTACTGGGTGCCGACGTCGTAGCCCTGCCGGTTCAGCGTCGTGGGGTCGTGGGACACGAAGAACATGTCCAGGATGACGTCCTCGGGGACCACGGCCTCGTCGAAGGTGACCGCGACGACCTCGGCGTGGCCGGTGATTCCCGAACAGACGCTGTCGTAGTCCGGATGCCTCGTGTGGCCCCCGGTGTAGCCGGAGACGACCTCGGTCACGCCGCGGGTCTTCTGGTAGACGGCATCGAGGCACCAGAAACAGCCCCCTCCAAGCACAAATGTCTTCATGACTGTGTCAATGCGCGCCACGTGCCGATGATTCCCGCGCCCGTTCCGCCGTCGGGGAGCGCGCGGACTTGGCGGGCCCGGCGACGGCGGGTATTACTGGTGTCATGGACCACAACGAGCCCTCCGGGGCCGCCACGGCTGACCTCGGGACCACCGCTCCGACCGTCGGTGACGTGCTCGTCGCCATCGAGGAACTGTGGCCCGAGAGCCTCGCCGAGGACTGGGACGCCGTGGGGCTGGTGGCCGGCCGGTCGGGGAAGCGGGCGGACAGGATCCTCTTCACCGTGGACCCCACCGCCGCCGTCCTCGACGAGGCGCTCGCGTGGGGAGCGACGATGATCGTCTCCCACCACCCGCTGTTCCTCCGGCCCGTCTCCTCCGTCGCGGCGGCGGGCTTCAAGGGGGACGTCGTCCACCGGCTCATCGAGGCGGGCTGCGCCCTCGTCACCGTCCACACCAACGGCGACAGCGCGGTCGGCGGGGTGTCCGACGTCCTGGCGGACGCCCTCGGCCTGCAGGACGTGCAACCGCTCATGCGATCGTCGGGGGGACTGCCCGAGGAGGGGATCGGGCGGGTCGGCGATCTCGAGTCCGCGGTGACGCTCGGCGCCTTCGCTGAAGCGGTCTTCTCGATCCTTCCCGCCGTGGCGGGAGGCGTCCGCGTCGCCGGCGACAAGGACGCCCTGGTCCGACGTGTCGCCGTCTGCGGCGGTGCGGGGGATTCCCTGTTCGACCATGTCAGGGCGAGCCACGCCGACGTCTACGTGACGGCGGACCTGCGGCACCACCCGGCAGCCGAGGTCAGGGAGGCGGCGGACGGCGCCACTCCGTACCTGATCGACGTCTCGCATTTCGGCAGCGAGTGGCTGTGGCTCACGCCGGCCGCCGAGGCCCTCGCCACCGTCCTGTCCGACCACGGCTTCACCACCGACATCCGGGTCAGCGGGGTCAATACCGATCCCTGGGACTTTGTCCTCACGCCCGGCCGCTGACGACCGGGCGGTCGGCGTGGCCTAGGCTGGGACGACGCCCGTGCCCGCTCGTCGTGCCCCGTCCGTCCGATCCCTGGAGGTTTACCGTGGCCAAGGCTGCACCCGAGGAACAACTCCGCCTGCTCGACCTGCAGGCCCTCGACTCGACCCTCAACAAGCTCACCCGCCAGGCGGCCGCCGCGCGCAGCAATCCCGAGATCGGGACCGTCGCCGGCCGCGTGGCGGAGGTGGACGCCGAGCTCGTCCGGGCGAGCACGGAACTCGGGGACCTCGAGCGCGAACTCACCCGCGCCGAGGACGAGGTCCAGTCCGTCGTGAACCGGCTCGAACGCGACGAGAAGCGCCTCAACAGCGGAACCGGGACCTCCAAGGACCTGACCGCCCTGCAGCACGAGGTCGCGACGCTCACCAAGCGGCGGTCCGACCTCGAGGACGTCGAACTCGACGTCATGGAACGGGTGGACGCGGCGCGGGCCGCGGAGGCCGAGGTGCAGGGGCGCACGAACGGCGTCCGCGCGGAGCTGAAGGCCCTCGAGGAGGCCCGGGACGCCGAACTGGCCGAGATCGAGGTGCAGCGCGCCCGGGTGCAGGCGGAGCGGGCGGAGCTCGCCGCCACCTTCGACGCGGGGCTCCTGGCCATCTACGACCGCATCCTGGCCCGCCGCGGCGTGGGCGCGGCACGGCTCTTCCACGGCAAGTCCGAGGGATCGGGCATGCAGCTGAGCCCCGGCGACCTCGCCGACATCGCGGCAGCCGCTCCCGACGACGTCGTCCTCTGCCCCGACTCGGGCTGCATCCTCGTGCGCTCCAGCGACTGGGGGAACCAGCAGCCGTGACGGATCAGCAGCTGTTCGACCCCTACGCGCAGGACCGCGGCGAGCCCCGGGACCAGGACCTGCCCGCCCGGCTCACCGTCGAGGCCGACGGCGGGTCCCGCGGCAACCCGGGGCACGCCGGCTACGGTGCCCTCGTACGGGACCCCGACACCGGACGCATCCTCGTGGAGAAGGCCGCCTACATCGGCAAGGCCTCCAACAACGTCGCCGAGTACTCGGGCCTCGTGTCCGGGCTGGAGCTCGCCCGCGACATCAACCCGCAGGCCGCGGTCCACGTGAAGATGGACTCCAAGCTCGTCGTCGAGCAGATGTCAGGCCGGTGGCAGATCAAGCACGCCGACATGCGGGTCCTGGCGGCCCGGGCGCGGAAGGTCCTCGACCCGCGGCGCGTGACCTACGAATGGATCCCGCGGGAGCGGAACAAGGACGCCGACCGGCTCTCCAACGAGGCGATGGACGCCGGCATGGCGGGCGTCGACTGGAAGCCCCGCGCCATGACCTCCCCGGCGTCCTCCTCGGCGTCGTCGAAAGCGTCGTCGGGTGCGCCGTCGGCCGTGCGTGAAGCCTCCGCGCCGGAGGCACCCCGACGCGCCGGCCGGCTTCACCACGTCGAGGTGTGGACCTCGGACCTGCCTGCGGCGGACGCCAGCCTCGGCTGGCTGCTGGAGCGGCTCGGGTTCCCCCGCAGGGAGGCGTGGACGAGCGGCGTGAGCTTCGGCTCCGACGCGTTCTACGTGGTCCTCGAGAGCGGACCGGATGTCGCGGCGGAGCGCCACGACCGCCGTCGTCCCGGGGTGAACCACCTCGCGTTCCGCGCGGGCTCACGTGCCGACGTCGATCTCCTGGTCCGACGGGCGGCCAGCCATGGCTGGTCGCTGCTGTTCGCTGACCGCCACCCGTTCGCCGGCGGCCCCGAGCACTACGCCGCGTACCTCGAGAACGCCGAGGGGTTCGAGGTGGAGCTGGTCGCCGACTGACGGCCGGACTGCGCGGCATCGCGTCTGGCCACCGAACACCGTGACCCGGTGGGCATCCGTTCCTCCACCCACCGGAGGGGCCGGATCGGTGGGCCACGGCAAGGAAGCGTCCGTCAGTCGAGCACGATCGTGAGCTGCGCGGGCTTCCGGGCAGTGGCCGGCTCGAGTTCGGCCGTCCATTGCTCGCTCGCCGCCCGGAGCAGTGCTTCCGGAGTCGCGGGCGCCGTGCCGCGCCGTCTTAGCAGGTGTCGCGCGAGTTCTCCCCGCGTGTGTTTCGCGAAGTGGGAGACGACCGTCCTCTTCCCGTTCCGGATCTGGACCACGTTGACGGCGGCGCTCTGCTGCGGCGGCGACGCCCACGCTGCGGCGTAGGTGCTCGACCGGCAGTCGACGATCAGGCCGTCCCCCGCATGCTGCACCAGGGGAGCGGCGAGGTGCTCCCTCCAGTAGGTCGCGAGGCGGCCCGTCACGGGGAGGTTCACGGACATCGACAGGCGGTAGGCCGGGATCCGGTCGCCGAAGCCCACGGCGCCCCACAGGGCGGACACCACCACGCACTGCTCCCGCGCCTTGCGCCGCTGCACCGCGGTCATGCCGGCGTAGTCGAGGGCGTCGTACAGGACGCCCGAGTAGACGTCGTGCGCCGGGGCGGCCGGGGCGACGTCGAGCACAAGGTTCCGCGCCACGTCCTCGGCGAGGGACACGCCGACGCCGAGGACGGCATGGGCGTCGCAGGCGGCGCTCGCCGTTCGCAGGGCGGCGAGCACGGCCCTGCGCGCGTCGTTGAGTTCGGGGAAGTGGAGATCGTCCAGGTGGAGCGGAGCGCCCGTACGGGCGGCGGACTTGCCTTCGGACGGGGGGAGCAGGATCAGCACCGATCCACTGTATCCAACGCCGCCTGCGCGGCGCCCGACGGCGTCCCGGTCGCCTAGAATGGTGACCGGATGGGTCGACCAGGCGGCCGCGTTGGACGGTGCGAGAGCATCCGCTCCACCGAGGAACGTCCGGGCTCCGCAGGGCAGGGTGGTGGGTAACGCCCACTCGGGGTAACCCGCAGGCCAGTGCCACAGAAAAGAGACCGCTCCCGCTGCAGGCTTCGGCCGGTGCGGGCAGTAAGGGTGAAAAGGCGGTGTAAGAGACCACCAGCGTGCCGGGTGACCGGCACGGCTCGGTAAACCCCACCCGGAGCAAGGCCAGACAGTGCGCGTCATCAGGGCTGCCCGCCCGAGTGCACGGGTAGGCCGCTGGAGGGCGTCGGCAACGGCGTCCGTAGATGGATGGTCGCCTCTCGCGCGCCGGCGACGACGCGCGATGACAGAACCCGGCGTATCGGTCGACCCATCCCTCGACCCCGCCGCACGCAAGGGCCGGGACGGACGCGCCGCGCCCACGATCCGCAAGAACATGCCGGGCACCGCCTCCGGCGCGTCGCGCGTTGTGGAGAGGCCCCGGGCGTCCTACTGTGTGAACATCGCCGCGGGTCTCATACGCAAGCGCTGCGGTATGAACGGGCTGGCCCACTGCTGGGGCTTCGGGGTCGGCCCGTTCACCTCGACACGTCCCGCGATCACGGGACGGGGTCCCTTTCGGCTGAAGTCCCGGCCGACGTCATGAAACGGTCCCCCTACCCGGTCTCAAGAGGCAAGGGGACCGCACGGCGTCTATAGCCGCCTCGGGAGCTCGTCGACCGCGATACTGCTGGGGGAACGACCGCGGGACTCACTCCCTCCTCCATGGTGCGCTCCGGATCGACCGCCCTGCAATTGCACGGGCCCTGCTACGCCAAGGGAGAAATCGGGAACGGCTGCCCGTAATCCTGTTGCCGAGGCAAACGATTGTCATCGACACCCGGGGCGCCGTCAAGACCCTGCGAAACAGTGCGGGAAAGTGGCCACGGCGATCCGGGCGCCCTAGGAGCTCTGGATTAGGGTGGTCGGATGAGCTCTGGGGGTACGCGAGAACGACACCTGGTGGTGCGCAACAGGAACTTCCGCGCGCTGATGGTGTCCAGTACGTTCGGGGTGCTCGGCAACGCCGTCGCAGCGGTGGCGCTGCCGATCGTCGCAGCCGTGGAACTCGATGCCAGCAACTTCGAGGTGGCGGCCCTCGCGGGAATGACCTTCCTGCCCTGGCTCCTCTTCGGGCTGCTGATCGGCGTGTGGGTCGACCGGCTTCCGCGCAGGCCGGTGATGCTCGCATCCCTCTCGGTGCGCGTCCTGGTCCTCGCCCTCCTGCCGCTCGGCTACTGGCTCGACTTCCTGAGCACACCCCTGCTGTTCGCCGCCGCCTTCGTCTCCGGCGTGGCGGCCGTCTTCTTCCAGCTGGCCGACGCCGCCGTGGTGCAGCAGGCCATCACCGCGGACGAGCTCATGGAGGGCAACGGCCTGATCACGGGCTCGGGAGCTGCCGCGGACGCGGCCGGGCGGTCCGCGGCCGGATGGCTCACGGGTGCCGTCGGTGCCTCCAACACACTGATCGTCCAGCTGACGACGTCGGTCATCGCGCTTCTCGCCATCCAGCGGCTCGACGTGGAGGAGATCATCCGCCCGCAGAGCGACCGCCGGATCATCAGGGAGATGTGGGACGGCCTGCGCTACACCTTCAGCACCGCCCCGCTCCGGGCACTCCTGCTCAACGCGGCCCTCTGGAACCTGGGCGGCAACATCTCGGCCTCGCTGCTGGTGCTGTTGGTGCTGAGGACGCTGGGGGAGTCGGAACTGTGGCTCGGCCTGCTGCTGGCCGCGTCGTCCGTCGGGGGAGCCGTCGGTGGGATCACCGCGAATTCGATGGGGGAACGCTTCGGCTCAGGCCTCCTGTGGCGCTGGTCCATGGTGCCCGGCGTGCTCGGCTACGCCTCCCTGCTGATCCTCTCGCCCGGCGTCGGCATGTTCTGGGGGATCGCCGGCATGTTCGTGATGGGCGCCAGTGTCGCCTGGAACATCGTCGTCGGCTCGAGCTTCCGCCAGCGCGTATGCCCACCGGGCATGATGGGCCGTCTCGGGGCCGCCTCCAGGACGGTGAGCTGGGGCATGCTCGCACTCGCGAGCCTGCTGGCGGGGGTCCTCGCGGAGACCGTCGGCATCCGTGAGGCGGTGCTGATCGGCGTCCTCGTCGCGTGCACCGCCCCGCTCGTGGCCCTGCTCGGGCCGCTGCGGCACGTGAGGCGGCTGGAGGACCTCGTCGAGGCACCCCGGCCCGCCGCCCGGGTCGAGGCCGCGGAGAACGCCTGACCCAGAAGCACCCGGTCCGGTCCGGCTAGTGGCCGAAGGGGTCCGGGTCCACACCGGGCATCCAGGTGAGCCCCGGCGAGCCCCAGCCGTTGTTCTTCATCGCCCTGCTCGCCTTGCGGCCCTGCCGGTTGTTGAGGCGATCCACGTAGAGCTTGCCGTCGAGGTGGTCGTACTCGTGCTGCATGCAGCGGGCGAACCACCCCGTGGCCTCGAACTCGACGGGTGCACCGTCGCCGTCGAACCCGGACACCCGCGCCCAGTCGGCGCGCTTGAGGGGGAAGGACTCACCCGGGACGGACAGGCAGCCCTCCGCCTCGTCCTCCGGGTCGGGATCGGAGCCGGGAACCTTCGAGGTCACGAGCGTCGGGTTGACGAGGACGCCGCGGGGGGCCACGTCGTCGTCGTTCTCCATCCCGTAGACGAAGACGCGCAGGCCCACGCCGATCTGCGGCGCGGCGAGGCCCACGCCGTTGGCGGTGTCCATCGTCTCGAACATGTCGGCGATGAGTGTGCGCAGCTCGTCGTCGAACGCCGCGACGGGCTGGGCGCGCCGGTGCAGGACCGGCTCGCCGGCGATCGTGATGGGGTGGACGGTCATGGGACCTACCTGTTCCGGCCGGGGCGGTCGGCGATCGATCGGCCGATCGATTCGCGCATGATCTCGCTGGTGCCGCCGAAGATCGTCAGCAGCCGAGCGGCGAGGAACGCCTGCGAGACCGGGTATTCGAGGATGTAGCCGTAGCCGCCGTGCAGCTGGAGGCAGCGGTCCGTGACGGACTTCGCCCGTTCGCTGGCCCACAGCTTGGCCTGGGCGGCGGCGGTGGGGGTCAGCGTGCCCTCGTTGAAGGCCAGCACGGCCTGGTCGACGAAGGTCTCGGTCACCTGTACCTCGGTGAGGAGGTCGGCGAGGACGTGGCGGGTGTTCTGGAAGTCGAGGACGCGTTCGCCGAACGCGCTGCGCTCGGTCACGTACCGCAGGGTCTGCTCGTAGGTCGCCCGGGCGACCGCCGCGGAGGCCACGGCGATGCCGAGCCGGCCCTGGGGGATCTGCTCGAGGCTGTAGCGCAGGCCCTGGCCCACCTCGCCCACGAGATCCGCACCGGGGACGCGGACGTTGTCGAAGAAGAGCTCGGCGGTGTCGGACGCGCGGAGTCCCATCTTGTCCAGCTGGCGGCCGGGCGCGTAGCCCTCGCCCTTGCGCACCATGAACAGGGAGAACGCGTCACTCGAGCCACGGCCCGAACTGCCGTCGGTCCGCGCGAGCACCAGTGAGGCGTCACCGCTGATGCCGTTGCCGATGAACACCTTCTGGCCGGTGATCAGCCAGTCGTCGCCGTCGCGCACGGCCCTCGTCCTGATGCCCCGGAGATCACTGCCGGCTCCGGGCTCGGTCCAGGCGCAGGACGTCACGATCTCGCCGGCGACCATACCCGGCAGCCACCGCTCCTTGAGGTCGTCGGAGCCGTAGGCGAGCAGGTGCGGCAACACGAGGTCGTCCTGCAGGTGGAAGGCGAGTCCGACGGCGAGGTGGTTGCTCCGGGCAAACTCCTCGTCCAGAACCGTCCGGAACCGGTAGTCCGGCATACCGGCGCCACCGAACTCCTCGGGGACGGCGAGTCCGAGCAGCCCCTGCTCGCCCGCGGCGGTCCAGACCGAGCGGTCCATCATGTGCCGCCGGTCCCAGTCGGCGTAGTGGGGGGCGACGGCGCGATCGTTGAACTCGCGGGCGACATCGCGGAAGAGCTCGTGATCCTCTTCGAACACTGTGCGTTCCATGCCGGGATTCCTTAGTGTGCTGACAGTCGGTGAAGGCGCGGGCCGGGACGGCCGTCCTTCAGGGCCCGGGCCTGCCGGGGCCGAAAAAACGGATGCCGTCCCGGACGTTCTCCGGGACGGCATACGCGGCCAGGATCGTTCCTGACGACTGAGGGTGAGTAACGGGGGTTGAACCCGCGACCTCCTGGACCACAACCAGGCGCTCTGCCAACTGAGCTATACCCACCACGTGTCTTGCGCCGTGCACCCCGGTGGCCGATGGCCGGCCGGGCTGTCAACGAAAGGCAGCGGATCCAAGTTTACACACATTTCGGGGTGCTACTGACCGCGCCCGCACGACGCCCGGTGGGCCGTCAGGACGCGATCGTGCGCGCGATGCCCTTGCTGGTCGCGGAGTCGGGTCCGGGGGAGGGGACGAAGACGGCCGACCGGTAGTACCGGAGTTCCCTGATCGAGTCCTCGATGTCACCCAGGGCGCGGTGACCGCCGGTCTTGGCGGGAGCCTGGAAGTAGGCGCGCGTGAACCACCGGCGTGCCAGTTCCTTGATGGTGGAGACGTCGATGACCCGGTAGTGCAGGTGGTCGACGACGAGCGGCATGTCCCGGACGAGGAAGTTCCGGTCCGTGCCGACCGAGTTGCCGGCGAGCTGCGCCTTGCGGGGCTCAGGCACCCACGCCCTGATGTACTCGAGGACCTGCTGCTCGGCGTCCTCCATCGTGATGCCGCCGTCGAGCTCCTCCAGCAGGCCCGAGGTCGTATGCATCTCCCGCACGAAGTCGCCCATCTGGGCGACCGACTCGGGCGACGGCTTGATCACGACGTCCACGCCGTCGCCCAGGACGTTGAGCTCGGAGTCCGTCACGAGCACGGCGACCTCGATCAGGGCGTCGTTGGCGAGATCCAGTCCCGTCATCTCGCAGTCGATCCAGACAATGGGGTCATTCGATATGGGCATTCGACCAATGTACCGTCCGGCACCCCCGACCCCGGGTCCGATGCCGCGCGTCCTGACCGGGCGCAGGGCACGATCGCGACCGCTACCGGGAGGCCCTCCGCTGCGCACCGCGACCGGTTCGCCCTCCGGGCCCGATGCTAATATTCGAACAGTTCGCTCAGGGCTGCAGGGAGATCTGGGAACCCCTGTTGCTTCCGGCACAGGGCACCGCTCGCGGCCTGCCCGCCGTCGCGTCGCCCTATGCCGACGGCCCGACCACACGGGCGTTCGACGCCGACTCATGATTGCCGACGATTGGATTTCCCCTATGGCCGCCGAGGTCCCCCTCTCCGAGGTCACCACGCAGCAGGGGCCGAACCGACCGAACATCGCCATCGTGCAGGGGTTCATCGGCTCCCTCCTCATGTGGATGGGATCGCTCGGCGTCGGCTGGCTGTCCCTGGCGTCGGCCGAGCTCAGGCGCACCCCGATCATCATCTGGCTCCGCTTCGAGCCTGCGGGCGCCGTCCTCTCCGTCCTCCTCCTGGCGCTCGGCGGGATGCTCCTCGTCCGGGCCTGGCTGCGGTTGGGGCAGCGGCTGAACGGGTGGTCGGACGACACCCGGCCCTACCTGATGACGGCCATCATCGCGTGGACCATCCCGCTAGCCGCCGCACTGCCCCTCTTCAGTCGCGACGTCTTCGCGTACATCGCGCAGGGCCAGGTCATGGTGGCCAATCTCAACCCTTACGTGGACGGCTACTCGCAGATCTCGAACTACCTCCAGATCGGCGCCGACGACCTCTGGGCGCAGAGCCCCACCCCCTACGGGCCCGTCTTCCTCTGGATCGAGGAAGGCATCGTCAGGATCACCGGTGGCAACCCCGACACGTCGATCATCCTGTTCCGTGTCGTCGCTCTCATCGGGATGGCCCTGTGCATCTACGTCATCCCGAGGCTCGCGGCCCTCCACTCCATCAATCCGAACCGCGCCCTGTGGCTGAGCGTCGCCAATCCGCTGTTCCTCATCAACTTCGTGGCGGCCATCCACAACGACTCGCTCATGATCGGCCTCGCACTGGCCGGCCTGTACCTCACGGCCACGAGGAGGCCCGTGCTCGGGATACTCCTGATCACGCTCTCGGTCGGCATCAAGCCGATCACCCTCATCTTCCTGCCCTTCGTCGGCCTGATGTGGGCGGGCAGGGGTGCCTCCTGGCCGCGGCGGTTCCTGTACTGGTTCCTGACGGCGGGCCTGTCGCTGGGGATCCTCTGGGTCATGGGGTTGGTGAACACCTTCGGCTTCGGCTGGGTCGGTGCCCTCAGCACCCCCGGAAGCGTCTGGATCTGGTATGCGCCGGTCGGCTTCATGGGGCTCGTCATCGCGACGCTCGGCGACGCCGTAGGCCTCCCCGGCTGGGACCTCGCCGGCGTCTTCCACACCCTCGCCCGGCTG
Organism: Arthrobacter arabinosi; assembly: GCF_054511115.1. Lineage (NCBI taxonomy): Bacteria > Bacillati > Actinomycetota > Actinomycetes > Micrococcales > Micrococcaceae > Arthrobacter > Arthrobacter arabinosi. Next base: position 306,938 of record NZ_JBTNDF010000001.1, read on the forward strand.
GCCTCGCTCGCCATCATCGCGCTGCAGATCTTCCGGGGCGACCACAGCCGCCTCGTCCATCGGCTCGCCATCGCCTTCGCGGCCATCGTGGTGCTGTCGCCGATGATCCAGTCCTGGTACGTCGTCTGGCTGATCCCGCTCTTCGCGGTCACGGGGATCCGCGACGACTGGCAGGTGAAGTTCCTGTACTTCACGGTCGCGTTCTTCATGGTCTACGCGATCACCGACCAGCTGGACATCTTCCCCTACTTCGACTTCAGCCTCATGATGGCGCGCCAGATCGCCGCCGTCGTCGCCCTCGGATTCGCGCTCTACCTCGTGTTCGTCGACCGCAGCACGAGGGTCCTGTTCCTCCGGCGCTACCGGCCGCCGATGCCCGGCGTCCTGCCCTGACCCCGCATCCCGGCATGCGGGAGCGGCCCGGACCGGCAATACTGAACAGATGATTGAAACAGGAACGACGACGTACACGGGCGAGTTCGAGATCACCGGCTGGGATGCCGAAGCGTACTCGGAGCCCGGCAGCACGGGCGAGCTCTCCCGCGTGCGGGCCTCGAAGGTCTTCGAGGGCGAGATCAGCGGGACCAGCACGGCCGAACTGCTGATGGCGGGGAACGACGTCGGCGCCGGCTACGTCGCGTCCGAACAGTTCGTGGGGACCATCGGGGACCGGACGGGCGCGATGACGGTCCAGCACTGGGGAGTCGCAGAAGGCGCGGACGCGGCGAGTTCCGGGCACGTCGTTCCCGGCTCCGGCACGGACGGGCTCCGCGGCATCTCCGGCAAGGCCGTCTACTCGCAGGACCCGGACGGGCAGCACCGCCTGGAACTGCGGGTCAGTTTCCCCGCCATGACCGACTAGGACGGCAGCCCGGGTTCCCCGCGGCGGGGTCGGGGTCCTGGCGGAGTGCCCATAGTAAACTGGACGCACTGCCTCCGTAGCTCAGGGGATAGAGCAGGGGCCTTCTAATCCTCTGGTCGCAGGTTCGAATCCTGCCGGGGGCACAGCATCAGGGCCGGACGCCGACGCGTCCGGCCCTTCGCATGTCCGGCTCCTTCCTCCGCCGGTCGGGGTCGGCCCGAGGCGGTTGTCAACATAGGGCCGGCCGCCTCCGCACGATCAGGTCCCCGGCCGAACACTTGGTGGAGGCCGGCACCCACCGCCGCCCACCAGGAGCTACGGAAGGACAGATCATGACCGACATCATCACCGTGCGGGGCTATGTCGCGACGGACGTGCGGCTCACCTCGGCGCAGAGCGGCCTGGCGGTCGCCGGGTTCCGCATGTGTTCGACGGACCGCCGCTTCGACAGGGAGGCGAATGCCTGGGTGGACGGCCACACGAACTGGTACTCCGTGTCCATGTTCCGGCAACTCGCCACCAACGCCGGAGCGAGCCTGAAGAAGGGCGACCGCGTGATCGTCACCGGCCGGCTGAAGGTGCGCCCGTGGATCAACGCGGACGGCCGGACGGGCACGTCCGTCGACATCGACGCCGACACCGCAGGACACGACCTCATGTGGGGGACGGCGAACTTCAGGCGCACGGCGGCCGATCGCAGCGAGACGCAGCCCGGCACCGGAGCGGAGGAGCCCGCAGGCGGCGTTCCGGCCGGGGACGGCATCCCGGCGGGGGTGGACGCCGCAACGGGGGAGATGTTCGACCCGGCCCCGGACCTCGATGCGGATTCGCCCGACGACGACAGGGGCGCCGATGATGCCCTCTCCGAGGGCGGGGACGGCAGCGACCACGTGGGTACCCACCGGGAGGAGACCGTCCCGTTCTGACCGGCCCGCCGGCGATCGGTGGCAGGATGATCGGGTGACTGCTGCCCGCGCCCGACACCGAGCCCATGGAACCGCCCGGGTGATCGCGCTGCTCGGCGCCGGGCTCACCCTCGGCCTCACATCCTGTACGGCTACGCCCGCCGTGGCACCGGATCCGTCGGGCGCTCTCTCCTCCTCCGGGACGGCGGACCCGGGACCGGCCCTGACCTCGGCTCGGTCCGGCGTCGATGCTCCCGCGACGTTGCCCCCGGCTGCCGCCTCGGCTACCGCGCCGGCCAACCCCGAGCACGATCCGTCGGGCATCGCCGCGGCCGTCGGGGCCGCGCTCACCCGCCTGGCCGGCGGGGGAGACGCCGTGACGAGTGATCGGGTCAGGGCCGCCATCGGGCAGGGCTTCGCCGACGCCGGGGCCACCCCGGAGTCGGTCGAGGTGTCCGCCGACAGCACGCCCACCGGCCTGGACGTCGCTGCGATCCAGGGCGCCGGCCTGATCCGGGGGACCTGTGTCTTCGGGGAGGTGCGGGAGGGCACGGCCACCGTGGTCGTCCTTCCCGCGCTCGCCTCGGGCCGGTGCTTCGTCGGCGACCAGCGCTGAGCCGGGACCAGCGCTGAGCCCAGCGGCAAGGCGGGGCCGGCACGGGCGTGGGCCCGCCCGGAGGCGGCGCCCGGTACGGCTCGGGTGTCCCCTGCCCGGACCGGCCGAGTGGGAGATCGGTGCGGCCACCCACTAGCCTTAGGAGCATGGCGGAATTTATCTACACAATGAGCAAGGCCCGCAAGGCCGTTGGCGACAAAGTAATCCTCGACGACGTCAGCATGTCGTTCTTCCCGGGCGCGAAGATCGGTGTCGTGGGACCGAATGGTGCGGGTAAGTCCACCATCCTGAAGATCATGGCAGGCATGGACACGCCGTCGAACGGCGAGGCGCGCCTCAGCCCCGGCTACACCGTCGGCATCCTGCTGCAGGAGCCGCCGCTGAACGAGGAGAAGACGGTCCTCGGCAACGTGCAGGAGGGCGTCGGTGAGATCTTCGGGAAAATCCAGCGCTTCAACGAGATCTCCGAGGAGATGGCTTCCCCGGACGCCGACTACGACACGCTGCTCGACGAGATGGGCAAGCTGCAGGAGGCCATCGACGCCGCCGACGCATGGGACCTCGACTCCCAGCTCGAGCAGGCCATGGACGCCCTCCGCTGCCCGCCGCCCGAGGCCGACGTCACCGTCCTCTCCGGTGGTGAGCGGCGCCGCGTCGCGCTCTGCAAGCTGCTGCTGCAGAAGCCGGACCTGCTCCTCCTCGACGAGCCCACCAACCACCTCGACGCCGAGAGCGTGCTCTGGCTCGAGCAGCACCTGAAGTCCTACGCCGGCGCCGTGCTCGCCGTCACCCACGACCGGTACTTCCTCGACCACGTCGCCGAATGGATCGCCGAGGTGGATCGCGGCCACCTGTACCCCTACGAGGGCAACTACTCCACGTACCTGGAGAAGAAGCGCGCGCGCCTCGAGGTGCAGGGCAAGAAGGACCAGAAGCTCTCGAAGCGCCTGACCGAGGAGCTCGAGTGGGTCCGGTCGAACGCGAAGGGACGCCAGACGAAGTCCAAGGCGCGCCTGAACCGCTACGAGGAGATGGCCGCCGAGGCGGAGCGCACGCGGAAGCTCGACTTCGAGGAGATCCAGATCCCGCCGGGCCCCAGGCTCGGCAGCCAGGTCATCGAGGCGCACAACCTGCGCAAGGGCTACGACGAGCGCATCCTCATCGACGGCCTGTCCTTCTCGCTGCCGCGCAACGGGATCGTGGGCGTCATCGGCCCGAACGGTGTCGGCAAGACCACGCTGTTCAAGACGATCGTGGGCCTGGAACCCCTCGACGGCGGTGAACTGCGGATCGGCGACTCCGTGAAGATCTCCTACGTCGACCAGTCCCGCGGCGGCATCGACCCCAACAAGAGCCTGTGGGAGGTCGTGTCCGACGGCCTCGACTTCATCCAGGTGGGCCAGGTCGAGATGCCCTCACGCGCCTACGTGTCGGCATTCGGCTTCAAGGGGCCGGACCAGCAGAAGAAGGCAGGCGTGCTCTCCGGCGGTGAGCGCAACCGGCTGAACCTGGCGATGACCCTCAAGCAGGGTGGCAACCTCCTGCTCCTCGACGAACCGACCAACGACCTCGACGTCGAGACGCTCTCGAGCCTCGAGAACGCCCTGCTCGAGTTCCCCGGCTGTGCCGTCGTCGTCTCGCACGACCGGTGGTTCCTCGACCGGGTGGCCACCCACATCCTGTCCTACGAGGGCACGGAGGAGGATCCCGACAACTGGTACTGGTTCGAGGGCAACTTCGACGCCTACGAGCAGAACAAGGTGGAGCGGCTGGGAGCCGACGCCGCGAAGCCGCACCGCGTCACCCACCGCCGCCTCACGCGCGACTGACGCTCACGCGCACCGGCGGAAGAAGATCGAGGAAGGGGCGCGGCGCGGGCCGTGCCCCTTCTCCGTCGGCGGTCCCGGGCGTCAGGCGGACGGGATCCTGACCATGCCCTCCTGGGCCACGCTCGCGACCAGCGCGCCGCTGCGATCGTAGATCCGCCCGGCGGCGAGCCCCCGTGCCCCGGATGCGCTCGGGGAGCTCTGGACGTAGAGCAGCCAGTCGTCCACCCGGACGGGGCGGTGCCACCACATCGCGTGGTCCAGGCTCGCCACGCTCATGCCGGGCTGGATCCAGCTCAGGCCGTGGGGCCGCAGGATCGATTCGAGCAGGGTGTAGTCGCTCGCGTACGCCAGGGCGGCGCGGTGGATGTTCGGGTCGTCCGGCATGGGGCCGAGGCTGCGCATCCAGACGGCGTTCCGGGGCTCCCTCGACCCCTCGTTGGACAGGTACAGCGGAGCATCGACGTGGCGGATGTCGAACGGCCGGTCGAAGGCCCACGCCTGCGCGACGGGGTGGTCGAAGGCGCCGAGCAGTTCGGCCGTCGACGGCAGGCTCTCGGGGTCGGGGATGCCCTCCGGCATCGCGTCCTGGTGGGTGACGCCGTCGTCGGGCTCCTGGAACGACGCGATCATCGACAGGATGGGCACGCCGTTCTGGTACGCGTGCGTGCGGCGGGCCGAGAACGATCGCCCGTCCCGCAGCCGCTGGACGCCGAACGTGATGGGCTGGTCCGCGTCGCCGGCGCGCAGGAAGTACCCGTGCATGGAGTGGACGTCGCGCGTCGCCTCGACCGTCCGCATCGCGGCGATCAGCGACTGCGCGAGCACCTGGCCGCCGAAGACGCGCCGGCTCGGCTGGCGGGCGGAGCTCCCGACGAAGATCTCCTCGTCCGTCTGCGCCCCCTCGGCGCTGCTGAGGTCGAGCAGGTCCAGGAGGGCCCGCGTGGGGTCCTTCGCCGGCGCTCCCTGCGCCGGAGCCTCTGGTGCTGGCGCGTGTTCTGCCATGGTTCGGTGTCTCCTCGTGGGGGCGGGGGCGGTGGAAGCGGTCGCTCCCGGGCACCTACTGACAGTAGACGGCGCCCCGGGCGCACTCAATACGGGCACGCATCCGGGCTGATGGCGTTACTCACACCCGGTCCCGCGTCGCACGGCGAATCGCCCGGCGGCGGCGCGGTTTGAGAGGATGGCGCTATGTCCCCGGTGCACACCTTCCCCCTCCAGCTGCGGTTCGGCGACGAGGATTCCTACGGCCACGTCAACAATGTCCGCTTCCTCCAGTTCCTGGAGGACGCCCGGCTGTCGCTGATGCGCGAGTCCCGGCCCGGTGGTTCGTTCATGGACCTGATCGACCCCGACCACTACACCCTCGTGGGTCGCCAGGAGATCGAGTACCGTGCTCCGTTGACGGTCGGGCCCGCACTGGCCGCCGTCGATCTCTGGATCACCGCGGTGGGCGGCTCGAGCTTCGACGTCGGCTACGCGGTACGGGATCGGGTGGCGGTCGACGGGAGCACCACGAGCGCGATCGCCGCGACCACCATGGTGCTCGTCAGCCGCAGCACCGGTCGTCCGGTACGCCTGTCCGACGCGCAGAAGTCCATCCTCCTGTCCTGGGAGGGCCCGGCGGTCCCCTTCCGCCGTGCACGCCCGAGGGACCGGGGATGACGCCCGGCACGCTGCGCTTCGCGGACCCGCACACCGTCGCGGATCTCCGCACCTTCACGGCCCGCGCCCGCGCCAACGACGACGGCGGCATGAGGCTCGTCGGCGCCGGCCGGGTGCTCGCCGCGTATGTGTGCACGCTCCGACCCACGGTGCTCGGCGAAGCCGTACCGACCGTGCTGGGGCTCAGGACCATGGCCCTCGGGGAGGAGGCCGACGTCGACACCACGGTGGCGCTCGGCTCGGTCCTCGACCGGCTCGCCCGCATGCCCGAGGGCGACGTCGTGTTCCCCGTCCCGACCGTGACGGTCACGGAGAACTGGGCAGGGGTCCTCCCTCCCCGGTCGGGCTGGGAAGCGGCGGGAACGGTGGCCGCCGAGGTGCTGGAGCGGGCGGCGCACCAGGGCATCGCCGAGGTGGCGCGCAGCCTGCCGGAGCGCGCGGGAGCCCCGCTGGTGAGCGGCGCGAGGATCGCGGTGTGGGGCCGCCCCATGGCCGGCGTGCCCGGCGCGGTCCCGGCCGGGGCGGCCTTCGGAGCGTTGAGCCTCGGATTCCTCGAACCCGGAGCGGTGGCGACCATCCACATAAACGGGCGCTGGTCCCGCATCAGCACGGCACGCGGGCACGTCCTCGTCCGCGCCGCGGCCGTCCTCTGACACACCCGCCGCCGCGGCGGACGGGGAGACGTCAGTCCGCGGCGTTGACCATCGAGTGCGCGGCGCGTTCGAGGTAATCCCACAGGGTCGCCTCGTGCAGGGGTGCGAGCCCGAGGGTGTCCACGGCGGCGCGCATGTGCTGCAGCCACCGGTCGCGGGCCAGCGGACCGACCCTGAAGGGCATGTGTCGCATGCGGAGCCTCGGGTGGCCCCGCTGCTCCCCGTAGGTCTTCGGTCCGCCCCAGTACTGCTCGAGGAACAGCAGCAGGCGTTCCTTCGCCGGGCCGAGGTCCTGCTCCGGGTACATGGGGCGCAGCACGTCGTCGCCCGCCACGCCGTCGTAGAACGCGTCGACCAGCCGCACGAACGTGGGGTGGCCGCCCACCGCCTCGTAGAAGTTGTCGGTGTACTGCGGCTGCGTGAAACCCTGCCCTGCAGCGACGAGCCGTTCCACGGGCAGGGCCGTCCGCGCCCCGGGGGAGGACGTGGCTGCGTTCGGCGTCTGCGTCGGGTCCTGCGCGCTCATGACTGCTCCTGCGCGGCGGCGGGTGCGGCGGGTTCGGGTGCCGGCTCCACGTAGTCGCCCTGGGACCGGTTGCCCACCTTCGTGATGTCCCCGTTCCGCACGTACCAGATGGCCCCGTCCGTATCGACCAGGCGCGTGATGCGCAGGCCGAGGGACTGCACGACGCCCACGGTGTCGCCCACCTCGATGGTGTCGCCGATGCCGTACTGGTCCTCGATCGTGATGAAGAAGCCGAGGAAGGCGTCGCGGATCACCTCGCGCGCCCCGAAACCGATTGCTATGCCGACGATACCGACGCTCGCGAGGATGGGACCGATGTTGAAGCCGAGTGTCTCGATGGCCATGAGGCCGGCGATGATCGCGATGCTCACGGCGGCCACGCTCGACAGCAGGCCGCCGATCGTCTCCGCGCGCTGGACGCGGCGGGCGCTGTCGAAGGGGCGCAGCGCAGGCTGGGCCCACTTGAAGTGGGGCTTCTTGAAGACGCTGTAACCGCTCTGGACGCGGGTGACGGACCGGCCGATCAGGTAACGGAGCACGAGCCACAGGATCAGGGCGCCGATCAGGATGATCAGCGCGTTGATGACCTGGCCGCCATAGCCGAGGGATTGCAGGAATGTCATGAAGATCGCTTTCGTGCGGGCATCCGGGAGACCGCCGAGGGGCTCGGGAGGCGCGGGGACGCCTTAACAGGCTACAGCGGTGCTGGAGAGCCCCGGTCGTCAGTCAGTGGCGGCGCCGGAGGAGGGTTCATGGTGGACCGGGAAGTTCAGGGAGCGTGCGATGAAGCATAGGCGGTTCGCCTCGGCGTGCAGCGAATCGGCGAGGCCGGACTGGGCTGTGTCCTGGAGCTCGACGACGGGGTGCAGCACGATCCCGGTGAATGCGCCGCTGCCGTCCCGGTTCAGGCGCATGGTGCCCGTCGCCGTGTCCCGGTACCCCGTGACGACGACACCCGACTGCACGGCGACGTGCAGGTAGGAGAGCATGTGGCACTGCGCGACGGCGGTCAGCAGCAGCTGCTCCGGGTTCCAGCGGTCCTTCGCCCCGTGGAAGGTGGGGTCCGCCGTCCCGAGGAGGAGGCCCGGCCCGTCGACGTCGATCTCGTGGTCGCGGCTGTAGGCGCGGTAGCCGGAGGTCCCGGTGCCCAGGTTCCCGGTCCAGCGGATCCGCGCCGAGTAGGAGTGTTCCTGCAGGTTCATGACACGACCCTAACGCGGGCGTGTGGGGGATGGGCGGGAAGGGCCGTGGTCCTGCCCGCCCATCCCGTGAGCGGCTACCTGTCGGCGGCCTGGGCCTTCAGGGCGCGCACGACGCCGTCCCGGCTTTCCAGCACCAGGCGCCGGAGCGCCGGAGACTCCTCCCCGAGGCCGGCGAGGAAGGCGTCCGTCCGGTCCAGCGTGTCCTGCGTCGTCAGCAGTGACGGGTAGAGGCCCACGATGATCTGCTGCGCGATCTCATACGTGCGCGTGGCCCACACATCCTGGATGGAGGCGAAGTACCGGGACACGAAGGGCTCCAGGAGGGATCGGTCGTGGACGCGCGTGAACCCGCCGATCATGGCCCGCTGCGTGGCGTTGGGCAGGTCGGTGGAGTCGACGAGCGCCGCCCAGGCCGCCTCCTTGGCCTCCGGTGTCGGCAGTGCCGCACGGGCCGCGGCCGCGGCCAGCTCGCCGGTGGCCGTCGAGTCCTTCCCCAGCTCGCCGTCGATCTCCTGCTCACCGGCGCGCCCGCCGACCACCAGGCTGGTGAGCAGCTCCCACCGCAGGTCCTGGTCCACGGTGAGTCCTTCGGGCACGTTCCCACCCGAGAGCAGCGCCTCGACGGCGTCGAGCTGCGCGCCGGTGCGCGCGTGGGTGGAGAACGCCTTCGTGAACTGCAGTTGCGCGTCGGACCCCGCGGCAGCGGCGAGGGCCAGCTCGAGCAGGCTGTCCGCCGCGGCATCGCCCATCGCCTCGCGGTCGTCGGGGTTCACGTAGAACGCGAGCGTCGAGGCGAGCTGCCGGAGCAGCACGAGTACCACCGACGAGTCGGACTCCGCCCCGATGTTCTGCAGGACGAGTTCCACGTAGTCGCGGGCCGGCGTCTCCCCGTCGCGGGCCGCGTCCCAGGCGGACGCGAGGACCAGCGTGCGGGGGAGGGAGTCCCTGAAGTCCTTGACGTGCCTGACGGACGTTCGCAGGGACGCCGGGTCCAGGCGGATCTTCGCATAGGCGAGATCGTCGTCGTTCAGCAGGACCAGGGCGGGCCGCTCCCGTCCCACGAGGTCCGGGACCTCCGTGCGCTCGCCGTCGACGTCGAGTTCGAGCCGGTGCACGCGCACGAGGGCGCCGTCGTCGTCGTGGTCGTAGAAGCCGACCGCGAGGCGGTGGGGCCGGATGGTCGGGAATGCCTCGACGGCGCTCTGGAGGATCGCGAACGAGGTGATCGTGCCGTCCTCGTCCGTGGTGAACTCGGGGCGGAGCGTGTTGACGCCCGCGGTCTCGAGCCAGAGGGCCGACCACGCCTTGAGGTCACGGCCGCTGGCGGCCTCGAGCTCGGAGAGCAGGTCCACCAGTTCGGTGTTCTTCCACGAGTGCTTGGCGAAGTACTGCCGCACGCCCTGCATGAACTCCTCCTGGCCCACCCAGGCCACGAGCTGCTTGAGCACCGAGGCGCCCTTCGCGTAGGTGATTCCGTCGAAGTTGACCTGGACGTCCTCGAGGTCGTTGATCGTCGCGACGATGGGGTGCGTGGAGGGTAGCTGGTCCTGGCGGTACGCCCAGCCCTTCTCGAGGATGGCGAACGTCGTCCACGCCTGCTCGAACTCGGTGGCCTCGGCGGCGGCGAGGGTGGACATGAACTCGGCGAACGACTCGTTGAGCCAGAGGTCGTTCCACCAGCGCATGGTGACGAGGTCGCCGAACCACATGTGGGCCAGTTCGTGGAGGATCGTGATGGCGCGCCGCTCGACGGTCGCGTCGGGGACGCGGCCCCGGAAGACGTAGGTCTCGACGAACGTCACGGCTCCCGCGTTCTCCATGGCGCCCGCGTTGAACTCGGGGACGAACAGCTGGTCGTACTTCCCGAACGGGTAGGGGGCGCCGAACTGCTCCTCGTAGAACGCGAAGCCCTGGCGCGTGAGGTCGAAGATGTTCTCCGCGTCCAGATACTGCATGAGGGATTTGCGGGCGAAGACGCCCAGGGGGATCGTACGGCCGTCCGAACTCGTCACCTCGCTGCGCACCGACTGGTACGGTCCGGCGATCAGCGCCGTCACGTAGGACGACAGGACCGGCGTCGGCTCGAAGTACCAGGTGGAGGCGGCGACGCCGTCGGCGGCGGATCCCGCCGGCACCGGCTCCGGCGTGGTGCTGTTCGAGATGACGTCCCAGTGCGAGGGCGCGGTCACGGAGAAGCGGAACGTCGACTTCAGATCCGGCTGCTCGAACACGGTGAACACGCGGCGGGAGTCCGGGACCTCGAACTGGGTGTACAGGTAGACCTCACCGTCCACGGGGTCCGTGAAGCGGTGCAGGCCCTCGCCCGTGTTCATGTAGAGCATGTCGGCCTCGACGACGAGCACGTTGCTCTCGGCCAGCACGGGGAGCTGGATCCGGACGCCGTCGGCGACCTCCGCGGGGTCCAGCGCGACGCCGTTCAGCTCGACCCGGTGCACCGTGTCCGCGACGGCGTCGATGAACGTCGAGGCGCCGTGCTGCGCGTCGAACGAGACGACCGTCGTCGACCCGAACACGCGCTCGCCGCGCGTCAGGTCCAGGGTGACCTCGTAGGAGTGGACGGTGAGCAGATCGGCGCGCGTGCGTGCTTCGTCGCGCGTCAGGTTCAGACCGGGCAAGGATCGCCTCCAGGGTGGGTTCGGATACGGCGCGTGTGATGGTCGTAACACGGCCGTTCGATTCTCTCATTCCACCCGGCATCGTCGCGCACGTCGACCCCCTGCAGTCCCGAGGACTAGGCTGGAGCCGTCCCGTTCCGCTGCGCGGGCACCTCCCCGCAGCCACCATCGCCTCCTCCCCGGCGCCACCCAGAAGGAACCGATCGTTATGCGCGTCCACCTCGCCACCGACCACGCCGGCATGGAACTGAGCGCCCACCTGCTCACGCGTCTCACCGCGGCGGGATACGACGTCGTCGACCACGGCCCGACGTCCTACGATCCCGAGGACGACTACCCCTCCTTCTGCATCGACGCCGCCCGGGCCGTCGTCGCCGACCAGGCCGCGGGCACCCAGGCCCTCGGGATCGTCCTCGGAGGTTCGGGGAACGGCGAGCAGATCGCCGCGAACAAGGTCCGCGGCGTCCGCGCTGCCCTCGCCTGGAGCCTCGACACCGCGCGCCTCGCCCGCCAGCACAACGATGCCAACGTCGTCGCCGTCGGCGGACGGCAGCACTCGGTCGACGAGGCGACGGCGATCATCGAGGCCTTCCTCGCCGAGCCGTTCAGCGGTGCCGAGCGGCACAGTCGCCGGATCGCGCAGGTGGCGCGGTTCGAGGAAACGGGAAGCGTTGCCTGAGGGCCATTCGGTCCACCGGCTCGCCCGGCAGTTCGGTTCCGTCTTCACGGGGGAGCGGCTCGCCGTGTCCAGCCCGCAGGGCCGGTTCGCGGCGGGCGCCGCCCAGCTCGACGGCGCCACGCTGACCAGCGCACTCGCGCACGGCAAGCAGATGTTCCTCCGCTTCGACAACCACCGCGTCCTGCGCGTGCATCTCGGCCTGTACGGGGCGTGGACCTTCGGCGGTGACACGACCTTCCGGGGTGCCTCGAGCATCGGGGCTCCCCGCCGGGTGGGGGAGTCGGAACAGCCCGGCGATGACGGCGCCCCCTACGCCGGCCCGCCCGCCCCCGTCGGCGCCGTCCGGGTCCGGTTCGTGTCTGCGCACGGCTGGGCTGACCTCAGGGGCCCCACGGCATGCGAGGTCATCATGGGTGCCGAGGAGGACGCGGCACGGGCGAGACTCGGACCCGACCCCCTCCAGCCGGAGACCGACGGCACCGTGTTCGCGCGGAAGCTCATGTCCAGCAGCACGCCCGTCGGCATCCAGCTCATGAACCAGGCGGTCATCGCCGGCATCGGCAACATCTACCGCGCAGAGGTGCTGTTCCTGCAGGGCATCAGCCCGTGGCGGCCCGGGAAGCAGGTCCGCGACGACGAGGCCGCCGGCCTGTGGGCGGATGCGGTACGGCTGATGAACGACGGCGTGCGCGACGGGCGCATCGTCACGACGACGCCGGAAGCGCGGAACGGACGGCCGAGACGCTCGGCACCCCACTACGTCTACAAGCGCACGGGAGAGCCGTGCCGTCGCTGCGGCACCCCCATCCTCACGGCGGTGATGACGGCTCGGAACGTCTTCTGGTGCCCGCAGTGCCAGGGCGCTTAAACAGGGACACCCGGACCGACGGCCCGGGTGGGACGGCCGCAGAGGGCCGGAAGCGGAGGGGATGACGGGAATCGAACCCGCGTAATCAGTTTGGAAGACTGAGGCTTTACCATTAAGCTACATCCCCGCAATGGCGCCTTTCGGGGCCTCGTGGAACGCCTATAACTACATCACAGCTGCCGTGCTATCGCCAAATGTGCGTGGTCGGTGCAAAGGTGCGTAGACTGGCACTCGCACTTACGGGGTGTAGCTCAGCTTGGTAGAGCGCCTGCTTTGGGAGCAGGAAGTCGCAGGTTCAACTCCTGTCACCCCGACTCTGTCGTGTGATGAGGAAAGTGCCTCCGCTGCAGAACCAACCCCAATCATTTCAGGAGTCCTACGCTGTGAAGAGCGCTGTTGAAACCCTTTCCCCCACCCGGGTGAAGCTGAACGTCGAGGTCCCCTTCGAGGAACTGAAGCCCAGCATCGATGAGGCCTACAAGACCATCGCGACCCAGGTGCAGGTTCCAGGCTTCCGCAAGGGCAAGGTTCCGCAGCAGCTCATCGACCAGCGCGTCGGCCGCGGGTACGTCATCGAGACGGCCATCAACGACGGCCTCAACGGCTTCTACCAGAGCGCGGTGCAGGAGGCGGGTATCCGCCCCCTCAGCCGCCCCGAGGTCGAGATCACCGAGGTCCCCGATCCCGCCACGAAGGACGGCCAGCTGACCTTCAGTGTCGAACTGGACGTGCGCCCCGAGATCGAGCTCCCCGACTACAAGGGCATCGAGGTCACCGTCGAGCCCGTCGAGGCGTCCGACGACGACATCCAGAAGGCCATGGACGAGCTGCGCGGGCGCTTCGGCACCCTGAACGCCGTGGACCGTCCTGCCCAGGACGGCGACTTCCTCACCATCGACCTCACCGCGTCCGTCGACGGCGACGAGGTGGACTCCGCCCAGGACCTGTCCTACCAGATCGGCTCCGGCACCATGCTCGAGGGCATGGACGAGGCCGTCACCGGACTCTCCACCGATGAGGACGCCACCTTCGAGACCAAGCTGGCCGGCGGCGAGCACGCCGGCGCCGACGCCCAGGTCAAGGTCATCGTCAAGGCCGTCAAGCAGCGCGAACTCCCCGAGGTGGACGACGAGTTCGCCCAGCTGGCATCCGAGTTCGACACCGCCGAGGAACTGCGCGCCGACCTGGCGAAGCAGGCCGCCGAGTCCAAGCTGATGGACCAGGGCGTCGAGGCCCGCGACAAGGTGCTCGACAAGCTCGTCGAGCTCGTTCCCGTGCCGGTCCCCGAGAGCGTTCTCGAGGAGCAGCTCGAGCAGCACTTCAACGGCGAGAACGCCCACAGCGCGGGCGAGGACCACGACACCGAGGAGCACCGCGCCGAGATCCGCACCAACACGGAACGCGCCTTCCAGAACGAGGTCATCCTCGACGCCGTCGCCGAGAAGGAGGAGGTCGGCGTCAGCCAGGCCGAGCTGATCGACTACATCGTCTCGACGGCCGGCCAGTACGGCATGGAGCCGAACCAGTTCGCCCAGATGCTCGACCAGAGCGGCCAGGTCCCGATGATCGTCGGAGAGGTGCGCCGCCGCAAGGCGCTCGCCAAGGTCCTCGAGTACGCCACGGTCACGGACACCAACGGTGCCGCCGTCGACCTCAGCGAGTTCGTCCGCCCCGCCGGGGACGACGCCGAGACCATCAGCGCGGACGACACCGAGACCGAGCAGCACGTCGTCGAGGATGCGCCCGTCGAGGCGACCGGCGTCGACGCGACGGACGCCGAGGTGGCGGAGGCCCCCGAAGCCGCAGCACCCGAAGCCGCCGAGGAGCCCGAGGCCGCTGAGGCGCCGAAGAAGAAGCGCGCGCCGCGCAAGAAGCCGGCCGCCGAGTAGACAGCCACGCAGACAGCGGTGCCGCAGCCTCCGGGCGGCGGCACCGCTGTCTCGTTAAGCCGTCGGCGGACCCTGTGGTGCCCTCGGCGGACGGCACCCCGACGGCCGCGCCGCGACCGTGCGCCGTCAGCGAACAGTTCGCGGAGCGGGAGCAAATCACCATGCCCGCGGGTTAGTGTCCAGAGAGAGACAAACGGACGGGTCGGCCGAAGAGGCGACGGCCCGCCAGAGTGAGAGGTCAACGTCAATGGCAACCGAACCAAGCACCCCGAGCATGGCCGGCCCCGAGATGGGCGGTCGTGACGACTACATCTACAACAGGCTCCTCAAGGAGCGCATCATCTGGCTCGGTTCCGAGGTCCGCGACGACAACGCGAACGCCATCTGCTCGCAGCTCCTGCTGCTGTCTGCGGAGGATCCCGAGCGCGACATCTACCTCTACATCAACTCGCCCGGTGGTTCGGTGACCGCCGGCATGGCGATCTACGACACCATGCAGTTCATCCCCAACGACGTCGTCACGGTCGCCACCGGGCTCGCCGCCTCCATGGGCCAGTTCCTGCTCTCCTCGGGCACCAAGGGCAAGCGCTACGCCACGCCCCACGCGCGGATCCTCATGCATCAGCCCTCCGGCGGCATCGGCGGAACCGCCACGGACATCCGGATCCAGGCCGAGCTGATCCTGCACATGAAGCGGGTCATGGCGGAGCTGACCGCTGAGCAGACGGGCCAGACGGTCGAGAAGATCCTGAAGGACAACGACCGCGACAAGTGGTTCACGGCCCAGGAGGCCCTGGAATACGGCTTCTTCGACCACATCTCCGCGCACTCCGGATCCGTGGCCGGCGGCGGCGGAACCGACCAGACCGCCTAGTCTGCGCCCAGCCCCTTTCTTCACCAGTCGTCCTACAGGAGACACCATGAACCACGAATTCCGAGCAGCAGCGGGCTCCACGGCGCAGAACCTGCCGACCAGCCGCTACATCCTTCCCCAGTTCGAAGAGCGCACGCCCTACGGGTTCAAGCGCCAGGACCCGTACACCAAGCTGTTCGAGGACCGCATCATCTTCCTCGGCACCCAGGTGGACGACGCCTCCGCCGACGACGTCATGGCCCAGCTGCTCGTCCTCGAGTCCACGGACCCCGAGCGCGACATCACGCTGTACATCAATTCGCCCGGCGGCTCCTTCACGGCCATGACGGCGATCTACGACACCATGCAGTTCATCCGCCCCGAGGTGCAGACCGTGTGCCTCGGCCAGGCTGCCAGCGCCGCCGCCGTCCTGCTCGCCGCGGGAGCACCCGGCAAGCGCCTTGCACTGCCGAACGCGCGCGTGCTGATCCATCAGCCGGCGCTCTCCGGCGGCCAGGGCGGGCAGGCCTCCGACCTGGAGATCCAGGCCAATGAGGTCATGCGCATGCGCACCTGGCTCGAGGACACGCTGGCCCTCCACTCGGGCCGCAGCTCCGAGCAGGTCAACCTCGACATCGAACGCGACAAGATCCTCACCGCCGCCGACGCCGTCGCATACGGCCTGGTCGACGAGGTCCTGACGTCGCGGAAGATCACTCCGCCGAAGATCAACACCCCGTAGCAGGGACGGCGGATCCGTCGGTCGAACAGGCCTCGGGATCCGCCGCCCTGCCCGTTCCTCGCCCGTGGTGCCGCATGGCACCACGGGCATTTTGATACCGGCTCCCACGGTCGGGTGGCCTACAGTGGTTCTAGCAATCGCGACATACCTAAGGGGACTGAACCATGGCTCGCATTGGTGAGAGCACGGATCTGCTCAAGTGCTCCTTCTGCGGAAAGAGCCAGAAACAGGTCCGCAAGCTGATTGCCGGTCCAGGCGTGTACATCTGCGACGAGTGCATCGACCTGTGCAACGAGATCATCGAGGAGGAGCTGTCCGAGGTCGCCGACCTCGGGACGTTCGAGCTGCCCAAGCCCCGCGAGATCTTCGACTTCCTCCAGGAGTACGTCGTAGGCCAGGAGCCGGCGAAGCGCTCGCTCGCCGTCGCCGTCTACAACCACTACAAGCGCATCCAGTCCGGTAGCGGCCCCCGCGCCGCCGGCACGCTCGCCGACGCCGCCGAGACCGAAGACGTCGAGATCGCGAAGTCCAACATCCTGCTCATCGGCCCGACCGGCTGCGGCAAGACCTATCTCGCTCAGACCCTCGCCCGCCGCCTGAACGTGCCGTTCGCCGTCGCGGACGCCACAGCCCTCACCGAAGCGGGCTATGTCGGCGAGGACGTCGAGAACATCCTGCTGAAGCTGATCCAGGCTGCCGACTACGACGTCAAGAAGGCCGAGCAGGGCATCATCTACATCGACGAGATCGACAAGATCTCCCGGAAGAGCGAGAACCCTTCGATCACGCGCGACGTGTCGGGCGAAGGCGTGCAGCAGGCGCTCCTGAAGATCCTCGAGGGTACCGTCGCCTCGGTGCCCCCGCAGGGCGGGCGCAAGCACCCGCATCAGGAGTTCATCCAGATCGATACCACGAACGTGCTCTTCATCGTCGCCGGCGCGTTCGCCGGCCTCGAGGAGATCATCGGCTCCCGTGCGGGCCGCAAGGGCATCGGGTTCGGCGCGCCGCTGAGCTCCCTCAAGAACGAGGAGGCGAGCTACGGTGACGTGATGCCGGAGGACCTGCTCAAGTTCGGCCTGATCCCCGAGTTCATCGGCCGGCTGCCCGTCATCACCACCGTCACGCACCTCGACCGCCCGGCGCTCATGCAGATCCTCACGGCGCCCAAGAACGCCCTGCTGAAGCAGTACCAGAAGATGTTCCTGCTCGACGGCGTCGAACTCGTCCTCGAACCGAAGGCGCTCGAGGCGATCGCCGACCTCGCGCTGGACCGGGGGACCGGCGCGCGAGGCCTCCGCGCGATCATGGAGGAAGTCCTCCTGCCCGTCATGTTCGACCTCCCCAGCCGCGAGGACATCGCCACGGTCGTCATCACCGAGGACGTCGTGGGCAAGCGCGCCGAACCGACGCTCATCTCGCACGAGGTGGCCGCCAAGCGCCGCAACAAGTCGGCGTGATACTGCGCTGACGAAGAAGGCAGGCCGACGGGCCGCGATGAACGAGCTCGAGGTCAGGCGCCTGGCCCAGGCCGATGTCGCCGCGGCGAAGGTCATGTTCGAGATGATGGCGCGGGTCTTCGAGGAGGACTATGAGCCCCTCGGTGAGGACTACGTTGGTGACCTTCTCGGCCGAGAGGACTTCTGGGTGTTCGCTGCCCTGGTCGGCTCGGATATCGTTGCCGGCCTGACTGCTCACAGGTTGCCGATGACCCGCTCACAGTCGTCCGAACTGTTCATCTACGATCTCGCCGTACGGCAGGATCATCGGAGGAAGGGCATTGCGAGCCGACTCGTGCTCGAACTGCGTGCCAGCGCCGCAGTGGAGGGCATCCGCGAGATCTTCGTTCCAGCGGACAACGAGGATGGGCACGCCCTGGAGTTCTATCGAGCGATCGGAGCGACCGGTTCGCCGGTCACGATCTTCACCTTCAAGGACTGAGTCGTCAGGTGCACCGGCGAAGAGCGTCGTATCGAGGTCGCGCCGCTGCGCTCCCAGGGTCGAGGAGACGGGCAGGCATACGGCCACCCAGGTATTCTGCGCGAGCCGCTGGACGGATCTGTCGGCGACCAGCCGGACAATTCACGAACCCACCCACGACACCCCGATGCGTCGGCAGCACGGCGGCAACGAGGAGGGTGCGGGGTCAGGCATTCGCCACCACCGCGGCGTCCGTCTCGGCCGCGGGATACGACGGCGGATGCACCGCCGCCATCTCCTCCATGACCCGCATGACCTGGCAGCTGTACCCGAACTCGTTGTCGTACCAGACGTACAGGACGAGGTAGGTGCCGTCGGCGATGGTCGCGAGGCCGTCGACGATTCCCGCCCGCCGGGAACCGACGAAGTCCGTGGAGACGACCTCCGGGCTGTCGATGTAGTCGACCTGCTTGCGCATGCCGGAATGCAGCGACATCTCGCGCAGGTAGGTGTTGACCTCCTCCTTCGTGGTGCCGGTCTCGAGGGTCAGGTTGAGGATGGCGATGGAGACATCCGGGGTCGGCACGCGGATGGAGCTCCCGGTCAGCTTGCCGGCCAGCTCGGGCAGTGCCTTGGCCACCGCCGTCGCCGCGCCCGTCTCGGTGAGGACCATGTTGAGCGCCGCGGAGCGACCGCGCCGATCGCCGCGGTGGAAATTGTCGATCAGGTTCTGGTCGTTCGTGAAGGAGTGGACCGTCTCCACGTGCCCGTGGATCACACCGAAGCGGTCGTTGACGGCCTTGAGGACCGGGGTGATCGCGTTGGTCGTGCAGGACGCCGCGGTGATGATGCGGTCCGTGGCCTCGATGGTGCCGTGGTTGATGCCGTGCACGATGTTCTTGAGGCTGCCCTTGCCGGGGGCGGTGAGCAGGACCTTGGCCACCCCGCGGCTCGTCAGATGCTGGGACAGGCCGCCCTCGTCGCGCCAGCGGCCCGTGTTGTCCACCACGATGGCGTCATGGATGCCGTACGCCGTGTAGTCGACGGACGCGGGGTCGTCGGAGTAGATGACCTGGATGCGGATCCCGTTGGCGGTGATCGTGTTCGAGGCCTCGTCCACCTGGATGGTCCCTTCGAAGGAACCATGCACCGAGTCGCGGCGCAGCAGGCTCGCTCGTTTGGCGAGGTCGTTGTCCGAGCCGCGGCGGACGACGACGGCCCGGAGCCGCAGCCCGTGCCCGCCGCCGGCCTTCTCGATCAGCAGCCGGGCGACGAGGCGCCCGATCCGGCCGAAACCGTACAGGACGACGTCGGTGCTCGTGCGCTCGTCGCGCCCGCCGTGACCGACGATGTCGGAGAGCTCCGCGCGGACGAACTCCTCCAGGGTGCGCCCGTCCCCGGCCCGGTCGTAGGCGAGGCGGAGTCGTCCGATGTCGATCGCGGCCGCCCCGAGATCCAGATCGGTGAGGATCTGCAGCAGGGGAGCGGTGTCCTCGAGCCGCAGCTCCTCGGTGGTGATGCGGCGGGCGAAGCGGTGCGCCTTGAGGATGTTCATCGTCGACTTGTTGATCAGGCTGCGCCCGTGGATGCTGGTCACCACGTTGTTGTCGCGGTACAGGCGCCCGATGAGCGGGATCATGGCTTCGGCGAGGGCCTCGCGTTCGAGCCAGGTGTCGTGGGCCTCGGTCCGGTGGTGCTGCACGGCGGCGTCCTTCCGGCACCGGGGTCGCCGGTGCAGGCTCATCCAGCCCGATGGCGACGCAGGGATAGCGCCAGGCATCCTCGGCTGGTCGTGTCCTCCCATTACACCGCTTCCGCCGGGCTCGTTCCAATTCCTCCGGAATAGTGGGCCGCCGGGCCGGGTTGCACCGGGAAAGGCCCCGGCCTCACCAACCCTCCGAGGAGCACCCGTATGAGCGAGTCCACGACCGTCGAGAAGGCCGACTTCTGGTTCGACCCCCTGTGTCCCTTCGCCTGGATCACGTCGCGCTGGATCGGCGAGGTGGAGCAGGTCCGCGACATCTCCGTCGACTGGCACGTCATGAGCCTGTCCGTCCTGAACGAGGGACGCGACCTCCCCGAGGACTACCAGGCCATGATGCTGCAGGGCTGGGGTCCGGTCCGCGTGATCATCGCCGCGGCCGAGCTGCACGGGGACGAGTACATCAAGAAGCTGTACGACGCCATGGGCACCCGCATCCACATCGGCCAGAACCGGGACTTCGACGTCGTGATCCGCGAGTCCCTGGACGAGGTCGGCCTGCCGGCCGAGCTCGCGCAGCACGCACACACCGACGAGTACGATGCCCAGCTGCGTGCCTCCCACAAGGACGGCATCGACCGCGTGGGCGACGAGGTCGGCACGCCGGTCGTGGCCTTCAACGGGACCGCGTTCTTCGGCCCGGTCCTCACCCGGATCCCCCGCGGCGAGGAGGCCGGCCGGATCTTCGACGGCGCCGTCCTGATGTCCGAGTTCCCCGGGTTCTTCGAACTGAAGCGCTCCCGCACGGAGAGCCCGCGCTTCGACTAGCCACGGGACAGGACGCAGGAGGGGACCCGCCAGCGGCGGGTCCCCTCCTGCGTCCTGACCGCTACTCCGCGGGCTGCGGGACCAGTTCGACGTCGGAGACGCTCAGCGCGCCGTCGCCCTCGGCGAGCCGCAGGTCCCGGGCGTTGCCGGCCGCGAGGAGGTCGGCCAGGCCCGCGCGGATCTGCGCCACCTGGCCGGCGGGCGCGGTGACGACGGCGTGCTCCACCTCGGTGCGCTGCTTGACCTTCGCCTCCGATTTGGCCTTGCGGATGCCCCCGAGAGCCAGGGCCACGGTCGTGAGGACCCCGGCGTCGGCGGTGTCGGGCAGCGTCGCGAGCGCGTCCGCGCCGGGCCAGGCCGCCTGGTGGACTGATCCCTCGCGCCACCAGCTCCAGACCTCCTCGGTGGCGAACGGCAGGAACGGCGCGAACAGGCGCAGCAGGGCATCCAGCGTCGTCGCCAGGGCGGTCTGGACGGACTGCGTGCCGGCGTCGGACGCGTCGCCGTAGGCGCGGTCCTTGACGAGTTCCACGTAGTCGTCCGTGAAGGTCCAGAAGAAGGACTCCGTGAGCTGGAGGGCCCGCGCGTAGTCGTACTTCTCGAAGGCGGCCGTCGCCTGCTCGGTCACCGTGCGGAGCTGGGCGAGCAGGGCGGTGTCCAGAGCGTTCGTGACGCGGTCCAGGGACCCGGAGCCGATCGACGCCTCGGTGACGCCCAGGTTCAGGACGAACTTCGACGCGTTGAGCAGCTTGATGGCCAGGCGCCGGCCGATCTTCATCTGGTTCACCTCGTACGCGGTGTCCGCGCCGAGCTTCGCCGACGCCGCCCAGTAGCGCACGGCGTCCGCACCGAACTGCTCCAGCACATCCGTCGGCACGACCACGTTGCCCTTGGACTTCGACATCTTCTTGCGGTCGGGGTCGAGGATCCAGCCCGAGAGCGCTGCGTGCTTCCACGGCACCGAGTCCTGGAGGGCGTCCGCGCGGACCGCCGTCGAGAACAGCCAGGTGCGGATGATGTCGTGGCCCTGCGGGCGCAGGTCGAACGGGAACACCTTCCCGAACAGGTCCTCGTCCCGCGCCCAGCCGCCCACGATCTGCGGGGTCAGGGACGACGTCGCCCAGGTGTCCAGCACGTCGCTGTCACCGATGAAGCCGCCCGGCTGGTTGCGGGCGGATTCCTCGAACCCCGGGGCCGGGTCGGCGGCGGGGTCGACGGGCAGGGACTCCAGGGCCGGGCTGATCGGGTCCTCGTACTCCGGCTCGCCGTCGGCGTCCAGGCGGTACCAGACGGGGACCGGGACGCCGAAGAAGCGCTGGCGCGAGACGAGCCAGTCGCCGTTCAGTCCTTCGATCCAGTTCTCGTAGCGCGAGCGCATGAAGGAGGGGTGGAAGTCGATCTCTCGGCCCCGCTGGATGAGGGCGTCCCGCTTGGCGGCGTCGCGGCCGCCGTTGCGGATGTACCACTGGCGGCTGGTGACGACCTCGAGGGGCTTGTCACCCTTCTCGTAGAAGTTGACCGGGTGCATGATCTTCGTGGGCTCGCCCTCGAGGTCCCCGCTGTCGCGGAGCAGGGCGACGACGGCTTCCTTGGCGCTGAAGATGGTCTTCCCGGCCAGGGTGGCGTAGTTCTCGCGGGCCCTGTCGGTCGCGATCCATTCGGGCACCTCGGCCCGGATCCGGCCGTCGCGGCCGACGACGGCGCGGGTCGGCAGCTGCAGTTCACGCCACCAGGTGACGTCGGTCAGGTCGCCGAACGTGCAGATCATGGCGATACCGCTGCCCTTGTCGGGCTTCGCCAGGGGATGCGCCTTGATCTCGACCTCGACGTCGAACAGCGGGCTGGTCACGGTGGTGCCGAAGAGCGGCTTGTAGCGCTCGTCGTCGGGGTGCGCGACGAGGGCGACGCACGCGGGCAGGAGCTCGGGGCGCGTGGTCTCGATGTGGATCCGCGAGCCGTCGGGGGCGTGGAACGCGACGCGGTGGTAGGCGCCGGGCTGCTCGCGGTCCTCGAGCTCGGCCTGCGCGACGGCGGTGCGGAACGTGACGTCCCATAGGGTGGGCGCTTCGGCGAGGTAGGCGTCCCCGGCCTTCAGGTTCTCGAGGAAGGCGCGCTGCGAGACGGCACGTGAGGTGTCGTCGATGGTCCGGTAGGTCAGATCCCAGTCGACCGAGAGGCCGAGGGTGCTGAAGAGGTTCTCGAACACCAGCTCGTCCTCGACAGCCAGCTCCTCGCAGAGTTCGATGAAGTTCTTCCGCGACACCGCGTCGAAGTCCCGCTGGTTCTTCGCCGGCTCGGCGGGAGGCCGGTAGGCGGCGTCGTAGGCGACGGACGGGTCGCAGCGGACGCCGTAGTAGTTCTGGACGCGCCGCTCGGTCGGCAGCCCGTTGTCGTCCCAACCCATGGGGTAGAAGACGTTCGCGCCGCGCATGCGCTTGAACCGCGCCATGACGTCGGTCTGCGTGTAGGAGAACATGTGGCCCACGTGGAGCGATCCCGACGCCGTGGGCGGGGGAGTGTCGATCGAGTAGACGTCCTCGCGCGTCGTGTCTCGGTTGAAGGCGTAGGTGCCGTCCTCACGCCACTGGCGGGACAGTCTCTCCTCGAGGCCCTCGAGCGCGGGCTTGTCGGGAACGGAAACGGGCTGGGGTGAGGGCGTGTCTGTGCCCTGGGTCGTGTCGGCCATGCCTCCATTGTTCCCTACCGCCCGCGCACTCCCGCACGACGGTGGGTTCCGCGCCGGACGTACGCCGGCCGATCCCGGCGCAGCCGGTCAGTGGCCGGCGCCGAGCTTCCCGCCCAGGCGTTCACGCATCATCGTGGAGGCCTCGTTGAGTCCCACGATCGTCACCTCGGTGCCGTGTGTGCGGTACTTCTCGGTGACGGCGTCGAGGGCGGCGACGGTCGAGGCGTCCCAGAGGTGTGATCCGTGGAGATCGATCGTGACCCGGTGGGGATCCGTGGCGTACTCGAACTGCGTGTAGAGGTCGTTCGAGGATGCGAAGAACAGTTCACCGTCGACGGTGTAGGTGGCGTGCCGGTCTCCGTCCATGGTGGTCTCGGTCCGTTCGACGGTGACGAAGTGCGCAACCCGGCGGGCGAACGCGACCATGGCCACGAGGACGCCGACGCCGACGCCGATGGCGAGGTTGTGGGTCCACACGGTGACGACGACGGTCGCGAGCATGACGGTGGTCTCGCTCCCGGGCATCCGCGTCAGGGTGGAGGGCCGGATGCTGTGCCAGTCGAAGGTGGCGATGGCGACGAAGATCATGACCGCGACGAGGGCGGCCATGGGGATCAGGGCGACGACGCCGCCGAGGGCGACGACGAGGACGAGCAGGAAGATCCCGGCGAGGAACGTACTGATCCGGGTGCGTGCACCGGATGCCTTCACATTGATCATGGTCTGGCCGATCATCGCGCAACCGCCCATGCCGCCGAAGAACCCGGTGATGATGTTCGCGGCTCCCTGGCCCCAGGACTCACGGGTCTTGTCGGAGCGGGTGTCGGTGATGTCGTCGACGAGCTTGGCGGTCATGAGCGACTCGAGGAGCCCGACGGCGGCCAGCGCCAGGGAGAACGGGGCGATGATCCGGAGGGTCTCGAGGGTCAGCGGCACGTTCGGGACGAACAGCGACGGCAGGCTCTCGGGCAGTTCGCCCTTATCCCCGACCGTCGGCACGAGCACGTCGGCGAGGACCGCGAAGACGGTCAGGACCACGATGGCGACCAGAGGTGCCGGCACCGCTCGGGTGAGGCGGGGCAGTCCGAAGACGATCAGCAGTCCGACGGCGACCATCGGGTACACGAGGAAGGGCACGTCGACGAGCTCGGCGACCTGGGACAGGAAGATCAGGATGGCGAGGGCGTTGACGAAGCCCACCATGACCGAACGGGGGATGAACCGCATGAGCCGGGCGACGCCGGTGATGCCGAGGACCACCTGGAAGATGCCGCCGAGGATCACGGCGGCGATGAAGTAGTCGACGCCGTGGCTGGCCACCAGCGGGGCGATGACCAGGGCGACCGCGCCGGTCGCCGCGGAGATCATCGCCGGGCGCCCGCCGAGGAAGGCGATCGACACCGCCATCGTGAACGAGGCGAACAGGCCCAACCGCGGGTCGACGCCGGCGATGATCGAGAAGGCGATCGCCTCAGGGATCAGGGCGAGGGCGACGACGAGGCCGGCGAGGACCTCGGTCTTCAGGAGGCGAGGGTTCCGGAGGGTCCTGGCGACCGACTGGCGTTCGACTGGAGTGGGTTCGTTGGTCGCGGTAGGCGCGGCTGCTGACATGGTCGGTTCCTTCGGGCGGTCGTGCGGTATGGCGAGATGCAGGATGAAACGGGGATGGTGCACGCCGCTGTGCAGTGCCGGTCCGAGCTCAACCCTAACGTAAGGGTAGGGTTGTGGTGAAAGAGAGGGGGACCATGACCGAGGCAGGCTCCGTGGAGCCCCGGACCATGCACATCGGCGAACTCGCCGAACGCACCGGGCTGTCGCTCCGCACCATCCGCCACTACGACGACGTCGGCATCCTCCCCGCCACCGCCCGCACCGACGGCGGGTTCCGCGTCTACTCGGAGGAGGACCTCGAGCGGTTGCTGGTCATCCGCCGGATGAAGCCGCTCGGCTTCACGCTCGAGGAGATGAAGGACCTCCTGGCCGTCGTGGACGCGCTGCAGCGGGAGGAGGACGACGCGGCCGCCGACGCACTGCGCGTTCGCCTGGCTGCCTTCCGCGGCATCGCCCACGAGCGGCGCGCGAAGCTGGTCGAGACCCTCGCCCGCGCCGACGAGTTCATCGATGTGCTCGCTCGCTACTAGCTGCCCACGGCCACCGCCGATGACCCGTGCAGGATCAAGGTTGTGCCGCTGAGGAGGCCGGTCAGCTGGTGGGCGCCTTCTCGCGGGCCCTCGTCTGCTGCCAGGTGGTCCAGGCGGTGTAGCTGCCGTCGAGTTCGACGACGTCATGGCCTGCCCGGCGGAGGGCGCTGGCGGCGACGGAGTTCCGGAGTCCGCTCTGGCAGTAGCTGACGATGGTGCCGTCGGTGGGGAGTTCGTCGAGGTGCCACATGACGCGGCCGCCGTTGAGCTGGTGGGCTCCGGGGATGTGACCTGCCGAGTGTTCGGTGCGGTTGCGGACATCCAACACCATGGCGGCGTCGAAACCCTCGAGCTCGGCGGGCTGGATCAGTGCCGGCGTGGTGGTGGGCAGTCCGTCCAGGCTGGTGACGAACCCGGCGACCTCATCGATGCCCACCCGGACCAGGTGGTCCCACAGCTCCTGGGCCTGGTCCTGACCCGAGGCGAGCAGCACCAGCGGGTTCGTGTCCGTTTCCGGGTCGATCACCCAGGCTCCGTGTGTGGCCGGTGTGGGGCGTGCGGGGATGTTGAGGGACCGCTCGACGGTTCCGGCGTGCACCTCGTCGGCCGTGCGGGTGTCGATGAACGTGACCGTGTCCGCGGCGAGGCCGGCGGCGACCTGCTCGGGGTCGAGTTCGGTCAGCGGTGCCCGTTCGCCCAGGATGGCGGGGCCGTCGCGGTTCTCGCGCTTCATCCGGCCGAAATAGGCGTGGGCGTCGGGCTGGCCGTCGAGGAGTTCGTCGATGAAGCCCCGCTCGTCGTCCGCCGCGAGGTACGGGCCCCACCAGGAGTAGAGCCGCTCGTAGCCGACGGTCGTGGACGGGATCGCACCGAGGGCCTTGCCGCAGGCGCTGCCGGCGCCGTGGGCGGGGTGGACCTGCACGTGGTCGGGCAGGGTCAGGAATTTCTCCTGCAGGCTCCGGAACAGCTGCTTCGCGCCCTCGAGCCGGGTGTCGACGCCGCCTGCTGCCTCGTCGAGGAGGTCGGGGCGGCCGAGGTCGCCGGAGAACACGAAGTCCCCCGAGAGCAGGTAGCCGGGCGTGTCGCTGAACGCGCCGTCGGTGACGAGGAAGGACAGGTGTTCAGGGGTGTGCCCGGGGGTGTGGACGGCCTGGAGGCTGATGTTGCCGACGGTGATGGTGTCTCCGTCGGAGAGGCGGGTGGCGTCGAAGGCGTACTGCCAGTCCGGTCCGCCCTCGCCGGAGACGTAGATCGCCGCGCCGGTCGCCGCGGCGAGCTCGCGGGTGCCGGAGAGGTAGTCCGCGTGGATATGGGTCTCGGTGACGGCCACGATCCTCATGTCGTTCTTCGCGGCGAGGTCCAGGTAGACCGCGATGTCGCGCCGGCCGTCGACGACGACGGCCGTCCCGTTCGCCTGGCAGCCGATCAGGTAGCCGGCCTGCGCGAGGTCCTCGTCGTAGATACGTTCGATCAGCATCTGGTGCTCTCCTTCTTCGATTCGGGAATCCGACGACCGTGAATGATCCTTCTCGATACCCCTGGGGGTATGTCCCACCTCCATCGTAATACCCCTAGGGGTATACGGCAAGACGGGCCGGATTGCGGCCGGACGGCCACCCGGCACGGGGCGGAGGGATGCGTGCCCGGACCCGGAACGGGGCGGGTCCGGACAGGCACCCGGTTCGGGGGGCTTGGTCAGGTGCGGATCAGGGTGGCGACGGCACTCAGGGTGACCCAGGCGGCCACGGCGAAGACGAGGACGGCGAACGAGACCCGGATGCGGCGATCATCGAGCCGGCGTGCGAAGCGGGCTGCCACAAGGGAGCCGAGGATGGCGGGGACCGCGAAGGCGAGGACGATCGGCCAGTCGATGGCGAACCCGGCCGCGTGGGCGCTGAAGCCGGCCGCGGAGTTGAGGGCGATGATCGCCAGGGAGGACCCGACGGCCTGCTTCATCCGCAGACCCAGGAAGAGTGTCAGGGCCGGGGTGAGGAGGAACCCGCCACCGACCCCCAGGAGTCCGGTGAGGAACCCGACCAGCAGGCCCACGGCGACGGCCTTCGGGGCACACGTGCGGAAGGATCGGCCGCGTCCGCTTCCGCAGGACCCGTCGGCTTCGGTGGCGTGGCCCAGCATCCGGATGCCGGCGATGATCATGATCGCGGCGAAGGCGAGCATCAGGACCTCCTGGTCCACCAGTCGACCCACTGCCGCCCCCGCCCATGCGGACGGGACGCCTGCGACGCCGACGAGGAGGATCACGGGCCAGTTCACACCGTCCCTGACCCGCGGGATCAGTGCGGCCAGGGAGGAGGCGCCCACGACCAGCAACGATGTGGGGATCGCTTCTGCCGGGCTCATGCCCACCCCGTACACCAGGGCGGGTACGGCGACGATGGAACCGCCCCCGCCCACCACCCCGAGTACGACCCCCACGACGAGCCCGAGGACCAGGGCGGGGATCACGCCGCGGCTACCTGGCCGGAAGGCTCTCCCGCGGAGGGGAACTGCAGGATCGCGGATTCGCGGGTGGGCTCCCGCGCTGCCCTGTTCCAGGGCATCGCCGCCAGGGCCCGGCCCATCGCGCACGTGTTCGTCGCCGCCGAGAACGTCAGGCCGGTCCCGACGGCGCCAGCCAGCATCCGGACCTTCGGCGAGACGAACCGCCCACCCGCCAGGCCGACCAGCACGAGCGACCCAGCGGTGAGGCGGACCTGCCGCTCGAGGTCCCAGCGGGCCCTGCCGCGCACCACGTCGCCGCCGGCCACTGCGAACCCGGGCACCCCGCCGGTCAGGACGTGGGCTGCGCTGATGCCGGAAGCAGCCAGGCGCTGGCGGGCCTGCTCGGCGCGGACGCCGGACTGGCACACGAGGACCACCCTGCTGCCCAGTCGGGCCGCGAGCTCGTCCGTGTGCTCCGAGAGCAACGGCAGCGGAACGTTGTAGGAGCCGCGGATATGGAGGGACTCGAACTCCGCAGCCGACCGCACATCGATCACGGCGACGTCGTCATGTTCGCTGATCCAACCGTGCAGGGTCTCAGGCGCCACCGCCGCCACCGCGGAAGGAGCAGCGGAGAGGGAGGGAGCGGCCGAAGCGGGGGACGTGACGGGGGTGGGGGTGCTCATGGGAACCTCTCGGTCGGATCGGAAGTGAATACCCCCAGGAGTATTCCGTATACCCCCCGGGGTAGTCAAAATACCCTTAGGGGTATACGCTGGGAGGAGTAACCGCGATCCTGGGAGAACACCATGCAACTCGACCCGACCGAACTGACCCCCGTCATCAACCGCCTCAAGCGCGCCCAGGGGCAGCTCACTGCGGTCACCCGGATGCTCGAGGAGGGCAGGGACTGCAAGGACGTCGTCACGCAGCTGGCTGCGGTGTCCAAGGCACTGGATCGGGCCGGATTCGCGATCATCGCCAGCGGCCTCGAGCAGTGCATCGTCCGCGAGGACACGAGCCTGGACAAGAAGGAACTCGAGAAACTGTTCCTCACTCTCGCCTAGTCGGGTCGACCGTGGGTCCCATCAGGGCCAGCCCTTCCGTCCGTGATGTCGCCGACGATGCCGAGGCTTGTCTGCGCAGGGCGCTCCCACGCCTCGGTGGCGGAGAACACGGACCGCGTCGGATCCGCCGGCCTGGGACGGTCGCTCCGGCGACCGGATCGCCTACTCGGTGCTCCCGTCGTGCACCTGCACCGGTACCTCCCGGCATCCGACGGACGGACCGGTGCCTGCCCGTCCGTTCCCCGCAGGCAGGGTCAGGCGCCGACGACGGTGAGCCATCCCGCAAGGGCGAGCAGGGTGATGAGAAGCACCGGGAGGGTGAGGACGATGCCGGTGCGGAAGTACTGGCCCCACCCGATGTGGATGCCCTTGCGGTCCAGGACGTGGAGCCACAGGAGGGTCGCGAGGCTGCCGATCGGCGTGATCTTCGGGCCGAGGTCGGATCCGATGACGTTGGCGTAGATCATGGCCTCCTGGGTCAGGCCGGTAGCACCGGCGGACCCGATCGCGAGGGATGCGATGAGGACGGTGGGCAAGTTGTTCATGAGGGACGCGAGGACCGCGACGATGACACCGACGCCCAGGGCGGTGATCAGGACGCCGTGGGAGCCGACGGCCGAGAAGATGCCGGCGAGCTCGTCGGTGAGGCCCTGGTTCCGCAGCCCGTACACGACGAGGTACATGCCGATGGAGAACAGCACGATCTGCCAGGGCGCCTCCTTCAGGATGCGTGGGACCGAGATCGGGGCGGCCGGGGCCGAGGGGCTCGCTCCTCCACCCCTCCGGAGCCGCGGGTCCCTGCTCGGACTGGAAACGCCGTCCCGTGCAGCCGCAGCGGCCGACGACGAGGCTGGGGTGCGGTGGCCGACCGCCGCGGACTCGTAATCGGGATGCGCGGCCCGATCCATGGCGTCCGTCGGTCCCGGCGCCGCGCGCTGTAGGTCCGCGGCGCCGGCGAGCACAGCGGGACGCGGGAAGAGGAAGGAGGGCCGCCGGGAGGCGACGAGCATGAGGACGACGGCACCGAGGCCCGCGACGGCGGACAGCGGGACGTGCAGGGGTTCCGCGGCGAAGTAGCCGATCAGCAGGACGCCGAGGATCACCCAGCCCGTCCTGAACGTCAGCGGATCGGCGATGGCCGACCTCGGGGTGCCGAGGACGGCGACGTCGTAGTGGCGGGGGATGGACGTGCGGAAGAACAGGAGCAGGACCACGAGGCTGGCGGCGACGGACACGAGTCCGACGGGGACCATGACGATCGCGTAGCGGGCGAAACCGATGTCGAAGAAGTCGGCGGTGACGATGTTGACGAGGTTCGAGACGACCAGGGGAAGGCTGCCGGCGTCGGCGATGAACCCGCAGGCGATGACGAACGCGAGGGAGGCCCTGGCCGGGAATTCCAGGGCGAGCAGCATCTGGATCACGATCGGGGTGAGGATCAGCGCCGCCCCGTCGTTGGCGAACACCGCGGCGATGGCTGCCCCGAGCAGCACGACGAGGGTGAACAGCAGGCGGCCGTTGCCCCGGCCCCAGCGAGCCACGTGCAGGGCGGCCCACGTGAAGAACCCGGACTCGTCGAGGATCAGCGAGATGACCACGATCGCCACGAAGGCGAAGGTCGCATTCCAGACGATGTCCCATACGACGGGGACGTCGGACAGGCTCACGACGGTGGTGAGCAGCGCGACGGCGGCCCCTCCGAGGGCGGACCAGCCGATACCGAGGCCCCTGGGCTGCCAGATGACGAGGGTCAGGGTGGCGAGGAAGATCAGGATGGCGACCACGGTCATTGCAGCAGGACTCCTTGCAGGAGGAACACACGAGAGGACAAGGGCGGGGGAGGGCAGGGGAACGAGCGGGAGAGTGGTGCGCGGCCGAGGAGCCCTACGGAGTGGTGAGGGAAGCGTGCAGGGTGGTGACGCGGGCGAGGATGTCGTCGCGGACCAGGCGCATGCGTTCGATGCCCTCGATGCCGCGCTCGCTGGGCTCGTCCGTTTCCCAGCGTTCGTAGAGGGTCCCCGGGATCTCGTCGACCTGGGCCTCGGCACCCAGGATCACGACGACGTCCGCGCGTTCCTGGTCCTCGACGCTGATGCGGCGGGGAATGTTCCGACTGATGTCCACTCCCACTTCGGCGAGCACGGCGGCGGAGAGGGCGTTGACCGCGGAGCCCGGCTTCGACCCTGCCGACGCGGTGCCCACCGCGTCGCCGGCGACCTTGTGCATGAGGCCGGCGGCCATCTGCGATTTGCCGCCGTTCTTGACACAGACGAACAGGACGGAGGGCTTGTCGGCCTTGGAACTCACCGGGGTCTCGTTTCTTCAGGTGCGGAGGCCGGGGCAGGTATCACTGCGCCTCGGTGAGGACGCCCGCGAGGAAGTTCAGGGCTCCGGGCACGAGGGAGTAGTACGCCCAGACGCCGCGCTTGTCGCGGCGAAGGATGCCTGCGTCGACGAGGATCTTCAGGTGGTGGGACACCGTCGGCTGGCCGAGGTTCAACGGCTCGGTGAGGTCGCACACGCATGCCTCGTTCTCGGGGCTCGCGGAGATGAGCGAGACCAGGCGCAGGCGGTTCGGGTCGGCGATGGCCTTGAACTGCCTGGCGAGCTCCTCGGCCCGATCCGCGCTCATCGCGGGAGTCCCCGACGGCACACAGCACCGGCCCTCGTCGGCAGTGCCGGCACGCGGCGCCGGAGCCGTCACGGTTGCCGGGATGCCCACTGTCCCGGGCTCGGAGATCGTCGTCATGCGCTCAGCATACCCTTCCATTGACAATCATCGATATGCCGCCGCATACTCGACATCGAAGCCAGTCGATCTCTGATGGGATGCCCACCCGCGAGGCGTCGGATCCGGGATCGACCCATCCCCTCCGCCTGTTACTCCGGGACGAGGCGAAGAACGAAGGATCACCATGAGCACCGAAACAGCAGCAGCGACGACAGCCGCCGGGGAGAGGAAGCCCTCGGTCCTGTTCGTCTGCGTGCACAACGCCGGCCGGTCCCAGATGGCTGCCGCGTACCTGAACCACCTGTCCGCGGGGCGCATAGAGGTCCTTTCTGCCGGCTCGCAGCCCGCAGACCGGGTCAATCCCGCAGCGGTCGAGGCCATGAAGGAGGAAGGCATCGATATCACTGCCGAGACGCCGAAGATCCTCACCACCGACGCCGTGAGGGCATCCGACGTCGTCGTGACCATGGGCTGCGGGGACGAGTGCCCGTACTTCCCCGGCAAGCGGTACGAGGACTGGGTCCTCGAGGACCCCGCAGGCAAGGGCGTCGAGTCCGTCCGGCCGATCCGCGACGAGATCAAGGGCCGTGTCCAGCAGCTCATCACCGAACTCCTGCCCCACCGCACCACTGCGTCATGACGGTGGACATCGTGTCGGACACGGCCGCCACCCGGACCGACGCGGCCCATCGATCCGTACCCCCCGACGCCCGGCGAACCGGCCTCCCCGTGGCTGTCATCGGAGCGGGCCCGATCGGCCTGTCCGCGGCCGCGAATCTCCTCGAGCATGGCCTGACCCCGATCGTGTTCGAGCAGGGTGAGGATGTCGGGGCCGCGATCCGGCAGTGGGCGCACATCCGCCTGTTCTCGCCCTGGCAGTACGACATCGACCCCGCGGCCCGACGCCTCCTCGAGCCCACCGGGTGGGTGGAGCCACGCCGGACAGCCCTGCCGTACGGGCGCGAGCTCGTGGAGGCCTACCTCCAACCCCTGGCAGCGATCCCGGCGATCGCGGAGACCCTGCACTTCAAGAGCACGGTCACCGCCGTCACCCGCCTCGGCATGGACAAGACCCGCACCAGGAACCGGGACACGACGCCGTTCCTCGTCCGCGTCACCGGTCCGGAGGGCACCACCGATCACCCCGTCCGCGCCGTCATCGACGCCTCCGGCACCTGGGGACAGCCCAACCCCGTCGGTCAGGCAGGTCTGCGGGCAGCCGGTGAGGACGCCGTCACCAGGTACCTCACCACCGCGCTGCCCGACGTCGTCGGAGCGGAACGGGAACGCTTCGCCGGGAGGACGGTCATGGTCGTCGGAGCCGGTCACTCGGCGGCGAACACCCTGATCAACCTCGGTCAGGTCGCCAGGAACGAACCCGGCACCACAATCCTCTGGGCCGTGCGTGGCAGCGGATCAGCACAGCGTCTCTACGGGGGCGGGGACCTCGACGGCCTGCCCGCCCGGGGCGCCCTCGGCAGCCGGTTGAAGTCGCTCGTCGGCGACGGCGTCGTCGAACTGGTCACGATCTTCACCATCACCCGTCTCGAGAGCACCGACGAGCGCCTCGCGGTGACGGCGTCGACACCGGACGGCCCCCGCACGATCACGGTCGACGTCCTCGTACCGGCCACCGGATTCAGGCCCGACCTCGACATGCTGCGCGAGCTGCGTCTCGACCTCGACGCCGCCGTGGAGGCCCCCCGGGCGCTCGGGCCCCTGATCGACCCGGAGTTCCACTCCTGCGGGACGGTCCCCGCCCACGGAGTGGACGTCCTGGCGCACCCGGAGAAGGACTTCTACCTCGTCGGCATGAAGTCCTACGGACGGGCACCCACGTTCCTGCTGGCCACGGGGTACGAGCAGGTCCGCTCCGTCACCGCCGCGATCGCCGGCGATACCGAGGCCGCCTCCCGGCTCCAACTCGAACTCCCCGAGACAGGTGTCTGCAGCACCGACCTCGCCGGCTCCTGCGACGCCCCTGCGGCGTCGGCCGACCTTCAGGGCGCGGCACCGACGTGCACGACCGCCTCGACTGCCGGTCCTGATGCTGCCGCCGGCGGCGGATGCTGCGGCGGGCCGGAACTCGTCACCATCGGCGTCCCCACCGGGACTGCCCACGGGTACTCCGGGGACCCGACCTACTGATCACCGACGTGCTGGTACCGGGTACCACCCTGATCGAAGGAGGCCTGGTGAACGATCCACCTGCCGCTGACGACGGCGCGCTTCTGCGTGGGCACATGCTCGATCGCATCTCGGCCGAGCTCTCCTCGGCCTTCGACGGCGTCTTCGGTCCGGAGATGGTCGACCGCCACGTCATGGAGTCCTGCACGGCCCTCCGCAGGACGGCGAGGTTCACCACGTACCCGCCGGTCATCACGCGCCGTTTCGCCCTCGATCGCCTCACCGCCCTGGCACATGCCCAGGGCAAGCAGCCCAGCGGCGTCCCGGAGGTGCTCTTCGTCTGCGTGCAGAACGCCGGACGCTCCCGGATGGCCGCGGCCCTGCTCAAGGACCTCACCCGAGGAGCCGTGAATGTGCGCTCTGCCGGGTCGATGCCTGCCGAGCACCTCGACGCGAACGTCGTGGAGGCGATGCGGGAGATCGGGCTCGATCTCGGCGAGGAGTTCC
Organism: Arthrobacter arabinosi; assembly: GCF_054511115.1. Classification (NCBI taxonomy): domain Bacteria; kingdom Bacillati; phylum Actinomycetota; class Actinomycetes; order Micrococcales; family Micrococcaceae; genus Arthrobacter; species Arthrobacter arabinosi. The sequence goes on from NZ_JBTNDF010000001.1 coordinate 341,008, forward strand.
CCAAACCCCTCACGGACGACGTCGTGCGGGCAGCGGACGTCGTCATCACGATGGGGTGCGGGGACACCTGTCCCATCTACCCGGGGAAGGAGTACGAGGACTGGCAGATCTCCGATCCGGCGACCATGGACCCGGAGGGCGTGCGCACCGTCCGCGAGGTGTTGTCGACGCGCGTCCGGAACCCCGCCTCCACCCTGATCTCCGTGCCCTGACCTGCCCCGGCCGGACCGGCACCGACTGCGTCGTCCCAGGTGCGCCGGCAGTGGGGCCGGCAGCCACTGGCTACAGTGGGCCCATGACCCAGACCTCCCGGACGCCCCTCGGCGCCCCCGCTGACCCAGCCCCTTCTGCCCTGCGCGTGATCGTCACCGGCGCCAGTTCAGGGATCGGTGCCGCCACCGTCCGCGCACTCCGGCGGGACGGCTGGGACGTCGTCGCGGCTGCCCGCCGGCTCGACCGCCTGCAGGCGCTCGCGGAGGAGACCGGAGCCACGCCGATGGTGCTCGACGTCACAGATCAGGCATCCGTGGACGCCTTCACAGCCCAGGTCACGGCGTCCGGCCCGGTCCACGCGCTGGTCAACAACGCCGGAGGGGCCTTCGGGACGGAGCGGGTGGCCGAGGCCAGAACCGAGGACTGGCAGTGGATGTACGACGTGAACGTGCTCGGCTCGATGCGCATGACGCGCGCCCTGCTGCCCGCGCTCCGCACCGGCGGCCAGGGCAGCGTCCTGTTCCTGACCTCCACGGCGGCGCTCGCGCCCTACGAGGGCGGCGCCGGGTACTGCGGTGTGAAGGCGGCACAGGAGTCGATGGCCCGTTCGCTCCGGTTGGAGGAGGCCGAGAACAACGTCCGCGTCATCGAGGTATCCCCGGGCATGGTGCACACGGAGGAGTTCTCCCTCAACCGGCTCGGCGGTGACCAGGGGGCCGCCGACAAGGTCTACGAGGGCGTCGCGCACCCCCTGACGGCCGACGACGTCGCTGCCGCCGTCGCTTTCACCCTCAACGCGCCGCACCACCTGAACATCGACCACCTCGTCCTGCGCCCCCTCGCCCAGGCCGCCAACCACAAGGTCCTGCGGGGCTGACAGCCCCCGGGGCGACAGTCCGGTGAGCGGAGCGTCACTCCTGCGGAGAGGCAGAAGAGGCCGCGAGGAACTAGGGCGCGGTCAGCGGGTGGAACGTCATTCCGTTGTCGCTGGAGACCTCGACCCCCTGACCGGTCGCCACCCAGATCCGGAGAGTTCCGTCACCGGTGGGGGCTGCGGCGATCGCTGCAGGGTCGCCCTCCATGGTTCCCCGTTGTGCCCAGGTGAGTCCGGCGTCGGCGCTGGTATGGATCGTCCCGTCAGGTGTCACACCGACGGCGGAGTCGCCGGCGAAGGTCGTGAGAACCAGGAGGGGCGCGCCCGGGACCATGGTCCAGGTCGCTCCGCTGTCCTCGGACCGGTACAGGCCCTCCTCGGTGGTCGCCAGAACGCTTCCGTTGCTCGCTCCGGCCAGGTTGTACGCGGGCACGTCGTCGGCGGTGACGGTCCAGTGCTGCCCGTCGGCGCTGGTGACGATTCGCCCTTCATGGCCGATGAGCCCGGTACTGGTTGCAGCGAGGGCGTGGAAGTCGGTCTCACCCTGGCGGGAGACGGGCTCCCACGAGTGGCCGCCGTCCGTGCTGGTGATCAGGCCGACCGGGTCAGGCAGGTCGGTGCCGGGGCCGGGGTGCCCGGAGGCGTAGAGAGTTCCGTCGCTGGTGCTGGTGAATCCCATCAGGTCGATCACGGGGCCGATCTGCTGGGCGGGGGACCGGGTGACATCGAAGAGGCCGTCATGGGTGGCAAGCAGGACCCGGTGGGTGGCAGGGTCGACGCTCATCCCATGGACATGCCCTGACGGATACCCTGCCGAGGCCGCCGGAGCGGTGGGCGGGGCCTGGCTCGTGGACGTCGGGGCAGCGCAGGCGCCGAGCAGCACCGCGGCAGCGGCTGTCAGGCTCAGGCGAGCGGCACGGGACAGGGTCGAGGTCAACGGGGGATCCTTCGGACATCGATCGCGGAACGGGGTGGTCACGCCCGGGAGGAAACGCCCAGCCGGACTCTGTAATTGTCCATGGTCCCCGGCAGCGGGCGGGCGGGGTCGAGCGCCTGCCCCTCCTCCACCCGGAAGCCGTGGCCCGCCACCAGTTCCGCCAGGGCCGCGCTGGTCACGAGCAGCACCAGCTGCTTGCCCGGACAGACCACCGGTCCGTCACTGAACGGCACCAGCGGCCACCCGTCGTCCTCCCTGGTCAACCAGCGCCCGGGCGAGAAGTTGTGGGCGCTGCGCAGGGACCGCTCGTCGCGATGGAAGTACGGCGTGTACACGAGGACACCGCAGTCGGCCGGCATGAGTCCGTGCTGCCACTGCACGGGCTGTGTGGTCTGGCGCAGGATCATCGGCGTCGTGGGCCACAGGCGCAGGGACTCCAGGATGGCGGCGCGCAGGTAGGGGAGGACGCGACGGCCCGACGTGTCACCGTCGACCTCCCGGCGGGCCGAGGCCATCGCCTCCGGGTGGGTGGCGAGCACGGTCAGGGCGCGGAACGTCGCCATGCCGGCGGGGTCGAAGGCGAAGAGCCACTGCGGCACCTGGTCGGCAGGCTCGGCGCCCTCGCCCTTGGGCGCGGAGGCCATCACGGCGGCGAGGCTCCCGGCCTCGGCGTTCGCGAGTTCCTCGCCGATCCGCGCCAGGAAGCGCCGGCGGGTCCTCTTCCGCACCGGCTTCAGGAACGCCCAGTTCCCGTCCTTGCGCAGGCGGATCACCATGTCCGTCAACTCGGTCTCGTCGCGGGCGTGGTCGCCGAACACCACGCGCCGCACCACCCTGTACCACGCGTCGAGGAAGTCGTCCCAGGGCAGCGACCCGCTGCCCATCGCGTCCGTCAACAGCTGCTGCATCTCCTCCTCCACCACGGGGACGAAGCGGTCCGCGAGGTGGTGCACGGGGTGGTCCGTGTCGAGGACCTGCTCCTGCAGTGCGCGACGCACGGTCCGGAGGGGACCGCGGGTGATGAGCACGTTGGCGGGCTGGAAGTGGGAGAGCGCAGCCTTCTTCTCGTTGCTGGCCGCGGAGAACGGCTCGGGGGACTGCGCCAGGACGGTATTGGCGTCGCCCGGGGCCAGCACGATCGCCTGCCTGCGGGCCGGCAGCTTCAGCATCAGCGGACCGTCCGGGTACTTCGCGTGGATCGTCTTCACGATCCCCACCGCCCGGGTGTCCAGGTCCAGTCGCGCCGCGAGCCCCACAGCCCAGGGCCGCCGGATGATGGGGCCCTTCACGAGGGTCGGAAGGAGGACGCCCAGGAGCAGGCGGGCGGTGTCCGGCGCGGACGCGGTGGGCAGGGCATGGGGTGTCATCCTTCCACCCTCCCAAGCAGCGGGGGAGGCCACAACGCATTTCGGTGTGCGCCCCGGAGACCGTCGGCGTGCTTGACACTTTCGACAACGAATTCGGGGCCGGGATAGACTGGAAGGACAAGCGTCGACCCGGCCATCACCGGTGAGCTTCCGGAAGAAAGGCCCGCCTCCTGTGAGGCGGCCCGTAGACCCGGACGGGGAGGCCCGTCACAGCCTGGAAACGAGCGGCAGCCCCGCCCGGTGTGCCCGCGAGGAGCGGCACGGCGGACGACGGCGGCAAGTGAGGTGGTACCGCGGGTCCAGGACCTTCGCGGCCGGTCAGGCAACCGGCGGTGGATGGAATGGGTGCCCGTCCTCACGGCAGGACTCCTGCACCTTCCGACGCCGCCGTACACAGGATGAGACCCATGCCGCAGATCTACCCCAAAGCAGTGTCGCCCGACGACGACGGCGCGACCCCCGTCTCCGGCGCCGGCGCGTCCCCGCGTTTCCCCGAACTCGAGGAGCGCGTCCTCCGCTACTGGCAGCAGGACGGCACCTTCCAGGCGTCCATCGACAACCGGGAGGCCGGCGTCGACGGCTCCAACGAGTTCGTGTTCTACGACGGACCCCCGTTCGCCAACGGACTGCCGCACTACGGACACCTCCTCACCGGCTACGCCAAGGACCTCGTGGGCCGGTACCAGACCCAGCGCGGGCGCCGCGTGGAGCGTCGCTTCGGCTGGGACACGCACGGCCTGCCCGCCGAACTCGAGGCGATGAAGCAGCTCGGCATGACCGACAAGCAGCAGATCCTCGCCATGGGCATCGACAAGTTCAACGAGGCCTCCCGCGCCTCCGTCATGAAGTACGCGGGGGAGTGGCGCGACTACGTGACCCGCCAGGCGCGGTGGGTCGACTTCGACAACGACTACAAGACGCTCAACCCCGAATACATGGAGTCCGTCCTCTGGGCCTTCAAGACCCTGCACCAGAAGGGCCTCACGTACAACGGGTACCGCGTGCTGCCGTACTGCTGGAACGACGAGACGCCGCTGTCCAACCACGAGCTGCGCATGGACGAGGACGTCTACCAGGACCGCCAGGACCAGACCGTCACCGTCACGTTCCCGATCCTCGGCGGGGCCACGGAACTCGCGAAGGACCTCGCCGGTGTGCAGGCCCTCGCCTGGACCACCACGCCGTGGACGCTGCCCACCAACGCGGCGCTCGCCGTCGGGCCGGACATCAGCTACGTCGTCGTCGGCGGCGAGCGTGACGGGGAAGCCGGACGCTATCTCCTCGCCGAGGAGCTCCTCGGCAACTACGCCAAGGACCTCGGCTTCGCCGACGCCGCCGCCGCACGCGCTGCCGTCACGTCGCGCCACACCGGTACGGAGCTGGAGGGCCTCACCTACGAGCCCCTGTGGGACTACCTCGCCGATCCGGAGGAGGGCGGCTACCGCAACGCCTTCCGCATCCTCGTCGCCGACTACGTCACGACGACGGACGGCACCGGCCTCGTCCATCAGGCACCCGCCTACGGCGAGGAGGACCAGAAGGTCTGCGAGGACGCCGGCATCCAGGTGATCCTCTCCGTGGACGAGGGCGCGAAGTTCCTCCCCCTGTTCGGGAAGGGACCGCTCGCGGAGATCGTGGGCCTGCAGGTCTTCGAGGCCAACCGGCACATCACGCGCGTCCTGAGGTCCGAGGGGCGCCTCGTGCGCCAGTCCAGCTACGTGCACAGCTACCCGCACTGCTGGCGCTGCCGCAACCCGCTCATCTACCGTGCCGTCTCCTCCTGGTACGTCGAGGTGACCAAGATCCGCGACCGCATGGTGGAACTGAACCAGGACATCACCTGGATCCCGGGCAACGTCAAGGACGGCCAGTTCGGCAAGTGGCTCTCCAACGCGCGCGACTGGTCGATCAGCCGCAACCGCTTCTGGGGCAGCCCCATCCCCGTCTGGCAGTCGGACAACCCCGAGTACCCGCGCACCGACGTCTACGGCTCGCTCGCCGAACTCCAGGCGGACTTCGGACGCCTGCCCCTCAACACGCAGGGCGAGGTGGACCTCCACCGCCCCTTCATCGACGAGCTCACGCGGCCCAACCCGGACGACCCGACCGGGCAGTCCACCATGCGCCGGGTCGAGGACGTCCTGGACGTCTGGTTCGACTCAGGGTCCATGCCCTACGGGCAGGTGCACTACCCGTTCGAGAACGAGCAGTGGTTCGACACCCACAACCCGGCGGACTTCATCGTGGAGTACATCGGGCAGACCCGCGGCTGGTTCTACATGCTGCACATCCTGTCCACCGCGCTGTTCGACCGGCCGGCGTTCCGCAACGTCATCAGCCACGGCATCGTCCTGGGCTCCGACGGGCAGAAGATGTCCAAGAGCCTGCGCAACTACCCGGACGTCTCCGAGGTCTTCGACCGCGACGGCTCCGACGCCATGCGCTGGTTCCTCATGGCCTCCCCGATCCTCAGGGGCGGCAACCTCGTGGTCACGGAGCAGGGCATCCGCGACGGCGTCCGCCAGGTCATCCTGCCGCTGTGGAACGTCTGGCACTTCTTCAGCCTCTACACCAATGCAGCGAACGGCGGCGCGGGCTACGACGCCAGGACGGTGACGCCCGAGGCGGCCGCGCTCCTGAGCGAGCCGATCGACCGTTACATCCTCGCCAATACGGGGAACCTCGTCCGCGATCTCACGACGGCGCTCGACGCCTTCACGATCAGCGACGCCTGCGAATCCCTGCGCCGCTACCTCGACACCCTCACCAACTGGTACGTGCGCCGCAGCCGTCAGCGCTTCTTCGACGAGGACACCGACGCGTTCGACGTCCTCTACACGTGCCTCGAAGCCGTGTGCCGGGTCGCGGCCCCGCTGCTGCCCCTCGTCACGGAGGAGATCTGGCGGGGACTCACGGGCGGCCGGTCCGTCCATCTCACGGACTGGCCCGAGGCGACGGCGTTCCCCGCCGCCCCCGACCTCGTGGATCAGATGGACCGTACCCGCCAGGTGTGCTCCGTCGGATCCAGCCTGCGCAAGGCCGCGAATCTCCGGGTGAGGCTGCCGCTCCGCGAACTGACCATCGTCGCACCCGGTGCCGCGGATCTTGCCGGGCAGTATGCCGCGATCATCGCCGACGAGCTGAACCTCAAGGACGTCCGCCTGATCGACTCGGCCGACGCCGAACCCGCCGAGTTCGGCATCACCCAGCGGCTCGTGGTCAACGCCCGCGCGGCGGGACCGCGCCTGGGCAAGAACGTCCAGGCCGTGATCAAGGCATCGAAGTCGGGCGACTGGCAGGTCGGCGACGACGGCGGCGTCACCGCCGGCGGCCTCGCCCTCGAGCCGCACGAGTACACGCTCGACACCGTGGTGGAGGGCAACGACGCCGCGTCGAAGGCCGTGACCGTCCTGCCGGGCGGCGGGTTCCTCGTCCTGGACACCGAGGTGACGGCTGAGCTCGCAGCGGAAGGCACGGCCCGCGACGCCATCCGTGCCATCCAGCAGGCGCGCCGCGACGCCGACCTCGACATCAGCGACCGCATCCGGACCACCGTCGGCGTCGCCTCCGAGCAGGTCGGGGCGCTCGAGGCGAACGCCGAGCTGATCCGGGCCGAGACGCTGACCCTCGAGCTGCGCATCGAGGCCGTCCCTGGCGGGGGCTCCGATTTCACCATCACCGTCGAGAAGCAGGAGCAGCAGCATGGATGACATGGTCGGCACGGACGGCGGCGACGGCACCGGAAGCGGTGCCGGACTCGACGCCTTCTCGGTCGAGAGCGTGTACGCCGAGCTCCTCAGCCGTGCCCCGGAGAACAGGATGGAGCCGCGCATGGCGCCGCTCCACCGGGCGATGGAGATCCTCGGCGAGCCCAACAGGGCGTTCCCGATCATCCACATCACGGGCACCAACGGGAAGACCTCGACCGCACGGATGATCGAGAGCATCCTGCTGGCGCACGACCTGCGCACCGGGCGCTTCACCAGCCCGCACCTCTCGCGGGTCACGGAGCGCATCAGCATCGACGGGGAGCCCGTCCGGGACGAGACGTTCGTCAGGGTCTGGGACGAGATCAAGCCCTACCTCGACATCGTCGACGGCGAACTCCTCGTCTCCGGGGAGCCACGGCTGACCTACTTCGAGTGCGTCACGATCCTCGCGTTCGCGATCTTCGCGGACGAGCCGATCGACGTCGGCGTGATCGAGGTGGGGCTCGGCGGGATCACCGACGCCACGAACGTGGGCGACGGACAGGTGGCTGTCGTCACGCCGATCTCCCTCGACCACACGGAGCTGCTGGGTGACACCGTCGAGGACATCGCCCTCGAGAAGGCCGGCATCATCAAGCCCGGGAGCGTCCTCATCAGCGCGATCCAGCCCCGCGACGCCGCGCAGGTCCTCCTCGAGCGGGCCCGCGAGGTCGGGGCGGAATTCCGCTTCGAAGGCGTCGAGTTCGGCGTCGAGTCCCGCACGGTCGCCGTCGGCGGGCAGGTGGTGTCCATCACGGGGCTCGCCGGCCGCTACGGCGAACTGCTGGTCCCGCTGCACGGCGAGCACCAGGCCGAGAACGCGGCCGTCGCCGTCGCCGCCGTCGAGGCGTTCCTCGGGGGCGGTGAGCGCGAGCTGGAGACCGAACTCGTGCGCAACGGACTGAGGGCCGTCACCTCGCCCGGTCGCCTCGAGGTGGTCCGGACCGCGCCGAGCATCATCGTGGACGCGGCCCACAACCCGGCCGGGGCGCGCGCCGCGGCCAGGGGTGTCAACGAGGCGTTCGACTTCAGCCGTCTCGTCCTCGTCATCGGGGTCCTCGAGGACAAGGACGCCGCCGGTATCCTGGCGGAGCTCCACGAGGAGCTGGGCGGCATCCTCGAGGACGTCTGCCTGACGCAGTCGACGTCGCCCCGTTCCGTTCCCGCCGCCGACCTGCTGCAGGCAGCCCTCTCGGCGGGGTTCGCGGAGGAGAACATCACCATCCTCCCGGGCCTCGACGACGCCCTCGAGTGGGCGGTCATGAAGGCCGAGGAGAACAACGACCTCGCCGGGGGCGTCCTCGTGACCGGGTCCATCACCGTGGTCGGGGAAACCCGCACCCTCCTGGGGAAGTAGGCCGGCGTATGGCACGACGCATGACCAGGGCGCAGCGCGAGTGGCGGCCCGGGATGCCGAAGAAGCGGCGCTCCACGAAGGTCCTGTTCGCTTCGACGATCCTCGTCCTCGAGGCGTTCGTGGTGTTCTTCGCGACGCTCGCGGTCTTCGGCCTGCGCCGCGACGAGATCTCCCCGGCCCTCATCCTGACCTCCGGTCTCCTCCTCAGCGTGGTGCTGGTGCTCACCTGCGCCGTCCTGACGAAGAAGTGGGGCATCGCCCTCGGCTGGATCCTCCAGCTCGTCCTCATCGCCGGGGGCTTCCTCGAACCCGTCATGTTCGCCGTCGGCCTCGCGTTCGCCCTGACCTGGCTCTACGGGATTCGCCAGGGGACGCGCGTGGACCGCGAGAACGTGGAGCGGGACCGCCTGCAGGCCGAGTGGGAGAAGGCGAACCCCGACGAGCAGGGCCTTTAGTAGAGTCGAACCCGGAACCAGTTGTCCCATCCGCGCCGTCCGCGACGGCGCATGCACCCCCAGGAGACCCCATGAGCGTTGAGCGCACCCTCGTCCTCGTCAAGCCCGACGGCGTATCCCGCGGCCTGACGGGCACCATCCTGTCCCGTATCGAGGCGAAGGGCTACACCATCGCCGAACTGAAGCGCGTGCACGCCACCCGTGACCTGCTCGAGGCGCACTATGCCGAGCATGTGGGCAAGCCGTTCTACGAGCCGCTCGTCGAGTTCATGCTGAGCGGCGCGATCGTCGCCGCCGTCTTCGAGGGCGAGCGCGTCATCGAGGGGTTCCGCTCCCTCGCCGGAACCACGGACCCGACGACGGCGGCCCCCGGCACGATCCGTGGCGACTTCGGCCGCGACTGGGGCCTGAAGGTCCAGCAGAACCTCGTGCACGGCTCCGACTCCGCTGAGTCCGCCGAGCGGGAGATCGGGATCTGGTTCGCCTGATCGCACCAGCAGTTGCCCCGGGTCGAGTGCCCGGGGCAACTGCTTTGGTAGGTTAGGGCCATGATGACCTATCGCAGACTGGGTTCCTCGGGACTCAGCGTTTCCACCGTCGGGCTCGGCTGCAACAACCTGGGCCGGGCCGGCACCACCTCCGAGTCACAGGAGGGCACCGACGCCGTCGTCCACGCGGCGATCGACGCCGGGATCACCCTGTTCGACGTCGCCGACATGTACGGCAGGGCGCCCGGCGTCAGCGAGGTGCAGCTGGGCAAGGCCCTCGGCTCCCGGCGCGACGACGTCGTCCTGGCCACGAAGTTCGGCCTCGACATGGAGGGCGTCAACGGGCCCGACTGGGGCGCCCGTGGCTCCCGCCGCTACATCATCCGGGCGGTCGAGGCCTCGCTCCGGCGCCTCGGCACCGAGTGGATCGACCTGTACCAGTACCACGCCCCTGACCCGCAGACGCCGATCGAGGAGACCCTCGCGGCCCTCGACGACCTCGTCACCAGCGGGAAGGTCCGCTACGTCGGGCACTCCAATTTCGCCGGCTGGCAGATCGCCGAGGCCGAGTTCACGGCCCGCAGCGGCGGGTACACGCCCTTCATCTCCGCGCAGAACCCCTACAGCCTGCTGGACCGCCGCCTCGAACGGGAGGTGGTCCCCGCCGTCGAGGCCTACGGCTTGGGTGTCCTGCCGTACTTCCCCCTCGCCAACGGACTGCTCACGGGCAAGTATCGCCGGGACGAAACCCCTGCCGGCAGCAGGCTCACCCACTCACGCAGGAACGTGCTGGAGACCGCCGACTGGGACCAGCTCGAAGCCTTCAGCGCGTTCGCGGCCGAGCGGGATCTCACCGAGGTCCAGGTTGCCTTCTCCTGGCTCGCGGCCCAGCCGGCGGTCGGGTCCGTGATCGCCGGCGCCACGTCCCCCGAGCAGGTGCGGCAGAACGCGGCAGCGGCCGAGTGGACGCCGTCGGACGATGACCTCGCGGAACTCGACGGGATCTTCCCGCGACCGGCGGCCTGAGCTGGACCGACCCGGGGATCGGTGCTGTCTGTGCGGCTACGCCTGCCGTTGCTCCGAAGCCGGGACCCCGACGCCGCTCGGGCATGGAACGCGTCCACGGCGATCGACAGGATGATCCCGTCCTCAGCGAGGGCGATGGGAGGCATGCAGCACCACTGCAGGAAGCAGGACGCCGCCCGGCGCCGCTCGGGACCACTCGTCGAGTAGGGGGCCCATCTGGTTCGGTCGCCTCAATTACTGGTGATCTCTTCCCTCGGCGTCGAATGCGGGCGACCTCGAAATGTCGGTGGCGGCGGGGAGAATTCAGTATGGACAGCAGCAGGGATGTTCCGCTCGAAATGACCGTTACCGGTGGTGTTTCGCGGCGGGGCGGAGGTCCGTCCCCGGCTGTCTCGACTGACTCCGTGCAGGTTCTGATGAGCGCGGTGGCATCCCATCTGGAGGGGCCCGGGAGCGCTGAACTGATCGTGCAGCTGCGGGGTCTCATCGAGCCGACCACCCTGTCCGGCGCCGCTGTACGGCAGGTTACCGTGCCGTCTGATGCAGCCTCGTCTGCCACCATCTCCTCGGTCCCTGCCTCGTCTGGTGCCGTCGCCATCGACGGCGTCGCACCGGGTGCTGTACCGGCTGGTTTCGTGCGCGTTGGGTGTGTGCGGGATCTGATCGGTGCGATGGCTTCCATCCCGCCTAGTGCCGGTGGCGCCGAGTCCATCGACGAGATCAGGGATTGTGAGGAGCTGAAGTCCTTGATCGCCGGCCGGCAGGCCCGGGCCGCGGTGGCCTTCGACCTGTCCGAGCGCCGGGCCCAGGCGGCGGCCGGTGTCCCGGTGGCGGAGCTGGGGAAGGGGGTAGCCGCGCAGATCGCCCTGGCCCGGCGGGAGTCCCCGGCGCGGGGTGGGCGCCTGCTGGGGTTGGCGCGGGCTCTGGTGACGGAGATGCCGCACACCAGGGCGGCCCTCGAGGCGGGGTCGCTGAACGAGTGGCGGGCGACCCTGCTGGTCCGGGAGACGGCGTGCCTGTCCGCTGCGGATCGGTGCGCGGTCGATGAGGAGTTGGCCGCCGATACGGGCACCTTCGCTGGGGCCGGGGACCGGCAGATCGTCGCCGCGGTCCGGGCGGCGGCGTACCGGCGGGACCCCCGCTCGGTGACCCAGCGGGCCAGCCACGCCGCGAACGACCGGCATGTGAGCCTGCGGCCGGCTCCGGACACCATGACGTATCTGACGGCCCTGCTGCCGGTGGCCGAGGGGGTGGCGGTGCACGCGGAGCTGACCCGGCACGCCGATGCCGAACGCGCCACAGGGGATCAGCGCAGCCGGGGCCAGTTGATGGCGGACGCCCTGGTGGAGCGGACCACGGGCACCCCGGGCGGGTTCTCCCGGGTCGAGGTGCAGCTGATCATGACCGACCGCACCCTCTTCCAGGGCGACAGCGAACCGGCCCGGCTCCCCGGCTACGGGATCGTCCCCGCCGGCTGGGCACGAGATCTTCTCACCAGCCGGAAGCCTTCGGGCCGGGCAGCCGACAAGCCCATCGGGCAGGCGAGTGGGCAGGCGTTCCAGCGCGCATCAGGGCCGGGCACTGCGAAACCTGTCGGGCACGCCGCCGGCTCCGTAGCAGGGAACACGCCCGATTCCGCATCCGGCCGTGACGTCGAGGTATGGCTCCGCCGCCTGTACACCGCCCCCGGGAGTGGGGACCTCATCGCGGCCGACTCCAGAGCGAGACTCTTCACGGCCGGACAGCGCCGGTTCATCGAGGCCCGGGACCATCTGTGCCGGACCCCGTACTGTGATGCCCCGATCCGCCACTACGACCACATCGTCCCCTGGCACTCCGACGGGCCCACGAACCTCTCCAACGGTGCCGGGCTCTGCGAAGCGTGCAACCACATCAAGGAACTCCCCGGCTGGGAAGCAACAGCGCCTCCCAGTCCTGGTCCCGGAGCCCGACACACCATCGGGATCAGTACACCCACCGGCCACACCTACCACTCCACGGCGCCACCTCTGCCTGGGAGCGGGCAGAGCGAACGCGGGCAGAACGATCTCAGACAGAGCGAACGCGAGCAGCGAACCTGCGGACACCCTCGCCCGCCCAGGCACCCAGACCGTCCACCAGGAAATCACGTCGCACCAACTCCCCGCTACTCCCGGCGGGTCGACCTGGTCTTCGCCTGATGCACCACGCAGATCGGCGGTCGGGGTAGCCCGTCGACCTCGGGATCCCCATTCCGCCCGCCGTCCGGTCTCGGACGCCCGCAGTCCACAGAAGCGCGGACGCGACGACACGAGGACACAACGAGCACAGGGAGGGCCCCGATCGATGGATCGGGGCCTCTCCTGTCCGTCAGGCGCTGTCTCAGCCCTGGTGGAATCGCTTCCCGTTCACGCGCTCGGACGCCCCGACGCGGTCCAGGTACGGGGTGATGCCGCCCAGGTGCATGGGCCAGCCGGCGCCCATGATCATGCACAGGTCGATGTCCTCCGGGGCCGCCACGACGCCCTCGTCGAGCATGCGCCCGATCTCGTCCGCCAGGGCGTCCTGCGTGCGGTGCAGGACCTCGTCGGAGGACGACGGGCTGTCCCCGCGGTCCATCAACGCCAGCGTCTGCTCGGGGACCAGGAAGGAACCGTCCTCCTGCTTCTCCCACAGGCCCTTCACCCCGGCGTCGATCAGCTTCTGCTGGTTCGCCGAGACGTGGAAGCGGTCACCGAACGCGGTGTGCAGCGACTCCTGCACGTGCTGCCCGACGGGCAGGCCCACCAGGGCGAGCAACCGGAACGGGGTCATGGGCAGGCCCATGGGTCGGAGGGCGTTATCCGCAGTCTCGGCATCCGTCCCCTCGTCGAAGACCGCGGTGATCTCGCCGAACATCCGGCCGAGGATCCGGTTCACCACGAACGCCGGCGCGTCCTGCACGAGGACGGCGTTCTTCTTCAAGCCCTTCGCGAGGACGAAGGCGGTGGAGAGCACGGTGTCGTCGGTCTTCGGTGCGCGGACGACCTCGAGCAGCGGCATGGCCGCCACGGGGTTGAAGAAGTGGAACCCGACCACGCGTTCCGGGTGCACCAGGTCCGCGGCCATCTCGGCCACGGACAGGGAGGACGTGTTGGTCGCCAGGATGCACTCGGGCGAGACGACAGCCTCCACCTCCGCGAACACCTGCTTCTTGACCGACAGCTCTTCGAAGACGGCCTCGATCACGAAGTCGGCGTCCGCGAAGACGTCCTTGGACACGGAGCCGGAGACGAGCGCCTTCGTGCGGTTCGCGGCGTCCTGCGACAGGCGCTTCCGCCCGAGCATCTTGTCGACCTCGGCGTGGACGTACGCCACACCCTTGTCCACCCGCGCCTGGTCGATGTCCGTCAGGACCACCGGCACCTTGAGCTGCCGGGCGAACAGGAGGGCGAGCTGGCTCGCCATGAGACCGGCACCGACGACGCCGATCTTCGTGACCGGGCGGGCGAGTTTCCTGTCGGGCGCCCCTGCGGGTCGCTTCCCGCGCTTCTGCACGAGGTCCAGGAAAGCATAGACCGTGGCATGGAACTCGGGCGTCTGCATGAGTTCGGCCAGCGCCGTGCACTCGGCCGCTGCCGATTCCTTCTGCGAAGAGGCCAGGCCTCCCTCGAGGAGGTCGAGCACGCGTGCCGGAGCCGGTGCGGCGTTGCTCGTCTTCGCCTCGACGAACCGTCGACCGGCGGCGACGGCACCGGTCCAGGCGTCGTCGTCGTACCGGGCGAGTCCCGCACGGCGCTGCTCGACGGCGGCCGCGGCCTTGCCGCCGTTGATCACCCCGGCCGCCCAGAGCAGGGACTGCTCGATGTAGTCTGCGGGCTCGAAGAGGGCGTCCGCGATGCCGAGCTCATAGGCGGCCCTGCCGTCGAGGCTCCGGTTGTTGCTGAGCGGGTTCTCGATCATGACCTTCACCGCGTTGGCGGGGCCGATCAGGCGGGGCAGGCGGTAGACGCCGCCCCAGCCCGGGACGAGCCCGATGAAGGCCTCGGGCAGGCCGATGCCGTTGGCGCCCGAGGACACCGTGCGGTAGTTCGCGGCCAGGGCGATCTCCAGGCCGCCGCCGAGGGCGACGCCGTTGATGAACGCGAAGCTCGGCACTCCCATGTCGGCAAGGAGGTCGTACGCCTCGTGCCCGAGCTCCGCCATGAGGCGGCCGAGGTGTTCGGACCGAACGCTCTTGACGGTGCTGAGGTCGGCGCCCGCGACGAGGAAGTAGGGCTTCCCGGTCACGGCGACGGCGGAGATCTCCCCGCGCGCCGCGCGGTCCTTCAGGCCTTCGAGCGTGCGGCCGAACTCGATCAGCGTATTGGGCCCGAGGGTCGTGGGCTTCGAGTGGTCGAGGCCGTTGTCGAGGGTGATGAGCGCGAGAACCCCGGCACCCTCGGGGAGTGTGACGTCCTGGACGTAGGAGTGGGTGACGATCTCGGTGGGAACCAGCGCGGCCAGTTCGTCGTAGCGGTCGAAGCTCATGCTGCATCCTGTCCGTAGTGCTCGTGGTGAGGGTTCTCCCAGATGACGGTGGCGCCCATGCCGAGGCCGATGCACATGGTGGTCATCCCGTAGCGAACCGCAGGGTCCTCCTCGAACTGGCGGGCGAGCTGGTTCATGAGGCGGACACCGGAGGAGGCGAGCGGGTGCCCGACGGCGATGGCGCCGCCGTAGCGGTTCACGCGCGGGTCGTCGTCATCGATCCCGAAGTGGTCGAGGAAGCTCAGCACCTGGACGGCGAAGGCCTCGTTGATCTCGAAGAGCCCGATGTCGCCGATGTCCAGACCTGCCTGGCGCAGGGCCTTCTCCGTGGCGGGCACGGGCCCGATGCCCATGACCTCCGGTTCGACGCCGGCGAAGGCGTAGGCGACCAGGCGCATGCGGACCGGGAGCCCCAGTTCCGCGGCGGCGTCCGCCGACGCGAGGAGGGCCGCGGTGGCGCCGTCGTTCAGTCCCGCGGCATTGCCTGCGGTCACGCGGCCGTGGGCCCGGAACGGGGTGCGCAGCGCCGCGAGGTCCTCGACGGTGGTGCCGGGGCGCGGGGGTTCGTCGACGCTGTTCAGGGTCCAGCCCGCGCCGGGCTTCTTCCCGGCGACCGGGACGAGACCCGGCTGGATGCGCCCTTCCTCGTAGGCCGCCGCGAGCTTCTGCTGGCTGCGCACGGCGTAGGCGTCGGCGCGGTCCTTCGTGATGGCGGGGAAGCGGTCGTGCAGGTTCTCCGCGGTGTTGCCCATGTTCAGGGCCGCGGGGTCGACGATGCGCTCGGACTGGAACCGCGGATTGGGATCAGCGCCGGCACCCATCGGATGGTTGCCCATGTGCTCGACGCCGCCGGCGATGACGACGTCGTACGCGCCGAAGGCGATCCCGGACGCCGTGGTGGTCACGGCGGTCATGGCGCCGGCGCACATGCGGTCGATCGCGAAGCCCGGAACGGTGCGCGGGAGCCCCGCCAGGAGGGCGGCTGTACGGCCGATCGTGAGGCCCTGGTCGCCGGTCTGGGTGGTGGCGGCGATGGCGACGTCGTCGATGCGCTCGGGCGGCAAGGAGGGGTTGCGGCGCAGCAGGTCGCGGATGCACTTCACGACGAGGTCGTCGGCGCGCATCCCGGCGTAGATGCCCTTGTCACCCGCCTTGCCGAAGGGGGTCCGTACTCCGTCGACGAAGACGACGTCGCGGACGGCGCGTGATGCGCGCGACGTCCGGCCTGTGGGTGTGGTCCCGGTTTCTAGGCTCACCTGGTGCTCCTCTTTGAGATGTTGATCCGCCAATATGTTACTGGCCAGTAACATGGCGTGCAAGCGGCAGCCCGGGTGAGGCTCGGTCAGCCGGCGGCCGCGTCCTGGGTGCCCGGGCCGCCCTTGACGGGCAGCGGGTCCGGGTCGAGGAATGCGACGGTGATGATCGCCGCGACCTGCTCGATCTGCCAGGCACGCGCGCCGAGGTCCGCGAGGGCCGCGGAGACGGACTCGAGCGAGATCTCGGCGGGAGGACGCCAGGCGATGCGGCGCAGATAGTCCGGAGTCAGCAGATTCTCCACGGGCATCCCGAGTGTCTCGGCCCGCTGCCCCACCCGGGGCCGCGCCGTCTGCAGCCGGGCCGCGGCCTCGGGGTCCTTCTCCGCCCAGACGCGCGGCGGCGGAGGAGCGTTCGAGGAGACGTGCAGGGGCGGGAGGTCGGTCAGTTTCTGCGCCTCGGCGATGCACCGGATCCAGCGCGGCGCCTCCTTCTGCGCGGCCCGGCCGTGGAACCCCTTGGTGGCCAGCAGCTGGGGGACCGTGGACGGCATGGCCCTGGCCGCGGCGACGATGGACGAGTCCGGGATGAGCCGGCCGGGAGCGACGTCACGGCGCTGCGCGAGGTCCTCCCGCTCGAGCCACATCTGCCGTACGGCAGCGAGCTGTCGGCGGTCGCGCAGCTGGTGCAGACCGGAGGTGCGGCGCCAGGGGTCGACGCGCGGCTCGGCCGGGGGAGTGCTGCGGATGTGCTCGAACTCCTCCTCGGCGATGCCGAGCTTGCCGTCCTGCGCGAGGAGCGCGGCCAGCTTGTCCCGCAGTTCGGTGAGGACCTCGACGTCGAGTGCCGCATAGCGGAGCCACGGCTCGGGCAGGGGCCGCTTCGACCAGTCCGCCGCGGAGTGTTCCTTGGCGAGGGTGAAACCGAGCTGCGACTCGATCACGGCGGCGAGGCCCACCCGGGGGAGCCCGGCCAGCCGCGCGGCGAGCTCGGTGTCGAAGAGCCGGTCCGGCCACATGCCGAGCTCCGAGAGGCAGGGCAGGTCCTGGCTGGCGGCGTGCAGGATCCACTCGACGCCGTCGAGGGCGTCGTCGATGATGCGGAGGTCGCGGAACGGTTCCGGGTCGATGAGCCAGGTCCCCGCTCCCTCACGGCGGATCTGCACGAGGAAGGCGCGCTGCCCGTACCGGAAGCCCGACGCCCGCTCGGCGTCGACGCCGGCCGGTCCCGTCCCGGCGGCGAGGGCGGCGGCGGCGCGTTCGAGGCCTGCCTGCGTGTCGATGACGAGGGGCACGCCGTCGCGCGGTTCGGTGAGGAGGGGGAGTGCTTCGGTGGTGCCGGTGTCGGCGGGATCGGACGCTTCGACGCTGTCCGTCTGTTCGGAGATGTGGGAACTCATGGTGTTTTCAGTCTATCCCGGAGCCTCCAGCAGCCGGACGGCGTTCCCGTCCCGTGGCAGGGTGGCGTCACGACCGGCGGTGCGGGAGGTGGGCCACGCCGTCGGGCAGCGACGGGAGGCCGGCGAAGGTACACACCATGTCCGTCCAGGCCTCGAGGTGGCGCCGTACATCGGAGGTGGCGGGCGTCCAGGAGGCCCGGAGTTCGATGTCGATGGTGTCGGCGCGGTCCTCGAGCGTGCCGTAGCTCTCGGACAGGATCCTCGTGGCGGTCCCGCCCGCGCTGTGGTGGCGGGCACCGTGGTTCTGCAGGGCCTCCACGAGCCACGTCCATGCCACGGAACCGAGGAGGGCGTCGTTGCCCATGTCCGCCTCGAGCTGGGCACGGATGTACGTCACGATCCGGAACCTGCCGTTCCAGACCTCGGAGCCGGCCGGGTCGTGGAGGAGGATGAAGCGGCCCGTCGCCAGTTCCTGCGGGTCGGACGGGAGGACGAAGGACCGCACCGGCCCGTGGACGGGGGTCGGGGCCGGCGTCGTTCCGAACACCTCGGCGCCGAGGGCGACGGCGAACGGCGCCAGGCGGGAGGGGGCGGGGATCTCGTCGAGGCGGATCTCGCTGCGGCGCGCCGCCCTCCGGAGACCCGCGAGGGCGTCGAGGAACTCGTCGGGAAGCTGCGGCACGCCACCGGTTGCACTCACTCCCGCAGGCTATGCCCCGCGGAACCGCTCGCAGGGGCGGCGCGCCGGAGCCCTCAGGCGGACACGTCCCGGCGGATCGCCTCGATGAAGGCGTCGACGTCCTCTTCGGTGGTGTCGAACGAGCACATCCAGCGGACCTCGCCGGTGGCCTGGTCCCAGTCGTAGAACCGGAAGCTCTCGCGGATGCGGTCAGCCGCCCCGGGGGGCAGGATGGCGAAGACCGCGTTCGCGGTGGTCTCCTGCGTCAGCGTCACACCCGGGATCCTCCGGACGCCCTCGGTCAGGCGGGCCGCCATGGCATTGGCATGGGTCGCCGAGCGGAGCCACAGGTCGCCCTCGAGCAGCGCGATGAGCTGGGCGGAGACGAATCGCATCTTCGACGCGAGCTGCATGTTGAGCTTGCGGAGGTACTCGAGTCCCGTGGAGGCCTCCTGGTTCAGGACGACGACGCACTCGCCGAACATGAGCCCGTTCTTGGTCCCGCCGAAAGACAGGATGTCCACGCCGGCGTCCCGCGTGAAGGCGCGGAGGGGCTGGCCGAGCGCCGCCGCCGCGTTCGCGAGCCGCGCGCCGTCCATGTGCAGGCGCATCCCGCGGGCATGGCAGTGGTCGGCGATGGCCTTGATCTCGGCGACCGTGTAGAGAGTGCCGAGCTCGGTGGTCTGCGTGATGGAGACGGCCAGGGGCTGCGCCCGGTGCTGGTCGCCCCAGCCCCACGCCTCGCGGTCGATCAGCTCGGGCGTCAGCTTGCCGTCCGGCGTGGGCACGGCCAGGAGCTTGATGCCGCCCACGCGCTCGGGTGCCGCGTTCTCGTCGACGTTGATATGGGCGGTCTGCGGGCAGATGACGGCTCCCCAGCGCGGCAGGATCGACTGCAGTGAGAGGACGTTCGCGCCGGTTCCGTTGAAGACCGGGTAGATGGAGATGCCGTCGCCGAAGTGGTGCTCCATCACCTCCAGCAGGCGCGCCGTGTACTGGTCCTCGCCGTAGGCGACCTGGTGCCCCTCGTTCGCGGCGGCGATGGCGGTGAGGACCTCGGGGTGCACCCCCGAGTAGTTGTCGGACGCGAAGCTGCGCTGGGTGCGGTCGTGGAGGGAGGCGGGCGGGGCCACGGGGTTCAGGGTGTCGGTCACGGCCCTATTATCCCCGAACCGCGTCGATGCGGGTCCCGTTGATCTCCGCGGCGGGCAGCCCGGGCAGGCCGGCGAGGATCGCCGCGAGGTCGTCGACGTGCGTGTAGCCCGGGAACGACCGCTCGGGGTGCTGCTCCCGCATCGCGTCATCCACGAGGGCCTTGACGACGACGGCGGTCGCGGCCGCCGTCGTGCCGTCCCGGGTGAAGCCGTCGGCGACGGCCTGCAGCCAGGCGTCGACGGAGGCCTTCACCGCGGCGTAGGACGCGTTCGGCGCGGTGGGCGCCGCGACGGCCGTGGCGGAGACGGCGGCGAGCCGGCCGCCGCGTCCGGCCAGCTGGTCGTAGAAGGCCCGGCTGGTGTTGAACAGTGTCACGAAGACCGAGCGGTGGAGGAAGGCGTGGTCCTCCGAGGTCTGCGTGGTGATGCCCTTGCCGCCGCGCCATCCGCCCACGAGGTGGAACAGGGCGTCGGTGCCGCCGTGGTCGGCGCGCACCCGGTCGGCGAGGTCCCCGACCGCAGCCTCGTCCGCGAGGTCGCACGCCTGGCGGTCGACGCCGTCGAGGTCCGCGAACGCCGCGTCGAGGCGGCCCGCGTGGGAGCCCACGGCGACGACCGTCAGTCCGTCGGCGACCAGTCGCCGGGTCAGGGCGATGCCGGAGGCGCTGGTGGCGCCGGCGACGACGGCGGTCCGGCCGCCGGCGCCGCCGCTCATGCCGCGTCCGCCGTGATGCCGGCGGTGGATTCGATGACGGGCTTCATCTTGCGGTCCAGCGCCTCGAAGAACATGGACAGGGGGAACTCGTCGTCGAGCACGGCATCGGTGAGGGCGCGCGGTGGGCCCATCAGCTCGAGCGCGTCCGGTCCCTTCGCCCAGACGGAGGCTGGATGCGGCGTGACCGTGCCGGCGACCAGCTCGTAGGCGGCGAGCCAGTGAGCGATCTTGGGGCGGTCGATGGACCGCCAGTAGAGCTGCTCGATCTGCTCACCGAGCGCGACGACGACGTCGGCCGCCTCGTCCCAGTCGATGGTCAGCTTGGTGTCCGTCCAGTGGAGGACCCGGTGCTGGTGCATCCAGGCGAAGAGGAGCTGGCCGCCGAGGCCGTCGTAGTTGCGCACGCGGCTGCCCGTGATGCTGAAGCGGAAGATGCGATCGAAGATCACGGCGTACTGCACGAGCCGCGCATGCCGGCGTGCCTCGGGCGAGGCGTCGTCGTCCTTGGCGATGCGCACGGATTCGCGGAAGGCCGTCAGGTCGCAGCGCAGTTCCTCGAGGGAGTAGAGGAAGTAGGGCATGCGCTGCTTGATCATGAACGGATCGAAGGGCAGGTCGCCGCGCATGTGGGTGCGGTCGTGGATGAGGTCCCACATCACGAAGGTCTCCTCCGCGAGCTTCTGGTCCTCCAGCAGCTCGAGCGCCTCGGCGGGGAGGTCCAGCCGCGTGATGTCGGCGGCCGCGCGGACCACCCGGCGGAATCGTGCGGCCTCCCGGTCGGCGAAGATGGCGCCCCAGGTGAAGGTCGGGGTCCGGCTCACGGCGACGGTCTCGGGGAAGAGCACCGCGGAGTTCGTGCTGTATCCCTCGGTGAAGTCGAGGAACCTGATGGGGACGAAGAGGGCGTTGGAGTAGTCGCCGGCCTCCAGTTCGGCGATGAACTCGGGCCACAGCACCTCGATGAGCACGGCCTCGACGAGCCGGCTGGTGCTGCCGTTCTGGGTGTACATGGGGAAGACGACGAGGTGCCGGAGGCCGTCCGTGCGGTCCAGCTGGGGCTGGAAGGCCAAAAGCGGTTCGAGGAAGTCCGGTACGGCGAAGCCGCTGGAGCGCCACGCCTCGAAGGCCGTCACGGTGCGCGCGAGGTAGTCGGCGTCGTGGGGGAAGAGGGGAGCCAGCGCCTCCACCGCGGCGATGATCCGCCCGGTGTGTTCCGTCGCCGCGGCGTGGTGCTCGGCGTCGGGGATGGAACCGTCCTTGACCTGCAGGAGTTGCAGCGCATGGGCCGCGGCCTTGAGGCTCTTCCACGCTGCGGTGTCCTGGGGTGTGCTGTGGGCAGGTGCGAGGGGGGTGACGGTCATGGCTGCTGCTCTCTCTCGTCGGGATGGTTGCTGGTCCGTTGCGGCGAGCCTAGCAATGAGAACAGCAACTCTTACACCCAGCGCCCTCGAGCAGCAGATACTCTTATGCTCGGCATGGGGCGCGGACGAGGGAAGGATCAGCCGGCCTTCACAGCACCCGTGGAAGCACCGGAGGCCGGCCCTTCGGGGCCGGCCTCCGGTGCGGTCCTCCCGGCGCCGTCACGGAGGGAGCGCCTACTCGGCTGCGACCAGCTTCATGGAGATGGAGTTGATGCAGAAGCGCTGGTCGGTCGGTGTGTCGAAGCCCTCGCCCTTGAAAAGGTGCCCGAGGTGGGAGTCGCACCGCGCGCACCGCACCTCGATGCGCTCCATGCCGAGCGACCGGTCATGCAGGTAGCGGACCTTGTCCTCAGCGAGTGGCGCCCAGAACGAGGGCCAGCCGCAGTGCGAGTCGAACTTCTCGTTGCTGGTGAACAGTTCCGCGCCGCACGCCCGGCACTCGTAGGTGCCCGCGGTCTTGGCGTCGTAGTACTCGCCCGTGTACGGGCGTTCCGTGCCGGCTTTCCGCAGGACCTGGAACTCCTGGGGGGTCAACTCCTGCCGCCACTCGTCGTCGGACTTGTCGATCTCTGGCCGGTAGCTCTCTCGTTCGGTGGTCATGGTTCCTGCAACGCCTACGAGTCACCAATAAATCCCGAGCCCGAGTACAGGTGCAGGACGGCGATGCCGAGCTTGGCCTGTGCCTTGCTGGCCCAGTCCGTGTGGAACGTGTCCGCCAGGGCGTGGGGCCGGGTGATGACCACCGCCTGCGCGGCCCCGCTGGCGGCTGCCTCCTGGATCATGGCCTCCACGGGGTTCTCCCTCGTCGTCCGCCCGCGGGCCGCGAAGCCGTCGTCCATGAGGAGCTGCAGCGAGGTCTTGAGGGCGGCCCGGGCGGCGGCCTCGTCGTGACGGCGGTCGTCGGCCGAGAAGGTCCGGAACGCCTCGCCCACCTCGAGCAGGCTCAGGTGACGGAAGAACTCGCCCAGCACGGACTCGCTGGCGTCCTCGGGAATCAGGACGACGACCTCCACCAGCTCCTCCTCTCCCCGGAGCGTGCGCAGGTTGCGGAGGTCCGGGCCGGTCAGTGCTTCTTCGCTCAGGACGAGGATTGTTTGCGTCATGGCGCCACTGTACTGCCGGGCCCCGCGGCCCGTCCCGGTCGACCCCGACGCACCGGCGACGGGCCCCGAATCGACGGCCCTCGGCGCCGCAGGGTAGAAATGGACCATGACATCGATGACGTCACCGGATGCAGGGCAACAGGGCACTGCACCCTGGCTCAAGTGGACAGCGCTCGGCGTGGGGGCGGGGGCCGCGCTCGCATCCTCGGCGGCCGGCGCCGTCTCCGGACTCGCGGTGTACTTCGCTCGGCAAGTCGTGACGCCGGCGCGCGTCCGCGACGAGAACCTCGACATCCTCGCCGTCGTCGGCTCCGCGGGCAGCCAGACGGTCATCCTCCCCGCCAACGACGACACGACCGTCGAGGGCACCTACAGCCTGCACTTCGCCGGAGGGGCGGGCCAGGCGCGCATCGGCGCCATCCGCTCCTACGTCCCCCGCGAGGGCACCGTGGAACGCGTGGTCGAGAGGGTCGACGCCGGGGACCTCGCTGCCGCGACCCGCGGCTGGTGGGGCGGCGCCGTGTACCTCTCGCCGTCCGCCATGGGCTTCGCCGACGAGGAGGTGCTCATCCCCGTCGAGGGCGGCGCGGCCCCCGCCTGGCTGGTCCGCGCCGAGGCGCCGACGGGCACCTGGGCGATTATGGTGCACGGACGCGGCGCGTCCCGCGCCGAGGCGCTGCGCGCCCTCACCCCGGCCCGGCGCCTCGGGCTGACCAGCCTGGTCATCTCCTACCGGAACGACGGCGAGGCACCCGCCGCACCGGACGGGCGCTACGGCCTCGGCATGACGGAGTGGCACGACGTCGACGCCGCCATCGACTTCGCGATGACGCACGGCGCCCGCGACGTGGTGCTGTTCGGCTGGTCCATGGGCGGCGCGATCGTGCTGCAGGCGGCGGACCTCTCCCGGCACCGGAGTCGCATCACCGCGCTCGTCCTGGACGGGCCGGTGATCGACTGGATGGAGGTGCTCGCGCACCACGCCGAACTGAACCGGATCCCCGCGCCCGTCGGCCGGCTCGGACAGTACCTCCTGGCGAGCCAGCGCGCGCGGAGGATCACCGGGCTCGCCGCCCCGCTGGACCTCAAGAGCATGGATTGGATCGCGCGTGCGGAGCAGCTGACCCTGCCCACCCTGGTCCTCCACAGCGAGGACGACGAGTTCGTCCCCATCGGCCCCTCTGCCGAACTGGCCGCGAAGAACCCGACGTTCGTCACGCTCGAGCGGTTCCACCGGGCCCGGCACACGAAGGAGTGGAACGTGGACCCGGAGCGGTGGGAGTCCGTCGTCGAACGCTGGCTCGACGGCCGCCTGTTCGGCCGGATCCTCCCGGGCGGGAAGATGCGCGGCCCGGCGGCTACTGCGCGGCCCTGATCGTCCGCTTGATCCGTCCCAGCATCGCGGACATGCCCCGCATCCGCAGGGGGGTGATCGCGCGCGTGAGGCCGAGGCGGTCAGGGACGTCGTCCGGGACCGCGAGGACCTCCGCGGCCGGCAGGCCGTCGAGCCCCTCGAGGAGAACGCCCGCGAACCCCCGCGTCGTCGGGGCCTCGCGCGGCGCCGAGAAGAAGAGGTGAACCGGCCGGCCCGGACCGTCGCCGATCTCCAGGGTAAGGAAGAGGGGGCTCTGGCACTCCACGACCTGCTCGAGCAGTTCCGGATGCTCGCTGTACCGCTCGGGCAGCGCAGGAAGCCCGTTCGAGAACTCGAGGAGGAGCTGCAGGCGGTCCGGTTCGGTCAGGTCCTGGAAGTCGTCGATGATCTCGGCGAGTTTCGCCGGGACGGTCTCCGTGGTCATCGCGACCGTCCCTGCACTGCTGCCGGCGCCTCGCCGGGCTCCGTGCCGCGGACGATGGGCACGCGGACCGCGTTGCCCCACTCCGTCCACGAGCCGTCGTAGTTGCGGACCCTGTCGAAGCCCAGCAGGTACGTGAGGACGAACCACGTGTGGCTCGAGCGCTCACCGATCCGGCAGTACGCGACGACGTCGTCGCCGTCCTGCAGTCCAGCCTCGCCACGATAGATGGAGTCGAGTTCGGCGCGGGTACGGAAGGTCCCGTCCGGAGCGGCGGCACGGGCCCACGGCACGGAGCGGGCGGTGGGGATGTGGCCGCCGCGCAGCGCGCCCTCCTCCGGGTACGCCGGCATGGTGGTGCGGGCGCCCGTGTACTCGTCGCCTGAGCGGACGTCGATGAGCGGCTCGCCCAGGTGACCGAGGACGTCGCTGAGGAAGGCGCGGATGGGCGCGTCCTCGCGCTCGACGACCGGGTAGTCGCTGGCGGCGACGTCGGGCCTGTCCGTGGTCAGCGCCCGGTCCTCGGCGACCCACTTGTCCCGGCCGCCGTCGAGCAGGCGCACGTCGCCGTGGCCGAAGAGCGTGAAGACCCACAGGGCGTACGCGGCCCACCAGTTGCTCTTGTCGCCGTAGATGACCACGGTGGAGTCGCGCGTGATGCCCTTCGCCGCCATGAGGCGCGCGAAGCCCTCACCGTCGATGTAGTCCCGCGTCACCTCGTCGTTGAGCTCCGTGTGCCAGTCGATCTTCACGGCACCGGGGATGTGGCCCGTCTCGTACAGCAGGACGTCCTCGTCGGATTCGACGACGACGAGCCCTTCGGTGCCGAGGTGCGCGGCGAGCCAGTCGGTCGAGACCAGCCGCTCGGGATGGGCGTACTCGGCGAACTTGTCCTGCGGATCTGGAGCCAGGGTCATTGCGGCCTTTCACGTAGCTGTCAGCTGTCCGGACACGACCGCGTGACGTCCCTCGGACAGGCGGTCGTGGTTCCTCCTAGCCTAACGACGCGGCAGGGCAATTGCTTCCGGCGTCCCGGGACGCGGCAGGGTGCGCGGGCAGGCGTCAAGGGGGTACCGGGGCCGGCGGCCGGGCGCCCCGCGCGGGTGGGCGTGCCGTAGTCTTGCGTAGCGGAACAGCCGCCCGCGGGCCGCTGCCGCCACCACCAGCCGGAGAGAGAAAGCGGTCCAGATCCGTGCCAGCCATCGAACACCTCACAGAGCGCACCCCCAGGGTCTCCGTCGATGAGTTGCTGAGCGGGTTCCACCCGTCACCCCGCTTCGGGGAGGTGTCCTTCGACACCTACCGTCCGGATCCGCAGCAGCCGTCGCAGTCGGCGGCGGTCTCGAAGCTCCGCGACTTCGCGGCCTCCGTGGACGAGCCGCAGCCGTCGGGGCTCCGCAGGTTCTTCGGCGGCGGGAAGAAGCCCGAGACGCGTGCCGGCGTCTACCTCGACGGCGGTTTCGGCGTCGGCAAGACCCACCTCCTGGCCTCCCTGTGGCACGCGTCCTCCGGGCCGAAGGCGTTCGGGACGTTCGTCGAGTACACGAACCTGGTGGGAGCCCTCACGTTCCGGAAGACCGTCGACGCGCTGAGCGGCTACAGCCTCGTCTGCATCGACGAGTTCGAACTCGACGACCCGGGCGACACCGTCCTGATGTCACGCCTCATGCGCGAACTCGCCGACGCCGGGGTCAAACTCGCCGCGACGTCCAACACCCTCCCGGGATCCCTGGGGGACGGGCGGTTCGCCGCCGAGGACTTCCAGCGGGAGATCCAGGTGCTGGCGGACCAGTTCGAGGTGGCCCGGATCGACGGCGAGGACTACCGTCACCGCGGCCTCCCGCAGGCCCCCGAGGCCATGGACGACGCCGGCCTGCGGGAGAGGATCGCGTCCTATGCCGGCGGGGTCCTCGCCGAGGACGAGTTCGGGGACCTCCTGCGACACCTGTCCGACGTGCACCCGAGCCGGTACCGCCAGTTGCTGGACGGCGTGGACGCGGTGGCCTGGCACAACGTGCAGACGATCACGGAACAGGCCGTCGCGCTGCGCTTCGTGGTCCTCGCGGACCGCCTGTACGACCGGGACGTGCCCATCATGGCGAGCGGCACGACCTTCGACCATCTCTTCACGGACGAGATGATGCACGGCGGCTACATGAAGAAGTACTACCGGGCGGTCTCCCGCCTCACGGCCCTCGCCCGGCAGGGCAGCGACGTGGCGTCCTAGCCCCTGGTCGGCGCAGCAGGGCCCTCGCACGCAAGAAGCGCCGGTACCGCCTCTCGGCGGGACCGGCGCTTCCTTATTGCCAGGCTGGGTGCTACACGGCCGGCGGGGAGGTAGGGCCGACGTCGCCCTTGCCGTCCTTCTTGTCGACCTTGTCGACCATCGCCGAAGCCTTCGTCTGCACTCCGTCGATGTGGCGCGAATACTTGCCATGGGTCCTGCTGTCGACGAAGTCGCCAGCCTTCCCGATGCCGTTCTTCACCGTGGCGGAATTGCTGCCGATGAGTTCGGTCGCCTTACCTGCGAGGGTGCCGGCCTTGCCCTTGAGCCCGTCCAATAAACCCACGGACACCTCCTTTCGGTCGTGGAGACGCAGTCCGTCTCCGCTGCACCAAGCATAGGTCAGGGCGGGGAGGTGCAGTCGGGGGAGGGGGTGCAGTTCGCCGTCGGCGGAGCACAAAAAATGCCCGGTCCTCGCCAGGACCGGGCAACGGCCGACAACCGGCCTGAGAGCGGACGACGGGATTCGAACCCGCGACATCCACCTTGGCAAGGTGGTGCTCTAGCCAGCTGAGCTACGTCCGCAAAAAAGCGCCCCCGAGGGGGCGCCTTCGTGGGCGATACTGGGATCGAACCAGTGACCTCTTCCGTGTCAGGGAAGCGCGCTACCGCTGCGCCAATCGCCCAAGTCCATGGGGTACTCGTGCTCGCCATGTAACGAGGTGGGGACGGGATTCGAACCCGCGTATACGGCTTTGCAGGCCGCTGCCTCGCCTCTCGGCCACCCCACCATGACCGGACTGCTCCGGTCACCGGACGGATCCGGCCATACAGTGACTTGCGAGCGGACGACGGGATTCGAACCCGCGACATCCACCTTGGCAAGGTGGTGCTCTAGCCAGCTGAGCTACGTCCGCAGAAGAAAAAGGGCTTGAAACTCCCGTTCGATGCTGTGCATTTCATGGTGTTTCTTCGTTTTCCAACGAGAGAAAACTCTATAGGACGTTCGCGGGTTCGTCCAATCGGTGCCGGCGCCCGCTGTCGGAGGCACCTGAGAGACTGGACCCATGACAGCCCCGCTCCTCGCGCACGCGACACCGCACGGCCGGATGTACGCCCGCTCCACGACGGAGCAGCCCGCCGTCCCCTCCATCACCACCGTCATCTCGCAGCTCCCCTCGTCCCTCGGCGGCTGGTTCGGCCACATGGCGGCCAGCGCCCTGGCGCGGGACCCGCGCCTCCCGGGAGCCCTGGGGAATCCGTCCGAGCTGCGCACCGCCGTCCGCGAGGCCGCGTCGGCCGCCGAGCGCTACCGCGACGAGGCGGCCCTGCGCGGGACGCGCGTGCACCACTACTGCGAACAGGTGGCGCTGCGGGCGCTCGGCCGCCCGGACGAGCTCGACGCGGCGCGGCTCGACCTCGAGGAGAACGGCGAGGGCGGCTTCGGCCAGCGGTTCGACGAATGGTGGGACCTCTACGACGTCCGCCCCGTGGAACCCGAACTGACGGTCTGGAACACGGAACTCGGCTACGCGGGCACCCTGGACCTCGTCGCCACGATCGGTGGGCGTACCTGCCTGATCGACTACAAGACGAAGAACACCGACCGCGACGGCTTCGTGAAGGCACTGGACGACAAGGTGGTCATGCAGCTCGTCGCGGGCATGAAGGCCGAGGAATCGCTGGTCGACCCGCAGACGGGCGAGTGGAGGCCGTGGGCGCACGGGGACCAGCCGCTGCTGCTCGGCGTGGCGGTCGGGCAGACCGAGGTCCGGGCCATGAGGGCCAATCCCTCGGTGCTGAGGAACCACTGGCTGCGGTTCTGCGCCTTGCGGCGTGCGTGGGAGGCGGGACTCGACGCCGACGGGGCGGGCCGGGCACTCCTGCCCCTCGGCCCCCCGCCGAGCCGGCAGATCCCTGCCGAACCCGCGCTGCCCGCCTGAGGCACGGCCGGATCCTGCCCGGGACCCCGCGGCACTAGGATTGACGGGAACTCCGAAGCATCCGACGTGAACGAAGCGAGGAACAGAGCACCGATGGCCGTCCTGAGTATCCGCATGATCGGCGATCCGATCCTCCGCACCCCCGCCGCGGAGGTCACCGAGTTCGGGCCCGAACTCGCCCGGCTCATCGGGGACATGACCGAGACCATGATCGACGTGCAGGGGGCCGGCCTCGCCGCGCCGCAGGTCGGGGTGGGACTCCGGGTGTTCACCTACCGGGTCGACGGCGCCGAGGGGCACGTGGTGAACCCGGTGCTCGAGGTCGGCGGCGCCTCCCAGGGGGAGTCCGACATCGAGGGCTGCCTGTCCGTCCCCGGCCTGGGAAGCTTCGTCGACCGGTCCGACTGGGCGCGCGTCACGGGCAAGGACCTCTCCGGTCAGGACATCGCGGTGGAGGGCACCGGCATGCTGGCCCGAGCGCTCCAGCACGAGACGGACCACCTCCGGGGGACGCTGTACATCGACCGGCTCGCGGGCGAGGACCGGAAGAACGCGCTCAGGGCCATCCGGAGCGCCGATTACAACCGCGTCACCTCCCGCACTGCCGCTGAACGCTCGCGGTCCCTCGGGTCGAGCTTCACCCCGGGCGCCGGAACGCCGGAGCCCGGCCGGCGCGCCGGCGCCTTCGGCCGGTCCGCCCGATGAGGGTCCTCTTCGCAGGAACGCCCGAGGTCGCCGTCCCGTCGCTGCGCGCGCTGGTGGACGCCGGCTTCGACGTCGCCGCCGTCCTCACGCGCGTCGACGCTCCCGTGGGACGCCGGAAGGTCCTGACGCCGAGCCCCGTCGCCGCCGTCGCGGAGGAGCTCGGACTGCCCGTCCTCAAGGCGAACCGCTTCACGCCGGACCTCGTCGCCCACCTGGGGACCCTCGATCTCGACGCCGCCGCGATCGTCGCGTACGGCGGCATCGTCCCGCCGGCCGGACTCGAGATCCCGAAGCACGGCTGGATCAACCTGCACTTCTCGGTCCTGCCGGCCTGGCGGGGCGCCGCCCCCGTGCAGCACGCGGTCCTCGCGGGGGACGACGTCACGGGCGCGACCACGTTCCTCCTGGAGGAGGGGCTCGACACAGGACCCGTCTTCGGCGTGATGACGGAGACGCTCGAACCGGATGCCACGAGCGGGGCCGTCCTCGAGCGCCTGTCCCACGGCGGGGCGGTCCTGCTCGTGCAGACACTCTCGGGCCTCGAGGCGGGCCGGGTGGAGGCGACGCCGCAGACGGGCGAGGTGAGCCTCGCCCCGAAACTCACCATCGACGACGCGCGCATCGACTGGTCGCAGCCGGCCGTCGCCGTGCGCCGCCGCATCAACGCGGTGACCCCCGAACCCGGAGCGTGGACCACGCTGGACGGACAGCGGGTGAAACTCGGGCCCGTCGCGCCGATCGGCAGCGGCGAGGACACGCGCGGCGGCGGCGGCCCGCAGGACGCCCACCTGCTGCCCGGCAGGATCGACGTCGCCGGTCGGCAGGTCCTGGTGGGGACCGCCACGGACGCCGTGGTCCTCGGGGACCTGCAACCGGCCGGGAAGAAGATGATGAAGGCCCTCGACTGGGCACGGGGCGCGGCGACGCGCGGGAAGCTGGTGTTCGAATGAGCGCGACCGGAGGAACGAACGGAGGCTCGGGCGGGCGCGACGGACGCCGGTCGGGCGCGGGCAAGGCCGGCGGTCAGGGTCATGGTCGGGGTCATGGCCAGGGAGGGGGCACACGGCGCCGTGACGACCAGGGCCGTGAACGGAACCGCGGCGGCGAGCGCCAGTTCTCCCAGGCTGCGCCATCGCAGCGCACCCGACGCGCCGATCCGGCCCGCCTCGTCGCGTTCGAGGTCCTGCGAGCCGTCGCCGCCGAGGACGCCTACGCGAACCTCGTCCTGCCCGCGAGCATCCGCAAGCACCGCCTCGACCGCCGGGACGCCGGCTTCGCGACGGAACTCACCTACGGCGCGCTGCGGGGGCAGGGCACGTACGACGCCGTCCTGGCCCGCTGCGTCGACCGCCCCCTGGACCAGCTCGACCCCGCCGTCCTCGACGCCCTGAGACTCGGCGTGCACCAGCTCCTGGCGATGCGCGTTCCCGCCCACGCGGCGCTGGACCAGACCGTGGGCCTCGTGCGCGCCGTGATCGGCGCCGGGCCCTCCTCGCTCGTCAACGCGGTGCTCCGCAAGGTCAGCGCGAAGGACCTGGACGGCTGGGTCGCCGACCTCGTCGCCGGCCTCACCGACCCGACCGCCGTCGCCGCCCTGACCTACAGCCATCCCGAGTGGATCGTCCGCGCCATGCGCCAGGCGCTCGTCGCGCACGGCCGGGATGTCAGCGAGATCGACGCCCTCCTGGCGGCGGACAACGCCGCGCCGGTGGTCCACCTCGTCGCCCTGC
This sequence comes from Arthrobacter arabinosi, assembly GCF_054511115.1. NCBI lineage: Bacteria > Bacillati > Actinomycetota > Actinomycetes > Micrococcales > Micrococcaceae > Arthrobacter > Arthrobacter arabinosi. The sequence continues at coordinate 372,085 of NZ_JBTNDF010000001.1, forward strand.
CGGGATTCGCCACGCTCGACGACGTCCTCGCGGAGGGCGCCGAGCCCGGCCGCCTCGCCCCGGGGTCGGCCTACTACTCGGGCGGCGACATCAGCAGGATTCCCGGCGTCGCCACGGGCACCGTCCGCGTGCAGGACACCGGTTCGCAGCTCGTCGCGCGGGCCCTGGCCGCCGTAGAGCTCCCCGGACGCCCGGCGGGCGGACCCGAGCAGTGGCTCGACCTCTGCGCGGGCCCCGGCGGCAAGACCGCCCTGCTCGCCGCGATCGGGCAGGACGCCGGCGTGCACCTGACCGCGAACGAGCCGGTCCCGCACCGGGCCCAGCTGGTCCGGCAGGCGCTGCGGCCCCTCCCCGAGGACTCCTGGACCGTGCGCGTCGGCGACGGGCGTGACGTCGGGCAGGAACAGCCGGACCACTTCGACCGCGTGCTCGTCGACGCACCCTGCACGGGACTCGGCGCCCTGCGCCGCCGCCCCGAGTCACGCTGGCGCCGGCAGCCCTCCGACCTGGTGGGACTGGCACCCCTGCAGCGGGAGCTCCTCGCCTCCGCGCTCGACGCCGTCGCGCCCGGCGGCGTCGTGGCCTACGTGACCTGCTCGCCGCACCACGCGGAGACGGACGCCGTCGTGGACGACTGCCTGCGCAAGCGCCCCGGCTTCGAGCGGCTCGACGCGGGAGCCGCGCTCGACGCCGTGAGCATCGGCGGGGCGCTCGACGCCGGACACGGGACGAGCGCGCAGCTCTGGCCCCACGTGCACGGCACGGACGCGATGTACCTCGCGCTCATCCGGAAGAATGCCTGAGGACGGCAGGACACCCTCGGTCCCGTGGCAGTGGCACGAACGGCAGTGGCACGAACGGCAAGCACACGAACGGCAGTGTCTCGAACGGCAAGCACACGAACGGCAGTGAAAGGAACGGCAGTGACGCATCTGCGTATCAACCCGAGCATCCTCTCGGCGGACTTCGTGAACCTGGAGGCCGAGCTGCAGCGCATCGCGTCGGCGGACGCCGTGCACGTGGACGTCATGGACAACCACTTCGTGCCGAACCTCACCCTCGGGCTCCCGATCGTCCGGAGGATCCAGCAGGTCAGCCCGCTGCCGCTCGACGTCCACCTCATGATCGAGGACGCCGATCGCTGGGCGCCCGCCTACGCCGAGGCCGGTGCGGCGTCCGTGACGTTCCACGCGGAAGCCGCCGCGGCCCCGGTCAAGCTGGCCCGCGAGCTGCGGGATGCCGGCGCGACGGCCGGTATGGCGCTGCGGCCGGCCACGCCCGTGGAGCCGTACCTGGACATGCTGGGGGAGCTCGACCTGCTGCTCGTCATGACGGTGGAGCCGGGATTCGGCGGTCAGTCCTTCCTCGACCTGACCCTGCCGAAGATCCGCCGCGCCGCCGACGCCGTCCGGGGAGCCGGCCTCCCCCTCGTGATCCAGGTGGATGGCGGCATCACGGAGGAGACCATCCTGCGTGCCGCCGACGCCGGTGCGACGGTCTTCGTCGCCGGCTCCTCGGTCTACGGGGCGGACGACGCCGCCGCGGCGATCACCGCCCTCCGCGCGGCAGCCGGAAAGGACTGACCGGCGCCCTCACGCGTTCTCGGCGGGCGGATCCGTCACCGTGATCCTGATGGCCAGCGCCGTCCGGGCAGCCTCCTTGAGTACCGCGAAGCGCGGATCCGGCACCGTGAGGAACGGGACCTGCGGCAGCCCCCCGAACCGTGCGAGCACCGGCTCGCCGAGGACGCCCGTCGCCAGTGCCCTGTCGCCGCCGAGCTGCAGGCACGACGGCGGGTCCGCCGTGAAGAGCGCGGCGGCGCGGGCCGCCGTCTCCTCGACGAGGGCGTCGGCCTGATTGGCACGCCGCCGCGCGAAGCGCTGCTGCGACCAGCCGCCCGCCGCCGTCCTGCCCTGGACGTACCGGGTGCCCGTCTTCGAGGACACCACGGCGCCCTCGCGTGCGACGCCCACCGAGTAGCCGCCCCGCCGGATGAGCAGCAGCCCCACCGGGATCGACGGGTCCACCGCCGTCAGCAGGTCCCCGACGGGCCCCGTGACCGCCTGCGTGCGGGCCGTTACCCCGGCCGATTCCCTTCCTGCACCTCCGACGACGGTGTCCGGCGGCAGGGGCGGGGTCAGCACCGCGACGCAGCCGTTCGCGGCGGTGGCGATGAGGGAGCCGTCGGCGCGCCCCGGGTCGGCCTGCGTGTGGAAGGGTCCGTTGCGGGCTTCGAAGCGACTCAGCCACCCCTCGAGGCGCCCGGCCTCGACGAGGACGGACCTGCTGGGGGTCATGGGGTTCCTCCTCGTCGGCGTGCACGAGCGGCCGCCGTCCGGCGTCGCGCGCCGCCCCGGGGCCGCGGGGGTCAGTGGCCCACAGTAACGTTGGGGCCGTGAATGATCTATTCAGCGCCGCGGCCGACGACGACGAGTCGGACGATGCGCCCGCCGGTGGTGCGCGGGGCGCGGCGGGCCTGCGCCCCCGCAGCCCGCTCGCCGTGAGGATGCGGCCGCGCAGCCTCGACGAGGTCGTCGGCCAGCAGCACCTGCTCGGCCGGGGATCGCCGCTGCGCACCCTCGCGGGCGAGCACGACCCCGGTGCGCACGCAGCGCCGTCGTCCGTGATCCTGTGGGGGCCGCCCGGCACGGGCAAGACGACCCTCGCCCACGTGATCGCGCGCGGCCAGGGCCGGAAGTTCGTGGAACTGTCCGCCATCACCGCGGGCGTGAAGGACGTGCGCCGCGTCATGGACGACGCCCTGACCTCGCGCGACCTGTACCGGCAGACCACGGTCCTGTTCCTGGACGAGATCCACCGCTTCAACAAGGCCCAGCAGGACGCCCTGCTGCCCGGCGTGGAGAACGGCTGGGTGGTCCTCATCGCGGCCACGACGGAGAACCCGTCCTTCTCCGTCGTGTCGCCGCTGCTCTCGCGATCGCTCCTGCAGACCCTCCGTCCGCTCGACGAGGCGGACATCCGCGGCCTGCTCCAGCGCGCCGTCGACGACGACCGCGGGCTCGCCGGGACGGTCCAGGTGTCCGAGGACGCCCTCGAGCACCTGGTCCGGCTCGCGGCGGGCGACGCGCGGCGCGGACTGACCGCGCTCGAGGCCGCCGCCGGCGTCGCGCAGTCCGAGAGGGAGAGTCCGGCGAACCCGGGCGCGGCGCACTGCACCGAGGACGCGGACGAAGCCGAGCAGGAGGGGCAGGAGGTCCTGCCGGTGCTGGTCACGCTGCAGCACGCGGAGAAGGCGGTCGACGTCGCCGCCCTGCGCTACGACCGCGCGGGTGACCAGCACTACGACGTCGCGAGTGCGTTCATCAAGTCCCTGCGCGGCTCCGACGTCGATGCCGCCCTGCACTACGTCGCGAAGATGCTCGAGGCCGGCGAGGACCCGCGGTTCATCGCGCGCAGACTCATGATCTCCGCGTCGGAGGACGTGGGCATGGCGGACCCGACCGCGCTGCAGACGGCCGTCGCCGCGGCCCAGGCCGTCCAGCTCGTCGGCATGCCGGAGGCCCGGATCATCCTCGCCGAGGCCGTCGTGCACATCGCGACCGCCCCGAAGTCGAACGCCGCCTACAACGGCATCAACGCCGCCATCGCCGACGTCCGGGCGGGCCGCGGGCAGGGCATCCCCCCGCACCTGCGCGACGCCCACTACCCGGGAGCCTCCCAGCTCGGCCACGGGAAGGGCTACGTCTACTCCCACGACGAACCGCACGGGATCGCGCTGCAGCAGTACGCACCGGACGACCTCGTGGGCCGTGACTACTACGAGCCGACGGACCGCGGAGCGGAACGGGACATCGGTTCCCGCCTGTCCCGGCTGCGGAGGATCATCCGCGGGAAGTAGGGGAGTCCTCGGCGGCGGCCGCCGGGATTCGGCCCACCGGCCTCCTCGCTGCTAGCATTGACCGCTGACTGGCAAGTCGTCGTGTACCAGCCCCCGCGCCCCGCAGCATCCCGTTGCTGCGGACGGGCGGCCAGGGTCGCGGCGGACTGTAGTACCGGGAAGCGGCCAATCCCGGCTCTCCGCAAGTGGAGGCCAGCGACACCGGAAGTGCGGACGCCCCCGTGGCACCAGTCCGCTTCTTCGCCGCAAAAAAACATCGAAAGGTTGACGTGGCTAACAACACACGTGCCCGCCGGAAGGTCCGCATCTCGCGAGCCCTCGGCATCGCCCTGACCCCCAAGGCCGAGAAGTACCTCGAGCGCCGGCCGTACGCGCCGGGCCAGCACGGCCGTGCGCGTCGCAAGCAGGACAGCGACTACGCCGTGCGTCTGCGCGAGAAGCAGCGTCTGCGTGCCCAGTACAACATCCGCGAGGCACAGATGGCCCGTGTCTTCGAGGAAGCCCGCCGCACCGCCGGCCTGACCGGTGAGAACCTGATCGAGCTGCTCGAGATGCGCCTCGACGCCCTCGTGCTTCGTGCCGGGTTCGCCCGCACCAGCGCCCAGGCCCGCCAGCTGATCGTCCACCGCCACATCATGGTCGACGGCGCGCGCGTCGATCGCCCGTCGTTCCGCGTGGCGGAGGGCCAGCTCATCCACGTGCACAGCCGCAGCGAGACCATGGTCCCACTGCAGGTCGCCGCCGCCGGCGCGCACCGCGACGTCCTTCCCGCCGTCCCCGGCTACCTGGACGTCCAGCTCGACAAGCTCCAGGCGCGCCTCGTGCGCCGCCCGAAGCGCTCCGAGGTCCCCGTGACCTGCGAAGAGCAGCTCGTCGTCGAGTACTACGCACGCTAGGCGCGCGCGGGTTCCTCCCGCAGCACTGAGCGAGAAGGCCGAAGAGCCCGCGGCACCCGCCGCGGGCTCTTCGTTCTGTAAGGTACTAAGAGCACGAAATTCCCCCGCCCGCCTCTTCCGGCGTGCACCCATGCGTAAAGGAGACCGCCCATGTCAGGTGGAGATATTGCAGGCCTGATAGCTGCGGGCGTGTTCGCCGTCCTGGTACTGCTGCTGGCAGTCCCGATCTGGAAGCTCGGCCGCGTGTTCGACGAGCTCCGGAAGGCCATCCGCACCGTCACCGACGAGACGACGCCGCTCATCGAAGAGGTCACGAGCACCGTGAGCACCACGCACCAGCAGCTGAAGACGGTCGACGGCATCACGACCAACGTCTCCGACGCCTCGGCGAACATCTCGGCGCTGTCCTCGCTGATCGCCGCCACCATCGGCTCCCCGCTCATCAAGGTCTCGGCGTTCTCCTACGGTGTCCGCTCCGCCTTCGCCGGCCGGACCTCGCCCGCGCGCCGCCGCCGCAGCCGCTAGCCCCCACAACGAACCGGAGAGAACGATGATCAGACGAGCATTCTGGCTGGCAGCCGGCATCACCATCGGCGTGGTCGCCGTGCGCAAGGTGACCCAGGCCAAGTCCACCCTCGGTCCCGAGGGCCTGAACCGCGCCGTCGGGCAGATCAGCGACAGCATCGCCGATTTCGCCGACGCCCTGCGGTCGGCCATGAGCGAGCGGGAAGACGATCTCCGGACCGCGCTCGGCGTCCCGGCGCCGACCGCTGCGGCGAAGGATCCCGGCGCGGACGCGGCTCCCGCGACCCGCCGCTCCCTCCGCTAGGCGGAGCACGGCCCGCGCCGTGGGCCCCGCCGCCGTCGCGGGCCGGTCGTGCGCCTGACCGGCGGGCATCCCGCCGTCGTCCCCGACCGTGTGACCACGCCGGGTCCCACCTCCCCGTCCGGCAGCGTCCGGACCACCCACCGAAGGATTGCCCCCATGAAGTCCCACGAGATCGCCAGCCGCTGGCTGAGCTACTTCGAGAAGAACGGGCACACGGTCGTGCCGTCGGCGTCGCTGGTCTCCTCCGACCCGTCCCTCCTGTTCACCGTGGCCGGGATGGTGCCGTTCATCCCGTACCTGACCGCGCGGGAGACGGCACCCTACAGCCGTGCGACGAGCGTCCAGAAGTGCATCCGCACCGGGGACATCGAGGAGGTGGGCAAGACCGCCCGCCACGGCACCTTCTTCCAGATGTGCGGCAACTTCTCGTTCGGCGACTACTTCAAGGCCGACGCCATCCGCATGGCCTGGGAGCTGCTGACCAGTGACGTCGCCGACGGCGGGTACGGCCTGCCGGCGGACCGGCTGTGGATCACCGTGTACCACGAGGACGACGAGGCGCTGGAGATCTGGCGCGACGTCGTCGGCGTCCCCGCCGGGCGCATCCAGAGGATGGGCAAGAAGGACAACTACTGGTCCACCGGCCAGCCCGGCCCCGCCGGCCCCTGCTCGGAGATCTTCTACGACCGCGGGCCCGCCTACGGTGTCGACGGCGGTCCCGAGGCCGACGACAACCGGTACGTGGAGATCTGGAACCTCGTCTTCATGCAGTACCAGCGCGGCGAGGGCACCGGCAAGGACGACTTCGAGATCCTCGGCGAACTGCCGAAGAAGAACATCGACACGGGCCTCGGCCTCGAGCGCCTCGCGATGATCCTCCAGGGCGTCGAGAACATGTACGAGACGGACCAGGTGCGGCCCGTCCTCGACCGCGCCGCGGAGCTCAGCGGGAAGGCCTACACCAGCGCCGAATCCCCGCAGGACCCGCACCACACCGACGACGTCCGCATGCGCGTGGTCGCCGACCACATCCGCTCCTCGCTCATGCTCATCGCCGACGGCGTCACCCCCTCCAACGAGGGCCGGGGCTACGTGCTGCGCCGGCTCATCCGCCGGGCCGTCCGCGCGATGCGCCTCCTCGGCGTCGAGAAGGCCTGCCTGCCCGAGCTGCTGCCGGCATCCAGGGACGCCATGAAGGGGGTCTACCCCGAGGTCGAGGCCGACTTCGAGCGGATCAGCCGGATCGCCTACGCGGAGGAGAAGGCGTTCCTGCGCACCATCGCCTCCGGTACCGCGCGCCTCGAGGAAGCCGTGCGGGAGTCCCTCTCCGAGCAGCGGCCGCTCTCGGGCCAGGACGCCTTCACGCTCCACGACACCTACGGCTTCCCGATCGACCTGACGCTCGAGATGGCCGAGGAGGCCGGGCTCGCCGTCGACGCCGAGGGCTTCCGCTCGCTCATGCTCGAGCAGCGCCGGCGCGCCCAGGCGGACGCCCGCGGGAAGAAGGCCGGGCACGCCGACCTCTCCGTGTTCACCGAACTGCTCGGCCGCGGCCAGACCGTCTTCACGGGCTACGACGAACTGACCTCGGAGGCCCGGATCATCGCCGTCCTCGATCAGGGACAGTCCCTCCCCAGCGCCCTCCAGGGCAGCGAGATCGAACTCGTCCTCGACCAGACCCCCTTCTACGCCGAGGCGGGCGGCCAGGCCGCGGACGTCGGACTCATCACCGGGGACGGCTTCGTCGTCGAGGTCCTCGACGTGCAGCGCCCCGTCAAGGGCCTGAGCGTCCACCGCGCCGTGGTGCGCGAGGGCGAGGTGGTCCAGGGCGCCGTCGTCACGGCCGCCGTCGACCGCCAGCGCCGCCACGCGGGGGAGCAGGCCCACTCGGGCACGCACATCGTCCACGCCGCACTCCACGAGATCCTCGGCCCCGAGGCGCTGCAGCGCGGCTCCTTCAACAAGGCCGGCTACCTGCGCTTCGACTTCTCCTGGGGCGAGGGCATCAGCGCCGCGGCCCGCTCGGAGATCGAGGAGGTCTCGAACATCGCGATCCGCAACAACTACGAGGTCGAGACGAAGATCATGTCCCTCGCGGACGCCAAGGCCCTCGGCGCCACGGCGCTGTTCGGCGAGGCCTACGGCGAGACCGTGCGCGTCGTCGAGATGAACGCCGAGTTCTCCCGCGAACTCTGCGGCGGCACGCACGTGCCCTCGACGTCGCTCATCGGCAGCCTGACGCTGCTCGGCGAGCAGTCCGTCGGCTCGGGCAACCGGCGCATCGAGGCCCTCGTCGGGCTGGACGCCTTCCGCCACCTGGCCGCCGAACGGGCGCTCGTCACCGAACTCTCCGACATGCTGAAGGTGCCGTCCGCGCAGCTGCCCGAACGCCTGTCGGCCACCCTGAACAAGCTCAAGGCCGCCGAGAAGGAACTGGACCGTCTGCGGCGCGAGCAGCTCGCCCTGGCTGCGGGGTCGCTCGTCGACACCGCGGTGGACATCGACGGCGTGCGGCTGATCGCACACGACGCCGGGGAGATCGGCAGCGCCGACGAGCTGCGGACCCTCGTGCTGGACCTGCGCGGCCGTCTCGGCTCCGAACCCGCCGTCGTCGCCGCGACCGGCGTCGCGCAGAACCGCCCGCTCGTCCTGGTCGCGACCAACGAGGCGGCGCGGGCCGCCGGCGTCAAGGCCGGTGCGCTGGTCCGGACCGCCGCGAAGATCCTCGGCGGCGGCGGTGGAGGCAAGGACGACGTCGCGCAGGGCGGCGGCGCCGACGCGACGCGCGTCCCCGACGCGCTGTCGGCGATCCGTGCCGCGGTCGCGGAGCGCTGACGGTCCCGTGGCGGGAATCGGCGGGGGAGCGGTGTCCGACACGCCCGACGGCGCTCCCTATCCCCTCGGGCCGAAACTCGGCGTCGACGTGGGGCAGGTCCGGGTGGGCCTTGCCGGCTGCGACCGGGACGGCCTGCTCGCCACGCCGATCCGCACGCTGAAGCGGGATGCGCGGAAGAACAGCGATCTGCGGATCCTGGCACGCGAGGCCGTCGAGCGCGGTGCGGTGCAGATCATCGTGGGACTGCCGAAGAACCTGAGCGGCAGGGAGGGCGCGTCCGCGGACATGGCACGGGAGTACGCCCGGCTGCTCGCGGAGGAGCTTTCCCGGCAGTCGCATCCGGTACCGGTACGCTTGGTGGACGAGAGACTGAGCACCGTCTCGGCTCACCGATCTCTGCACGCCGCTGGTCTCAGCAGCCGCGACCATCGTAAGGTGGTGGATCAGGCGGCTGCCGTGGAAATACTCCAGCATGCCATCGATATGCAACGTTCACGTGGACGGGATGTGGGGGATCCGGTTCCTGTGCGAGCAGCGGCGGATTCTCAGGGCCCGCTGCTGACCCCTACAGAGGAGCCAGTCATCAAACACAGTTCGCCCAGCAGGAGGGAGTCCGAGTCGTGAGCGACCGTACCCGCCACTCTGCAGACGCCGCGGCCGACCACCCCGCAGACCACCCCGCAGACCTTGCCGCCGATCATCCCGCAGACGCTCCGGTGGACGCCCTCGGGGATCCCGCGGTCGTCGAGCCCGGTGACGGGCACGGCGGCGACACCCCTTACGACGAGACCCACGTCGACGAGAGGTACGACGACCGGGTGCACGGCGACGATTACGCGCATCCTGAGCCGGTCGAGGAGTTCTTCGTGGCACAGGACGTCCCGCGCCGCGGCCGGAAGCGCCCGCCCTCGAAGGCGAAGCGCCGCCGTCGCCTCCGACGGACCGTCGTCATGCTCGTCGTCCTCGCCCTCTTCGCCGGCACCGTGTACGGCGTAGCCCTCATGCTGCGCGACTTCCTCGGCCTGAACGACGTCAAGGACTACGCAGGCCCCGGCGGTGAGGAGACGGTGTTCACCGTCCCGGAGGGCGCGGGAGCCCTGGCCATCGGGACCGGACTGGAGACCGCCGACATCGTCGCCGACTCCGGGACGTTCGTCGAGGCGCTCGGAGCGATCGCCGAGGGCCGGGAGGTCCAGCCCGGCGAGTACGAGATGCGCCTGCAGATGTCCTCCGCCGACGCCGCGGAGGCACTCCTCGGTGAGGACCCGACGCTCGTCTCCTACGCCGCCGTCGCCCGCGACCTGCGGCAGGGCGAGGTCTTCGACATCCTGAGCAAGTCCACGGGCATCCCCCGCGCCGAATTCGACGCCCTGGCCGAGGACCCCACGCAGTTCGGGCTTCCCGCCCAGGCGCTCTCACTCGAGGGCTACCTGCACCCCGGCGAGTACCGCTTCGACATCGAGGCCACCGCCACGGACATCATCACCGAGATGGTCACGGCCACCCTGGACCGGCTCGCGCAGGACGGCGTGACCGACCCGAAGAAGCAGTACGAGATCCTCACCGTCGCGAGCATCGTGCAGGCCGAGGCGCAGGAGGGCGACTACCCGACCGTCGCCGGGTCCATCTACAACAGGCTGAAGCCGGGCAATACGGAGACCAACGGACTGATCCAGTCCGACGCTTCGGTCACCTACGGGCTGGGGACACGCACGTACCAGCTGACGGAGGAGGAGAAGAACGACACCTCCAACCCCTACAACACGTACGCCAACCCGGGGCTCCCGAAGGGACCGATCGGCTCCCCGAGCGACGAGGCGATCGACGCGGCCGTCAAGCCCGCGGACGTGCCGTTCTACTTCTGGGTGACGGTCGACCTCGACACCGGGGAGACCAAGTTCTCGGAGACGTACGCGGAGCACCTGCGCTACGTCGCCGAGTACGACGCCTGGTGTGGCGACAATCCCGGACGGTGCCAGTAGGTGGTGCCGGCAGGGACCACGGCGGCCCGGGGACTCCGGGCCGCCGTGATCGGTTCGCCGATCGCGCACTCGAAGTCGCCGGTGCTGCACGCGGCGGCCTATCGGGCGCTCGGCGTCGACTGCTCCTACACCGCGATCGACGTCGCCGAGGCTGAGGTCGCGGGATTCGTGGACGGCGTTCGCGCCGGGGAGGGGTGGCGTGGACTGTCCGTGACCATGCCCCTCAAGGGCGCCGTCGCCCGGCTGGTCGACGGCACGACGGCGACGGCCGCCGTCCTCGGCGTCGTCAACACCGTCGTCGTCGATGGGCGGGCCCCGCATCCTACGCTCACCGGACACAACACCGACGTCGCCGGCGTGGCCCATGCCCTGGCGGCGGCCGGCGTCGGGACCCCCGCGCGCGCCGTCGTGCTGGGCGGCGGGGGAACAGCCGCCGCCGCTCTGGCCGGACTCGCCCGGCTCGGAGCCCGTACGGTGCGCGTCCTCGTGCGCCGGCCTGCCGCCGCGGCGGACCTCGAGCGCATCGGCGGCGCCCTCGGCCTCGAGGTCTCCCTCGTGCCGTGGGCCCTCGCGGCCGAGACCGTGCCGGCGTCGGACGTCGTCGTCTCGACCCTGCCCCCGCGCGCTGCCGACCCGCTCGCCCGGGAACTCGCGACCCGTGCGGGCTTCCGCACCCACGGGACGCTGCTCGACGTCGCCTACGATCCCTGGCCCAGCCTGCTCGCCGCGACCTGGCAGCAGGCGGGAGGGAGCATCGTCCCGGGCCTCGACATGCTGATCCACCAGGCCGTCGAGCAGGTCGCGCTGTTCTTCCCCGAGGCCGCCCAGGACCGCGCCGCCGTCCTCGACGTGATGTATGACGCAGTGGGAGCCCCCCGGCACTGAGGTGGAGTGCCCCGCATGGCAGTATGGAAGCCATGTTGCGTTGGTTGACGGCAGGAGAATCGCACGGCCCCGCCGTGGTCGGCATCATCGAGGGTATGCCCGCGGGGGTGGGCATCACGAGCGCCGACATCCAGGACGCGCTGGCACGCCGCCGGCTCGGGTACGGGCGCGGCGCGCGCATGAAGTTCGAACGCGACGAGGTGCGCATCCTGGGTGGCGTCCGGCACGGGCTGACACAGGGCGGCCCCGTCGTCATCGAGGTGGCGAACACGGAATGGCCCAAGTGGGAGAAGATCATGTCCGCCGACCCCCTGGGCGAGCAGGACGCCGCGGACCTCGCCGATTCCGCCCGCAACGCCCCCCTCACCCGCCCCCGCCCCGGCCACGCCGACTTCACGGGCATGCAGAAGTACGGCTTCAACGAGGCGCGTCCCGTCCTGGAGCGGGCCAGCGCCCGCGAGACAGCGACGCGCGTGGCGCTCGGCGCCGTCGCTGTGAAGTTCCTCGAGGGCCTCGGGATCCGGCTGGTCAGCCACACCGTCGCCGTCGGGTACGTCTCCGTGCCGGAGGACGCCGTCCTGCCGACGCCGGATGACGTGATCGCCCTCGACACCGATCCGCTGCGCTGCTTCCACCGGGACACCTCGGACGCGATGGTGGCGGAGGTCGACGCCGCCCACAAGGAGGGCGAGACGCTCGGCGGGGTCGTCGAGGTGGTCGCGTACGGTCTCCCACCCGGCCTCGGCAGCTACGTGCACTGGGACCGCCGGCTCGACTCCCGGCTCGCCGCAGCGCTCATGGGCATCCAGGCCATCAAGGGCGTGGAGGTCGGTGACGGCTTTGAGACGGCCGCGCGGCGCGGCACCGCAGCCCACGACGAGATCGTCCGCAACGCGGAAGGCAAGATCATCCGCGCCAGCAACCGGGCCGGCGGGATCGAGGGCGGCATGAGCATCGGCGACACGCTGCGGGTCCGTGCCGCGATGAAGCCCATCGCCACGGTGCCCCGGGCCCTGCGCACCGTCGACATCAGCACCGGCGCCGCGGCGCGCGCGCACCACCAGCGCTCCGACGTGTGCGCCGTCCCGGCGGCCGGCGTCGTCGCGGAGGCAATGACGGCCCTCGTGCTGGCGGAAGCCGTCACCGAGAAGTTCGGCGGCGATTCGCTGGCGGAGACCGCCCGCAATCTGCGCGGGTACCTCGAGAACATCCCGGGGTTCCTGGACTCCGCCGGAGCCTGATGCCGCGGAACCTCCCCGTCGTCCTCGTCGGCCCCATGGCGGTCGGCAAGTCGGCCGTGGGCAGGCTGCTCGCCGAGCGGACCGGTGCGCGGTTCATCGACACCGACCGCGTGATCGCCGAGCGGCACGGCAGCATCGCCGGGATCTTCGCACGGCAGGGCGAGGACGCCTTCCGGGCCATCGAGGCCGACGTCGTCCGTGACGCCCTCGCCGAGGACGCCGTCGTCTCCCTGGGCGGCGGGGCCGTTCTCCACCCGCGGACGCGGGAACTGCTGCAGGACAGCACGGTCGTCTTCCTCGACACCGACCTCGCGGCCGTCCTGCCGCGCATCGGCGCCGACTCCGGTCGGCCGCTGCTGGCCGGGCGCCCGGCGGAACGGTGGCAGGAACTGTACGACGCACGCCGGCCCGTGTACGCGGCGCTGGCCACGATCACCGTCGACACCCGCGGCCTCCCGGTGCGGGAGGTCACCGCGGCGGTGCGCCGGGGCCTGGCGGCCCTCGACGGCGGCAACACCCCGGTACCGCCGCACACCTCGACGCACCCTACGACACACCACGCGACACACCGGAACCACGAGAGCGGGACGACACCCCATGGCCCCTGACACCCCCACCACCATCCCGGTCACCGGGAGCACGCCCGCGGACTCCTACGACGTCGTCATCGGGCACGGACTCCTCGGGCGCCTGCCCGCGATCCTCGGAGAGCGCGTACGACGCGTCCTGGTGATCCATCCGCGGGCGCTGCGGGCCACCGGCGACACCGTCCGAGCCGAACTCGCCGACGCCGGCTTCACCGCCGTGACCGCGGAGGTCCCCGACGCCGAGGAGGGCAAGCACATCCAGGTGGCGTCCTTCTGCTGGCAGGTCCTCGGCCAGAACGACTTCACGCGCTCCGACGCCGTGGTCACCGTCGGCGGGGGAGCGGTGACCGACCTGGGCGGTTTCGTCGCGGCGACCTGGCTGCGCGGCGTGCGGGTGGTGCACCTGCCCACGAGCCTGCTCGGCATGGTGGACGCCGCCGTGGGAGGGAAGACCGGCATCAACACCGCCGAGGGCAAGAACCTCGTGGGCGCCTTCCACCCGCCGGCCGCCGTCCTCGTCGACCTCGACGCCCTCCAGACCCTGCCGAAGAACGAACTCGTGACGGGACTCGCCGAGGTGGTGAAGTGCGGGTTCATCGCGGACCCCGTGATCCTCGACCTGATCGAGCAGGACCGGGCAGGGGCGACGGACGCCGGGTCCGCCGTGCTGCGGGACCTCGTGGAACGGGCCATCCGCGTGAAGGCGGACATCGTCTCGGAGGACCTCAGGGAATCGGGCCGCCGCGAGTACCTCAACTACGGCCACACCCTGGCCCACGCCATCGAACTCGCCGAACGGTACTCGTGGCGGCACGGCGCGGCGGTCTCGGTGGGACTGGTGTTCGCCGCGGAACTCTCGCGCATGGTCGGACGGCTCGGTGACACCGACGCGGACCGCCACAAGAGCATCCTGGAATCCCTCGGCCTGCCGGTCACCTACCGCCGCGACCGGTGGGCCTCGCTGCTGGACGGGATGCGCCGGGACAAGAAGTCCCGCGGGGACCTCCTCCGCTTCGTGGTGCTGGACGGCATCGGCCGGCCGGGCATGCTCGAGGTCCCCGACACGTCGCTCCTCTTCGCCGCCTACCAGGAGATCGCCTCCTGATCGCCTCCCGTGCCGCCTGCCGGCCGCCGCCGCCGGGCCCCCGTGCGGCACGGGGTAGACTGGGGTCTGGACTTTTGGCGCGCCTCCGCGCCCGCTGAGCCTCGGCCGGCCCATCCATCCGCGAAACCGACGAAAGTGAATCTGTGGCGACCACGAACGACATCAAGAACGGCACCGTCCTGAAGCTCGAAGGCAACCTCTGGAACGTCCTCGAGTTCCAGCACGTCAAGCCCGGCAAGGGTGGCGCCTTCGTCCGCACCAAGCTCCGCAACATCCTCTCCGGCAAGGTGGTCGACAAGACCTTCAACGCCGGCCTCAAGATCGAGACGGCCACCGTGGACCGCCGCGACTACCAGTACCTGTACAAGGACGGCGAGGACTTCGTGTTCATGGACACGTCGGACTACGACCAGCTCACGGTGCCGGGCAAGACCGTCGGCAACGCCGCGAACTTCATGCTCGAGAGCCAGATGGCGACCATCGCGCTGCACGAGGGCTCCCCGCTGTACGTCGAACTCCCCGCCTCCGTCACGCTGGAGATCACGTACACCGAGCCGGGCCTCCAGGGCGACCGCTCCACCGGCGGCACCAAGCCCGCCACCGTCGAGACCGGCCACGAGATCCAGGTCCCGCTGTTCCTGGGCACCGGCACCAAGGTCAAGGTCGACACCCGCACGGGCGAGTACCTGGGACGCGTCAACGAGTGAGTGCCCGCAGTAAGGCCCGACGCCGGGCCCTGGACATCCTCTTCGAATCGGCGCAGCGCGACATGCCTGCCCTGGAGGTCATCCGCGCGCGCCGCGAGAAGACGGACATGGTCATCGCCGACTACACGGTCGACGTCGTCGAAGGGGTCCTGGAGCACCAGGAGCAGATCGACGAGTTCCTGAGCACCTACTCGCAGGGCTGGACGCTCGACCGGATGCCCGCCGTGGACCTCATGATCCTGCGGATCGGCAGCTGGGAGCTGCTCTACAACGACGACGTCCCCGACGGCGTCGCGGTCAGCGAGGCCGTCGAGCTCGCGAAGATGCTCTCCACCGACGAGTCGCCGAAGTTCATCAACGGCCTTCTCGGCCGGCTGCAGCAGCTGAAGCCGACCCTGCTCGCCTGAACGTCCTGCCGCAACACCCCGGAAGCCCCCGAAGACCGTCGACGGTCCTCGGGGGCTTCCGGGTTCCGGGCGGTCACCGCCGCTCAGCGCGCCGCCGAGGCCAGCTGGAAGATCCGGACCCTGCGCTGCGTCGCCTCCGCGAGCAGCGTGCGCTCCTCGGCCGCGTAGTCGCCGTCCCGCCGTCCGCCCAGCATCCGCTGGCGCGTGAACGCGATACGGGAACCCGTCCTGATGAACTCCCGCATGTCGTCCTTCGCCCCCACGGACTGCGCCCACGCCAGTGCCTGGGACCGCCCGGGCCGGGTGGCGAGCATGCGCACCTCCTCGGACGTGAACCACCCTTCCCGCGCGTAGTCGCCGAGGCGCGCCTCCGTGAGGCGCCGCTCCGCTCCCCGGAGGACGACGACGGCGATCACGGCGGCGACGAACAGCGGCACCTGGACCACGAGGTAGAAGAGGAAGAAGTTGTCGAACAGGAGGATCGTGCCGCCGTTCCACAGCATGTGCCCGGCGATCGCCGGCAGGAGCCCGAGGACGAAGGCGCCGAGGATCCTCGCGTTCCCGCCGCCGCGGTTGAGCGCGTAGCCCAGCACGAATCCGAGGGACGCGGTGAACATGACGTGGGCGAACGGGGAGAACAGTCCGCGCAGGACGAACACCCCCACGAGGGCGCCGGCGTTGCCGGAGTCCATGACGGCGGAGCCGAAGTAGAGGATGTTCTCGGTGAACGCGAAGCCCGCCGCGACCGTCCCCGCGTAGACGATGCCGTCCACGGGCCCGTCGAAGTGGCTGCGGCGCGTGTACACGAGGATCAGCACGCCGAGGCCCTTCGCGAACTCCTCCACGAGCGGCGCCTGCAGCACCGGCGCGATCACCTCGGGCGACGTCGTGGTGAGCGTGTTCCCCAGCAGTTCCACCACGTAGGTCCCGAGCAGCAGGGTCACGACGACGGACGCCCCGGCGCCCCAGAGGAACGCGAAGAGCAGGGCGCCGCGGGGTTCCGGGTCCCACCGGTCGATCCAGCGCAGCCCGAGCAGGCAGATGGCCAGCGGTACGAGGGCGAGGATGCCGCACAGGACGAACGCCGACGGGCCCAGGGACAGCGAGAGGACCAGGAGGACGCCCGCGACCACGAGGGCCGCGACGAGCACCAGGAGGACGTTGAGCACGCGTCGATGCCGCGGCGGGCGGTTCCACACGGGGTGGAACGGATCGCCGGGGCGCGAGGGAGCCGGCCGGTGGTGCCGCACCGTGGTCTCGCTCCACCACCCCTGGGTGTTCGTTCCGTGGTTGTTCGTCGACATGCTCCAACCCTAGGGGCAAGCGCCGCTGTGGTAGTTTTGACTGCGCAACCACCCTTTAAGTTCCGTCCAGTGAGGCGGGGAAGGAGGAAGCGTGTTATGACCGTGCCTGCTTCTGAATCCGGCATCACCAAGCGCGTTGTTCTCGCAGCAGCAGACATAGACCGCGCTCTCACGCGTATCGCCCACGAGATCCTCGAGGCGAACCGGGGCTCCCGTGACCTCGTGCTCCTCGGCATCCCCCGCAGGGGCTTCCCGCTGGCCCAGCGCCTGGCCCAGAAGATCGCATCCGTCGACTCCTCCGTGGACCCGGACCTCATCACCGGCCAGCTCGACGTCACCATGTACCGTGACGACCTCCGCCGGAACCCCACGCGCTCGCCCCTCGCGACCCAGCTGCCGCCGTCGGGCATCGACGACAAGGTCGTGGTCCTCGTCGACGACGTCCTCTACTCGGGGCGCACCATCCGGGCGGCCCTCGACGCCCTCGCCGACCTCGGCAGGCCCCGCGCCGTCCGCCTCGCGGTCCTCGTGGACCGGGGGCACCGTGAACTGCCCATCCGCGCCGACCACGTGGGCAAGAACCTGCCGACGTCGTCCCGGGAGCGCGTGCGCGTCCACCTCGCCGAGACCGACCTGATCGGCGGCTCCGCCGTGAACGAGGTCGTCATCGAGGACCGCGCGTGAAGCACCTGCTCAGCACGCAGGACCTCTCCGCCAGGAACGCCCTGCGCCTGCTGGACGTCGCCGAGGAGATGGCGGCGGTGGGGGAACGGGAGATCAAGAAGCTCCCCGCCCTGCGCGGCCGGACCGTGGTGAACCTCTTCTTCGAGGACTCCACCCGCACCCGCATCTCCTTCGAGGCCGCCGCGAAGCGCCTCTCCGCCGACGTCATCAACTTCGCGGCCAAGGGCTCCTCGGTGTCCAAGGGCGAGTCGCTCAAGGACACCGCGCAGACCCTCGAGGCGATGAGCGCGGACGCCGTGGTCATCCGCCACCCCGCGTCCGGCGCACCGGCCCGGCTCGCGGCGTCGGGCTGGATCGACGCCGCCGTCGTCAACGCCGGGGACGGGACGCACGAGCACCCGACCCAGGCCCTCCTGGACGCCTTCACGCTGCGCCGGCACTGGGCTCGGATCGGGGGCACGCCCTCCACCGGTGCCACCCTCGCCGGGATGAAGGTCCTGATCGTCGGCGACGTCCTCCACTCGCGGGTGGCGCGCTCCAACGTCTGGCTGCTGACCACGCTCGGAGCGGAGGTCCTCCTCGCCGGTCCGCCCACCCTCCTGCCCGTCGGCGTCGGGTCCTGGCCCTGCACGGTCCACTACAACCTCGACGACGCCCTCGCGCAGCGCCCCGACGCCGTCATGATGCTCCGCCTGCAGGCGGAGCGCATGAACGCGGCGTTCTTCCCCTCGACGCGGGAGTACTCGCGGCGCTGGGGGTTCGACGACGGACGGCTCGCGCTGCTCGACACCATGGGACTGGACGACACCGTGATCATGCACCCCGGTCCCATGAACCGGGGCCTGGAGATCTCCTCCGCCGCCGCGGACTCACCCCGCTCCACCGTCCTCGCCCAGGTCCGCAACGGGGTGTCCGTCCGCATGGCCGCGCTGTACCTGCTGCTCGCGGGGGGCCAGCACGGTGACCACCACGACGAGCACGACGACTCCACCGCCCCGATCCCGGAAGGCCGCACCCCGTGACGACCCGCACCAGCACACCCGGCCCCACCCCGACGGCGTACCTCGTCCGGGGAGCGTCGATCCTCGGGGGTGACGCCCAGGACATCCTCGTCCGCGACGGGATCATCGCCGCCGTCGGTGCGGAGGCGGCAGCCGAGGCCCCGGCGGACGCCGGGACCGTCGACGCCGACGGCCTGATCGCCCTGCCCGGCATGGTCGACCTCCACACGCACCTCCGCGAGCCCGGCCGGGAGGACGCCGAGACGGTCGAGACCGGGTCACGTGCCGCCGCGCTGGGAGGGTTCACCGCCGTGCACGCCATGGCCAACAGCTCGCCCGTCGCGGACACGGCCGGCGTCGTCGAGCAGGTGTACCGCCTCGGACTGGCCTCCGGCTGGGTGGAGGTGCGCCCGGTGGGGGCCGTGACCGTGGGCCTGGGCGGCGAGCGCCTTGCCGAGCTCGGGGCCATGGCCGAATCCCGGGCAGCCGTCCGCGTCTTCTCCGACGACGGCATCTGCGTCTCGGACCCCGTCCTCATGCGCCGCGCGCTCGAGTACGTCAAGGCCTTCGACGGCGTCATCGCCCAGCACGCGCAGGAACCGCGCCTCACCGAGGGCGCCCAGATGAACGAGGGCGAGGTTTCAGCGGTGCTCGGCCTGGCCGGCTGGCCGGCCGTCGCGGAGGAGAGCATCATCGCCCGCGACGTCCTCCTCGCCCAGCACGTCGGGTCGCGCCTGCACGTCTGCCACGTCTCCACGGCCGGGTCGGTGGAGATCATCCGGTGGGCCAAGGCCCGCGGGATCCGTGTCACCGCCGAGGTCACCCCGCACCACCTCCTCCTCACCGACGACCTCGTCCGCAGCTACGATCCCGTGTACAAGGTCAACCCGCCGCTCCGCACCTCCGACGACGTCTCCGCCCTGCGCGCGGCCCTCGCCGACGGCACGATCGACGTCGTCGGCACCGACCACGCCCCGCACCCGAGCGAGCACAAGGAGTGCGAATGGGCGCAGGCCGCCATGGGCATGACCGGCCTCGAGACCGCCCTGTCCGTGGTGCAGCACACCATGGTGGAGACCGGCCTGCTCGACTGGGAGGGCTTCGCCCGCGTCACCTCGGTCAGCCCGGCGCGGATCGGCCGGCTCGTCCACCAGGGCCGCCCCCTCGCCGCGGGGGAGCCCGCGAACCTGATCCTCGTCGATCCGGCAGCGCGCTGGACCGTGGACCCTTCCACGATGGCCACGAAGGGCCGCAACAGCCCGTTCCGCGGCCTCGATTTGCCCGGCAGCGTGCGGGCCACCTTCTACGCCGGGCACCCCACCGTCCTCGACGGCCGCCTCGCCACACCCCGCCCGGCGTCCGCGACGCCCGCCGCCGGAAGGGCAGCCGCATGGAATCTCTAGGCTGGGTCGTCCTGACCCTCGGCATCATCGCCCTGGTGGTCGGGCTCATGGCGCTCGGTTGGCGCAACCGGCTGCGCCGCCAGTCGGACGTCCCCGAGCCGCCCGGGCCGCCCGCGGACCCGGGACCCGTCCTCTACGAAGCCGAGGGACAGTACGTGGCGACGACGACGGCGGGGGACTGGCTCGACCGCATCGCCGTCCACGGGCTGGGCCATCGCGGCAACGCCGTCGCATCCGTCCACCCGGACGGTGTCCTGATCACGCGCACCGGGGCCCGTACCGTCTTCATCCCCCGCGAGGACCTGACCTCTGTGCAGCTCGCGAGCGGCATGACGGGCAAGTTCGTCGAGAAGGAAGGCCTCGTGATCCTCACCTGGCGCCTGGGAGCCCAGGGTGTCGACACCGGGTTCCGCACCCGCCACGCTGCGCACAAGGCCCAGCTCCTGGCTGCCGTCGCAGCGCTCGTCCCGCCCCGCACCGGGCACCATGGCACCGCCCCCACCACCGACACCGCCCCCACCACCGACACCGCCCCCACCACCGACACCGCCCCCACCACCGACACCGCTCCCACCACCGGCACCGACAGCACCGCCGGCACCGCCAACCGCACTCCACCGACCCCCGAAGGCAGGGAACACCTGTGAGCCACGCTCCATCACCGGTCCGCCGACACGCACCCGCGGTGCTCGTCCTCGAGGACGGCCGCACCTTCCGAGGACGCGCCTACGGCGCCGAAGGCACCACGCTCGGCGAGGCCGTCTTCGCCACCGGGATGACCGGGTACCAGGAGACCATCACGGACCCGTCCTACGCCCGCCAGCTCGTCGTCCAGACCGCGCCGCACATCGGCAACACCGGGGTGAACGCCGCCGACGCCGAGTCGCGCCGCATCTGGGTGGCCGGGTACATCATCCGCGATGCGGCACGCCGTCCGTCCAACTGGCGCTCCGAGCAGAGCCTCGACGACCAGCTGCGCGAGCAGGGGATCGTCGGCATCGAGGGCGTCGACACGCGCGCCGTCACCCGGCACCTCCGCGAGCGCGGCGCCATGCGCGCCGGGATCTTCTCCGGGGCCGACGCCGAGCTGCCCGGGGAGCGGCTCGTCGAGCTGGTCGTCGCCCAGCCGTCGATGGTGGGGTCGCGGCTCGCCGAGGAGGTCAGCGTCGACGAGGCGTACGTCGTCGAACCCGCGGACCACGGCTGGACCGGCGACACCGTGGCCACCGTCGCGGCCCTGGACCTCGGCATCAAGGCGATGACGCCGAGGCACTTCGCCCAGCGTGGCGTCCGCACCGTCGTCCTGCCCGCCGGGGCCTCGTTCGAGGACGTCCTGGCCGCCGGCCCGGACGGCGTCTTCATGTCCAACGGGCCCGGCGACCCCGCCACCGCCGACGCCCAGGTGGAGCTCCTCCGCCGCGTCCTCGACGCCCGCGTGCCGTTCTTCGGCATCTGCTTCGGCAACCAGATCCTGGGCCGAGCGCTCGGGTTCGGCACCTACAAGCTCCGGTACGGCCACCGGGGGATCAACCAGCCGGTGATGGACCGCCGGACCGGCAAGGTCGAGATCACCTCGCAGAACCACGGGTTCGCCGTCGACGCCCCGCTGGACGGCCCCGTCGAGGCACCCGCAGGCGGCTTCGGCCGCGTCGAGGTGAGCCACGTGTCCCTCAACGACGACGTCGTCGAAGGTCTGGCGTGCCTGGACCTCCCGGCCTTCTCCGTCCAGTACCACCCCGAGGCGGCGGCCGGACCGCACGACTCCGCATACCTCTTCGACCGCTTCATCGACCTGATGCGGGCCGAGAAGGACCGCGCGGGCGCCCTGCCCGGCTCTGACAGCACGACCCAGGAAGAGAACTGATGCCCCGCAGAACCGACCTCAAGAGCGTGCTCGTGATCGGCTCCGGGCCGATCGTCATCGGGCAGGCCGCCGAATTCGACTACTCGGGCACGCAGGCGCTGCGCGTCCTGCGGGAGGAGGGCCTGCGCGTCATCCTCGTGAACTCCAACCCGGCCACGATCATGACCGACCCCGAGTTCGCCGACGCCACGTACGTGGAGCCGATCACCCCCGACGTCGTCGAGAAGATCATCGCGAAGGAACGCCCCGACGCCCTGCTGCCCACCCTCGGCGGCCAGACGGCGCTGAACACCGCGATCGCCCTCGACAAGAACGGCGTCCTCGACAGGTACGGCGTCGAGCTCATCGGCGCGAACATCGCTGCCATCGAGCTCGGTGAGGACCGCGAGAAGTTCAAGGGCGTCGTCGCGCGCTGCGGTGCCGAATCCGCCAGGTCGTCGATCATCCACACGATCGACGAGGCCCTGGCCGCCGCCGAGGACCTCGGCTACCCGATGGTGGTGCGGCCGTCCTTCACGATGGGCGGCCTCGGCTCCGGCCTCGCGTACACCGAGCAGGACCTCCGCCGGATCGTCGGCCAGGGCCTGCAGTACAGCCCCACGAGCGAGGTCCTCCTCGAGGAGAGCATCCTCGGGTGGAAGGAGTACGAGCTCGAGATGATGCGCGACCGGAACGACAACGTCGTGGTCGTGTGCTCCATCGAGAACGTCGATCCCGTGGGCGTGCACACCGGCGACTCCATCACCGTGGCTCCCGCCCTGACGCTCACCGACCGCGAGTACCAGCGCCTGCGGGACATCTCGATCGCCGTCATCCGCGAGGTCGGCGTCGACACGGGCGGCTGCAACATCCAGTTCGCCATCGAACCCGACACCGGCCGCGTCGTCGTCATCGAGATGAACCCGCGCGTCTCGCGGTCCTCCGCCCTCGCGTCGAAGGCCACCGGGTTCGCCATCGCCAAGATCGCGACGAAGCTCTCCCTCGGCTACACGCTCGACGAGATCCCCAACGACATCACGCTGAAGACCCCGGCGTCCTTCGAACCGACCCTCGACTACGTGGTGGTCAAGGTGCCCCGGTTCGCGTTCGAGAAGTTCCCCGCCGCGGACCCCACGCTCACCACCACCATGAAGTCCGTGGGCGAGGCCATGGCGATGGGCCGCAACTTCACGGAGGCCCTGCAGAAGGCGCTCCGCTCCCTCGAGCAGAAGGGCTCCCAGTTCTCCTTCGCGCCGGTCCCCGCCGGGGACGTCGACGCCCTCGTCGACGCGGCCGGGCGGCCCACCACCGAGCGCCTCTCGCAGGTGCAGCGCGCCCTGCTCGGCGGCGCCACGGTGGAGCGGCTGTACGAGGCCACGGGCATCGACCCGTGGTTCCTCGACCAGCTCGTGCTCCTGACCGAGATCGCGGAGGAGGTGCGGTCGGCACCGGACCTGACGGAGGACGTACTGCGGCACGCCAAACGCCACGGGTTCTCCGACGAGCAGATCGGTTCGCTCACCTCCACGCCCGAGGCCGTCGTGCGCGGGGTCCGGCACGCGCTCGGCATCCGACCCGTCTTCAAGACCGTGGACACGTGCGCGGCCGAGTTCGCGGCCTACACGCCCTATCACTACTCGTCCTACGACGAGGAGGACGAGGTGGCGCAGCACGAGAAGCCGTCGGTGATCATCCTCGGCTCCGGGCCCAACCGGATCGGCCAGGGCATCGAGTTCGACTACTCGTGCGTCCACGCCACGATGGTGCTGCGGGAGGCCGGCTACGAGACGGTCATGATCAACTGCAACCCCGAGACGGTCTCCACGGACTACGACATCTCCACGCGCCTGTACTTCGAGCCGCTGACCCTCGAGGACGTCCTCGAGGTCATCGCCGCCGAGCGGCGCACCGGCGGGGTGCTCGGCGTCTTCGTCCAGCTCGGCGGCCAGACGCCGCTGAAGCTCGCCCAGGAACTCGCCGACGCCGGGATCCCCATCCTCGGCACCTCGCCGGAGGCCATCGATCTCGCCGAGCACCGCGGGGCGTTCAGCCGCGTGCTCGACGCCGGCGGGCTCATCGCCCCGAAGAACGGCACCGCCGTGTCCTTCGAGGACGCGAAGAGGATCGCCGACGCCATCGGGTACCCCGTGCTGGTCCGCCCGTCCTACGTCCTCGGCGGCCGCGGCATGGAGATCGTCTACGACGAGGCGAACCTGTCCCGCTACATCACCAACGCCACGGAGATCACCGAGGCGCACCCCGTGCTGATCGACCGTTTCCTCGAGGACGCCATCGAGATCGACGTCGACGCCCTGTACGACGGCACGGAGATGTACCTCGGCGGGATCATGGAGCACATCGAGGAGGCCGGCATCCACTCCGGCGACTCCGCGTGCGTCCTGCCCCCCATCACGCTCGGCGCCGATGTCCTGCAGCGCGTGCGTGAGGCGACGCTCGCCATCGCCGAGGGCGTCGGCGTGCGGGGACTGATCAACATCCAGTTCGCGCTGGCCTCCGACGTCCTGTACGTCCTCGAGGCGAACCCGCGCGCGTCGAGGACCGTCCCGTTCGTCTCCAAGGCCACCGGCGTGCAGCTGGCCAAGGGCGCCGCCCTGATCGGCACCGGGGTCACCGTCCCCGAACTGCGCGAGCGCGGGCTGCTGCCGGCGCAGGGCGACGGCGGCTCCCTGCCGCTGGACGCGCCGGTCTCCGTCAAGGAGGCCGTGCTGCCCTTCAGCCGCTTCCGCACGCCGGAGGGCACGGTGGTCGACTCCCTGCTCGGCCCCGAGATGCGCTCCACCGGCGAGGTGATGGGCATCGACAAGTACTTCGACACGGCCTTCGCCAAGAGCCAGGCCGCGGCGAACGCCGCCCTGCCGGTGCAGGGCAAGGTCTTCGTGTCCGTCGCCAACCGCGACAAGCGCGCCATCGTCATGCCCGTCAAGCGGCTCGTGGACCTCGGCTTCGAGATCGTGTCCACGGGCGGCACGGCGGACGTCCTGCGGCGCAACGGCATCACGGCGACCACGGTCCGCAAGGTCGCCGAAGGTGCCGGAGCCCACGGCGAGGGCACCGTCGTCGACCTCATCACCGAGGGCGGCATCGACATGATCATCAACACGCCGTCGGGCGGGCAGGCGCGCGGTGACGGCTACGAGATCCGCGCCGCCGCCACGTCCTACGGACTCCCGGTCATCACGACGATCCCCGAGGTGGGGGCGGCCGTGCAGGCGATCGAGGCCATGCGCTCCTACGAGTGGTCGGTGACGAGCCTGCAGGAGCACGCGGCGAACCTCCGGGCGTCGACCGCGGCCCGCGATGCCTCCTGAGGCGGGCGCCGCTGCGGCCCGTGCGCCCTTCGGGGAGCGGCTCGCGGCGGCCCGGGCGGCCCGGGGAAGCCTCTGTGTCGGCATCGACCCGCATCCCGGGCTGCTGGGCGCGTGGGGACTGGAGGACTCCCCGGCGGGCCTCGAGCGGTTCTCCCTCACGGTGCTCGACGCCGTCGGGCCGGTCGCCGCGGCCCTCAAGCCGCAGGTAGCGCTCTACGAGCGGCACGGCTCCCGCGGGCTCGCGGTCCTCGAGACGCTGCTGGCCCGCGCCGCCGACGCCGGGGTCCTGACCATCGCGGACGCGAAACGCGGGGACATCGGGTCCACCATGCAGGCCTACGCCGAGGCGTGGCTGGGGGAGGGCCGGCCGCTGGCCGCGGACGCCGTCACCCTGAATCCGTATCTCGGGTACGAGTCCCTCCGGCCCGCCCTCGACCTGGCCGCCGCAACGGGCCGGGGGGTGTTCGTCCTCGCGCTGACGTCCAATCCCGAAGGCCGCTCGGTGCAGCACGCGGGCGGGGACGCGTCGGTCGCGCGATCGATCGCCCACGCCGCCGCCGCGGAGAACGCGGGCCCCCGACCGGGCCACGTGGGGCTGGTGGTCGGAGCGACCATCGGCGACGCCGCACAGCGGCTCGGCCTCGACCTGCCCTCCCTCAACGGGCCCGTCCTCGCCCCCGGGGTGGGGGCCCAGGGCGCCGGGCGCCGCGAGCTGCAGGCCGCGTTCGGCGCGGCCCTGCCGTTCGTCCTGCCGACCTCCAGTCGGGCCGTCCTCGCCGCGGGACCGGACGCCGCGGCGCTGCGGGCGGAAGCGGAGCGGACGCGCGACGGCCTCGCCTGAGCGCTGACCCGCATTGATTTCGGGGGCGGGCGCCCGGTAGGTTCGTTCCACCGGACCTCCCGGCCGGCCCCACGGGCCGCGATGACGCGGACGCGTGTCCGTCGACCCACCGGACCCAGCCGCACGACGAGCGGTCGCCGCCACCCGTGGTGCCGCCCAGCGTAGGGAGCAGCAATGAGCCTGAAGCCATTGACGGATGCCGAACGGACGCAGGCACGCGAGAAGGCGACGGCGGCGCGCGCGGTGCGGGCGGACATCAAGGCCCGGCTGAGGACCGGTAAGCTTTCGGTGGCCGACGTGATCGGGAATCCCGCCGGCGACGACGCCGTGGGCCGCCTCAAGGTCCTCGACCTCCTCAAGGCCCTGCCCGGCGTCGGAGACGTGCGGGCGGCCGCCATCATGGCGGAGGTGGGCATCGCGGGGACGCGCCGCGTGCGCGGTCTCGGCATCCACCAGCGCAAGGCCCTCGTCACGTATCTCGAACAACACCAGTCTGGCTCGGCCAGAAAGTAAGGAAGCGGTAGTGTCACAGCCCCGGTTGACAGTCCTGGCCGGCCCGACGGCGGTCGGCAAGGGAACAGTCTCGACCTACATCCGCGACAACTACCCCGAGGTGTGGCTCTCCGTGTCGGCGACCACGCGGCCGCCGCGGCCGGGGGAGGTCGACGGCGTGCACTACTTCTTCGTCTCCCCGGACGAGTTCGACCGGCTCGTCGCCGACGAGCAGCTGCTGGAATGGGCCGTGGTCCACGGCCGCAACCGCTACGGCACGCTCCGGCGCACCGTCCAGGCCGCCATGGACGAGGGCAGGACCGTACTCCTGGAGATCGACCTGCAGGGCGCGCGCAAGGTGAAGGAGTCCATGCCGGAGGCGAACTTCGTGTTCCTCGCGCCTCCCAGCTGGGACGAAATGGTGCGCCGGCTCGTGGGGCGCGGCACCGAAACGCCCGAGGAACAGCAGCAGCGGCTGGAAACCGCTAAACTGGAACTTGCCGCCGAGCCGGAATTCAACCACACCGTCGTCAACGACACCGTGGAGCATGCGGCAGACGAGCTCGTATCACTGATGGGACTGCGTCCGCTGCAGCGCTGAGGAGCGCCTCCCCGGCCGGTCCCGCCTTATCTTTTTTGGAGAATTCTGTGTCAACTCAGCCCGAAGGCATCATCAACCCGCCGATCGATTCTCTGCTGGAGGCCTCGGACTCGAAGTACGCCCTCGTGATCTACGGCGCCAAGCGCGCCCGCCAGATCAACGCGTACTACTCGCAGCTCCACGAGGGCCTCTTCGAGTACGTCGGTCCGCTCGTCGACACCCGCCTGAACGAGAAGCCGCTCTCCATCGCCCTGCGCGAGATCAACGAGGGCATGCTCGTCTCATCGCCCATGGAACAGTCCGAGTAGTCCCGGCCGCCCGGAGCACGGACAGCCAGTGCGCGTCGTCCTCGGTGTCGGAGGAGGGATCGCGGCCTACAAGGCCGCATCCCTCCTCCGTCTTTTCACGGAGTCGGGCCATGACGTCACGGTCATCCCCACCGACGCCGCCACCCGCTTCGTCGGGACCGCCACCTGGGAAGCGCTCTCCGGCCACCCCGTGAGCAACAGCGTCTGGGACGACGTCGACAGGGTCAACCACGTGCGCCTCGGCCACGAGGCCGACCTCGTCGTCGTCGCGCCGGCCACCGCCGACGTCCTCGCGCGGGCCGCAGCCGGGCTCGCGAACGATCTCCTGACCGGCACCCTGCTGATGGCGCGCGGTCCCGTGGTCATGGCGCCCGCGATGCACACCGAGATGTGGCAGCACGCCGCGACCCGCGCGAACGTCGAGACGCTCCGCTCCCGCGGCGTCACCGTCATCGAGCCCGCGTCCGGTCGCCTCACCGGCGCCGATTCCGGGCCCGGCAGGCTCCCCGAGCCGGCCGACATCCTCGCGGCGGCCCTGGCCGTCGTCGCGGGATCCGGGGACGGCGGCAGCCTGCAGGGCAGGCACGTCACCATCTCCGCCGGCGGCACGCGCGAAGCCCTCGACCCCGTCCGGTTCCTGGGGAACCGGTCCTCGGGCAAGCAGGGCATGGCCCTGGCCGAGGCGGCCCTCGCCCAGGGTGCGCACGTGACCCTCGTCCTCGCCCACGCCGACGTCGCCCCGCCCGCGGGGTGCGACGTCGTGCGCGTCGAGTCCGCGCTCGAGCTGCGCGACGCCGTCCTCGAGGCGCTCCCCACCACGGACCTGCTGGTCATGGCCGCAGCCGTCGCCGACTTCCGGCCCGCGGAGCAGGCCACCGCCAAGATCAAGAAGGGCGACGACGGGACGGACCCCGTCATCACCCTCGTCCGCACCCCGGACGTGCTCCGCGAGGCCGTGCTCGCCCGCGATGCCCGTGCGCAGCCGGTCGTCATCGCCGGCTTCGCGGCCGAGACGGGCGACGCCACGGCCGACCCCCTCACCCACGCCCGCGCGAAGCTCGCCCGGAAGGGCTGCGACTTCCTGGTGCTCAACGTCGTCGGCTCCGACCGCGTGTTCGGCCAGGACTCGAACGAGGTGACCATCCTCGACGCGGACGGCGGCGAATCCGCGGCGATCCGCGGCTCCAAGCGGGCCGTCGCCGACGCCGTGATCGGCCATGCCGCGCGGCTGCTGTCCGGCCGACGCCACTGATCCCCTCGAGCGGGACTGTCCCTCCGACCAAGTAGAGTGAGCACGTGAATTCTCCCAGCATCGATTCCCCCCTGCGCCTCTTCACGTCGGAATCGGTGACCGAGGGCCATCCGGACAAGATCTGCGACCAGATCAGCGACGCCATCCTCGACGGACTGCTCGAGCAGGACCCGGATTCACGCGTGGCCGTCGAGACCCTGGTGACCACGGGCCTCGTGCACGTCGCCGGCGAGGTCACCACCGAGGCCTACGTCGAGATCCCCGAGATCGTCCGCACCACCATCCTCGGCATCGGCTACGACTCCTCCGCCAACGGCTTCGACGGCGCCCGCTGCGGCGTGTCCGTGTCGATCGGGCAGCAGAGCGCCGAGATCGCCTCCGGTGTGTTCACCTCGCTCGAGAAGCGGGAGGGGACGAGCGTCGACCCCTACGACGCCCAGGGCGCGGGGGACCAGGGCATCATGTTCGGCTATGCGAGCGACGAGACCTCCGTCTTCATGCCCGCCCCCATCTGGCTCTCGCACCGCCTGTCCGAGCGCCTGACGGCCGTGCGCAAGGACGGCACCCTCCCGTACCTCCGCCCGGACGGCAAGACCCAGGTCACCGTCGGGTACGACGGCGACCGCCCCGTCTCGATCGACTCCGTGGTCATCTCCTCCCAGCACTCCGCCGAGGTGTCCCTCGACGACCTGCGGGCCGACCTCGTCGAGCACGTGGTCACGCCGGTCCTGGCCGACTCCGACCTCGACGCGTCCTCTGTCCGCCACATCCTCAACCCCGGCGGCGCCTTCGTCATCGGAGGCCCCGTGGGGGACGCCGGGCTGACCGGCCGCAAGATCATCGTCGACACCTACGGCGGCATGGCCCGCCACGGCGGCGGGGCGTTCAGCGGCAAGGACCCCTCGAAGGTGGACCGCTCCGCGGCCTACGCGATGCGCTGGGTCGCGAAGAACGTGGTCGCGGCCGGCCTCGCCCGCCGGGCCGAGATCCAGATCGCCTACGCCATCGGCATGGCGCAGCCCGTGGGCATCTACGTCGAGACCTTCGGCACCGAGACCGTGGACCCGCTGAGGATCGGCGCCGCCATCCGCGAGATCTTCGACCTGCGGCCTCTCGGCATCATCAACGCGCTCGACCTCAAGCGCCCGATCTACCAGCGCACCGCCGCGCACGGTCACTTCGGCCGCGAGGAGGACGACTTCACCTGGGAGCGCCTCGACCGCGTGGACAAGCTCAGGAGTTACTTCAACGTCTGACGGGAGGGGGCGGCCGCCGACGCGGCCGGAGCACCATGACGCACACCCGCCTGCCTGACGTCACGGACGGCCAGCTGTCGCTGCTGCACGGTTTCGGAGCCGCCAGACTGCCGCACGCCGATCCGGAGCGCGCATCGTCGCTGCCCATCGCCCGGGTGATCCTGGACGCTCAGCTCCCTCACCTCGACCGGTTCTTCGACTATGTGGTCCCCGCCGACATGGACGCCGAGGCGCAGCCCGGCGTGCGCGTGAAGGTGCGGTTCGCCGGGCGCGAGCATGCGGGCTTCCTCGCCGAGCGGGTGGCGGAGGCCAGCACGACGGCGTCGCTCCTGCCGCTCGCGAAGGTCGTCTCCCCCCAGCAGGTCCTCACCCCCGAGGTGCTCGCCCTCGCGACGGCGGTCGCCGCGCGGTCGGTCGGCACCGTCAGCGACGTCCTGCGCTCGGCCGTCCCCCCGCGCATGGCACGGGTCGAGGACGAGTTCGGCGTACCGTCCGCTGCCGGGGAGGCCGTCCCGGAGTCCTCCGAGGCCATCGCCGGCGGGGCCGACCCCGGTGCCCCGGCGGGCATGCTGCCGGTCGCCGTGGGACGGCCGTCCTCCGGCGGCTTCCGGCGCTACCCGAACGGCCTCTCCTACCTGCAGCACCTCCGCTCCGGCGAGTCGCCCCGCGCCGTCCTGACGAGCCTCGGCGGGTACGGTCCCGCGGCGTGGCAGGAGGAGATCGCCGACGCCGTCGCCGCTGCCGTGTCCTCGGGCAGGGGAGCGGTCGTCGTCGTCCCCGACCAGCGGGACCTCGCCCGTGTGGAGGCGGCCCTCGTGGCCCGGCTCGGCGCCCCGGCGGTGGCCCGGCTGACGGGCGAGGACGGCGCCACGCCGCGGTACCGAAACTTCCTCCGCGTCCTCCGCGGGGCCGCGACCGTGGCCGTGGGCACGCGCTCCGCCGCCTACGCGCCCGTCCGGAACCTCGGGCTCGTCTGCCTCTGGGACGACGGCGACGACCAGCACGTCGAGCAGCGCGCGCCGTACCAGCACGTCCGCGACGTCCTGCTGCTGCGTGCCGAGCAGGAAGGGACGGCGATGCTGCTCTCCTCCTTCGCCCGCTCCACCGAGGCCCAGCGCCTCGTCGACACGGGCTGGGCGCACGCCATCCAGGCGGACCGCACCGAGGTGCGGCGCTCGACGCCCCGCGTCCTCCACGCCGCCGATGCGTACCAGATGGAGCGGGACCCGCTGGCCGCCCAGGCCCGGATCCCCCACGCCGCCTGGGCCGCGGCTCAGGCGGGCCTGAGGACCGGCCCCGTCCTCCTGCAGGTCGCCCGCACGGGCTTCTCCCCGGCCCTGGCCTGCGACCGCTGCCGCCACGCCGCTCGCTGCACGGCGTGCGCCGGTCCGCTGGCGCAACCCGGGCGGCACGCACCACCGGCCTGCCGGTGGTGCGGGCGCCCCGACAACCACTGGGCCTGCCCGGAATGCGGCGGCACCCGGATGCGAGCCACCGTCGCGGGCGCCACCCGGACGGCCGAGGAACTCGGACGGGCGTTCCCCGGCGTGCCGGTCATCTCCTCCGCCGGCGAGCACATCGTCGACGCCGTCCGTGACGTCCCCGCCGTCGTCGTCGCCACCCCGGGCGCCGAGCCGGTGGCCGCAGGAGGATACGCCGCCGTCGTCCTCCTCGACGGCAACGCCCTGCTCAGCCGGGAGTCCCTGCGCGCCGGGGAGGACGCCCTCCGCCGCTGGTTCTCCGCGGCCATCCTCGCGCGTCCCTCCACCGCGGGAGGGACGGTCGTGATCACGGGCGACGACGACGTCGCGGTGGGCCACCTCGTCCGGTGGGATCCCACGGGGGCCGCGTCCCGCGAGCTGGCCGAGCGGCACGAACTCGGGCTTCCGCCCGCCGTCCGGTACGCCGTGCTCACCGGCACCCGCGAAGCGCTCACCCACTTCCTCGACGGACTCGAGCTCGAGGGCGCCACCCGCGTCGTCGGTCCCGCGCCGGTGCCGCCGGACGTCCGCCGCGACGCCGTGCTCGCCGCCCGTGCCCTCGCCGATCCGAAGCGCGGCGCCGACCGCTCCCCGCCCCCGCCGGATGCGCTGGCGGGCCAGGGGAGCCATCGCGTCCTGCTGTTCTTCTCCTACCGTGCGGCCGCCGGCATCACGCGGCAGCTGCGCGCCCGCCGGGCGGTGCTGTCCGCCAAGCGGACCGGCGAGCCGGTCCACCTCCGGCTCGACGCATTCGACGTCCTCTAGCGGGGAAACCGTGACACCCCGAGGCGCGGCGGAGCGCCCGCGGGCCGGCGGGCAGCCCGGGACCGTCCTCGCCGCCGGATGACGACCTCCGCCACGCCCAGGTTGATCGCCCAGCCGGCACCCATCAGCAGGGCCCTCGGTGTCACGCCGGGCGGACTGCCGAGGAGCTCCGGGACGATGAGGATCAGGGCCTGGGTCCCCGCCCCGGCGCCGATCGCGTAGGCGCGGGTCATCCACGCACCATGGGCGCCGATGTCGCCGCGCAGCACGGCGCGGACGCCCAGGAGGAGGCTGACGGCCATACCGATCCCGAAGAGGAGCCGGAAGGCGAGCAGGAGCCCGCCGTCACTCGGCGGGAGTTCGTAGAACAGGGCCATCCACAGGCCCGACAGGGCCGCCGCGAGCCCGGCGGGAAACAGGATCCTGCCGGCCATCCTGTGCCAGGTCCGACGGCCGCGCCGCAGGGACGGGAGGAACTGGAAGGCTCCCAGCACCGTGTAGAGCGTGGCGCCGAGGATGTGCAGGACCACGGGGACGGGGACCGCCACGAAGCGCGCATTGCGCGCCGTGACCTCTGCCCCGCCGCCCAGTTCCGTGAGACGCGCGGCGCCGGCGAGGACGGGAATGAGGCTGAGCAGGATCAGGCCGACCGGTACCAGCCAGGACGGCCGGCCCGGGAGCCGGCGCCGTCGCGGAGTCACGGTCTTCGGCGAAGGGGGAGTCGTCGTCACAGCCGTCCTGCCTTCCTCTGCTGTCGCGGGCCCGGTGCCGGGGGAAGCGGCGCCGGACGGGCGTAGAGTGTACGGCGTACACTTCTTGCGCCTCACCATAGGTGTACGGCGTACACCCGTCAAGGGGTGGCGTCGGGGAACCGGGAAGGGAGTCACCCGTGGCAGCACGCGGAGCAGCGCCGCGGACGCGGTTGGACAGGGGGGCGGTGCTCACCGCCGCCGTGGCCCTGGCGGACAGGCAGGGCGTGGGCCGGCTGAGCATGCGGACGCTCGCCGAGGACCTGGGGGTGGTCCCGATGGCGCTCTACAAGCACGTCGCCGGCAAGGAGGACCTGCTCGACGGCATGGTGGACGTGATCGTGGCCGAGATCGACGCACCGATCGAGGGCCGGGAGTGGAAGCCCGTGGTCCGGAGCCGGGTACTCTCGGCCCGGACCGTGCTCCGGCGCCACCGGTGGGCCCGCCAGGTCCTCGAGACGCGGACCACCAGGACGCCGGCCGTCCTCGCGTACACCGACTCGTTCATCGGCATGTTCCTCGAGCGGGGGTTCTCCGTCGACCTGACGCACCACGTCATGCACGCCCTGGGCAGCCGGATGTGGGGCTTCACCCAGGAACTCTTCGACGCCCCGGACTCCGGAGCGGGTGCGGCCGGTTCCGCCGGTGCCGTCCGGCCCGGGACCGCTCTGGCTGCACCCGCGTCGCCCGGGCCGGCGGAGCTCGAGGAACTGGGCCGACGGTTCCCGAACGTCCTCCGGATCGCGATGGCCTCGGCACATGACGACGACGGCGTCGTCGGGGGCGGCTGCGACGACCAGTTCGAGTTCGAGTTCGCCCTCGACCTGCTGCTGGACGGCATAGGGGAGCTCCACGCCCGCGGGTGGACCTCCGTGCGGCCGTAGCCGGCCGGCATCCGGCCCGCATCCGGCCCGCCCCACCCGGCCCGCTCATCCGGCCCGCTTTGTCCGGCCCGTCGGTCAGGGTGCCGGACGCCACCCCTCCGAGTCGATGACCACCACGAGCGGCGGCCCGCCCCGCAGTCCCCACCCGCGGAGGGCGAGTGCGATGGCCTCCAAGGGCGCCGTGACGGCGAACGTCTCGCCCCGGAACCCGTCGGCGGTCTCGTCCACGACGGCCGTGACGTCGCAGGGATCGGTCAGGTCGACGGTGGCGGCGATCCTGTGGCGCGCCAGCCAGGCGGGTGGTTCGGCCCCTGCGGCAAGGAGGATCGCCGTGGCCGGGCACTGGAGATCGGTCATGGGCCCATCCTTCCGGCACGTCCCGCGACGGCACCGTCGCGGGCGCAACGACTCATGCGTGCTCTCATGCGCCGGACCGCAGGCGCGCCCTCGTGCGCGACAGCCGCGACGTCCGCCGTCGCCCGAATTCCTCGACGGCGCGGCGGCAGGCGTCCCGGAGCTGGTCGGCGGAATCCGTCCACGAGTACGCGGCCGCGCGCTCGAGCCCTGCCTGCGAGGCCTCCGCCCAGCGCCCTGCGTCATCGAGGGACCGGACGGCTGCCGCGAGCGCTACCGGGTCGTCAGGATCCACGAACAGGGCCGCTGCGCCGGCGACCTCGCGGAAGATCGGGATGTCGCTGGCGATGACGGGCGTGCCGGCAGCCATCGCCTCGATGAGCGGCAGGCCGTACCCCTCGGCCCTGGAGAGGGTCACGAGCGCCGTGGAGTCGCCGAGCAGGTCCTCGTACTCGGCGTCCGTGACGCCGTCGTGGAACACCACGCGCCCTGCCGGTGGCGCGAGGGCCCCGAGCTCCGAGCGACGGGCGGGGGAGATCCTGCTCAGCAGGTGCAGAGTGTGCGCGGGGAGGTGCTCCATGGCGCGGACGATCGTCTCGACGTTCTTGTACGGCATGAAGGAGCCCATGTAGAGCAGCGACGCCGACCGGGGGGCGACGGGGTCGCGGTGACGCCGCGCCGGCTGGGGGGCATTGCCGACGATCATCACGGGCCGGTGGGTCAGCCGGTGGCGGCGCATCAGGTCCGCCGTCGTCGTGGAGATCGTGGCGACGACGTCGGCGCGGTCCAGCAGGAGCCGCTGCGGCCAGTACGCGAGGTGGTAGAGCCGCCACAGCGCCCTGACCGGCAACGGCAGGAAGGACGGCGGGGTGGGGTTCTGGTAGTAGATGAGGTCGTGCAGCGTGAGCACCAGCGGGTATCTGCGGCCCCAGGAGCCCATGGTCTGCATCGGGCAGACGACGACGTCGGGTTCCAGCCGGTTGAGGCGTGCGGCGATGAACACCTCGGCGGGAGAGAGCGGGCTGGTGACCAGCACGTGCGGGACCTTCGGCAGGAGGGCGAGCTGTCGGGTGTCGCTGACGAGCATCACGACGTCGTCGGTCCCGGCGAGCGCGGCGATGAGGCTCGCTCCGTACCGGCTGATGCCGTCGTGATGGTCGATGCGGGTGAAGCGGGCGTCGAACAGGATCCTCATGCGGGCACGGTCTCCAGGAAGGTCTCGATCAGGAGCGCCGCCTCGCGCGGCTTCTCGTAGTGGACGAGGTGGCCGACGGCGGGCAGGATCTCGAGGGTCGCCGACGGGATGAGGGCCGCGAGCTCCCGCTGGCTCTGGACCGAGCCGATGTCGTCCTTCTCGGCGGCGACGAGCAGCACGGGCATCCGCAGCCCGCGGGCGCGGTCCCGGACGGTCCCGGAGATGGAGGCGCGGAACGCCTCGAGCACCACCCGCCGACTGGCGAAGGAGCTGAAGTAGGCGCGGTGCTGGTCGTGGATCCAGCGGCGGAGCCCGCGGTCCGTCGTCTTGGCCATGAAGATGCTCATGCAGCGGACGATCGCGGGATGCGAGAGGAGCGCGCGACCCGCGGCCTCGGGCAGCCGGTCCGCCGCCAGGTAGTAGGCCTCCGCGACACGGGAGGCGGCGCGGCTCGGGCCCTTGAGGGCGGGAGCGCTGATGGGATTGACCAGCACCAGGGCTGCCGCGAGGTCCGGGGCGAGAGCTGCGGCCTCGGCGGCGATGATCGAGCCGAACGAGTGCCCGAGGAGCACCCGGGGCCCGGGGGCGAGGTGTCGTGCGACGTCGGTGATGAACCGGGCATAGGTGCCGACGTCGTGCGTGCCGGGCAGTTCCTCGCCCTGCCCGAACCCGGGCAGGTCCGGCAGGAGGATCCGGTGCGCGGGGAGTTCCTCCGCGAGGCGCAGCAGGCCGTGGTGGTCGCCGCGGAAACCGTGGACCATGACGATCGGCGGGCCCGGCGGGGCGCCGGCCGTTTCGACCGCAGGCAGGTCCCAGACGCGCTGGAGGGTGCCCTCCCAGGGTAGGGAGCGGACGATCGCCTGCCGCATCAGGCCACCCGGTCCGGGTGGGAACCGAAGCGCTGGTCGCGGTCCAGCCCGTCGAGTGCGGCGACCTGTCCGTCGTCGAGCAGGAATCCGAAGATGTCCAGGTTGGAGCTGATCCGCTCGCGCGAACTGGCCTTCGGGATGGTCGCGATGCCGTGCTGCAGGTGCCACCGCAGGATCACCTGCGCGGGCGTCCGTCCCATGTCCGCGGCGATCCGCCCGATCACCGGATCCGTGAGGACATTGCCGCGCCCGAGGGGACTCCAGGCCTGCGTCACGATGCCGTGCACCT
The DNA here is from genome assembly GCF_054511115.1 of Arthrobacter arabinosi. NCBI lineage: Bacteria > Bacillati > Actinomycetota > Actinomycetes > Micrococcales > Micrococcaceae > Arthrobacter > Arthrobacter arabinosi. The sequence continues at coordinate 408,319 of NZ_JBTNDF010000001.1, forward strand.
CGTGGAAGGAGCGCAGCGCGCGCTGCTGCAGGTACGGGTGGAGCTCCACCTGGTTGAGGACCGGGACGACCCCCGTTTCGGCGATCAGGCGCTCGAGGTGGTCCTGCTGGAAGTTGGAGACACCGATGGACCGGACGCGCCCGTCGGCCCGCAGCCGCTCGAGGGCCCGCCAGGAGTCGACGTAGAGGCCCCGGGAGGGGCAGGGCCAATGGATGAGGTACAGCTCGAGGTACTCCAGCCCCAGCAGCTCCAGGCTCGCGTCGAAGGCGCGCAGGGTGGCGTCGTACCCGTGGTCGTCGTTCCACACCTTCGAGGTGATGAAGAGGTCCTCGCGCCCGCCGTCCTCCAGGTAGGTTCGCGCGGCGGCCCCGACGCCCGCCTCGTTGGCGTACAGCGCAGCCGTGTCGAGGAGTCGGTACCCGACGTCGAGGGCCGTCGAGCAGAGGCCCTCGGTGTCCTCCGGCGGCACCTTGTAGACGCCGTAGCCGATCACGTCGATCGACCGGCCGTCGGCGAGCGGCACGCGGGGAACGGAGGAGTTCATGGGGGAACTCTACCGAGTCCGCGCTCGCGGGAGCCGCCGGGGCACCGGATCATGCCAGGTCCGACGGCTGCGCCGCAGGGGCGCGTCCTCCGCGCTTCAGGCGTGGAGCAGCCGGCGCGCGGAGCCCTCGTCGAGGATGAGGTCCGTGGCGAGCCGGGCGGCGAGGGCCCCCCGCAGCCCGGCGATCTTCGACTCGCCCGAGACCACGCAGATGCGCCGCCGGACCCGGCTCAGCGCGTCGAGGTCCGGTCCCGTGCTGCGCCCGTTCAGGAGGATGTCCCGGTGGCTGCCGTCGGCGCGGAAGAACATGGTGGCCACGTCCCCGACCACCTCGTCCCGCTCCAGGGTGTCGAGGTCCTCGCGGTCCAGGTACCCGCCGCTGTACACGTGGCTGGGCACCCCCGCAGCGATGGAGCCGACGCCGAAGATCGCCATGGTCATGCGGCGCTGCAGATCGAGGATGCGGCGCACACTGCGCTCGTCCCACATCGCCGTCTTCGTCGCCGCGTGGTCGAAGAAGGCGGGCACGGGGAACTGCTCCACGCGCGCCCCGTAGGCCTGCCCGAACCGGCGCAGGATCTCGCTCGCGTACGTGATGCCGGTGGTCTGGGTGTTCCCTGCCCCGTTGAGCTGGACGATCGTGCTGTCGTCGGTCTGCTTGCGCGTGAGATGGTGGCTGACCGCGCTGAGCGTGGATCCCCACGCGACGCCGATGATCGCGTTGGAGTCCACGAGCGGCCCGATGGTCCTCGCGGCCTGGATCGCCACGCGGTCGAGCACCTGGGTGTCGCTCACCGAATCCGCTATGGGGACCACGTGTGCCTCGACCCCGAACCGGCGGCGGATCTGCTGCTCCAGGGCGGGCGCCCGGTCGGCCGGATTGTTGACCTGGATCTGCACCAGCCCCCTCTCCCGCGCCATGGACAGCAGCCGCGAGACGGTGGAGCGCGACGTGCGCAGTTCCCGGGCGATCGCATTCATGGTCAGGTCCTGGAGGTAGTACATCTGCGCAGCCCGCAGGGCGTCCCGGGCCCGCGATCCCTGCGACCGCTCCGACGCGTCCTCCGGCTCGACGCTGCCTCTCGTCGTCGTCATCCGGCCAGTGTGCGGCAGGCTGCACGTTTGTGCAATCCGGTTGACTGCTATTCCCACTCCTCGAACAATGAGAAGTGCAGTAACCAATCCCGACATTGACGTTACGGAGTAGTACCTTGAGCATTCCAGCCGACCGGATCAACGGTGAAGGCACGACGACATCGACCCGCAACGTGGTACAGGAGCTCAGGGACAACCCCCGGGCCAAAGTGCTGATCATCGGCGGCGGCATCAACGGGGTGGGAACCTTCCGCGACCTCGCGCTCCAGGGGATCGACGTCGCACTCGTCGAACGCGGCGACTACTGCCAGGGCGCCTCCGGCGCGTCCTCGCACATGATCCACGGCGGCATCCGCTACCTCGAGAACGGCGAGTTCCGCCTGGTCCGGGAGTCCGTCGTCGAGCGCAACGCCCTCATGCGCATCGCCCCTCACTACGTGAAGCCCCTGCAGACCACCATCCCGATCTACACGACGTTCTCGGGGATCCTCTCCGCCCCGATGCGCTTCCTCACCCACCGCCAGGGCAAGCAGGTCGAGCGGGGCGCCGTGCTCATCAAGGCCGGCCTCACCATGTACGACTTCTTCTCGCGTGACGGCGGCAACGTACCCCGCCACTCGTTCGTGGGCCGCAAGAAGGCCCTTGCGGCCATGCCCGATCTCCGCAAGGACATCAAGTACGCGGCAACCTACTTCGACGCCTCGGTGCACAACCCCGAGCGTCTGACCCTCGACGTCCTGCGTGACGGCAAGCTCGCCAATCCGGCGGCCCGAGCGGCCAACTACGTCAGCGCCATCGGTGCGGGCGAGGACGGCGTCCTGCTCCGCGACGAGCTCACGGGTGGGACCTTCACCTTCCAGGCCGACGTCGTCGTCAACGCCACCGGTGCGTGGACCGACGGGACCAACGCCACGCTCGGCACCGAGACCCGCTTCATGGGCGGCACCAAGGGCTCGCACATCGTGCTGGACCACCCCGAGCTGCTCCGGGCCTGCAACGGTACCGAGATCTTCTTCGAGCACGTCGACGGCCGGATCGTCCTGATCTACCCCATGGGTGACCGCGTCCTGGTCGGTACCACGGACATCGACGTCGACGTCAACGAGCAGGCGGTGTGCACCGACGAGGAGATCGATTACTTCTTCGAACTGATCGGCCACGTCTTCCCGGACATCAGGGTCTCGCAGGACGACATCGTGTACAGCTTCTCCGGAGTCCGGCCCCTGCCGCGGCACGACGAGACCCAGCCCGGCTTCGTCTCGCGGGACTACCGCATCGAGAAGCGCGAGGAGACGCTCGGCGGCCGCACGGTGACGACGCTGAGCCTCGTCGGCGGCAAGTGGACCACCTTCCGCGCCCTGTCCGAGCACCTCACGGACGAGACACTGGCGGCCCTCGGTGCGCCCCGCAAGGCCTCGACCGCGGGTGTCGCGATCGGTGGCGGCAAGGACTTCCCGACCGACGAGGCCGCGGAGCGCGCCTGGATCAGGAACGCCGTGCGCCCCGGCGTCGACGAGGCGCGTGTCGGGGTGCTCCTGACCCGCTACGGGACACGCGCGACGGATGTCATCGAATACCTGACGGAAGGCCCCGACAGGGTGTTCAATTCCACGCAGGAGCTGAGCACGCGCGAACTCGCCTACATGGTGGAGAACGAGCAGGTCGGCCACCTGATCGACGTCCTGATCCGCCGTACCTCGCTCGCCTTCCGGGGACTCGTCACCGGGGAGCTGCTCGCAGAACTCGCCGACACCCTGGCGCCCCTGCTCGGGTGGGATGCCGCGCGATCCGCGGCGGAGATCACGCTCGCCGAGACGGTCCTCGCCGAGGCGCACCGCGTGCACCTCAAGAACCTGACGCCGTAGCGGTACCCGCCGCATCGGGGTCGAACCGCTGCTCACCGCAGCGGTGCAGTGCCAACGGCAGTGGTTGCCGGGGGGAAGCGAACGGGTGCCGTCGAGGCGGCGGCATCCGTCGATAAGTGAATAGACAAAGGAGTCAAAGATGTCTCTGGACGTGTTTGTTGCCGAAGCATTCGGCACATTCATGCTGTTGCTGCTCGGTACCGGTGTGGTCGCGAATGTCGCGCTCGCCAAGACCAAGGGCAATAACGGCGGTTTTCTCATGGTCAACTTCGGGTGGGGGATCGCCGTCTTCGCCGGGGTCTACGTGGCCGCGCTGTCCGGCGCCCACCTGAACTTCGCCGTCACGATGGGTCTCTGGGTGAACGGCGATGTCGCCGAGTTCGCCCCCGGCGTCGACAAGAACTTCATCAACGCCATGGCCTACCTCGCAGCGCAGATGCTCGGCTCCATCCTCGGCGCCGTGTTCTGCTGGCTCGCCTACAAGCAGCACTTCGACGACGAACCGGAGCCCGCGAACAAGCTCGGCGTCTTCTCGACCGGACCGGCCATCCGTTCCTACGGCTGGAACGTCGTCACCGAGATCATCGGCACCTTCGTGCTCGTGTTCGTGATCCTGTCCTTCGGCAGCACCCCGTCCGGTCTCGGCCCGCTCGCCGTCGCCCTCCTGGTCGTCGGTATCGGTGCCTCGCTGGGCGGTCCCACCGGGTACGCCATCAACCCGAACCGTGACCTCGGCCCCCGTATCGCCCACGCCATCCTCCCCATCCGGGGCAAGGGCGGCAGCGACTGGGGGTACGCGTGGGTCCCGGTCGTCGGCCCGATCATCGGTGGTGTCCTCGCCGGCATCGTCATCCAGTTCGTGTCGTTCCCCCCGGCAGCCTAGGGACTACCGCATTGGGCGGCCCTCGGGCCGCCCGCTTCTCCACGACGTCATCCAATGAAGGAGTAAGACATGTCGCAGCAGTACGTCATCGCCATCGACCAGGGCACCACTTCCAGCCGGGCCATCGTGTTCGACCACAAGGGCGATATCGTGTCCTCCGGCCAGAAGGAGCACGAGCAGATCTTCCCCAAGGCCGGCTGGGTGGAGCACGACCCCGCCGAGATCTGGGCCAACACCCGCGAGGTCATCGGCAACGCGCTGTCCAAGGCGAACCTCACGCGCCACGACATCGCCGCCGTCGGCATCACCAACCAGCGCGAGACCGCCGTCGTCTGGGACAGGACCACCGGCCAGGCCGTGTACAACGCCATCGTCTGGCAGGACACCCGCACGCAGAACATCGTCGACGAGCTCGCCAAGGACGGCGGCGTCGAGCGCTACAAGGAGAAGGTCGGCCTCCCGCTGGCCACCTACTTCTCCGGCACCAAGATCAAGTGGATCCTCGACAACGTCGAGGGCGCCCGTGCCAAGGCCGAGGCGGGCGACCTCCTGTTCGGCAACACGGACTCCTGGGTCACCTGGAACCTGACCGGCGGCACCGACGGCGGCGTGCACATCACCGATGTCACCAACGCCTCCCGCACGCTGTTCATGGACCTCGAGACCCTGTCGTGGGACGAGTCGATCCTCGCCGACTTCGGCGTCCCGATCTCCATGATGCCCGCGATCAAGTCCTCCTCGGAGGTCTACGGCACCGTCCACACCTCGCAGCTCCTCCGCGAGGTGCCGGTCGCCGGTATCCTCGGCGACCAGCAGGCAGCCACCTTCGGTCAGGCGGCGTTCGAGAAGGGCGGTGCGAAGAACACCTACGGCACCGGCAACTTCATGATCGTCAACACCGGCGAGGAGATCGTCCACTCCAAGAACGGCCTGCTCACCACGGTCTGCTACAAGCTCGGGGACGCCAAGCCGGTCTATGCGCTCGAAGGCTCCATCGCAGTGACCGGCTCGCTCATCCAGTGGCTCCGGGACAACCTGGGGATCATCAAGAGCGCGCCCGAGGTGGAGCAGCTCGCACGGACGGTCGACGACAACGGCGGCGTGTACATCGTCCCGGCGTTCTCCGGCCTCTTCGCACCGTACTGGCGTTCCGACGCCCGCGGCGCGATCGTCGGGCTGACCCGCTTCGTGAACAAGGGGCACATCGCCCGCGCGGCGCTGGAGGCCACGGCCTTCCAGACCCGCGAGGTGCTGGACGCGGCCAACGCCGACTCCGGCGTGAACATGGAGGACCTCAGGGTGGACGGCGGCATGGTCGCCAACGACGCCCTGATGCAGTTCCAGGCCGACATCCTCGGCATCCCGGTCATCCGCCCGAAGGTCACGGAGACCACCGCACTCGGCGCTGCCTACGCCGCGGGGCTCGCCGTCGGCTTCTGGAAGGACACCGACGAGCTGTCCTCCAACTGGGCGGAGGACAAGCGCTGGAACCCGTCCATGGACGACGCCGAGCGCGAGCGTCAGCTCCGCATGTGGAAGAAGGCCGTCACGAAGACCTTCGACTGGATCGACGAGGACGTCCGCTAGCACCGGTACATCGAAGGCAACCCCGGTCCGTCGCGCTGACGGGCCGGGGTCGGCCCTTCCCGGCACCCCGGGCCGGGCACCCGTGCGTGCGCACTGCTAAAGTAGGTGCATGCCGCACGCCCTGCCCCTTACATAGCCGCACGGTCCCCGCCGTGCGGCCAGCCCCTCCCGTCTGCGAGGGGCTTTTGTGTGTCCGGGGCAGGGCGGCCGTGCGTGATCACCCGGTCAGGCAGCGGCCCGCGGTGCCGGGCAGGCAGCGAAGCACCACCGCAGAACCACGTTCCACCGACAGGACAGGTCAACATACTGTGAGCATCAACCCCGAGGTCGCTCCGCCGGACGACACCACCTACGATTTCTCGGCCATCGAGGCGAAGTGGCCGGCGGTCTGGGACAGGCTCCAGGCATTCGCTCCGGCCGACGACGGGTCGCGTGAGCGGCGCTACGTGCTGGACATGTTCCCCTACCCGTCGGGCGACCTCCACATGGGCCATGCCGAGGCGTTCGCCATGGGCGACGTCGCCGCGCGCTTCTACCGGCAGAAGGGCTTCGACGTCCTGCACCCCATCGGCTGGGACTCGTTCGGACTACCCGCCGAGAACGCGGCGATCAAGCGCAACGCGCATCCTGCGGAGTGGACGTACGCGAACATCGAGACGCAGGCGAACTCCTTCCGCCGCTACGCGATCAGCGCCGACTGGAGCCGCAGGCTGCACACCTCGGATCCCGAGTACTACCGCTGGACGCAGTGGCTGTTCGTGCGGTTCTTCCGGAAGGGCCTGGCGTATCGCCGGGACTCGCCGGTGAACTGGTGCCCGAAGGACCAGACGGTACTGGCGAACGAGCAGGTCATCAACGGCGCCTGCGACCGCTGCGGGACTCTGGTCACCAAGAAGAGCCTGAACCAGTGGTACTTCAAGATCACGGACTACGCGGACCGCCTGCTCGATGACATGGAACAGCTCAGGGGCCACTGGCCGGAGCGCGTCCTCGCCATGCAGCGCAACTGGATCGGCAGGTCCGAGGGAGCCCACGTCCGCTTCCGGATCGAGGCGGACGGCGACCTGCCGGACACCGACGTCACCGTCTTCACGACGCGCCCGGACACCCTGTACGGAGCGACCTTCTTCGTCGTCGCCGCGGATGCGGAGCTGGCACTCGACCTGGTCACCCCGGAGCACCGCGTGGCCCTCGAGGCGTACCGCGAGCAGGTCAAGGGACTGTCGGAGATCGAGCGGCAGGCCACCGAGCGCGAGAAGACCGGCGTCTTCACGGGCCGGTACGCCGTCAACCCCCTCAACGGCGAGAAACTGCCCGTGTGGGCTGCGGACTACGTGCTGGCCGACTACGGCACCGGCGCGATCATGGCCGTACCCGCGCACGACCAGCGCGACCTCGACTTCGCGCGCACGTTCGGGCTGCCGGTCCGCACCGTCGTCGACACCGGCGCCGAGGACGCGGCCGTCTCCGGGATCGCGACGACGGGAGAAGGAACCCTCGTCAACTCCGGGGAGCTGACGGGCCTCGACAAGCCGACCGCCGTCCGCCGCGCCGTCGAGCTGATCGAGGAGCAGGGCACCGGCGAGCACACCATCAACTACCGCCTGCGCGACTGGCTGCTGTCGCGTCAGCGGTTCTGGGGGACGCCGATCCCGATCATCCACTGCCCGGCCTGCGGAGAGGTGCCGGTCCCCGACGACCAGCTGCCCGTCACGCTGCCGGAGGGCCTCCGCGGGGAGTCACTCGCGCCCAAGGGGACCTCGCCGCTGGCCGCCGTCGAGGAGTGGGTCAACGTGGCGTGCCCGTCCTGCGGGGGCGCGGCGACCCGCGACACCGACACCATGGACACCTTCGTGGACTCGTCCTGGTACTACCTGCGGTTCATCGACCCGGACCTGGAGACCGCCCCCTTCGACACCGAGGCGGTCAACCGCTGGCTGCCGGTGGGACAGTACGTAGGCGGCGTCGAGCACGCCATCCTCCACCTGCTCTACAGCCGCTTCTTCACCAAGGTGCTGTTCGACCTCGGCATGGTGGGCTTCACCGAGCCCTTCAGCGCCCTGCTCAACCAGGGCCAGGTGCTCAACGGCGGCAAGGCCATGAGTAAATCCCTCGGTAACGGCGTGGACCTCGGCGAGCAGCTGGACCGCTTCGGCGTCGACGCCGTCCGTCTCACCATGGTGTTCGCATCGCCCCCCGAGGACGACGTCGACTGGGCGGATGTCTCGCCGTCGGGCTCCGCGAAGTTCCTGGCCCGTGCGTGGCGGCTCGGCGGGGACGTGACGAGCGGGGTCGGCACGGACCCGTCGGCGGGGGACCGGGCGCTGCGCTCGGTGACCCACCGGACCGTCGCGGACGCCTCCGAACTGATGGAGGCGAACAAGTTCAACGTCGTCATCGCCAAGCTCATGGAACTCGTCAACGCGACGCGGAAGGCGATCGACTCCGGGGTGGGCGGTGCGGATCCGGCCGTCCGCGAGGCCGCAGAGGCCGTGGCCGTCATCCTGAGCCTGTTCGCGCCCTACACGGCCGAGGACCTGTGGGAGCGGCTCGGACACGAGGCGACCGTGGCCACGGCGGGCTGGCCCTCCGTCGACCCGGGGCTGCTGACCCAGGACAGCGTGGTCGCCGTGGTGCAGGTGCAGGGCAAGGTGCGCGACCGCCTGACGGTCTCCCCGGACATCGACGAGGCCGCCCTCCGCGAGCTGGCACTGGCCAGCGAGCAGGTGCAGCGCGTCCTCGACGGTCGCGACGTGCGGACGGTCATCGTGCGCGCGCCCAAACTGGTCAACATCGTCCCCGCCTGATGAGGTGCCGATGAGCCGGGCGGCGGCAGGCCCAGGAACCGGGATCGCGTGATGCGTGTAGCCGTGGTCACCGACTCCGCCGCGGGCTTCCCGCCCGGCTGGGGGCTGCCCGGGGCGCCCGCCGAGGGGATCGAGGTGGTCCCTATGCCCGTGCTCGTCGGCGACGACATCCTCACCGGCGAACACGACGACGTCACGGCGCCGCTGATGCTGGCCCTCGCCGCGGGCGCGGACGTGCGCACGTCCCGGCCGTCGCCCGGCCAGTTCGACGGGCTGTACGGCCGGCTCGAGCGCGACGGATTCGACGGCATCGTGTCCGTGCACCTCTCGGGCCTGCTGTCCGGGACGGCGGACGCGGCGCGCCTCGCGGCCTCCCGGGCGACGCTCCCCGTCGAGGTCATCGACACGCGGACGGCCGGCATGGCGCAGGGCCGGGCCGCCCTCGCCGCCCTCGGGACCGCACGCAGCGGCGGAGACCTGCAGGCCTCAGCGGCAGCCGCGGCGATCGCAGCACGCGGCTCGGCGCTCTACTTCTACGTCCCCAGCCTCGACCAGCTGCGGCGCGGGGGACGGGTCTCGGGCGCCGCTGGGTGGCTCGGGACCCTGCTGTCCGTGCGGGTCATCCTCCATGTGCAGGGCGGACGCCTGGTGCCGCTGGAACGGATGCGGTCGGCGGCGAAGGGGCTTCAGCGGCTCCAGGAACTGGCCGAGGCGGACGTCGCGCGCCGCAGCGGGGGGTCCCTGCTGACGGTGCACCACTTCGGCAACGAGGACGAGGCTGCGGCCCTCGGCGAGCGGCTCGCGTCGAGCGTCGGAGCCGGACGGGTCTCCCTGGCGCCCTGCCCCGCGGTCCTCGCCGCACACGCCGGCCTCGGCGTCGTCGCCGTCACCGTCAGCGCGGAGCAGCCCGGCCTCCCCTGAGGGCGCGCGAGCCGACCGGAGATGTCCACATAGCGGTTCCGGTGCCCGGGCGCGTGACGCCCTCTTCCTAGGGTGGCCGCATGGGAAAGCACCGATGGCCGACAGCCGGGGACGCCCGGGCTCCGCAGCCCTCCGCTCCTCCACCGCCCTCCACTCCTTCGCCGCCCTCCACTCCTTCGCCGCCCTCCACTCCTTCGTCGCGCGGGCTCGCCGGGCTCCGCGGCCGTCGGGGAGACCGCGGTCCCGCCGGGTGGGATGCCAAGCCCCTCCCCGACCGGGAGGACCACGCGCCGGCGGACCAGGGGGGCGTCTTCCTACCCACCGTTACCCGGTACGACGACGATCCTGCCGACCAGGACGGCGACGGCGAGCTGCCCCGTGCCGGGGCCCTCCAGTGGCGTGTCGCGCGCTCGGCAGCGCTGGTGTTCCTCGGCGTCGCCCTGGCCGTCGGAGCAGCGCTGTTCCTCGTCCGCAGCTCGGAGCCGTCTGCAGCCGCGGTGTCGGTGCAGCTCGACGCCGGCCCCCCGGGTCGCACGGATGGCGGCTCCGATCCGGCGGACGCCGGCTCCGGTTCGAGTTCCGCCGAAGGTGGTCAGGGCGCCGCCGGTCGGACCGCTGCGGAGGAGGATCCGGGCGGGGCCGAGGACTCCTCGTCGGAGGGGAGCCCGCCTCGAGGGGCCCGGGCGGGCTACGCCCCAGCGCCCGGTGCCGACGCAGGGGACGGACCGGTGATCGTGTACGTGACCGGGGCGGTGGCGGCACCCGGCGTCGTGACGATTCCCGCGGGCACGCGCCTCGTCGACGTCATCGAGCGCGCGGGCGGCGCCCTCCCGGAGGCCGACCTCGAAGGAATCAATCTCGCCGGCATCCCCACGGACGGCCAGCACATCCACGTGCTCGAAATCGGGGAGGAGCCGCGCCCGGCGGGAGCGGAACCGCCGGTGCCCGCACCCGCAGTCCAGGGCCGGGGCACCGACGGGGTTGCCGACAGCTCCCGTGATGGCGCCGCACCTCCGGGGATCATCGACATCAACACCGCCACGCTGGCCGAGATCGAATCACTGCCCCGGGTCGGACCGGTGCTCGGGCAGCGCATCATCGACTGGCGCGACGAGCACGGGCCGTTCGGCCAGGCCTCCGACGTCGATGCCGTGCCCGGTATCGGCCCCGCGCTGCTCGAGGGGATCCTGCCCCTCATCGAGGTCCGGTGAGCGGAAGCGCGGGAGCGGGCGGCGCCTCGGCTCCCGCGCCAGGGCGAGGGGACCGGCAGTCCGGGGCGGGCCCGCACGGTCGGCGACCCCCACGATGGGGAGGCGACCTCCGGCTCGTGCCAGCCGCGGCGGCCGCGTGGGTCGCCTCGGTCATCGCCATCCACGGCGGAGCGCCGGGCGCGACGGCGGGAGGCCTCCTCGCGTGCGCCGCGGGTCTCCTCCTCGGGTGCCTGCTCCTCCTCGCCCCGGGCGGGCGCGCGCCGACGTGGATGGTGGTGCCGGCGCAGGCCCTCCCGCCGACTGCTGCACTGGCCCTCGTCCTGCTGGCCGCCGGCGGCAGCCTCGCCCGGGCCGAGGCCGGACCGGTCGACCGCGCGGTGGAGGCCGGGGTACCCTTCACGGCGATCCTGCGGATCTCGGGCGAGCCGACCCTCCTGCCGCCCGGCGCTTTCGGCGGCGGCAACCGCTATCTGGTGGACGCCGACGTCCTGGGGGGCGTCCTGCGGGGGCAGCAGTTCGCCTCGACGACGCCGGTCGTCGTGCTCGCCCCGGAACAGTGGGCCGGCGTCGGGACCGGAGAGACGGTGCGCGTGCTGGGGACCGCGAGACCGTCCGACCGCCTGGGCCGGGCGACGGCTGTCTTCCTGCCCGCCGGCGCACCAGCGGTCGACGAGGCCGACGGCTGGCTGCGTTACACCGATGACCTGAGGTCCTCCTTCCGCGAGCTGTCGCGGCGCGACGGCCGCGACGGAGGACTGCTCCCGGGTATGGTGCTCGGTGACAGGACGGGTCTGGATCCCGGCCTGGCGGAGGCCATGAAGACGACCGGCCTGACGCACCTGACGGCCGTGAGCGGTGCGAACTGCTCCTATGTCGTCGCCTTCGCGTTCCTGGCGCTGCGTCTCGCGCGCACGCCGCGACTGCCGGCGGCCGTCGGTGCTGTTCTGGCCCTCGTGGGGTTCGTGATGCTGGTCCGGCCCGAGCCGAGTGTCCTCCGTGCCGCGGTGATGGGCGCCATCGGCGTTGCGGCCGTCCTGTCAGGGCGGGGCAGGGTGTCACTGACCCTCCTGCTGGTGTCCGTCATCATCCTGCTCGCCACGGATCCCTGGCTGTCCGTGTCCTATGCATTCCTGCTCTCCGTCGCAGCGACACTCGGGCTCATCACCGCCGGTCCGCGCGTATCGGAGACCCTCCAGCGGGTGATGCCGCGCGTCGTCGCGCAGCTGCTGGCGATCCCGCTGACGGCGCAGCTGTTCTGCACGCCGATCCTCGTGCTGATCCAGCCCACGCTGCCGCTGTACTCGCTGCCCGCGAACGTCCTCGCTGCGCCGGCCGTCCCCGCGATCACCCTGCTGGGCATGCTCGCGGTCCTGGCGCTCGTCGGCGTGCCGGCCCTGGCCCCGCCGCTGATCGGCGCCGGCCAGTGGGGGACGCGGTGGGTGGCAGGGGTGGCCGATGCACTGTCCACCGGTCCGGGTGCAGCGCTGCCGTGGATCCCGGGGGCGCCTGGAGCGGGAGCGGCGGCGCTGGTGTCGCTGACCACCCTCCTGGTCCTGGCACGGCGGGTGCCTCCTGCCGCCCGGGGTGGCCCGTCCGGCCGTCGCCGGCCTCCCATCGGGACCGGACCGTCACCCGACGGCGCCCGGACCCGTCACAGGCTCCCGGTCGTCCTCGCCGTCATGGTCCTGCTCCTCGTCGTCGCCGTCGTGGTCCGCAAGGGGACTGCGCCGGCGGCCGGGGCGTGGGACCTCGCGATGTGCGACGTCGGGCAGGGCGACGGCCTGGTGCTGCAGACGACGCCCGGGCACGCGCTCGTCGTGGACGCGGGGCCGGACCCGGACGCCATGGACCGCTGCCTCGACGCCCTGCAGGTGGAGGTGATCGACGCCCTCGTGCTCACGCACCTGCACGACGACCACTACGGCGGCATCGAGGGCACCCTCCGCGGCCGAACCCTCTCCACCCTCTACTACTCCACCGGTGAGGACGGCCTCCCGGGGGTGGTGGCCGCGACCGCCGGGGCGAGCGGGGTGGAACCCCATCGGCTGGACAGCTCCACCAGCCTCGACCTCGCCCCGCTGCAGATCGACGTCCTCTGGCCGACCGACGGGCCCGACCGTGCGGAGGAGAACAACGCGAGCGCGGTCCTCGACGTCGTGGTGCCGTCCGCCGGCCGCCCGCTCAGGATCCTCCTGACCGGAGACCTGGAGGAGGACGCCGCCGCGGCGCTGCTCCGCTCGGAGCCGGGTCTGGCGGACCGGGGGGTCGACGTCCTCAAGATCGCCCACCACGGAGCCAGCAACGGGGGCACGGAGCTGATCGAGGCGGTCGGCCCTCGCCTTGCGCTCATTTCCGCGGGCGAGGGCAACGACTACGGCCACCCCCACCAGAGCATCCTCGACGCGCTCGCCCGCGCCGGGATCGCCACGGTGCGCACGGACCAACTGGGGTCCTTCACGGTCGACGTCGTCGGCACGACCGTCGAGGTCCGGCCGCTCCGATGACGCCGCCCGGACCGGACGGTGGACGACTTTGAGGCGCGTCGGCGCCGTGCGACAGTAGGAGGTGTTTCGAAGGAAGGAACTCCGCCACGTGGCAACGAGATCATCGACCGGCCGGACCAGCGGCGCCCCCCAGCAGGCGGCCTCCTGGCGTGACGTCCGGCCGGCGGGCGTCGTGCTGCTCGCGGGCCCGGAGGACTACCTCGCGTCCAAGGCAGCCGAGTCGATCCGGCAGCAGGTCAGGACCGCGCAGCCGGACGCCGAACTCGTGCGCTTCGACGCGGCATCCTACGAAGCCGGTCACCTCGCGATGCAGGCGAGCCCGTCGCTCTTCGGGGAGTGGAAGATCATCGAGGTGGCCGGGCTGGCGCAGATGAGCGACGCCTTCCTGGTCGATGCGCTGGCCTATCTCGAGGACCCGGCGCCCGATGTGGTGCTGGTGCTGCGCCATTCGGGGGGCAACCGCGGCAAGAAGCTGCTCGATGCCGTCAAGGCGGCCCGTGCCACCGTCGTCGACTGCCAGCCGCTGAAGAAGGACACCGAGAAGGCCGAGTTCGTCACCACCGAATTCCGGCTCGCGCGCCGACGCATCGAGCCGGAGGCCGTCCGGGCCCTCGTCGCGGCCGTCGGGTCGCAGCTGCCGGAACTCGCGGCCGCCTGCCAGCAGCTCATGGCCGACCACGCCGGCGAGGTCTCCGTCGGGACCGTGGAGCAGTACTACGCGGGACGCATCGAGGCGACGGGCTTCAAGGTGGCCGACGCCGCCCTGGCCGGACGCACCGCGCAGGCGCTGTCGATGCTCCGCCACGCCCTGGCGACGGGTGCCGATCCGGTGCCCATCGTCGCGGCCCTCGCGATGAAGGTGCGGGCCGTGGCCAAGGTCCACGGCGTCCGGGGCTCCTCGATACAGCTCGCCAAGGAACTGGGCATGGCCCCGTGGCAGGTGGACCAGGCGCGGAAGGAAGCGCAGCGATTCAGCTCCGATGCCCTCGCCCGCTGCGTCCGCGCCCTCGCGGAAGCCGACGCCCAGGTGAAGGGGGAGTCCCGCGACCCCGTCTATGCGGTGGAACGCGCCGTCACGGTCATCGCCCTCGCCGAGGGCTGAGCGGCAGCCCCGTGGAGGGCCGGTCATCGCCCTCGCCGAGGGCTGAGCGGCAGCCCCCGGCCCGTCGCCGCCCGGCTTAACGCTGAAGGGCCGGCCCCGTCAGGAGCCGGCCCTTCAGCAGAGGTTCCGCAGCTTAGAGCGCGTTGACCTTCTTGGAGATCGCGGACTTGCGGTTCGCTGCGTTGTTCTTGTGCAGCACACCCTTGGTGACAGCCTTGTCGAGCTTGCGGCTTGCAGCCTGCAGCGCCGTAGCGGCAGCATCCTTGTCCGCACCCTCGACGGCCGTGTTCACGGCGCGGATGGCGGTCTTGAGCTCGGACTTCACCGAGTTGTTACGCTGCCTCGCCTTTTCGCTGGTGAGGATGCGCTTCTTCTGGGACTTGATATTTGCCACGTATGAGAACTTTCTTTGTATTGCGGACTGGTCGTGAGGGTAGTTCGGCCAACCGAAGACTGAGCGGCGTGGGGATACCGTGTGGCGATCGGCCAAAGTGCCCGAAGACCTGCGCGGACACACAGCTATACAGGTTAGCAGAAACCCGCCCGCAACCCGAGCGGCCGGGCGTCGGCCGGCGGTCCCGGTCACGGCGCGAACGCTGTCCCGGGGCGCCCTGAGGTCAGCCCAGCAGGTGCTCGGGGATCGCGGCGACCACCCGCTCGAAGCGGGGGCGGGGCAGGACGGCGCCCTCCCGCCTGATGGTGCCGGGCTGGATGCGGAGCAGACGGTCCACCTTCACCTCGCTCGGGCGCGCCTGCCGATCCCACGCACCGGCCCCGATGTCGACGTAGCGACCGTCGTGGCCGGCACTGTTGGTGCGGTCCCGGCTCGTGAGCATCAGCCCGAGCAGGGCGCCACCCTCCCGGCCGACCAGCAGCACCGGGCGATCCTTGCCCCGGGACGGGTCGTCCTCGAACGGCACCCACGTCCACACGATCTCCCCCGGATCGGGCTTGCCGTCCGCGGTGGGGGAGTACGCGAGCAGGGCCGTCCGGCGACGGTCCGCGGCGGTGCCGGACTGGGTGGTGCGTCCTCCGCCGGGGCGGCGCAGGGACGGGGCGTCCTGCCGCTCGGTGCCCGCGCTGGGTCGGGACACGGCCCGGACGACGCGGCTCGCCAGGGACAGGAGCGACTGCACGGTGATACCCATGCTGAGATCCTAGCGACCACGCCCTGACGCGCCCCGGCCGGGGTGAGCGCCGGACAGCAGCGGCCGGCGTGAGCGGCAGCGGGCCGGACTGTCGGCGGGTCGACCAGCGGACGGCGCGCGGGATTGCCGGAGCCGAGCGGCGTCGTGGGACACTGGGGGAGGCTGCCGCGGACCGGCGCCCCGCACCCGCGGTCCGCGCCCCGCCGTCGTACCTGTTCCGCAAGAGTGAGGAAGCTACGTGTCACCCATGGCCCGCACCGCTCCGGTGCCTGCCGCCACCGATCCGGCGATCATCAGGAATTTCTGCATCATCGCCCACATCGATCACGGGAAGTCCACGCTCGCCGACCGCATGCTCCAGCTCACCGGTGCCGTCGAGCAGCGGGACATGAAGGCGCAGTACCTCGACCGGATGGACATCGAACGCGAGCGCGGCATCACCATCAAGTCCCAGGCGGTCCGCCTGCCCTGGGAGGTCGACGGCACCGCCTACGCGCTGAACATGATCGACACCCCCGGACACGTCGACTTCACCTACGAGGTGTCCCGCTCGCTCGCGGCCTGCGAGGGTGCGATCCTGCTCGTCGACGCGGCGCAGGGCATCGAGGCACAGACCCTCGCGAATCTCTATCTCGCCATGGAGAACAACCTCACGATCATCCCGGTCCTCAACAAGATCGACCTCCCGGCCGCCCAGCCCGAGAAGTACGCGGCGGAACTCGCGAGCCTGATCGGAGGAGAGCCGGAGGACGTGCTGAGGGTCTCCGGCAAGACCGGCATGGGGGTCGAGGTGCTCATGGACAAGATCGTCCGTGACCTCCCGGCGCCCACCGGCAACCCGGATGCACCCGCCCGCGCCATGATCTTCGACTCGGTGTACGACACGTACCGGGGCGTCGTCACGTACGTGCGGGTGGTCGACGGCAAGCTGAGCCCGCGCGAGCGCATCCAGATGATGTCCACCCGGGCCAGCCACGAGCTGCTCGAGATCGGCGTCAGCTCGCCCGAGCCGACGCCGTCCAAGGGCCTCGGCGTAGGCGAGGTGGGCTACCTCATCACCGGGGTGAAGGACGTCCGCCAGTCGAAGGTGGGCGACACCGTCACCAACCTCGCCAAACCGGCCGCGGAGTCGCTCGGGGGCTACCAGGACCCCAAGCCCATGGTGTTCTCCGGCCTCTACCCGCTCGACGGCACGGACTATCCCGTGCTGCGCGACGCCCTCGACAAATTCACCCTGAACGATGCCGCCCTCGTCTACGAGCCCGAGACGTCCGCAGCGCTGGGCTTCGGCTTCCGTGTCGGCTTCCTCGGACTGCTGCACCTCGAGATCACGCGCGAGCGCCTCGAGCGGGAGTACAACCTCGACCTCATCTCCACCGCGCCGAACGTGGAGTACGAGGTCACCCTCGAGGACAAGCGCGCCGTCAAGGTCACCAATCCCAGCGAGTACCCCGTGGGCAAGATCGCCGAGGTGCGCGAACCCATGGTGTCCGCCACCATCCTCGCGCCGTCGGAGTTCATCGGCGCCATCATGGAGCTGTGCCAGCAGCGCCGCGGCGTGCTCGGAGGCATGGACTACCTGTCCGAGGACCGCGTCGAGATCCGCTACCGGCTGCCGCTGGCGGAGATCGTCTTCGACTTCTTCGACCTCCTGAAGTCCAAGACCCGCGGGTACGGGTCCCTCGACTGGAAGGCCGACGGCGACCAGGTGGCCGACCTCGTCAAGGTGGACATCCTCCTGCAGGGCGAGCAGGTCGACGCCTTCAGCGCCATCACCCACCGCGACAAGGCCTACGCCTACGGCGTGATGATGACGGGCAAGCTGCGCGAGCTGATCCCGCGCCAGCAGTTCGAGGTGCCCATCCAGGCGGCGATCGGGGCCCGCATCATCGCCCGCGAGAGCATCCGCGCCATCCGCAAGGACGTCCTGGCGAAGTGCTACGGCGGTGACATCACGCGCAAGCGCAAGCTGCTCGAGAAGCAGAAGGAAGGCAAGAAGCGCATGAAGATGGTGGGGCGCGTGGAAGTCCCGCAGGAAGCATTCATCGCGGCCCTGTCCTCCGACGAGTCCAAGGACAAAGCCAAGAAGTGATGAGCCTCGGGTCGGCGCGGACGGCGCCTCATGCCTAGCGCACTGCCGCTCGGCCTGCCGGCGCCGGAGGACGGCGTCCTGCCGTCCTCCGCGGCCGAGGGTGCCCAGGACCGCGCGTTCTGCCTCTACGTCCACATCCCGTTCTGCGCCGTCCGGTGCGGGTACTGCGACTTCAACACGTACACGGCCACCGAGCTCGGCGGCGGCGCCTCCCAGGACGCGTACGCCGGTTCGGTCCTCGCCGAACTCGCCCTCGGGGCGCAGGCGCTGGAGGCGTCCGGGGTGCCCGCCCGGCCGCTGGAGACGGTCTTCTTCGGAGGCGGCACGCCCACGCTCCTGCCCGCGGAGGACCTCGCGTCCATCCTGACGGCCGCCCGCGACCAGTGGGGCCTGGCGCCCGACGCCGAGGTGACCACCGAGGCGAACCCGGACTCGGTCACACCGGAGTCGCTGCGCATCCTCAGGGCGGCCGGCTTCACGCGGGTCTCCTTCGGCATGCAGTCCGCCGTGCCCCACGTCCTGGCCGTGCTCGATCGCACCCATGCACCGGACCGCGTCCCGCAGGCCGTGGAGTGGGCCCGGGAGGCCGGGTTGAAGGTCAGCCTCGACCTGATCTACGGCACGCCGGGGGAGTCGCTGGAGGACTGGCGGGTCTCCCTGGCCACGGCGCTGTCCTACGGGCCTGACCACATCTCCGCCTACGCCCTCATCATCGAGGACGGGACACGCCTGGCAGCACGGATCCGCCGGGGCCAGGTGCCGCCGATCGACGACGACGACCACGCCGACAAGTACGCCCTCGCGGACGAGCTGCTCACCGAGGGCGGCCTGCAGTGGTACGAGGTCAGCAACTGGGCGCGCACCCCCGAGGACGCCTGCCGGCACAACCTGGCCTACTGGCGCGGTAGCGACTGGTGGGGAGCGGGCCCGGGTGCCCACTCGCACGTCGGGGGGACCCGCTGGTGGAACGTGAAGCACCCCCGCCCCTACGCCGACGCCCTCGCCGCCGGTCGGTCCCCGGCCGCGGGCCGGGAGATCCTGTCGGACGGGGACCGCTACGTCGAGGACGTGATGCTGCGGGTGCGCCTGCGGGAGGGCCTCGCCACCGAGACCCTCACTGCGGGGGGACGCCGTGCGGTCGCCGGGCTGATCGCCGACGGACTCGTGGAGCCTGCCGCGGCCTTCGCGGGCCGCGTGATCCTGACCTTCAGGGGCCGACTGCTCGCCGACGCCGTCGTGCGCAGGCTGCTGCCCGACTGACGCGTCGGGCGCGGGTCGGGCGGACCGGCCGGGAGGGGCTCAGCGGATGAGACGCAGGTTCAGCGCGTAGCGGTAGGGGCGCCCGCGATTGACCTGGATCCCGGCATTGACCGAGAAGATGGTGATCGTCACCCAGATCAGGGCGTTCAGCACCGCGAACACCGCGCCGACGACCGGCAGGAGCGACAGCAGCCAGGCCAGCAGGGCGAGGATTGTGGGAGGGAGCGTGAAGTTCAGCGCCTCCTTGGACTCCTGGGCCGTGAAGGGGCCGCGATCCTTGAAGATCAGGAAGATCAGCAGGGACGGGATGAAGCCGAGGATCCCCCCGAAGTGGGCCAGCGTGGCGAACTGGCGGTCTTCCGATGCCGTCAGCGGAAGCGCGTTCGCCGGAGTGCCTTCGAACGCGGGCTGCGACTCGCCCCGTCCGTGGTGCTGTTGGTCGGCGGTGTTGAACAACGTCAAGTCCTTTGCTGGCTGTCGAGAATGTTCCCCCGGAGTGTGCTCCAAGGATACGGGGTGGCAGGCTCCGGTCGGCTCAGGGGCTGCCGGGAGTCGCGGTGAGGAAGTCGATCACTTCCTCGACCCGCCCCAGCAGCGAGGGCTCGAGATCCGCGTAGCTGCTGACCCGGCCGAGGATGCGCTTCCATCCGTTGGCCACGGCGGCCTTGTCGTGGTGGGGCCAGCCGAGACCGGCCAGGATGCCCGTCTTCCAGTCCTGGTGGCGGGGGACGACGGGCCAGTCCGCCAGGCCCAGCGCGGCCGGCTTGACCGCCTGCCAGACGTCCACGTAGGGGTGGCCGACGATCAGCACGTTGCCCCGGGCCCCGGGGGCGGTCATCGCCTGCTGCGCGATCCGGTACTCCTTGGTGCCCGGGAGCAGGTGGTCCACGAGGATCCCGAGCCTGCGCTGCGGGCCCGGTCCGAAGGCGCGGATGGCGCCTTCGAGGTCGTCGACGCCGTGCAACGGTTCGACGACGATTCCCTCCAGGCGGAGGTCGTCGCCCCACACCTTCTCGACGAGTTCGGCGTCGTGCTGGCCCTCCACCCAGATCCTGCTGGCTCGGGCGGTCCTGGCCCGCGCGTTCTCCACCCGCACGGAGCCGGAGGCGGTGCGGGCGGCAGGAGCGGCGGTGCGGGACCCGCCGGGGACGGGCGCGACGACGTGCACGGGCCGGCCCTCGAGGAGGAAGCCGTGGCCGAGCCTGAACGTCCGGGTCTTGCCGCGGCGGTCCTCGAGCACCATCACGTGCAGCCCGCCGGACTTCTCCACCCGGACCACCGCGCCGACGAACCCGCTCTGGACGTCCTCGAGCACCATGTCCTTCTCGACGGGGACATCGGCGAGTCCTACCCGCTTCGGAGCCGCCAGGTCGCGGGCTCCCCAGCCGTGGTCCATCCCGGGTCCGTCCTTCCCACAGGGGCTCCGGCGGTCTGCCGCAGCCCGGGATCCCAATGCTAACAATCGCAGCGGACGTACTAGACTTGGCACTTGCGCGTGTCGAGTGCTAACGACCGGGAACCAGCCGCCGCACGTACCCGTGGGAAGAGGAACAGATCCGGAGGTGACACAGGAATGAGTGAACCGCGACGCCTTGAGGTGCTCCGGGCCATCGTCGAGGACTACGTCCACTCCAGGGAGCCCGTAGGGTCCAAGGCCCTGGTGGACCGCCACCGGCTCGGCGTCTCCTCCGCCACCATCCGCAACGACATGGCGGTCCTCGAGGAGGAGGGCCTGATCACCGCCCCGCACACGAGCTCCGGGCGCATCCCCACCGACAAGGGGTACCGCCTGTTCGTGGACCGCATCTCCGAGGTGAAACCGCTGTCCGCGCCGGAGAAGAAGGCCATCCAGACCCTGCTCGAGGGCGCCGAGGACCTCGACGACGTCATGGACCGCACGGTGAGGCTGCTCGCGCAGCTCACCAACCAGGTGGCGGTGGTCCAGTTCCCGCGCGTCGGCGGAGCCGCGGTGCGGCACATCGAATTCGTCCAGCTGGCTCCGCAGCAGATCCTCGCGGTCCTGATCGCCACGAACGGCACCGTGCAGCAGCGCATCGTCCGGACGCCGGCGGAGATCGAGGAGTCGGAGCTCGCGGAGCTCAAGCAGCGCATCCTGTCCGCCGTGTCCGGCGTGAAGCTCACGGCGCTCCCCGGCGAGCTCGGCGTCGCCCTCTCCAAGCTCCCCCCGGGGCTGCGCGCCCACGGGGGTACGATCGTCAGGGCCCTCGAGCAGCTTGCCGGGCTCGGGCGGGAGGACCGCATCCTGCTCGCCGGGACGGCCAACCTGGCCCGCTCTACCGGGGACTTCCCGCTGAGCATCGGCCCCGTCCTGGAGGCGCTCGAGGAGCAGGTGGTCATGCTGCGGCTGCTGTCGGAGATGGAATACGACGCGCGCGGCATCTCGGTGCGGATCGGGAGCGAGAATCCCTACGGGGGGCTGTCGGAGGCCTCCGTGGTGGCCACAGGATACGGCCCGGATGCCGGAGCGAAGCTCGGGATCCTCGGCCCCACCCGGATGGACTATCCGACGACGATGGCGGCGGTGCGCGCCGTCGCCCGCTACCTCTCGAGGATCCTCGAGGAATAGCGGGGCAGCGGTCCGGGGTTGTCGATAGCGGCGCCGAAACCGTCCATGGCCTTTCCGCCGGTGCAGCCGGCGAGCAGATGACAGACGTCCAACAGGAAGTGATGTGCACGAGTGAGTAATCACTATGAGGTCCTCGGTGTAGCGCAGGGTGCGACCGGGGAGGAAATCAAGAAGGCGTACCGCAAGCTCGCCCGGAAGCTCCACCCCGACGTGAACGAGGGGCCGGACGCGTCGGAGGAGTTCAAGCGTGTCAGCCACGCCTACGAGGTGCTGTCCGATCCGCAGAAGCGGCGGGTGTACGACACCACAGGCAACGAGAACGGGACGGACAGCGGCTACGGCGCGGGGTACTCGGGCTCGGGTTTCGCCTTCCAGGACATCTTCGAGACCTTCTTCGGCGGGGGCGGCGGTCAGCAGTCCGCGGCTCCGTCGCGGACGCGTCGTGGTCAGGATGCGCTCATCAACGTGCGCATCGACCTGAAGGACGCGGTGTTCGGCGTCAACAAGAAGATCGAGGTGGACACCGCCGAGGTGTGCCCCACGTGCGACGGCAGCTGCTGCCAGCCCGGCACCTCCCCGCGCACCTGCGACATCTGCGGCGGTTCGGGTCAGGTCCAGCGCGCCGTGCGGTCGATCCTCGGCCAGGTCATGACGAGCGCCCCCTGCGGCACCTGCCAGGGCTTCGGCACCGTCATCCCCAGCCCCTGCCACGAGTGCAGCGGCGAGGGCCGCGTGCGTGCCCGCCGCACCCTGACCATCAAGGTACCGGCAGGTGTGAGCACCGGCACGCGCATCCAGTTGGCCGGCCAGGGTGAGGCCGGAACGGCCGGCGGACCGCAGGGCGACCTGTATGTCGAGATCCGCGTCGCCACCGACTCCACCTTCCTCCGCGACGGCGACGACCTGCACGTGACCCTGAGCGTGCCGATGACCGCCGCGGCGCTCGGTACCACGGTGCACCTGGACACCTACGACGGCGACCAGGAGCTGGACATCAAGCCCGGCACCCAGCCCGGCGAGATCCTGACCCTGCGGGGCCTCGGCGTCACGCACCTGCGGAGCCAGGGCAGGGGAGACCTCCGGGTCCACCTCAACGTCGAGACACCGCGCAACGTGGACCCGCAGCAGGAGGAGCTCCTGCGCAGGCTCGCGGAACTGCGCAACGAGGAGTACACCGACGGACAGCTCGCCAGCAGCGGCTCCGGCGTCTTCGCCCGCCTGCGGGAGCGGCTCGGAAACCGCTGACCATGACGCGTCCCCTGTTCTTCGGGCCGGCCGAGGCGGTCCGCGCCGCGGCCCCGGGCGGCGTCTTCGTGCTCGGCGGGGACGAGGGGCGCCATGCCGCCACCGTCCGCCGCCTCGGCGAGGGTGAGCGCCTCGACGTCTCCGACGGTGCGGGCTACCGGATCGGCGGCGTGATCACCGCCGTGGGGAACGGGACCGTCGAGGTCGCGGTGGAGACGGCCGGCCAGGAGCCCGCTCCGCAGCATCGGCTGGTCCTCGTCCAGGCCCTCGCCAAGGGCGGTCGCGACGAGCAGGCCGTGGAGGCGGCGACCGAACTCGGAGTCGACGCGGTCGTGCCCTGGCACGCCGAGCGGAGCATCGTCCGCTGGCGTGGCGACAGGGCCGAGAAGGGCCGGCAGAAGTGGGTCTCGCTCGTCCGGGCCGCGTCCAAACAGTCGCGTCGCTCGTTCGTGCCTGAGGTCCACGCGGTGCTGGACACGTCGGGGCTGGCCGCGTGGGCGGGGGCGGTCGACCGCATGATCGTCCTGCACGAGGACGCCGACCTCCCGCTCGCCGACCAGGTCTCCGATCTTCTCGCGGCCGGATCGGGGGGACCGACCTCGACCGCCGTCGTCGTCGGACCGGAGGGTGGGATCAGTGCTGCGGAATTGGGGACGCTGCGCGCCGCCGGGGCCGGGGTCGCGCGCCTGGGCCCGCACGTCCTGCGCTCCTCGACGGCCGGCCCGGCGGCCGTGGTGCTGCTGAACCACCTGCTCGGGCGCTGGTAGCCCGCACGCTGCTAGCGGACGACGACGGTCTTCGAGTCCCCGGAGGCTCCCTCGGTCGAGGGGACCGACACGGTGACCTCGTACCGGCCCGGGGGCAGGGTCACGGCGAACGAGTAGGCGCCCGGCGCCCCGTCCTCGGGGGAGATGTCCACGGAGCCGTCCCGGAAGAGTTCGGTGCCGCCCTTCGCGGAGCCATCCGTGCTGCGGTCGATGCGCCAGGCCAGCGCGTCCTCCGAGGCCGGGCCGACCCCGTGGACGGTGAGGTTCCCGGAGTCCACCTGCACGCCGTCCTGCGGGTCGATGATCCACAGCGGCGCGATGCTCTCGGCGTCCCGCGTCCATTCGCCGCCCAGATCGACGGCGCCGAACGCTCGTTGGTCGGCCGCGCCGTCGACGAGGACGACGACGGAGCTGGCCTCGCCGCCCGCGATGAGCCCTGCATGCGAGGCGGCAGCCGTCGCCGTGTACACCAGTTGCTGCAGCGCGAGCCGTGCCTGCCCCTCGTCCAGGCGCGGTGACACGGCGTCGGAGGAGAGGTCGAGGGTGATGACGTTCTTCGTCGAGACGGACGAGCTGACCCGGGACGCCGCGCGCCAGGACGAGTGGTAGTCGGGATCGAGCGGCCGCCCGGCGGCCATGATCCGGACGGCGTCCGCGATCGGGTCGCCCGTCGAATCCTCGGGCGTCGGGAGGTACTCGCGGAAGAGCCGCTCGGCGCCGTCGTCGGCCCCGAGCCAGTAGACGGGCACCAGCGGCTGCACGGCCTCCGAGGGACCCGCGCTCGGTCCCGTCATGGCCTCCGGCGAGGGGGTCGGCTCAGCGTCGGCAGCCGCCGTCGCGGCGGGATCCGGAAGGGGAGCCAGCTGCGCATTGCCCGAGCGCGGCCCGAGGTCGGGCAGGAGCAGGGCGCCGCTGCCGACCAGCACGCTCCCGGACACCAGGAGGATGCCGCCGAGCCCCAGCCGGTTCTTCTTCAGGGGGTCCTGGTGGTTCATGCCTGCCTCCTTCCGTCGGGCGCGCGCGGGTCGATGCTGGTGCGGATCGTGCGGGTCTCGAGTCCGCCGCAGCATCGCCGGCGGTGCCGGCCGGGGGTCGCCCACGGCGGCGCGCGCCGGTGGCGGACCTGTTTCAGCTTGGCACAGCGCGGGAGCGCTTCCCGGTCGAATCCGGACGCACGCGACGACTGAAACCTGATCGATACGAAGCCGTGGCCGATTCGCGACGGAAGCGCGGAATCGACACGGGAGCAGGGGCGGACCCCGAGAAACCGCTTGCATTCCGGCGGATCCGGGGGAATCAAGCGGGCCCGGCACGTGTTGGACAGAGGGCCGGCACAGGCGCGACACAGGTGCGACGGGGTACGATGGATGTCCCTGCCTTCCGCGCGGGACAGGACCACCAGCACGACACTCCGGGTACCATACCCCGGACACCACACCCCGGACACCACGCTCCGGACACCACGATTCACGCAAGGGGCGATCAAAGGCCGGACGGCCGGGATATGAGCGATTCTTCACCAGGCATCAATGCGGCAGGACTCGACACCAGGATGTTCCTCTTCGACTCGACGGAGCAGATGGTGCAGGCGCTGGGCTCCAACGACGAGGCGCTCCGGCTGATCGAGGACTCGTTCCCCGGCGTCGGCCTCCACGCCCGCGGGAACGAGCTGACCATCACGGGTCCCTCGGCCGATGTGCTGCGGACCGAACGGCTCGTCGACGAGATCCGGTCGATGGCCGCCAACAACGCCCCGGTCTCGCCCCAGGTCCTCGAGCAGCTGGTCACCATGCTGAAGACCCAGAGCGCGGCCCGCCCGGCGGAGGTCCTGTCCGTCAACATCCTCTCCTCCCGGGGCAGGACGATCCGGCCCAAGACGCTGAACCAGAGCACCTACGTCGACGCGATCGACCGCAACACCATCGTGTTCGGCATCGGTCCGGCGGGCACCGGCAAGACCTACCTCGCGATGGCCAAGGCCGTCCAGGCGCTGCAGCACAAGGAGGTCAACCGGATCATCCTGACGCGACCCGCCGTGGAGGCGGGGGAGCGCCTCGGGTTCCTGCCGGGCACGCTCAACGACAAGATCGACCCCTACCTGCGTCCCCTGTACGACGCGCTCCACGACATGATGGACCCCGATTCCATCCCGCGGCTGATGGCGGCGGGGACCATCGAGGTCGCCCCGCTCGCCTACATGCGCGGGCGTACGCTCAATGACGCGTTCATCATCCTCGACGAGGCCCAGAACACCACGCCGGAGCAGATGAAGATGTTCCTGACGCGCCTGGGGTTCGGCTCGAAGATGGTCGTCACGGGCGACATCACGCAGGTCGACCTGCCCGGCGGCACGAGCTCGGGGCTGCGCGTCGTCAGCGACATCCTGCGCGACGTCGACGACGTGTACTTCAGCGAACTGGACGCGTCCGACGTCGTCCGGCACCGGCTCGTCGGGGACATCGTGAGCGCCTACGGCGCGTGGGACGAGGACCAGCGCGCCGCCCAGGCACGGTCCAGCCGCCCGACGGCCGTCCGATGAGCGTCGAGGTCAACAACGAGTCCGGGCACGACGCCGACGAGGCGTCCCTCGTGCGCCTGGCCAACTTCCTGTTCGAATCGCTCTTCATCCACCCCGAGGCGGAACTCTCGATCATCCTCGTGGACACGGCGGCGATGGAGAAGCTGCACCTCGAGTGGATGGACGAGCCGGGTCCCACCGACGTGCTCTCCTTCCCCATGGACGAACTGCGGCCGGGGACGCCCGGCCGGGTGACCCCCGCCGGGCTCCTCGGCGACATCGTCCTGTGCCCGGAGGTCGCAGCGTCCCAGGGCGCGGCAGCAGGACACAGCACCAACGACGAGCTGCTGCTGCTGACCACGCACGGGGTCCTGCACCTCCTCGGCTACGACCACGCGGAACCCGAGGAGGAGAAGGAGATGTTCGGCCTGCAGCGCCAGCTCCTGTCCGACTTCCTCGGCGGCGACGCACCCCGGGAGACACGCGCTTGACGGTCTGGCTCCTCGCGCTGATGGGGTTGTTCTTCGCGCTCATCGCTGCCCTCGTCACGGCCGCGGAGGCAGCGTTCAGCTACCTCCCGCGCCAGGAGGGCGAGGCACTCGTCCAGGAATCGCGGACGCATTCGATCCGACGGATCCTCGACGCCCCCGTCGCCCACATGCACGCCCTCCGCTTCTGGCGGGTGTGGTTCGAGATGGCCGGTGCCGTCGCCGTCGCCATCCTCTTCCACGACCTGCTCGACAACATCTGGCTGGCAGGCCTCCTCGCCACCGCGGTGATGGCCTGCATCGGCTTCGTGATCGTCGGCGTGTCCCCCCGGCAGCTCGGCCGCTCCCACGCCCCCGCCGTCGTCCGCCTGACTGCCGGGCTCGTGTCCTTCCTCTGCGCGATCCTCGGACCGATCCCGCGCTGGCTCGTGCGCATCGGCAGCTCCATCACGCCGGGTGCCGACCGCGAGGAAGCCGCGTTCTTCACGCAGGAGGAGTTCCGCGAGCTCCTCTCCCGTGCGTCCGACGCCGAGATGATCGAGGACAACGAGGCGGAGCTCATCCACTCGGTGTTCGAACTCGGCGACACCAAGGTCCGCTCCGTCATGGTCCCGCGCACCGACATGGTCACGATCGAGTCCGGCTCCACGCTCAGCCAGGCCATGTCCCTCTTCCTCCGCTCCGGCTACTCCCGCATCCCGGTGATCGGGGAGAGTTCGGACGACATCCGGGGGCTGCTGTACCTGAAGGACGTCGTCGCCAACCTCCACGGCCGGCCGGCGTCGAACCTGTCCCGGCCCGTCGACGTCGAATGCCGGCCCGCGCGCTACGTCCCCGAGTCCAAGCCCGTCGGGGACCTGCTGCGCGAACTCCAGCGCGAATCGACGCACGTCGCCGTCGTCATCGACGAATACGGCGGTACCGCGGGCCTGGTCACCCTCGAGGACCTCATCGAGGAGATCGTGGGCGAGATCGTCGACGAGTACGACTCCGAGGTGCCCGAACAGGAACAGCTCGACGGCGGCGAGTACCGGGTGAGCGCGCGCATGGGTATCGACGACCTCGGCGAGCTGTTCGGTCTCGACCTCGACGACGAAGAGGTGGACACCGTCGGCGGCCTGCTGGCCAAGACGCTGGGCAGGGTGCCGATCGTCGGATCAGAGGTCACAATTGACGGTATCGGTCTGCGGGCCGAGCGCATGGAGGGCCGGCGCAACAGGGTCTCCCACGTGATCGCCCACCGCCTACCCCCCGAGCACGCAGAGCAGGACGAACGAGAGACGATTGAGGCTGACAATGAGCGACGCTGAGCACAGGGCAGGATTCGTCTCGCTCGTCGGACGACCGAACGCGGGCAAGTCGACCCTCACGAATGCCCTCGTGGGGCAGAAGGTTGCGATCACGTCGGCGAAGCCGCAGACCACCCGCCACACCATCCGGGGGATCGTGAACCGCGAGGACTCGCAGATCGTCCTCGTCGACACACCCGGGCTCCACCGCCCCCGCACCCTGCTGGGGCAGCGGCTCAACGACCTCGTCGCCGACACCCTCTCCGAGGTGGACGCCGTCGGATTCTGCCTGCCCGCCAACGAGAAGATCGGCCCCGGCGACCGCTTCATCGCCGAGCAGCTCGCCCGGCTCAACCGCAAGCCGCTGATCGCCGTCGTCACCAAGACGGACCTCGTGGACCGGCGGGCCCTCACCGACCAGCTCCTGGCCGTCGCGAAGCTCGGCACGGACGTCGCGGGCCCCGACGGATGGGCGGACATCGTGCCCGTCTCCGCCGCGGACGGGTTCCAGGTGGACACCGTCGCGGAGGTCTTCAGCAGGCACATGCCCGCATCGCCCGTGCTCTACCCGGACGGCGAGCTGACGGACGAACCGGAGGCCGTCATGGTGGCCGAACTGGTCCGCGAGGCCGCCCTCGAGGGTGTCCGGGACGAACTCCCGCACTCCCTCGCCGTCGTCGTGGAGGAGATGATCCCCAGGGAGGGGCGCAGCGAGGACAACCCCATGCTCGACGTCCACGTGAACCTCTACGTCGAACGCCCGTCCCAGAAGGCGATCATCATCGGCAAGGGGGGCGCGCGGCTCAGGGAAGTCGGCACGAACGCACGCCGGGGGATCGAGGCCCTCCTCGGGACGCGGATCTACCTCGACCTGCATGTCAAGGTGGCGAAGGACTGGCAGCGGGATCCCAAGCAGCTGGTCAAGCTGGGGTTCTAGCGGGCACGCCTTCCCCGGTCCGTTCGTTGGACCGCCGGAACGGGCCCAGCGGCCGTCCCGCGCCGGTCGGCCGACGTCGGTCCCCGCGGACCCGCCGTGGCGGCGGTCGACGGCGGCACGACCGCCGTCCGACCATCGCAACCGTCCAACCATCCGAACCGTCCAACCATCCGAAGGAGCCCGGGCATGACCCGCCGACCATCCAGTGATGACGCGCGTAGCGCCGGCGACGCCCCCGAGGCGATCCCCGCCGGTGCCGCCGGCGACGCTGGCCCGGCAGGACGGCACCTCGGTCGCGGCCGGCGCAACCGCGGGCTCAGGACCGCGGCCATGGTCATGGCGGCCGTGCTCCTCGCCTCCGTGGCATTCGTCGCGGTCCAGGTGTTCCGCCTGCAGTCGAACGTCACGACCTCCCCGCTGAACCTGGGCGAGAACGGGGAGTCCGCGCTTCCCGTCGACTCCAGCACCGACCCCCTCCAGATCCTCATCCTCGGCACCGACACGCGCACCGGCAATTCGGGGAAGTTCTTCGGCAGCGAGGACGATTCCTCGGGCGAGGGCAACTCCGACGTCATGATGCTGCTCACGCTCTCCGCCGACCGCGAGAACGTCACCGTCGTCTCGTTCCCCCGCGACCTGCTGGTCCCCCTGCCCAGCTGCGTGAACCCCGAGACCGGGGAGAGGTCCCAGGCGATGGACCTCGGCCAGCTGAACGGCGCGCTCGGCGAGGGCGGACCCGGCTGCACGGTCGCCGCCCTCAACAATCTCACCGACCTGTCGATCGACCACTTCATGATGGCCGACTTCAACGCGGTGAAGGAGCTCTCCTCCACCCTGGGCGGCGTCGAGGTGTGCGTCGAGGAACCCGTGGACGACGAGTACTCCGGGCTGTCCCTGCCCGCGGGGACCAGCGAGGTGGAGGGAGACCAGGCGCTGGCCTTCCTGCGGACGCGTCACAGCTTCGGCGACGGCGGCGACACGGGACGCATCGCGGCGCAGCAGTCGTTCCTCGCGTCCATGGCCCGCAAGGTCCGCGCCGAGGGGACCCTGACCAACCTCCCCAGGCTCTACTCGATCGCGGAGACGATCACTCGCAACCTGACGGTGGACGAGGACCTGTCGAAGCCGACCGAGCTGCTGAAGATCGCCGACCGCACCAAGGACGTCGACCTCGGCAACATCGCCTTCGTGACGGTTCCCACCGAGCCCTGGGCCGAGGACCCGAACCGCCTGGTCCTCGACGAGGACGCGGCCGCGCCGCTCTTCGACGCCCTGCGGGAGGACAGGGGCCTCACCGACGGCGCCCCCGAACCCTCCACGGCGGCGACGACGGGCCCGGCGACCACGGCCCCGGCGACCACGGCGCCCGCCACCCCGGCACCCGCCACCCCGACGGCTCCGGCGGTCGATCCCGGAGCGGTCCCCGTCCTCGTCGTGAATGCCACCGAGAACCCCGACCGGGGCGCCGAGGTGCAGGAACTGCTCCTCGCCGCCGGCTACACCCAGGCCACGCCCTACGCGTCCGTGCCCGCAGAGCTGACGCAGGTCTACTTCAGCACCGGCTACGAGGATGCCGCCGCCGATCTCGCCGCCCGCTTCGGCGTCCCGCAGAGCCAGGTCTCGCTCGACGAGTCCGCCGCCGGCGTCCAGTTGCTCGTCGGGGCAGACCTGGCGACGGGCTCGAAGGTCGTGGTACCGCCGCTCGGCAGCGGGCTGCAGGGCCAGACGGCCGACCAGGTGACCTGCCAGGCGTCCTCGGGTCTGTAGGGCGGCACCCGGGCGAGGACGGGCCCCCGTGCCCTGACGGGCGCGCGGGCCCTCCCGCCGGTGGGGACTACCAGATGCGCACGCGGTCCTCGGGCTCCAGCCACAGCCGGTCCTCCGGGCCGAGACCGAACGCCGTGTGGAACTCGTCGAGGTTCCTGACCACCTGGTTGCAGCGGAACTCGTTGGGGGAGTGGGGGTCCACGGTCAGGCGGCGCTTGGCCTCCTCCGGCCGGATCTTCTGCTGCCAGCACGTGGCCCACGAGAGGAAGAAGCGCTGCGTCCCCGTCAGGCCGTCGATCACCGGCGCCTCCGCGTCCCCGAGGCTCAGGAGGTACGCGCGGTAGCTGATGCCGAGCCCGCCGAGGTCCCCGATGTTCTCGCCGAGGGTGAGTTCACCGTTGACGGTCTGCCCCGCGACCTCGGACGGTTTGAGTGACGCGTACTGGGCGACGAGGCGTCCGGTCAGGGCGTCGAACGCCGTCCTGTCCGCCTCGCTCCACCAGTTGCGCAGGCGGCCGGTGCCGTCGAACTGCGATCCCTTGTCGTCGAAGCCGTGGCCGATCTCGTGGCCGATGACGGCGCCGATCGCCCCGTAGTTGACGGCGTCGTCGGCCTCGATGTCGAAGAACGGGGGCTGGAGGATGGCTGCCGGGAAGACGATCTCGTTCATCGTGGGCATGTAGTAGGCGTTGACGGTCTGCGGTGTCATGAGCCACGTGCCGCGGTCGATCGGGCCGCCCAGCTTGTCGAGCTGCCGGCGGTGCTCGAACTCGGCAGCTCTCAGCACGTTCCCGTAGAGGTCGGACGCCTGCACCTCGAGCGGCCCGTAGTCGATCCACTGCTCCGGGTAGCCGATCTTCGTGGTGAACTGCGAGAGCTTCTCGAGGGCCCGGTCGCGGGTCTCGCCCGTCATCCAGGCCAGCGACGAGATGCTCGCCTCGTAGGAGGCGATGAGGTTGCCGACCAGCTGGAGCATGGCGGCCTTGTGCGTCGCCGGGAAATGCCGTTCGACGTACCGCCGGCCGATCGCCTCGCCCATCGCCCCCTCCACGAGGGCGACGCCGCGCTTCCAGCGGTCCTTGATACGGGGGGTGCCGGCCAGGTGCGTGCCGTAGAACGCGAAGGCAGCGTCCACGAATCTCTCGTCGAGGTAGTCGGCGGCGTGCAGCAGGACACGGCTCGTGAGCCACTCCCGCCAGGTGCCGAGGTCCTCGGAGCGCAGGGCGCCGTCGAGTCCACGCACGAAGTCGGGCTGGTTGACCACGAGCTCCACGGCCTGCCCGGCGCTGTCGGTGACGATGCGCAGCCACGGGACGAGGTGGGGCGACAGCCCGGCGACGTCATCGTGCCGGACGAGGTTGTAGGTCTTCTGCGGGTCCCGGCGCTCCACGGACCCCATCGACGACGCCGCCAGGCGCGTCTCGAGCTCGACGACGCGCGTCGCGGCGCCGGCCGGATCGGCGGTCCCGGCGAGCTCGAAGAGCCGCTCGAGCAGTTCCCGGTACCTGTCTCGCGTCTCGGCGAAGCCTTCCTCCCGGTAGTAGGACTCGTCCGGCAGGCCGAGCCCCGACTGGTACACGTGCAGCAGGTAGCGCTCCGGGTTGCCGGCATCGTTGCTCACGTACGGTGCCACGAAGCCCTGGACACCCGAGCGGGTCAGGCCGGCGCTGAGGTCCACGAGCTCCTCGACCGTGGACACCGCCTCGATACGCTCCAGCAGTGGCCGGATCGGGGCGGATCCCTCGGCCTCGATGCGTGCCGTGTCCATGAAGTCCGCGTACAGGGTGCCGAGCTTGGCGTCGATCCCGTCGGTTGATCCGGCAGCCGCCTGCGCCGCAGCCTCCTCGATGATGGTGCGGACGGCGAGCTCGGAGGCGTCGCGCAGGGCGGTGAAGGAGCCGGTGAGCGGGCGGTCGTCGGGGATGGCCGTGTCCTTCAGCCAGACGCCGTTCGCGTGCCGGAAGAGGTCGTCCTGCGGCCGGACCGTCGTGTCGAGCGTGGCCGGGTCGAAGGTGCTGATCGTCATAGTCGGTTCCTGATTCCTCGTGGTACTTCCGGGGCGTGCACTCGTCCGAGCGCCCCGGAGGCCATCCTATGTGCCGTGCTATCGTGGCAGGGTGCGCGCACAGAGAACTCTTCTTCGGTGCCGCGGCGGGGCCCTCTAGGACTCGGAGCCACTGGCCACCCTCGCCGCGGAGTCCGCGTTGCCCGGCCGACAGCACATCCAGTCCCCACAGACAAGGCCGTCCCCCATGCGAAACGCACAGAAGACCTCCGGTATGCCGTTCGGCAAGTACCGGCCCTTCCAGGACCAGATCACCGTCGAACTCCCCGACCGCACCTGGCCGGACCGCGTGATCACGAAGGCACCCCGCTGGTGCGCCGTCGACCTCCGTGACGGCAACCAGGCCCTCATCGACCCGATGAACCCCGAACGCAAGCACAAGATGTTCGACCTCCTCGTCCGGATGGGCTTCAAGGAGATCGAGGTCGGCTTCCCGTCGGCGTCGCAGACGGACTTCGACTTCGTCCGCCAGCTCGTCGAGGGGGACCGCATCCCCGACGACGTCACCATCCAGGTCCTGACGCAGTCCCGTGAGCACCTGATCGAGCGGACCTACGCGTCCCTCGAGGGAGCCGACCGGGCGATCGTGCACCTCTACAACTCGACGTCCGTGCTGCAGCGGCGCGTGGTGTTCAACCAGGACCAGGACGGCATCATCGACCTCGCCCTCCAGGGGGCCCGGTTGTGCCGCAAGTTCGAGGAGAACATGGGGGACACCGCGATCACGTACGAGTACTCCCCGGAGTCCTTCACGGGCACGGAGCTCGATTTCGCGGCCCGTATCAGCAACGAGGTGTCGGCGGTGTTCGAGGCCTCGGCGGACCGCCAGATGATCCTCAACCTGCCGGCGACCGTCGAGATGGCGACGCCGAACGTGTATGCCGACTCCATCGAATGGATGAGCCGCAACCTCGCGGACAGGGACGGCATCATCCTGTCGCTGCACCCCCACAACGACCGCGGCACCGGCGTGGCGGCCGCGGAACTCGGTTACCTGGCCGGCGCGGACCGCATCGAGGGATGCCTGTTCGGCAACGGCGAGCGGACCGGCAACGTGGACCTGGTGACGCTCGGGATGAACCTGTTCAGCCAGGGCATCGACCCCCAGCTCGACTTCTCCGACATGGACTCGATCCGCCGGACCGCGGAATACTGCAACCAGCTCAGCGTGCCGGAGCGGTCCCCGTACGGTGGCGATCTCGTCTTCACCGCCTTCTCCGGCTCCCACCAGGACGCCATCAAGAAGGGCTTCGAGAGCATGGAGCGCGACGCCGCGGCAGCCGGCGTCGGCGTCGACGAGCTCCCGTGGGCCGTCCCGTACCTGCCGATCGACCCGAAGGACATCGGCCGGTCCTACGAGGCCGTCATCCGGGTCAACTCGCAGTCCGGGAAGGGTGGTGTGGCGTACCTGCTCAAGAACGAGCACAGCCTGGACCTGCCGCGCCGCGCGCAGATCGAGTTCTCCGGCGTCATCCAGCGCCGAACGGAGACCCAGGGCGGCGAGGTCAGCGGCAGCCAGCTGTGGTCGGTGTTCCAGGACGAATACCTGCCGACCCGCGCCGACGGCGGATCCGAGGCCTGGGGCCATTACGAGCTCACCTCGGTGAACACGGACACGGCCGAGGACGGCTCGTTCAAGCTGGTCGCGACGCTCCTGGTCGACGGCGTGCAGCAGCGGAAGGCGTCCCAGGGCAACGGCCCGATCGATGCGCTGCTCACCATCCTCGGTCAGGACGGGGTGGACGTCCGCGTCCTCGACTACACCGAGCATGCCCTGTCCTCCGGCGGCAACGCCCGCGCCGCAGCGTACGTCGAATGCGCTGTCGGCGAGCGGGTGCTGTGGGGCGTCGGCATCGACGCGAACACCACGATGGCCGCGCTGAAGGCCGTCATCTCGGCGGTCAACCGGGCCATCCGCGACGCCGCCTGACCGGAAACCGGCCGCGACGTCCCACCCCCGCCGCCCCGTGCCGGGCAGGCCGGCGGGGGTGGCAGGTGGGAGAATGATCCAGTGCCTTCCTCGTCAGCATCACGCACCTACCGCACCGAAGGCGTCGTGCTGCGCACCTACAAACTCGGTGAGGCGGACCGCATCATCGTCCTGTTGACCCGCGAGCACGGGCAGGTCCGCGCCGTCGCCAAGGGCGTCCGGCGGACCAGCAGCAAGTTCGGTTCCCGCCTCGAGCCGTTCATGTCCGTGGACCTCCTCCTCGCACACGGGCGCAGCCTCGACGTCGTCACGCAGGCGCAGACCAAGGGCGCCTACGGCCACGGCATCGCGTCGGACTACGCGCGGTACACCGCGGCGACCGCCATCGCCGAGACCGCCGAACGCCTCACGGACATCGGCGAGTCCGGGGGAGCGCAGTACGCGCTCGTCGCCGGGGCGTTCTCCGCCCTCAGCCGGAACCTGCACCCCTCGGAACTCATCCTCGACTCGTACCTGCTGCGCGCCCTCGCGACTGCGGGGTGGGCTCCGAGCTTCACGGCGTGCGCCCGCTGCGGCGCCCCGGGTCCGCACTCCGCCTTCTCCGCACCGCTCGGCGGCGCGGTATGCCCCGCCTGCCGGCCGCCCGGCTCGGCGTCGCCGTCGCCCGCGACCATGGACCTGCTCGGGGCGCTGCTCACGGGCGACTGGGCGACCGCGGACGCGTCGGAGAACAGCGCGCGGCGCGAGGCCGCGGGCCTCGTCGCCGCCTACCTGCAATGGCACCTCGAACGCGGGGTCGCCTCCCTCAAACATGTGGAGCGTGCATGAAGAACCCCGCCCGACCCGTGGCACCCTGGCCCCACCCGAGCGGTGAGCAGGCACCCGTCATCCCGCGCCAGTTCGTCCCCCGGCACGTGGCGATCGTGATGGACGGCAACGGCCGGTGGGCCAACGAGCGGGGCCTGCCCCGCACCGAAGGGCACAAGGCGGGTGAGGCGGCGCTGCTGGACGTCATGGCCGGGGCGATCGAGATCGGCGTCGAACACGTCTCCGTCTACGCGTTCAGCACGGAGAACTGGAAGCGGTCGCCCGAGGAGGTGCGGTTCCTGATGGGGTTCAACAAGGACGTGCTGAGGCGCCAGCGGGACCAGCTCGACCGGTGGGGGGTCCGGATCCGGTGGTCGGGCCGCCGGCCGAAGCTGTGGCAGTCGGTCATCCGGGAGCTGGAGGAAGCCGAGCAGTACACCCGCGGCAACACCACCTGCACCCTGACCATGTGCGTGAACTACGGCGGACGGGCCGAGATCGCCGACGCCGCGCGTGCCATCGCCGAGGACGTCGCTGCCGGGACCCTGAAGGCGTCCTCGGTCGGCGAGAAGACCGTGCAGCGCTACCTCGACGAACCCGATCTCCCCGACGTCGACCTGTTCCTGCGCACCTCCGGCGAGCAGCGGCTGTCCAACTTCATGCTCTGGCAGTCCGCGTACGCGGAGATGGTCTTCATGAACACGCTGTGGCCCGACGTGGACCGCCGCACCCTGTGGCGCGCCATCGAGGAATACGCCTCGCGTGACCGCCGGTACGGGGGAGCGGTCGACCAGGCCGCGCAACGGGCGTCCTCCTAGCGCGTCAGGCGGGGAGGGGACCGGTCGGGCGTCCGCCTAGCGCGTCAGGCGGGGAGGGGACCGGTCGGGCGTCCGCGAGGCGGGTGTTTGCGCGGTGCGTGCCCGTGCGTCGGCGGGGACGTGGGCGTCCAGCCACCCCGCGGTGATCATGACGGCGGCGCGGCGCACCTCCGGCCGGGACAGGAAGACGTCGTGCAGGGCGCCGGGCAGGCGCCGGATGGTGACGTCGTGCCCGAGCTCCGCCGCGCGGCGCACCATCGGCCCCACGTCGAGGATGATGTCGGACTCCAGCATCGACGCGTTCCAGGTGGCGCTGATCGTGGAGGCCGTGGAGCACAGCACGAGGACGGGCACCGGGACCGTCACACCGCGGGCCAGGGCGGCATGGCCGGCGAGGACTGCCGCGAGCCACCCGGCGCGGACAGGGAATCCCGCCTCGGGTCGCCAGGCCGGGGCCACCGGCCATTCGCCGTCGAGGGTGTCGCTGATGCTCCTGAAGTAGAACCCGGGCTCGGGGAGGCGCAGCCGCGCCTTCGGCCGGCGGCGCGAGACCGTGTCGAGGACGCCCTGCGCGGCGCTGCGCAGCAGCGCGCTGCCCCGGGTGTCGAGCCAGGGGCTGTTGAGGACGAGCGCCGCGACCCGCCCCGGGTTGCGTGCCGCCCAGAGCGTCGCGGTGAGTCCTCCCGTCGAGTGCGCCATCAGCACCACCTCCACGGCCGCACCGCTCCCTGTGCCTGCACGGGCGGCCAGCCGCGCGCGCAGCGCCGCCAGGGCGGCGTCGAGGTCGGCGTCGTACTCGTCCAGGGAGCGCGCGAAACCGGGTGTCTGGCCGGGCAGCAGGCTGCGCCCGTACTTGTGCAGGTCCAGGGCGAAGAACGCCCACCCGTGCCCGGAGAGCGCCCCGGCGAGCTCCGTGTGGAAGAAGTAGTCGCTGAACCCGTGGAGGTAGAGCACGGCCCGGGTGGGTGCCGGCGCCCCGCCGTCCGCCCGGGAGGGTACGTCCGGCTCGTAGGCGACGAGGGTCGCCACCCGGGGGCCCTCGTCGTCGGGCTCGAGAGGGAGGGTCAGCGCGCGGAAGGGATCGCCCAGGATGTCCTCCGACCAGCCGTCGTCCATGCCTCCGACCCTACCGGCGCGCACCGTCGGAAGCCTCCGGGTGGTGCCCGCGGATTGGTGCGTGCCGCAGGGGCGTGGAAGTCTTGGGGCATGCGTTTCTACCCGACCTTCTTCAGGATCGCCTTCTCCGGCATGGATGCGGAGAGGGCCCACCGGATCGGGTTCGCCCTCATCCGCGCCGTCGACCTCACGCCGGCCGGCTGGGTGCTGCGCCGGCTCTGCGCTCCCGACCCGAGCCTCGCCACCACCGCCTTCGGCGTGGAGTTCCCGTCGCCGTTCGGGCTGGCCGCCGGCTTCGACAAGGGCGGCACGGGAGTGCTCGCCCTGACCGCACTCGGGTTCGGCCACGTCGAGATCGGTACCATCACCGGCCAGGCGCAGCCGGGCAACCCCGCTCCGCGCCTGTTCCGGCTCGTCGAGGATCGGGCGGTCATCAACCGGATGGGCTTCAACAACGACGGCGCGGCCGCCGTCGCGCCCCGCCTCCGGTCGGCGCGCGAGCGGCTGGCCCGCCGCTACCGGTCGCGGCCACGCCCCGTGGTCGGCGCCAACATCGGCAAGACGAAGCGCGTGGACCTCGCCGACGCAATCGCCGACTACCTCGTCAGCGCCGAACAGTTGGCTCCGGTGGCGGACTATCTGGTGGTCAACGTGTCCTCCCCGAACACCCCGGGCCTGCGACTGCTCCAGGGCGTCGACTCGCTCCGCCCGCTGCTCGAGGCCGTCCGCCGCACCGCGGACGAAGCGGCGGGACGCCACGTGCCGCTCCTGGTCAAGATCGCCCCGGACCTCACGGACCAGGACATCGACGACGTCGGGGCCCTCGCCCTGGCCCTGGGCCTCGACGGCATCGTCGCGACGAACACCACCATCACGCGGGAGAACCTGGTCACAGATGCCGACACCGTCATGGCGAAGGGCGTCGGAGGGCTGAGCGGGGCGCCGCTGAAGGCCCGGTCACTGCAGGTCCTCGAGCGTCTGCGGTCGGCGGTCGGGGACCGGCTGGCCATCGTCGCCGTCGGGGGCGTGGAGACGCCCGAGGACGTCCTGGAGCGGCTCGAGGCCGGCGCAACCCTCGTCCAGGGCTACACAGGGTTCCTCTACGAGGGACCGTTCTGGGCGCACCGCATCAACCGCGGGCTCCTGCGCGCACGGCGCGGCACAGCGGCCTGACCCGGATCGACGCGACAAGAGCCGGGCCCGAGGGCCCGGCTCTTGTCGTCGATGGACGGGAGGAGGATGCGGAGCGGCCTGCGCCGAAGGTCAGGAGGGGTACTGTCCCCGGCTGACCTGCGGCTTCGGCAGGCGGAGGCGCCGGAGCTGCAGGGCGCGGGTCACGCCGTACCAGAGGTCGCCCTGATGGGGGGCCCCGAACTTGTCGGTCAGCTTCTTCTTGAGCTTGCGACGCAGCAGCACGCAGTCCACGATCACCGCGACGATCAGGACCCAGAACGCCATCAGCACGGCGCTCTGTACGGCGAGGGACTGGAAGAAGCTGAGGATCACGAACACCAGGGCGGCGATCATCAGGAACTCGCCGATGTTCACCCGGGCGTCGACGAACTGGCGGATGTACCGGCGGTTCGGGCCCTTGTCGCGCAAGGGGAGGTAGCGTTCGTCGTCGGTGTCGAGCGCCCGCCGCATCTTCGCCCGCTCGTCCCGCACGGTGGTGCGGCTCTGCTCGCGCGCCGCCTTGCGGTCATCGGGCACGAGGGGCCGCTTGCGCGCCGCCTGCTGCACGCTGCGCCTGGGCGTGGGTGCGCCCTTTCCCTGCGGGCGCTGCGCCTCGGGGATGCTTGAAGCGCTGTCAACGACTTCCTGGGCAGAGGGGGCTTCTTTGTTTCGTCCGAACACCCCTTCAGGATACCGGGTCCGGGGCGGCCGGAGGTCGGGCCCGGACCCGGTATCCTGCGGGGCGCCGGCCCCCGGCCTCCGGGGTGCGGCGTGTGTAGGGTTCTGGCATGACTTCCACGAACACCTCGCCCGACCACCCGCACGATCGCTCGCGTGTCGGCGACCGGCTCCGCGCCAGCGTCGACGCGTCCTTCCCCCGCATCGTCGAGCACCTCTCGAGCCTCGTCTCCATCCAGGGCATCGCCTGGGACGCCTTCGACGCCCGTGAGCTCGACCGCAGCGCCGAGGCGGTCGCGGACCTGATCCGCGGCGTGGGGATCGACGACGTCCGCATCCTGCGCGTCGACAACGACGGCACACCCGGCGGTCCCGCCGTCGTTGCCCGCCGTGCCGCGGCCGAGGGCCGGCCGACCGTCCTCCTGTACGCCCACCACGACGTCCAGCCGCCCGGGGACCCCTCGCTCTGGGAGACCGAGCCCTTCGTCGCGACGGAACGCAACGGTCGGCTGTACGGCCGGGGTGCGGCCGACGACAAGGCGGGCATCATGGCGCACATCGGAGCGTTCGGCGCACTCACCGAGGTCCTCGGCGACGCCTTCGGTGTCGGCGTGACCCTGTTCATCGAGGGCGAGGAGGAAGCCGGGTCGCCGACGTTCCGCTCCTTCCTCGAGACCTACCGGGACGACCTCGAAGCCGACGTCATCGTCGTCGCCGACTCCAGCAACTGGAGGGTGGGCGTGCCCGCCCTGACCACGAGCCTGCGCGGACTGGTGGACGGCACCATCGAGGTGCAGGTCCTCGACCACGCCGTGCACTCGGGCATGTTCGGCGGGCCCGTGCTGGACGCCCCGACGCTCCTGGCCCGGCTCATCGCGACACTGCACGACGACGCCGGCGACGTCGCCATCGCGGGCCTGCACGGCGGGGACCACGCGAGCGTGGACTACGACGAGGACGACTTCCGCGCCGACGCATCGGTGCTCGACGGCGTACGCCTCGCCGGTACGGGGACCATCGCCTCGCGCCTGTGGCACAAGCCGGCCCTGTCCATCATCGGCATGGACATCCCGTCCGTGGCGCTGTCCTCCAATACGCTGCTTCCGCGGGCCCGCGCCAAGTTCAGCCTCCGCCTCGCCCCCGGCCAGGACCCCGAGGCCGCGATGGACGCCGTCCGCGCCCACGTCGAGACCCATGCCCCGTTCGGCGCCCGGGTGACGTTCACGGCGGGGGAGACGGGCAGCCCCTTCCGGACGGACACCACGGAACCGGCGTCCAGGCTCGCCCTGTCCGCTCTCGGGGAGGCGTGGGGTGTCGAGCCCGTGGAGGCGGGCATGGGCGGCTCGATCCCCTTCATCGCGGACCTGACGGAGCTCTTCCCGGCCGCGCAGATCCTCATCACCGGCGTGGAGGATCCTGACTCCCGCGCGCACAGCGCGAACGAGTCGCTGCATCTCGACGAGTTCCGGAAGGCGGTCCTGGCGGAGGCGATCCTACTCGCCCGGATCAACGACGGCGGGCTCTCCGCAGAATGAACGGCCGACGGCGGGGCGGAAATGTTTCTGCCCCGCCGTCCGTTATGCCTTCTGCGGGTCCGGCGTACGATGAAACGACAGCCGTGCGCGCGACACCGCGGACGGCACTGAGAGCGGACACACCAGGGTGGGGTCCGAGCGAGGAGAAACACCATGAGCACATCGACCACCGACACCGGGTCCCTCCAGGGATCCACGGAACCGGCCGCGCACGAGGTCAGCCTGTCCGACGTCGCAGCGGGCAAGGTGCGGAGCCTCCTCGAGCAGGAAGGCCGCACCGACCTCCGTCTGCGTGTCGCTGTCCAGCCCGGCGGCTGCTCCGGCCTGATCTACCAGCTGTACTTCGACGAGCGCGTCCTCGACGGTGACGCCGTCCGCGACTTCGACGGCGTCGAGGTGATCGTGGACAAGATGAGCGTCCCCTACCTGTCCGGAGCGTCGATCGATTTCGAGGACACCATCTCGAAGCAGGGGTTCACCATCGACAACCCGAATGCAGGCGGATCCTGCGCCTGTGGGGACTCCTTCCACTAGCACGCAGACAAGGCCCGGAACGTCACCGACGAGGTGTGTTCCGGGCCTTTCGCATGTCACCGGATCGCAGGTCTTCCGGGTAAGCTCTACAGTGAGTAGTAAAACTGGATGTGCACCCCGGGCCGCTTCACGGGCGGGTGGCAACGCACGTAGAAAAGGAAGGTCCGTCTGTGAGTTCGCAGGACCGAACCGGTAGCAAGCGCGTCAGGATCGCGAAGATCTCCAGCATCTCGCTGGCCGGCGCCCTCCTACTGACCGGCTGTTCGGCTGAAGCCCAACGGGGCTGGCTTCCGGCAGACCGGGACAACACCAACCACACCGGGGCCATCACCGATCTGTGGGTCAACTCGTGGATCGCGGCCATGGTCGTCGGCATCATCACGTGGGGCCTGATCATCTGGTGCATGGTCGCGTACCGTCGCCGCAAGAACGACACCGGGTACCCGCGGCAGATCAGCTACAACCTGCCGCTCGAGATCTTCTATTTGACGATCCCCCTCTTCATGGTCCTCGTGTTCTTCTACTTCACGGAGCGGGACATCAACACGATCGACGCCCGCGTCGAGGATCCGGACGTCATCGTGGATGTCCGCGGCAAGCAGTGGTCGTGGGACTTCAACTACGTCAAGGAAGACAAGTACTCCACGGGCGTCCAGGGCAGCCTGAACGGTGAGGAGGGAGTGCCTGAGAACCTTCCCACCCTCTACCTGCCGGTGAACAAGAGCGTCGAGTTCCAGCTCAATGCCCGCGATGTGCAGCACTCGTTCTTCGTCCCCGGATTCCTGATGAAGCGCGACCTCTACCCGGGCCGTACCAACTACATCAACCTCACGCCCACCAAGGAGGGCACCTTCGAGGGCAAGTGCGCAGAACTGTGCGGCCAGTACCACTCGGAGATGCTCTTCATGGTGAAGGTCGTCTCCCAGGAGGAGTTCGACACGCAGATGGCGCAGCTGGAGGACGGTCAGCTCGGCGATGAGTACGACCGCGACTCCTACCCTGAGGATGATCCCGACACCGATCCAGCCAGGAGCAGCAGCTGATGTCCACCTTCGAATACACCCTTGAGGAAGCCGGCACCGTTGCGGCTCCCCGTGTCGTTCCGAGGTCCAAGGGACGCATCGTCGTCAACTGGATCACCTCGACCGACCACAAGACGATCGGGTTCATGTACCTGATCTCCTCGTTCGTGTTCTTCTGCTTCGCCGGTGTCATGGCCCTCATCATCCGGGCCGAGCTGTTCGAGCCCGGCATGCAGATCCTGCAGACCAAGGAGCAGTACAACCAGCTGTTCACGATGCACGGCACCGTGATGCTCCTGATGTTCGCGACTCCGCTGTTCGCGGGCTTCGCGAACGTCATCATGCCGCTCCAGATCGGCGCGCCCGACGTCGCCTTCCCGCGGTTGAACGCGCTGGCCTTCTGGTTCTTCCTGTTCGGCAGCACGATCGCCGTGTCCGGCTTCATCACCCCCCAGGGCGCCGCCTCGTTCGGCTGGTTCGCGTACGCGCCGCTGTCGAGTACGACGTTCTCGCCGGGTGTGGGCGGAGACCTGTGGGTGTTCGGACTCGCGCTCTCCGGCTTCGGCACCATCCTGGGTGCCGTCAACTTCATCACCACGATCATCTGCATGCGCGCCCCGGGCATGACCATGTGGCGCATGCCCATCTTCACCTGGAACACGCTGATCACGGCGATCCTCGTCCTGATGGCCTTCCCGCCGCTGGCCGCCGCGCTCTTCGCCCTCGGCGCCGATCGCCGTTTCGGGGCCCACATCTTCGATCCCGAAGCGGGCGGAGCCATCCTCTGGCAGCACCTCTTCTGGTTCTTCGGGCACCCCGAGGTGTACATCATCGCCCTGCCGTTCTTCGGCATCGTCTC
Source organism: Arthrobacter arabinosi (assembly GCF_054511115.1). Classification (NCBI taxonomy): domain Bacteria; kingdom Bacillati; phylum Actinomycetota; class Actinomycetes; order Micrococcales; family Micrococcaceae; genus Arthrobacter; species Arthrobacter arabinosi. The sequence goes on from NZ_JBTNDF010000001.1 coordinate 451,473, forward strand.
CGAGATCTTCCCGGTCTTCAGCCGCAAGCCGATCTTCGGGTACAAGGGCATCGTCTACGCGACGATCGCGATCGCCGCCCTCTCGGTGACCGTGTGGGCACACCACATGTACGTCACGGGCGCCGTGCTGCTGCCCTTCTTCGCCTTCATGACCATGCTCATCGCGGTCCCGACCGGCGTGAAGTTCTTCAACTGGATCGGCACGATGTGGCGCGGATCGATCACGTTCGAGACCCCGATGCTGTGGAGCATCGGCTTCCTCGTCACCTTCCTCTTCGGTGGCCTGACGGGCATCATTCTCGCCTCACCCCCGCTCGACTTCCACGTCTCGGACACCTACTTCGTGGTCGCTCACTTCCACTACGTGGTCTTCGGAACCGTGGTCTTCGCGATGTTCGCCGGGTTCTACTTCTGGTGGCCGAAATTCACGGGGAAGATGCTCAACGAGCGCCTCGGCAAGATCCACTTCTGGATGCTGTTCCTCGGCTTCCACGCCACGTTCCTCATCCAGCACTGGCTCGGCGTCGAGGGCATGCCCCGCCGCTACGCGGACTACCTGCCCGAGGACGGCTTCACGGCCATGAACCAGTTCTCCACCATCGGGTCCTTCGTGCTCGGAGCCTCGCTGATCCCGTTCTTCTGGAACGTGTACGTCACCTGGCGTACCGGCAAGAAGGTCGAGGTGGACGACCCCTGGGGGTTCGGCGCCTCACTGGAGTGGGCGACGTCCTGCCCGCCGCCGCGCCACAACTTCACCTCGCTGCCGCGCATCCGCTCCGAGCGCCCGGCGCTCGACCTGCACCACCCGGAGCTCCAGCAGACCCACACCCCCGATGAGAGTGCTGCCAGCTTCATGGGCGCCGCTGACCGAAAGGACGCCAACGCATGAGGGTCGAGACGAAACTCTTCACCTACCTGACGCCGTTCTTCCTGCTCGTCGGTACGGTGTACGGGTTCCTGGTCGAGTGGTCGGAGCCGGTCGGCTTCCTCGCCCTCTACCTCACCGCCGGGCTGTCCGGGATGATCGGGTTCTACCTCAACTTCACGGGAAGGCGAGTAGGGGACCGTCCGGAGGACCGCCTCGACGCCGAGATCCACGAGGGATCGGGTGAGCAGGGGCACTTCAGTCCCTGGAGCTGGTGGCCCCTCGTGCTCGGACTGGCCGCCGCCACCGGTTTCGCGGGACTGGCGATCGGCTTCTGGATCCTGTACATCGGCATGGGGCTCGCCGCGATCGCCCTGGTCGGCTGGGTCTTCGAGTACAGCCGCGGGTACCACGCCCACTGACCGATCCGCTCGACCATGAAAGGGGAGTCCGCCGAGCGCGGGCTCCCCTTTCGTCTGCCCGCCGTCGTACAGTCGTCCTGACCGCCCACGTCCGGTACCCGATCGCAGGAGATGGAATCCATGGTTGTGCTGCCGCGACGTTTCGACGCAGAACCGCTCGACGACGCCTCGGCAGTACCCAAGCATGTGCAGGTGCGCGAGAGCCTGCGGCACTACATCCGACAGTTCGGTGAGCCCGGGGAAGGCGTCCCCTCCGAGCGGGCTCTGAGCAACTATTACGGGGTCGCGCGGATGACCGTGCGCCATGCGATCGACGCCCTCGTCGCCGAAGAGGTCCTGGAGCGCATCGTGGGGCTCGGGACCTTCGTCGCCCGCAGCAAGATGGACCTGCACATGAAGATGACGTCCTACACGGAGGAGATGATCCGCCGCGGCATGGTCCCCGACGCACGGGTCCTCAGCTTCGAACAGCAGGGCGCGTCGCCCCTCGTGGCGAGGGAACTGCAGATCGACATCGGCCAGCCCGTCGTGCGGTTCCGACGCCAGTTGCTCGCCGACGGTGAGCCCATGAGCGTGGACGAGAACTTCATCCCGGCGCACTGCGTCGCCGGCATTCTCGACGATCCACCTCCCACGTCCCTGTACAACGTCCTGAGCGAGAAGTACGGGCTGGTCATGGAGTGGGGCGAGGACACCATCGAGGCGACCGCCGCCTCCCCGTCGATCGCGCGCCTGCTCAACGTCGAGATGAACGCGCCCCTGCTGAAGATCCAGCGGCACGCCTACGTGGCGCGCACCATGGTCGACTATTCGGTCTCCTACTACCGGGCCGACCGGTACAAGCTGTGGGTGCCCCTGCAGCGCCCGGGTGTGCGCACCCCGCGGGCGTACAGCGCCAAGCGTCTCGGTTAGGCGGGGTCAGCGGCCCGCGGTCACCGCGAGGCCGACGCCGATCAGGTGCCGGCGACATGACCCGCCGGCACCTGCGCCGGCGCGTGGGTGCGCCGACCGATGCGTGTCCGGCCGCCGGCATGGGCAGGAGCATGGGGGCGGCCGGGCCGGCGACGGCGGCCGCCCCGGCGGTTCCGAGTTCGGCGGTTCCGAACACGCCGGTCACGGAACTCGGCGATGGTGGAGTGGGCGGGAAGGTTCCCCCAGGGGTCACGACGAGCACCAGGACGATGCCCGTGACAGTGCACCCGAGGTGCGGGTGCGCCCGGAACCTGCCGGGGATGCAGGAGGGGCCCGGACAGTGTGTCCGGGCCCCTCGATCAGCTGTTCGGGAGATGGTCCCTAGTGGCTGGCGATGGACTCGCGATCCTTCGCTCCGGCGATCTCACCGTGGTGGTCGCCGTGCGAGGCTTCGAGTTCCCGCGGTGTGACCGGTGCCACGCGATCCTCGAAGAAGAAGTGCGACACGCGCCCGTGGACCTTGTCGAGCAGGCTGACCTTGCCGTTCTCGTCGGCCCTGGGGACCGTGACCTCGGGGGACTCGAAGGCGGTCAGCTTGTACCGCTTGTAGTCGTCGACCGGCTCGTGGACCTCGATGAACTCCCCGTGCGGGAGGCGCACGATGCGCCCGGTCTCGCGGCCGTGGAGCGCGATCTCGCGGTCCTTGCGCTGCAGGGCCAGCGAGATGCGCCGCGAGATCATGAAGGCGAGGATCGGACCGACGACCACCAGGAAGCGCAGCCAGTACGTCACGTCGTTCAGCGACACCATGAAGTGCGTGGCGATGAGGTCCGAGCTGGCCGCGGCCCACAGGACGCAGTAGAAGGTGACGCCTGCCACGCCGATCGCGGTGCGGGTCGGAGCGTTGCGGGGGCGGTTGAGCAGGTGGTGCTCCCGCTTGTCCTTCGTGACCCACGCTTCGATCCAGGGCCACGCGAACATCAGGGTGAAGACGATCATGGCCGGGACGAGGGCGGGCACCAGGACGTTCAGCGACAGCGTGTTGACGCCCCAGGGGAAGGGGATGTTGAACTCGAAGTCGAAGTTGTCTCCCAACGTCCCGGGCATGAGGCGCAGCGCGCCGTCGACCCAGCCGATGTACCAGTCGGGCTGGGTACCGGCGGACACGGGGGACGGGTCGTACGGGCCGTAGTTCCAGATCGGGTTGATGGTGAACGCGGCTGCGATCGCTGCAAGGACACCGAACACGATGAAGAAGAATCCGCCGGCTTTGGCGGCGTACACAGGGCCCACGGGGTAGCCGACGACGTTCGTGTTCGTCCGGCCGGGGCCGGGGAACTGGGAGTGCTTGTGCAGCACGACCATGAACAGGTGGATGCCGATCAGGAGCAGGATCACCGCGGGGATCAGGAGGATGTGGAGCACGTACAGGCGGCCGATGATCATCGTGCCCGGGAATTCTCCGCCGAAGAGGAAGAAGCTCAGGTAGGTGCCGACCACGGGGATGGCCTTCATGACGCCGTCGATGATGCGCAGGCCGTTGCCCGAGAGCAGGTCGTCGGGGAGCGAGTAGCCGGTGAAGCCCGCCGCGAGGCTGAGGATCAGGAGGACACAGCCGACGACCCAGTTGAACTCACGGGGGCGGCGGAATGCGCCGGTGAAGAACACGCGGAGCATGTGCACGGCCACGGAGGCCACGAACAGCAGCGCCGCCCAGTGGTGGATCTGCCGCATGAACAGGCCGCCGCGGACGTCGAACGAGATGTCCAGCGAGGACGCGTAGGCCACGGACATCTCGACGCCGCGGAGGGGCAGGTAGCTGCCTTCGTAGTGCGTCTCGGCCATCGACGGGTCGTAGAAGAAGGTGAGGAACGTGCCCGACAGCAGCAGGATGACGAAGGTATAGAGTGCCACCTCGCCGAACATGAACGTCCAGTGATCGGGGAAGATCTTCCGGCCGAACTCCTTGACGATCCCGGAGCCGCCGACCCTGGAGTCGACGTAGTCGGTGACCTTACCCACGCGCGTCTTCGGCACGTAGGGTTGCGTCACGGTTGAACTGCTCATGTCAGCCTCGCTCCCAGAAACTAGGTCCTACGGGTTCTTGAAAATCGCTCGACGCTACGAGGTAACCCTCGTCGTCGACCTCGATGGGCAGCTGTGGCAGCGGACGGGCCGCCGGCCCGAAGATCACCTTGCACTCCTGCTCGAGGTCGAAGGTGGACTGGTGGCACGGGCACAGCAGGTGGTGGGTCTGCTGCTCGTACAGTGCTACCGGGCAGCCGACGTGCGTGCAGATCTTGGAGTACGCGACGATCCCGTCGTGACCCCAGTTCTCCCGCCCGGGGGAGGGGTTCAGCTCCTCGGGGTCCAGGCGCATGAGCAGGACGACTGCCTTGGCCTTCTCCTCGAGCTTGTGCTCGGCCTCGTTCAGGCCTTCGGGGATGACGTGGAACGCCGACCCGACCGTCACGTCCGAAGCCCGGATGGGCGTGCCGCTGGGATCGCGGGTCAGCCGGACGCCGGTGTCCCACATCGTGTGCTTCAGCGCGTTACCGGGCAGGGGCCCGAGGTCGCGGAAGATGACGATGGCCGGGAGCGGGGCGAGGAGCGCGGCTCCGAGAAGCGTGTTGCGGATCAGGGGACGGCGCTTGATGCCGGACTCGTCGAAGATGTCGTTCATGATCTTCTCGGCGTCCTGGCGGTCCTTCTCCGGACGGATCTCGTGGCGGCTCTCGGTGACCTCGTGGTCCGGCATGAGCGTCTTCGCCCAGTGCACGATCCCGACGCCGATGCCCAGCATGGCGAAGGCCGTCCCGAGCCCGAGCAGCAGGTTCTGGAGGCGCAGGCGCTCGATGGTCTGGTCGAGCGGTACGAAGAAGTAGCCGGCGAAGAACAGCAGCGTCCCGAGGACGGAGATGAAGAACAGCAGGGCGACCTGCCGTTCTGCACGCTTCTCCGCGCGCGGATCACGATCGGCGAGGCGCGGACGGTGGGGCGGGAGGCCCGGGTTCTCGAACTCGTCCAGGTCCCGGCCCGGCGCAGCGACGGTGACCGAGGTTCCCGGAGCACTGTGACTAGAGTCGGCCATGATCCCTCTTATCTTTCATTAGGTACTGCGAGTCTGTAAGTGATTCGTTCACGGAGCGCACGCGGATGGTCAGGAGGACCGCGACGTGAGCCACACGGTGAAGGCGATGATGACGCCGAGCCCGGCGACCCAGATGAAGAGGCCTTCGGAGACCGGACCGAGCGAGCCGAGGTCGGCTCCACCGGGCGAGCCCTGCTCCTCGATCGTCTTCAGGAAGGCGATGATGTCCTGCTTGTCCTCGGGGCTCACATTGGCGTCGTTGAACACGGGCATGTTCTGGGGGCCGGTGACCATGGCCTCGTAGATGTGCTTCTCGCTGACCCCGTCGAGGGACGGGGCGTACTTGCCGCGCGTCAGGGCGCCACCGGCCGCTGCCGCGTTGTGGCACATGGCGCAGTTCACGCGGAACAGCTCACCGCCGTTCGAGGCGTCACCCTCGGAGGTGTCCAGCATCTCCTCGGACGGGATGGACGGACCGGCGCCGAGCGAGGCAACGTACGCGGCCATCTGGCTGATCTGCTCGTCGGTGAACTGGACCGGCTTCGCCTGCGCCTGGGGGCCGTCCATCTGCATGGGCATGCGCCCCGTGCCGACCTGGAAGTCGACCGACGCGGCTCCGACCCCGACCAGCGACGGCGCGGCGTCCGACCCCGTCGCGCCGAGTCCGTGGCATGAGGCGCAGTTGGCGGAGAACAGCTTGCTGCCTTCTTCGACGTCGTCGGCGGAGAAGGTGGTGGTCTGTGCCTGTGCCTCGTTGGCGGTGCTGGCTGCGGCGTAGATACCGCCGGTGACGAGGAGCGCCATCAGGAGCAGCGCCAACGCTGCGAGTGGGTGACGCCGCCTCTGGGAGAGTGCCTTCACGGAGTGGTTCCTGCCTTTTTCGGAGCGAGCGCTGGGAGGTTCTTCACTGGATTCTACATCTAGTAGAAGACATTACAGGAGGAGCTATTGCAGGAAGTAGATGATGATGAACAGGCCGATCCACACGACGTCGACGAAGTGCCAGTAGTAGGAGGTCACGATCGCCGAGGTGGCTTCGAAGTGTCCGAACTGGCGGGCGATGAAGGCGCGTCCGATGATGAACAGGAAGGCGACGAGGCCGCCGACCACGTGGATGCCGTGGAAGCCGGTGGTGATGTAGAAAGCGGATCCGAAGGCGTTCGAGTTCAGCGCGACGCCCTCGGCGACGAGGTGCGCGTACTCGTAGGCCTGCACGGACACGAAGATGGCGCCCATGATGAACGTGAGGAGGAACCACTCGACCATGCCCCACCGGGCGAGCTGGAAGAGCCCGCCGGTCCTGCGGGGCTGGAGGCGCTCGGCCGCGAAGACGCCGAACTGGCAGCTGAACGAGCTCGACACCAGGATGATGGTGTTCACGAGCGCGAACGGCACGTTCAGCTTCTCGGTCTCCATCGCCCACATCTCGCTCGAGGTGGAGCGCAGGGTGAAGTACATGGCAAAGAGGCCGGCGAAGAACATCAACTCACTGGACAGCCACACCACGGTCCCGACGGAGACCATGTTGGGGCGGTTCAGCGCGGGATGCGGGGCGGCGCTGGGGGCTTGGGTCGCAGATGTCACAGACTCATTATGTCCCCATGATCAGCGCGATCACCAACGCGAACCTGCCGCCATCGAGGGCTCGCTGTACCGGGTGACCCGTGACGCCCGTCATTCCGCGGAAGTTCCCCGGGAGGACTTTCTACAATTCGTAGATAATCTTGGACCGTGAGCCTGACAACAAGCCCCGCCGCGGTGCAGCCCACCTGGCCGTCGATCTTCTCGTCCCTCCTCGGGGGGACCGATCTCAGTGTGGGACAGAGCCGCTGGGCCATGGACATGATCATGGCGGGGGAGGCCAGCCACGCCCAGATCGCCGGTTTCCTGGTCGCGCTGCGCGCCAAGGGGGAATCGGTCGACGAGCTCACCGGACTGGTGGAGGCGATGCTCGGCAGGGCGCACCGGATCGAGGTCGCCGGTCCCACGCTGGACATCGTCGGGACGGGCGGCGACGGATTGGGCACGCTCAACATCTCCACGATGTCCTCGCTGGTGGCGGTGGGCGCCGGCGCGAAGGTGGTCAAGCACGGGAACCGGGGTGCCTCGTCCGCGTCGGGTGCCGCGGACGTGATCGAAGCGCTCGGCGTGAGGCTCGACCTGCCGCCGGCGGACGTCGCCAGGACAGCGGAACGCGCAGGCATCACGTTCTGCTTCGCGCAGGTCTTCCACCCGTCGATGAAGCACGTCGCTGTGCCGCGGCGCGAGCTCGGCATCCCCACCGCGTTCAACTTCCTCGGACCGCTGAGCAACCCGGCCGGCGTCAGCGCGCAGGCGCTCGGCTGCGCCGATGCGAGGATGGCGCCCCTGATGGCCGGCGTCCTCGCGGCGCGGGGGATCCGCGCCCTCGTCTTCCGGGGCGACGACGGCAGGGACAAGCTGACGACCAGCGGGTCCTCGACGGTGTGGGAGGTCCGGGACGGCCAGGTGCGGGCCCATGAGGTGCACCCCGCGGACTTCGGGCTCGACGCCGTGCCCGTGGATGCCCTGCGCGGCACCGACGCCACGGGGAACGCAGCGGTCGTCCGGTCGGTACTGGGCGGCGGGACGGGGCCCGTCCGGGACGCCGTGGTCCTCAACGCCGCCGCCGGTCTCGTGGCGCTGGACCCAGCCGCGGACGGGGGCCTCGTGGACCGCATCGCCGCCGCCATGCAGCGTGCGCGGGAGTCCATCGACTCCGGCGCCGCAGCCGCGGTGCTGCAGCGCTGGGTCGAGGTCAGCCGCTCGTACTGACCGTCAGGCCGCGTCGTACCGATCGTCAGGCCGCGGCGGTCCGACCTGACGGGCCGGACCGCCTGCTGGGCAGCGGGGGTCTCAGCTGTCGAACCCCAGCGTGAAGGCCGCGTCGAGGTCGTGCTGCGAGTACGAGCGGAAGGCGATCTGTGTCGTCGTCGACCGGATCCCCTCGATCTTCGACAGGCGGTCCGCGATGACGTCCGCCAGGTCCTCGTGGCGGCTCACCCGGGCGACGGCGATGAGGTCCCACTCGCCCGTCACCGAGTACACCTCGCTGATGCCGGCGATCTCGGAGATCGCCTGCGCGCTCTCCGGGATACGGGAGGCGTCGGTCTGGATGAGGACGAATGCGGTGATCATGGCATGCCTTTCTCGGACTTAGGGGGACTCGGGCCTACGCTACCGGCCGGCGGCGATGCCGGATCCTGCGGCGGACGATGCGCGGAAGCACCAGGAACGCGCCGAGGACGAACAGCGTGACGACCTGGAAGCTGAACGCGACGCCCGCACCTGACAGTGCCCGCACCGTCAGGCCGGCCGCGGCGGTCACCAGCCACAGGACCACCCCGGTGGGCAGGACCGCGTCCGGGGCGCGCCAGGCCCGCACGGCCAGGACGGCGGCGGCGTAGGCGAGGAGGAACGGCCAGGCGGTGTCGAGGACGCCTGCCACGGTCACGCCGTGGTCGTGCGTGCGGCGCCCCGACCCGGCGAAGACGAGGATCAGGACGACGTCGGCGGCGCCCCACGCGACCGGGCCCCTCCAGGACCGCGCCGACCGGGAGGGAGAGGGGTCGGCGGGACGGAGGGGGGCGCTGCGGGGCATGGCACCAGCCTAGTGGTTGCCGCCGTCGTGTCCGTGGACCAGGTCGGACCGATCGTCCGCGCACCGGAGCGCGGCCCGGACGATCGACACCGCGCGGGGCGACCACCCCGAGCCTGTCTCCTGCCCGGCATGGGGACGCCGGACCTCGGGGTCCTCGAGGCCACCGACCGCCGAGGCCGACGGGCCTGTCCGCCGGCTCAGCCGGAGGCCTCCGTCGGGGGTGCTGCCGGTGGTTCCGGGACGGACGCGAACACATCGAGGCCCAGGCTCCGGGACAGGGTCCGCGTGGCGTGCTGCCCGCGGACGCTGGTAGCCGCCGCGTCGAGTTTCGGCGAGTAGGTGGCCATCCCGCCCTTCCCCGGCGCCACGGTGACGATGCCACCGGATACGCTGCTCTTCGCCGGCAGCCCCACCTCGTAGAGCCAGTCGCCCGAGCGCTGGTACAGCCCCGACGTCGCCATGACGGCGAGGGTGTCCCGGCAGACGGCCGCGTCGACGACCCGCTCCTGCGTGATCGGATTGACGCCGCCGTCCGCCAGCGTCGCGCCCATGACGGCGAGATCCCTGGCCGAGACGAGCAGCGAGCACTGCCGCGTGTAGATGTCGGTGGTGAGCAGGGGATCGTAGGACAGGCGCCCGTAGCTCCTGAGCAGTGCCGCGAGCGCACGGTTCCGGTGGTTGGTGGCCGCCTCCGATTCGTAGACGTCGACGTCGAGCAGCAGCCGTCGTCCGGCGAAGCGGGACATGCCCTCGTGGAGGAACTGCCACTTGGCGGCGGCGGAGTCGCCGGGGGCGAGGCTGATCATCACGAGCGCCCCCGCGTTGACCATCGGATTCGCGGGGCTTCCCCCGTTGAGCTCGAGCGCCATCACCGAATCGAAGCCCAGCCCCGTGTTGTTCACCCCCACGGTCTGCCGGACCGTGGTGTGGCCGATGGCGTCGCAGACCAGGGCGAACGTGAACGCCTTCGAGATCAACTGGATGGAGAACTCGTCCTGGGCGTCGCCGATCGAGTACGAGGTGCCGTCCACCCCGCAGACGCTGATGCCGAACCGGCCCGGATCGGCGGCGGCGAGAGCCGGGATGTAGTCCGCCACCGCGCCGTCCTCGATCGCGGAGTAGGTCGCATAGGTGGCGCGCAGGAGCTCGCTCACCGTCGGGCGGTCCGGGAGGTGCCCGGTGGAGGCGAAGGTGGTGTCACCGGCGGGGTCGTCGGTGCGCACCGGGTTGAGCAGGTCGAGGGGCCTGTCGTCGCCGCCGTCGACCGGTCGCACCACGATGGTCGGGTCGGGGGTCATGGCCTCCTCCTGGTGCCTTCCGTCGTCCGCTCTCCGCCGTCGTCCGGGCACGCGCCATCCGGGCCGGGCCGGGTCCGGGGCGCGACTACGCCGACCGGCGGCGCAGCATCCAGCCGACGACGATACCGATGACGGTCGCCACCGTGAGGGTGATCCACAGGGGGAGCGACACCGTGAGGAACAGCAGTGAGATGCTCGTCACCGCCCTGTTCTGCGCGATGAAGATCACGGCGAGGACGACGAGGACGATCGCCGTGATCTGCTGGCCGGTGAGCCGGCGCCGCGGCGCATTCGCCCTGCTCGTGCCCTTGACCTCGTTCCGACCAGTCATGACGATCCCTCTCCTCCATGGTCATGGTTCCGCCGGCTCCCGCAGCCGGCCGGCTCCCAGTATGTCCCGCTGCCGGGTGCACGGAACGTCGCCCGACGCCGATTTGCCCTCCTGCTGGCGCGGATCACCCTTCCCGGGTGTGGGCGCCACGCCGCGCGTGGCCGAAGCTGGCGGGAAGTCAGGGGACGCACGGGAGGCAGCGGCACCCAGGGGCCGACTCGCCGGCAGGGGACCCGCCGTCGACCCCGTGCAGGGCAGGAGCACTCCTATGAACGTCGGCAGGACACACCGCGCTACGACGGCGCGGCAGCTTCGGAATCGCGGAGCAGCGTCACCGGCCCCGGACGGGTCGGCGGAGGACCGGTCGACCGCCGGTCCGGTCTCGCCCGTGAGGGTCGAGACGGAAGCCGCGGTCTTCGCGGCAGCGGCGACGGCGGCGTGCACCCTGGCGGCCCTGGTCCTCTTCGACGGCAGGCCCTCCCCGCTCTGGGGTGGCACGTCGATCGGTCTTGCGACGGCAGCAGGTGGGTTCACGACCGGTCTCGTCTCCGGCGTCGTGGGCTACTGGCGCTCGAGGAACCAGCCGGGCCACGACTGGCGGCACGTGCTCCCCACCTGGCGGGTGCTCCTGGACGGACTGTCGATCGCCCTGGTGCACGCCTCGATCACCGCCACGGCGTCGATCGGGTTCCTCCTGCTGCACCGGAACTTCGACGGCCTGCGTATCGACCCGTCGGCGGCAGCGGTGATCGTGGGTCTCGTCTGCGGACTCGCGGTGTACTGGACCTACACCTCGGTGTTCACCCTCACCCTCGGGAGGCTCTACGGTCTCTTCGTCGCTTTCGTGACGCTCAGCGTCGTGGCCAGCATGGTGACCGTCCAGAACAGGACGTGGTGGGAGCACAACTTCAGCAGGCTCGGGGACGCGAGCGAGCGGTCGGGCGGCCTGTTCAACGTGACGCTGGTGGTCGCGGGCATCTTCCTCACGACATTCGCCCTGCATCTCCAGCGGGAGCTGCGGCGCCTGTACGGACGCCGTGTGCTGCGCCGTGCCGGGAGCGCGGGTGTCACCTTCGTCAGCATCACGACGAGCGGCATCCTCCTGGTGGGCGTGGGGGTGTTCCCCTCGCACGGCAGGGGACTGCTCCACATGACGTGCGCCATCGGGATGACGATCTCCTTCGCGTCCCTGATGATCCTCAGCCCGGTGGTCCTCACGGGGTTGCCCGCCTGTTTCCACGGCGGAACGTACGGGTTCCTGGCCGCCCTCATCACGTGCACGATGCTGTGGAGTCCCGTCGGCTACCTCAACCTCGCTGCGTACGAGCTCTGCACCTCGTTCATCATCTTCTGCTGGATCGCGCTCCTCGTCCGTTTCCTCGACGCGCTGGCCGCGACGGAGCCGTCGGCTCCGGGTGGAGGGAGCACCGACGGCGACGACGGGCTCGCCCCGGCCGGGTTCGACGCGCTCGCGGCCTCCCCGCGGGAGGTCGGTTCCCACACCCTGCCGGGCCTGGTCGGGAACCCGGCCGTCGTGCCGTAGGCCCCAGGGGCGAGCACAGGCCAGACTCTGCGGAAAGGAGCATTCCGGTGGTCCATGGAACGGCGACGGACGATCACGACGCATGGGTGGACGTCCCTCCCGGGCTGTTCGCGGCCCTCGTGCTCCGGGCTGAGGCCGGGCACCCAGGGGCCGACGCGGAACCGTCGATCGTCCACGCGGGCGTAGCCGTCCAGGCGCCCCAGGGTGAGGAGCCGTTCCTCGACGGGCGGGTCCGCCGGGTGGGAGGCATGATCGTGGCGACGACGGGCCAGTCCCCGCTGAGGGTCTCGACGACCCGTGCCGACCTGCTGGGAATGACCTACCTCGGATTCCTCGTGCGCGGCGGTGCCGAAGCACGGGCACCCGGTGTGACCCCCCTGCGCATCCACCAGGGCGAGGTCGTCATCCTCACGGAACCCGTCGGCGTCGTCGTGGAGAGTCGGGCGCCCGCGCGGTGGGTGCATGTACTCGTCCCGACCGCCAGACTGCAGGAGCGCGGCGTCCCGGTCCGTGCCGGTTCGTGCGAGAAGCGCGACGGCGCGCTCGTCGCCCCCGTCGCAGCCTTCGCCGCTGCCCTCGTGGACGGGCCGGAGGACCCCGGCGCCGTCGGCGACATCATCGCGGCACGGGTCCTCGAGAATCTCGTGGTGGCGGTCTGCGGCGACCCGCACGACGGGGCGGGCCCACGGCTCGAACAGCGCCGTCGGGTGCGGCGCGCGGCGATCAACCTGATCGACGAGAGCTTCAGCGATGCCCTGCTCACCCCGGCGGCCATCGCCGAGGGCGTCGGCGTCTCCCTGCGGCAGCTGCAGCGCTGTTTCGAGGGAAGCGGGACGACCATCGCCACGGAGATCGGCAACCGGCGGACCGAGAACGCCCGCATGCTGCTCGCGGCCCCCGCATCCCGTGAGCTGACCGTCACGGAGGTCGCGAGGCGGTCGGGGTTCTCGTCCGCCTTCGAGCTACGCTCGCGGGTCCGGGCGAGGTACGGCGTCCCACCCTCGGAACTGCGGCACCCCGGTCCCTGGGACGGGTGACCGTCAGGCCGAGGCGCGGAGGTCTCCGGTGACGGGTGGTTGCCGGTAGCAGGACATCGGTACGCCGAAGTGCCCTTCGAAGGCGGCGCGCAGCTGATCGACCGAGGAGAAACCGCAGCGGAGGGCGATGCTCAGGTCCGAGCGGTCCTGGCCGGTGACCGCGGTCAGGAGGAGCGCGGCGCAGTCGCTGCGGGCGCGCCTGATCTCCATGGCGAGCGTTGTTCCCGATCCCTCGAAACTTCGCTGGAGGTGCCGCAACGACACGTGCAGTTCCCGTGCGATCCCTGCCGGTCGCAGCGCTGGATCCGCGAAACGGCGGTCGACGAGGCCCACCGCGCGCTCGCGGAGGAGCTTCCTGAGGGCCGTTCCGTCCACCCTCGGGGAATCGGACTCGAGCAGAGCTCCCACCAGGAGTTCGACGAGACTGCGTTCAGCGGCCCTGGACGTCGTCGCATCCCGCGGGCCCGGAGCCGACCGCAACAGCGCGTAGGCGAACTCCCCGAGCGGCACGGACAGGGACCCGCCCGGACATGTTCGGGGCGCGCCGCCCTGCAGCCGGAGCCCCCGCGCCGTGAGCACGTGCGCCGGCAGGCGGAGAAGGATCATCACGGCGTCGTCGCCGTCGTGCCCGACGCGCAGGTCTCCCTGCACGACGGCGAGGGCGCCACGCGGGAGGGCGAGCAGGGGACCCGCCCTCCCGCCCAGGACGACCGGTCCGCTGAGCGGGATGACGGCCTGGAGCCGCGACCCTGCCGGTTCATGTGCCTGGAGCGTACGGACGGCGGCCGCCGGAAGGCAGGCGACCATCACCTCACCCACACTCAGAGCACGGTCCGCGATGCCGGGCGCCGGAGCACCGATGGCCGGTGTGCGGGATGGCCCTGCACGGTGCGGCTGCGGGTCCTCGGGGAGCGCGTGGGCCATGGGACGGCCGGGCGGGACGTGCCGGGCGGGTGCTGCTGCTGATGCGGGCACCAGTCGGCTCCTTTCACGGAGCGTCCCCGGCCCCGCAGCTGGCCGCAGGGGGCGGGGATCGCGACCTCCGGTCCGGTCCCGGTGGCTCTCTCCCAGCGTGCGACGGCGCAATGCGCCGGGGATCACCTTCCGCGGGTGAGCGACGCCGGGGGGGGTGGAGCCGGCACCCCGGGCTCCGCGGGGCGGGGGGTTCCTCACGGCAGCCGGGAGGGCCTGAGGACCGAGGGCATGTGCGCCCGCGCCGGGTCCAGCGGCACGGGGCTGACGAGGACGGCCGGCCCCCGGTGGAGGGTCCCGCTGTTCAACGGCCGGCACCGCAGCCCGCCCCGGCCGCGCATCGCCGGATGGGCGCCGGGCGCCAGGACACGGTCCATCCATGCGCACGGGTGGGCGTGCCGGCCCCCGTGGAGGGCGACGCTCCCGTCGGCGCCCTCGAGGGCGAAGTCGGAGCCGATGAGCGGCGTGAGCTCCGCACCGCGGAGGACCACGTTCCGGCGGGTGAGCAGCGGATCGAAGGGGCCCACCCCGAGGTCCGACGCGATGGCGTCCAGCGACTCGATGGCGAACAGCGTGACGGCGGCGTCCATGTGGGCCGCCTTGCCGAAGAAGCGGTCGCCCACGATGCCCTTGCCCGCCACGACCTCCGCGCGGTGCGCGTCGACGGTGACGACGTCGGCCGCCCCGTCCCGGGCGCGCCCGAAGTAGGCGTGCCCGGGGGAGATGAGCAGGTGCAGGATCTCGACGTCGTACCGGAACTCGTGCGTCATGGTCCCACGCTAGCCGGTCCCGCCGGGACCTCCGCCGTCGGGTTCACGCACTCCCGGGCTGTGGCTCACGTTCCCCGTGGACGGCCCAGTAGCCCAGCGACCGGGCCTTGTAGATCGCGGGGTTGTGCGAGGAGATGGTCCGCGCGTTGCGCCAGTGACGGTCGAGCGACCGGCCCGTGGAGGTCGCCGACGCCCCGCCGACCTCGAACAGCTGGGTCGCCGCTCGCAGCGACTGGTCGACGGCGACCAGCTGTGCCTGGCTGACCGCGATGTCGGCGGCATCGACAGCCGCCCGGGCAGCGTCGGGGTCCCCGGTGTCGTCGCAGCCCGGAGGGTCCGTCCGGAGCAGCCCGTACGCGGCGTCCAGGAGATCCGCGGCTGCGAGGGTGACGGCCTCCGCCGCGAAGGCGCGGCCGGCCAGTTCCCCTACGACCTGCAGCACCTGGGGGTCCTCGCGCGGGAGCGGCGTCGTCGCGTTGACGTAGGACCGCGTGCGTGGCCGGACGAAGGCCGCCGCGTCCTCCGCCGCGGCCCGGGCGATCCCGGCGAGGGAGGTGACGAGCACGAGCTGGAAGAACGCGTGGACGTGGCTCGGCGCGTCGGGGGAGAAGGGGCGGACGTTCCGCGGATCGACGCGAACGTCCGTGAAGTGGGTGGTGCCGCTGCCCGTGAGGCGCTGGCCGAAGCCGTCCCAGTCGTCGATCCGCTCGACGCCGGGAGCCGTGGCGCGCACCGCGTACCCCACGCGTTCGCCGTCGTGCACGGTGCTGCCGGCGATCCAGTCCGCGTAGAGACTGCCGGTGCTGTAGTACTTGGTGCCCGTGAGATTCAGCGCCCCGTCCGGCGGGTTCGGCGACGTCAGCGTGGTGCGGATATCCCGCAGCGACGTCCCGGTGAGCTCGCTCGAGGCGTTGCCGACCATGGTCCCGGCCGCGATGTCGAAGAGCCACCGGTCCCGGTGCGCCGACGACGGCTGGAGCAGGGTCCCTTCGACGTAGGCGAAATGGCCGCGCCAGAGCTGCGTGAGGTTCGAGTCCGCCGCCGCCAGATCGGTGAGGAGGGTGACGAGCTGGCGCAGGGACACCCCGGACCCGCCGTACTCGACGGGGACGCGCAGGGCGCCGAACCCCGCGTCCTTCAGGGACGCGACCTCGTCGAAGGGCAGCGTGCGGTCCCGCTCCCGGCGGGCCGCTCCTGCGGCGACGGCGTCGAGGATCGGCCGGAACCGCTCGCGGAGCGCCGCCGTGGAGGGCGGCACGCCGGGCGGCGCGGGCTCGCCCGTCGGGGACTGGTAGGTGGTCGTCGTGGTCATGGTCGCCTCCTAGGCGTAGGACGGGGTGGCAGGGTCGGGTGCGGCGGGGAGACCGGGAGGAGCGTCGAGGGAGACGGTGCCGCCCAGGTTGGCGCCTCCCCGGTAGCGCGCGCCCGGATGCTGGTCGAAGAGCCTGGTGGTGCCCGGACCGAACAGGCGTTCGCGGAGGGTCGACTCCTCGTAGGACCTGCGGTACAGGCCGCGCTTCTGCAGTTCGGGGACCACGAGTTCGACGAAGTCCTCCGCGGTGCCCGGGGTGAGGAACTGGCGCAGGTTGAATCCGTCGAGGTCCGTGCCCTCGGCCCAGCGTTCGATCTCGTCGGCGACCTCCGTGGGCGTGCCGATCGCCACGAAGGGGCCGCGGTCGAAGCGCGTGATGCGCTCGAGGGCCTCCCCGACGGTGGTTCCCGCCGGGTGCCGCCGGTTGCTGGGCTGCCGGTCCCGGCCCGGCCGGTCCTCACGGGCGAGGATGTCGTCGATCACCTCGTCGGGCCGGTAGGCCGCGAGGTCGATCCCGCCGCCTCCCGCGTGGGCGAGGTAGCCTTCCGCGCTGGAGAGTCGGCGGTACCCGTCCGCCTTCCGCCGGGCGTCCTTGGAGGTCCGGCCGACGATCACGACGGCGCTCGCGAACGTCTTGAGGTGATCCGCGCCGCGGCCGTTGGCGACGGCGAGCCGTCGGAGGTCCGCCACGTTCTCCCGGTAGGCCGCCGCGTCGCGGCCGCCCACGAACACGCCCTCGGCGTGGCGGGCCGCGAAGGCCTTGCCCGCGACGGAGCTGCCGGCCTGGAAGAGGACCGGGGTGCGCTGGAGCGAGGGTGCACTGAGGTGGGGGCCGGCGACGGAGAAGTGCGGACCGCGGTGGTCGACGTAGCGGACCTTCGACGGATCGGTGTAGACGCGCCGCTCGCGGTCCTCGATCACGGCGTCGTCGTCCCAGGACCCTTCCCACAGCTTGTACAGGACGTCGAGGTACTCGTCCGCGATGGCGTAGCGCTGGTCGTGCTCCACCTCGTCGGCCAGCCCGAAGTTCCGGGCGGCGTTGGGGAGGTAGGACGTGACGATGTTCCAGCCGAACCGCCCCTTGGTCAGGTGGTCGAGGGTGGACGCGCGCCGGGCGAAGGCGAACGGTGGCTCGTACGTCGTGGAGAACGTGGCCGTGAAGCCCAGGTGCTTCGTCGCCGCGGCCATCGCGGGGATGACCAGCAGGGGGTCGTTGCTGGGGATCTGCACGGCCTCACGCAGCGCCGTCTCCGGGCCGCTGCGGTAGCCGTCGTACGTGCCGATCACGTCGGCGAGGAAGACGCTGTCGAAGAGCCCGGCCTCGAGCAGTTTCGCGGTCTCCACCCAGAAGTCGAGGTCGTTGAAGCGGTGCCGGTTGTTCTCCGGGTGGACCCAGAGGCCGTGGGAGATGTGCCCCACGCAGTTCATCTCGAAGAGGTTGAAGGCGAGCTGGCGTGTCATGAGCGGGAGGTGTCCTTCCGGAGGGCGGGGAGTGCGGGGATGGCGCTGATGAGCCGGCGCGTGTACTCGTGCCCGGGATCGTCGAAGACCCCGGTGACGGGCCCGTGGTCGAGCACCACGCCGTCCTTCATCACCAGCACGTCGTGGCTGACGTGCTGGATGACGCCGAGGTCGTGGGAGATGAAGAGGTAGCTGAGGCCGAAGACGTCCTGCAGGTCCGCCAGGAGGTCGAGGATGCGGGCCTGTACCGTGACGTCGAGCGCGGAGACGGGTTCGTCGCAGATGATGACCTCCGGTTCGGCGGCCAGGGCGCGGGCGATGGCCACACGCTGCCGCTGGCCGCCGGAGAGCTCGAGCGGCCGGCTGCGTGCCTTGTCCGCGGACAGGCCGACGAGGTCGAGCAGCTCGACGACACGCCCGGACCTCGCCCGCCGGGGCGTTCCCGCGGCGGCCGTCGCCTGACCGATCACCTGCCGCACCGTCTTGCGGGGATCGAAGGAGTGCAGCGGGTCCTGGTAGATCATCTGCACGGACCTCCGCGCCTCGAGATCCCGTGACGCCCGGTGCTGGGCCCAGGTGCGCCCGTGGACGGTGACCGTGCCGGCATCGGCGTCCTCGACACCGAGGGCGATGCGCGCCACGGTGCTCTTGCCGCTGCCGGATTCACCGACGATCCCGAGGGTGGTACCGCGCTGCAGCGTGAAGGACACGCCGTCGACCGCGGTGCGGCGGCTGCCGCCCGGCCCGGCGAAGGTCTTCGTGAGCCCCTCGGCCGCCAGGACGGGCGGGCCGGGAGCCGCTGCCGCACCGACGGTCGAGGTGGTCGTGCCGCTGCCGGGCGTCGGTCGGTCCTGGATCGTCAGGCGCCGTCCGCGCGACGAGCGAGAGGGGATCGCCGCCAGCAGGCCCTGCGTGTAGGGGTGGCGGGGGTCCTGGAGGACGGCCTGCACGCTGCCCTCCTCGACGATCACGCCGTCGCGCATCACCGCGACGCGGTCGGCGAGGTCCGCGACGACGGCCAGGTCATGGCTGACCACGAGCATCGCCGTCCTGGCTCCCTTGAGATCGCCGAGCAGGCGGAGGACCTGCGCGGCGATCGTTGCGTCCAACGCCGTCGTCGGCTCGTCGGCGATGAGGAAGCCCGGGTCCGCGGCGATCGCGGAGGCGATGAGCGCCCGCTGGCGGAGCCCGCCGGAGAGCTGGTGCGGGTACTGGCCGGCCCGGATCCCGGGATCCGGTACGCCCACCGAGGCCAGGAGTTCGACGACGCGCCCGCGGCGTGCGGCACGGTCGAGGTCGCCGTGCAGGCGCAGGACCTCTCCCACCTCGTCGCCCACCGTGCGGAGGGAGTCGAGGGAGGACAGCGCGTCCTGCAGGATGAATCCGGCCTCGCTGCCGCGGATGCGCGTCCACTGGCGTTCGCCCCACGTGGAGGCGTCCTGGCCGTTGAAGCGCTGCATGCGGGACCGGACCTGCGCACCCGGTCCGGTGAGGCCCACGAGCGTCCGGGCGGTGACGGACTTGCCCGAGCCGGATTCACCGACGAGCGCGAGGCACTCGCCCGGCCGGATGGACAGGCTGAGGTCGTGGACGACCTCGCGGCGGGTCGGTCCGTGGCCGAAGGCGACGGAGAGTCCTTCGAGTTCGACGACGGGCGTGTCGATCGCGGTCGGCGGGACGGTGGTGGACAGGTCGGTGGAGCTCATGGGAGCCTCCCTTCGGCACGGCGGCGGAGCTCGCGCCCGAGGACGGTGATGGACAGGACGGTGGCGACGAGGAAGGCGGCGGGGAACGTGATCATCCAGGGCGCGTTCGAGATGAAGTTGCGCCCGGCGGAGAGCATGGCACCCCATTCCGGGGCGGGGGGAGGCGTGCCGAGTCCGAGGAAGCTCAGGGACGCCCCGGCGCCGATCGCCGAACCGACGCCGATCGTCGCGAGGACGAGGACGGGGCGGATGACGTTGGGC
Source organism: Arthrobacter arabinosi (assembly GCF_054511115.1). Taxonomy (NCBI): domain Bacteria; kingdom Bacillati; phylum Actinomycetota; class Actinomycetes; order Micrococcales; family Micrococcaceae; genus Arthrobacter; species Arthrobacter arabinosi. Next base: position 471,073 of record NZ_JBTNDF010000001.1, read on the forward strand.
ACGGTGTGCGTGAGGAGGATCCGCCAGGCCGGCAGGCCCAGTGTCCGTGCGGCCTCGACGAATCCGGATCGCCGGACGAGGTGTGTCTGCGCCCTCGTGAGGCGCGCGTAGTAGGCGACGCTGCCGGCTCCGATCGCGAGGATCGCGTTCTCCGTGCCGCCGCCGATGATCCCGATGACCACGAGCGCGAGGAGGATCTCGGGGATGGCGAGGGTGACGTCGAGGAACCGCATCACGGAGGCTTCGACGAGCCGCCCGTTCAGGCCGGCGAGGAGGCCGATCGCCGTCCCGCCGACCAGGCCGATCGCCGTCGCGCCGATCCCGATGAACAGGGAGGTCGCCGCGCCGTGGACGATGCGCGTGTAGTTGTCGGCCCCGGAGTCGTCCGTCCCGAACCAGGCGCCGGCACCCGGTGCCTCGAAGCTCCGGGCCGGATCCACCGCGTACGGATCGGCGGGTGCGAGCAGGCCCGGGGCGAGGACCGCGGCCGCGAGCCACAGGAGGAACGCGGAGGAGAGCAGGATGCCGGGACGGAAGCGCCACCGACGCGGTGTCCTGGCAGGACCTCGAAGGACTGCCCGCTGTGCGGGGGGTGCGGCCAGGGGTGCGATGGCAGGCGGGAGGGTGCGTGAGGCGATGCTCATGCCGTTACCACTTTCGGGTCGATGAGCGTGTACAGGAGGTCGATCAGGAGGTTCACGACGACGTAGACCGCAGCCGCGAGCAGGACGATCCCGATGATGACCGGCAGGTCCTTGTTGTAGACCGAGGCCAGGGTGAGCGACCCGATACCCTGCCGGCTGAACAGGGTCTCGACGACCACCGACCCGCCGAGCAGTGCGGCGACGACGAACCCGGACATGGTCAGGACGGGGATGGCCGCGTGCCGGAGGGCGTGCCGGATCCGGACCGGGAGGTCGCGCATGCCCCGTGAGCGGGCCGTCAGGATGAATGGTTGCTCCAGGACGCCCTCGAGTTCGTTCCGGAGGACCTGCGACAGCGTCCCGAAGATCGCCAGTGCCAGGGTGAGGGCAGGGAGCACCAGGGCGGCGATGCCCTGGTTCCCGCCGATGGGGAACCAGTGCAGGGTGAACGAGAAGACGATCAGCAGCGCGAAGCCGATGATGAACGTCGGCGTCGCGGCGAAGACCACCTCGATGCCGGAGACGATCGACCGGATCCAGGGCGCCCGCTGGGCGGACAGCACGGCGACCGCGAGCGTGAGGGGCAGGGCCACGACGACGGCGGCTGCCGCGAGTGCCGCCGTCGCGCCGATCTGCTGCCCGATCGCTTCCGTGACGGGAAGGCGCAGCCGGTAGGACTGCCCGAGGTCGCCCTGCAGGAGGTTCCCGAGGTAGCTGCCGTACTGGACGGGGAAGGGCTGGTCCAGGAGGTAGTCGGCCCGGACCTGCGCGAGGGTCTCGGCGGTGGGCCGGGCGTCGGGACCGCCGAGGATGAGCAGCGCCGTGTCGCCCGGGATCAGGTACACCGCGAGGAAGGTCAGCGTCGCGGCGCCCCAGAGGACGCCGACGCCGACGGCGAGTCGCGTGAGGACGCGTCGGAGCACGGCCACCTACTCGGCCTTCCACGCGTAGGTGAGGACCGGCACGGGGTGCGAGGTGTCCACCGCGACGTCGCGCACGGTGTTCGCGTAGGCGAACTGGCTCGGGTTCTCGTACAGCGGTACGCCCGGCACGATCTCGAGCAACCGGTGCTGGGCCTTCGAGTAGGCCTCCTGTGCGACGGGGCCGTCGTCGGCCTCGCGGGCCGTCTCCAGCAGGTCGTCGAGGTGCGGGTCGTCGACGTGGGACGAGTTCTGGCCGATCCGCTCACCCGTGATCTCGGAGGAGTGGTAGCGGATGAACAGGACGTCGGTGGTGTTGGTGTGCCACACGCCGGCCAGGGCGTCGTAGTCCCCCGCGTAGCGGAGTTCGGTGAGTTGCGCCTGGGGGAGCTGGTTGATCCGGAGGTCGAAGCCGACCTTCCGCGCCTCACCCTGGAGCTGCACGAGCAGCGGGCTCGGCGTGGAACTCTCCACCGTGGGCACCTCGACCGTGAGCCGCTTCCCGTCCCTGGTGCGGAAGCCCTCGTCGTCCCGCCCGGTCCAGCCGGCGTCGTCGAGCAGTTGGTTCGCCCGCTCGGGGTCGTAGGTCAGGACGCCTTCCACGGACGGGTCGTAGTACCTGCTCTCCTTCGACAGGAAGCCGTCGATCGGGGTGTAGGTGCCGAAGCCGAGGCTCTCCGTGACGGCTTCCGTGTCCACTGCGGCAGCGAAGGCCTGCCGGACCGCGAGGTCGTCGAACGGCGCACGGTTGAGGTTGAAGCTGAGCACGTAGGGGCTGCCGGTGCGGGGCAGGTTCTCGTAGGTGAAGTCCGGGTCCGCCTGCACCGCGGCGGCGTTCTGCGGTGCGAGGTTCTCCGTCAGGTCGTACTGGCCCGAGACGAGGGACTGGTGGCGGATGACGGGTTCGCTGACGAGGGTGACCTCGACGCCGTCGAGGTACGCCTCACCGTCACCCTCGAGCCACTCGGGCGCCCAGTCGTAGCCGGCCCGCTTGGTGTAGCTGATGCTCTGGCCCGGCTTGTAGTCGGCGACGGTGAACGGGCCGGTACCGATGGGCTTCTGGCACAGCGTCTCCGGCGACTCGGCGATGGCCTTGCCCGAGTTCATGCCGAGCCACGACTGCGCGAGCGTGTAGAGGAACGGCGTGTAGGGGTACGCGAGGTGGGCCTCGAAGGTGTACTCGTCGATCACCGTCCCGTCCACGTACGGGGCGATGTACGCGGCGGCGAGGGGGGACTTCGTGGCGGGGTCCCTCATGTGTTCGAAGTTCTGCCCGAGGACCTCGGCGTTCCAGGGCGAGCCGTCGCTGAACGTGACGCCCTCCTTGAGGTGGAACGTGTAGGTTCTGCCGTCCGGGGAGACGTCCCAGGACTCGGCGAGGTGGGGTGCGATGTCCCCGTCCTCGTCGAGCGTCACCACGTTGTCGTAGATGAGGCGGCCGAGGAACTGCTGCTGGGTGGCGGAGATGCCGTGGCCGTCGAGGCAACCCGGCTCGGCCGAGATGGAGACGTCGAGGATGCCGCCGGACACCGGCTCGGCGTCCGGCGCCGACGAGGAGTCCGCCGGGCCGGCGCAACCGCTGAGCAGGACCGCGACGGTGACGGCTGACAGCGCCGTGAGATGCCGGAAGAGCGGCTGATTCCGGGCAGGGGGAATTACTGATGCATTCATGGGGAATTCCTCGGGGACGTTCCGGCGCAGCGCGCAGCGCAATGCGTCGGGAAATGAAGAGAAAGGGGGCAGACGCACGAAAGGCGCCGGGTTCGTGCTAGGGGAGGGCCGTACAACTCACGGTGAGTGCCTTTCGCAGTGCTCTTGCCTGCGCCGGACCGGCACAAAGTGCCATGGCGGAGGCCGCTTCGTCATCCGAACCACCCGGGAACATGGGGTTGGTGTGCGGCCCAGTCGGAGCTTGGCGACCGCATCTCTTGAAGCTGGAATTACTATAGGCACGAAAAAGCGTCGGGCGGCGAAGAAGAAGTAATGTGACCGTCGGAATGCGGCGCGGTCATTCCGGAAACGTGCACGGTCCGGAAGGACGGCAGAAGAAGGTCCCCGCCGAACCGTGGTTGGCGGGGACCCCCTGTGGAAGACGCCGATCGTGCGGGTGCCGGAGATACTACGTCCCGGCGTGCTCCTCGACGTCGGTCGAGGCGAGCGCGCCGCCGACCACCAACACGATACCGAGCACCAGGTTCGCCCAGTTGGTGGCTGCGTTGATGGACAGGAAGTTGGCGGCGACGTCGGCAGTCACGAAGAGGCCGTAGATCCAGAGCACCAGGAAGAAGACGCCTGCTCCGAGAAGGTAGTAGCGTGCTTCGACCGGTTGCCGCGCCAGGACGATGCCGGCGGCGCCCACGAGTGCGTAGAGGACACTCAGCAGGACGCTTGTCTGGAAGATGCCGAGGAACAACGCGGAGGAGTTGCTCGCGAAGGCCAGGGTGTTGTAGTTCGAGGTGATTCCCGGGATGAGACTGAGTACCCCGATCAGAAGCATCAGCCCCCCGGCAACGAGGGCCAATGTGCGTGACGCGACGCCCGAATGGGCATGGGCACGCTTGGGGTTGAGTGCGGAGGAGGACATGACCGTTTTCCTTCGACGAATCGTTGGGTGTCTGACCCCTCAAGGATGCGGCGCCGTCAGCGTCAGCAGTAGGGAACAATGTCCCTACTGGGTTCGCGTACCTGCGGTCGGAGAGCCGGACGGCGGCGAGGAGGCGGGCGGTACGGGCGCCGGCGGGGCCTCGGACCGGGGTGAGCGTGCCGCACGCAGAGCGTAGAGGATCGTCAGCAGATCGATGCCCTCCTGCCCGAAGGCGCCGGCCAGTGGGGGGACGAGCCCCAGCGCTGCGCACACCATCAGCAGGAGGCTCAGCGCAATGCCGATCCCGATGCTCTGCAGCGCTATCCGCAGGGTGCGTTTCCCGATGAGCACGGCCTCGGTGACTTTCGCGAGGTCGTCGACGGTGATGATGACCTCCGCCGATTCGCTGGCCGCCGTCGACCCCCGCGCACCCATGGCGATCCCGACGTCGGCGGCCGCGAGGACCGGGGCGTCGTTGACGCCGTCGCCCACCATGATCACCGGGCGTCCGGGGAGGGTCCGGACGATCTCCACCTTGTCGGAGGGAAGGCAGTCGGTGTGGATGGTGGACACTCCGGCCTCCCGCGCGATGTGGCGTGCAGTGGCTTCGACGTCGCCGGTGAGCATGAGCACGTCGCGCACACCGAGCGCGACGAGCGAGCTGACCGTGGCGGGCGCTGCGCTGCGCAGGGCGTCCCGCAGGATGATGACCCCGGCGAAGCGCTCGCCGACCCCCACGTAGACGGCAGTCTCACCCGGCGAGAGGGGCGGGGCCGGGACACGCCCCACGAGGCTTTCCAGGAAGCGGCGTTTGCCGACGGTGACCGTCGTCCCCGCGACCTGCGCGCGCACGCCGTCGGTGGCGACCTCCTGTGCCCCGCTCACAGGATGGAGGGTCAGCCCGCGCTCTGCGGCTTCGGCGGTGATGGCGGCGGCCAGGACATGCGTGGAGTACTGCTCCGCGGATGCGGCAAGAGCCAGGACCTCGCCCTCGCTGAGGGGTCCGGCCGTCGGCGAGAGCAGGATCGCGCCGACCAGCGGCGTGCCGGAGGTCAGGGTGCCGGTCTTGTCGAAGGCCACGCTCCGGGCCCGGGCGAGCTGCTCCAGGGCCTGGGTGCTCCTGATGATGATCCCCGCCCGGGCGGCCCTGCTGATGCCGCCGAGGAACGCGACGGGGGCGGCGATGAGCAGGGGGCAGGGCGTGGCCGCGACCAGGACCGCGGCGGCCCGGGTGGGATCGGAACTCGCGAACCACGCCAGGGCGGCGAGGACCAGCGCGACGGCGGTGAAGGGGACCGCGAACCGGTCGGCGAGCCTGACCGTCGGCGAGCGGCTGGCGGAGGCTTCCTCGACGAGCGCGACGATCTGGCTGTACTGCGACTGCGCCGGTGTGGCTGTCGTGCGCAGGGTCAGTGCGTCCGCGCCGTTGAGGGATCCGCTGAGGATGTGGGCGCCGCGCACGTGGTCGACGGGCAGGCTCTCGCCCGTGAGCATGGATTCGTCGAGGGTGGCGGAGCCCGAGAGCAGCGTCCCGTCGGCCGGGACGACCTCCGCGGGCCTCACCAGCACGAGGTCGCCCACCTGGAGTTCGTCGATCGGTACATCCTCGATGGGGCCGCCGTCGGGCGCTCCGTCGGAAGCGGTCGGTCCGCGGTCGCTCTCCGCGATCCGGTGGGCGGATCGGGGGGCCCGCTCGAGGAGCGCCCGCAGCTGCGTCTGGGCGCGGGCGGATGCGAACTCGTCCAGCGCCTGGCCACTCGCGATCATGAGCACGACGACGATGCTTGCGTAGTACTCCCCGGTCGCGGCTGTCGCGATGATGGCCATCAGCGCCAGGAGGTCCACGCCCCAGTGGCCCTGCCTGATGTCCCTGACCATGCCGTGGGCCTGTACGAGAGCGACCGCCAGGGAATAGGACGTCGCAGAGACCTGCGCTGCGGTATCGGCCCCCGCAGCATCGAGGAGGACCGTCGCCACGATGACGAGGCACGTCAGGACGACGAGTCGGGGCAGGCGCGGGAATGAGGTCCTCGGCGGTACGGCTGCTGCAGACGTCGCTGTGTCGCGCGGTCGTCGGGCGAGGGTGGTCACGGGAGGATCTTCGGAGCTGTGCTCATGTTCTTCTGCCTCTCCCACAGGCCGCCTTCCGGCGCGGCGAGACCCGGCGATGCAGCCTGCGCGTCGGCCTAGGCACCTGATTCGACGGTCAGGTTGTTGTAGACGGCGCGGATGGACGGGTGGCACCAGCAGGCGAAGCCGGCCCGTGACCGGTCCTCGCGACGCCTGACCACTCCGGAGAGGACCACGATGCCGTCCGTCACGGCGATGTCGAGCCGGGCGCAGTCGGCCGCCCGGCGGACCGCGTGGTGCAGAAGGCGCTCGAGTGATGCATGGTCGCCTGCCCCGCGCCCTCCTCCGGCGCGGGCAGGATGGTTGCCCACAGTCATCGTCATGGGTCCACTGTGCGCCGGGTGCCGGCCCACCTGCAGGGTCCAAGGTCCCGTTTCCCGCCGTCGCGCCGCCCGCACCCGGGCAGTGGACGGCGTCGGATGTGACTTTAGGCCCTAGTAGTCGGCATGCGTCTCACGTGTGATGTCTGTGCAAGGTGAGACACCCATCCGAGAGGCTCGCACAGTGACCAACATCAGTTCGATTTGGACGAGGATCGACCCGACCGTGCAGCAATGGGTCCTCGGCAACCCGGGATGCGTGGTCCTCCCGCGCACCCTGGTCAACCGGGTGGAAGCGAGCATCGGTGAGAGCCTCGATGCGGATGCCCACGGGGAGTACTGGTTCTCGGGGGAGGAACTCGTGTTCCTGAAGGCGCGCCGCCGGGCCCAGGAGCTGGGCGGGTATGCCGCCGGAGGGCAGGGCAGCGTCCGGCGGAACGACCACGCCGAGATGCTGGACCGATGAGGAGGCGTCTGATCGCCTCCGGCGGTGCGGCCCACGGGTCTGCGAGCACCGCGTACCGCCGGGGGGCCTCTGCCACGGGGACCGCTGCGGTCGGCGCGGACTCGGAGGAGACGATGCGGCGGCGTGCCATGGCGATGCACCCGTCGGCCTCCAGCCGGAAACTGAAGATCCTGGTCAGCGCGGATGCCGAGGCGCACATCGTGCAGATCCTCGTCCACGGCTGCGTCTCGGCCGTGAATCTGCATGCCCTCGACCTCGTCGTGCGGCGGGCGGCCACCCTGGCGCCGGGCACGAACGTGGTCCTGGACCTGAGTGAGGCGCAAGCCGGGGACGCGGTCCGGGCGGATCTGCAACCGCACTCGATCGCAGCGCGCCTCCGGGCGCAGGGGGTTGCTCCGGCACCCTTCCCTCTGGGGGTCGTACTTCCCGCATCGTAGTGCGGGTGATGGACAGGTGCACCCTGGGTTCAATGGTGAGCATGGGGTGCGCCGAGCCGCGTGATCTAAGCGCTCCGCGGAGCGCTTCGATCAGGTGCACCAGAACCAGCCCGGGGGGCGCCAGCTCGCCGGCACTTCGTGGTCGCGGCTTCGTCCGCAGCGGGCGCAGCAGTATGTGATCCGGGCGTGCCGGGTGCGGCCGTTGGGGAGGATCACCTGTTCCGAGTAGGTGGTGTACACGAGGGCGTCGTCCCTGCCGCAGGACAGGCAGATCGGCGTCAGCCCGCGGGGCCGCTCGCCGTGGAGGGCCCGCTCACGGATGGCCTTCCCGTCCAGGACGCGTTCTTCCTCGTCCGCCCCCCTGACGGGGAGAGCCGCTGGTGGCTGCTGGTGACCGATCCGGATCGTGGGCATGATCAGCAGCGGCTAACGGGCGGTCGACAGCCGGCGGCCACGCATCCGGGTGGGGGCCAGCTCGTAGAAGACGTCGCGCAGGCCGGGGGCCCACGGCTCCTCCGAGAGCCGGCCCCACAGGGTCTTCAGGAGGTCCGGGTCCTCGACGCGGGTGACCGGCCCGTTGGCCAGGATCGTCCAGCCGCTCTGCGAGGTCCGATCCGTGGCATCGACCTGGAACGCCGCATGCTCGAGGTGACTGCCGGCGATGCTGCCGTCCGCCCGTGTCCGGAAGTACACGCGCTCGTCGAGCACGAAGTAGTTGACCGGGAAGATGTTGAGGAACCCCTCGTGGAAGAAGCCGAGGCGACCGAGCGACTGCGTCGTGGCCAGGGCCCAGCACTGCGAGGGGGTCAGGGTCTCCGAGGCATGGAGGGCGCCGGGGATGTCCCAGTAGGAGTCCTGGCGTGGTGCTGTCGACACGGTGTCGTCCTTCGTCCGTAGTGATGGTCCAGGCGCGGCACCGCGCCCGGTGAAAACCGGACGAAGGGGTGCTCCCCGTCGACGCTACAAACGCCCGGACCGGCTGATCAGGGTCGAAAGGCCCTGATCAGCCGGTCCGGGATCTGTGATCGTGGGAGTGTCACGCCAGTTCCCTACGACGCCGGACACTCGCGGACGACCTGCGTGCCAGTTCTCCGTTCGACCGCCGGAGCGAGCCGTCGTCGTCCCCGACCACGATCAGCACGGTGAGGATGCCTCATGACCACTGTCCTTCCCGAGGCGACAGCAACGGAACCCTCGCTCGAGCACTCGGAGCCGATGCTCGTCGCCATGCGTGACCCCGCGGCGGACCGGACGGCGGTGGAATGGGCGGCCACCCGTGCGGCGGCCCTCCATGTGCCGCTCACGGTCCTGCATGCCATCCCGGACCCGTCCCTGGTACCGCCGGGCCGCCTGTACGGTGACGAAGTGATCGCCGGCCGCGTGATGGTCAGCCGTGAAGCCTCGAGGGTGGCCCACCGGTATCCGGGGTTGCGGGTCAGCACGTACCTCCACTGCGGGGACGTGGTCGAGGCGCTGCTGGGGCTCTCTGCCGCCGCGCCCATGATCGTCGTGGGTGCGGATCGGAGGGATCCTGCCAGCGGGGAGTTCAGGGGTTCGGTGGCGCTGCAGGTGGCGCTCAACTCCGCGACGCCGGTCGCCGTCGTCCCGCCGGGGTACGGCTACCAGACGGCGTCCGGCCAGGCCAGAGGGGGAGTGGTCGTCGGCGTCGATGGCTCGGACATGTCCCGGGCCGCCCTCCTGAGGGCAGCAGCAGAAGCGAACGCAGGGTCAATGGCCCTGACCGTGGTGACCGCACTGGGTTCGTCACCGCAACGGATGGCCATCGGCGCGTCCTCCATGCTCCTGGCCGTGCGTACGCGCTACCCGAGCCTTCTGGTGAGCTGGATCGCCGATGACCTGCACGCCCCCGTCGAGGCGCTCGCGCTCTATGCCGCCGGGTCGGACCTGCTGGTGATCGGGCGCCACGGGAGCGGCGCGCGATCGGCGATGTCCCTCGGATCGGTGACGCACACGCTGCTGCTCGAGCCGCCGTGCCCGACCCTCGTGCTCACTCGTCGTGAGCTCGAGCCGCCTGAGGGACGTGCGACGCATGCAGAGGAGCGAAGGAACGACCGCTGATCGTCTCCGGCACCAGCCGCATGAACCGGTCCTTGCGGCCCATCTCCCACGGATGCAACGGCAGGTGGACGGTGTCCAGCAGTTCGCTCGTCTGGCTGATGGTCGCAGCGTGTCCGCTGACGATCACGCTCCACACCAGCGCACCGCCGTCGAGGAAGCCGTCCGTCTCGAAGGCGACCGCCGCCTCCTCCGAGAATCGCGACTTCGTCCCCTCCGAGGTCCGGAAGACGATCGTGCCGTGTTCCACGACGAAGTTGACCGGGAAGATGGCCGGTACCCCCTGGATACACAGGGCGAGGCGCCCGAAGGGAGCATTCCGGAGCAATTTCCAGCATTCGTGGGCGGGAAGGATTTCCGTAGGTGTATTCTCGGCTTCCATAGATCGACACTACGAAGCGGCCCACGGGCCGGATAGGGCCCTCGGACCCTTTCTTCCGGCACCGGGGCGAGGTCTCGTCATGACGGACGATCGTGATACCCCGGGGGGCGGGACGTCACGTCGACAGTACGGAGTGCGGCACGTGGTCACCTATTCCGACGATTTCCCCCTCGAAGCACCTCCACGGACGACGGCGCTCGCGGGGATGGAGGACCTCCTCGCCGCCTTCGCCGCGATCGCGGACGATCTCGGGCTCGATACCGTCCTGGAACGCGTCATCTCGGCAGCCTGCCAACTGGTGGACGCCCGCTACGGCGCCCTGGGCGTCATCGGCCCGGACCACACCCTCGGGCACTTCACCACCGTCGGCCTGGAGGACGGCGAGATCCGGCGGATCGGCCAGTTCCCGACGGGGCACGGAATCCTCGGCCTGCTGATCTCCGTGCCGCATTCCCTCCGCCTGTCCGACCTGCGCGAGCATCCGCTCGCCTACGGCTATCCGCCCAACCACCCTCCGATGAAGTCGTTCCTCGGGGTACCGATCCGGATCCACGACCGCGTCTTCGGCAACCTGTACCTGACCGAGAAGAACGGAGGCGCGGACTTCTCCGTCGCCGACGAACAGCTCGTCGTGGCGCTGGCCTCCGCCGCCGGGGTCGCGATCGAGAACTCGCGACTCTTCGACGAGGCGAACCGACGCACCCGGTGGCTCGAGGGCGGGCTGAACGCGGTGAGGGAACTGCTCGGTCAGCAGGACGAGTCCCATCACGACCTGGACATCCTCGTCACCCACGCACTGAACGCCTCGCAGAGCATGCTGGCGGCCGTCCTCAGGGATTTCGGCAACCAGCGGGGAGTGGGCTGCGAGGCCGTGGACGGTGTCGAGGTCGACGCCCTGCTGGGCCGACCGAGCCTCGACGCCTCACTGCTCGACAGGCTCCCGACCACCCTGTCACCCGTGCTCCTCGACGCCGACGAGTTCGTGCGGATCCTCCCCGGGGCCCCCGACGGGATGATCGGGCCGGCACTGTGCAGCAGGCTGCCCGGCGACGGCGACCGCCGATTCCTCGTCGTCGGCCGGTCACCCGGCGGATCGCCGTTCTCCGACGTCGACTTCGAGATGATGACCACCTTCGTGTCCCATGTGTCCCTGGCCCTCGAACTGCTGCGGGTCCATCGCCAGCGGGAACAGGAGGCGGTCTTCGGCGACCGGGACCGGATCGCGCGCGACCTGCACGACCTCGTGATCCAGAGGCTCTTCGCAGCCGGGCTGAGCATCCAGAGCCTGCGCAAGTACACCCCGGACACGGAGGCCCTGACGCGGATCGCCGCGGTGACGACGGAACTGGACGAGACGATCCGTGAGCTGCGCGACACCATCTACTCGCTGCGTACGGTTCCGCAGGCGATCCCGACCTTCACGTCCACGATCTTCTCGCTCGTCGCGGATGCCTTCGACGGCCACGACCTCGCCCCCGTCCTCCAGCTCTCCGGTCCGCTCGACGCGGCGCTGGACGACGAGCGTGCCGACCACGTCCGGGCCGTCCTGCTCGAGGGCCTGTCCAACGCGCTGCGCCACGCCGACGCGCAGACCATCACGGTGACGCTCCGAGCGGGCGGCGAGAACCTGGAACTGCGAATCGTCGACGACGGACGCGGGTTCGACAATCCGACCCGCGTCAGCGGCATGACCAACATGAAACGCCGCGCCGAATTGTGCGACGGCTCGATCTCCATCACCAGCAAGCCGGGCGGGGGGACCCAGGTCCACCTCAGGATCCCTCTGAAGCCGACGGAGACGACGAACCCACCGGACGGGAGATGAATACTGCCGCCTGGGTGCGGCGCTGGAAGCCGAGCTTGGACAGCAGGGACGACACGTAGTTCTTCACCGTCTTCTCCGCCAGGAACAGCTCCGCGCCGATCTCCCGGTTGGTCAGCCCTGCTCCGATGAGCGCCAGGACCTTCTTCTCCTGGCTCGTCAGGCCGGTCAGCCGCGGATCCTCGACCGGCGCGTCATGCAGGCCTGAGACGATCTGCTCCGTCATGCCCGCTGCGAACAACGATTGACCCGCCGCCGCCCGGCGGACCTTGTCCACGAGGTCCGAGCCCAGGATCTCCTTGAGGATGTACCCGGAGGCACCGGCGAGCACGGCCGCCCTCAATGCCTGGTCGTCGTCGTAACTCGTCAGGATCACGCATGCCAGCGAGGGGTCGATCGAACGCACATCCCGACACACTTCGATCCCTGTGCCGTCGGGCAGCCTCGCATCGAGGATCGAGACGTCCGGTGAGAGGGCGGGGATCCGCCGCGCCGCCTCCTCGGCCGACCCGGACTCGCCGATGACGGAGAACCCCTCGCCTTCCAGCAGCTCGCGCAGGCCACGCCGGACCAGTTCGTGGTCGTCGAGGAGGAACACCGTGGCCTCCTGGGGATGCCCGTCTGTCGCGGGATAGTCCATCTCAAACCTCCGACGTCGTGTTTCCTGCTCCATCATCCCCCCGGACGGTGGTCGAGGTCAGGGCACAACGGCCCGAGATCGGGCGGGTCCTTCGGCCCTACCCGGGGTACGAGGGGACGGGGAGGATGTCGGGGCGCACGTTTCATCTGTGGCGAAGGAGCCGGACCGGAATGAACACCACACCCTCACCCCGCAGTCCCCGCGTCATCGTGGTCGGCGTCGACGGCTCGGAGGAGTCGATCGCCGCTCTGGAACTCGCCGCCAGCCTCGTCCCACTCGCCGGTGACATCATCAGGGCGGTGACGGTGTGGCAGTACCCCATAGGCTTCGGTACGTTCGCCCCGATCACGTGGAATCCTGACGAGCTGGCCGAGACGGCCCTCGACCACGCACTGTCGGCGGCGTTCCGCGATGAGCCGCCATGCCCGGTGGAACGCCTGGTCCTGCAGGGGCCCACGGCCCAGGTCCTCATCGACCAGAGCCGGACGGCGTCGATGATCGTCGTCGGTTCGCGGGGGCACGGCGGATTCGTGGGCCTCCTTCTCGGCTCCGTGAGTTCGGCCGTCGCCGAGCGCTCCGCCTGCCCGGTCGTCATCGCCCACGGCACGCTGAAGTCCCCCGACGGCGAAGCCGCCGCGCAACCCCTCACCACGTCGGCATGACTGCCGGCCCCGCCGGAGCCGGCGGCACCTCGCAGCCGGGACACACGCCGCGCCGGTGACCGGCGCCCCCACCGGTGTCCTGACCACGCTCTCCACTGAAGCGTCCTTGCTCGTCCTCGGGACGCGCGGCCTCGGCGGCTTCGCCGGGTTGCTGATCGGGTCCGTGAGTCTGCGTCTCGCCTCGAGCGCGTCCTGTCCCCTCATGGTCGTCAGGGATGCCCGTCCCACGCATGACACCGTCCTGGTCGCCGTCGACGGTTCCCCCGAGAGCGACCGGGCCGTGATCGTGGCGGCCGACCTGCTTCTCGCTGCATCCGTTCCGGGCTGCATCGTGGAGCGGGCCCGGTCCGCCGCCTGCGTCGTCCTCGGTGCCGGGAGGCACTCGGCGCTGGGTGGTCCGGCTCGGGTCCACCGTGCATGCCGTGCTGCACCACGCCGACGGCAACGTCGTCGTCGTGCGGTAGCTCTCAGGCCCTCGAACGGAGCCGGGTGCTCGCCTCGAGGGGAACGATGATTTCCGGGTCCCGCCGGAACGGCACCTCGAGCGTGGCCCGCAGGAACCAGCGCACCCGCAGGAGGGGGGAGACGACCGTCGGAGCAGGGACCGCGCCGGCGGTCAGGGTGAAGGGGACCGCAGCACCCGTGCCTGCGTGGGCGGGCAGGCGGACCTGGTCGATCACCGTCTCCTCGACGAGGAAGTTCCCCGGGTAGCGCTCCTCCTGGGGGCGTTGCCCGGCCCAGAACATCACCTCCTCCTGCATGACGATGCTGATGCTGACGGTACGGGCCTTGGACTCGCCGACCACCACGGCTCCGGACAGCTCCGCCCCGGGATGCACGGTGTGCGTCGACAGCTCCGACACCTGCAGCTCTTGTGCGGAGTGCCGCCCATCGGTCGGGCGGACGCCGGGGTCGACGGCGCCCGCCCCTCCCTCGGACTGGACGATCAGGGGATGGGCGCGGACGACGTCCGCGTTGCCGTCGGAGGACACCCGGGCGCGCACGGACCAGCCGGACAGCGCCAGTTTCCCGTGGAGTGTGGGGATCGCGTCGGCCGGCACCAGCAGCTGGCTCGTCTCGGAGCACGACTCGCCCTCCCGCAGGGTGATGTCGGTGCCCACGAGTGTGCTTCCGATGTCCCTCGAGGAGCGTTCGGGGGCACGGTACGTTCCACCGAACTGGTTGCCGCGTGTCTGCGTGAGCTCCAGCGAGTGGACGAGCGTGAACTGGACCGAGGTCACCCGGACGCGGCGTGTCGCGTGCATCTCCACGCTCACGGGGGTGCTGTGGCCCAGCACCGCAACCCCCTCCGTGCCGCGCTGCAGGAGGGAGAGATCCATGATGTCGTGGGGCCTGGTGGGGGTCATGGTCGTGTGCGCCTTTCCGTCGTGATCGGTGGGTGGGACGTTCCGCGGGCGGTCAGGTGCCGGGCGGTCGGGGCGGAGCCGGAGGTATGTGTGGCTCCGCGGTCCGCCAGCTCCCGCCGACGCGCGCACGGCTCTCTGCCTCGTCCGGTCCCTGGTCCAGGCGGAACGGCGGGTACTCGTCGCGGAGCAGGAACACATAGGCAGCGACGCGGTACGTCCACCGGTTGATCCCCATGACCAGGGCGAAGAGCGGCGCCGGATAGCGTGCCGCGAACAGGAGCGTGAACCCGGCGATGAGCGTCAGCAGGCCGAGCAGTGACGGCGCGGAGGTCCTGATGACGTCGCCGGAGGCGGGTGCGACGACCACGGTCGTGGTCGCGGCACCCGTCAGGGCCGCGATGACCAGGAGGTGAGGGAGGGCCAGCAGCCACCACTTCACGAGGACGAGGCCGCGGTGGAGCCCGGAAGGATAGGGGACGTCGAAATCGGCCGGATAGTCGGGGACACGGGCGAGGGTGAAGGGCGGGTAGAGGTCCGTCCCGAGCGCCGCCGCATAGAACTGCACCCGCCACGTCCAGCGGAAGACACCGACGGCGAACGCGAACAGGCCCGTCGGATACCGTCCGGTGAAGAGGATGACGACGCCGGCGGCCACGGTGCACACGAAGCACGCGAGCCACAGCAGGCCCAGCACCACGACATGCGGGATGACGAGGAACCACTTCACCAGCCACAACCACCGCGAGAGCCGGGGTTGCAGGTAGCCCGTGAGTCGGGCCGGATAGGGCAGGAAGTCGCGTGCCGGCTCGCCCGACGCAGTGCGGTGGGGTTCCTGGGGCAGTGCACGGTCCGGGTCCCGGTCGGCAGCCAGGGACGGGTCGAGGCCTTTTCCGAGGGCGTTCGCCCCGACGAGGACGAGTGGGACCCCGACCAGCACCAGGAATCCCGCCACAAGGAGCAGCGTCATGCCGACGGGCGCGAAGAGGTTCGACCGGAAGCCGGCCTGGAGTTCGACGACGCCGGCCTCGCTCCCGTCGGCGTTCATCACCACCACCGCCCAGCTCCCCGAGCGGATGTCCACGGAGATGACCTGCGTTCCGGGACCCGAGGCGGAGGCGGTCCAGAACGTCTGTTCGGTGGGCGGAGCCGGAACGGAGGAGCCCGGGACGTCGCGGTACCCGCCGCGGAAGGGGTCGGTGCGGATCTCGGTCAGTTCCGTGTGCCGCACGGAGGACAGGTACGCATCCACGTCAGCCTGTCTCGCGACCCCGATGAAGACGGCCTTGGTGCTCGGCACGCCTGTGGCCTTCAGCTGCACCGTGGCGACACCGGCCGGGAGGTCGCCCCACCCGTCTTCCGTGCGGACATCCTGCAGTCTGGTGGCGGTCAGCGCGTAGGAGTCGTACTCGAAGCGCCCCGTGGAGGTGTTCAGGAACTGCCCGTCACGCTGGAGGCCGGCCAGGGCGCTGACGACGGCACCCCCGAAGGCGAGGGCGCCTGCTATGGAGACGAGCAGGGCGCCCAGCAGGACCATGACCAGGGGACCGGCCCTCATGGGCGTCCGAGCGGGCGGGGGAGTGGTGCTCGACGAACTCGAACTCATGGCGGGTCCTCCGTAGTGGTGCCGGAGCGAGGAGCAGACCTCACCCCGGCACGGGCGCGGGCGTCAGGGGCACTCCTTCGGGGGGAGTGGATGCGTCTCCCGGTACTTCTGGATGTGCAGGGCGAGTTTGCGCTCTGCTTCCCGGCGACGCTCCATCAGGCGTTTGAGGTCGGATCCCGTGGGTTTGAGACCGATGGGCCGGAAGGTGTCCTCGCCTGTGGGGGAATCGAAGTGGACGGAGCGCGTCCCTGAGAGGGGTGAGGCGCTCGGGTGCTCTATCGAGCTCATGAATCATTCCTTCGGTTGCTCGTGACGTGGTCGCCGACCGGGTGATGCTTCCCGTGTGCTTCTCGCCGGCGTCGCACGACGGCCACTCACGAAAGGGGTGCGTCCCAGTGTCCGTCGGGACGGGGCCTTCCTCTAGGGACTTTCGTCACCATTGCCGCTGGAACCGCCGCACCTCGGTGCCGCGGAGTCACAGCCAGAGGCGAGGCCGGAGGAGCAGGCGGACGGGCATGGACCCCAGGAGGTCCCGTTCCTGCAGGGGGGTGGTGCGTTCGTCGAGGAAGTCGAGGATGAGATCAGCGTCGAGAGAGGTGAACGCCGCCCTCATGAAGCGGACCGCTGATTCCGGGTCGCGCTCCCACATCCTCAGGACGGGCTTGTCGTAGAAACGGAACCGGCGGGACGGCGGGGGGCTGTAGGGCGAGCCGGTCGTGGCGAGCGACGAGGCGACGCGCTCGGCCTGCCGGAGGATCCTGGTGAAGCCGTACCCGGTCGTGGCCTTGATGATCCCGGATGCTGCACCGACGTACAGATGGCGTCCCCGCGACGGTTGGGGGCGCAGGCCGAGCGGGATGATGCCCCTCTGGACGGTGAGCGTGGAGAAGTCGGTCACCCCGCAGATGCTGCGCAGGTACTCCGACGTTGCCGCTTCGAAGGACCAGCCGGTGCCTGTGGCGTCGCCCGGCCCGATCCGCGTGGTCTCCACGAGGGCCTCCCGGGTCGAGACGGGCAGGAGGCAGTGGAAGCGGACGGGCGGGCTGTCGCCCGACCGGAAGTCCATGAACGTGGCTGTTGTCGGATCGAAGCATTCGTGCGGGGTCCTGATCCGCCGGATCTCCCCGGTCATGAGCAGGGGAGGGGTCACCCCGGGTGGCGGAGCCGTGCTGTCGAGGCAGTGTGCGGCGGTGAAGGATCGCCCGTCGGCGAGCACTACCACCACGTGGTTCGCGTGGGTGCGGACCTTCGCGGCCCGGCCCTCGAGGCGTGTGATGCGCGGATCGGCGTCGATCACCTCGTCCAGGCAGCGGAAGATCCTCTGCGAGGACGTCAACGACAGCGTGTGGCGATCGAGGGACATGGTGCGCAGGCCGAGCGCGGTATCGACGGCGAGCGTCGTGTAGCTCGCTGCCGGGATCAGGGGTAGCGGCAGGGCGCCGTCGTACCAGTAGACGATGAAACGGTGCTGGTACCGGCGGCTGTCGTCGACGAGGAGTATTCTCGCATCGTCCAGCGCGGGTTGCCTGCTCAGGAAGTAGGCGAGGCTTCGCCCGGCGAGCCCACCGCCCGCAAGGATGATGTCGAACTCGGCGGGTTCAGCGCCCACGAGAGCTGGTATCCGTCACGACGGGGGGCGGCGAGGAAAGGCTCAGGCGTCGGCGTCCTCGGCCACCTTGTGCCCGGCCACGTCACCTTCGGACCGGCCTTCGGCCACCGCGTGGACGACGAGGACGGGACAGTGGGCGTGGGCGACGCACCCCGCGCTCACGGACCCCAGGAGCAACCCGCGGAAGGTGCCGTGACCCCGCCGGCCGACGACGAGCAGGGCGGCGTCCCGCGAGGCCTGGACGAGTGCCTTGCCGGGGTGGGCGAATACCACGGTGGTCTCGAGACCGTCAGGGATCGTCTCTCCGAAAGCCTTGGCGATGGCATCCTTCAGGTGGATCTTCGCCGCGTCGGCGAATTCACTGGTGCCCAGTGGCACGTAGCCCGGGTATTCGGCCGGGTAGTCCCACGCGGCGACCGCCAGGATCGTGGCGTCGAATGCCGGCGCCAGCCGCTGGGCGTACCGCAGCGCCTCGACGGACTGTTCGGACCCATCGACGCCGACGACGATGCGGGAAGCTGGTGTGCTCATGGGGTTTCTCCTCGGACTCACTGCGATCAGGGCGCTCCTGCTGCCTGAAGCGTGCCCACCGGCGACGGCGCACGATAGGGTCTTTCGTCCTGTGAGCCGCGGGATCGTCGTCCCGTGAACGGCATGGGCCTCCGGTGCGACGCGGGAGCGGATGGGCGGTTGAGGAGCCCAGGTGCGCTCGACCGGATCGCGTCGGGGGAGTCCTGGCCAGGAGGGGTTCCCACCCCTTCGGGACTATTACCTGACATAATGTAGATTATCGGCGAATACTTCGGCTGCTGAGAAGGGGTCGTACGGCTCTGAGAACACGCCCGACTGTTCGGCCGCTTCGTCGAGCTGACTCATTGGAGATGTGCGTGTGGCTGCCGCTGAGGCTCGCAGGTTCACCGGCTCACTATTCCTCTCAGGGCGTCGATGATGTTCGTGGCTCGCTCATCGTCACCGGCCTCCATCCAGTTGGTGATGAATGCCATGCTCAGTCCCAGTTCGGGTTCGGCGAAGGCGACCTGTCCTCCGGCCCCGTCATGACCGAAACCTCGTGAGGAGACATAGCGGCGTGCTTCGGAATCGAGCTGGAACCCTGCTCCCCAGCGGGGCCATGGACCTGGGACCGGGAACACAGGTTCACCCTCGCTCCGCACATCGGTGGCACGGTGGAGGACCGCCGGATCGAGGCGTCGGGTCACAGCAGTATCGACGACGGTGGAGGACCAGACTGCGGACAGACCGCGGGCGGTGGCGATAGCGCCTGCACCGGCGAACTGTGCTGCTCTGACATCAGATCGGTTGAAGCCCTGGTCGGCAGTCACCAGCTCCTGCGGGAACGCATCCCCTAGGGTCATGGCCCGTCCGGGCCAATCCGGCTGATTCTCATCGAAGGCTTGAACCTGCGCCTGGACCATCGATGTGAGGCTCAGTCCTGCCTCGAGGTGTGCGACGTTCTGTTGGCGCTCGATAGGCAGCCCGAGGTGCACTTCAGCTGCAAGCGGAGCTGCCAAGGTTTGGGTGAGGTACTCCCCCGGCGTGAGTCCTGTGACGCGATGAACGATCTCTCCAGTGATCCACCCGTGGGTCAGGGCGTGATAGGCGTACCCGGTACCGGGCTCCCAGAGCGGCTCCTGCTCGGCCAGGAGTCTCGTCATCGTCGGCCAGTCCATCGCTTCCTCGAGACTGACGGACCGCCGGGGCGCGGACACGCCCGCGCGGTGGGACAGGGCATCTCCGACGGTGATGTGCCCTTTCCCATGGGCGGCGAACTCGGACCAGATGTCTGTCAGCGGGGTGTGGTAGTCGAGCCGGCCGGCTTCGACGAGTCGTGCCACGAGGATCGCCATGATGCCCTTGGTGCAGGAGAAAATGACGGAGGACGTGTTCTGCTTCCAGGGTGATGCGTTTCGTGTATCGGCGACCCCGCCCCAAAGATCGACGACAAGTTCGCCTTGATAGTGGACGGCCAGGGCCGCGCCCATGTGAGGTCGTCCGTCGAAGGCGTCGCTGAATGTTTCCCGTAGCGCGCTGAAGCGGCTGTCGATCGAACCTTCAAGGGCTACTGGTGCAATGGTCATGGTTCGGCTCCAACGGTGGTGAGGGTCTTGGACAGCACGAGGTTTTCCTTGGGCGACCAGTGCAGGGGCATAGGGTCCGAGATGCCGCTGACGAAGGTGCCGGCGGAATGTGTGTTCTCGAAGGCGAGTAGCACCCATTGCCCGGTTCGTGTCCGTATCGCCCTGCCGGCATAGAGGTCTTCGTCCGTCAGTCTGGTCGCTGACGATAGGTCGATAGGTTCGTGAAGGGCATTGGAGTTGAGCGCCACCGCCCAGATTCCGCCGCTGGATCCCGATTCCTCGCGTTCTCCGGCCAGATGTTCTGTGTCGCAGGAGAAGATCAGGACCGGTGTGCTGTCGATCGTCACCAGTTGCAGGACTTCCAGGTGGGCGAATCCGGCTCCTGGTGTGCTGAGGGCGGGTTGAACTGTCCAGTGTTCGAGGTCGTCAGAGGTTGCGTGACCGATGACGCCGCGGTCGCGGCTGGTACCGGTCGATGCCCGGGCTGTGATGAGCATGTGCCAGAGCCCCTGGTCATCGCGGTGTATCCAGGGGTCCCTCCAGGCTTCCTCATGCCATGTGCGGTCGCTGAGCGTCTCGTACCAGCGGGGGTCCGCAGATATCTCGAGCGGGTACTTCGTCCATGTCGTCAGGTCGTGGGAGACTGCCCGACCGACGGTCTCCACGTTCGTCATGGTGTGAGGGGACAGGAAGCGGGAGCCGGTGTAGAACATGTTCCACAGGCCGTTGTCGGCCCGCACGACGCTTCCGGTCCAGGTGGCAGTGCCGTCGAAGTCGTCTGGTGCGCCGGGTCGGAGTACTTCTCCGTGGTCCTCCCAGTGGTGGAGGTCGGTCGAGGTGGCGTGACCGATGCGTGCGTTGCGGTGGCGGAGTTCCGGGTCTCTGAGCGATTTCGGGGCGTGGAGGTAGAACAGGTGGTGGGTGTCGCCGTCGGCAGCGTGCCAGAAGTCCCAGACCCAGTGGTCTGTCAGGGTGAAGCTCATGGTGGGTTCCCTCGGGGGTGTGGCAGGAGGATGAGTGGGGGTCAGCCTTTGACGGCACCCTGCAGGAGGGCGCGGACGAACTGGCGCTGGAAGATCAGGAAGACCACGATGGCTGGGGTGATGATGAGCAGGGCTCCCGCGTTCAGGAGCGGGATGCTCAAGGAGTACTGGCCTTGGAAGAAGGTGAGAGCGCCAGCCACCGTCCTGTCCAGCGGGTCTGCAATCAGGACCACAGGGAGCAGGAACTGATTCCACGTCCACAGGAACAGCAGGATCGCCAAGGCCGACAATGCAGGAACGGCCAGTGGCAGTTGGATGCGCCGGAACTCCTGGGCGATGGAAGCACCGTCGACGCGGGCGGCTTCGGAGAGTTCGCGCGGCACGTTGATGAAGTGGGCTCGCATCCAGAAGACGCTGAACGGCATGAATAGTCCGAGCAGGGGGAAGATCACGGCCCACGGGGTGTTGAGGGTGCCCATCGCCTGTGCTTGGTAGTAGAGCGGGATGATCAGGGCTTCGAAGGGAATGGTGAGCCCGGCGACGAAGAAGATGAGGATCGCACGCCCACCCTTGGGAGCCAGGGCTCCTAGCGCGTAGCCGGCGAGGGTGGCGATGAGCAGGGACGCTGGTACAACACCGAGCACGATGAACGCGCTGGACTGCATGAGCCGCCAGACGTTCCCGACCTCGAAGGCGGTGATGAAGTTGCCCCATTGCGGGTCGGTCGGCCAGACGAGGCCGGTCGGGTTACGGTCGGCCGGTTGCAGTGCCGCGGACAGCATGCTGATCAGGGGCAGCAGGGTGAGGATCAACGCCACTGCAAGCAGGACTCGGCCCAGGAGGAGCTCGGTGCGGCTGGTGCGCATCAGTCGTTCACTTTCGAGAGTCTTTGGATGGGCAGGACCACCAGGAGGACGAGCACCATCAGCACCATGCCGAAAGCCGATGCCAGGCCGACGTCACTCTGGGTGAATCCGATGCGGAAGATGGAGATGCCAGGAACGAGCGTCGCTCGGCCGGGGCCGCCCTGTGTAGAGGTGTAGATGATGTCGAAGCTGCTCAGTGCGGCGATGATGGTGAGCGTCGCGAGGACGGCGATCTCCTGCCGCAGCCCAGGCAGTGTGACGGTGAAGAATTCACGCCACCACCCGGCTCCATCGAGGCGGACTGCTTCGTAGAGGGACCCGTCGATCTTGCCGATGCCGGTCAGCAGGAGCACGGTGCACAAGCCGGTAAGCACCCAGGATCCGATGAGCCCGACCGCCGGCAGGGCCGTCCCGTAGTCCGCCAACCAGGAGCGCGTGATCCCGTCGAGACCAATGGCTCCGAGGAATTGGTTGACCGTTCCGGTGTCGGCGTACATCCATGCCCACGCGATGCCCGCTGCAGCCAGTGGCACGATCTGCGGAAGGAAGAGGATGGTCTGCGCGATGGAGGACACGGGTCCCCGGCGCATGGATCTGATCAGGCTGGCAAGGATCAGACCGACGGTGATCGGGATGATCGTGAAGAAGATGATCAGGGTGAACGCGTTGAGGATCGATGCCAGGAGGACCGGGTCCGTGAGGACGCGCGTGTAATTCTCGAGCCCGACGAATGTGGATGCCCCAACCCCATTCCAGTCGTAGAACGAGTACTGCAGGCCCATGAGCATCGGCGCGATGACGAAGCCGATATAGACGGCAAGGGCCGGAAGGAGCATGAGCCACGCAGTTCGGGATCCGGCTCGGCGAACGGGCGTCCGTCGGCGGGCCTGGGCTGCGGCCACGACCGGTCCTGTCGGTGTCGAACCGGTAGCGACTGGCTGCTGCGCCTCGGCGCCGCGGCCAGGACCGGTCATGGCCTTGTCCATCAGTTGCCCACTTCGCTTTCGTAGAACTCCTGCACGCGACTGACGAAGTCCTCACCGGTGATCTTGCTAGTCACCAGAAGCTGGGACTCGGGAATGATCGCTCCCGCGTAGATGCCGGCTGTGGTGTTGGACATGAAATCGACCTGTCCGTTCTCCTCGCCGATCTGGGCTGCCATGTCCAGGGCGTCTGCGATCAGGGAGCCCTCTTCGACGGTGGGCTGCTCGAGCGACGGGTCGCCGCCCGGGGAAGCGCCGGTGACATCGGTGATGATCTGGCGTGCTGCCGGATCGGAGTGGATCCAGTTCAGGAAGTAGGTGGTCGTGTCCAGGTCGTCCGACCCTGCAGCGACCGAGAACGAGTTCGCCGCCCCCATTGCTACGTGGTCGCCGCCTTCCTCGACCGGGGGCACGAGGAAGAAGTCGACATCCTCGCCCAGCGCCTTCTGATAGTTGGCTGCCTCCCAGTTGCCGTTGAACGCGAACAGGCCTTCGCCTTCCGAGAAACGGGTGACGAACGTGAAGTAGTCGACCGCGTTGATGTCGGACGGGAAGTACCCCTTGTCAGCCCAGGTGCGGATCAGTTCCGCGCCCTGGATGTTCCCTTCGGTGGCGTAGGTGCTGCCTTCTTCGTTGAACATCCACGACAGGAACTCGTCCTTGTCGGCGTACTGGTTCATGGCCGCCTGAATCACGAAGTTGACGACCCCGTCCTTGTCGCCCGCCATGATGGGCACCTCTCCCCCGGCTTTGGCTGTCGCCAGGTCTTCCTCGAGTTCAGCCATGGTCTGCGGGGGGCCGTCGATGCCGAGCTTCTCGGCGATGGCCGTGTTCATGTAGATCCCGGTGATGCTGTAGCCCAGGCCGACCTGGTACAGCGGACCCGAACCGCGGGTACCTTCCTCATTCATCCTCAACGGGGCCAGCTGCGATTCCGGCCACACGTCCCACCCGTAGGCCTCCGCATACGGGTCGAGGTTTGCGAGCAGCCCATCACGTGCGGTGTCACCGATGGTGGGCAGCCGGATGAGATCGGGCGGGTTCTCGCCCGCCAGAAGCTTGGGAGCGTTGGCCGTCAGGTTCTGGAAGGTGTCCCGGGTGATTTCGAACGTCACATTCGGGTGCTGCTTCGTGAACTCCTTCGCCAGCTCGTCCGTCACAGGGAAACCTGTCTCGTCGGCGATCGTCAGGGTGACGTCCTCAGACGTGAGCTCCGTGCTGACCTCCGCCGACGCCCCATCAGCCGGTTCCTCAGACCCGGGTCCACTGCTGCCCGGTGCGCAACCGGCCAGCGCGAAGCCCGCAACTGCAACGACCGCCAGGGCGATGCTGGATCGGCGGTGGGATGCGCGCCGTGGTGCTGAACTCATGATGACTCCTTCGTCGATGATGCGCCTGGAAGACGCAATCCGGATCGGACTGCTAAATCCATTCAGCACTAGAGTGAAGCCATCACGCACTCAGCGCAAGTACGTTGCTGAGTCGTTACCAACAGTTAGCATCAAGCAGGAGGACCAATGGCGACCAGACGTGTGACCCTTGCCGACGTTGCACGGCGCGCAGGCCTGTCCTCCTCGGCGGCGTCCATGATCCTCAACGGCCGACCGGACACCAGACTCTCGAAAGACGCCCACGACCGGGTGAACCGTGCTGCAGCTGAACTGGGATACCGCCCGAACGTGGCGGCTCGCAGTTTGCGCATGGACAAGACCCAGACCATCGGTTTCATCTCCGACACAGTCGCCACGACGCGCTTCGCCAGCGGTCTCATCAGAGGTGCGCTCAACACCGCCGCCGAGGCCGATCACGTGATCCTGCTGACAGAGACCGGTGGTGACCCCGCACGCGAAACGGAAGCCATCGCGGCGCTGCTCGACCGCCAGGTGGACGGCATCGTTTTCGCTACCATGCGCGCGCGCGAACTGTTCGTCCCTGATGTCCTGCAAGACACCCGCGTCGTCTTGCTCAATGCGAACAATGAACACTACTCAACCTCTGTGCTCCCCGATGAAGAGCAGGGAGGACGCTCGGCTGTGGCTCTCCTGGCAGACGCGGGCCACCGCGACGGCATCGTTCTCCTGGGTCACAATGCTCGCGAAGAACGCGACGTCTTCCGATCCATGACCGTCGAACGGCGCTTGTCGGGGATAAGGGCAGAAATGAGCGACAGGGGCATGCGCTTCGATCTGGAGGAGTCGATCTGGGATTGGGAACCACACCACGGGTACACAGCCGTCTCGGCCTTCCTCGACAGGGGCATAGCTCCTCAGGCCCTCATCTGCCTCAATGACCGTCTGGCGTTCGGGGCCTATCAGGCACTTTCGGAGCGAGGCTTCCACATCCCCGACGACGTCTCACTCGTCTCGTTCGACAACGACGAACTGGCGTCCTACCTTCGCCCAGGTCTGACGACGATCGGCCTGCCTCACGAAGCGATGGGAGCACAAGCAGTGCAGCTCCTCCTCAATGACGGAGTCCACGGAGAGCACCTCGTGCACATGCCCATCATCGTCCGCTCCTCGATTCGCTCCGTCGACGGGACTGCACACAGAACGGGTTGACCACGAATTCGGGTTGGGGTCAGACGGAAGCGCGCCCACCTCTCTCTACTCGGGTGCGGTGCTCGAGGTAGGAGTTGTCGAGGCCGCTCCTGACTCCACCGTGAATCTGCCGATCATGTGGAGCGAAAGGGTCGAAGTGGTGCGGGGATCCGGTGAGGAGCGTCATTCCTTGACGCTTCCGGTGGCCAGTCCTGTCTGCCAGTAGCGCTGGAGGAACAGGAACCCGATGATCAGCGGCAGGATGCTGATGAAGGATCCGGTGATGACGGTGGAGAACAGTGCTTGGGCTCCCCCACCGGCGGAGCTGGCGGCCTGCTGCTGGGCCAGGCCGACGGTGAGGGGGTAGAGGGAGGAGCTGTTGAGCATGATCAGGGGAAGGAAGTAGTTGTTCCAGGTGGCGACGAGGGAGAAGAGGAACACGGTGACGACGCCGGGTCCGAGCAGGCGGAGCCCGACTTGCCAGAAGATCCGGAACTCGCTTGCTCCGTCGACGCGGGCCGCTTCGATGAGGGTGTCGGGGATGGCGTCGGCGGCATAGACCCGCATGAGGTACACGCCGAAGGGGCTGACGAGTGAGGGCAGGATGATCGCCCAGGCCGTGTTGGTGAGGTTCGCGGCGTTGAAGAGCAGGTAGGTGGGCAGGGCCAGGGCCGTCAGGGGGATCATGATGGCGCCGAGGATGATGCTGAAGAGGAGCTTCGATCCGGGGAACGTGTATTTGGCGAACGCGTAACCGGCCATCGTGGCCAACAGGGACGCGCCGATGGCGCTGACTCCTGCGTAGAGGACGGTGTTGAGGATCCAGCGCAGGAAGATGCCGTCGCGGACGGTGAAGACGGTGGCGATGTTGTCGAAGAGGGCGAAGTCGTTGCCGAACCACAGCCCGAAGGTGCTGAACAGTTCGGAGTTGGTCTTCGTGCTGGCGATGAAGAGCCAGAACAGGGGTAGCAGGAAGTACAGGGCGCAGATCCACAGGACGACGGTCAGTAGCGTGTTCCGGCCCCGGCCGATCGTGCCACGGCGTTTCCGGGGCGCCGAAGGGGACAGTGTGGCGGGCGTGACTGCTGACGTGTTGCCGGGGATGTCGGCCGATGTGTTGGGGGCGATGGCGGTCATGGTGTGCGGCTCTTTCGTGGTGCCCGGTCCGCGCGTTGGGTTCCCAGTTGGACGACGTAGGACACGACGGCGATGACGATGCCGAGCAGGAAGGCGATGGCGGCCGCGTAGTTGACGTCCTGGTTCACGAAGGCGAGGTTGTAGGCGTAGAAGTTGGGGGTGAAGCCGTTCCCGACAGCCACGGGGGCGATGGCGTCCAGGAGGCTGGGCTCGTTGAAGAGCTGGAACGTACCGATGACGGAGAAGATGATGGTGAGGATGATGGCCGGCTTGATGGCCGGGATCTTGATGCTCCACGCGATACGGACCTGGCTCGCGCCGTCGATCGCAGCAGCCTCGTAGAGGTCGGTGGGAATGGCGCGCAGGGCGGCGTACATGATGATCATGTTGTAGCCGATGAACTCCCAGGTGACGATGTTCATCATCGATCCGAGGATGTTCTGGGAGGACAGCATGTCGGGGGTGCCGATCCCGGCGGCCCGGAAGACCTGAGCGATGGGGCCGAAGTCCGGTCCGTACAGATATCCCCACATCAGGGTGGCAACCACACCGGGCACGGCGTAGGGCATGAAGTAGATCAGGCGCAGCACACCGGACCCGCGCGCCCGGCCGCTGTCCAGGGCAAGTGCGAGGAACAGGGCGATGCCGAGCATGATCGGAACCTGGACGACGAGGAAGATGAGCATCCGTCCGAGGCCGCCGAGGAAGTCCGGGTCGGTCAGGGCCTGGGCGTAGTTCTGCAGGCCGACGAAGGACACTCCCCCGATGAGCCGGGTCTCGAACAGGCTGAGGTAGGCCGAGTAGCCCAGCGGAATGGCGAGCATCGCGATGAACACCACGAAGAACGGCAGGACGAACAGGTAGCCGGCCGTGATCTGCTTACGGCTGGTTCTCGAGGTCCTGACGCTCCTTGCCGTGGGACGATCCGCCGCTCGTTGTTTCGGTGCGGGCGTCGGAGCGGCATGGGTAGGTGTGTGAGCCACAGCGGTTCCTTGTTTCGGAGGGAAGACGGGTGGTGCCGGCGGGCCGGGCCGCCGGCACCTCCCCGTCCTGGGTGAGTGGACGTTATTCGACGGTGAATCCCTGATCGGTGGCGTAGGTCTCGAGTCGTTCCTGCCACGCGTCCAGGGCCGCGCCGAGGTCGCCCTTCTCGCCGATGGAGACGCCGACGGTTTCGTTGAAGGCGGAGTAGGCGTAGTCCATGAAGGGCAGCCACTGGAACTCGGTGTCGACGGTGGAGGAGATGTCGGCGAAGAGCTCGTTGACCTTCTGGCCGCCGAAGAAATCGACCTCCTTGCCGGTGAACTCGGGATCCTCCAGGACGTTCTTCGCCGCGGGGAAGAGGAACTGCTCATTGGCGAACAGGGACGTGGAGGCCTTGTCGTTGTTGATCCACTTCGTCAGTTCGTAGGCGGCGATCGGGTTCTCGGTGCTGGAGAGGACCGCGTCGGAGGATCCTCCCCAGTTGCCCGAGACGTTCTG
Source organism: Arthrobacter arabinosi (assembly GCF_054511115.1). Lineage (NCBI taxonomy): Bacteria > Bacillati > Actinomycetota > Actinomycetes > Micrococcales > Micrococcaceae > Arthrobacter > Arthrobacter arabinosi. Next base: position 498,822 of record NZ_JBTNDF010000001.1, read on the forward strand.
GCCTTCCTCCCACTGCGGCAGCGGTGCGGCATTCCACTTGCCGGCGGTGTCCGCGACAGTGCCCTGCAGGAAGATCGGTGCCCATGCGGCGGTCAGCCAGCCGGCGTACTTGTCGTTCGCGAGGCCCTGGTAGTACTGGTCGTTGAAGTCCGGGTCGACGGAGATCAGGTCGTGCTGGATGAGGCCCTGCCAGTAGGACATGACCTCCTTGGCTTCAGGACTGTTGACGTCGATGGAGACCGTCTGGTCCCCGTCGTAGGCGAAGGGCTTCACCCCTGCCTGCCAGAGCAGACCGGTGACCTGCGCGGGGTCGTTGGTGGGCAGGTTGGAGATGTAGGAGCCGGTGGAATCCTTGACCTTCTTCGCCGCTGCCGCGTAGTCCTCGTAGGTGGCCGGCGCCTCGGTGACGCCGGCAGCCTTGAGGATGTCCGTGCGATACAGGTTCCCCATGGGGCCGATGTCCTGCGGGATCGCCCACACACTCTCGTCGTCGGAGACCTGGTTCCACACCCAGTCGACGTAGTCACCGGAGACGTCCTGTGCCCCGTAGGGGGCCAGATCCAGCAGGGACTCGGTGACCGTGAAGGAGGGGATGTACTGGTATTCGATCTGTACGACGTCGGGGGCTCCGTCGCCGGACTCAAGGGCGGTGCGGACCTTCTGGTAGTGCTCCAGGCCCTGTCCGACGTTCTCCACGGTGACGTCGATCGCCGGGTACTTCTCCTCGAAGAGCGCCACTTCCTTCTCGATGTCTGGCACCCAGGTCCAGAACGTGAGTTCGGTGGGCGTGTTGAGGGCTTCCTCGACTTCGTCCTGGGCGACCGGCCCCTGGGCTGCAGGACCGTTGGCGGAGCATCCGGTGAGGATGAGCCCGGTGACGATGGCGCTGCTGACCAGCGTCGATGCTGACTTCCGTGCCTTCATGGTCTTTCCTTCTGCTGGGGGATCGGGGTTCGACCGGCCGATCCGTTGTGAGGTAGGGCGTTGCTAGCCGACGAATGTGCGTGTTGCCCAGCCGTCGAGGGTGATACGGGTGTTCTCCGTCAGGAACTCGCCGGTGATGGCATCGGTTGTCGCGTGAGCGAGTTCGACGGTCTGGGGTGTCCAGCCCCAGTTGAAGAGGAACTGGACGGATCGTCCGTCGGGAAGGGTGCCCGAGGAGATGGAAACGGCATGTGCAGGTTCGGTTGCGAAGAGGGGTGATCGCGATGCCGGAGCCGCCCAGCGGATGACGCTGGCAGCCAGTGCCGGGGAGGGAACACATCCGACGAGGGTGACTCTGCCGGAGCCGTCGGTGTTCGTGGTGATGGCGGGAAAATCCTTGAATCGGGGGTGGTCATAGGTGGCCAGGACATCGGCTCCGTCGGTGATCAGACCGTCGACCCACAACTTGCCGTAGGCGTCGGAACCTTCGGCATGGTCAGGGGCGCGGTCCGCGCCACCGCCCGTGCCATGGTCGTTGCCGAGGGGCAGGGCGATCGTGCCTCGTACGGGGACGGGCCGGTCGAGGTTCGAGTACTCCTCGTAGTGGGCTGCAGCGATCTCGGTGAAGCCGCTGGGTGCCACGGCGACCCGGACCCGAGCCTCCGCATCGGCGTATCCACTACGGGGTCCGAGGACCAGATGCCCGCCGAGGCGGACGTACGTCTGCAGGAGTTCGATTTCGTCGTCGGACATGATGTAGGCGCCTGCTGCGACCAGGACCGGGAACTGGGCCACCAGCTCGTCGGCGCCGAGGGTGAGGGCCTGGGGTAGGTGCAGGATGCGCGCCTGACGCCCTGCGTCGATGACGCCGCGGTGGAAAGCGTCGAAGAGCTTCTCGTAGGATTCCTCGTCCGGCAAGCCGTCGCTGGCCAGGGGCGGCATGTACTGCAGGGCGAAGCGGCTGGGGTTGGACCACAGCAGGGCGACGTCCGCGTCGGGCTGGTATCCGTCCAGGGTGGTCCCGAGCGCTTTCAGGTCCTGTCCGATGTCGGCGATCTCGCGGTAGACCCGACCTGGTTTCAGACTGTGCGGGATGACTCCGCCCCAGTAGGTTTCCGTCCCGTAGGGCAGGGTGTGCCAATGCCAGTACTCGATCATCGCCGCGCCGCGGGAGATCAGGGCGAATGCTGCCTGCTTGAGTTGCCCGGGGTACGGCGGGTAGTTGGTCTCCGCCGCCCCGATCGACTGGGCATTGGTCTCGGTCACCAGGTATCGTCCCTGCTTCGAGGAGTACATCCTGTCCGCTTGACGGAGAAGGCCGGCGACACCTGTGGTGGTCCAGTAGTTCGGCTGGGCGCACTCGACGGACCGGTCGAGGTGGTCCTGCATCCCGTAGTACGGGTTGCCGGCACTGATATCGAGTCTTTCCCCGAGGAGCTGATCGTCCAGTCCTCTACGTGGGTACTGCAAGCATGTGGTGACGAACTGCTCGGGTCGGCTGTACTCCCCCACCAGGTCCGCCTGCCACCCGATGAACTCGGTGGTCAGCTCGGCCTGGAAGCGACGCCACGCGAGGTCGTACTGGGGGAACGTGTTGCCATCGGGGCGCCACAGCTCCGAGAAGCTGCTGAGCCGGTGCGACCAGTACGTCAGCCCCCATTCCCGGTTCAGGGTCTCGACATCGCCGTACTGTGCTTCGAGGCGCCGGACGAACTTCGTGAACACCCCGTGGTTGTGGAAGAGCTCCAGTCCCGGTTCATTGTCGACCTGGAACCCGATGACCGCGGGGTGCTGTGCATAGCGTTCCATGATCCTGCGGATGACTCGTTCGGCGTGGAAGAGGAACGCAGGATGGGTGTAGTCGACTTCCTGACGGGCGCCCCAGGGGATCCTTTCCCCCGTCCGCCGCTCCCCCGCGATCTCCGGGTACGCGACCTGCAACCACGGCGGAACCGCGTAGGTCGGGGTGCCGATGATGACGTCGATGCCCCGCTCGTGAGCTGCATCCAGGACCGGAGCCAGCCACTCGAGGTCGAACTCGCCATCCGTGGGCTCCCAGGTCGACCACACCGACTCCCCCACGCGGATGACCGAGAACCCGGCCTCCCGCATCAGGTCAAGATCCTCGATCATGCGAGGACTCTGGTGGTACTCCGCGTAGTAAGCGGCGCCGAACAGGACTCGCCCGGGGTTGTGGCGTGGATGCTCAAGATTCATATGCCGTACTCCATTGTCGTGCTCAGCCTACTGGCTAATGTTTCCGGAAACATCCGGCGGTGTGATTTATGTTACCGGTAAAGTGTTGAAGTGCAAGCCCCATCCTGAAAGCACCGAGCGGCGGTCCTTCCAGAGGCTGAAGTGGAGAACTCGATGAAGAAATCCCTCGACACACACGAGGCGCCGGCGCGGTCAGGGGTATCCGCCGCGGTGGTCGTACCTCACGAGAGCGGGAGCAGCGGTGGCGGCTCTGGTCCGGGACACGAGCCGGCGGGCACCCATCCTGCCTCATCGGATCCCGACCGGCCTGCAACGATCTACGACGTCGCCCGTGCAGCGGGCGTCTCGCATCAGACCGTCAGCCGCTTTCTCAACGGGTATCAGGGCATCCGCCCGGCGACTCGGACGAAGGTGCTGGACGCACTGGATGCCCTCAACTACAGACCGAATCTCGCTGCGAGAAGTCTGACCACCGGCAGATCGAACCGGATCGGAGCGCTGACGCACGAGATCGACCAGGTCGGGCCGAGCAAGATCATTCAGGGCGCGTCACTGGCAGCTCGCGAGGCCGGCTATCTCCTGGACATCGTCGCGCTGGACATGAGCGACCGGGCGTCCATCAGCGAATCCCTCGAACTGCTGATGCGGCAGGATCTCGCCGGGGTACTGGCACTCTCGAGCACGGACGAAATGACGGAGGCCTTCTCGACCTCGAGCTTCCGGGTGCCTGCCCTCATCGCTGCGGAAGCAGACGAACTACCAGGCACTCACGCATCAGAACTGACGACCGACGGTTTCCCCGCTCTGATCACATACCTGGCTGAACTCGGGCATGAGAGGTTCCTGCACATTGCCGGACCTCAGACGTGGTCCGCCGCCCGGAACCGGCGCCGCGCCTTCGACACTTCCGTCCACGCCCGGAACCTCACCGCCGCGCCCACGGTCTTCGGTGACTGGTCCGCGAAATCCGCGTACGAAGCCGTCCAGGCACTACCCGAGATCCCGGCCACGGCCATCATCGCCGCGAACGATCAGATGGCTCTCGGCGCGATCCTCGCGCTCACCGAACGAGGTCTGACCGTGCCTGATGACATCAGCGTGACCGGTGTCGACGACATCGCCGAGGCCGCCTACTTCCGCCCGCCACTGACCACCCTCAGAGTCGACTTCGCATCCCAGGGTCGCGCAGCGATCCAGGAGCTTCTGACACAGATCAACCCCGCCCAGGAACTGGACATCGCGTCCGTCGGCAGCGATCTCATCATCCGCCGCTCCACAGGCCCACGGCACTAGGAGATGACCACGTCCCCGGGGGCCCGACCAGCAGTCAGTGTGGATGCCTCGGCGTGGGTCGGGGGCTCGACCGCATCCACTCCATGCTGCCGAGCCCCCATCGGCATGTCAGGTGATCGCGGCACCTGACATGCCGAGCCGCACGCATCAAGCGCCTGAGTGATGCGGAACCTGCCGCTGACCTCCTACGGGTCTACGCGTCGAGGACCGTGCGGTCGAGGACGGCGTTGCCGAACGTGCCCTCGGGGGCCAGGCGCCGGGCGAGGCGCCGGAAGTCCTCGAAGCGGGGGTGGAGCGGGGCCAGCTGGGCGGCGTCCGCCGCGAACAGCTTCCCCGTCCTCGCTCGCGCCTCGGCAGCAGCAGTAGCAGCCGGCCTGTGACGAAGGCGTCATCGGACGTCTTCTCACGTGAAGATTGCGGGGGCGTCCAGCGGCGCCGGTGTGCGTCGGTCGGGACCAATACGCCCTGGGTCGATGATCGCCCCGGCACGTGCAGCAGGAATGTGCAGCAGGCGGATCCCAGAAGCACTGGGGCCAGGCCTGGCGGTACCGTGTCGTGAGGTTGGGACGCCCTCATGGAGGCGCAAGGCACGGGGGGTCGGTCTCCCGAGCGCAGTTTCCGCTCGATGGTAGGCGTCGGGGATGTTCCAGGTGGTGATGGCGCAGGCACGGTGCGTCTCTGCGGTCATTCACGTCGGACGACTGCTCATCCCCGGCGCTAGGAAGATCTAAGTTGCTATAGGACATTTCCTAGATCGGTGTAGATTCTTGTACATGCACCTGGAGCTGAACCCGTACAACCCCGGATCAGGGTTGCCTCCCCGCGTCATGGGAGGCCGGCAGAAGGAGATCGACGCGTTCGACCTCATCGTCGCACGGACGAAGCGGGACCTGCCGAACCGGGGAATGGTGCTCTCCGGCCTTCGGGGCGTCGGTAAGACCGTCCTGCTCAACTACCTCCGAGCGCACGCGGACAATCACGGCTGGTTCACCATCTGGCTCGAAGGCAAGCCCGAAGCGCAGGGCTTCACCGAGGTCCGCGAGAAACTTGCCCGGGAACTCACCTCCGCGGCTCGCCGCTACAACGGCCCCTCGGGCAAGGAACGCCTCAAGGACGCTCTCGGGACGATCCAGTCCTTCAACATCGCCCTGGGGGTTCCCGGGATCAAGGCCGACGTCGGCATGACATCGCACCGGGCCAACTCCGGCACCATCGACATCGACCTCGAGGAGCTCGTCGAGGACGTCTCGCTCGCTCTCAAGGCCGACCGCAGTGCCTTCGCCATCTTCATCGACGAGATGCAGGACCTCGACCAGGAACTGCTCACCGCTCTCATCACCGTCCAGCATGCAGCAGGTCAGCGGGGCTGGCCGTTCTACATCATCGGCGCCGGGCTGCCCAACCTACCCACGACCCTGAGCGAAGCCAGAACCTACGCAGAGCGGCTCTTCGCCTACCGCACCATCGGTCCCCTCGATCCGGGGGATGCGGAGTACGCCCTCACGCGACCGGCGAAAGACATGGGCGCGGAACTCTCCGACGGCGCCCTCGGTGTCCTGCTCGACGCCTCGGGCCGGTACCCCTACTTCATCCAGGAGTTCGGCAAAGCCATCTGGGACGCGGCCCCTGACACACCCTTCACCGAGGAAGACGCCGAGGTGGCAGTGTCCATCGGACGAGGCCAGCTCGACGCCGGTTTCTTCTCCTCCCGCTGGGGACGCGCAACACGCAGGGAACGCGTCTACCTCAGGGCCATGGCGCAGGACGGCGACACCGGATCCGGCACGAGCCAGATCGCCCAGAGACTCGGCGTCAAGGTCACCGCACTCGGCCCAGCCCGAGCACAGCTCATCAACAAGGGGATCATCTACTCCCCCGAGTACGGCCGCGTCGCGTTCACGGTCCCGGGCATGGCCGGCTTCATCCTCCGCCAGCACGAAGACTGAGCCGCCCAGCGAGCCCCGGCGGACCCCGTGGCGACGTCGGGCGGACAGCCTGCCGCTACGGTCGTGGTTTGAGGTCCGGGTGGAGGGTTCCGCGGTAGATCTCGTAGGAGCGGGAGTGCCCAGGCTCATCAGGATCGTCGACGATCGGTCGATCCGCCACGAACTGGCGGATCACGTGGGCCAGTTCGCCGGGGTTGCTGAAATTGATCGCGTGCGCCGCCCCTTCGATGACCACCAGGAGGACGTGGTTGTCCGTGCGGCTCGCTACCTCGCGAATCCGGTCAGGACCCGGCATCAGTGGATCACGGTCGCCGATGACCACCAGCGTCGGAACCTTCAAGGCCAGCAGGCGATCGAGTGACGGGTATCGGGTGAGGGCGCGGAACATCCTCACGGTGCTGGGGACACCGAATCTGAGGTAGTCAGGCGCTGCCACACGGATCATCCCGATCGGCTCGCGTGTGCCGTCGCGAGCGAGCTGCCGCACGGCGCGGTGGAGTGGCTGGTTGTTCACTCCCCCGGCCGGCGACACGAGGACCGCCCGGTCCAGACGCTCGGGATAGCGGTAGGCGAACTCACAGATGACCGGGCAGCCCATCGAATTGCCGACGAGCGTGGCCGACGCGATCCGGCGATCATCCAGGAACCTGGCGGCCGCGTGGGCGAGATCCGGCACGTCGAGGGGCCTGATCGGCTTGCCGCTGCGTCCGAACCCCGGCAGGTCGGGAACCAGGGTGTGGAACTCGTCGCGGAGGCGTTCCGCCGTCGGCAGGAGGTACCGTCCGGACAGGCCGAAGCCGTGCACGTGCATCATGGCGGGCGCGTCGAGCGGGGCAGGTGATTCCCGGTAGAAGACGTCGACCCCATCGATCCTCGTCCAGCGTTCCGCCAACGCCGAGGCCGCCCGCCGGGGCAGCTTCCTTCCCCTGCGGTGGAACCCGGGTGGGCCCGGCACGTTGATCGTCATGTCGACTCCGGGAGTGAGGACGGGCGGAAGCTGGCCTCCATCCGACGACGGTAGCGCTCGGGCGGACATCCTACGTCATTCCCCGGGGGTGATGTGGGAGGACGGGGCACCGCCCTAGCGTGAAGCCATGATCCCCGGACGGCGATGCCTCATCCCAGAGCACGAAGAGGCGAACTGATGGATCCGGTACTCGGCACGAACCTCGCATGGATCATCGGGGTGCTCGCACACCTGGCGGTTTTCGTCGCTGCGCTCATCGTCATCCCGAAGCGGCGCAAGCCCACGGCGGCCATGGCATGGCTTCTGGCCATCGTGGTGCTCCCGGTCGTCGGCGTGGTGCTCTACCTCGTCATCGGCTCGGCCGAACTCCCGAAGCGACGCCGTGCAGAACAGCAGCGGATCACCGCTCTGATCGCTGCCGCCGCTGAAGGACTGGACCTGGCCCCGCAGCGGGCCAGCTGGCCCGAGTGGTTCGCCGGTGTCACCCGCCAGAACCAACTGCTCGGCGGGATCCCTGTCGTGGGCGGCAACACCGGCACGCTCCTCGGCGACTACCGGGAATCCATCGAGTCCATGGCCGCGGAGATCGACGGTGCAGAACGGTTCGTGCACGTGGAGTTCTTCATCGTGTCCCTCGACGACACCACGAGGAGTTTCTTCGCAGCCATGGAAGCCGCCGTCAGCCGGGGCGTGACGGTGCGCCTGCTCGCCGACCACGTCTCCTCCGCCCGGACAGTGCACAGCAGGGAGACCTTCGCCGAACTCGACCGTATCGGCGTGCAATGGAGCTACATGTTGCCGGTGATGCCGTTGAAGGGCAAGTATCAGCGGCCCGACCTCCGCAACCACCGGAAGCTGGTGGTTGTCGACGGGCGGGTGGGCTTCATGGGCTCCCAGAACCTGATCGACCGCAGCTACAACGCCCCGAAGAACCTCAGACGCGGCCTGCAGTGGCAGGAGCTGGTGACACGGCTCGAGGGACCGGTGGTGGCGTACCTGAACGCCGTGTTCCTCTCCGACTGGCTGACCGAGACCGGGGAACAGCTCGACCCCGCATCCCCGACCGCGAACCTGCCCGTCCGCACCGCCGTCTTCGATCGGTCCCCGGAAGCGATCGAGTGTCAGGTGGTACCGAGCGGGCCGTCCTACGAGACCGAGAACAACCTGCGCCTGTTCCTGTCCCTGGTGTACGGGGCGTCGGAACGAGTGGTGATCACGAGCCCGTACTTCGTCCCCGATGAGGCGATGATGTACGCCATCTCGTCCGCCTGCCAGCGCGGCCTCGAGGTCCAGCTCTTCGTCTCGGAGATCGGTGACCAGGGTCCGGTCTTCCATGCCCAGCGGTCCTACTACGGAGAGCTCCTCGATGCAGGTGTCCGGATCTTCCGCTACCCGGCGCCGTACATCCTGCACGCGAAGCACGTGTCGATCGACGACGACCTCGCGGTCATCGGGTCCAGCAACATGGACATCCGTTCCTTCAGCCTGGACCTCGAAGTGTCGCTCCTGGTGCGCGGTCGCGTCTTCGTGCAGCGGATGCGGGAGGTGGAGGAGCACTACCGATCCGTCTCGAGCGAGCTGACCCGTGAGGAGTGGGCGCGGGAAGCGCTCTCAGCCACCACCCTGGACGGTGTTGCGCGGTTGACGTCGGCACTCCAGTAGCAGCCGCTCACGCCTGGGCGGCTCCCCGCTCCGCCACGACGGACCCTTCACCCTCCGCAGGTTTCACGACTGGACAGGATCATCCTGGGCATCCGGACCGCAGTCTCCGACGTCTCCTTCATGGAGATGGGCGCCGCACACCTGGTCATCGCCGCGCTGGACCGCGAGGACCTCGACCACGGGACCACGGCACGGGCCATCGACCGCCTCGGCATCGAGCGCGCCACGCTGGAGGCCCTCGCCCGGTAGGACGCGGGTGGGAACCACGGACACCGCGGGGAGGACACCCGCAGGAGGACGCAGGTCGCCGGGAGCGTACGTACACTCGGGCGATGGACCTGGATCCCCTGATGGCCCCACACCGCCCCGATCCCCCTGGGAAGGGGCGCCTCGGGTGGCTGGTGGCAGGCACGTCGACAGCCGGTCTCCTCATTGCCCTGGTGCTCGCGGCCGCTCCCTTCGTCCCGGCGACGGAAGGCGGCGTGACGGGATCACTGCTGCTCGGCGTCGGGACGGGGTGGGCCCTCGTGGCGGGGCTCTCCGCGAGATGCACGGACCAGCCGCAGCGGTGGGCTGCGGCGCCCGCGGTGTTCATGGGACTGGGTGGGATGCTCCTGCTGGTGTTCGGCGCCCCGCTGCGGGAGGTGCTCGCCTGGGTCTGGCCTCCCGCCCTGCTGGTGCTCGTGGTCTGGATGCTTCCGAGGATCCGGCAGCTCCCGAGCCGGGGCGGGCGCGTTCTGCTGTACCCCGCGATCGCGGTGCTGGTCCTCGCCGCTCTGGGCGGCGGCTACGAGACCGTGCGGGGCGCCGTCCGCGCCGGAAGCACCCCCGAGCAGGGCCGGCTGATCGACGTCGGTGGGCACCGCCTGTACCTGCACTGCACCGGGTCCGGCGGGCCGACCGTGGTGATCGAGCCCGGCGCCGGTCTGGCGTCGTCGGCCGTGGCCCTGGTCTCCCCCGCCGTGGCCCGGGAGACGCGCGTGTGCGTCTACGACCGCGCGGGCCGAGGGTGGAGCGGTCCCGCGGACACCCCGCAGGACGGCGCACGGATCGCGGCCGACCTGCAGACACTGCTCCAGCGCGCGGACGAACCAGGACCCTACGTGCTCGCCGGGCACTCGTTCGGCGGCCTGTACGCCCTCGCGTTCGCCGCCCGCTACCCCGACGAGGTGGCAGGGCTGGTCCTGGTGGATTCGACCGCACCGGCCCCACGTCCGCCCTCCGGGTCGACAGGACCGGCGGGCCCCGATGACGCGACGAAGCGGATCTCCGCACTGGTCGCCGCAGGCGGACGGCTCGGCATCGGGGGGCTCCTCGGAGCGGAGTCGGCCGACCACCTGCAGAGCACGGTCGACGAGTACCTCCTGGCCGGGTTCTCGATGGATCAGGCCGCCGCCCTGAGGACTCTCGGCGACAGACCCCTCGTCGTGCTGACGGCCGGCAGCGGCACCCGGCCCGGATGGACGGCATCGCAGGACGCCCTGGCGGCACTGTCGACGGACTCGCTGCACCGCGTCGTCGACGGCGCGACGCACGCGTCCCTGCTCGACGACGAACGGGGCGCGGCCGCGACCGCCCGCGGGATCCTCGACGCCGTCGCCATGGTCCGCGAGCGCGACTAGGCTCCCACGTACTCGGCCAGATGCCGGCCGGTGAGGGTCGAGCGGGCGGCGACGAGGTCGGCCGGCGTGCCCTCGAAGATGATCGTGCCGCCGTCGTGCCCCGCCCCGGGCCCCATGTCGATGATCCAGTCCGCGTGGGCCATGACGGCCTGGTGGTGCTCGATCACGATCACCGATCTGCCGGCGTCCACCAGGCGGTCCAGCAGGCCCAGCAGGTTCTCGACGTCGGCGAGGTGGAGTCCCGCGGTGGGCTCGTCCAGGACCAGGATGCCGCCCTTCTCCCCCATGTGCGTGGCGAGTTTGAGGCGCTGGCGCTCTCCGCCCGACAGCGTCGTCAGCGGCTGCCCGAGGCCCAGGTACCCCAGCCCGACGTCGGACAGCCGCCCGAGGATCGCGGCAGCGGCGGGCACCTTCGACTCTCCCGCGCCGAAGAACACGGCGGCGTCCGCGACGGGCATGGAGAGGACCTCGCTGATGTCCCTGCCGCCCAGCGTGTACTCGAGGACCTCGGCCAGGAAGCGCTTGCCCTCGCAGACCTCGCAGGTCGTCGCGACACCCGCCATCATGGCGAGGTCCGTGAAGATGACGCCCGCGCCGTTGCAGGTGGGGCAGGCTCCCGCGGAGTTCGCGCTGAACAGGGCCGGCTTCACGCCGTTGGCCTTCGCGAACGCCTTCCGGATGGGTTCGAGCATCCCCGTGTAGGTGGCCGGATTGCTGCGCCGGGAGCCCTTGATCGCGGCCTGGTCCACCGCCACCACGCCGTCCCGCGCGGAGACCGAGCCGTGGATGAGGGAGCTCTTGCCGGATCCGGCCACGCCGGTGACGACGCACAGGACGCCCAGCGGGATGTCGACGTCGACGTCGCGCACGTTGTGGGCCGTCGCTCCCCTGATCTCCAGCACGCCGTGCCGCGTCCTCACCGACGACTTCAGCGCGGCGCGGTCGTCGAGGTGGCGGCCCGTGAGGGTGCCGCTGCGGCGCAGGCCCGCCAGGGACCCCTCGAAGCAGACGCGCCCGCCGGCGGTGCCGGCACCCGGGCCGAGGTCGACGACGTGATCGGCGATGGCGATCATCTCCGGCTTGTGCTCGACCACCAGCACCGTGTTGCCCTTGTCCCGGAGGCGCAGCAGGAGGTCGTTCATGCGCTGGATGTCGTGCGGGTGCAGGCCGATCGTCGGTTCGTCGAACACGTAGGTGACGTCGGTGAGGGAGGATCCGAGATGCCGGATCATCTTGGTCCGCTGGGATTCGCCCCCGGAGAGCGTGCCGGACGGACGGTCGAGGCTGAGGTAGCCCAGCCCGATCTCCACGAAGGAGTCGAGGGTCTCCCCCAGCGCGGACAGCAGCGGCGCGACCGACGGTTCGTCGAGCCCCCGCACCCACGCGGCGAGGTCGCTGATCTGCAGCGCGCAGGCGTCGGCGATGCTGATACCGCCGACCGTGGAGGATCGTGCGGCGTCGCTCAGCCGGGTGCCGTCGCAGGCGGGGCACCGGGTGAACGTGATGGCGCGGTCGACGAACGCGCGGATGTGCGGCTGCATGGACTCGCGGTCCTTGGACAGCATCGACTTCTGGATCTTCGGGACGAGGCCCTCGTAGGTGATGTTGATGCCGTCGACCTTGATCTTCGTCGGTTCCTTGTAGAGCAGGTCCTGCAGCTCACGCCTGGTGAACTCGCGGATGGGCTTGTCCGGGTCGAAGAACCCGCACCCGCCGAAGATCCTCCCGTACCAGCCCTCCATGCTGTAGCCGGGGATGGTCAGCGCTCCCCCGTTGAGGGACCGGGAGTCGTCGTAGAGCTGGGTGAGGTCCACGTCCGTCACCGCGCCCATGCCTTCGCAGCGCGGGCACATCCCGCCGGTCACGGTGAAGCTGCGGCGCTCCTTCACCGTGGTGCCGCCGCGTTCGATGGTGACGGCGCCGGCCCCGCTGATGGAGGCGACGTTGAAGGAGAAGGCCTGCGGCGGACCGATCTGCGGCTGCCCGAGCCGGGAGAACACGATCCGCAGCATGGCGTTGACGTCGGTGGCGGTGCCCACCGTGGACCGCGGGTTGGCGCCCATGCGCTCCTGGTCCACGATGATCGCCGTGGTCAGGCCCTCGAGCACGTCGACGTCGGGCCGGGCGAGCGTGGGCATGAAGCCCTGCACGAACGCGCTGTACGTCTCGTTGATCATCCGCTGCGATTCGGCGGCGATGGTCCCGAAGACCAGGGAGCTCTTGCCCGACCCGGAGACGCCGGTGAAGACCGAGAGCCGGCGCTTCGGGATCTCGATCGTGACGTCCTTCAGGTTGTTCTCCCGCGCACCCCGGACGCGGATCAGGTCATGGCTGTCCGCCGCGTGCGCCGTCGCGTGATCGACGTCGGTGGTGCTCATGGGGCCTCCAATGACCGTGGGGCAACCCGCTCCGGGCAGCACCACCGATTCTCGGTCCTCCCGCCGTCCCGGGCAATGGGAGGAGCGTCCATTCGTGTCCGCGTCTGTGCTTTGCTGAAGGGATGACCTCCGATGCTCCGCGCACCACCGCCGCCACGCCCCTGCCGCAGGAGGCGATGGCCGCCCTCGTCGAGTCCGTCCTCGAGACGGACCTCCCGCCGATCGTCGCCGCCGGCCACCCGGTCCTCCGGCGGCCGGCCCAGGACTACGACGGCCAGCTCGACGACGGCACCCTCGCCCGGCTGATCGACACGATGCGCCGGGTCATGCACGCCGCCCCGGGCGTGGGCCTCGCTGCACCGCAGATCGGCATCCCCCTGCGGATCGCCGTCCTCGAGGACCGGGGAGCCGCCGATCCACTGGTGGCCGCGGCGCGGTCCCGCGCTCCGCTGCCCTTCACGGTGCTCGTCAACCCGCGCTACACGGCGGCCGGCGACAGGTTCGACGCGTTCTACGAGGGCTGCCTCTCCGTGCCCGGCTACCAGGCCGTCGTCGAGCGTCCCCACCGTGTCGAGGCGACCTACACGCGGCCGGACGGCACCACGGTCACCACGATGTTCGACGGCTGGCCGGCGCGGATCGTCCAGCACGAGACCGACCACCTCGACGGGATGCTCTACCTCGACCGGGCGATCCTGCGGTCGCTCACGGCCGACGAGGAGCACCATCGGTGGACCCAGCCGACGATCGACGAGGCGCGGCGGGGCCTCGGCTTCTGACCCGCCGCACCGCGCCCCTACCGCGACCCGGCGGCCGCAGGATTCGCCGTGGTCGGCAGGTACGTCGCCCACCAGCGCAGGATGTGCTCGAAGCGCTGCCTGCGGTGCCACGGCGACCCCGACCGGGACAGCTCGTGGGTCTCGCCCGGGAAGACGAGCATCTCCGTCTCCACGCCCTGCTTCTTCAGGGCGGTGTAGTACCGCTGGGCCTGCTCGATCGGGCAGCGCAGGTCCTCCTCGGAGTGGATGACGAACGCGGGCGTCCGCACGTCGGCGATCTTCGCGAACGGGTTCTGCCCCGCGACGTGCGCCGGATCCGTCCCGGTGTACGCCTCGGAGAAGAACCAGCCGATGTCGGACGAACCCACGAACGACGGCGGATCGAGATAGCCCCGCTCGACGATGGCCGCCTGGAAGCGGTGGTCGTTGGCGATGGTCCACGCGGTCAGGTAGCCACCGTACGAGCCGCCCATCACGCCGAGCCGCTCCTTGTCCAGGGCGTCGATGTCGGCGAGCGCGCCATCCACGTAGGCGAGGACGTCGTCGAGGTCGACGGTGCCCATCGCCTCCTTGATCACGCGCGCGTGGGCCTGGCCGTACCCGGAAGCGCCGCGGGGGTTGCACAGCAGGACCGCGTAACCGGCGGCCGCGTACACCTGGGCCTCGTCGAAGTACCCCCAGCCGTACTGGGCGAACGGGCCGCCGTGGATGACGAGGAGCACGGGGTGCGGCCCCTCGCCCTCGGGCAGGACGACCCATCCGTGCACGGGGGTGCCGTCGGGTGCGGTGTAGGTGCGTTCCAGGAGCCCGCCGACGCGGGTGTCGGAGCGGAGGGCCGCCGAGAAGTCGGACAGGACGCGCAGGGAGCCACCCTCGACGACGGCGACGTCGCCGGACGTCGAGGGGTCCGTGTATGAGACGACGACGGTGCTGCCGGTCGACGCCGCGCCGGTGATGACGGTGGGTCCGCTGACGAGGGTCTCGGACGGCCCGCCGGCGGTCACGCGCAGGAGCTCGCCCATCCCGCGGGAGCGGTTGAACACGAGCACGGAGTCCGGGCCGTCAGGGATGATCTCCTGGACGTCGCCGAGATCGACGGTCTCCGTATCGGTCAGGCGCCGCACGTCCTCGGGAGCGGCCAGCGGCAGGACGTACAGGGCGGTGTTGCGGGCCACGAAATCCAGGCCCGACGGCGAGAGGTCCGAGGCGAGGAAGAACAGCGAGGCGCCGTCGGCGCCCGGCCGCGGTGACCCGCAGCCGAGGCGCGTGTCCCCGCCGAGATTCGTCAGCTGCCGGGGATCGCCGCCGTCGAGGTCGACCGAGTGGATGTCGGTGACGAGCGTCGAGTCCGCGTCCGGCTGGAGAGCCGCGGTGAAGAAGATCCGGCGTCCGTCCGCGGAGAAGACCGGGTCCAGGTGATCGGCGTCGGCCGTGGTCAACCGGGCCGGCTTCGGGACGGCCCCCTCGTCCTCGAGGGCCCCGGGTCCGTCGGTGTGCTGCTGCTTGAGGCGGCCGACCGCCGTGACGAAGGGCTCCCCGTCCAGGTCCGGCACCGCCACGGTGAACAGCTGCGAGCGCTTGTCCGCGACGTAGCCGAGGCCGTTCATCCGGTACTTGTACTGCGTGACCAGGCGGGGGTCCTCGAGCCCGGCGCCGACGCCGTCGAGTGTCCCGTAGCGGCCGTGCTCCGGCACCCGCGCGGCGAAGACCACCGTCCGTGAGTCCGGGGAGATGTCGAACCGCGCCACGCCCAGCGGCTGGTCCGTCACCTGGACCGGCTCCCCGCCCGTGGCGCGCACGGCGAACAGCTGGGGTTTGCCGTCCGGTGCCGCCCGGAGGAACAGGAGGAGCTCACCGTCGGGCGAATAGCGGGGGGCGGTGTCGCGGAAGCCGCGCGTCAGGCGTCGGGGGGATCCGCCGTGGAGCGGGATCTCCCACAGCTGGCCGACGTAGGAATCGGCGCGGAAGTCCGGGCGGGTCGCCGCGACGACGAGGCGCGTCCCGTCGGGATGGAGCGTCGGGGCGTCGGTGGTGGTCAGGAGTTCTATCTGGTCTGGTTTCACCCTCCGATCAGACCCGAAATAGTGGCCTGAGTCAACGGGTGGACGGCGGGTGCTGCCTAGGATGGGACGATGCCCGCACTCCCCCAGCATCTCCTGACCTGTCCGGTCTGCGCGCTCGCGCTGCAGGACGCCGGCCGCACCCTGGCCTGCGAGGGTGGGCACCGCTTCGACGCCGCACGCCAGGGCTACGTCAACCTGCTGACGGGCAAGGGGTCCCCGTTCGAGGGGGACACCGCCGGCATGGTGGAGGCCCGGGAGGCGTTCCTCGGCTCCGGCCACTACGCGCCGCTGCGCCGGGCGGTGGTCGCGGCCGCCCTGCGGGACGCGGAGGCGCCGGCCGTGGCCCTCGACGCCGGGGCGGGCACCGGGTATTACCTCGAAGCCCTCGCGGCGGCGGCACCGGGGCTCTTCCCCGTCGCGCTCGACATCTCGAAGATCGCCCTCCGCCGCGCCGCGCGCCGCCTGCCGGGCGGCGTCAGCATCGTCTGGGACGTCTGGCGGACCCTCCCCGTGGCCGACGCCTCGGTGGACGTGCTCCTGAACGTGTTCGCGCCGCGGAACGCCGGTGAGTTCGTGCGGGTGCTCGCGCCCCGCGGCCGCCTCGTCGTCGTCACCCCCCGGCCCGGGCACCTGGCCGGTCTCGAGGAGGTGGGGCCACTGCTCGCCGTCCCCGCCCAGAAGGCCGACGACGTCCTGGCCGCCTTCGACGGCGCCCTCGTGGAGACCGCGCGGGAGGATCTCGACTACACCATGTCCCTCCCGCGGGACCTCGCCCGCTCCGCGCTCGGGATGGGTCCCGCCGCGCATCACGAGGGAGAGCGGACGGCGGAGGCCGCCGATCCGTCGGGCCCCCTGGAGGTCGCCGCGCGCTTCACCATCCAGGTCCTCGCGAGGCCTGACGCCCCGGCGGTCCCCGTCGACGGCACGGATGGGTAACAACTCCGCCTCCGGGACCACCGACCCTAGGTTCTGGGAGGCCCGTTTGCCATGATGGGATCAGCGCCGGTGCTTGTGCGCGCCAAGGGGAGGAATTGCTCGATGGACTGGATGATCGCCAACGGCTGGATCCTGTGGCTGGCCCTGTTCCTGGGACTGGCCGTCGTGGAGACCCTCACCCTCGATCTGCTGTTCATCATGCTCGCCGTCGGAGCACTGGCGGCCCTGGTGGCCGACGTCCTCGGCGCGGGGCCGGTCCTGCAGATCGTCGTCTTCTCCTTCGTGTCCCTCCTCATGATCCTGCTCGTCCGGCCGGTGGCGGTACGCCACCTCAGGAGGGGCCCGGCCGACCAGCTCAACAACATCGACCGCCTCGTCGGCGCCACGGCCATCGCCCTCGAACCGGTGACGGCGCACTCCGGCACCGTGAAGATCGGCGGCGACACCTGGACGGCGCGTTCGGCCGACGGCGCCTCCCTGCCGGCCGGCGCCAGCCTGGCCGTCGCGAGGATCGACGGCGCCACCGCCGTCGTGGGGCCCGTGCTCGAGCGTCCGGCCCCTCCGGCCGACGCCGCCTGACCGCACGCCGCCAGCTGTCCCGCTCTCCGGCCGAACGGCCGGTCGGAGCGTACCCACCACAACAAAGGGGAACCATGAACGGCTCCGCCGGAACGATCGGACTCACCCTCGTCCTGGTCGTCCTCATCATCTTCGTCCTGGTCGTCCTCGTGAAGTCCGTGCGGATCATCCCGCAGGCTCGCGCCGGCGTCGTCGAGCGCCTCGGCAAGTACCAGCGGACGCTGAACCCAGGACTCACCATCCTGATCCCGTTCGTGGACAGGCTCCTGCCGCTGCTCGACCTCCGCGAGCAGGTCGTCTCCTTCCCGCCGCAGCCGGTGATCACCGAGGACAACCTGGTGGTGTCCATCGACACCGTCGTCTACTTCCAGGTCACCGACCCGCGGGCAGCGACCTACGAGATCGCGAACTACATCCAGGCCGTCGAGCAGCTGACGACGACGACGCTGCGGAACGTGGTCGGCGGACTGAACCTGGAGGAGGCGCTGACCTCCCGCGACCAGATCAACGGCCAGCTCCGCGGCGTCCTCGACGAGGCGACGGGCCGCTGGGGCATCCGGGTGGGACGCGTGGAACTCAAGGCCATCGACCCGCCCCTGTCCATCCAGGACTCCATGGAGAAGCAGATGCGCGCCGAGCGTGACCGCCGCGCCGCCATCCTCACGGCCGAGGGCACCAAGCAGTCCCAGATCCTCACCGCCGAGGGCCAGCGCCAGGCCGCGATCCTCGCCGCCGAAGGCGACGCCAAGGCGGCGATCCTCCGCGCGGACGGCGAGGCGCAGGCCATCCACAAGGTGTTCGACGCCATCCACAAGGGCAATCCGACGCAGAAGCTCCTCGCCTACCAGTACCTGCAGACCCTGCCGAAGCTCGCCGATGGTTCAGCGAACAAGCTCTGGATCATTCCGAGCGAGGTCGGCGAGGCGCTGAAGGGCATCGGCAACGTCCTGGGCACCACCACACCCGACTCCCCCGCCGACGGGCCGGAGCTCACTGCCCGTCCGTGAGCGCGGGCCGGAGGGACGGGGCCACCGTCCGGGGGCCCTTCGTGGGCTCCCGGACTCTGCCTGTATAGTTAGCTGTTTATCCGTGCCCGCAGGAACAACCGTGCGGCACGTGGTGTTATGACAGACAGCTTCCGCGCCGTCCTCCCGACGGCGCGGGCCCGGCCCGGATCGGCGGCACGAGCCGGTCGGTACTTCCGGTGGAACAGCAGCGGCAACGGCCCCCGGCGACGAGGGCAAGGGTGACTAGGAGAACAACATGAGCGATCGCAGCCTGCGCGGCATGCGCCTCGGTGCGCAGTCGATGGAAACGGAGTCCGGCGTCGAGCCCGCTCCCCGGCAGCGTGTGGAGTACCGGTGCGAGGACGGCGAGCGGGTGTTCGTGACGTTCTCGTCCGAAGCGGACATCCCGGCGACCTGGGTCTCCAAGACCGGCAAGGAGGCCCTCCTGGTCGACGGCGAGAAGCCCGACACCTCGAACGACAAGCCTGTCCGCACCCACTGGGACATGCTCCTCGAGCGGCGTTCCGTCGAGGAGCTCGAGCAGATCCTGCAGGACCGCCTGACGATCCTCCGCGAGCGTCGCGGGGAGCGCCGGTCGGCCTAGGCCGGAGCCGCCTCCCACGACAGAAGGCACCCGCCACGGCGGGTGCCTTCTTCATGCCGTCGGCCGGTGTCAGCCCCGCCCGGTGAGTGTGGCCCAGCGCGCCCCGAGGCCCCATCGGGTCACGCTGGCGATGGCCTCGAAGACGATGTTCCCGCTCATCTTCGACACCCCCAGTTCCCGCTCCACGAAGGTGATGGGTACCTCGACGATGGTCAGGCCCAGGCGGGCGACCCTGAACGTCATGTCGACCTGGAAGCCGTAGCCCACGGAGTCCACCGCCGAGAGGTCCAGTGCCTCCAGCGTGGAGCGGCGGAACGCACGGAACCCGGCCGTGATGTCGCGGACGGGCAGGCCCAGCATGAGCCTCGAATAGGTGCTGCCGCCACGCGAGAGGAGTTTCCGGTGGAAGGGCCAGTTGACGACGCCGCCGCCGCCGACCCAGCGGCTGCCGATCACGAGGTCCGCGCGGTCCACGGCGTCGAGGAGGCTCTGCAGCTGTTCGGGCTTGTGGGAGCCGTCGGCATCCATCTCGACCAGGACGTCGTAGTCCCGCTCCAGGCCCCAACGGAAACCGGCGATGTAGGCCGCGCCCAGGCCCTCCTTGCCCTTGCGGTGCAGCACATGCACCTGGTCGTCGGCTGCGGCTGCACGGTCGGCGAGGTCCCCGGTGCCGTCCGGGCTGTTGTCGTCCACGATGAGTACGTCCGACGCCGGTACGGCGGAGCGCAGGCGGGCCAGGGTCACCGGCAGCGACTCGATCTCGTTGTAGGTGGGGATGATCGTGACGACTCGCACGCAGGGGGGCCTTTCCATCGGGATACGCATCGCGCAGGGGCTGCTCCGGACGCGGAGCCAATCTGCAAGTATAGGCGACGCGCCCGGGAGAGCAGTCGGGCAGGCCCCCACGCCTTCGTACCGGTGTCGCACGGATGCTGCCACCGTTCTCTACTGGCGTGGGGGCCTGCCCTTGACTGCCGGCTCCGACGGCACGGGCAACGCGCGCCAGGAGAAGAGGCCGATGCGTTGCGCTCTGCGGAGACCAGCCAGGTTCCCTCCCGAAGGAGTTCCTCTAACCCGTTCCCACGAGCTTACGTGCTGTGGAGGACGTGTCAACAACCCCCTGACCTGCGCGAACGCCCGTCGGTGCAGGTCAGGGGGGTGTTCCTTCCGGCGACGGATGTGGGGTGACGGCGTCCGCGTCAGGCGTCGGCGAAGCCCTCCGCGGCGTACAGGCGGTGCCCGTCGTGCACGGTTTCCAGGCACTCCGGCGCGTTCTCCGTATCGAGCGCCGGCAGCAGCGGGGTGCCCGCACGGGGGTCGGTGCTCCAGGACTGCACGCGGTTGTCCGGTGTCTGCACCATCAGCTCGTCGACCTTCCAGACGGCGAAGGATGCGGGGGTCCCCGGAGCGAGCTGTCCCATCATGGGACTGCGGCCCGCGAGCCGCCAGCCGGCGCGCGTGTGGGCGATGAACGCTGCACGCGCCGAGATGTTCTCGGAGGCGTTGCTGTGATTCAGGCACGCCCGCACCGAGGCCCACGGGTCGAGCGGCGTGACCGGGCTGTCGGAACCCAACGCCACGAGCACGCCCGCGGACAGGAGGGAGGCGAAGCGGTTCATCCCCGTGCGCCGCTCCCCCAGCCGCTGGTCGTACAGGCCGTTCCCGGCGCCCCAGAGGGCGTCGAAGGCGGGCTGGCCGCTGACGGCCACGCCGTAGTGCACGAGGGCGGCGATCGCGGCGTCGTCCGCGAGCTCCACGTGCTCCAGCCGGTGGCGGGCCCGCCGGACCTCCTCGACGCCCAGGTCCTGTGCGGTCCGCTCGAGACCGCGCAGGACGACGTCGAGCCCCGCGTCCCCGATGACGTGGAAGCCGGCCTGGACCGTCTCGGCGGTCGCCGCGAGCAGATGGGCGGCGACGTCGTCCTCGCCCAGGTAGAGCGTGCCCCGGCTTCCCGGCGCGTCGCTGTACGGCTCGCGGAGCGCGGCGGTGCGGGAGCCGATGGATCCGTCCACGTTGAGGTCCCCCGCGAGGCCCGCCAGGCGTCCGCCGAAGCCCTGCATGAGCTCCCGCACCCCCTCCCGCGAACCGGCCAGCTGCGCCCAGTAGGGGATGACCTCGGGCAGCGGCTGGTCGCGGCCCGGACCGTCGATCGAGAGCAGCGTCTCGAGGTCCTCCCGGGGCGCGATGTGCGGGGCGGCCATCTCCGTCAGAGCCACGTAGCCGCGCGAGGCGGCGTGGAGCAGCGCCGCCTGCTGGTACGTGCGCCGCTGGTCCGGCGTCAGGCTGCGGGTTGCCTGCCGCGCGGCCTCGTGGGCGTCCCTGACCACGAACCCGTCGTCCCAGCCGTCCGTGTCCGCGAGGCCGAGGCCTGCCGCCAGGGTCCCCGAGACGGCGGCGGAGTGGATGTCGGCGCGCACGAGGTAGACGAGGGCGCCGCGCCCGGCGCGGTCGAGTTCACCGGCGGTCGGCACCCGCTGCTCGGGCCACCGGGACTCGTCCCAGCCGAAACCGAGGATCGTGGAGGCCCCGGAGGAGGCCGCCGCGGCCACCGCGTCGAGCAGTTCCCGCAGCGACCGGCACGCCGTCAGATCGATCGAGCCGAGGGCGACGCCCGTCTCGGTGGCATGGGTGTGCGCGTCGACGAACCCGGGAGCGACCAGCGCGCCGTCGAGGTCCACGGTGCGGACGTCCGGGCCGGTGAGGTTGGCTGCGGCGTGCTCCGTACCGACCCACGCGACCATGCCGCCGTCCACGAGCATGGCGGTGGCGAAGGGGTCGGCGGGGCTGTAGACGGAGCCGTTGCGGTACAGGACGGGCGTGTGGCGCTCAGGAAGTGGCATGGCGGTGCTGGGAGGCTTTCTGTGGAGGGCGTGTCCGGCGGCGGAGACTACTCACTGATGTTCGAGTATGCCACCACGCCCCGACGGACCAGGGCGATCGCCCGCTTGCACGTCTGCTGCAGGGTCCCGGGCAGGTCCGGCACCTTCGCGAGCTGGTCGAGGAGGTCGATGACCTGCTTCGACCAGCGCACGAAGTCGCCCGCTGCGAGTTCCGTCCCGCTCAGGGCGGCCTGCAGGGACCGGCCCTGCGCCCACTTGAACATCGGCCACACGAGGGAGAGCTCCGGTTCGCCCGTGACGGGGAGCCGGTGCTGTTCCTCGACGTCGTTGAGCTGGGACCACCGGCGGATGATCGTCTCGACCGAGCCCTCCAGGGCCACGCTGGGCATGACGGGGCGCAGGCCGCGCTCCTCCCGCTTGGCCTGGTACACCAGCACGGTGATGACCGCGGCGAGCTCGGCGGCGTCGAGGTCGCTGAACGCGCCCTCCTCGATGCACAGGGCGATCAGGAGGTCCTTCTCCCCGTAGATCCGGCGGAGCTTCTGGCCGGAGGCGCTGACGACGACGCCGTCGTCGGTGTAGTCGAGGTAGCCGTAGTGCCCGAGGACCTCCGAGACGCGGTCGAAGGTCTTGGCGATGGTGTTGGTGCGGCCGCGGATCTGGCCGGCGAGCCTGTCCGTCTCGCGGCGCAGCTTCCCCCACCGTTCCGCCCAGCGGGCGTGCTGCTCGCGTTCGCTGCAGCCGTGGCACGGGTGGGCGCGGAGACGGCGCCGCAGGTCCGTGATCGCGCGTTCCTCCGCGGCCGCGGACGCCGAGTACCCGGCGGACACCCGGTCCGCGCCCCGGCGGGGCGGCCGATTCTCCTGCAGCGCGTTCCGGAGGGACGAGGTGAGGTCGCGCCGGTCCTTCGGGCTGCGCGCGCTGAAGTGCTTCGGGATGCGGATGCGGGAGAGGACCTCCACCGGCCCGTCGAGGTCCTGCACGCCCACCCGGCGGATCTGCGTCTCGAGCGTGAGGACCGTGGGCCGGGGCTCCCGGGACGTGTCGCCGTCGAGCACCACCGCGAACCCCTGGCTCCGCCCGCCGGGGACGTCGATCACGTCTCCGGGGCGCAGGGACTCCAGGGAGGACTCGGCCGCGGATCGCAGTGTGCGGGACCGGTCGCGGGAGGCCCGGGACTCCAGCTCCGTCAGTTCCCGGCGCAGGTTCGCGTACTCACGGAAGTCGCCGAGGTGGCACGTCATGGACTGCTCGTAGCCCTTGAGGGATTCCTCGCGGCTGCGCACCTGCTTCGCGAGCCCGACCACGGAGCGGTCCGCCTGGAACTGCGCGAAGGAGGTCTCGAGGATCTCCCGGGACCGTTCCTGCCCGAACTGGGCCATGAGGTTGATGCTCATGTTGTAGGTCGGGCGGAAGCTCGAGTTCAGCGGGTAGGTGCGCCGGGAGGCGAGGCCCGCCACGGCTCCCGGATCCGTGCCGGGCTGCCACAGGACGACGGCATGGCCCTCGACGTCGATCCCGCGGCGTCCGGCCCGACCGGTGAGCTGCGTGTACTCCCCCGCCGTCACGTTGACGTGGGCCTCACCGTTGAACTTGTCCAGCTTCTCCAGCACCACGGTGCGGGCGGGCATGTTCACGCCGAGGGCGAGGGTCTCGGTGGCGAACACGGCCTTGACCAGGCCCGCGGCGAACAGCTTCTCGACGATCTCCTTGAAGGTGGGGAGCATCCCCGCGTGGTGGGCGGTGAAGCCGCGGATGAGACCTTCCCGCCAGGTCCAGAAGCCGAGGATCTCGAGGTCGTCCCGGGGGATGTCCATGGTGGCGGCGTCGACGGTCTCGCTGATCTCGTCGCGTTCGTCCTCCGAGGTGAGCCAGAGCCCGGCGTGCAGGCACTGGGTGACGGCCGCCTCGCAGCCGGCCCGCGAGAAGATGAACGTGATGGCAGGCAGCAGGTCGGAGCGGTCCAGGGCCGAGATCACCTGCGGCCTCGTGGCGCGGCGGACCATCGTGGTGGGCGGACCGCCGCGGCCGTTGCGCTGCTTGCCGCGCCGGCCCCCGGCGCCCCAGCCCGCGCGCTGGTTCAGGCGGATCTCGCTGCTGGCCAGTTCGAGCAGTTCGGGGTTCACGTCGTACTGGTCGCGCGCGCCCGCCTCGGCCCCGGCGGGCGCCGCCTCGTCGAAGGCGATGTCGCCGGCGAACAGGTCCACCAGGTCGTGGCCGACCATGACGTGCTGCCACAGGGGGACGGGCCGGTGCTCGGACACGACGACGTCGGTGTCCCCGCGCACGGTGTCGAGCCATGCCCCGAACTCCTCGGCGTTGGAGACGGTGGCGCTGAGGGACACCAGTTTCACCTCGGTGGGCAGGTGGATGATCACTTCCTCCCACACGGCGCCCCGGAAGCGGTCGGCGAGGTAGTGCACCTCGTCCATCACCACGTACCCGAGGTTGTCGAGGGTGTCCGAATTGGCGTACAGCATGTTGCGCAGCACCTCGGTGGTCATCACGATGACGTCGGCGTCACCGTTGATGCTCGTGTCCCCGGTCAGCAGGCCCACGCGGTCGCTCCCGTGCACGGCGGCGAGCTCCGAGTACTTCTGGTTGCTGAGCGCCTTGATGGGCGTGGTGTAGAACGCCTTGAGGCCGTGCTGGAGCGCCATGAAGACCGCGAACTCACCGACCACCGTCTTGCCGGCCCCGGTCGGTGCCGCGACGAGCACTCCCCTGCCGGCCTCGAGTGCGGTGCAGGCCTCCCGCTGGAACGGATCGAGCTCGAACTCGAGGGTCTGCTCGAAATGGAACAGCTGGGTCCGGGAGTGGTCCGTGCGGGCCCTTGCAGCTGCGTATCTCTCCGCGGGGGTACTCATCATTCCACCCTAGACGTTCGGCAGGAGTCGGGCACGCGGAGCCGCCACGGCGCGGCCCGTCCCGGACCGCCCTTGCGGGGGCGCGTCCCGCCGTGCCGCGGCCTAGAGGGCGTCGAGGGGGGTGGCGGTGCCCGCGGAGGCGTCGACGGCGGCCTCGCGGGCCGCGGTGCGGCGGGCACGGCGCTTGTCGTTGAGCAGGCACAGGCCGATCGCGAGGAAGAACAGCACCAGCAGGGGAACAGCGAGGTAGAACATGCTCATGGCGTCCGCGCCGGGTGCCGCCATCGCGGCGAACAGGCACACGAGGAACACGGTGATGCGCCAGGCCTTGAGGATCTGCCGGCCCGAGACCAGGCCCACCATGTTCAGCCCGACCAGGACCACGGGCAGCAGGAACGCGATCCCGAAGGCCAGCATGAGCCGCAGCACGAAGGTGAAGTACACCGAGACGCTGATGTAGTTGGAGAAGTCCTCGGGCGTGAACTCGGTCAGGACGCGCACAGCGTTGGGCAGGATCATCCACGCCAGCCAGATGCCGGCGAGGAACAGCGGGAACGCGACCGCGATGAACGCCAGCGCGATCCGCCGCTCCTTGGTCTTCAGCCCCGGGGTGATGAACGCCCACAGCTGGTACAGCCAGACGGGACTGGAGAGCACCAGGCCCAGGAACACCGACACCTGGATGAGGAGGTCGAACGGGGAGGCCGCACTGTCGAAGTTCAGCGACGCCGTGCGGCCCTCCTGCTCATTGATCGCGATGATCGGGGCGGCCAGGGCGCGCAGGACCGGCTCGTAGACGAAGAAACCCGCGACGGTCGCCACGATGACCGCGATCGCGGACTTGACCAGCCGGTTGCGGGCCTCGCGCAGGTGCTCCTTCAGGGCCATGCGCCCCTCGGGGTTGGCCTTCCTGCCACGCTTGCGCGCCGATGCGGATGACACGGAAGAGCTCCGGCCTACGGGGTGGTGTGCGAGCTACCGCCCTGCTGCGGGGGGCTCACCCGGCCCTCGGCGCCCGAGACCCGGGCATCACCGGGCTGCTGCGCCTGCGGCTGCACGGGCGTCTGGTAGGTGGGGGTGTACGTCTGCGGCGCAGGGTTCGTCACGACCCGGCCCGCCACGGGATCGCCGACGGTCTCCCCGGTGTTGTTCTCGTCCTTCATCTGCTTCACCTCGGACTTGAAGATGCGCAGGGACTGCCCCACGCTCCGAGCCAGTCCGGGCAGTTTCGGAGCGCCGAACAGCACGATCGCCAGAACGATGATGATGACGATATGCCAGCCTTCGAGCCTCATGCCATTTTCCTCTCGTTGATCCCCCCGATGATTTTAGATCACAGGTGAGGCATGTCCTGCAGGAGCTGCGGCTGTTCACGGGCGGCCCGCGTGGCCACACGCCGCGCACGCCGGTCGTCGACGCGGCGGGTCTTCGCCAGGTCCCTGGCCGCGCGGACCGTGTCCGGGGCCGAGAAGACGGCCGGGACCGGGATGCCCGGCAGGCCCGGACGGGGTGCTGCCACGCCGTCCTCCGCGGTGCCGCCGGGAGGGGCGTTCACCTGCAGGCGGTCCATCGCTTCCCCGAATTCACCGAGTGTTCGCATGCCGCGGCGGAACACGCGGAAGCCGACGACGACGAGGAAGATGACGCTGACGGCCACCAGCGCAACCCACAGCACGATCCACATCCACCAGAGCATGGTTCCAGTCTAGGCCAGTGTCTGGTGGGCTCGGGCTGCCTCGAGCCACCGGAGGGTCTCCTCACGCAGCGCCGCAGGCGCGACGACGGCTGCCGACCCTCCGAGGCCCGCCACGAGGCCGGGGATCCAGGCGCTGGAGGCCACTTTGAGGCGCGCGGCGAGGCGGTCCTCGCCGAGTTCCAGCACGGCGTCCGCGTTGTACTGCGCCGCGATCCAGCGGGCCCGCGGCTCGAGCAGGAGGGTGACGGCGTGGTCGGCGGCCCCGGAGCGGTAGGGCGCGACGGCCTGCCGGTCCCGGGCCAGGAACTCCTCGTCCAGATCCGCGGTCGCGGGCTGGTCCGTCAGGGTGGCCCGCTGGATCCGGTCCAGCCGGAAGTTCCTCAGACCGTCGGAGTCCACGCTCCACGCCTCGAGGTACCACGTGTCCTGGTGCAGGAAGATCCGCACCGGTTCGAGCAGGCGGTGCGTGATCTCGTCCCGGGTCGGCACGAAGTAGTCGACGTCCACGCGCACGTTCGACTGCAGGGCGGCCTGCAGCACCTCGAGCGTCGGATCGACGTCGTCCTCCGTGAGTTTCGTGGCCACGGCCGTTCCGATGCGCGCGGCGTCCCCGGCCGCGGCGGTGAGCTTGGTCTGCGCGCTGACGATCGCCTCGTTGTTCCTCATGCCGGGGAGCTCGCGGAGGGCCTGCAGCCCCACGATCAGGGAGCACGCCTCGTCCATGCTGAGCTTCACGGGCTCGGCGAGGTCGCGGGCGTTGGAGAGGTAGATCCTGTCGTCCTCGATGTTCACGTCCATCAGGGCGTCGGGGTAGTGGCGTGGGCCGCTGACGAACAGCAGGTCGAGGTCCTTCGTGAGCTGGCTCTCCGTCACGTCGAACCTGCGCGCGGTCTCCCCGACCTCCGCGCCCGGATGCGCCAGGAGGTACGGGACGAGGTCGAGCAGGCGCAGCAGGTGGTCCTGGGAGGAGGACTTGCGCCGGGGCGCCGGGCGGGCGCTCCCGGTGACCTCGAGGTGCTCGGGCGCCGCGAGGGCCGCCGCGTGGGCCCCTTCGAGGAGCCGGAGGACCTCCGCGGCCAGTTCCTGCGGACTCTCGACCCTCGCGTTCGTTCCCAGCCCCGCGATGGTCGCGGCCATGGGGCTCGACGCCGCGTACGGCACCCGGAGGGTGTCCCACTCCTCCCCCGTCTGCACGATCTCGGTGTCCTTCCGGACCCGCAGCACCTGGCAGGAGCCGGGACGGGCCGCGACGACGGCGGTGCGGTCGGGTTCGCTGCGCGACAGCGAGGAGAGCGTCCGGTTCATGTCGAAGGTCGGCGGGACGTCGAACGTGCCCTGCAGCATGACGGGCTCGCCGGTCATGCGCGAGAGGCGGAAGAAGCGCTCGGCCTTGCGGGTGGTGTCGAAGCCGACGACGTACCAGTGGCCGAAGCGTGCGCCCATCCCCCACGGGTGCACGGTGCGCACCTCCTCCCGTCCCGTGCTCGCGGCCCGGTACGGGAACCGGAGGGGGGTGCGCGAGGTCAGGGCCTGCCACACCGTGTCCCAGTGGGGCGCATCCGTGGTGATGCGAGGCTGGATGAGCGGCGTGAGCTCGATGCCCCCGTCGATGCTGCGGGAGCTGAGCTTGCGGAGGGCGCGCGACGCCGCGGAGTCGAGCGAGCCCTGGTCCCAGACGCCCGCGGCGAGGTTGAGGACGGCGTACTCCTCCGGCAGGAAGGTCACGCCGCCGAGCCGGTAGTCCTCGGCGCTGATCCGGTACCGCTGCACCGTGTTGTCGTTGTCGAACAGGGTGTCCTCGCTGAAGGATTCCAGCGGGATGCCCTGCTCGCGCAGCGCCGCCTTGTCGCGGTCGAAGAGCTTCTCGCGGGCCGCGACCGACGTCGCCTCCCGGTACAGGTCGATCTCCTCGAACAGCTCCTCCTTCGTGAACCCGCGGCGGCTCGACAGGAGCATGATCACGAGGGTGAGGAGGCGTTCGGTACGTTTTGCGGACACGGTGAAACCCTACCTTCACGGGAGCGGCGGAAGGGACGTACCCCGACCGTGGTCGACGTACGTCCCTTCCGTGTGGTGGTGCCGGGCACGGCCGGCTTCCGCGGCCGTGCGGGTGGTGCTAGCGGACGCCGAGCAGGTCGACGACGAAGATCAGCGCCTCGTTGGGGCCGATCGCCGACCCCGCGCCGCTGGCGCCGTAGGCGAGGTGGGAGGGGATCTCCAGGCGGCGGCGGCCGCCGACCTTCATGCCGAGGAGTCCCTGGTCCCAGCCCTGGATGACCTGCCCGACGCCGACCTTGAAATCGAGCGGGGCGCCTCGGTTCCAGGACGCGTCGAATTCCTCGCCCGTGGAGAAGGCGACGCCGACGTAATGGGTGGAGACGGTGTTGCCGGGCTTCGCCTCGTCGCCCGTGCCGGTGATGAGGTCCTCGATGACGAGTTCGGTGGGGACGTCGTGGGAGGGGAAATCGATCTCGGGCTTCTGCCGGTCGAATTCGCGGTGTCCGAATGACATGGGTGCTCCTTGGGGTCGGTGGGTGGGTGGTGGGCGGACCGGCGCTATTCCGCGGCGGTCTTGCCGGTGATCTCGACGTAGAACACGAGGGTGCCGGAGGGGCGCCCCTCGGGGGCGGGGTCGCCGTAGCCCCATGCTCCGGGGATGACCAGGAGGACCTGCGAGCCGACCTTCTGGCCGGCGAGGCCCTTGGTCCAGCCCTCGATCACTCCGGTGAGCGGGAACTCGGCGGGCTCGCCGCGCTCGTAGCTGGAGTCGAACTGCTCGCCGTCCTCCCAGCGCCATCCGCTGTAGTTCGCGCTGATGGTGTCGGCCTCGGTGACCTCCTCGCCCGTGCCCTCCTTGAGCACCTTCACGACGAGGTCCTCGGAGGGCTCGTTGTCGGGGATGGCGACCGTGGGTGCGCCCTTGTCGTCGAAGGTGAACGTGGGCAGCTTGCCGTCGTCGTCGAGCGTCTTGACGTCCTCGGGCGAGAGGACCTCGGGCTCGGGCGGCGGCTGCTCGGCCGAGATGACCTTCAGCACGATCAGCTGTTCCGGGGTGGCCTCCTGGCCCTCCGCGGGCTCGGGTGCCGGGCGGGTGTACGCCACCTGCGCGCCGACCTTCGAACCGGTCAGCACCTCGTAGAGTTCGGCGTCCTGCTCCTTCAGCGTGTCGTCGACCGGGAGGACCCGGGGGTCGCCCTGGCTGTACGTGTCACCGAGGACCTCGCCGTCCTCCGCGTTGAGGGAGACGAGCTGGTACCGGACCTGCTCACCGGCTTCGATGGCGTCCCCTTCCCCCTCCACGACGGTCCTCGCGGCCACGCCGGTGATGTCGAGGGGTTCGTCGAACTCGACCGTCGGCGCGGCGTCGTCGGATCCGCCCGACACGGCGACCGATTCGAGGATCTCGGCGGCGCCGGCGGACGTCCCCGACGACTTCCCCGACGAGTCGCCCGTCAGGTCGTCCGTCGTCGGCCCGCCGCACGCTGACAGGGCCAGCGTGAGCGCAAGGGAGGTTGTGAGTACTTTTCGCACGGAACTACTTTCGGGTTGGTGTCCAGGCCGGGCCGCCCGTGGAACAAAGGGCCCTGACAAGCCTAACGGCTCGGGCGGCACGGTTGCTCCTGTGAATGTCCTGTCAGCGCCCCGTCGGCACCCGGCCGGCGTCGCGGAGGCGAACTCGCGTGCGCGGCGGACAAGGACGTCGCCGGCCACCGGCGTCGGCTCACAGCTGCTGCAGGAGGGCCTCGACCCGCTCGTCGACGGAGGTGAAGGGGTCCTTGCACAGGATGGTCTGCTGCGCCCTGTCGTTGAGCTTGAGATGCACCCAGTCCACGGTGTAGTCGCGGTTCGCCTCCTTGGCGCGCCGGACGAATTCACCGCGGAGCCGCGCCCGGGTGGTCTGGGGCGGGATGTCCACCGCCTCCTTCACCGCCGTCTCCTCGACGACGCGGGCGGCCTCGCCCCTGGCCTGGAGGAGGAAGAACAGGCCGCGCGTGCGGGAGATGTCGTGGTAGGTGAGGTCGAGCTGGGCTGCCTTCGCCGAATCGAGGTCCTCACCGGATCGCGTCAGGTACCGGTCGATGAGCTTCTTCTTGATCGCCCAGTCGACCTCGCGGTCGACGCGCGAGGTGTCCCCCGTCTCCACGGCGTCGAGCACGCGCTCCCACAGGTCGAGGACGGCGGGCACGTGCTGGTTGTGTGCGCCGGCCTGCTCGACGAACGCCGTCGCCCTCGCCAGGTACTCGCGCTGCATCTCCAGCGCGGTCATGGAGCGCCCGTTGGCGAGTTTGAGGAGCTGGCGGCCGGTGAGGTCGTGGGAGATCTCCCGGATGCTGCGGATCGGATTCTCCAGGCGGTAGTCGCGCATCAGCTCGCCCGCCTCGACCATGCGCAGCAGGAGGTCCACGGAGCCGATCTTGAGCAGCGTGGTGGTCTCGGACATGTTCGAGTCGCCCGCGATCACGTGCAGCCGCCGGTAGTGCTCGGCGTCGGCGTGCGGCTCGTCCCTGGTGTTGATGATGGGCCGGGACCGGGTGGTGGCGGAGGAGATGCCCTCCCACAGGTGGTCCGCGCGCTGGGAGAACGCGTAGATGGACCCCGTCTGCGTCTTCAGGACCTTGCCGGCCCCGACGAGCAGTTGCCGTGTCACGAGGAACGGGATGAGGATGTCCGCGAGCCGCGCGAATTCGAGCCTGCGCGGGATCAGGTAGTTCTCGTGGCTGCCGTAGGAGTTGCCCGCGGAGTCGGTGTTGTTCTTGAAGAGGTAGATGCGCCCGTCGTAGCCCTCCTGCACCAGTTTCCGCTGCGCCTCGGAGACGAGGTCCTCCAGGATCAGCTCGCCCGCGCGGTCGTGGGCGACGAGCTGCGCGAGGTCGTCGCACTCCGCCGTCGCGTATTCGGGGTGGGACCCGACGTCGAGGTACAGCCGGGAGCCGTTCGTCAGGAAGACGTTGGAGGACCTCCCCCAGCTGACGACCTTGCGGAAGAGGTAGCGGGCAACCTCCTCCGGGGACAGCGGGCGCGAGGTGGCCCCCGAGTAGGAGATCCCGAACTCTGTCTCTACCCCGAAGATGCGCCGGTCCATCAGCTGTCCTGTCCCCGTCGGAGCATGGTCTCGAGTTCGGGCACGCCGATCCTGCGGAACGCGCGGTGGCTGCCCCGCAGGGTGTCCGGGTCGCGTTCGAGGAACGCCACCTCGAGGACCGACGAGTCGAGGGCTCGGACCTCGGGCCGGTCGCCGTCGGACGGGACGTGGGGGGCGGCGTTCGCGAGGGCCCGGGCGGCGGCCCGGACGCCTCCCGCCAGGTCCACGTCGGCGGACCAGGTCCCGCGGAGGGCACCGACGACGGCGTCGGCGGCACCGCCCATGACCACGAAGCCCGCCTCGTCGGCGATGGAGCCGTCGAACGTGAGCCGGTACAGGTGGTCGGCCTCCTGGGTACGCCCCACCTCGGCCACCACGAGCTCCACCTCGAAGGGCTTGCTCTCCGCCGTGAACACCGCGCCCAGGCTCTGCGCGTAGACGCTGGCCAGGCCGCGCGCCGTGACGTCCTCGCGCGCGTAGGAGTAGCCGCGTACGTCGGCGTAGCGCACCCCGGCCTGCCGGAGGCTCTCGAACTCGTTGTACTTGCCGACCGCCGCGAAGGCGATGCGGTCGTAGATCTCGCCGAGCTTGTGCAGGGAGGGCGACGGGTTCTGGGCGACGAGGGCGATGCCGTCCCGGCAGCTCATCACCACGACAGATCGCCCGCGGCCGATGCCCTTCCGCGCGAAGTCCGCGCGGTCCTTCATCAGCTGCTCGGGCGAGACGTAGAACTGCTGGGTCATGGCCTAGGCCTCCCGGCCCGCAGAGGAACGGGCATCGATGATGGAATGCGCGGCCGCCTCGAGGTCGCGCTCGGGGACGCGGCGCGTGCCGGCCGCGTCCACGACGTAGACCACGGGCCACAGGGCCCGAACGGTGTCCGGCCCGCCGGTCGCGGAATCGTCGTCGGCGGCATCGTAGAGGGCTTCGACGGCCACGCGGACGGCGGACGCCTCGTCCAGGCGCGGGCTCCACAGCTTCTTCAGCGCCCCGCGGGCGAAGCCGGAGCCCGACCCGACGGAGTGGTGTTCGTGCTCCTCGTAGCGACCGCCCGTGACGTCGAAGGAGAACAGGCGCCCCACGTGCCGGTCCGGATCGAAACCGGCGAACAGCGGCACGACGGCGAGGCCCTGCATCGCCATGGAGAGGTTCTGCCGGACCATGGCGGCGAGGCGGTTGGCCTTGCCGTCCAGGCTCATCATGGTCGCCTCGATCTTCTCGTAGTGCTCGAGCTCCACCTGGAAGAGCCGGGCCAGGTCGATGCCGATGCCGGCGCTCCCGGCGATCCCGAGGACCGAGGACCGGTCCGCGGGGAAGACCTTCTCGATGTGCCGGCTGGCGATCACGTTGCCCATCGTGGCCCGCCGGTCGCCCGCCATGAGCACCCCACCCGGGAACGTGAGGGACACGATCGTCGTCGCGTGCGGGGCGAGATGGGAGGCGTCCGCGGATGGCGTCACCGGCCCGAGGGTCCGGTTCGACGGCAGCAGTGCCGGATGGTGCGCGCCCAGGTAGTCGGCGAAGGACGTCGAGGCGGCCCGGGGGACCGCTGCCGCGGCATCATCCGGGAGCATCCGCTACTGGCCGCCCTTCTGCACGAAGCCGCGCACGAATTCCTCCGCGTTGGATTCGAGGACGCCGTCGATCTCGTCGAGCAGGTCGTCGACGCCCTGGGTCTGGCCGGAATCCTGTGCGGCCGCGGGAGCGGCGGGAGCGGGGTCGTGGACCTCCTCCTCCGCTGCTGAGGACGATGCGCCTGTGTTCCTGCGGTCCTGTGTCGCCATGATGTCCACCCTTTCGTCGTCGGTTCGGAGATCAGGTTCCTATGGTGCCACGCGGCGATCCGGGTCGCTCAACAATCGGGCGAGGAAATCCTCGGCGTCCGCCGCCGCCTCGAACAACGCCCCGGTGAGGTGGGCCGTGCCCCGCAGCGGTTCGCGGGTCTGGACCCGCTGCAGCCTCCGCTGGCCCGGGAGTTCGAAGATCAGCGAGTCCCAGCTGGCTCCCACCACTTCGGCCGGGTACTCGGCGATGCACCGGCCGCGGAAATAGGCGCGGGTGTCCCGGGGCGGTTCGACGGCGGCCCGCGCGACGTCGGCGGGATCGACGAGCAGGTCGACGTCGCCCCGGCGTGCCAGCCGCTGGTAGATGCCCTTCTCGGACCGCAGGTCGGCGTACTGCAGGTCGACGAGCGCGAGGCGGGAATCCGTCCATGCCAGCCCGTCCCGCGCCCGGTACGCGTCGAGGACCTTCAGTTTCGCGATCCAGTCCACCTGGCGGGCGGCCTCCATCGGGTCCCGCCGCAGCGTCGCGAGCAGCGACTGCCAGCGCTCGACGACGTCGCGCGTCTGCCGGTCGGCGTCGGCGGGCAGGGCGGACACCACCGCGTCGCAGTACAGTTCCTGCAGCGCGAGCCCGGTCAGGCTCCGCCCGTCCGTCAGCCGGACCTCCACGGTCAGGGAGGGATCGTGGCTGATCGCGTGCAGCGCCCCGACGGGGTCCTCGAGCTCGGGCGCGGGTGCGAGGCCCCGCTCGATGAGGGAGAGGACGAGGGCGGTGGTGCCCAGCTTCAGGTAGTTGGACACCTCGTTCAGGTTGGCGTCGCCGATGATGACGTGCAACCGGCGGTATTTCTCCGCGACGGCGTGCGGCTCGTCCCGCGTGTTGATGATCGGGCGCCGGACGGTCGTCTCGAGGCCGATCTCGTTCTCGAAGAAGTCCGCGCGCTGGCTGATCTGGAAGCCGGGGTCCTGGTTCAGCGGGCCGAGGCCCACGCGCCCGGCGCCGCAGATCACCTGGCGGGAGACGAAGAAGGGGATCAGCACCTCCGCGATCTTCGAGAAGGGCACGCCGCGGGGAACGAGGTAGTTCTCGTGGGAGCCGTAGGAGACGCTCTTGTTGTCCGTGTTGTTCTTGTAGAGGATCACGGGTGAGAAGCCGGGGCTCGTCCTGATGCGCTCCATCGCGGCGGAGGCCACGTGGTCCCCCGCACGGTCCCAGAGGACGGCGTCGAGGGGGCTCGTCACCTCCGGCGAGGAGTACTCCGGGTGGGCGTGGTCCACGTAGAGCCGCGCCCCGTTGTTGAGCACGAGGTTCATGAGGACGGCCGCCTCGGCCGGCTCGGCCGGCTCGCCGCGCTCGAGCGCGATCTGTTCCGCGGTGAGCTCCGGGGGCTCGTCCGTCAGCTGGCTCGGATGGGCGTTCCCGCGCTCCATCCTGAAGCCCCGGGCGTCCGTCAGCGGCGTCTCGTCCGTGTAGTCCCAGCGGGTGCCCACCAGGTTGCCGAGCCCTTCGCGCAGCGTGGCCGCGTAGGCGTTGACCACCTGCGAGGACAGCAGCGTCGGGTTCGCCGACGGGAGCGCGGGCGCGATGATGCCGTACTCGGTCTCCGTGCCCATGACGCGGTGGACGGAGATGCCGTCACCGACCGCGGGCAGCTCGCCCGGCGGTCCGGCCCACCGCCCGCCCGTGACGATCACAGATACTGGCCCGTGTTCGCCGTCGTCTCGATCGACTTGCCCGGCTCCTGGCCGGCCTTGCCCTGCACGATGGTGCGGATGTACGTGATGCGCTCGCCCTTCTTGCCGGAGATGCGCGCCCAGTCGTCGGGGTTCGTGGTGTTGGGCATGTCCTCGTGCTCGCGGAACTCGTCCACCACGGCGCGCATCAGGTGCTCGATGCGCAGGCCCTTGCTGCCGTCCAGGAGGAGGTCCTTGATGGCGTACTTCTTCGCGCGGTCCACGACGTTCTGGATGACCGCGCCGGAGTTGAAGTCCTTGAAGTAGAGCATCTCGGTGTCCCCGTTGGCGTAGGTCACCTCGAGGTACTCGTTGGACTTGTCCGTCGAGTACATCTGCTCGACGGTCCGCCGGATCATCTCGGCGATGGTGGTCCGGGGGTCGTTGCCGTTCTCCGCGAGGTCGTCCGCGTGCAGCGGCAGGTCCGCGGTGATGTACTTCGCGAAGATCTCGGCGGCCCCTTCGGCGTCGGGCCGCTGGATCTTGATCTTCACGTCCAGCCGGCCGGGTCGCAGGATGGCGGGGTCGATCATGTCCTCACGGTTGGACGCGCCGATGACGATCACGTTCTCGAGCTTCTCGACGCCGTCGATCTCGCTGAGCAGCTGCGGCACGATGGTCGTCTCGACGTCGGAGGACACGCCGGTGCCACGCGTGCGGAAGAGGGAGTCCATCTCGTCGAAGAACACGACGACGGGGCTCCCGTCCGATGCCTTCTCCCGGGCGCGGGCGAAGATGAGCCGGATGTGGCGCTCGGTCTCGCCGACGTACTTGTCGAGCAGTTCGGGGCCCTTGATGTTGAGGAAGTAGCTGCGGATCTGTTCGACGCCGGCGCGTTCGGCCGCGCGGGCGGCCAGCGAGTTGGCGACCGCCTTCGCGATGAGGGTCTTCCCGCAGCCCGGCGGGCCGTACAGGAGGATGCCCTTGGGCGGCTTGAGGCCGTGCTCGCGGTAGAGGTCGGGGTGCAGGAAAGGCAGTTCGACGGCGTCGCGGATCTGCTCGATCTGCGGGCCGAGCCCGCCGATGTCCCCGTACGCGATGTCGGGGACTTCCTCGAGCACGAGGTTCTCCACCTCGCTGCGCGGCACTTTCTCCAGGCCGTAGCCGGACTTCGTGTCGACGGCGAGGGCGTCCCCCACCCGGATCTTCTCGGCCTGCAGGGGCCCGCTGAACTTGATGACGCGTTCGTCGTCCGTGCGCCCCACCACGAGCGCACGGTCGGTGCCCATGAGCTCCTTGATGGTGACGATCTCCCCGGCGCGTTCGAAGCCGAGGGCCGCGACGATGGTGAGGGACTCGTTGAGGAGGACCTCCTGGCCGGGCGCGAGCTGGCGGACGCTGATGAGCGGGCTGACGGTCACGCGCAGCTTCCGCCCGGACTGCAGGATGTCCGCGGTGTCCTGGACCGTCGCCTCGGTGGTGGTGCCCGGCTCCGACGGGCGTTTGGGGTTCACCTGCATCACCGTGGCGAAGCTGAACGGAGCAGCGCCCTCCTTCTCGAGGGCCGCCTTCAGCCGGACGATCTCGGTGCGGGCGGATTCGAGGGCGGCGACGAGCTTCGCGTTGTTCTGCGTGGCGGCCGCCAGCTGGCGGTCGATGTGGCGGAGCTTGTCGCGGAGGACGTTCAGCTGGCGTTGCGCGACCGAGGTGTCGACGAGCGGAGCGGTCGGCTCGCGCGGCGCGCCGACAGGAGCGTGATCATCGGATTCCGGCATTTCGGTTCCCCACCTTCGGTTCGACCTGGTGCTGTCTTTCGACCTTAGCGCAGACGCCTGCCCGCCATGTGCACTGTTGCTGCACCGTGTTAACGCATGACGTCCGTCCGTGTCTCCCCGTCGCCGGAGGGGGCTACTCGACGCTGCCGCCGTCGGCGATCGCGTCGCGGCGGGCCTGGGCCTCCTCGGCGGGGAGGGCGCCCCGCTGGATGGTCGAGGCGGCATCCCGGGCGACGCGGCGGAGCCGCTTGTCGGAGACGTCGCGCTCCCCCACGGCCTGCGGCGTCCACGCGTTGAGGTCCTCCTCGCTGAACCCGGTCTTGGAGGGCCTGCGCTTGGGGGTGAAGCCGGTGGCACCCTCGGCCAGGCGGCGGGTGGTGAGCAGGAAGCCGGTGTGGGCGACCATGCGGTGGTCGGGACGCACGGCGAGGCCCTCGAGGTGCCAGCCGCGGACCATGGATTCCCACGCCTCGGGCTCCGTGAAGCGGCCGTCCGCGCGGATCGCCTCGGCGGTGCGGGAGAGCTGGGTGACCGTGGCCACGTAGCTGATCCACACGCCCCCGGGGGCCAGGACGGTGGCGACGGCGTCGAGGCACTCCCACGGCGCGAGCATGTCCAGGACCACGCGGTCCACCGAGCCCGGCTCCTCCTGGGCGAGGACCTGCTCCTGGAAGTCGCCGAGGGTGATCTGCCAGGCCGGGTGGGGTCCGCCGAAGATCGTCTCCACGTTGCCGCGGGCGATGTCCGCGAACTCCTCGCGGCGCTCGAAGGAGTGCAGGTAGCCGGTGTCGCCCACGGCCCGCAGCAGCGAGATGGAGAGCGCTCCCGAGCCCACGCCGGCCTCGACGACCCGCGCCCCCGGGTAGATGTCGGCCATGGTGACGATCTGCCCCGCATCCTTCGGGTAGACGACGGCCGCGCCGCGGGGCATGGACAGCACGAAGTCCGACAGCAGCGGCCGGAGGGCCTGGTACAGCTGGCCGCTGGTGTTCTCCAGGATGGTGCCCTCGGTGGAGCCGATGAGCGCGTCGTGCTGGAGGAAGCCCTTGTGGGTGTGGAACGCGCCGCCGGGCGTGAGGGTGATGGTGTTCATGCGGCCCTTCTCGTCCGTCAGCTGCACGCGCTCACCGGCGCGGAACGGGCCTCGGCGGGCTGCGGCGCCGTGCGGGGCGGCGGGGACGGCGGGTGTCGGGACGGTGCTCATGGGTGGTCCTTCGGCGTGGGCCGGCGGGGCCGGCATGAATGGGAGGAGGTTCGGGGGTGGGGCCGGGTCAGGGCCCTGCGGTGCCCTTGCCGGTGATGGCCTGCACGACGGTCCGCTGGTGGAGCACGCCGGTGACCGCGCCCGAGCGGTCCACGACGGCGTACTCGTTGCCTTCCAGGCGGGCGAGGAACTGGACGAGCTCCTGTCCCTCGGCCCACTCCGGCACGTACGCGCCGGCGGCGAGGCGCCGCGCAGCGGCATTGGCCGCCGTCGCGGCTGCGGCGTCGTCCGGGACGGCCAGCAGCGCGCCGCCGTCGACCACGGCTTCGGGGATCCCGGAAGGGCCGGTCAGGACGACGGCGGCGCCCGGATTCTCCCCGAGGATGCGTCGCACGGCGAGCACGCTCGTGCCCGCCGGCATGCCGACCGCCCGCTGCTGGAGCCGTCCGGCGCTGATCGCGGGGAGGCGCAGGCGCATCCGCGCGTTCTCGATAGCGGCCGTCGCACCCATCCACAGGAAGGCGCCCATGACCACGGCGATGACGATGAAGGTGAGGTCGGGTCCGCGGCCCTGAGCCAGCGGGACGCCCACCACGAAGGCCAGGAGCACGACGACGAGGACGCGTCCCGCCCAGCCGGCGGCCACCGTGCCCTTCTCCTGGCTGCCCGTGACCTGCCAGACGGCGCTCTCGACGAGCCGTCCGCCGTCCAGGGGCAGTCCCGGCAGCACGTTGAAGACCGCGACGAGCAGGTTCGCCCAGACGAGGATGATCGTCAGGAGATAGGCGACGCTGCCCGGTGCCACCGCCTGGAGGATCGCCCAGCCGAGGCCCGCGAGCACGAAGTTCGCTGCGGGCCCTGCGAGAGCGACGAGGAGGGACCGCCCCGGCGAGGCGTTGAAACTCGCGAACTGGGTGTGCCCGCCCCACAGGTTGAGCACGATCCGCGTGGTGGGCCAGCCGAAGGCGCGGGCCGTGAGGGCATGCGCCAGCTCGTGGACGAGCACGGACGCCGCGAGGAGCAGGGCGTACCCGAGGGCGACGGCGTACGCGCCGGCGCCGATCCCCGGAATCAGCTGGCCGACGCGCGGCCCGAAGACCAGCACGATGAAGGCGGTGATCACGAACCAGGACCACGCGAGGACGACCGGGACGCCGACGATCCGGCCGAGCGGCAGGCCGGCGCCGGCCTCCCGGCGCGGGGCGTCCTGGCGTCCGCTCACGCGACGTCCTCGCGGTCGTCGTCCGCGTCGGTGAAGGCGTCGTCCGTCCTGTGCCGGGCCGGCGCGGGGAGCAGGGCCGCGAGATCCGCGGGCGTGCGCCCGGCGAGCGTGTCCCAGTCGGTGCGGCGCGCATCGGGCGGCAGCGCCACGAAGTGCGGGACGGCGAGGGTGGTGAGTCCTGCGGCGAGGGCGGCGGTCACGCCGGGCAGGGAGTCCTCGATCGCGACGACGTCGTCCTTCCGGAGTCCCGGGTGGTCGGCGGCCAGCAGGTCGAAGCCCAGCTGGTAGGCCTCCGGGTCGGGTTTGCCCGCGCTGACGCGGTCCCCGGTGACGAGGTGCGAGAAGGTCCCTGCGGGCAGCTGGTCGGCGACCGCGCTCGCGAGGAGGGTCTCGGACATGGTGACCATGGCGCACGGGATGCCTTCGGCGTGCAGCGCCGCGAGCAGCTCGCGCGCTCCGGGACGCCACGGGACAGCCCTGGCCACGTCAGCCGCGACGCGCCCGGTCAGGTGGTCGATGATGTCCCGGATGCCGAGGTCCACGCCGGCCTGCTGGAGCTGCCCCGCGGAGAACGTGAGGGCCTGGCCGACGAGCGCGGTGGCCTGCTCGTCCGTCCACGTGCCGCCGTGGGCTTCGACGAGCTCCGTCTCGGCCCTGATCCAGTAGGGCTCGGTGTCGACGATGGTTCCGTCCATGTCCCAGAGCACGCCCCGCAGGCCGCGGTGGTTCCCGGCGGCGGCAGCCCACTCGTCGTCGACCTGCTCGGGGACAAGGGTGTGGACGGGGCCGGGAGGGTGGGATGCCATGCCTCCCAGTCTACGGTGGAGGCCTTCACGTGCCGTGCCGGGCCCCGCCCGCCGGGCCGCGGGCAGCACCCGACGCCGCCTGACATGGCCGCGCACCGGGGTTTAGGGTGAGAGCGTGGACAGCTTCGACGAGAACCAGCCGACCGGCGTGCAGGACCTCTTCCAGGACGCCGATGAGCCCGAGCGCAGGATCACGATCATGCTGGCGGCCTTCGAGGGGTGGAACGATGCCGGCGAGGCGGCCAGTGACGCCCTGAAGTACATGGGACGGTTCTTCGGCAGTGAACGCATCTCGACCATCGATGCGGACGAGTTCTACGACTTCCAGTTCACGCGTCCCATGATCAAGCGGAACTCCTCGGGGCAGCGCCGCATCAAGTGGCCCAACACCCGCATCAGCAAGACCCTCGTCCCGCACTCGAACGTGGACCTGATCCTCGTCAACGGCGTGGAACCGTCCTACAAGTGGCGTGCCTACACCGCCGAACTCGTCGGCCTGGCGAAGGAGCTCGGTGTCGACTGCATCGTCCTGGTCGGCGCCCTCCTGGCCGACGTCCCGCATTCGCGTCCCATCCCCGTGACGGTCACGTCCGACGACGACCTCGTCCGGGAGAGCCTCGACGTCGAACCGTCCACCTACGAGGGCCCGATCGGGATCGTGGGGGTGCTCGCGGAGATGGGGCTCCTCGCGGACATCCCCACCATGTCCCTGTGGGCCGCCGTGCCGCACTACGTGGGCCAGTCGCCGTCGCCGAAGGCGCAGCTCGCGCTCCTGAACAAGCTCGAGGAGATCCTGCAGATCGCGGTGGACACGCACATGCTCACGGAGGAGTCGGAGGCGTGGGAGCGCGGCGTCGACGAGCTCGCGACCGAGGACCCGGAGGTCGCCGCGTACGTGCGCCAGCTCGAGGAGGCCAAGGACACCGTGGACCTGCCGGAGGCCAGCGGGGAGTCGATCGCCCGCGAGTTCGAGCGCTACCTGAAGAAACGCCGGCGGGAGCAGTAGCCCGGCGACGGTCCTAGAGGCGGACGCCGAGCAGGGCGTCGACGACGTCGCCCAGTGCCCGTCCGCCGGCGCCCCCGGGGGCCTGCGAGGGCCGTCCCGCGGCCCAGGCGTCGACGGCGGCCAGCGCGGAGGGCGCATCGAGGTCGTCCGCGAGGTGCGCCCGCACCCGGTCCCGGAGTTCCGCGACGTCGTCGCCCGTCGCCGTCCGTGCTGCCTCGCGCCACGCGGCGAGGCGGCGGATCGCGGCGTCGAGGACGTCGTCCGTCCAGGACCAGTCCGCACGGTAGTGGTGGGCGAGGATGGCGAGGCGGATGGCCGCGGGGTCCACGCCCGCCTGACGCAGCCTCGACACCAGGACGAGGTTTCCGCGCGACTTGCTCATCTTCCCGCCCTCGTACCCGACCATCCCTGCGTGGGCGTAGTGCTGCGCCAGGGGGGTGCCGCCGGCCGCCCAGGCGTGGGCCGCGCTCATCTCGTGGTGCGGGAAGACGAGGTCCGAACCTCCGCCCTGCACGGTGAACGGGGACGGCAGGAAGCGCTGGGCGATCACGGAGCACTCGATGTGCCAGCCCGGCCGTCCGTCGCCGAGCGACCCGGCGGGCCAGCTCGGCTCCCCGGGCCGGGCAACGCGCCAGAGCAGGGGGTCCAGGGCGTTC
This sequence comes from Arthrobacter arabinosi, assembly GCF_054511115.1. Taxonomy (NCBI): domain Bacteria; kingdom Bacillati; phylum Actinomycetota; class Actinomycetes; order Micrococcales; family Micrococcaceae; genus Arthrobacter; species Arthrobacter arabinosi. The sequence continues at coordinate 540,412 of NZ_JBTNDF010000001.1, forward strand.
CGCTTCGACGATCGCTGGGGGTCGCCGCCGCGCTCGGCCGACAGCGCGAGCATCGTCTCGACGTCGAGGTGCGAGACCTGCCCGAGGAACCAGCGTGCGGCGTCGTCCTGGTCGAGGGCGGCCGCGGCGTCGAGGGAGAAGTAGACGTCGCCGTCGGGCTCCCCGCCCTCCCCCGGCACGGTGTACGCGAGGTCGCGGCCCACCAGCTTCTCGACGATCGGGACGATCCAGTCGATCGACTCGACGGCCCCGATGTAGTGGTCCGGGGGGAGGACGTTCAGGGCCTCCATGTCCTCCCGGAACAGGGCGATCTGGTCGGCGGCGAGGTCCCTCCAGTCCACGCCGGTGGCGGTGGCCCGCTCCAGGAGAGGATCATCGACGTCGGTCACGTTCTGCACGTAGCGCACTGTGGCCCCCGCGTCCCGCCAGGTGCGGTTGAGGAGGTCGAAGGCGACGTAGGTGGCCGCGTGGCCGAGGTGCGTGGCGTCATAGGGTGTGATGCCGCAGACGTAGAGGCTGCACTCCGTACGGTCCCCGAGGGCGGCCGGGCCCTGGAGCGCCGTGTCGAACAGGCTGATACTCGACTGGGTGCCGCCGAGTACTGGGACAGGAGTCGAATTCCACGCAATCACACGGTCCAGCTTACGGGCCGCGGTCAGGCGCTGATGACGCCGAAGCCGAGGAGGACGTACAGTGCGAGGCCGAGCAGGATGCGGTACCAGACGAACAGCCCGTAGCCGCGCGTCGTGACGAACCTGAGGAACCAGCCGATGATCGCGAACCCGACGACGAAGGCCACGACGGTGGCCACGCCGGTCTCCAGGAGTCCGTAGGGGCCGGTCTCGTCGTAGCTCTTCACGAGCTGGAACACACCGCTGCCGAACACGGCGGGGATGGCCAGCAGGAACGAGTAGCGCGCCGCGGCCTCCCGCGTGTAGCCCATGAGCAGGCCCGCGGTGATGGTCCCGCCGGAGCGCGACACGCCCGGAATGAGTGCCAGTGCCTGCGCCAGCCCGAACAGGATGCCGTGCCGGTAGGTGAGGCTCGGGAGGTCGCGCGTCTGCCGTCCCACGGCGTCGGCGACCGCCAGGATGAGCCCGAAGACGATCAGCATGGTCGCGACGATCCACATGCTGCGGAACGTCCCCTCGATCTGGTCCTGGAAGAGGAGCCCGAGCAGCACGATCGGCACGCTGCCGAGGATGACGAGCCAGCCCATGCGCGCATCCGGGTCGTTCCGCGGGACCGTCCCCCTCAGGGCGCCGAACCAGGCCTTCACGATCCGCACGATGTCCCGCCAGAAGAACACGACGACGGCCGTCTCGGTCCCCAGCTGGGTGATGGCGGTGAACGCCGCACCCGGGTCCTGCGCGTTCGGCAGGAACTCGCCGACGATCCGCAGGTGGGCGCTCGATGAAATGGGGAGGAATTCGGTAAGGCCCTGGACGAACCCCAGGATGATCGCTTCTATCCACTTCACCCTGACGACCCTACGGCATGCGGTCGGTGAGAGGCTTTACGCTTGCCTCATGCAACGGCGAAACGTGGGGATGAGCGGCCTGACCGTGTCCGCTCTGGGGCTCGGCACCATGAACTGGGGGCAGGAGGTCCAGGAGGAGGCGGCCCGGGAGCAGCTGCGCCTCTTCGTCGAGGCCGGGGGCACGCTCGTCGAGACCGCAGCGCGCTACGGGGAGGGTCAGGCGGAGGCGATCCTGGGCGGTTTCGTCGGCGACGCGGTGGCCCGCTCGGAGCTCGTGCTCGTGGTTCAGGGCGGCACCACCCGCACGGGCAGCAGGCGCCTCGACAGCTCGCGGCGGGGCCTGCTCGATTCGCTCGATGCTTCCCTGTCGCTGCTCGGCACGGACCACGTCGACGTCTGGCTCGCGCCCACCCCCGACCCCGCGGTCCCGCTGCAGGAGACGCTGAGCGCCTTGGAAGCCGCCTACGGGACGGGCCGCGCGCGCTACGTCGGCGTGTCCAACTACGCGGGCTGGGAGTTCGCCCGCGCGGCCGCCACCGCGTCCTTCCCGCTCATCGTCAACGATGTCGAGTACTCGCTGGTGAACCGCGGTGCGGAACGGGACGTGCTCCCTGCCGCCGAGGCGTTCGGGGCCGCGGCGTTCGCCTGGGGGTCGCTGGGCCGCGGCGTGCTGACCGGGAAGTACCGCGGCAGGATCCCCACGGAGTCACGGGGCGCCTCCGACGTGTGGGCGCCCTACGTCGAGCCCTACCTCGCGGGGAAGCCCCAGCGCATCACGGAGGCCCTGTGCACGGCCTCGAGGGGCCTGGATCTCCAGCCCCACGAACTCGCGCTGCGGTGGCTCCTGCACCGGCCGGGCGTGGCCTCGGCGATCGTGGGTGCGCGGACGCCGCAGCAGCTCAAGGAGATCCTCCAGACCAGCGGAGCCCCCGTGGCCGAACCCATAGCGGCGGTCCTCGACGAGGTCTCCGCCTGAGGATCAGTGCTCTACTTCGGCCTCCACGAGGTCCGGTGCGTAGTCGGCGTCGTCGTCCTCGTCCGGCTCCTCGTAGATCTCGAGCGGCGTGACTTCCCCGAAGGCGTCGTAGAGGGCTTCCTCGTAGACCTCGAACGCATCGGCGACACCCACGTAGGCCGCCTCCACCGCAGGATCGTCCTCCCGCCGTCGTGACGCCGAGGCAGCGAGGTGCTCTTCGAGGGCTGTCACGAGGGACTGGAGCGCGACTCGCGGATCTATGCTCATGGCTAGACGGTATCGGTAAAGTGGACGGAATTGGAGGGATATGCGAGAACATTTCTTGAACGCGACGGCCGTCCGGGAACGTGATTACGGACGGCAGTACGAGTACCTGGTCCTCACGGTGAATGCGGGCGAACCGCTGCCCGCAGCCCGCAAGCTCGTCGCCGAGCACGCCGAGTACGGCAAGTGGGAGCTCGAGCGCAGCTGTATCTACATGGGGGGCGGCAGGCGGTACTGGCTGCGGCGCAAGGTCCTCCGCGTGGAACGCACCGCCTGAGTCAGCGCGCCCGCGGTGCGGTTGGGGGTCCCAGCAGTGCGGTGGCGACCGTAGCCCGCGCCGACTCCTCGGTCGAGGGATGGAACTGCCCGGCGAGGGCGTCGCGGTGGAGGCGCACCACCTCCGACGACGCCGAAAAGCCCGATCCCCCGCTCACGTGCAGCGCCGCCGTGGTGGCGGCCACGGCGGCGTCGACCGCGTGGGTCTTGAGCGTCACGAGGCGCGCGAACCACTGCGCCGTTTCGCCTGAGCGCGCGTCCAGGTCCGTCGTCACCTGCCGGAGCTCGGCGTCCACCCCGATCCGCCCCATCGCAGGTCCCGCCAGCAGGTTCCGCAGCACGGGGTTCTCGGAGAGCGCGCTGTCCTCCACATGGCTCCGGCGGCGCGTCAGCGCCTGCACCGCGAGCTCGAGCGCACGGTCCGCGATGCCGAGGTAGACCGACGCGATCAGAGTCTCGAACGCCGCGAAGATCCCGAACACGAGCGGGTCCGCGTTGGGCCCGACCGGCAGCGACCGGAACACCGCCTCCGGGGGCACGCGCACGTCGACCAGGCGGGTCGTGTTGGACCGCGTGGCACGCATGCCCAGCGGGTTCCAGTCCTCGAGGGTCTCCACCCCGGGCGTGCCGCGCGGAACGAAGGCGTGGAGGATGGCGTCGTCCCCGCCGTCCCCGCCGTCGAGCTTGCCGAAGACGCCCAGGCGCGTCCACACGGGCGAGAGGCTCGTGAAGACCTTCGTTCCGGTGTACGCGTAGCCGCCGTCGGTCACGCGTTCCACGCGGGTCAGCGAGTCGAACAGGACGGCGTCGTTCCCGGGCTCGGACACGCCGAAGGCGAAGACCTCGCCGCGCGCGGCGTCGTCGAGCACGAAGCGCAGCGTCGGGTCGCCGCGGTCCGCGAGGAGGCCGGCCACGGCCGTCCAGACCAGGTGCATGTTGATGCCGAGCGCCGTGGCGGGTGCTGCGGCCGCGAGCCTCCGCTGGGCCGCGGCGGCCCGGGCCATCCCGCCGGCGTCGCCGGGCGGGGTATCGACCAGGAGACGCAGGTACCCGACGGACCTCAGTTCGTCGAAATCCTCGACGAAGAAGGAGTTCTCGGCGTCGTAGCCCGCGGCCCGTCCCCGGAACCGCTCCAGCAGGCCCTCCGGCAGGAGCTGCCCGATGCTGCGGGTCGTCGTCGTGGTCATGGCGTCTCCTGCGGCGGTCGGATCCTGCTCAGTAGGTGGTCAGCAGGCGGGCGAGCACCCGCGCACCGAAGCGCAGTGAATCCGTGGGGACGCGCTCGTCGACGCCGTGGAACATCCCGGTGAAGTCGAGTTCGTCGGGCAGCTGCAGGGGCGCGAAACCGTAGCCCGTGATGCCGAGGCGGCTGAGCGACTTGTTGTCCGTGCCGCCCGAGAGCGTGTACGGCAGGACCTTCGCGCCGGGGTCCTCCGCGTGCAGGGCGTCGACCATCGAGTCCACGAGGTTGCCCGCGAACGGCACCTCGAGCGAGGTGTCCTTGTGCTCGTAGGTGACGTCGACGCCGTCGCCGGCGAGGCCGCGGATGATCTCGAGCACCTGGTCCTGCTGGCCGGGGAGCGTCCGCACGTCGATCAGCGCCTCGGCGGTGCCGGGGATGACGTTGTGCTTGTAGCCGCTCTTGAGCACCGTCGGGTTGGCGGTGTTCTGCAGGGTCGCCCCGACGAACCGCGCCACGGTGCCGAGTTCCCTCAAAAGCACGTCAGGGTTGTCGGGGTCGAACTCGACGCCGGTCAGCTCGGTGACGCCGTCGAGGAACTGCCGCGTGGTGGGGGTCAGCTCGATGGGCCAGGCGTGGTCGCCGATGCGCGTGACCGCCCGCGCGAGGGCCGTGACGGCGTTGTCGGTGTTGATCTGCGACCCGTGCCCCGCGCGTCCGTGCGCCACCAGTCGCAGCCAGGAGATGCCCTTCTCCGCTGTCTGCAGGAGGTAGGTCCGCTGACCACCGATCGTCGCGGAGAATCCGCCGACCTCCGAGATGGCCTCCGCGGCTCCCTCGAAGACCTCCGGCTTGTTGTCCACGAGCCAGGACGCCCCGTAGGCACCCCCGGCCTCCTCGTCGGCGAAGAACCCGAAGACGAGGTCCCGCTTGGGCTTGATGCCGTCGCGCTGCATAGACCGCAGGACGGACAGGATCATGGCGTCCATGTCCTTCATGTCCACGGCGCCGCGGCCCCAGATCAGGCCGTCCTTCTCCTCGCCGCCGAACGGGTCGACGCTCCAGTCCTCCTTCTGGGCGGGGACGACGTCGAGGTGGCCGTGCACCACGAGGGCCGGCAGGGAGGAATCCGAGCCCTCCATGCGGGCGACGACGGACGTGCGGCCGGGAGCGGGCTCGAACAGCTGCGTCGGGAGCCCGACCTCCTCGATGAGCCCGGCCGTGTACTCGGCGGCCTTCCGCTCCCCCGGACCCGCGTTGTCCCCGAAGTTCGAGGTATCGATGCGGATCAGTTCCTGACAGATCCTGACGACTTCATCTTCGGGTGTGATGCCCACGTGGTCCTCCTCGGTAGCGGTTGCACTTCCAGCCTACCGAGAGCGGACGCGGATCCGGCCGTGCTGCACGCGGACACGGAAAGGCCAGCCGGGATGGGAGGTGGCGCGGCCCGCCGGGTCCCGTTCCGCTCCACGACCCGCACAGGCGGACACGCAAAAGCCCCGACCGGATTTCTCCGATCGGGGCTTCGACTGTGCGCGGAGGGGGACTTGAACCCCCACCCTCAATAAGAGGACTAGCACCTCAAGCTAGCGCGTCTGCCATTCCGCCACCCGCGCGGGTGGTTTTTCACCGTAGAAACCGGTGAAAGCAACGAGAAAGACTCTAACACGACTTGGTCCGTGTTGTTGAATCGGCAGCCGCCCCGGCGCAGGTGGGGTGCCCGTCGGCGACGCGGCGTCGACGGCGGCCATGCCTACTGCGGGCACCCTGGCAACTTCCCTCCAACTCCGCTTCCCGGCATCTCTTCTGCCTATGCTGGAGGGACTAGCGAACGGTGCCGGCGGTGCCCCAGAGCATGGAAGGAACGACATGGACGGCGACGACCAGACCGGTTCCCCCCGGGAACCGGACAGCACACGGCACACGCGGCGCGACCAGGAGCAGCGCGCCCTCACCCTCGACGCCATGAAGCGCGCGAACATCTCGGTCGGCGCGCTCTGGGAACACTACTTCAGCATGGGCGGGGGCGTGGACGAATACGAGCTCACCGCCTACCTGCACGGCCTGTTCGAGCTCCCGGACCACGAACGGGACTGTATCTCGCAGGCCGTCAACGAACTCTACGACGATCTCTGCCGCCAGCAGGGAGCTCCCTACAGCTCGGCACACGAGCGGCGCCGAAACCGCTGAGGACGGACACGGCCGGTCCGGCCGCTGTGGTCAGGGCACGGCCCCGACGATCAGCGCGAGCGGCCCGAGGGACAGGGCAACCGCCGAGGCGATGACCAGCGCGAACAGGCCGAGCCACACCGGCGAGGGGACGGGGGTCGCCCGGCCGAGCAGGTAGGCGTCCGACGAGGCGAGGTTCCGCCGTCGCACGTGGACCCGCACCACCTTCACCCAGTCGCGGCATGCGCCGACGAGCAGCGCGACACCGAACACCAGGCAGGCGTGACCGGCGGTGGCCGCTCCCCCGAACCGGACGAGGGCGAGCGACACCGCCGCGCTGCCCCCGAGGATGAGCACGCCCTGCCCGTTCCGGACCAGGACGAGCGCCGCCACCAGGACCAGCGCGCCGATCGACAGGGCCGCGGGAGCCCAGCCGTACGCCGCACCCCGGAGCAGTGCGGCGCCGACGACGGCGGGCACCGGGTAGCCCCAGAAGGTGGTGAAGCCCGCCCGCCAGCCGTGGCGGCCGAGGCTCGTCGTCGTTCCCGACTGATCGAGGCGGAGCGTGATCCCGGTGACGCGCTGCAGGGCCAGCAGGGCGGCGGCTGCGTGGCCGAGTTCGTGGACCACGGTGACGAACAACCCGAAGATGCGCCACGAACGCCGGGGCACCGAGAGGACGACGGCCGCGAGCACGAGGAGGACGAGGCCGGCGGTGCCGATCACGGGGGGGTCGGACCTGAGGAAGCCGTCCGTGATCCGCTCCCGGAGCTGCGCGGGCAGGGTCTCCACGGCGGTCCCCTACGCCGTGCCGCGTCCTGCCGCCTGCCCTGTCCGCGCGAGGTGTGCGGCGATGGCCCCGACGGCGACCGCGACCTCGTGGAAGGACGTCGACAGGGGCGAGAGTCCGAGCCGGATGCCGTTCGGGTTGCGGTAGTCGGGGATGACGCCGTCCTGCCACAGTCGGGGCACCATCCCGGCGAAGTCCGGGTGGTCGATGGTGATGTGTCCGCCGCGGGCCCGCGGGGCGCGCGGTGAGGCGAGGACCACCCCGGACGGGGCCAGCACGGCGTCGACGGCGTCCACGGCGAAGGCGGTCAGCTGCTCCGACTTCGCCCGGATCGCGGGCATCCCGACGTCCTCGATGAGGGCGAGCATGCCGCGCATCGGGAGCATCCCGAGGATCGGCGGGGTGCCCGAGACGAGGCGCCGGATGCCGTCCGCGGGCTGGTAGGCGGCCCCCATGGCGAACGGGTCCGCACTCCCCAGCCAGCCGGGGATCGGCTGGTCGAGGGTGGCCAGGTGCGGTTCCGCGACGTACGCCCACGCGGGGGCGCCGGGTCCCCCGTTGAGGTACTTGTAGCTGCAGCCCGCGGCGAAGTCGACACCCCACGCGTCCAGGTGTGCCGGGACGGACCCGACCGAGTGGCTGAGGTCCCACAGCACGAGGGCCCCGGCGTCGTGGGCGATCCTCGTGATGGCGGGGACGTCGGCGATGAAGCCGGAGCGGTAGGCGACGTGGCTGAGCAGCACCAGTGCCGTCTCGGGGCCGACGGCGGCGGCGATGTCCGCCGGTGTCGCCCCGCCGTCGTACGCGACGTCGATCCACCGCAGGGTGAGGCCGCGCTCGCGGGCGATGCCCTCGGCGATGAACCGGTCCGTCGGGAAGTTGTCGCGGTCGATCACGATCTCGCTGCGCCCGGGGCGGGCCGCCACTGCTGCGCGCGCGAGCTTGTAGAGGATCACGCTCGTCGAGTCGGCGACGATGCACCGGCCCGCGGCCGCCCCGAGCGCCACCCGGCCCAGCTGGTCGCCGATCTGTCCGGCCAGCCCGAGCCACCCCTCGTCCCAGCCGCGGATCAGGCGACCACCCCACTGGTCCCGGACGAAGGAGGTCAGTCCGTCCACGGTCGCGGCGAGCGGGCGGCCGAGGGAATTGCCGTCGAGGTAGGAGAGCACGGCGTCGTCGTCGGTGCCGAGGAACAGCGAGCGGTGCTGACGGAGGGGGTCTGCGGCGTCGAGCTCCGCCGCGCGGGTGTGGAGGTCGAAGCCGGTCATGCGCCCCAGTCTATGGGTGGCCGGGCCCGGGGGTGGGGCCGGGCCCGGACGCCGCACGGGCGGTCCCCCGCGAGGGGAACCGCCCGTGCGTCCTGCGGAGGAACCGGCTACCGGCCGGCCGCCGTGGAATAGGCGGACTGGATGGAGCTGCCGAAGTACGGGCCGTACATCACGTTGCTCTGGGTGTTGTACCCGAAGCTGTTGACCGAGTTCTGCGTCCCGGTGGAGCCCGAGCCGACGAACCAGGGCCCGCCGGAGGAACCGCCGGTCATGTCGCACGGGATGCCCTGCGACTGGGTGCCTCCGATGCGGTCCGCCGAGGCCTTGCCGTAGCAGCTGAAGAGACGCTCGCCGTTGAAGGGCGAGGCGGCCGGGTAGCCGTACGCGCTGTAGGTGAGGCCCCGGGACATGTTGAAGCCGATGCTCGACGCACCGACCGTCGCGGCGAGCGTCCTGCCGTTGAGCGTGTTCATGACGGCGAAGGCGCCGTCGTAGTTGATGTCGTTACGGGCCACCCACTCGCTCGTGGACACCAGCGACCGGGCCGTGAACTTACCGTAGGGGGCCGCGCCGTTGTTGTAGGCGGGGACGAAGACGAAGTTCGTGACCCAGCCGGTCGAGAGGTCGTGGGTGCAGTGTCCCGCGGTGGCGACGACGCTCTGGTTCCCGCTCTGGACCGAATTGCCGGAGCAGACGTAGTTCTGGCCGCCCTGCGTGAAGAACACCTTCCCGATGCGCGGGACCGTGGACTGCGCGGTGGCACGCGTCTCCACGACGGGCTGCTGGGGCGCCTTCGCCACCGACTGCTGCTGCCCTGCCTTCGGCATGATCGAGCGGCCCTCGGCCGCCCACCCGGAATTGATCGTGTTGGCGGGCTTGGCGTTCTTCATCCTGTCCGCCGTCCAGTACGCGTCGAGGGCCGCCTGGCCCTCCGTCTGGGCGTGGGACACGGTGGCGGCTTCCGCGGGGGGTGCCGCGGGCGCTGCCTGGACGGGACCTGCTGTCATCAGCGCTGATGCCATCAGGGCCGAGGCTGCGATCAGCCCTGCTTTGAGACCTCGAGAGTTCACGAAACTCCTCTTTCCATACAGTGGGGCCAGCCATCGAGGGCTGGTAGTCGGAGTCTGCCCTGACGACCGGGCGCCTGCCAGCCCGAGGAGGGACTTCCGAGGAATTGCCCCCGAAAATCACTGGACCTCTGGACAGGGCCCGGCCGGCATGCAACTATTCCGCGCGCACCCACCCGGTGAAGTGGGGCCGCCGGCGCGTCGCGGACCACCCGACGACGTCGGTCCGGCGCCCCGCGCCGTCACCCGTCGAGGCGAACGAGGTGGTCACGCTTCCCGGCAGGAGCACGGGCGTGGCGAAGTCGACGCGCCAGGACAGGGCCCCGGACGGCGCCGGGACGGCCTGGTCCACCATGCGCGCCGCGAGGTACATGCCGTGCGCGATCGCCCTCGTCCGGCCGAGCGCCTTCGCGCTCAGCGCGCTGAGGTGGATGGGATTCCAGTCGCCCGAGACCGCGGCGTACCGCCGGCCCGTATCCGCGCCGAGCCGCCAGACGCCCGCCGGCGTGGGCGGGGTGAAGGACGGCCGCTCACCCTCCCTGCGTCCGGAGCCGGCACCCGCGAGCCGGACACCCCGTGCCAGGTAGACGGAGCGGCCGGTCCACACCAGCTCGCCCGCGACCCGCACCTCGATGACGACGTCGACCTGCGTGCCTGCCGCGTGCGGGCGCAGATGCTCGGCCCGGGCCACGACGTCGAGCGTCTCGGCGGAGTCGATCTGCCGCTCCTGCTGCACCTCGTTGCTGAGGTGCACCATGCCGAGCAGGGGCAGCGGGAAGTCGGGCCGCGCGAGGACGCTCATCGCCACCGGGAACGCGAGCGTGTGGACGTAGGCGGAGGGCACCGTGTCCCGCGCCGCGGACCCGAGCACCTCCTGGAAGCGGGTGAGGGCGCCGAGGTCCACCCGCACGCCGTCGACGCGGTGCTGCACGGCGGGGACACCGGCGGGCGTGGCCGCCCGGCGCATCCTCCGCCGCACGGCCAACGCCACGGCCTGGCGGTAGAGCGCCGGCAGGGCCGGCACGCCGGGCAGCGTCACCTCCTCGGGGGGTGTCCCGCTCATGCGCCCACCAGGTTCTGCCCGCACACCCGCAGGACCTGCCCGTTGATGCCCGCCGCGGCGTCGGAGGCCAGGAAGGCGATCGCCTCGGCCACGTCCACGGGGAGCCCGCCCTGCTGCAGGCTGCTCAGGCGGCGCGCCACCTGGCGGGTGAGGGGCGGGATCTTCGCCGTCATGTCCGTCTCGATGAAGCCGGGAGCGACGGCGTTGATGGTCCGGCCCACACCGTCGAAGGCCTCTGCCTGTGCCCTGACCATGCCGATCACGCCGGCCTTCGACGCCGCGTAGTTGCTCTGCCCGCGGTTGCCCGCGATCCCGCTCGTCGAGGCGAGGCTGATGATCCGCCCTGTCGACGAGAAGACGGGCGAGGCGAGGAACTGCTCGTTCATGCGGAGCTGGGAGGCGATGTTGACGGCGATGACCGAGTCCCATCGGGACGCGTCCATGTTGGCCAGCAGCTTGTCCCTCGTGATGCCGGCATTGTGCACCACGACGTCGAGCGTCCCGTGACGCCCTCCGACGTGCTCGAGGATCCGGTCCGCGGCGTCAGTGGCGGTGATGTCGATCTGCAGGGCGGTGCCGCCCACCCGGTTAGCGACCTGCGCGAGCTGTTCACCGGCGGCCGGGATGTCGACCACGACGACGCGGGCGCCGTCCCGGGCCAGGATCTCCGCGATCTTCGCGCCGATACCGCGTGCCGCACCCGTGACCACCGCGGTCCTGCCCGCCAGCGGCTCATCGGGCATGCCCTCCCCCGCCGCCGCCGTCGCGGCGGCGAGTCCGGCCACGCTCTCGGCCGGCGTCGGGGCCACCTCGATGAACTGGCCGTCCACGTACGCGCTCCTGCCGGACAGGAAGAACCGGAGGGCGCCGAGGGTGGTAGGGTCCGTCGTCGTCGCGTGCCCGCGCAGGACGATGCCGTTGGCCGTGGCTCCGCCGCGCAGCTCGTGCGCGACGGAGCGGATGGCTCCGTCGATGCCCTGGCGTGCCGCCGCCACGGCGGGGTCCGTGGTGTCCGCGGCGGAGCGGAACACCGCCACCACGCGTCCGCCGGGCACCAGCACCCTGGCGGCCTGGCCCAGTTCGAGCAGCGGGGCCGCGAGGTCGGCGGGTGACGCCGCGCGGTCCAGGACGACGACGGCGGCGCTGAGCTTCTCGCCCGGCAGGACGTGGCGACGCACCTCCACATCCCAGCCGAGCAGCACCTCGGCGAGCGCCTCCGCCCCCGCGCCCGCCCCGGTGACGAGCACGGGCTCCGACGCCAGCGGCTCACCCGGGGTGTAGCGGCGCAGCACCGAGGGGCGCGGAAGGCCGAGGGCCTTGGCGATCCTCCCCGGCAGGGGCGTGTTGACGAGGTCCAGGTAGCTGTCGGCCACGCCTACCTCGCCTCGAGGATCGCGACGACGCCCTGGCCACCGGCAGCGCAGACGGAGATGAGGCCGCGACCGCCCTGCTCCGAGAGGGTCTTGGCGAGCGAGGCGACGATGCGCCCGCCCGTGGCCGCGAACGGGTGGCCTGCTGCGAGGGAGGACCCGTTGACGTTGAGCTTCGCGCGGTCGATGCTGCCGAGGGCGCCGTCGAGTCCGAGGACGCGCTTGCAGTAGTCCGCGTCCTCCCAGGCGGCGAGCGAGCCGAGGACCGTCCCGGCGAACGCCTCGTGGATCTCGAAGAAGTCGAAGTCGTCGAAGGTGAGGCCGTTGCGCTGCAGCAGGCGCGGCAGGGCGTGGACGGGGGCCATGAGCAGGCCCTCCTCGCCGGTGACGAAGTCCACCGCCGCCGCCTCGGCGTCGACGATGTTCGCGAGCATCGGGAGGTTGTTGGCCGTCGCGTAGTCCTCACTGCCGAGCAGGACGACGGCGGCGCCGTCGGTGAGGGGGGTGGAGTTGCCGGCCGTCATGGTGGCCGGGGTGTCCAGGCCCTTGCCGAAGACCGGCTTCAGGGTGGCCAGCTTCTCCCGCGAGGTGTCGGCGCGGAGGTTGGCGTCCTTCGTCAGGCCGCGGTACGGCGTCATCAGGTCCGCGAAGAATCCGCGCTCGTAGGCGGCGGCGAGGTTGTGGTGGCTGCGGTAGGCGAGCTCGTCCTGGGCTTCGCGCGTGATCTCCCAGGCTGCGGTGGTGAGCGCCTGGTGCTCCCCCATGGACAGGCCCGTGCGGGGTTCGCCCGTGGCGGGCGCATTGGGCGAGAGGTCCTTCGGGCGGAGCGTACTGAGGGCCTTGAGCTTCTGCTGGGTCGTCTTGGCGCGGGACAGGTCCAGGAGCACCCGGCGGAGCCCCTCGCTGACGGCGATCGGCGCGTCCGAGGCGGAATCGACGCCGCCGGCGATGCCGGACTCGATCTGCCCGAGCTTGATCTTGTTGGAGAGCCCGACGACGGTCTCGAGCCCCGTGGCGCAGGCCTGCTGCAGGTCGTAGGCAGGGGTCTCGGGTGACAGCGCCGAGCCGAGGACGGCTTCCCGTGTGAGGTTGAAGTCCCGGGAGTGCTTGAGCACTGCACCGGCGGCCACCTCACCGATGCGCTCGCCCTGCAGGCCGAAGCGCGCCACGAGGCCGTCGAGCGCCGCGATGAGCATGTCCTTGTTGGACGAGTAGGCGTAGGCACCGCCGGAGCGGGCGAAGGGGATGCGGTTGCCGCCGATGACGACTGCTGCGCGCGGTAGGGAGGCGTTGTGCGCCCGGGCCTGGTCTGTCATGGAAGAGCTCCTGGTGCGAGGGGGTGGATTACCGATACCTAGCGTACCTGATACGCTGGGTATCATGAAGTTTCCGCATGCCCTGAAGGGTGCCCCCGCGAAGACCGCGGACGGGCCCGCCCCCGTGCAGGACGGGCGGTCCAGCCGGTGGGAGGGGCATCGGGCCGAGCGCCGCCGCCAGCTGATCAGGACGGCGCGAAGGGCCGTCAGTGCCCTCGGTCCGGGAGCGTCCATGGAGGACATCGCCGCCGCGGGCGAGACCTCCAAGTCCGTCTACTACCGCTACTTCGGGGACAAGACCGGACTCCAGCGGGCCATGGCGGAGGTCGTCATCGGCCAGATGCAGCAGAAGGTGCTCGACGCCGCGAAGGCCGCGTCCACCCCTCGCGAGGGCCTGTACGCGATGGTGCTCGCCTACCTGCAGATGGCGCAGACCTCCCCCAACGTCTACGCGTTCGTCACGCGCGTCGGCATCGCCGAATCCTCCGCGGCGTCGGCCTCCCCGGTCGCCGACGGCGGCCAGGACACCCTCGCCCACTTCCTCGCCGCGGTCACCGACATGATCGCGCGTCCCATGCGCGGCTACCTGCTCTCCCCCGACCGGCCGTCGGCCCCGGACGACGCCGCCCCGGAGTACTGGCCCGCGGCAGCGATCGGCATGGTCCGGGCCGCCGGCGAACACTGGCTCTCGACCCCCGATACCCCCGACAAACCGACCGAGGAGCAGATGGCCCGGCACATCACGGGCTGGCTCTTCGACGGCATCAGCCGGTACGAGTCGCTCGTGCCCCCGACAGCCCCCCATTCCACAGCCCGCCAATGCGCGAAGGACACGCCATGACCCAGACCATCACCCGGCCGCAGCAGATCCCCGCCACCGCCGACATCACGGACGACGAGCACGCCACCGTGGACACCGCCGAACTCGGGGAGCTGCTCCTCGGCCGGTGGGCGCATATCCGCCGCACCGCGCGGGAGCTCGCGGGCCGCCCCGAGGTCCGGAAGATCGAGGGCCTCACCCACACCGACCACCGGCTGCGGTGCCTGGACCAGCTCCACTACCTCGTGGAGCAGCAGGCCGTCCACCGCGCCTTCCCCGCGGCCCTCGGCGGCACCGACGACCACGGCGGGAACGTCGCGGGGTTCGAGGAGCTCGTCGTCGCGGATCCGTCGCTGCAGATCAAGGCGGGCGTGCAGTGGGGTCTCTTCGGCTCCGCGGTCCTGCACCTCGGCACGGAGAAGCACCATGAGGCATGGCTCCCCGGCATCATGGACATGCGCATCCCCGGCTGCTTCGCCATGACCGAAACGGGCCACGGCAGCGATGTCGCGAGTATCGCCACCACCGCCACGTTCGACCCCTCGACCGACGAGTTCGTCATCGACACCCCCTTCCGGGCTGCCTGGAAGGACTACATCGGCAACGGCGCCGTCGACGGCCGGGCCGCCGTCGTGTTCGCCCAGCTCGTCACCAACGGCGTCGGCCACGGCGTGCACGGCTTCTACGTGGAACTGCGCAACGAGGACGGGTCCTTCAGGCCCGGTGTGGGCGGTGAGGACGACGGCATCAAGGGCGGCCTGAACGGCATCGACAACGGTCGCCTGCACTTCACCGGCGTCCGGATCCCCCGGACCAACCTCCTGAACCGCTACGGCGACGTCGCCGAGGACGGCACGTACACCTCGCCCATCGCGTCCCCGGGCCGACGCTTCTTCACGATGCTCGGAACCCTCGTGCAGGGACGTGTCTCGCTCGACGGCGCGGCGGTCGCCGCGAGCAAGCTCGCCCTCACCGCGGCGATCACCTACTCGACGCAGCGCCGCCAGTTCAACGCCTCCTCGGACCTCAGGGAGGAGGTGCTGATGGACTACCAGCGTCACCAGCGCCGGCTCCTCCCCCGCCTGGCCTCGACCTACGCGGCGTCCTTCGCGCACGAGGAGCTCCTCGAGAAGTTCGACGGCGTCTTCTCCGGCGAGCGCGACACCGATGAGGACCGCCAGGACCTGGAGACCCTCGCTGCCGCCTTCAAGCCGCTGAGCACCTGGCTGGCACTCGACACGCTGCAGGAATGCCGCGAGGCCACCGGGGGGCAGGGCTTCCTGGCGGAGAACCGCTTCACGTCGCTCCGCGCGGACCTGGATGTGTACGTGACCTTCGAGGGCGACAACAACGTCCTCCTGCAGCTCGTCGCCAAGCGACTCCTCACGGACTACGCCAAGGAGTTCCAGGGCGTCGACTTCGGCGTCCTGGCCCGCTACGCGGTCTCCCAGGCCGCGGGCAGGACGCTGCATCGCTCCGGCCTGCGCCGCGTCGCCCAGACCCTCGCGGACTCGG
Organism: Arthrobacter arabinosi; assembly: GCF_054511115.1. Taxonomy (NCBI): domain Bacteria; kingdom Bacillati; phylum Actinomycetota; class Actinomycetes; order Micrococcales; family Micrococcaceae; genus Arthrobacter; species Arthrobacter arabinosi. Next base: position 555,966 of record NZ_JBTNDF010000001.1, read on the forward strand.
GCTCGGGCAAGAAGTCGGCCCTCGCTCTGCGCGACGAGGAGACCCAGCACGACCTGCTGACCGACCGCGTGCAGTCCCGCGTCGTCGAACTGGCCGCCGCCCTGCGGGGCGCGAAGGGCATGTCGCAGGAGAAGGCCGCCGCGCTGTTCAACGAGCACCAGAACGAACTCATCGAGGTGGCCCATGCCCACGCCGAGCTGCTGCAGTGGGAGGCGTTCACCCGCGGCCTCCACCGGATCACGGACCCCGGTACACGCCAGGTCCTCACGCGCGTCCGCGACCTGTTCGGCCTCTGCCTCATCGAGAAGGACCTGGCCTGGTTCCTCATGAACGGCCGCCTCTCCGCACAGCGGGCCCGCACCCTCGACGGGTACATCAACCGCCTGCTGGTGAAGATCCGCCCCCACGCCCTCGACCTCGTGGAGGCGTTCGGCTACGGCCCGGAGCACCTGCGCTCGGCGATCGCCAGCGGCGCGGAGCAGGAACGCCAGGAGGAGGCCGCCGAGTACATGCGCCGCCGCCGGGCGAGCGGGGATGCGCCGATCGACGAGAGGACGCTGCTGGTCCGCGAGGCCCAGGAGAAGAAGGCGAGGAAGGCGAGGAAGGCCGGCAGGGCGGCGCCGTCGTCCGTCGCGGGCTAGGAGTACGTCGGCAGGTACTGTGACACCTGGAAGGGGGCACCGGCTCGTCGGTGCCCCGCGATTCCCCCGGGGGAGAGGGTTGCACCGTGGAGCGCCGGACATTCATCAGCGCGGTCGTCGCAGGAGGCATGAGCCTGGGCCTGACCGCATGCTCGCGGGCCTCCGGTCCTGCTCCTGAAGCCCTCGGGCCACCCGCACCCTCAGCCTCCCCGGCGTCCTCCCCTCCGGCAGTACCGCCGTCGGCGACCGCCGCGCCGACCCCGCGACCGGCTCCACCTGCGGTGACGAAGGTGCCGCTTCCCGCGGGGGTGATCACCGGTCTTCCCACCACGGAGAACCTCCTCGCCTGGACGGTCGACGACGGATCGGACAGCGAGGTCGTCCGGCTCTACGCCGAGTTCGCGCGCACGAGCGGCACCCGGCTGACCTTCTTCCTCAACGGCTCCTACCCGGGGTGGTCCCGGCACGCCGGGCTGCTCCGACCGCTGGTCGCGTCCGGGCAGGTCCAGCTCGGCAACCACACCTGGTCCCACGCCGCCCTCACGAGCCTCGGCGATGCCGGGATCGTCGCGGAGCTGCAACGCAACCACGACTTCATCGTCTCCACCTTCGGCGTCGATCCCCGCCCGTACTACCGCCCGCCGTACGGGTACCGTGACGCACGAACGGACGCGGCGGCGGCGTCGATCGGGTACACCTCCCCCGTCATGTGGTACGGGTCGCTGGCCGACTCGGAGTACCGGCCCGAGCAGGAGATCCTCGGCCTCGCCGGTGAATGGTTCCTGCCCGCCCACCTGGTGATCGGGCACCTGAACTACCTCCCGGTCACCCGGGTCTTCCCCGAGCTCGAGCAGCTCATCGCCGACCGCGGATTGACGACGGTCACCCTGAACGACGTCTTCCAGGCGTGAGCCGGCTCCGGCGCCCGCGGGGTTGTCCGCCGTAGGCCCGCCGGGCGGTTCCGCGGGAGATCAGAGGACGCTGCGGTACACCCCGAGGGTCGTCTCCGCGATCGATCCCCAGTCGAAATGGCGCTCCGCGCGCTGCCGGCCCGCGGCGCCCATGGCGGCCGCCCGCGCGGGATCGGCCACGAGGGCGTTCAGTGCGGCGGCGAAGTCCTGGACGAAGCGCTCCGGATCGAGGGGCGTCCCCGTGCCGTCCTGCACCTGCTCGAGGGGCACGAGGGTGCCGGTCACGCCGTCGTCGATCACCTCGGGGATGCCGCCGGTCGCGGAGGCGACGACGGCGGCGCCGCAAGCCATCGCCTCGAGGTTCACGATGCCGAGCGGCTCGTAGATGGACGGGCAGGCGAAGACGGTGGCGTGGCTCAGGATCTGGACGACCTCCCGGCGCGGCAGCATCTTCTCGATGAGCACCACGGATCCCCGCTCCTCCCGCAGCGCGGAGATGAGCACCTCGGTCTCGGCGGCCAGTTCCGGTGTGTCCGCAGCTCCGAGGCAGAGGACGAGCTGGACGTCGTCCTGCAGGTGCGCCGCGGCACGCAGCAGGTACGGGACGCCCTTCTGCCGCGTGTTGCGGCCCACGAACACCACGCTCGGCCGGTCGGGATCGATGCCGTGCGCGCGGAGGGCGTCGTCGTCCTCGTCGCGGGACCATTGGGCGACGTCGATCCCGTTGTGGACCACGTGCACCTTCCCGGGGTCGACGTCGGGGTAGCTGCGGACGATGTCCGCCCGCATGCCCGCGGACACGGCGATGACGGCGGCTGCCGCCTCGTAGGACGTCTTCTCCACCCAGGAGGACACCGCGTAGCCGCCCCCGAGCTGCTCCGCCTTCCAGGGGCGCAGCGGCTCGAGGCTGTGCGCGCTGAGGACGTGCGGGACGCCGTGCAGGAGCGACGCCAGGTGCCCGGCCATGTTCGCGTACCAGGTGTGGGAGTGGACGAGGTCCGCGCCCGCCATCGCGTCCAGCATCTGCAGGTCCGTCCCGAGGGTCTGGACTGCGGGGTTGGCCCCGGCGAGGCCCTCCGGCACGCCGTAGGAGAGCACCGAGGCACCGTGGTACTCCCCCGGCCGGGGCGCCCCGAAAGCGTGGACCCGGAGGTCGACCTGCGGCGCGAGGACCCGGCTGAGCTCCGCCACGTGCACCCCCGCCCCGCCATAGATCTCGGGTGGGAATTCCTTGGTCACAATGTCTACTCGCACCCACCCAACGTAGTGCAGTGTGTCCGAGTCCTCTAGTGTGAAGAATCCGGAAGGGTTCCGGGCTGTGTTTGCCGATGCTGATCGACCACCCATCGAGAAACACTCAACGAAGAGCGGGGGGTCTCAAGTGGCACCGAAGAAAGTACTTGCCGTGGTCCTGGCCGGCGGAGAAGGCAAACGCCTCATGCCGCTCACGGCGGACCGCGCCAAGCCGGCCGTACCGTTCGCCGGCAGCTACCGGCTCATCGATTTCGCGCTGTCGAACCTCGTCAACTCCGGCTACCTCCAGATCGTGGTGCTGACGCAGTACAAGTCCCACAGCCTGGACCGGCACATCTCCGAGACGTGGCGGATGTCCACGCAGCTGCAGAACTACATCGCGTCCGTCCCGGCGCAGCAGCGCCGGGGCAAGAGCTGGTTCCTCGGCAGCGCGAATGCCATCTACCAGTCGCTGAACCTCATCCACGACGCCCGGCCGGACATCGTGGTCGTGATCGGTGCGGACCACGTGTACCGCATGGACTTCGAGCAGATGGTCGACGCCCACGTGAAGAGCGGCGCATCCGTCAGCGTCGCGGCCGTCCGCCAGCCCATGAACCTCGTGGACCAGTTCGGTGTCATCGAGACGGACCCGGACGATCCCGGGCGCATCGCGGCGTTCGTCGAGAAGCCGCAGAGCACCCCGGGCCTCCCCGACGACCCGGACAGCTTCCTCGCCTCCATGGGCAACTACGTGTTCACCACCGATGCCCTCCTGAAAGCGCTCGAGGACGACGCCGCCCGCCTGGACACGAAGCACGACATGGGAGGGGACATCATCCCCTACTTCGTGGAGCGCAACGACGCCGCGGTCTACGACTTCACGACCAACGAGATCCCCGGCTCCACCGACCGCGACCGCCAGTACTGGCGCGACGTCGGCACCATGGACTCGTACTACGACGCCAACATGGACCTCATCTCCCCCCTGCCGCTGTTCAACCTGTACAACCTGCAGTGGCCCATCTACACGCGCCAGAGCGTCTCACCGCCGGCCAAGTTCGTCCGCAGTGCGTCCGGCCGCTCCGGGGAGGCGCACGACTCGATCGTCTCGGCCGGCGTCGTCGTCTCCGGCGGCGCGGTGACCACCTCCGTCCTCGCGACCGACGTGTTCATCGACGAGGCTGCGGAAGTGACGGGCTGCGTGCTCCTCGACAAGGTCCAGGTCGGACCCGGGGCCGTCGTGCGCCGGGCCATCATCGACAAAAACGTGCGGATCCCCGCCGGCGCGACGATCGGCGTCGACGCCGACCTGGATCGACGCCGCGGCCTCGCCGTCACGGACTCGGGGCTGACGATCGTCAGCAAGGGCCAGGTCATCCCGCCGAACTGACCGCCGGTCGGAGGGCGCTGCACAGGAGGCCCCGGCGCCGTCCGGGGCCTCCTCGCATCACCGGGCTCCGGGGGCTTACGTCCGCGGGGACGGGGCGCCGCGCGTGGTTGAATGACCGGATGGAGAACGAGAACCTGAGCCGCGACGAGGCAGCGGCCCGCTCGGCGCTGCTGGAGACCGAGAGTTACACCGTCCACCTCGATCTCTCGCAGGCCCGGGACGCCGCCGTGGGGACCTACCCCACCACGACGACCGTGGTGTTCTCGTGCCGCGAGCCGGGCGCCTCCACGTTCCTCGACTTCATCGGCGAGGTCACGGGCCTCGAGGTGAACGGTCGGGTGCTCGACCCGGCCGCGGCCCGCGACGGCGCCCGCGTGCTCCTGCACGAGCTCGCCGCGCACAACACGGTGACGGTCTCCGGGCGCGCCCGCTACAGCACCAGCGGCGAGGGACTCCACCGGTTCGTGGACCCGGCCGACGGCGAGACGTACCTCTACACGCAGTACGAGCCCGCGGACGCACGCCGCGTCTTCGCGAACTTCGAGCAGCCGGACCTCAAGGCCACCTTCGCGTTCAGCGTCGTCGCGCCCGCCGACTGGACGGTCGCCTCCAACGGCGCCGAGACCGCCGTCGAGCCTCTCGACGCCCCGGCGGCCGGGGCGCCGCAGGCCGAGCCGCCGACCGCCCGCTGGACCTTCGCGCCCACGCGGCGCATCTCCACCTACATCACCACCGTGCTGGCCGGCCCCTACCACCGCGAGACCGACGCCTGGACCGGTGCGGCGGGGACCGCGGGCGAGGGCCTGGAGGTGCCGCTGGCGCTGTACTGCCGCAGGTCCCTGGCCCCGTCCTTCGACGCCGCCGAGATCTTCGACACGACCCGCCGGGGGCTGGACTTCTTCCACGACCTGTTCGACTACGCCTACCCGTTCGGCAAGTACGACCAGGCCTTCGTCCCGGAGTACAACCTCGGGGCGATGGAGAACCCCGGGCTCGTGACCCTCACCGAGAACTACGTGTTCGAGTCGGCGGCCACGGACGCGCAGCACGAGGCGCGGGCCACCACGATCATGCACGAGATGGCCCATATGTGGTTCGGCGACCTCGTGACGATGACCTGGTGGGACGACCTGTGGCTCAAGGAGTCCTTCGCCGACTACATGGGGGCCCTCGCGGTGGCGGAGGCGACGCGCTGGCGCACCTCCTGGGTCAGCTTCGCGAACCGCCGGAAGTCGTGGGCGTACGTGCAGGACCAGCTCCCCACGACGCACCCGATCGTCGCGGACATCCGGGACCTCGAAGCCGCCAAGCAGAACTTCGACGGGATCACCTACGCCAAGGGTGCCTCCGTGCTCAAGCAGCTCGTCGCATTCGTGGGCCGCGAGGACTTCACGGCCGCCGCGCGGCAGTATTTCCGCAAGCACGAGTACGGGAACACGACGCTCACGGATCTCCTCGACGTGCTGGCCGTCGCGACGGGCCAGGACCTCGCCGCGTGGTCGCGGTCCTGGCTGCAGACCTCGGGCGTCCCCGGCCTCACCGCCGAGGTCACCGCCGACGACGGCGTCCTCACGGGGGTCACGATCGTCCAGGACGCCACGGACCCCATGACGGGCCTCGACGAACCCCGACCCCACCGCATCCGGGTGGGGCTGTACTCCTTCGACGCCGACGGACTGCTGGTGCGCACGCGGGCGGAGGCCGTGACCGTCGACGCCGCCCGGACCGCCGTCCCGGCGCTGGCGGGGGCGGCCCAGCCGGACCTCCTCCTGGTCAACGACGACGACCTGACGTACGCGTTGATCTCCTTCGACGGACGCTCCCTCTCCACGCTCCTCACGTCGATCCACCGCCTGCAGGACCCCCTGGCCCGGGCCACGTGCCTCACCGCCCTCTGGTCCGGTACGAGGGACGCGCGCCTGCCGGTCGGCTCCTACCTGGACGCCGTGACGCTCGCTGCGCCCGCGGAGACCGGGGTGGGCGTGCTGCAGGTCCTGCTGGGCAACGCCCACACGGCGATCGAGCGCTTCGCCCCCGCCGGTGAGCGGCAGGCCCTCCGCGACCGGCTGGGCACGTTCCTCACGGATGGCCTGCGGGCCGCGGCGCCGGGCTCCGACCTGCAACTCGCGTGGGCGAGGGCGCTCGCGACCGCCGCCCGCAGCGCCGGGCGCGCCGCCGACGTCGTGCGCGCCGTGCTCGACGGCGACGAGCGCATCGAGGGCCTCGCCCTCGACGCCGAGCTCCGCTGGTCCCTCCTGCAGGGGCTCGCGGCGCAGCAGCGCGTCCTGCCCGGTGAGCTGGAGGCCGAGCGGACCGCGGATCCGACGGCGTCGGGCAGGGTGGGCTTCACGCTCTCCTCCGCCGCGATCCCCGACCAGGCCATCAAGAAGGCCACCTGGGAGGAGGCCGTCCACGGCGACCGGCTCTCCAACGAACTGCTCAGCGCCGCAGTCGAAGGGTTCACGTTCGGCTCCCACGACCTGCTGGACCCGTACCGGGAGCCCTACTTCGCGGCGATCCGCGGTGTCTGGGCGACACGGGGCATCGAGATGGCGAGCCGGATCGTCCGCGGACTGTACCCCGGGCACCAGGACCTCGACGGCGAGCCCGGCCGGCATCCGGTGGTCGTGCGGACCGACGCGTGGCTGGACGCGAACAGCGACGCCCCGGCGGCCCTGCGGCGCATCATCGTGGAGGAACGGGACCATCTCCTGCGGTCCCTGCGGGCCCAGGCTCAGGGCACGCGGTAGAGCCACTCCTCGGTGCCGAACTTGCGCTCCACGAGCTCCTCGGCCCGGCGGAGGTCGTCCTCGGACAGGGAGCCGTCGACCGCGCCGTAGCGCTCACGGAAGGTGTCGATCATGACGCCGATGATCTCCTCGCGGGTCACCCCGGTCTGGCGGCGCAGGGGATCCACGCGTTTCTTGGCGCTCTTCGTGCCCTTGTCGGACATCTTCTCCCGGCCGATGCGCAGCACCTCGAGCATCTTGTCGGCGTCGATGTCGTAGCTCATGGTCACGTGGTGCAGCATCCCGCCGTTCGCGAGCCGCTTCTGGGCGGCGCCCCCGATCTTGCCGACGTCGGTGGCGATGTCGTTCAGGGGCTGGTACCAGGCCCGGATGCCGAGCCTCTGCAGGGCCTCCATGACCCAGGCGTCGAGGAACGGGTAGGAGTCCGCGAAGCTCATGCCGTCCACGAGCGACTGCGGCACGTAGAGGGAGTAGGTGATGGCGTTGCCGTGCTCCATGAACATCGCGCCGCCACCGGTGATCCTGCGCACCACGGTGACCCCGTGGCGCTCCGCTCCCGAGGGGTCCACCTCGTTGCGCAGGGACTGGAAGCTGCCGATCACCACGGACGGTGACTCCCATTCCCAGAAGCGGAGGGTCGGGTTGCGTGAACCCGCCCCGACGTCGTGCGTGAGGACCTCGTCCATCGCCGCGTGCATGGTCGTGGACAGCGGGGTGGGAGGGATGATCTCCCACGCATGGTCCGCGAAGCCCGAGGCCTTCCCGAGCGCCCGGCGGACCGCCGTGGCGATGGCCTCCGGTGAGAACCCGAACAGGACGGCCGACGGGTCGAGGCGCCCCGTGATCGCCGCGGCGAGCTCCCCTGGCCCGGTCTCGGCAGGCAGGCCCTCCAGCGCAGCATTGATGTCGAGCAGCGCCTCGTCGGGTTCGAGGAAGAAGTCTCCGTTGACGGAGACGCCGGAGAGGCGCCCGCCCTGCACGGAGAGGTCCACCGCGGTGAGCTTGCCGCCCGGGGTCTTGAACTCGCCGTGCAGCCGCGCTGCGTCCGGTGCGTGTTCCGCTGCATGTTCCATGGGTGCCTGTTCCATCGGTGCTTTCCTTGCTGCGTTAACCGGAAGAAGCCACACCGGAGGCGTGGCTTCTTCGTCGGACCATGGGTCCGGTGCTCGGGAGGAGCGGGACTACTTCTTGCCGCCGAAACCCTTGAAGCGCGCGTTGAAGCGCTCGACGCGACCGGCGGAGTCCATGATGCGCTGCTTCCCCGTGTAGAACGGGTGGGACTCCGAGGAGATCTCGACCTCGATGAGGGGGTAGGTGTTGCCGTCTTCCCACTCGATGGTCTTGGACGAACCGACGGTCGACTTCGTCAGGAACGCCTTGTCGGAGGCCAGGTCGCGGAACACGACCGACTGGTACTTGGGGTGGATATCAGACTTCACGGGACTACCTTCTCTGGTTGCCTGGATTTTGCCAGGCACGGGAATGGAAAGGGTGGCGACAGCGCCAGCCATCCATACTAGCGCAGGACCCCCTGCGACCCTAAAGTGCGGCGCCGTCGTGCCGGCATTCCCAGAACGCGACCGCCGCCGCGGCGGCGACGTTGAGCGAATCGACGCCTCCATGCATGGGGATGGTCAGGGCGACGTCGGCCTCGGCCAGCACGGCCTCGCTCAGGCCGTCCCCCTCGGTGCCCAGCAGGAGCGCGAGCCGCTCGTGGTCGCGTGCCGGGAACGCACCGAGCGGGACGGCCTCCGGGCCCAGGGCCAGGGCGGCGAGGGTGAAGCCGGCGGCGCGCACGGCGGCGAGGTCCCCCGGCCAGGAGCGCAGCCTGGCCCAGGGGACCTGGAACACGCTGCCCATGCTGACCCGCACGGCCCTCCGGTAGAGCGGATCCGCGCTGCGGGGGCTGAGCAGCACGGCGTCGATGCCGAGCGCCGCGGCGGAGCGGAAGACGGCGCCCAGGTTGGTGTGGTCCACCATGTCCTCGATGATCGCGATCCGCCGGGCGCCGGCCAGGAGTGCGTCGAGGGGCGACGGTGCCGGCCGGTGCATCGCGGCGAGGGCGCCCCGGTGGAGGTGGAAGCCCGTGATGGTCTCGAGTGTGGCCTCGGCGGCGACGAACGCGGGGACGGCCGGGAACCGGGCGAGGACGTCCTCGAGGTCGGGCAGCCACTTCGGCGCCAGGAGGAAGGACCGCGGCACGTGGCCGGCGTCGACCGCGCGCCGCAGGACCTTCGAGCTCTCGGCGATGTAGAGGCCCTCGGCGGGCTCCTTCGCGAGGCGCAGCTGCACGTCGGTGAGATCGCGGTAGTCCGAGAGTCGCGGGTCCCCCGCGGTGTCGAGCGGAATGACGGGCATCAGGAAGCGGGCACGCGGTTCACGCGCGGGCGACGGCGCTGTAGCGGCCGTTCTCCTCGCTGACCTTCAGGGCGACGTCGAACGCGGCGCTCAGGTTCTCCTCAGTCAGCACGTCCCCGATGGGTCCGGCGGAGACGACGACGCCGTCGCGGAGCAGCAGCGCGTGCGTGAAGCCCGGCGGGACCTCCTCGAGATGGTGCGTCACCAGCACCATGGCAGGCGCCTCGGGATCGCGGGCGAGGTCCGTCAGCCGCTGCACGAGGTCCTCGCGTCCGGCGAGGTCCAGTCCGGCCGCCGGCTCGTCGAGGAGCAGGAGTTCGGGGTCCGCCATGAGCGCCCTGGCGATCTGCACGCGCTTGCGCTCCCCCTCGCTGAGGGAGCCGAAGGGGCGGTTCATGAAGCGGGACATGCCCCACGTGTCGAGCAGGCGGAAGGCGCGGCGCTCGTCGAGGCGCTCGTACTGCTCACGCCACCGGCCGGTCACGCCGTAGGAGGCGGTCACGACGACGTTCAGGACGGTCTCGTGGTCGGGGACCTGGGAGGCGAGGGCGGCCGACGCGAGGCCGATGCGCGGTCGCAGGTCGAAGACGTCGACCGCACCCATGACCTCGTCGAGGATTCCGACGACGCCGCGGGTGGGGTGGAGCCGCGCCCCGGCGAGCTGCAGCAGGGTGGTCTTGCCGGCTCCGTTGGGGCCCATGACCACCCAGCGCTCACCCTCGTTGACCTGCCAGTCGATCTCATCGAGCAGGGTCTTGCCACCCCTGACGAGGCTCACACCCGCCAGTTCCAGAACGTCACTCATGGTCCTAGACACTAGGCTAAGGAGCGGTCCCGTGGCGAAACCGGCGGGCCGCCCGTGATGCTTGTGCTCGGCCCGAGCAGGGCACTGCCGGCAGGACCACACGCCGGACCACGGGTAGGACCACAGGTATGACCACGGGTAGGACCACAGGTAGGACCTCAGCGGGAACGGACGCCGGAACGGGCGCGGACAGGAGCGGGAGCATGCCGGACACGGCACGGGTGGTCGCCTATGCGGGGCGGCTCGACGACGGACACGGCGACGACCTCATCGCAGCCCTGCGCGGGCTCGGCGCGCACGTCACGGACACCCGGACCGCCGGCACCCCCACGTACTCGGTGCTGACCCTCGGCGTGGAGCTCACCGCGGACGCGCCGGCGGTGCGTGCCGGGCTCTCCCGGTGGACGGCCGCCTCCGGTGTGGGCGCCGCGCTGGTCCCGTTCCCCACGTATGCGCCCGGGCCCAAACTGCTGGTCATGGATGTCGACTCGACGCTGATCCGGCAGGAGGTGATCGAACTGCTCGCCGCGCACGCGGGCCGCGAGGCGGAGGTTGCCGCGGTGACCGAGGCGGCCATGCGCGGCGAACTCGACTTCGCGCAGTCCCTGCACCACCGGGTCCGTGCGCTGGAAGGCCTCCCGGCCGCGGTGGTCGAGGAGGTCGTGGCTCGCATCGAGCTGAGCGACGGCGCGGAAGAGCTCGTGGCCGCGTACCTCGACGCGGGCCACCGCGTCGGCGTCGTCTCCGGCGGCTTCTCGCAGGTCCTCGCGCCCCTCGCGGAGCGGCTCCGCCTGTCCTTCGCCAGGGCGAACGACCTCGAGATCCTCGACGGAATCCTGACCGGACGGGTGGCCGGCGCCGTCGTCGACCGGCGCGAGAAGGAACGCACGCTGCGGGCCGAGGCCGGGCGTGCGGGCGTGGAGCCCGCGGCGGTGATCGCGGTCGGCGACGGGGCGAACGACCTCGACATGCTGGGCGCCGCGGGACTCGGCGTGGCGTTCAACGCGAAGCCGGCCGTCCGGGCCGTGGCGGACGTCGCCCTGGACCTGCCGGACCTGGACGTCGTCCGCCACTTCGCCGGACTGTAGCCTCCTCCGCCGCGCCGGGTGTCCCCCGACCGCCGTCAGCTCTTGGCGAGGAAGTCCTGGGCGCCGCCGACGTACTCGGTGTGCCCCGTGGGGACATCCGCGGTGACCATGCGGACGATCTCGGTCGCGAACTCGGCCACCGAGTACAGTCGGCCCGCCTCCTGGCGGCGCGCCTCGATGGCGCCGGGCGTCGCGCGGTCCAGCAGCGTCGCGGTGACCGTCCCCTCGATCATGTCCCCGGAGACGACCACGAGGGAGATGCCCTTCTCGTCGAGCTGCGGGATCCGGGCGCGCAGGGCGTCCTCACCGGCCCGCTTGCTGCGCGCGACCGGCTCGTAGGCGTCCATCGTCTCGACCTTCTCGATGAAGTGCGCCTGGTGGCTCGTGATGAACACCACGCGGGAGCCCACGGGCATCACCGCCGTGGCGGCCTCGAGCATGGCGACCTGCGCGTCGCGGTTGAGCTTCAGCGCGTAGTCCTCCCCCAGGCCGGTCTCCATCCCGCCGGACGCGTTGAGCACGAGCAGGTTCAGGCCGCCGAACGTCGAGACCGCGGCCTCGACCAGCGCCGCGGGACCCTCGGGCGTCGTCAGGTCCGCGCCGACCGCGACGGCCCTGCCGCCGGCCGCCTCGATGCCCGCGACCACCTTGGTGGCGCGCGGTGCCTTCTGGCGGTAGTTCACGACGACGGCGGCGCCCTGCGCGGCGAGCTGCTGCGCGACGTCGGCGCCGATGCCGCGGGACGATCCGGTGACGATTGCTGTGGTTCCCTCGAGGGTGGCCATGGTGCTCCTTCTGGTGGGCTGGGTGGGTGCGGGAGGTGCGCTGTGGCTAGTGGCCCATGCCGAGTCCGCCGTCGACAGGGATCACGGCACCGGAGATGTAGCCCGCCGCGTCGCCGGCGAGGAAGGACACGACGCCCGCCACCTCGTCGGGCGAGGCGAAGCGGCCGGCGGGGATGGTCGCGAGATAGCTCCTGCGGGTGTCCTCGGGCAGTTCGGCGGTCATGTCCGTGTCGATGAACCCGGGGGCGACGACGTTGGCCGTGATGCCCCGCGAGCCGAGCTCGCGGGTGAGGGAGCGGGCGATGCCGATGAGGCCGGCCTTCGACGCGGAGTAGTTGATCTGACCCGGCGCGCCGTAGAGGCCGGTGACGCTCGAGATCAGGATGACGCGGCCGCGCCGGAGGCGGATCATGCCGCGGGAGGCCCGCTTGACGACCCGGAACGCACCGGTGAGGTTCGTGTCGATGACATCCGTGAAGTCGCTCTCGCTCATACGCATGAGCAGGGTGTCCCGGGTGATGCCGGCGTTCGCGACGAGCACCTCCACCGGCCCGTGCTCGGCCTCGACCTGCGTGAACGCCGCGTCGATCTGCTCCTCGCTCGTGACATCCGCCCGCACGCCGAGCATCCCCTCGGGAATCTCACCACTTCGGTAGGTGATGGCAACCTTGTCGCCGTTGGCTACGAATACCTTGGCGATGGCGAGTCCGATCCCACGGTTTCCTCCGGTGACGAGGACGCTGCGGCCGGACGCCGTCGTACTGCTGTGTGCATCAGGTGCCAAGGGGGTAACTCCTCTGTCTGCGGACCCGGGAAGGGGTCCGCGCTGTTCCTGCCGACCACTGCGGGGTCGCTCCGGACGGGCTTCCCGGCCCGTCCGGTCCGCCCTCGTGGCCGTCGGTCGGACTGTCCCGACGATCCTAGCGGCGCATCCCTCGACTTCGGGAACGGGACCCGGAATGAGACAATGGAGGGAGTCCTTTTGGAGTGTGATGAGCAAGCTAACGAAGCACAACACAGACGTCCACAGCATCTCCGACGTGCAGGAATCACACAGCGACGAGATGCGTACACGGATGATCCGGTACACGGTGTCGATGAGCCTCCGGCTCGTCTGCTTCGTCCTGGTCTTCGTGGTCCCCTACGTATGGCTGCAGTGGGTGATGATCGCGGGGGCGGTGTTCCTGCCGTACTTCGCGGTGATCGTCGCGAACGGGGGCAGCGACACCAGCAACATCCGCCACAGTGACGCCCTGATCGACCGTGCCCCGGTGCGGGAGATCGAGGCGAAGGTGCTCGACGCCGGTCCCGACGACGGCGACGACGTCCTCAGCGGCGAGATCATCGACGACCCTGCGGACCCCGTGGCTCACGGCGCGCACGAAGCGGGCCGGGACGGGCCCGGCGCCCATGGCTGATGCGCGTCCCGGTCCCCGGCCCGAGGCCGCCCGTCCGGCCCCGGGCCTCGGTCTGTTCGGGGCGCCGCACCGGGCGGAGGGCGGGCTCCCCGTCTGCTCGCGCAAGGGGTGCCGGAACGACGCCGGGTGGCAGCTGCTGTGGAACAACCCGCGCATCCATACCCCGGAGCGCCGGAAGGCCTGGGCGTCGTGCCCCGACCACGTCGAGTGGTTCGAGGAATACCTCCGGGACCGGGGTCTGTGGAAGCAGACCCTCCCCCTGACCGCCGACCGACCGATGGAGACCCGCTAGGTGTACCGCTTCCTCATCTCCGCCCGCTGGCTCGGCTGGCTCGCCGTCGTCGTGGTGCTGGCCGCCGGCTGCGTGGGGCTGGGGCGGTGGCAGATGGACCGGCGGGAGGCCGTCGTGGAGGACATCCAGCGCATCGAGGCGAACTACGACGCCGCGCCGGAACGGTACGTGCCGGGCGAGAACGGGTTCGACTCCTTCGACCCGGCCGACGAATGGACGCCGGTGACGTTCACCGGGACGTACGACGTCGACCACCAGGTGGTGGTACGCAACCGGCCGCTCAACGGGCAGCCGGGCTACGAGGTGCTCACTCCCCTCCGCCTCGGGGACGGGACCGCCGTCATCATCGACCGCGGCTGGCTGCCCATCGGGAACGCCGAAGCGGGCCGGCCCGACGCCATCCCCGCGCCGCCCTCGGGTGAGGTCGAGGTCACGGCGCGCGTCCGGCCGGGCGAGCCGCAGGTGACCCGGGGCGCCCCCGAGGGGCAGGTCGCATCGATCCACCTGACCTCGCTCGCCGATACCCTCGACTACCCGCTGCAGGACGCCGCCTACGGCCTGCTCGCCCTGGAGCGGCCTGCGGCCGCCCGGACGCCGGTCACCGCACCCAAGCCGTCCATCGACGAGGGGCCGCATCTCTCCTACTCGCTGCAGTGGTTCGCGTTCGGCGTGCTCGCCTTCGTCGGGCTCGGGTACGCGGCGCGGCAGCAGCGCAGGAACGACGCCGAACTGGACGGCACCGCGCCTGACCGACCTGCCCGGCAGCGCCGGCGCCCCTCCTCGGAGGAGGAGGAGGACGCCATCCTCGACGCGCAGGGGATCCGCTAGGGATCGGGGTTCCTCGCGGCGTCCTGCCTAGGCGAGGGTGACGAGCTCCAGGTAGTCGTCGTTCCAGAGGTCCTCGACGCCGTCCGGGAGCAGGACGACCCGCTCTGGGTCGAGCGCGTCGACGGCGCCCTCGTCGTGGCTGACCATGACCACCGCACCGCTGTAGTTCTTCAGGGCGCCGAGGATCTCGGCGCGGCTGGCGGGGTCGAGGTTGTTCGTCGGTTCGTCCAGGAGGAGCACGTTGGCGGAGGACGCGACGATCGTCGCCAGTGCCAGGCGGGTCTTCTCCCCGCCGGAGAGCACTCCCGCGGGCTTGTCGACGTCGTCCCCCGAGAAGAGGAAGGATCCGAGGATGCCCCGCACCTCGGCGTCCTGCATGTCCGGGGCCGAGGACTTCATGTTCTCGAGCACCGTGCGCTGCGTGTCCAGCGTCTCGTGCTCCTGCGCGTAGTACCCGACCTTGAGGCCGTGGCCCGCGACGACCTTCCCGGTGTCCGGCGTGTCCACGCCGGCGAGCATCCGCAGCAGGGTGGTCTTCCCCGCACCGTTGAGCCCGAGGATGACCACCTTGGACCCGCGGTCGATCGCGAGGTCGACATCGGTGAAGATCTCCAGTGATCCGTAGGACTTGCTCAGTCCCTCCGCCGTCATCGGCGTCTTGCCGCAGGGCGACGGTTCGGGGAAGCGCAGGGCGGCGACGCGGTCGGAGGTGCGGACGGCGTCGAGGTTGCCGAGCAGCCGTTCGGCGCGCTTGGCCATGTTCTGGGCGGCGACGGCCTTCGAGGCCTTCGCCCGCATCTTGTTGGCCTGGTCCATGAGGACGTGCGCCTTCTTCTCGGCGTTGGCGCGTTCGCGCTTCCGGGCGCGTTCGTCGGTCTCCCGCTGCAGCTGGTAGCGCTTCCAGCCCATGTTGTAGATGTCGATGGTCGCCCGGTTGGCGTCCAGCTGGAACACCTTGTTGACCGTCGCCTCGAGCAGCTCGACGTCGTGGCTGATGACGATCAGGCCGCCCTGGTGGTTCTTCAGGAACTCCCGGAGCCAGGCGATGGAATCGGCGTCGAGGTGGTTGGTGGGCTCGTCGAGCAGCATGGTCTCGGCGCCGGAGAAGAGGATGCGGGCGAGCTCGACGCGGCGGCGCTGACCGCCCGAGAGCGTCCTGAGGGGCTGGTTGAGGATGCGCTCGGGCAGGGACAGATTCGACGAGATCGACGCCGCCTCGGCCTCGGCCGCGTAGCCGCCGCCCGCGAGGAACGCGGACTCGATGCGGTCGTAACGCGCCATCGCCTTGTTGCGCACCGAGGTCTTGTCGCTGGCCATGTCCTCCTGCGCCAGGCGCAGCTCGCTGACGACCTCGTCGAGGTTGCGGGCCGAGAGGATGCGGTCGCGCGCCAGCTGCTCCATGTCCGGAGTCCGCGGGTCCTGGGGCAGGTAGCCGATCTCGCCGGAGCGGGTCACCGTGCCGCCGGCCGGCAGAGCTTCGCCCGCCAGCACCTTCGTCAGTGTCGTCTTGCCGGCGCCGTTGCGCCCCACGAAGCCGATCTTGTCGCCCTTGTCCACGCGGAAGGACACCTGGTCCATGAGCAGGCGGGCACCTGCCCGCAGCTCCAGGTTCGATACGCTAATCACGGTGAGGCCTTTCAATGGTGCCGGAGACGGCGTTTGTTGTAGGAATCCCACAAAGGATCCCCGGGTGACCGGCGCTAGTCTCGGTACAGAAGCAGCTACGGCTGGAGGAAGTCGACAAATCATCGGAGCAGCCGGTGCGACTCCGGCCCGGTGAAGGAGCGCGTGCCATGCAGCCAGCCGAGACCGCCGACCAGGTCCGCAGCCGTCCGTCGTCCGGGCGGTCGCCCCGAGATCGGTGGGATGCCACCGATCTCTCGCTGGTCGCGGTCTTCGCCGCCCTCATCGCCGCCCTAGCAATCGTACCCGGTATCCCGGTGGGCCCGCTCGGCGTGCCGATCACGCTCCAGACCCTCGGTGTCATGCTCGCGGGGATCGTGCTCGGGCCGGCGCGAGGGCCAGCCGCCGTCCTGCTCTACCTGGTCGCCGGACTGATCGGCCTGCCGGTCTTCAGCGGGTTCAGCGGGGGCTTCGGTGTGCTGGCCGGCCCGTCCGCCGGGTACCTCCTGGCCTTCCCCCTCGCGGCGTTCGTCGCCGGGCTCCTCGCCGTCGCCGTCCTGCGTCGGCAGCGGTTCCGCGCCCCCCTCCTCTTCCTCGCGTGCCTCGCGGCGAGCCTGCTGACCATCCACCCGCTCGGCATCGCGGGGCTCGTCGTCAACGCGGGGCTCCCCCTGCGGGATGCGGTCGTCACCGACGCCGCCTACCTGCCGGGTGACGTGCTGAAGAACATCCTGGCCGCGGTCATCGCCGTGTCGGTGCACCGCGCCTTCCCCCGGCTCCTCGCCGGGCGCGTTCCCCGTGATTGAGTTCACGGGTGCGCAGGTGCGCGTGGACGGCGGGCGCACCATCCTCGAGGCGGCGCTGACCCTGCGGGAACGTCGGGTCTCGGTGATCGGCGCCA
This sequence comes from Arthrobacter arabinosi, assembly GCF_054511115.1. Lineage (NCBI taxonomy): Bacteria > Bacillati > Actinomycetota > Actinomycetes > Micrococcales > Micrococcaceae > Arthrobacter > Arthrobacter arabinosi. Next base: position 572,992 of record NZ_JBTNDF010000001.1, read on the forward strand.
ACGGCTCCGGCAAGTCGACCCTGCTGCGCCTCGTCAACGGCCTGCTCCTCCCGTCCAGCGGTTCGGTCGCCGTCCTCGGCCGGGACACCCGGACGGCGGGGCGGGCGGTCCGCCGTGACGTGGGCTTCGTGTTCACCGATCCCCTCTCGCAGCTCGTCATGCCGACGGGTCGTGAGGACGTGGAGCTGTCCCTGCGCGCCCGGGGGCTCCCCTCCGCCGAGCGCCGTCGGCAGGCCGTGGAGGTCCTGCAGCGTTTCGGCGTGGACCACCTGGCCGACCGCAGCATCTACGACCTGTCGGGCGGCGAACGGCAGATCCTGGCGCTCGCCGTCGTGCTCGCGGTGGAACCGCGGATCCTCGTCGCCGACGAACCGACCACCCTCCTGGACCTGCGCAACGACGCCCGGGTACGGGCCCTCATCGCCGGCCTGGAGCAGCAGGTGGTCTTCACGACGCACAACCTGGAGTTCGCGCTCGAGGCCGACAGGACGCTCGTCGTCGACGCCGGGGCCGTGGTCTTCGACGGGGCGCCCGCCGACGCCGTGGCACACTACCGCCGCCTGGCCGCCCAGCCCGTGCACGGCGCATGAGGGGCTTCGGCAGCACGATCGGCCTGTACGAACCCGGCCGCGGGTTCCTGTACCGCACGCCGCTCCCGGTCAAGGCCGCGGCGTCCCTCGCCTGCGCGGCCGCGGTCCTCGCCGGGCGGTCGCCGTCCGTCACCGGCGCCGCACTGGTCCTGACCCTCGGCGCCCTGGTGCTCGGAGCACGCCGCTCCCCCGCGCGTATCCTCCGGATGCTCCTGCCGGCGGCGCCCGTCCTCGGCGTCCTCGCCCTCTACCAGGGGTTCCTGCAGGGCTGGTCCACGGCGTTCGGTGTGGTGGGCGGGATCGTCGCCTGCCTGCTCGCGGCGCGTGCCGTGACGCTGACGACGCCCCTGCAGGACCTGCTCGACGGCGTCGTCCGGCTGGCCCGCCCCTTCCGTGTCCTCGGCGCGCAGCCGGAGCGCTTCGCCCTCTCCCTGTCCCTCATGCTGCGCAGCATCCCCTACCTGGCGGGACTGTTCGTCGACGTCCGCGAGGCCGCGAAGGCGCGCGGGCTGGAACGGAACCCCCGGGTGGCCGTGACCCCGCTCGTGATCGGCGCCGTCGCCTACGCGCACCGGACGGGCGAGGCGCTCGCGGCGCGGGGCCTCGGGGACCACGGCGGCGGGGAGCCCGCGCCGGAGGAGGTCAGGTCCTGATCCTGCGGTGCACGAGCTCGAGCACCACGCTCGCGACGACGGCCGCACCGACGGCGACGAGCACCAGCTCCACCGGGGGCAGCGCGAGCCCGAGGAAGGCCCGGGCGGGGGGCAGCGCCAGGATGAGGGGCAGGCCGGCGTAGGCGCCGACGACGACGCCCGCCGTGGTCCTGGTGAACGGCCGGGCGAGCACGACGAGCACCCAGAGGGCGCTCAGCGTCAGCGTGATGACCGCGAGGGTCTGGATCTCCTCGACGGGGGCGCGCGTCCACGTCCGCGCGTAGGTGACGACGCCGAGCACCGCGAGCGCCACCACGACGCCTGACGGCACGCACCACCGGGTCACGCGCCGGAGGAACCCGGGGCTGTACCGCCGCGTGTTCGGCAGGAGTCCGAGCACGAGGGCCGGGAGCCCGATGGTGAGCCCGTCGACGACGGACAGCTGCCGGGGCAGGAACGGGAAGGGCCACAGCAGCACCCCGAAGACCAGGGCCAGCAGGACCGCGTACACGGTCTTCGAGAGGAACAGCTTCGCGAGCCGTTCGACGTTCGCGATCACCTGCCGGCCCTCCGCCACGATGCCCGGGAGCTGCGCGAAGCCGCCGTCGAGCAGCACGAGGTTCGCGACGGCGCGCGCCGCCGGTGCACCCGACCCCATGGCGATGCCGAGGTCCGCATGCTTGAGGGCCAGGGCGTCGTTGATGCCGTCCCCCGTCATGGCCACGGTGTGCCCGAGCGACTGCAGCGCGAGCACCATCGCCTTCTTCTGGTCCGGCGCGACCCGGCCGAAGACGCTCTCGGTCCGGAGGACCTCGGCGAGGGCCTCCGGCTCGTCCGGGAGCCCACGGGCGTCCACGCCCTGCAGCTCGCCGGGCAACTGCACTTCCCGGGCGACCGCGAGAACGGTGCCGGGGTCGTCGCCGGAGATGACGACCACCCGGACCCCCTGCTCGCCGAAGTAGCGGATCGTCTCCGCTGCGTCGGGGCGGACGCGCTCCCGCAGCACGGCCAGCGCGACGGGTCGCAGCCCGTCCGGCAGGGCCGGTATCGTCCCGGTCGATGGCAGCGGCCGGGGCGAGTGCGCGAGGACCAGGGTCCTGGTCCCGGAGGCCGCGATCGCTGCCGCCCGCGCGACGGTGGCGTCGCCCGGGGCGGCCGCGCCCAGCACCACGTCCGCGCCGCCGAGGATCCAGGAACCGCGCAGGCTGCCCGTGCTGAAGCAGGCGCCGCTCCACCGGTGGCGGCTGGAGAACGCCACCGTCGCATCCGGAGAGGCCCGCCCCGCCCGGGCGCCGGGGACCCCGGCGCCGATGGCCAGCGCCGTCGCGTTCGCCGCCGGGTCGGTCGCGAACCAGGCGAGCGCCTGCTGCCACCCGGGGGGCGCGCCGTCCACCGGTTCCAGCCGGTCGAGGGCGAAGGAGCCCTCGGTGAGCGTCCCGGTCTTGTCGACGCACAGGACGTCCACGCGGGCCAGTCCCTCCACGGCCGCGAGCTCGCGGATCAGGACCCGCCGCCGGGCCAGCCGCGCGGCGCCCACGGCGAGGGCCACGGAGGTCATGAACACCAGGCCGGCCGGCACCATCGCGTTGATGCCGGCGACAGCGGTGATGGTCGCGTCCCGCCACGCCCCGTTCGCCAGCGCCGCGGACCATCCGCCGGCCGCCTGCATCTGGCTGTTGACCACGATCACCGAGAGCGGGACCAGGCCGAGGGAGATCCAGTGGATGACCCGGCCGATCGAGCGGCGCAGCTCACTGTCGACGAGCGCGAACTGCCGTGCCTCCGCGGTGATCCGCGCCGCGTAGGAATCGGCTCCCACGCCGGTGACCCGTGCCAGCCCCGCACCGGCGACGATCGTCGACCCGCTCATCAGTCCACGCCCGACGTTCACGGCCACGGGCACCGCTTCGCCGGTGAGGAGTGATTCGTCGACCTCCAGGGCGTGGGACTCGATGATCTCGGCGTCGGCCGGCACCTGCTCCCCCGGACGGAGCACGAGCAGGTCGTCGAGGACGACGTCGGCGACGACGCACTCGGTGTCGACGCCGTCGCGGCGCACGAGGGCCCGCGGGGTGCTGAGGACGGCCAGGCGTACGAGGGCGCGCTTGGCCGCGAACTCCTGCACCACCCCGATCAGCGTGTTCGCGACGACGAAGAACCCGAACAGGGCATCCTGCCATGATCCGAGGAGCACGAGGGCGAGGAAGCAGGCGCCGACGACCGCGTTGAAGAGGGTGAGCACGTTGGCCTGCAGGATGCTGAGGAAGGAACGCCCGGTGGAGTCGGGGGTGGTGTTGACGAGACCCCGACTCGTCCGGTCGAGGACCTCGGCCGCGCTCAGCCCCGGCGCCCCGCCCTCCGCGGCCCCGCCCTCCGCGGCCCCGCCCTCCGCGGCCCTGCCCGCGCCGTCGGGCCGTGCGACGGGTGCCCAGCCGGTATGGTCAGCAGGCATCGGCCCGGAGGGTGTCGCGCTGCGCCTGGATCCGGGGGGTCACGACGGGCCCGGTCCCCAGCGGAACCGCCGGACCGCCAGCGCTCCGGCGGCGGCGGTCCACACGGCCGGCACGAGGATGTTCAGCCAGGGCACCCGGCTCCCCTCCCACGCCGCGGCCAACCCGTTCTGCAGGTGCTTGAGCGGGAACAGCGAGCCGACGGTGCCCATCCACTCCGGACCGTCGTTCAGGAACACGTCCGAGAAGAAGGAGAGGAGGAAGAGGACGGCGAGCCCGACGGCGCCGACCGCCCTGGCGCTGGGCACGAGCGTCGTCAGCAGGAAGCCGCAGGCTGCGAGGCACAGGGAGCCGAGCAGGAGGACCACCAGGCTGAGCAGCAGCCCGACCGGACCGATCCTGAGGCCGTACACAACCGCTCCCAGCACGAGGATCGCGGCGAGGATGACCACGGTGAGCATGAACCCTGCCGCGGTCCGTCCCGCCAGATAGGCCACGACCGGCAGCGGCGTCCCCCGCAGGCGCTTGAGCAGGCCGGCGTCCCGGGCGCGGGCCACCCCCTCGGCGAGGTTCATGAAGAGGGCGACGCCCGCACCCCAGGTGACCATGCCGGCGCCGATCACCAGCGCCGCGGGACGGCCGTCGGCCAGGGTGTCACCGGGCTGCACGGCGACCAGGAGGAGGAAGAGACCAACGGGCATGACGACCGAGAAGAACACGTCGCCCGGCCGGCGGGCCGTGCTTCGGAGCGCCGCCCCGGCCTGGCCCGCGAGGAGGGCGGGCGCGGACGGCCGTCCGACGTCGACGGCGACCAGCCCCGGGGACGCGGCGGCGTCGGGCGGCGACGGCAGGTCCCGGGCCGGCCGGCGTCGGGCGGATACCGGCCCGGGGCGGTAGCGGTCCCATCGGAAGGCGCGGAGGCTCACCAGCGTGCCGGCGACGAGCCACGCCGCGATGACCGCGAGCGCGGGCAGGTCCCAGCCGTTCCCGGGCAGGAAGGGGTTGAACTGGTCCTGGAGGGAGCTGGCGTAGGGCTTCAGCGGGAACACGGACGCGACGGCGTCGAGCCAGGCGGGCAGGCTCGCTCCGACGACGAACAGCCCCGAGATGAAGGAGAGCACCACGGCCGCGCCGATGGACGCCGCCTCGGCGAGCGAGGCGGTCCGGCTCAGCGACCCGATCGCGAGGCCGACGGCCGAGAACGCCGCCGTACCGAGGATCAGCGTGCCGATCGTGGCGAGGAGCGTCTCGGGGCGCAGGCGGACGTCGTACAGGAGGACGCTCAGCAGGACCGTCACCACGAGGGACCCGAGCGCGTACAGCAGGGCCGCGCCGACCCGGCCGACGATGTAGCCCCAGGCGGGGAGGGGCGTCCCGCGCAGGCGCTTGAGCACGCCGCTCTCCCGGGCCTCCGCCACCGGGATCGCGACGGCCGGCAGGGTCGCGAAGAAGGTGCCCATCGCGATGGCCGTCGGCGCCGCGAACTGCATGATCCGCACACCGTCCCGGCCGACGGCGTCGTTGCCGGCGAGCACGCCGAGCAGGAAGAGCCAGAGCAGCGGCAGGACGAAGGTGAAGACGAGCACCACCTGTGTCCGCCAGAGCGCGACGACGGCGTGCACGAACTGGTTCCGGGCCATCAGGGCGGCGCCCGGTCCGCCGGCCCGCTCGTGGGCCGCGAGCATCACGCCCGCCCCGGGCGTGCGGAGGCGTCCTCCTGCTCCGCGGCGGACGCCGGGCCGACGAGCGCCAGGTACGCGTCCTCGAGCGACGTCCGGCGGACCTCGAGCGCGGGGAGTTCGATGCGGCGTCCGAGTGCCCAGCCGGAGAGGGCGTGCAGCACCGCCGCGGGGTGCGTCGTGGACAGCGTCCAGCCTGCGCCGTCGGGGACGGGCGTCCCGCCGAGGTCGGGGAGGCTCGTCACCGGGCTCCCTTCCGGCAGCCGGAAGGCGACCACGACGCTGCGCTGCCCGGCCGTGAGTTCCGCCGGTGTCCCGAGCGCCACGATGCGGCCCGCGACCATCACGGCCACGCGGTCGGCGAGGTGCTCCGCCTCGTCGAGGTAGTGCGTGGTCAGCAGGACGGTCTTCCCCAGGTCCCGCAGTCCCTCCACCAGCCCCCAGGCCTGGTGCCTCGCGGAGGGGTCGAAGCCGGTGGTGGGTTCGTCGAGGAAGAGCATCTCGGGGTCCCCGACCAGGCCGAGGGCGAGATCGAGCCGGCGACGCTGGCCGCCGGAGAGGGTCTTCACCCGGGCGTCCCGTTTGGCGGAGAGCCCCACCTGGTCGATCAGGGCGTCGGTCGCCAGTCGGCGGGGGTAGAGCCCGCGCTGAAGGTCCACGAGTTCCGCGACGGTGAAGTCGTCCTCGAAACCGGCCTCCTGCAGCACGATCCCGATGCGCTCCAGGTACGCACGGGCGTGCGTGGACGGGTCGCAGCCCAGCACCGACACCGTGCCGGAGTCCGCTCGCCGGTGTCCCTCGAGGATCTCGACCGTCGTCGTCTTGCCGGCGCCGTTCGGCCCGAGGAGGGCGAACACCTCCCCCGCCTCCACGGTGAAGGACACCCCGTCCACCACCACGAGGTCGCCGTAGGACTTCCGGAGCTCCCGGACCTCCACTGCCGCCATCCTGTGTCCCTCCGGTCGGTCGCCTGCGACCAAGGGTAGGGCTGCCGCCCCCTCGCGGATCAGGGCCGAAGGTCACGGCTCGGCCCTGGACGACGACGGGAGGGCGGTCCCAGCCGATGCTGGAACCGCCCTCCCGTCCTGCTGCCGTCTGCCGGGGTGCCGGTCAGATGTTGAAGCCGAGGGCCCGCATCTGGTCGCGGCCGTCCTCGGTGATCTTCTCGGGACCCCATGGCGGCATCCACACCCAGTTCAGGCGCCACTCGTCCACCACGCCGTCGAGCGCCTGGCCCACCTGCTCCTCGAGCACGTCGGTCAGCGGGCACGCAGCGGTGGTGAGGGTCATGTCGATCAGGAGGGCCCCGTCCTCCGCGTACTTCAGGCCGTACAGGAGACCGAGGTCGACGATGTTCACGCCGAGCTCCGGGTCGATCACGTCCCGCAGCGCTTCCTCGATGTCATCCAGCGCCGTCTGCGCCTGCTGCACATCACTCATCGAACTCTTCCTCTCAGGCTGGTGTTCTGCTCCCGGCGCGGCACGCGCCGGGTGGTCCGTGGTGCTACGCCTCGACCGCGACCTGGGCCGTGAACCGATCGTAGCCCTCTTCCTCGAGCCGGTCCGCGAGTTCCGGCCCGCCCTGTTCGGCGATCCGGCCGGCGACGAACACGTGGACGAAGTCCGGCTTGATGTAGCGCAGGATCCGCGTGTAGTGGGTGATGAGCAGGGTCCCCATCTCGCCCTTGGCGTGCTCGCGGTTGACGCCCTCGGAGACCACCTTCAGGGCGTCGACGTCGAGGCCGGAGTCGGTCTCGTCGAGGATCGCGAACCGGGGGCGGAAGAGTTCGAGCTGGAGGATCTCCACGCGCTTCTTCTCGCCGCCGGAGAAGCCCTCGTTGACGTTGCGCTGGGCGAAGTCGGCGTCGATGCGCAGCTGGGCCATGGCCGTCTTGACGTCCTTGGTCCAGTGGCGCAGGCTCGGGGCCTCGCCGTCGAGGGCCGTCTTGGCGGTCCGCAGGAAGTTCGTCATCGTGACGCCGGGCACCTCGACGGGGTACTGCATGGCGAGGAAGAGGCCGGCGCGGGCGCGCTCGTCGACGCTCATCGACAGCACGTCCTCACCGTCGAGGGTGATCGAGCCGCTGTCGACCGTGTAGCGGGGGTGGCCGGCGATGGTCGACGCGAGGGTCGACTTTCCGGACCCGTTGGGTCCCATGATCGCGTGGGTCTCACCGGTGTTGATCGTCAGCGTGACCCCCTTGAGGATGGGGATGTTCCCCTGATCGGTGTCGATGCTGACGTGCAGGTCCTTGATTTCAAGTGTGGACATCGTGTTCTTCTTCTCCTTCGCCTGGCTGTGCAGGTGGTGTGCAGACGTGGGTGCGCGGCGGGCCGCTAGCCGAATTGGGGGGCCGGAGCCCCGTTGGTGACCGTCGAGACGTCGACGTAGACGTCGCCGTCGCTGATCTCCAGCGCGAAGACCGGGACGGGTTCGTACGCCGGGAGCTGCAGCGGGGCGCCGCTGCGCAGGTCGAACTGGGACCCGTGGCCCCAGCACTCGATGGCGCACCCCTCGACGTCGCCCTCGGACAGCGAGATGTCCGCGTGGGAGCACGTGTCGCCGAGCGCGTGGATCTCGCCGTCGGAGTCGCGGACGATCACCACGGGGTAGTCGTCGATGAGGACGCGCAGCGCCTGCTTGACCTGGATGTCGTCGACGCTGCAGATCAGCTCGCCGCGGGGTGCGCCGGCCATCAGAGGTTGCCTGCCGCGAGTTCGCGTTCGACCGACTCCGAGAGCCGCTCCTCGAGCGCGGGGACCCTGATCTGCTGGATGACCTCGGTGAGGAACCCGCGCACCACGAGGCGGCGTGCCGCCTTCTCGGGGATGCCGCGTGCCATCAGGTAGAAGAGGTGCTCGTCGTCGAACCGGCCGGTGGCGCTGGCGTGGCCGGCGCCCTCGATGAGGCCCGTCTCGATCTCGAGGTTGGGCACCGAGTCGGAGCGCGCGCCGTCCGTGAGGATCAGGTTGCGGTTGGTCTCGTAGGTGTCGGTGCCCTCGGCGGCCTTACGGATGAGGACGTCGCCGACCCAGACGGTGTGCGCGTCCTGGCCCTGCAGCGCGCCCTTGTAGGTGACGCGGGACTTGCAGTTGGGGACGGCGTGGTCCACCAGGAGCCGCTGCTCGAGGTGCTGGCCGGCGTCGGCGAAGTACAAACCGTACATCTCGACCTCGGCGCCGGGGGCGGTGAAGATCGACGACGGCGTGAGGCGCACGAGGTCGCCGCCGAGGCTGACGACGACGTGCTTGTAGCGGGCGTCCCGGCCCACCTTCGCCTGCTGGGAGGACACGTGGACGGCGTCGTCGTCCCATTCCTGGACGCTGACGACGGTGAGCTCCGCGCCGTCGCCCACCATGATCTCCACGTTCTGGGCGAGCGTGACGGACCCGGTGTGGTCCAGGACCACGACGGCCTTGGAGAAGGCCTCGGCGCGGATGAGGAGGTGCTGGGCGGCGGCCGCGGGCGAGGTGCCCGTGACGCTGACCATCACCTCGCCGTCGGCCACCGTCTCCCGCGGGATGGTGATGACCGTGGCCTGGGCGAAGGCGTTCCAGGCGGCGGCGGACACGCGGTCCTCCGGTGTCGCGGCAGAACCGAGGCGGGCGTCGTCGCGGGACACCGTCTCCACGGTCACGTTGCCGGCACCGCTGACGGCGACGGCCGGGGCCGGGCCGGTCAGGGCGTCCGTGTGGAGGCCGCGCAGGCGCTTGAGCGGTGTGAACCGCCAGTCCTCCTCGAGGCCGGTCAGGGCGGGGAAGTCGGCGAGGTCGAAGGACCGGCGACGCTCCCCGCGTGAAGCCTCGGGGACCACGGGCGCGTTACCGTGGCTGTGCTTCTTGACACCGAGCTGCTCGACCCCGTCGTCTCCGCCGGGCAGGCTCTCGCCCTCCTCGGTGAAGCCCTCGATGACGGCGCGGGTGTCCACGGTGCCGGAGGGAGCACCGATACGTGCCTTGTCGGCAGCACGTCCGAGTTCGGTCCGCTCTCCCTCGGAGGTGGTGTCGGGTGAAATCTGGGTGGTGTCAGCCATTCCTAGCCCACGGCCCCTTCCATCTGCAGTTCGATCAGCCGGTTCAGTTCGAGCGCGTACTCCATGGGCAGTTCCCGCGCGATCGGCTCGATGAAGCCGCGCACGATCATCGCCATGGCCTCGTCCTCGGGGAGCCCGCGGGACATGAGGTAGAACAGCTGCTCCTCGCTGACCCGCGACACGGTGGCCTCGTGGCCCATGGTGACGTCGTCCTCGCGGATGTCCACGTACGGGTAGGTGTCCGAGCGTGAGATCGTGTCCACCAGCAGCGCGTCGCAGCGCACCGTGTTGGCCGAGTGCTTCGCGCCGTCCCGCACCTGGACGAGCCCGCGGTAGGCGGCACGACCGCCGCCGCGCGCCACGGACTTCGAGATGATCGAGGACTTGGTGTTGGGGGCGATGTGCACCATCTTCGACCCGGTGTCCTGGTGCTGCCCCTCGCCCGCGAAGGCGATGGAGAGCGTCTCGCCCTTGGCATGCTCGCCCACGAGGTACACGGCAGGGTACTTCATGGTGACCTTGGAGCCGATGTTGCCGTCGATCCACTCCATGGTGGCGCCCTCGTGGGCGATGGCCCGCTTGGTCACCAGGTTGTACACGTTGTTGGACCAGTTCTGGATGGTGGTGTAGCGGACGCGGGCGCCCTTCTTCACCACGATCTCGACGACGGCCGAGTGCAGGGAGTCGGAGGTGTAGATCGGGGCGGTGCAGCCCTCGATGTAGTGCACGTAGGAGTCCTCGTCCGCGATGATCAGCGTCCGCTCGAACTGGCCCATGTTCTCCGTATTGATGCGGAAGTAGGCCTGGAGGGGGATCTCGACGTGGACGCCCTTGGGCACGTAGACGAAGGAGCCGCCCGACCACACGGCGGTGTTCAGCGACGCGAACTTGTTGTCGCCCACGGGGATGATCGTCCCGAAGTACTCCTTGAAGATCTCCGGGTGCTCCCGCAGCGCGGTGTCGGTGTCGAGGAAGATGACGCCCTGGCGTTCGAGGTCCTCGCGGAGCTGGTGGTAGACCACCTCGGACTCGTACTGGGCCGCGACGCCGGAGACCAGGCGCGCGCGCTCGGCCTCGGGGATGCCGAGCTTCTCGTACGTGTTCCGGATGTCCTCGGGGAGGTCCTCCCACGTGTTCGCCTGCTTCTCGGTGGAGCGCACGAAGTACTTGATGTTGTCGAAGTCGATGCCGGAGAGGTCTGCGCCCCAGGCGGGCATGGGCTTGCGGTCGAAGTACTTGAGGCCCTTCAGGCGGAGATCGAGCATCCATTCGGGCTCGTTCTTCTTCGCGGAGATGTCGCGGACGACGTCCTCACTGAGGCCGCGGCGCGCGTTGTCGCTCGCCTCGTTCTTGTCCGCCCACCCGTACTGGTAGGTCCCGATGCCCTCGAGCTCGGGGTTCTTCTCGAGGATGTCACTGATCACCGACTCCGGCACTGCCGATGCAGCTGGCTTACGGTCTACTTGATCCGTCATCACGGCCTTCCTTGCTGATGGATGGATAACGTTGCTGGGGTACTGGGCGGAACGGTGTCCGTGCCCGCCTGCGCGGCTCCGGACGTGCCGGGGCCGATCGGCGCGGCCGCCGTCGTCCGTCCCAGGGGGATGTGGGTGGTGCAGACGTGCCCGCCGCCGGCGAGGGTGGAGAGCCGACGGACGTCGACGCCGAGGAGCCGGGCGAAGACGCCGGTCTCCTGGCCGCAGAACGCGGGGAACGCCGAGGCCAGTCCCTGGATGGGGCAGTGCCCCTGGCACAGCTGCACGCTGAGCATGACCGGGCGGGCGGCGGACGGTACGGCGCTCGGTCCGTCCGCGGGCGGGAGGCCGACCGTCTTGGTGGAGCCCACGAAGCCGTCGGCGCTCAGGGCGCCGGCGAGGGCGTGGGCACGGGCCGCGAGATCGGGGCCCGCCGCCTCGACGATGGGGCGGTAGCGCTCCTCCATGCCGGCGAACCGGGTGCGGGCGAAGTCCTCGATGGCTTCCGGGCCCGCCACCTCACCGAGCTGCGTGAGTGCGGCGACGGCGATGTCCAGGTAGTCGTTGCCCATCCTGGACTGGCCGCGACGGCTGAGGACGTAGCGCCGGGCCGGCCGACCCGCGCCGTTGGCGGACCCGCGCACGCGCTTGACCTCGATGAGTCCGTCCGAGGAGAGGGCATCGAGGTGGCGCCGCATGGCGGCGGGCGTGAACCCGAGGCGGTTGCCGAGTTCCGCGGCGCTGACCGGGCCGCGCTCGAGGACGGCAGCCAGGACGCGGTCCCGCGTCCGCTCGTCGGGATCGGGGAACACGATCTGCGCGGTGCGGTCGTCAGGGGCGGCGGTCGCCGGGACGGCGGTGCGGGCTGGTGCGGTCACGGTCCATTCCCTCCGTCGGCGACAAAATACACAACATAAGCATGACCTAATGTATTCCGCCCCACCACTTAGGCGAGGCTACCCATCGGGGCCGTCGTCCCGCCTACTACCTGCCGTAGAATAATCGGGTGCCGATATCTTCCCCCGCCCTCGAGATCGACGACCTGGTCAAGGACTTCGGTCCGGTCGGCGCCCTCGACGGCCGGATGGTCCGCGTGCTCGACGGCGTCAGCCTGCGGGCCACGCACGGCGCCGTCACCGTCCTGCTGGGAGCCAACGGTGCCGGCAAGACGACGACCCTCGAATGCGCCCAGGGCCTCCAGCGCGCCGACGGCGGCCGGGTCCGCCTCCTCGGGGAGGATCCGTCGCGGGCGACCCCGCACCTGCGGGCGCGCGTGGGGGTGATGCTGCAGGACGGCGGTCTCCCGCCGTCGGTGCGCCCGCTGGCGCTCCTGCGGCACGTCGCCTCCATGTACGCCGACCCTCTGCCGGTCGACGACCTGGCGGGGCGCCTCGGGCTCGACGAGTTCGGGGCCGTCTCCATCCGGAGGCTCTCCGGCGGGCAGAAGCAGCGCCTCGCCCTCGCGTGCGCCCTGGTGGGGCGCCCGGAGGTGGTCTTCCTGGACGAGCCGAGCGCCGGCCTGGATCCGCAGTCCCGCACCATCGTGTTCGACCTCGTCCGGGAGCTCCGCGCCGACGGCCTGGCCGTCATCCTCACCACGCACCTGCTCGACGACGCGCAGCGGCTCGCCGACTACGTCTACATCCTCGAGGGCGGCCGCACGGTCGCCGAGGGGACCGTCGCCGAGCTCACCGCGGACACCGACCCGGACGGCACGCGGGAACTCCGCTTCGAGACGGTACCCGGCCTGTCCTTCCCACCCGATCTCCTCCCCCACCTGCACCAGCGCGAGACGGAGCCCGGACAGTACGTCCTCCGCGGCCCGGTCACGGCGGACGACGTCGCCCGGCTGGCGCGATGGTGGGACGCGTGCGGCGTGATGCCCACGGCCATCTCCATGGCACCGCGCTCGCTCGAGGACGTCTTCCTCGACATCTCAGGACGGAGCATCCGATGACCGCGCCACCCCCCGCCGGCGCAGTCCCGACGGTCCCGCCGACCGGTGGCACTGCGGCGTCGCTGCCGGTCGGCGGGACCGCGGCGTCGCTGCCCACCCGCGTGCTGCGCCACGGCGCCTACGAGGCGCTGGCCATGCTCCGGAACGGCGAGCAGCTCGTCCTCGCGATCGTGCTGCCCCTCCTGGCGCTCACAGCACTGGTCATCACCCCACTGCTCGACGCCTACGGGCCGCACCGCATCGACATCGCCGCTCCCGGCGTCCTGGCCCTCTGCACGATGTCCACCGCCTTCACGGGCCAGGGCATCGCGACGGGCTTCGACCGCCGCTACGGCGTGCTGCGCTTCCTGTCCACCACGCCGCTGGGGCGGTCGGGCCTGATCCTCGGGAAGGCCCTCGCGGTCGCCGTCGTCCTCGCCGTCCAGCTCGTCGTGATCGGCGGCGCCGCCGCCCTCATGGGGTGGACGCCGGCACCCGCGGGCATCCTGCCCGCAGCCCTGCTGCTGCTCGTCGGGTCGGCCGCGTTCACCGCGCTCGGCCTCCTCGTGGCCGGCACCCTCCGCCCCGAGGCCACCCTGGCGGTCACCAACCTCGTGTGGATCCTGCTCGCGGCCGCGGGCGGCGTGATCATCCCGGCGACGAGCCTGCCCGCCCCCGCCGAACCGTTCGTCTCCGTCCTCCCGTCCGCCGCCCTCGGCGATGGGCTCCGGAGCGCCCTCGTGGACGGCGTCCTCGACCCCATCGCGTGCCTGGTGCTCCTCGCCTGGGCCGCCCTCGCCGGGCTGGCGGCCATCCGCTGGTTCAAATGGAGCTGACAGCATGACTCTCCCCGCACTCTCCCGCCTCGCGGCCACCCTGCCCCGCACGACGACACCCGTGGTGCGCCGGCTGGCCGTGGCCTCCCTCGTCTCGCAGATCGCCATCGTCGTGACCGGCGGCGCCGTGCGCCTCACCGCCTCCGGGCTGGGATGCCCGGAGTGGCCGCGCTGCACGGCGGACTCGATCGTCACCACGCCGGAGATGGGCTTCCACGGGGTCATCGAGTTCGGCAACAGGCTCCTGACCTTCGTGCTCGTCGTCATCGCCGTGGCCATGATCGTGTCCGTGCTCGGCATGCGGCGGCAGCGCAAGGACCTGTTCCGGCTGTCGGTCGGCCTCTTCCTCGGCATCCCCGCGCAGGCCGTCATCGGCGGGATCACGGTCTGGACGGGCCTGAACCCCTGGGTCGTGGGCCTCCACTTCGTCGTGTCCATGGTCCTCGTCGCCCTCGCCACCGTGCTGGTCGCCCGCGCCCGGCTCGATATCGACCAGTACCGGACCGTCCGCGCGCCCGCCGCGCCGCCCCTGCTGCGCCGGCTGCTCCTCACCGCGACCGTCCTCAGCTCGATCACGATCCTGCTCGGCGTCGTCGTGACCGGGGCCGGTCCGCACGCGGGCGACCACGGGGCCGCCCGCAACGGGCTCGACGCCGTCCTCGTGACGCGCCTGCACGCCCTCCCCGTGTACCTGCTGGTCGCCACCGTGGCGCTCGCCGTCGTCGTCGCCTACCGTTCCGGCGTCCACGAGAAGCTGCGCAGGGCGCTGGCGCTGTTCGCCGCGATCGTCCTCCTCCAGGGTGCGATCGGATACGCACAGCACTTCCTCCACCTGCCGATCGCGCTCGTGGCGCTGCACATGCTCGGGGCGTCGCTGCTCATGGCCGCCGCCGTGCACGCCCTGTACACGGGGACCACGCGGAAGGCCCTGCCGGGGACGCCCGCCGAGGCCAGGGTGCCGCAGGGCGTCTCCTAGGACGCGCCCCGCGCCGCGCCGTCACGCGTCGTCGACCTCGGCCTCGAGGATGTCGAGGAGCCGCCCGAGTTCGCGCAGCTCGGATCCGGGGCTCGGCAGCAGCGGCGGCCGGGGGTCCCCGGCGAGGATGCCGCAGGCCCGGGCGAGGAGGTGGAGGCCGCTGATCCTCCGCAGCCCGGCGACATGGTCCACGAGGGGTGCCAGCACGTGCCGGACGCGCTCGGTCTCCGCCCGGTCCCCGGCGACCACGGCATCCCGGAGACGGCGGTAGTAGCCCGGCAGGAGCGCCGCGGGCCCGCTGTGCCAGGCGTCGGCGGCCACCTCGCCCGTCATCATCAGGAGGTCCCCGCTGACACCGTGGCTGAAAGGCGCGGAGACGAGCCGCCCCAGTTCCGCGTACCGGGCGTTGAAGCTCACGGCGTCCGCCGCGGTGTCCTTGAACGCGACGACGTCCTGCAGGGACGACAGTTCGGCCACCACCTGCAGCGAGTAGTCGAACTGCGTGGTCCCGGGGTTGTTGTAGAGGCAGATGGGCAGATCCGTCGCCTCGTCGACCGCCCGGACCTGCGCCAGGACCTCGTCGTCCGTGAGGGGGACATAGGAGACCGGCGACAGCACGAGGCCTGCCGCTCCGGCCGCCTGCGCGTCCGTCGCGGCGTCGAGCACGTCGCGTGTGCCCACCGAGCTGATGCCGACGGCCACGGGGAGGCGGCCGTCGACGGCCTCGATGGCGGCGCGCGCCACCTGCGCCCGTTCGCCGCGGTCGAGGTAGGCGAAGCTGCCGGACGAGCCGAGGACCGTGACGGCGTCCACGCCGGAGGAGGCGAGCCCGCCCACGAGGCCGCGCAGGTCCGTGAGGGAGACGGAGCCGTCCGGCAGGAACGGGGTGAGGGGGTAGGCGATCAGGCCGGTGAAGTCCATGGGTGCAAGCCTAGGGCCCGCGGGGTCCGGGTGGAGCAGGGGGCCGGAGCCGGATCAGGCGAGGACGGCCGAGCCGACGAAGGGATCGATGGCCAGGGCGAGGAAGAGGACCGTCAGGTAACTGATCGATCCGTGGAAGACCTTCATCGCGGCCTTCGGGTGCAGCTCCCCCCGGTGGGCGAGGGAGTGCAGGCGGTGGGACTCGCGGAGGAACCAGGCCCCTCCGGCGATGGCCGCACCTGTGTAGACCCAGCCCGCGCCGGCGGGGATCAGCAGGAGCGAGCAGGCCACCATGGCCCATGCGTACAGGACCACCTGGACGGAGACGGCGCGGGCGCCGGCGATCGCCCCGAGCATCGGGACGTTGGCGGCGTTGTAGTCGTCGCTGTACTTCATGGACAGGGGCCAGTAGTGCGGGGGCGTCCACAGGAAGATGATGAGGAAGAGGACGACGGCGGGCCACTCGACGGCGCCGGTGACCGCGGCCCACGCGATGAGGACGGGCATGCAGCCCGCGGCGCCGCCCCAGACGATGTTCTGGGAGGTGCGCCGCTTCAGGACGAGCGTGTACACCACCACATACAGGAAGATCGCCGCCACGCCCAGCAGCCCGGCGAGCGGATTCGCCCCGAACCAGAGCACGAGGATCGCGACGATGCCGAGGAGCCAGGAGAAGACGAGCGCCTCGCGGGGCGTGACCTCGCCCGTCACCAGCGGACGGTTCTCCGTCCGGTGCATCAGCTTGTCGATGTCACGGTCGATGTAGCAGTTGAACGCGCCTGCGCTGCCCGCCGCCAGGGCGCCGCCGACCATGGTCGCGAGGATCAGGCCGACCGGAGGGAACCCTCCCTGCGCGAAGATCATGGTGGGAAGGGTGGTCACCAGGAGGAGTTCGATCACGCGAGGCTTGGTCAGCGCGAGGTAGGCCTTCGCCTTGCGACCGAGACCCTGACGGGCCTGCGGGGAACGTGCCGGAGCAGGAGCCTGCTGGGTCTTCACGAGGCAACACTTTCGATTCTTCCGGAGTAAAAGACAAGGCCCATCATACCCTTTTACGTCCTGTAGAAATCGGGGCGGGATCCCGGCGTACCGCTCCCCCGCCGCAGCACCGGGCGGGACGACGAATCGCGAGGGAGGACATTCTTCGAATCCCACCGTCGCTTCGCGGGCGGACGGGATAGTGTTGGCTGGAAAGCCCACTGTGGAAACGTGCCCGGAATAAGTGGACCCGGCGCAGTGCTGTCCCGGTCGGAGCTCGAATTCGCAGGATTCAACGGTGAACGGCCAGCCCGACGGCGTGCCTGAAGGCACGTCCCCGTCGGTGGCCGTTCCGGACAGAGAGGGGCCCGGAAACGTGCCACAGATGCAAGAGCAGGAACTGACCTGGACCGACCTCGACCGGAAGGCCGTCGACACGGCGCGCGTCCTGGCGGCGGACGCGGTGGAGAAGGTGGGCAACGGCCACCCCGGGACCGCGATGAGCCTCGCACCGGCGGCCTACCTGCTGTTCCAGAAGGTCATGCGGCACGATCCGTCGGATCCGGAGTGGACGGGCCGTGACCGGTTCGTGCTCTCCCCGGGCCACACCTCGCTCACCCTCTACATCCAGCTCTTCCTGTCCGGCTACGGCCTGGAACTCGACGACCTGAAGGCACTGCGCACCTGGGACTCCCTCACCCCCGGCCACCCCGAGTACCGCCACACCAAGGGCGTGGAGATCACCACCGGCCCCCTCGGCCAGGGCCTGGCCACCTCCGTCGGCTTCGCCTACGGCCAGCGCCGGCAGCGCGGGATGTTCGACGCCGACGCCCCCGAGGGCACCAGCCCGTTCGACCACACCATCTGGGTCATCGCCTCCGACGGCGACATGCAGGAGGGCGTGACGGCCGAGGCGTCCTCGCTCGCCGGGCACCAGCAGCTCGGCAACCTCGTGGTGATCTACGACGAGAACCACATCTCCATCGAGGACGACACCGACGTCGCGTTCACCGAGGACGTCCTGAAGCGCTACGAGGCCTACGGCTGGCACACGCAGCGCGTGGACTGGACGAAGACCGGCGAGTACGTCGAGGACGTCGCCGAGCTCTACTCCGCCCTCCTGGCGGCCAAGGCCGAGACGTCCCGGCCGAGCATCGTGTCGCTGCGCACCATCATCGGGTACCCGGCGCCGAACAAGCAGAACACCGGCAAGATCCACGGCTCGGCGCTCGGCAAGGACGAGGTGGCAGGCCTGAAGGAAGCCCTCGGCTTCGACCCGGAGAAGCACTTCGACGTGGATCCCGAGGTCCTCGAGCACGCCCGCGGTGTGGTGCAGCGCGGCGTCGACGCGCACAAAGCCTGGCAGGAGGGCTTCGACGCCTGGAAGGCCGGCCATGCCGACGAGGCCGCCCTGCTCGAGCGCATCCAGGAGCGCAGGCTGCCCGACGGCTGGCACGAGAGCCTGCCCGCGTTCGAGGCGGGCAAGGACATGTCCACGCGTGCCGCGTCGGGCAAGGTCCTCACCGCGATCGGCCCCGCACTCCCCGAGCTCTGGGGTGGCAGCGCCGACCTCGCCGAGTCGAACAACACCACGATCGAGGGATCGCCGTCCTTCATCCCCGAGAGCCGCCAGACGACGTCCTGGTCCGGCAACCCGTACGGCCGGGTGCTGCACTTCGGCATCCGCGAGCACGCCGCCGCCGCGATCGTCAACGGCATCGTGATGCACAGCAGCACCCGCGCCTTCTCGGGCACCTTCCTGATCTTCAGCGACTACCAGCGGCCCGCCGTGCGCCTCGGCGCGCTCATGGGCGTGCCGGCGATCTACGTGTGGACGCACGACTCCATCGGCCTCGGCGAAGACGGCCCCACGCACCAGCCGGTCGAGCAGCTCTCCTCGCTGCGCACCCTCCCCGGGCTCGACGTCGTCCGCCCGGGCGACGCCAACGAGGTCGCCGTGGCCTGGCGCACCATCCTCGAGAACACCGAGAACCCTGCCGGCCTGGTCCTGACCCGCCAGAACATCCCCACCTACGAGCGGGGCGAGGGCGCCGCCTCGGGCGACACGTTCGGCTCGGCCGAGGGCGTCGCGAAGGGCGGCTACGTGCTCGCCGAGGCCGCGAACGGGTCCCCCGACGTCATCCTCATCGGCACCGGCTCGGAGGTGCAGCTCGCCGTGGAGGCCCGCACCGCCCTCGAGGCGCAGGGCATCTCCGCGCGAGTGGTCTCCATGCCGTGCCTCGAATGGTTCAACGCGCAGGACGCGTCCTACCGCGAGAGCGTCCTCCCGCGCACCGTGCGGGCCCGGGTGTCCGTCGAGGCGGGCGTCGCGCAGAGCTGGCAGGGGATCGTCGGCGACGCCGGGCGCAGCGTGTCCCTCGAGCACTTCGGAGCCTCCGCCGACTACAAGACCCTGTACCGCGAGTTCGGCATCACCGCCGACGCCGTCGTGGCCGCCGCGAAGGACTCCCTGGAAGCCGTCGCCGCCGACCCCCTGGCACCAAACGGCACGGCGGCCATGCCCTCGGGCCACCGTGCCACGGAGACCGGCGACCAGCAGTAGCCCATCCGTTCCCATCCTTCAGCACCCATCTTCCGCGACAGCGGACAAGGAGCACACATCATGACCACCCCCACAGCTGATCTCTCGGCCGCCGGCGTCTCCATCTGGCTCGACGACCTCTCCCGGGAGCGCATCAACTCGGGCGCCTTCAAGCACCTCATCGAGGACCTCGACGTCGTCGGCGTCACCACCAACCCGAGCATCTTCGCGGCGGCCCTGAAGAAGGGCGAGTCCTACGCCTCCCAGGTCGGCGCCCTCGCCGAAGCCGGCGCGGACGTCGACCAGGCCGTCTTCGACATCACCACCCACGACGTCGCCCAGGCCTGCGACATCTTCGCGGCGGAGGCCAAGCGCACCAACGGCGCCGACGGCCGCGTGTCCATCGAGGTCGACCCGCGGCTCTCCCGCGACACGCAGGGCACCGTGGCCGAGGCCAAGCGCCTCCACGCGAAGGTGCAGCGCACCAACGTCCTCATCAAGATCCCGGCGACCGTGGAGGGCCTGGAGGCCATCTCGGAGACCCTGGCCGCCGGCATCAGCGTCAACGTCACCCTGATCTTCTCCCTCGAGCGCTACCGTGCCGTCATCAACGCCTTCATGCTGGGCCTCGAGCAGGCGAAGGAGAACGGCCGCGATCTGTCCAAGATCACCTCGGTCGCCTCCTTCTTCGTCTCCCGCGTCGACGCCGAGATCGACGGCCGGCTCGACGCGATCGGCTCGGACGAGGCCACGGCGCTCAAGGGCAAGGCCGGTCTCGCGAACGCCCGCCTCGCCTACCAGATCTTCCAGGAGCAGTTCTCCTCGGAGCGCTGGCAGGTCCTGGAGGCCGCCGGCGGCAACGCGCAGCGCCCCCTGTGGGCCTCCACCGGCGTCAAGGACCCGAACCTGCCCGACACGCTCTACGTCACGGGTCTGGTCGCACCGCACGTCGTGAACACCATGCCCGAGAAGACCCTGGAGGCCACCGCGGACCACGGCGTCATCGAGGGTGACACGGTCACGGGCACCTACGAGGAGTCCAACGAGATCCTGAACCGGCTCGACACGCTCGGCATCTCCTACACCGAGGTCGTCGACCAGCTCGAGACCGAGGGCCTCGACAAGTTCGTCGCCAGCTGGACCGAACTCCTCGAGACCGTCCAGGCCGCCCTCGACGCAGCGGAGGCGTGATCCCCATGGGCTCCTTCGCACTCACCGCCACCGGGGCCGCCCTCGCAGCGGTCGAGTCGGCCGTACCGGCACTCGTGAAGGACCGCGTCGCCTCCCGCCTGATGGCCAAGGACGCCACGCTGTGGGGCCCGGACGCCGAGCCGGAGGCCTCCGTCCGCCTCGGCTGGATCGACCTGTTCGACCGCTCGCGCGCGCTCCTGCCGGAGATCGCCGGACTCCGCGCCGACCTCCTGGCGGAGGGCGTCGACCGGATCGTGCTCTGCGGCATGGGCGGCTCCTCGCTCGCGCCGGAGGTCATCACCAGGGAAGCGGGCGTCCCGCTCGTGGTCCTGGACGCCACTGATCCCGACCAGGTGCGTGCGGCCCTCGAGGAGGGCCTGGAGCGCACCGCGATCGTCGTGTCGTCGAAGTCCGGCTCCACGGTCGAGACCGATTCGCAGCGCCGGCTGTTCGAGCAGGCGTTCACGGACGCCGGCCTCGACGCCGCCTCGCGGATCATCATCGTGACCGACCCCGGGTCGCCGCTGGACGAGGCGTCGCGGAAGGCCGGCTACCGCAAGGTCTTCAACGCCGACCCCGACGTCGGCGGGCGGTACTCGGCCCTTACCGCGTTCGGCCTGGTGCCCTCAGGCCTTGCCGGCGCCGATGTCGAGACGCTCCTGGACGACGCGGAGGACGGCGCGGAATTCCTCGGTGACGACACCGACGACAACGTGGGCCTGCAGCTCGGCGCCGTCCTCGGCGGGACGCTCCCGCTGCGGGACAAGATCGTCTTCGCGGACGCCGGGTCGGGCCTGCCCGGGTTCGCCGACTGGGCCGAACAGCTCATCGCCGAATCGACCGGCAAGCTCGGCACCGGGCTGCTCCCCGTCGTCGCCTCCAGCGACGCACCCGAGCTGGGGGACGTGGCGGACGACGTCCTCCCCGTGGTCCTCGCCCCGATCGACGAGGCCCCGGGCGGAGAACCGGCGGAGGGCACGCGGGTCACCGTCAGCGGCACCCTCGGCAGCCAGTTGTTCGTCTGGGAGTACGCCGTCGCGGTCGCGGGCCGCCTGCTGGGCATCAACCCGTTCGACCAGCCCGACGTCGAGGCCGCCAAGAAGGCGGCGCGCGGGCTGCTCGACGCCCGGCCCGAACCGGCTCCGGCGGCCTTCGTCGACGGAGCGGTCGAGGTCCGCGGCGACGCCGGCCTGCTCGGCTCCGCACGGACCGTCGGCGAGGCGCTCCGCGCGCTGCTCGCCACCCTCCCGGAGAACGGCTACCTCGCCGTGCAGGCCTACCTGGACCGGCACGGCCAGGCGGACCTCGAAGCCGTGCGCTCCCCGCTGGCCGCCGCCACCGGCCGCCCGGTCACGTTCGGCTGGGGTCCGCGCTTCCTGCACTCCACCGGCCAGTACCACAAGGGCGGCTCCCCCGTCGGCGTCTACCTGCAGCTGACAGGGACGAGCAGCACCGACCTCGCGATCCCCGAGCGCCCCTTCACGTTCGGGGAGCTCATCAGTGCGCAGGCCGCCGGTGACGCCCAGGTGCTCGCCGACCACGGACGCCCCGTGCTCCGCCTGCACCTGACGGACCGCGCAATCGGCGTCGCGCAACTCCGGGACGCCATCTCCTCCCTCGCCGCCGCCGGCGAGGGCCACCACCGGAACGGGTGAGCATGCCTGACAGCACCAGGGCGAAAGCCTCCAACCCCCTGCGGGATCCGCGTGACCGGCGGCTGAGCCGGATCGCGGGTCCCTCGTCCCTCGTCCTGTTCGGGGTGACGGGTGACCTCGCCCGCAAGAAGCTGATGCCCGCCATCTACGATCTCGCCAACCGGGGGCTCCTGCCGCCGAGCTTCGGCCTGGTGGGCTTCGGCCGCCGGGAGTGGTCGAACGAGGAGTTCGTGGAGCAGGTCCGGGAAGCCGTGACGCAGTACGCGCGGACACCGTTCAACGAGACGGTGTGGGAGCAGCTCTCGGCGGGCATCCGCTTCGTCCAGGGCAGCTTCGACGACGACGAGGCGTTCAAGAAGCTCCGGGAGACCATCGAGGAGCTCGAGGGCAGCAGGGGGACGCGCGGCAACCACGCGTTCTACCTGTCGGTCCCCCCGAACGCGTTCGAGACGGTCTGCCAGAAGCTCTCCGAGCACGGCCTGGCGGAGCCCGACGACGGCCAGTGGCGCCGCGTGGTCATCGAGAAGCCCTTCGGGCACGACCTCGCGTCCGCCCGGGAACTGAACACCATCGTCGAGAGCGTGTTCCCCCCGGACTCGGTATTCAGGATCGATCACTACCTGGGCAAGGAGACGGTCCAGAACATCCTGGCGCTGCGCTTCGCGAACCAGCTCTTCGAGCCGCTCTGGAACGCCAACTACGTCGACCACGTGCAGATCACCATGGCCGAGGACATCGGGATCGGCAGCCGCGCAGGCTACTACGACGGCGTCGGCGCGGCCCGCGACGTCATCCAGAACCACCTGCTGCAGCTCCTCGCGCTCACGGCGATGGAGGAGCCGATCTCCTTCGACGCCGACCACCTGCGCGCCGAGAAGGAGAAGGTGCTCGCCGCCGTCGTGCTGCCCGCCGACCTGTCCGGGCGGTCCGCCCGCGGCCAGTACGAGGCCGGCTGGCAGGGCGGGGAGCGCGTGAACGGGTTCCTCGAGGAGGACGGCATCCCCGCCGATTCCACCACCGAGAGCTTCGCCGCGCTGCGCCTGGACATCCACACGCGCCGCTGGGCGGGGGTCCCGTTCTACCTGCGCGCCGGCAAACGGCTCGGTCGCAGGGTCACGGAGATCGCCGTCGTGTTCAAGCGGGCACCGAACCTCCTGTTCCAGGACCACCACGAGGAGGACTTCGGACAGAACGCCGTGGTCATCCGTGTGCAGCCGGACGAGGGCGTGACCATCCGCTTCGGTTCGAAGGTGCCGGGGACGCAGACGGAGGTCCGGGACGTGACCATGGACTTCGGCTACGGGCACTCCTTCACCGAGTCCAGCCCGGAGGCCTACGAGCGGCTCATCCTCGACGTCCTGCTCGGTGAACCGCCGCTCTTCCCCCGCCAGGCGGAAGTGGAGCTGTCCTGGAAGATCCTCGACCCGTTCGAGAAGCACTGGGCGTCGCTGGACGCGCAGCCGGAAGCCTACGTGCCCGGCAGCTGGGGTCCGGCCTCCGCCGACGAGCTGCTCGCAGCCGATGGACGAACCTGGAGACGACCATGATCGTGGAACTGCCCGACACCACCACCTCGAAGGTGTCGAAGGAACTGATGTCCCTGCGGGACAGCGGTGGCGTCGTCGCGCTCGGGCGCGTGCTGACGCTGGTCGTGATCACCCGCTCCGGCTACGAGGAGGAAGCGATCGACGCCGCGAACCAGGCGAGCCGGGAGCACCCCTGCCGCATCATCGTGCTGGCCGGGGAGTCCCCGGACGAGCCGACCCGCCTCGACGCCCAGATCCGCGTCGGCGGCGACGCCGGCGCCTCCGAGGTCGTCGTCCTGCGCGGGTACGGGGAGCTCTCCGAGGAGAACGAGTCCCTCGTCTCCGCCCTCCTCCTGCCCGACGCCCCGATCGTCGCCTGGTGGCCCCACGGAGTCCCCGACGCCGCGGCGCAGACCTCGATCGGCAGCATCGCCCACCGCAGGATCACCGACTCGGCCAACGAGAAGGATCCGACGGCCGCGCTGTTCAACATCAGCAGCACCTACGAGGCCGGCGACACCGACCTCGCGTGGACGCGCCTGACGAACTGGCGGATCCAGCTCGCAGCCGTCCTCGACCAGCTTCCGGGCGACCAGCCCGTCACCGCGGTCACCGTCGAGGGGGCCTCCGACTCCCCGAGCACCGTCCTCCTGGCCGCGTGGCTGACGAAGGCCCTCGACGCCCCGGTCACGATCGTGGCCGGCCCGACCGGGACCGGGCTCAGGCGGGTCCGCCTGACCCGCAGCGGCGGCGACGTCGAACTGCACCGTCCCGATCACGACGTCGCCGAGCTGTACCAGCCGCACCAGCCCGTCCAGCGCATCTCGCTGCCGCGCCGCGCGCTGCGGGACTGCCTCGCCGAGGAGCTGCGGCGCCTCGACCCGGACGAGGTGTTCGGCGAAGTCATCACCGAGGGCCTTGCCCGAACCAATCTGAGGAGTGTGCGCACGAGTGAGCGCTGAACCGAAAGTCAGCATCCATCCCACCCAGGGCTCCCTCGCGGCCGCCGTCGCCGCCCGGCTGATCACCCGGCTCGTCGACGTGCAGAGCGAGCGGGGGACGGCGACCGTGGTGCTCACGGGCGGGTCCATCGGGACGGCGGCCCTCGAGGCCGTGGCCGAGTCCCCCGCCCACACCGCGGTGGACTGGGCCAACGTCCACTTCTGGTGGGGCGACGAGCGCTTCCTGCGCGCCGCGGACCCGGACCGCAACGCGGTCCAGGCCCGGGCGGCCCTGCTCGACCGCATCGCCGTCGATCCCGTGAAGATCCACGAGCTCGGGTCGAAGGACGAGTTCCCCGACGAGGACGCCGCGGCCGCCGACTATGCGGAGCAGCTCGCGGCAGCCGCGCGGGCGGAGCTCGCCGCGGACGAGGACATCGTCCAGCCCGATCCCCGCCTGCCCCGCTTCGACGTCCTCCTGCTCGGCGTCGGCCCGGACGCGCACGTCGCGTCCCTGTTCCCGGAGCTGGCCGGCATCCGGACGCGGGGCGCGACGACGGTCGGCGTCCCCCACGCGCCGAAGCCGCCGCCGCAGCGCGTCTCGCTCACCCTCGAAGCCATCACGTCGGCGCAGGAGGTGTGGCTGGCGGTCAGCGGCAGCGACAAGGCCGGCGCGGTGGGTCTCGCCCTGGCCGGGGCCGGACACGTGCAGGTCCCCGCCGCGGGCGCCAGGGGCCTGAAGAAGACCCTGTGGCTGATCGACCAGGACGCGGCGCAGAAACTTCCCGGGCGCCTCATCGACCACGACGACGAGTCGTCCGACTGACAGGGTCCACCGAGGACGAAGCCCCCGCGTCCGGACGGACGCGGGGGCTTCGGTGTCTCGGGCGTTCTAGACCTCGCCGGCGAACCGCTGGATGAGGCCGAGGGCGACGATGACGACGCCCCAGGCCAGCCCGAGTGCCACCGTGAAGCGGTTGAGGTTCCGCTCGGCTACCCCGGAGGATCCCATGCTCGACGTCATGCCGCCACCGAACATGTCCGACATGCCACCGCCGCGCCCCTTGTGGAGCAGGATCAGCAGGGTCAGCAGGAGGCTGGTGATCCCGAGCAGGACGAGCAGGATGATACGAAGGATTTCCACGGGGCCCTTTCAAGGCTCGGTAGCCGCTCGATGGAGCGGCCGGCGCACGGAACTTAGTCTGTCACCAGATGCTGTTCGAACCTGACAATACTAGCAAACTCGGCCACGTCGAGGCTCGCCCCGCCCACCAGGACGCCGTCCACGTCGCGCTCCCCCAGGATGCTCGCGGCGTTGGCTGCCTTGACCGATCCCCCGTACAGGAGGCGGGTCTTCGCGGCCGTCCCGGCGTCGAACAGCGAGCCGAGCTCGGCGCGGATGGCGGCGCACATCTCCTGGGCGTCCTCGGGCCCGGCGACCTCTCCGGTGCCGATCGCCCAGACCGGCTCGTAGGCGACGACGAGCCCTGCCGCCTGCTCCGCCGACAGTCCTGCCACGCCCTGGCGGAGCTGCTCGAGTGTGTGCGCGACGTGCGTCCCGGCCTGGCGGATCTCGAGGCCCTCGCCGACGCACAGGACGGGGACCAGCCCGTGCCGGTAGGCCGCGTGCACCTTGCGGTTCAGCAGCTCGTCCGACTCGGCGTGGATGGTGCGGCGCTCGGAATGGCCCACGAGGACGTACGTGCAGTCGAGCCTGGCCAGGAACTGTCCGGAGATGTCGCCGGTGTAGGCGCCGGAGTCCTCCGGGGAGAGGTCCTGCGCGCCGTACACGACGTCCAGGGTGTCGCCCTTCACGAGGGTCTGCACGCCCCGCAGGTCGGTGAACGGCGGGAACACCGACACCTCGACGCGCGAGAAGTCGTGGCCCGCGTCATCCAGCGTCCAGGCGAGCTTCTGCAGGAAGGTGATGCCCTGCATGTGGTCCAGGTTCATCTTCCAGTTGCCCGCGATGAGCGGGCGGCGGTCGAAGGTGCCGTTGGTCGAGGTGGTCATCGTCGTACTCCATCTGTTCGTGGGATCCGCCCGGCCGGGGCCGGGCGGATCCCGCCATTCCTGTGCGCCCGGGAGGGGCGGCTGGTCCTGCCGTCGGCCGCGGGACCGGGACCGTCCGCTAGTCGCGGGCGAGGGCCGTCAGGCCCGGGAGTTCCTTGCCCTCGAGGTACTCGAGGCTCGCGCCGCCACCCGTGGAGATGTGCCCGAACTGGTCGTCCCCAAAACCGAGGCCGCGGACGGCCGCGGCGGAGTCGCCGCCGCCGACCACGGTCAGGGCACCGTCCGCCTGGGCGTCGACGAGGGCCTGCGCGACGGCGCGGGTGCCGGCGGCGAAGGCGTCGAACTCGAACACGCCCATGGGCCCGTTCCAGAACACCGTCTTCGCCTCCTTGATGTTCGCGGCGAAGTCCTGGCTCGTCACGGGCCCGATGTCGAGTCCGATCCCCGAGGCCCCGAAGGTCCCCGCCTCGATGGCGTCCGCGGCGGCCACGCCGGCCCGCGCGTCGGCCGCGAACTTCTCGGCGACGACGATGTCCGTCGGCAGCACGAACTGCGTGCCGTCCCGTGCACCGCGCTCGAGGTAGCCCCGCACGGTGTCGAGCTGATCCTCCTCCAGGAGGCTCGCCCCGACCGGGTGGCCCTGGGCGGCCAGGAACGTGAACACCATGCCTCCGCCGACGAGGATGCGGTCGGCGGTGCCGATCAGGTTCTCGATGACGGCGAGCTTGTCCGACACCTTGGATCCGCCGAGCACGACGACGAAGGGCCGCTGCGGGTCCTTCGTCAGCTTCTCGAGGACCACGAGTTCGGCCTTCACGAGGTCGCCCTGGTAGGCGGGCAGCAGGGCCGCGACGTCGTACACGCTCGCGTGCTTCCGGTGGACGGCGCCGAAGGCGTCGTCCACGTAGGCTCCGTCGGGGCCCGCGAGATCCGCGAACTCACGCGCGAGGGCGCCGCGCTCGGCGTCGTCCTTGCTCGTCTCACGGGCGTCGAAGCGCACGTTCTCGAGCACCAGCACCTCGCCCTCGGACAGGGCTGCGGCCGCGCTGCGGGCACCCTCCCCCGTGGTGTCGGAGGCCAGGGCGACCGGGAAGTCCGCGAGGTCCCGGAGGACGTCGACGGCCGGCTTCAGCGAGTACTTCTCCTCCGGAGCGCCCTTCGGCCGCCCGAGGTGGGCCAGGACGATCACGGCGGCCCCGGCCCCGGTCAGCTTGCGCAGGACGGGCAGGGACGCGCGGACGCGGCCGTCGTCGGTGACCGTCAGGTCGGGGACCTCGCCCTCGAGGGGCACGTTGAGGTCGGAGCGGACGAGGACGCGGCGTCCCCGGACCCCTTCGGCGAGGAGGTCGTCGAGCGATGCGTAAGCCACGGGCGACCGCCTAGGAGAGCTTGGCGGCGACGATTTCGGTCAGGTCGACCAGGCGGTTCGAGTAGCCCCACTCGTTGTCGTACCAGCCGACGACCTTCACCTGGTTGCCGATGACCTTGGTCAGGCCCGAGTCGAAGATGCACGACGACGGGTCGGTCACGATGTCGGAGGACACGATGGGGTCCTCGGTGTAGGAGAGGTAGCCCTTGAGCGAGCCGTCGGCCGCGGCGGCCTTGTAGGCGGCGTTGACCTCCTCGGCGGTGACCTCGCGGCCCACGGTGACCGTGAGGTCGGTGGCGGAGCCGGTGGGGACGGGGACCCGGATGGCGTAGCCGTCGAGCTTGCCCTTCAGTTCGGGCAGGACGAGGCCGATCGCCTTGGCCGCACCCGTCGAGGTGGGGACCATGTTGATCGCGGCGGCGCGCGCACGGCGCAGGTCCTTGTGCGGGCCGTCCTGCAGGTTCTGGTCGGCGGTGTACGCGTGGATGGTCGTCATGAGGCCGCGCTCGATCCCGAAGGAGTCGTTGAGGACCTTGGCGAGGGGGCCGAGGCAGTTCGTGGTGCAGGAGGCGTTCGAGATGATGTGGTGGTTCTCGGGGTCGTAGTCGCCGTCGTTGACGCCGAGAACCACGGTGAGGTCCTCGTCGGAGGCGGGCGCGGAGATCAGGACCTTCCTGGCGCCGGCGTCGATGTGCTTCTGCGCGTCCGAGGCCTTGGTGAAGAACCCGGTGGACTCGATGACGATGTCGACGCCGAGGTCCTTCCAGGGCAGGTTCGCGGGGTCGCGCTCGGCGAGGACCTTGACGCGCTTGCCGCCGACGACGAGGTCTCCGCCGTCGACCTCGACGGAGGCCTTCAGCCGGCCGGTGACGGAGTCGTACTTCAGGAGGTGCGCGAGGGCCTCGGGGCTCGTGAGGTCGTTGACCGCGACGATCTCGAGGTCCGAGCCCTGCTCGAGGGCGGCACGGAAGTAGTTGCGGCCGATGCGGCCGAAGCCATTGATTCCAACGCGAGTAGTCACTGGTTTCCATCTCCTTCATAGGTGGTGTCGCCTTGCTGACCCTTGGCGGGCGACGCCGGCGACGAATAAATCTGTACCGGGCACGCCGTCGTGCCGAAATTCTCGGGTCCTGCTGGTTCCTGCGGGTCCTGCACCGCGGCGTCCGCCGGAGCGGTGCCGGGACCGAAGCCCTGCACCGCTCCAACCTTACTCAGCACGGCCCTCGGGACGCACTCGTGACGCGGGCCGCCGGACCGGGAGGGGCACCTCCGCGGCCGGACGGCCGGGGTGCTCAGGCCCCGGGGGTGATGAGGCTGGAGGCCCCCGTGCGCGCTGCCTGGAAGCGTGTCTGGACGTCGGCCCAGTTCACCAGGTTCCACCAGGCCTTCACGTAATCGGGCTTGACGTTCACGTAGTCGAGGTAGAAGGCGTGCTCCCACATGTCGAGCATCAGCAGCGGGATCGTGCCCACGGGCACGTTGCCCTGCTGGTCGTAGAGCTGCTCGATGACGATGTTCCTGCCCAGCGGCTCGTAAGCGAGGACGGCCCAGCCGGAACCCTGCAGCGAGGTCGCCGCGGCGGTGAAGTGCGCGCGGAAGGCGTCGAACGAGCCGAACGCGTCGTCGAGGGCCGCGGCGAGCTCACCCTCGGGCTTGTCGCCTCCCTCCGGGGACATGTTCTTCCAGAAGATGCTGTGGTTGATCACACCGCCGACGTGGAACGCCAAGTCCTTGGACAGTTTCGGGATCGTGCCGAACGCTCCCTTCTCGCGGGCCTCGGCGAGCTGCGCGAGGGCGTCGTTGGCGCCCTTGACGTAGGTGGCCTGGTGCTTGGAGTGGTGCAGTTCCATGATCCGGCCCGAGATGTGCGGTTCCAGGGCGGCGTAGTCGTAGTCAAGATCCGGCAGTACGTATTCGCTCACGTAGTCCTCCATGTAGTGATCCCGGTGCCCGCGCGACCGGCGGACCCGAGGGGTCCGGACGGCAGGCGTCCCGCTCGATCAGAAGCGGGCTTGCCGTTCCATCCTATGACCCATTCATTCGTCGAGCATGTCCGCGGTGACATTCGCGTCCGTGCCCGGGATCCCGATGTCCTGCGCCCTCTTGTCGGCCATCGCGAGCAGCCGGCGGATCCGCCCGGCGATCGCGTCCTTGGTCATCGGAGGGTCGGCGAGGCGGCCGAGCTCGTCGAGGCTGGCCTGCTTGTGGGCGACCCGCAGCTCGCCCGCGTAGCGCAGGTGGTCCGGTACGGTCTCCCCGAGGATCTCGAGGGCGCGCTCCACGCGGGCGCCCGCGGCGACGGCGGCCTGGGCCGAGCGGCGCAGGTTCGCGTCGTCGAAGTTGGCGAGGCGGTTGGCGGTGGCACGGACCTCCTTGCGCATGCGGCGCTCCTCCCACACCATGAGGGCGTCGTGGGCGCCCATCCGGGTCAGGAGGGCGGCGATGGTGTCGCCGTCGCGGATGACGACGCGGTCGACGCCGCGCACCTCACGGGCCTTGGCCGCGATGTCGAGCCGGCGGGCCGCGCCGACGAGGGCCAGGGCGGACTCCGGCCCGGGGCACGTGACCTCCAGGGAGGAGGACCGGCCCGGTTCGGTCAGGGAGCCGTGGGCGAGGAACGCGCCGCGCCACACCGCTTCGGCGTCCGCCGTGGAGCCGTTGACGACGGCAGACGGCAGGCCGCGGACGGGCCGGCCCCTGCTGTCGAGCAGCCCGGTCTGGCGGGCGAGGGACTCCCCGTCGCGGACCACGCGCACCACGTACCGGTTGCCGCGCTTGAGGCCTCCGCCGGTGACGACGATGATCTCGCTGTTGTGCCCGTACACCTCGGCGATCGCGGCCCGCAGCCGGCGGGCCGTCGATGCGAGGTCCACCTCGGCCTCGATGACGATCCTGCCGGAGATGATGTGGAGGCCGCCGGCGAACCTCAGCAGCGCGGACACCTCGGCCTTGCGCACCGAGGACTTCTTGACGTCGAGGTGGGACAGCTCCTCTTTGACGTCGGCGGTCAGTGCCACAGATACACTCCTAGATCTCCCCGAACATGTCGTTGTAGGACGTCGCCAGCCGCAGCGGATCATGCACGGGTTTGCCGGTCGAAACTCCCACTCTACCGAAGACGGCGCGCCCACCCATCCCGGCGACGGCCCGCTCGAACTCCTTCCGGTCCGCCACGACCGAGGGGTCCACGAGGACGACGTCGAGGGTCAGCTCGGGAGCGTACCGCGAGATGACCGCGAGGTGGTCGATGGCGCTCATGCCCTGCGTCTCGCGCGTGTCGTTGCTCAGGTTCATGGTGAGGCACCGCCGGGCGGAGGTGCGGCACAGGGCGTCGCGCAGGTCCGGCAGGAGCAGGTGCGGCAGCACGGAGGTGTACCAGGAGCCCGGCCCGAGGACCACCCAGTCGGCCAGTTCGACGGCCTCCAGGGCGTCGTGGCAGGCGGGGGCGTCGGAGGGGACGAGCCGCACGTTGCTCACGTTCCCGGTGTCCGCGGCGACCGCCAGCTTCGCCTGGCCGGACACCGTGGTGACGCGCAGCGACCCACCGACCTCGCTGAGGACGTCGCCCTCGATGGTCAGGGGCACGCTCGCCATGGGCAGGACCCGGCCGCGCGCCCCGAGCAGGGCGCCCGCCCACTGCAGTCCGGCGACGGGATCACCGAGCAGCTCCCACAGGGTGACGATCAGGAGGTTCCCCATGGCGTGGTCGTGGAGGGATCCCTCCGCGCCGTTGCGGGAGGAGAAGCGGTGCTGCATGACGTCGCGCCACGTGCGTCCCCAGTCGGTGTCGTCGCACAGGGCCGCCAGCGCCATGCGCAGGTCCCCCGGAGGCAGTACCCCGAGTTCGCGCCGCAGCCGCCCGGAGGATCCGCCGTCGTCGGCCACCGTCACGATCGCGGTCAGTTCCTGCGTGAGGAGCCTCAGCGCGGACAGCGACGCCGACAGCCCGTGGCCGCCCCCGAGGGCGACGACGGTCGGGCCGGCGCCCTGGCCCTCACCTGGCCGGCGTGCGGCCGGCGGGATGAGCGGCAGCGGTCCGGAGAACAGCGCCACTATTCACGCCCGAGGTCGCGGTGGTGGGCCGAGACCTGCACCCCGGGCAGCTGCGCGAGCCGCTGCGCCATCTCCTCCGTCACGGCCACCGAGCGGTGCTTCCCGCCGGTGCAGCCGACGGCGATGGTCGCGTAGTGCTTGTTCTCGCGGCGGTACCCGTCCAGGACGGGGACGAGGGCGCCGACGTAGCGGTCGATGAAGTCCCCCGCACCCAGCGCGTCGAGCACGTAGTCGCGCACCGGCGCGTCGAGTCCCGTCTGGGGGCGCAGGGTCGGCACCCAGTGCGGGTTCGGGATGAAGCGCACGTCGGCCACGAAGTTGGCGTCCACGGGGAGCCCGTACTTGAAGCCGAAGCTCATGACGTTGAGGCGCAGGACGATGGGCCCGGCGTCGGAGAACAGCTCGGTCACGGCGGTCGCGAGGGCGTGCACGTTCAGCTTGGTCGTGTCGATGACGACGTCGGACGAGTGCTTGAGCTCCTTCAGGACCTCACGTTCGGCGGCGATGCCGTCCAGGATCCGGCCGTCGCCCTGCAGGGGGTGCGGCCTCCGGCCCTGCTCGAAGCGCCGCACCAGGACGTCGTCGTCGGCGTCGAGGAACAGGACGCGGTGGGTGACGCCCGCGGACCGGAGCGCGTCCAGCGACGCCTTGATGTCGTTGAAGAGTTCCTTGCCGCGCACGTCGATGACGACGGCGAGCTTCGGGATCGACTGCGGCGTGCGCGCCACGAGTTCCGTGAGGGTGGTGAGCAGCTGGGGCGGGAGGTTCTCGACCACGTACCAGCCGTGGTCCTCGAGGGCGTTGGCGGCCGTGCTGCGCCCGGCGCCCGACATGCCGGTCACCACCAGCAGCTCGGATTCGGTGGGTTTGACCGGCGTCAGGCTCGTGGCCTCAGTCATCGTGATGGATCCGTTCCGGCTCGACGGGGCTCCCGGTGGTCCGGCGTTCCCTGATGTGTATGTCCACGTATGTGCACTCCCGGCGGCACGACCGGCCGCCGTGCCTCAGCCTAGCTAATCTTCGATGATCTCGCCCGTGGTCATGTTCACGGCCGGTGCGGCGGCGTCGTCCGCCGTCAGCGACGCCTGGATGGTCCGGGCGAGGGCGGGCCCGACGCCGGGCACGCCGACGAGCTCCTCGACGGTGGCGGCGCGGATCTTCTTGACCGACCCGAAGTGCTTGAGCAGGGCCTTGCGCTTGGCGGGTCCGAGGCCGGCGACGTCGTCGAGGGCCGACGCCGTCATGGACTTGCCGCGCTTCTGGCGGTGGAACGTGATCGCGAAGCGGTGCGCCTCGTCGCGGACGCGCTGCAGGAGGAACAGCCCCTCCGACGCACGCGGCAGGATGACCGGGAACTCGCTGTCCGGGACCCAGACCTCCTCGAGGCGCTTCGCGAGGCCGATCACGTAGACGTCCTCGATCCCGAGGTCCTGCAGCGCGCGGGCGGCGGCGGCCACCTGCGGCGGCCCGCCGTCGACGACGACGAGATTGGGCGGATAGGCGAACCGGTTGCGCGTGATCGCCGTCGTCGTGTCCCTGATCGGCTCGCCCCGGTCGTCGACGTCGGGGTGCTCGAGGACCGACGCGTCGTCGTCCACGGGGTCGACGTCGGGGTCGGGCGCGGCGGCGTCGCGCGGCGCGCCGTCCTTCCCGACCAGGTAGTTGCGGAAGCGGCGGTAGACGACGTCGTACATGGACGCGGTGTCGTCCCGTGCGGCGTCGCCGGTGATGGAGAACTTGCGGTACTCGGACTTCCGGGGCAGGCCGTCCTCGACGACGACCATCGACGCGACCACGTTGGTTCCCTGCACGTGCGAGATGTCGAAGCACTCGATGCGCATGAGCGGCTGGGGCAGGTCCAGTGCCTCCTGCAGCTCCTGCAGGGCGGCGGACCGGGTGGTGATGTCCCCGGCCCGTCGGCTCTTGTGCAGGCGCAGGGCGTCCGCGGCGTTCTGCTCGACGGTACCCATGAGCGTGGCCTTGTCGCCACGCCGGGGCACCCGGACGTCGACACGCGATCCGCGCAGGCCCCGCAGCCACTCGAGCATCTGGTCCTCGTTGCTGGGCAGGACGGGCACGAGGACCTCGCGCGGGATCTGCTCGTTGCTGCTGCTGCCCTCGCCGTACACCTGCTGGAGCAGGTGCTCCACGAGATCGGCGGTGTCCATGTCCTCGACCTTCTCGACCACCCAGCCGCGCTGGCCCCGGATGCGCCCGCCACGGACGTGGAAGACCTGGGCGGCGGCCTCGAGGTCGTCCTCCTTGAGGGCGAAGATGTCGGCGTCGGTGTCCTCGCTGAGGACGACGGTGTTGCGTTCGAAGACCCGGCGGAGGGCGGCGATGTCGTCGCGCAGGCGTGCGGCGGACTCGTAGTCCAGTTCGGCGACGGCCTCGCCCATCTTCCGCTCGAGGCCGGCGATGAACTTCTTCGCCTCCCCGGACATGAAGTCGCAGAACTCGCCCGCGAGGGCCTTGTGGTCCTCGGGGCTGATGCGTCCCACGCACGGAGCGGAGCACTTGTCGATGTAGCCGAGGAGGCAGGGCCGGCCGGTGCGCTCCGCGCGCTTGAACACGCCCGTGCTGCACGTGCGGACCGGGAAGACGCGGAGCATGGTGTCCACGGTCTCGCGGATGGCCTTGGCGGGGTAGAACGGCCCGAAGTACCGGGTGTCCTTCTTCTTGTCGCCGCGCAGCACCTGCACGCGCGGGTACTTCTCCCCCATGGTGACGGCCAGGTAGGGGTAGGACTTGTCGTCCCTGAACATCACGTTGAACCGCGGATTGAACTCCTTGATCCACGTGTACTCGAGCTGCAGCGCCTCGAGTTCGCTGCCGACGACCGTCCACTCGACGCTCGCCGCGGTGAACACCATGCGGCGGGTCTTCGCGAGCAGGCCCTGAGGGCTGGCGAAGTAGGAGTTCAGCCGCGACCTGAGGTTCTTGGCCTTGCCCACGTAGATGACCCGCCCGTGCTCGTCGCGGAAGCGGTACACGCCCGGGTCGACGGGGATCTCGCCTGTCTTCGGCCGGTACGTTACTGGGTTCGCCACGTCCACAATCTTAGGGCCGTGCGGTGACACGCCCCGCCCGGGCGGCGGGCGTTCCGCTCACCGCTGACGGGCTGCCCGCCCGGCGCCGGCCGTCACTCCGCGGGTGGACTCTGGTTGTAGGAGGCCACCCGCTCCTGGCCGGTCAGGGCGGCGATGCTGTCCATGATGGTGTCGGTGGCGTTCCGGCGCGCGGGCAGCGGGTGCCCGGGGCCGGTCTTCGCGAAGACGAGCGGCTCACCGATCCGCAGGGTGAAGTGCTGGGGGCGGACGCCCCTCCGGCCCGCCGGCTGCAGCGCGTCGGTGCCGATCAGGCCGACGGGCAGTACGGGCGCCCCGGTGGTCAGCGCGAGCCAGCCGACGCCGGTCCTCCCCCGGTAGAGCCGCCCGTCCCGTGAGCGGGTCCCCTCGGGGTAGATGCCGACGCCGTCGCCCTGCTCGAGGAGATCGAGGAGGGTCTTCAGCGCCTGGACGCTGGCGGCCTGCTGGCCGCGTTCGACGGGGATGGACCCGACACCCTCGAAGAACGACTTCATGAGGGCGCCCTTCACACCGGTCCCCGTGAAGTACTCGGCCTTCGCGAAGAACGCGACAGGTCGGGGCATGAGCGCCTGCACCAGCACGCTGTCGAGGAAGGAGAGGTGGTTCGGGGCGACGATGAACGGGCCGTCCTTCGGCACGTTGCGGAGTCCCTCGACCGTGGGACGGCACAGGCCGGCGATGAGTCCGCGCGTGGTGCTGCGGGTCA
Organism: Arthrobacter arabinosi; assembly: GCF_054511115.1. NCBI lineage: Bacteria > Bacillati > Actinomycetota > Actinomycetes > Micrococcales > Micrococcaceae > Arthrobacter > Arthrobacter arabinosi. Next base: position 608,605 of record NZ_JBTNDF010000001.1, read on the forward strand.
GGTCATAGACGCCCACGGAGCACCGCCAGCAGTTCGTCGGCGGATCCCACGACGGCGGCAGCCCCGGCGGCCTCCAGCTCGCCCGGCGCGGCGAAACCCCAGGCGACGCCGATGCAGGCCAGTCCGTTGGCGGCGGCGCCCTCCACGTCGTGCTGCCGGTCGCCGACCATCACCGCGCCTGCGGCCCCGCCGTCGACCCCGTGGCGGTCGAGGGCGGCCCGGATGATGGGCGCCTTGCCCCCGGTGGCCGCCGCCTCGTCGCGGGGCGAACCGTGGACGGAGGAGAACAGGTGCCGGAGCCCCTGCACGGCGAGGAGCTCCTCGGCGAGCCATTCGGGCTTCTGGGTGGCGACCGCGACGGTCGCGCCGCCGTCAGCGAGCGCCTCCACGCAGCGGGCGATCCCCGAGTAGGGGCGGCTCGCGGACATCCCGGTCTCCAGGTAGCCGGCGCGGTAGGTCGCGACGACGTCGGGGACGCGGGAGGCGGGAACACCGGCGGTGGCGGTCAGGGAGTGGACGAGGGACGGCCCGACCATCGCCTGGAGCACGTGAGCGGGCGGGACGGGGAACCCGTGGAGCGCCAGGGCCGAACCGATGCCTCCGGTGATCGACCCGGCCGGGTCCACCAGGGTCCCGTCGAGGTCGAAGAGGATCAGCGAACGCATATCTGCCACCGGGCAAGCTTGCCATAACAGCGGGGAGGGCAGGCTCGCACCTGCCCTCCCCGCTGTCCTGGCTGCGGGCTGACGCTAGCCCGCGGCCTTCTCGAAGATCTCCTTCAGGAAGGTGCCCGTGTAGCTCTGCTCGTTCTTCGAGACCTGCTCGGGCGTACCGGTCGCGATGATCTGCCCGCCGCCGGAACCGCCGTCCGGGCCGAGGTCGATCACCCAGTCCGCGCTCTTGATGACGTCGAGGTTGTGCTCGATCGTGATGACGGTGTTGCCCTTGTCCACGAGGCCCTGCAGCACCAGCAGGAGCTTGCGGATGTCCTCGAAGTGCAGGCCCGTGGTGGGTTCGTCGAGGACGTAGATGCTGCGGCCGTTGGACCGTTTCTGCAGTTCACTGGCGAGCTTCACGCGCTGCGCCTCGCCGCCGGAGAGCGTCGTGGCGGGCTGCCCGAGCCTGACATAGCCGAGCCCCACCTCCACGAGGGTGTTGAGGTGCCGGGCGATCGGGCTGAACGCCGCGAAGAACTCGGCGCCCTCCTCGATGGGCATGTCGAGGACGTCGGCGATGGTTTTGCCCTTGTAGTGCACCTCGAGCGTCTCCCGGTTGTACCGTGCGCCGTGGCAGACCTCGCAGGGCACGTAGACGTCGGGCAGGAAGTTCATCTCGATCTTCAGGGTTCCGTCGCCCGAGCACGCCTCGCAGCGCCCGCCCTTGACGTTGAAGGAGAACCGCCCGGGCAGGTAGCCGCGGACCTTCGCCTCGGTGGTCTCCGCGAAGAGCTTCCGGATGTTGTCGAAGACGCCCGTGTAGGTGGCGGGGTTCGAGCGCGGGGTGCGGCCGATGGGGCTCTGGTCCACGTGGATGACCTTGTCGAGGTGCTCCAGCCCGTCGATCCGCCGGTGCCGCCCGGCCACCTGCTTGGCGCCGTTGAGCTTGTTGGCGAGCACCTTGTACAGGATGTCGTTGACGAGGGTCGACTTGCCGGAACCGCTGACGCCGGTGACGGCGGTGAACACCCCGAGCGGGATCGTCGCGTCGACGTTCACGAGGTTGTGCTCGCGGGCACCGACGACCTTCAACTGGCGCGACCGGTCGATCTTCCGGCGCTTCGTCGGGATTTCGATCCTCCGGCGCCCGGAGAGGTAGTCGCCGGTCAGCGACCTCTCGTTGGTGAGCAGGTCCTCGAGGAGGCCCGAGTGCACCACCTCGCCGCCGTGCTCGCCCGCCCCCGGCCCGATGTCCACGATCCAGTCGGCCTCGGCGATGGTGTCCTCGTCGTGCTCGACGACGATGAGCGTGTTGCCGAGGTTCCGCAGGCGGGTCAGGGTCTCGATGAGCCGGCGGTTGTCCCGCTGGTGCAGGCCGATGGAGGGCTCGTCGAGGACGTAGAGGACGCCGACGAGGCCGGATCCGATCTGCGTGGCGAGGCGGATGCGCTGGGCCTCGCCGCCGGACAGGGTGCCCGAGGCGCGCTCGAGGTTCAGGTATTCGAGGCCGACGTCGAGGAGGAAGGTCAGGCGCGCCTGGATCTCCTTGAGCACCTGGTTGGCGATCTGCGCCTCACGGCCGGTGAGGACGAGGTTGGCGAGGAAATCCGCGCAGTCCCGCATGGGCATCGCGGAGACCTCGGCGATGTTCCGGCCGTTGATCAGTACCGAGAGCGAGGCCGGGTTGAGCCGCGCACCCCCGCACGTGGGGCACGGGATCTCCCGCATGTACTCCTCGTACCGGTCCCGCGACGCCTCGGACTCCGTCTCCGTGTGCTTGCGCTGGATGTACTGGATGGCGCCCTCGAAGCCGGTGCTGTACTTCCGTTCCCGGCCGAACCGGTTCCTGTACTGCACCACGACCTTGTGGTCCTTGCCGTACAGGGCGGCTTCGCGGGCGCGGTCCGGCAGCTTCCGCCAGGGCGTCGTGACGTCGAAGTTCAGCTCGGACGCGAGGCCCTCGAGCAGCCGGGTCCAGTATTCGAGGGTCGCCGTGCCGAGCGACCAGGGCGCGATCGCGCCCTCCGCGAGGCTCAGGTCGGGGTTGGGGACGACGAGTTCCTCGTCGACCTCGAGCTTGGTGCCGATGCCCGTGCAGGCCGGGCAGGCGCCGAAGGGGTTGTTGAACGAGAAGGACCGCGGCTCCACCTCGTCGATGGCGAGGGGGTGCTCGTTGGGGCAGGCCAGGTGTTCGGAGTAGGCGTGGAGGCGCTTGGCGTCGTCCTCGGGGAGGTCGACGAATTCGGCGAGGACACGGCCGTCGGCGAGCTTCAGGGCCGTCTCGACGGAGTCCGTGAGGCGCTGCTGGATGCCGCCCTTGACCACGAGGCGGTCGATGATGACCTCGATGGTGTGCTTGTACTGCTTGCCGAGCGTGGGCGGGTCGCTGAGCTGGATGAGCTTGCCGTCCACCCGGGCGCGGGAGTACCCCTTCGCGGTGAGTTCCTTGAAGAGGTCGACGAATTCGCCCTTGCGTGCCCGGACCACCGGCGCGAGGATCTGGAAGCGTGTCCCCTCGTCGAGTTCGAGGAGCTGGTCGACGATCTGCTGGGGCGTCTGCTTGGCCACCGGCTCGCCGCAGACCGGGCAGTGCGGGCGCCCGACGCGCGCCCACAGCAGTCGCATGTAGTCGTAGATCTCGGTGATCGTGCCCACGGTGGAGCGCGGGTTCTTGCTCGTGGACTTCTGGTCGATCGAGACCGCGGGCGAGAGGCCCTCGATGAAGTCGACGTCGGGCTTGTCCACCTGGCCGAGGAACTGCCGGGCGTAGGCGGACAGCGATTCGACGTAGCGACGCTGCCCCTCCGCGAAGATGGTGTCGAAGGCGAGGGAGGACTTGCCGGATCCGGAGAGGCCGGTGAAGACGATCATGGCGTCGCGCGGGAGGTCGAGGTCCACGTTCCGCAGGTTGTGTTCGCGTGCACCCTTGACGATCAGCCGGGACAGGTCCTGGGGAGCGGGCTCCGGATCGTGGGCGTGCTGCTCGAGAGAGTTTGCTATAGACACCAGACAACTGTAGGAGAAAAACAGTTCGAAAGCATATTCGAATACTCGCGGATCGGTGCTGTTGCGGCGCCCCCGCGCGTGCCGTTCACCCTCGGCGCAATGCCGCCCTCACCATCGCGACGGCTTCGGCCTCCGACACCCCGGCGGAGTGGACGACGGCGGCGAATCCGTCCGCGGCGACGGCCACGCGCTCCCGGGCGGCGTCGCCTCCCGCGGCGATGACGGTCCCCGCCCGGCCCCTGGTCTCCACGACGCCGGCCTGCTCCAGTTCGCGGTACGCCCGGGCCACGGTGTTGGCGGCGATCCCCAGATGGGTTGCGAGCGCCCGCACGGGCGGCAGGCGCGTCCCGACCGGCGCCCTGCCCGCGTTGGCGGCGCCGGTGACGGCCTGCTTGATCTGCTCGAACGGGGGCACGGCGCTCGACCCGTCCAGCCTGAGCCACCGGGGGACGCCCTGCTCCATGCCCTGGTCCTTCCGTCGCGCCTCCGCGGGACCGCAGTCGGCCCGTCCTCCTGAGACCCTACCGCCGTCGGGCCGCTGCCGGTGGACCGGGTGGCCGTGCCTACACTGTGCTCATGACCGAGCCCCTGCACGACCTCAGCGACGTGACGATCCGCAGCATCTCCGTCTCCGGGATGGACAACAACGTGTACCTGCTGACCTCGAAGTCGAGCGGCGTCCAGGTGCTGATCGACGCCGCCGACGACGCCCCCGCGATCCTCGGGCTGCTCGCCGACGCGCAGGAGGACACCGACGCCGAGGCGCGGCTGGCCCTGATCGTCACCACGCACTCGCACTGGGACCACGTGCGGGCGCTGGCCGAGGTCAGGGAGGCCACGAAGGCCCGCACCGCGGCCGGGGAGGACGACGTCACCGACATCGCCGTGCCGACGGATGTCCCGCTGAAGCACCACGACGTCGGATCCTTCGAGGGCTTCGAGCTCGAGGCGATCCACCTGCGCGGTCACACACCCGGCTCCGTCGCGCTCCTGTACCGCGACCCGCACGGACCCGCGCACCTCTTCACGGGCGACTCCCTGTTCCCCGGCGGGCTCGGCAACACCCAGGGCGATCCGGACCGCTTCGCGTCCCTGTACGACGACGTCGTCACCCGGATCTTCGACGACCTCCCCGACGACACCGTCGTGCATCCCGGCCACGGCAGGGGGACCACGCTCGGCGCGGAGCGGGGTTCACTCGACGAGTGGAAGCAGCGTGGCTGGTAGGAGCGCTCACGCGGTGCGGTGCCCGACGGCGAAGATCCGGCGGAAGCCGAACACGGTGCCGTGCTCACCCCGCGGGTAGGCATCCCGGAGCAGCTCCGCGTACCCGGCCTCGAAGTCGGCGGCCTCCCCGGGCGACAGCACGTCCAGGACGGGCCGCAGCGCGGTACCGCGCACCCAGCCCAGCACGGCGTCCTCCCCGAGCAGCACCTGATGGTACGTGGTCTCCCAGACGTCGGCCTCGAGTCCCGCGGCGAGCAGCAGCCGCAGGTAGTCCGAGGGCTCCCCGACGGCGTCGTCGTGGCGCAGGACGCCGTCCAGCCGGTCCGCCCACCGCGGGCTCGCCGCATGCTCCCGCATCAGGGCGTGGGACGGGGCCGGGAAGTTGCCGGGGACCTGCACCGCGAGCCACCCGTCCGTGGGCAGTGCCTCCGCCCACACGGCCAGGAGGTCCCGATGGCCCGGCACCCACTGGAGCGCGGCATTCGTGACGACGACGTCGTCGCCGCCCGGCCGGTAGTCCCGCAGGTCGCCGACCTCGAAGGCGAGGTTCGGGAGCGCCGGCCGCTGCCGGGCTGCGTCGATCATCTGGACGCTGGAGTCGATACCGACGACCTGCGCGTCGGGCCAGCGACGGACGAGCGTCTCCGTCAGGTCGCCCGGGCCGCAGCCGAGGTCGACGACGGTCCGTGGAGCGTCATGTCCCACCCGCGCGACGAGGTCGAGGAACGGCCGTCCACGGTGGCCGGCATGGCGGGCGTAGAGTCCAGGGTCCCAGCGCATGGCCCACCCTAACCTCCGCCGAACCGCGCACCGGTAGGCTGAACGGATCATGACGATCCAGGAACACCTCCCCCGGCACGACGACGGCGAACTTCCCGCGGACGCGGTCTACGAGGCCTTCACGGGCTGGGCGACGGCGCGCGGCCTGACCCTGTACCCCGCGCAGGACGAGGCCGCGATGGAGCTCGTCTCGGGCAGCAACGTCATCCTGGCGACCCCGACCGGCTCGGGGAAGTCCCTGGTCGCGATCGCCGCGCACCTGAAGTCCTTCGCCGAGGGCCGCACCAGCTACTACACGGCCCCGATCAAGGCCCTCGTGTCCGAGAAGTTCTTCGCGCTGTGCGACATCTTCGGTCCCGAGAACGTCGGCATGATCACGGGCGACTCCGGGGTGAACCAGGACGCGCCGATCATCTGCTGCACCGCGGAGATCCTCGCGAACCTGGCGCTGCGGGAGGGCGCGCAGGCGGACGTGGACACCGTGGTCATGGACGAGTTCCACTTCTACTCCGACCCGCAGCGCGGCTGGGCGTGGCAGGTGCCGCTGCTCGAACTGCCGCAGGCCCAGTTCCTCCTGATGTCCGCGACGCTCGGCGACGTCACGCGCTTCGAGAAGGACCTGACGGAGCGCACGGGCCGGCCGACCGCGACGGTCACGTCCGTCGAGCGCCCCATCCCCCTGCACTTCTACTACGTCGAGACGCCCATCCAGGAATCCCTCGAGGAGCTCCTCTCCACACGGCAGGCCCCCGTGTACGTGGTGCACTTCAGCCAGGCCGAGGCGATCGAACGCGCCCAGAACCTGATGAGCGTCAACGTCTGCACGCGCGAGGAGAAGGACCGCATCGCGGAACTCATCGCGACCTTCCGGTTCTCCGCCGGGTTCGGGAAGACCCTCAACCGCCTCGTGCGCCACGGGATCGGCGTGCACCACGCCGGGATGCTGCCGAAGTACCGGCGGCTCGTCGAACAGCTCGCCCAGGCGGGGCTGCTCAAGGTCATCTGCGGCACGGACACGCTCGGCGTGGGCATCAACGTGCCCATCCGCACGGTGCTGCTGACCGCCCTCAGCAAGTACGACGGCGTCCGCACGCGCCTGCTCAACGCCCGGGAGTTCCACCAGATCTCGGGCCGCGCAGGACGCGCGGGCTACGACACCGCCGGCACCGTCGTCGTCCAGGCGCCCGAGCACGTCGTCGAGAACGCCAAGGCCATGGCGAAGGCGGTGTCCAAGTTCGGCGACGACCAGAAGAAGCTCCGCCAGGTGGTCCGGAAGAAGCCCCAGCAGGGCTTCGTGTCCTGGGGCAAGCCCACCTACGAGCGGCTCGTGGAGAGCATCCCGGACCCCCTGACGTCGTCGTTCTCCGTCAGCCACTCCATGCTCCTGAACCTCCTCGAACGGCCCGGCGACCCCTTCACGGCCACCAAGCGGCTCCTGACGGAGAACCACGAGACGCGGGCGTCCCAGCTCCGGCTCATGCGGCGCGCCATCGGGATCTACCGCGAACTCGTCACGGCCGGGATCGTCGAGAAACTGCCGAAGCCGGAGCCGGACGGCCGCCGCGTGCGCCTCAGGGTGCACCTGCAGGCGAACTTCGCCCTCAACCAGCCGCTCTCGCCGTTCGCGATGGCGAGCCTGGAACTGCTCGACCCGGAGGCGCCCGGCTATGCCCTGGACGTCGTCTCCGTCATCGAGGCCACGCTCGAGAAGCCCCGCCAGGTCCTCAACGCGCAGGAGAAGAAGGCCCGCGGCGAGGCCGTGGCGGTGATGAAGGCCGAGGGCATCGACTACGACGCCCGGATGGCCCGCCTCGAGGAGGTCAGCTACCCGAAGCCCCTCGAGGAGCTGCTGCAGCAGGCCTTCGACGTCTACCGCGCGTCCGCGCCCTGGCTCGGCGACTTCGAGCTCGCCCCGAAGTCCGTGGTGCGGGACATGTACGAGCGGGCCATGAGCTTCGGCGAGTACGTGGCGTTCTACTCCCTCACCCGGTCCGAGGGGATCCTGCTGCGCTACCTCGCCGACTGCTACAAGGCCCTGCGCCACACCGTGCCCGTCGAGGCGCTGCGCGAGGACCTCAGCGACATCCTGGAATGGCTCGGGGAACTGGTCCGCCAGGTCGACAGCAGCCTGCTCGACGAGTGGACGCAGCTCGCGGCGGGCCTCACGCCGGTCGCCGCGGACGCCGTCGAGCTGCCGGAGGAGCCGCCGTCCGTCACGTCCAACGAGCGGGCGTTCCGCGTCATGGTCCGCAACGAGATGTTCCAGCGGGTCAAGCTCTTCGCCGACGAGCAGGACGCCGCGCTCGGTGCGCTCGACGCCGACTCCGGGTGGACCGCCGACCGCTGGGCCGACGCCCTGGACGGCTACTTCGGGGACTACGAGGACATCGACGACGGCCCTGATGCGCGCGGGCCGAACCTCCTGCTGATCACCAGGACCCCCGCGGCGTGGAAGGTGCGCCAGATCCTGAAGGATCCGGAGGGCAACAACGACTGGGGCATCAACGCGGAGATCGACCTCGCGGCGTCCGACGAGGCCGGCAGCCCGGTCGTGAGGATCCTCGGCGTCGGAGGGCCCGAGGCGGGCTGAGCCGGCGCCTTGGCTAGGCTGGAGGGATGACTACCATTCGGGAAGCACGGCCGGCGGACGTTCCGGTCATCCTCCAGCTCATCCACGACCTCGCCCTCTACGAGCGGGAGCCCGACGCCGTCCGGAACACGGCCTCATCCCTCGAGGCGGCGCTGTTCGGTGAGCGCCCCACCATCTACGCCCACGTCGCGGAGGTCCAGGACGAGGTCCAGGGGTTCGCGCTCTGGTTCCTCAACTACTCCACGTGGGAGGGCGTCAACGGCATCTACCTCGAGGACCTCTACGTGCGGCCCGAGGCGCGCGGGGCGGGGCACGGGAAGGCGCTCCTCGCGAACCTCGCCCGGATCGCCACCGAGCGCGGCTACGCCCGCGTCGAGTGGTCGGTGCTCAACTGGAACGAGCCGTCGATCCGCTTCTACGAGAGCCTCGGGGCGAGAGCGCAGGCCGGGTGGAGCACGTTCCGGCTGACCGGCGACGCGCTCGCCGGCGTCGCAGCCCTGTGACTGGGCCGCTCGGCGGCCGGCGCGCTCCGGACGCCCCCGATCACGCGGTCGGTCACCCGGCGGATCACACCGCCGACCACACCGCGGACCACACCATGGGCCGGACCGCCGTCATGCGCGGCCTGCGCTCCACCGGCCACGTCTTCCGCGTGCCGCTCGACCACGCGGACCCGGCGTCGCCCTCGATCGAGGTGTTCGCCCGCGAGTACTCGTCGCTGGACCACGGCGACGACGACGCGGCGCGGCTCCCCTGGCTCCTGTTCCTGCAGGGCGGGCCGGGCGGCCGGGGTGTGCGCACCACGCAGCTGTCGGGCTGGATGAAAGCCGCGGCACGGGAGTTCCGGATCCTCATGCTCGACCAGCGGGGCACGGGGCTGTCGACGCCGGCGGACGCCGCGACGCTCGCGGCGATCCCGTCGCCCCAGGCCCAGGCCGACTACCTGACGCACTTCCGCGCCGACTCGATCGTCGCGGACGCCGAGCTGATCCGGCGGGCCCTGGGCAGCGGACCCTGGACGGTCTTCGGGCAGAGCTACGGCGGTTTCTGCACCCTGACCTACCTGTCGAACGCCCCGGAAGGCATCGAGCGTGCCCTGATCACCGGCGGACTGGCGCCGCTGACGGGATCGCCGGACCAGGTGTACCGGGCCACGTTCGCGCGGGTCGCCGAACGCAACGCCGAGTACTTCGCGTGGTACCCGGAGGACCGGGACGTCGTGACGCGCATCGCCCGCCATCTCGAAGCGGTGGAGGAGTTCCTGCCGAGCGGTGAGCGGCTCACCGTGCGGCGGTTCCAGATGGTCGGCGCCTTCCTGGGCGGGAACACGCGCGTCCACGCCCTCCACTACCTGCTGGAGGACGCGTTCACGACGACGGCGGACGGTCCCCGCCTGTCGGCGTCATTCCTCGAGCAGGTCCACGGCGTCGTGAGCCGGGCGGGGCAGCCGCTGTACGCGCTGCTGCACGAGTCGATCTACTGCCAGGGGTCGGCGTCCGCCTGGTCCGCCCGGCGCGTCCTCGAGGAACACCCCGGGTTCCGGGACGACGCCGCCGAGGTCCTGCTGACCGGCGAGATGGTCTACCCGTGGTACTTCGAGGAGGACCCGGCGCTCCGGCCGCTGCAGGCCGTCGCCGGCCTCCTCGCGGAGAAGACCGACTGGGGGATGCTGTACGACACGGACGTCCTGGCGACCAACACCGTGCCGGCAGCCGCGGCCGTGTACCGCCACGACATCTACGTGGACCGGGATCTCTCGCTCGCGACCGCGGCGTCGGTCCGGAACCTCGAGGTGTGGGAGACGGACGAGTTCCACCACGACGGCATCGCAGACGACGGCGAGGCGATCTTCGACCGGCTGCTGGCACTGACGCGGCGCGGACCGGCGGCCTAGAACCGCCCGGACCACGATCGTGGAACGACGAGGGACCCCGCACGCGGTGCGGGGTCCCTCGTTCGTGCGGCGGCTGGGTGCCGCGTCCGCCGGAGCGGTGCGGCTAGTGGCGGGGTCCCTTCGCGTCGGCCTCGTCGGCCGCCCGCTCGAGGTCGCCGTCGACGGCCGGGCTGTCCGACGTGCGCTGCGACGCGGCGCTGGTCGCGGCCCCGGTCGTCGTGTGGGCGCCATCCTCCTCGGTACCCGCGGTGCGGGACCGGATGAGGCTGGCGATCACGGCGACGATGATGGTCGCGACGATCACGGCCAGCGACACGAAGGTGGGGATCTCGGGTGCCCACTCGATGTGCTGCCCCCCGTTGATGAAGGGCAGTTCATTGACGTGCATCGCGTGCAGGATGAGCTTGATGCCGATGAAGGCGAGGATCACGGAGAGCGCGTGCTTCAGGTAGATGAGTCGCGTCATGAGGCCGCCGAGCAGGAAGTAGAGCTGGCGGAGGCCCATCAGCGCGAAGATGTTCGCCGTGAAGACGATGAAGGCGCTCTCCGTCAGGCCGAAGATCGCGGGGATGGAGTCGACGGCGAACAGGAGATCCGTCAGGCCGATCGTCACGAAGACGATCAGCATCGGCGTGAAGACCTTCTTGCCGTCGACCACGGTGCGGATCTTGTTGCCGTCGTAGGACTCGGACATCGGCAGCACCGAGCGGAGCTTCGCGATGAGCTTGTTGTCCCCGGCCTCCGCCTCGTCCTCACCGGAGTCGGTTGCCTGCTTGTAGGCGGTGTAGAGCAGGAAGGCGCCGAAGATGTAGAAGATCCAGCTGAAGTTCTCGATCACCGCGGCACCGAGGGCGATGAAGATCCCGCGCAGCACCAGGGCGATGATGATGCCCACCATGAGCACCTCCTGCTGGTACTTACGGGGTACCGAGAAGCGCGCCATGATGATGATGAACACGAAGAGGTTGTCGATGCTGAGGCTGTACTCGGTGATCCAGCCGGCCACGAACTGGCCGCCGTACTCCGCTCCGGTGAAGTAGAACATCAGCGCCGCGAACACCAGGGCGAGGCCCACGTAGAACGCGACCCAGAGACCCGCTTCCTTCATGGATGGTTCGTGCGGCCGCTTGACGACGAGCAGCAGGTCGAAGAGCAGCACGATGCCGAGCACGATGAACGTGCCGACCTCGAATGCGACGGGCAATGCGGGCATGGAGTACCTTCCGGGGGTGCAGCGGATCGACGTAAGTCTCTCCGCCGCGGCTTCGAGCCGGCCGGCCGCTACGCCCGGCGGGGCAACTGTGCCGCGCGTGCTGACGTCCGTAGCGCTTAGGGATACTCCCTCACGTCGGCACAATGCTACCCGGCGAGCAGGAAGGCCGACGAACGGGCCCCCTCGGGTGCCCTTCCGCCGATCTCCTTGACACGGTGCAGGACGTCCTGCAGTCAGCGATCGGCGGCGCGCCCGGCCTCAGGCGTGACCGGCGGACTGCATCTGCCGCAGCTCCTTCTTCAGGTCGCCCACTTCGTCGCGCAGCCGTCCGGCCAGCTCGAACTGCAGCTCGGCGGCTGCCGCGTGCATCTGGTCCGTGAGCTGCTGGATGAGGTCCGTGAGGTCCTCGGCGGGGACCGACGCCAGTCCGGTGTGGTGGCCTGCACCCTTCTTCGGCTTCCGCGACGTAGCGGCTTCCTCGAGCAGGGCCCGCGTGTCGGCGTCCTCCCGGTTGATCGTGTCCGTGATGTCCGCGATCCGCTTCCGGAGCGGGGTGGGATCGATGCCGTGCTCGAGGTTGTGCGCCACCTGGATCTCCCGGCGCCGGTTCGTCTCGTCGATGGCACGCTCCATGGAGTCCGTGATGCGGTCCGCGTACATGTGGACCTCACCGGACACGTTGCGTGCGGCACGTCCGATGGTCTGGATGAGCGACGTCGCGCTCCGGAGGAAGCCCTCCTTGTCGGCGTCGAGGATGCTGACGAGTGACACCTCCGGGAGGTCGAGCCCCTCCCGCAGCAGGTTGATGCCGACCAGGACGTCGAACGTCCCCATCCGCAGTTCACGCAGCAGTTCGACGCGCCGCAGCGTGTCGACGTCGGAGTGGAGGTACTCGACCTTCACGCCGTGCTCGAGGAGGTACCCGGTGAGGTCCTCGGCCATGCGCTTGGTGAGGGTGGTGACCAGGACCCGCTCGTTGATCGCCACGCGCTTGCGGATCTCGTCCAGCAGGTCGTCGATCTGGCCCTTGGTCGGTTTGACGACCACCTCGGGGTCGATCAGGCCCGTCGGGCGGATGATCTGCTGCACGAAGCCGTCCGCCTTGCCCAGCTCGTACTTGCCGGGGGTGGCGGACAGGTAGACCGTCTGACCGATGCGGTCCTGGAACTCGTCCCACTTCAGCGGCCGGTTGTCCATGGCGGACGGCAGGCGGAAGCCGTGGTCCACGAGGGTGCGCTTCCGGGAGGAGTCGCCCTCGTACATGGCGCCGATCTGCGGGATGGTCACGTGCGACTCGTCGACGACCAGCAGGAAGTCGTCGGGGAAGTAGTCGAGCAGGCAGTGGGGCGCCGAGGCGGGTGCGCGGCCGTCGATGTGCCGCGAGTAGTTCTCGATGCCGTTGCAGAAGCCCATCTGCTGCATCATCTCGAGGTCGTAGGTCACGCGCATGCGCAGGCGCTGCGCCTCGACGAGCTTGTTCTGCGCCTCGAGTTCCGCCAGGCGCTGCTGCAGCTCGTCCTCGATGTCCTTGATCGCCCGCGTCATGCGGTCCTCGCCGGCGACGTAGTGGGAGGCGGGGAAGACGTACATCTCCTCCTCCTCGCGGATCACGTTCCCGGTCAGCGGGTCGAGGGTGTAGATGTTCTCCACCTCGTCCCCGAAGAACTCGATCCGCAGCGCGTGCTCCTCGTACATGGGGATGATCTCGACGGTGTCCCCGCGCACCCGGAACGTACCCCGGTGGAAGTCCATGTCGTTGCGCGTGTACTGCATGCCGACGAACTGCCGCAGCAGCGCGTCCCGGTTCATCTGGTCACCCCGGTGGAGGGTGACCATCTTGTTGATGTACTCCTCGGGCGTCCCGAGGCCGTAGATGCAGGAGACGGTGGCGACGACGATGACGTCGCGGCGCGTCAGCAGCGCGTTGGTCGCGGAGTGCCGGAGCCGCTCCACCTCCTCGTTGATGGAGGAGTCCTTCTCGATGAAGGTGTCCGTCTGCGGGACGTACGCCTCCGGCTGGTAGTAGTCGTAGTAGGAGACGAAGTACTCGACGGCGTTGTTCGGCAGCAGCTCCCGGAACTCGTTGGCGAGCTGTGCCGCGAGCGTCTTGTTCTGCACCATGACCAGGGTGGGCCGCTGCACCTGTTCGATCAGCCAGGCGGTGGTCGCGCTCTTGCCCGTACCGGTGGCACCGAGCAGGACGACGTCCTTCTCCCCCGCGTTGATACGCTCCGCCAGTTCCTTGATGGCCGTGGGCTGGTCACCGGCCGGCGTGTACTCGCTGATGACCTCGAACGGGGCGACCACACGCTTGATATCCTGCGCAAGACTCATGCCTCAACGGTAGTCCCTGCCACCGACACTGTGCCCCCGATCTGCTTGCGGCTGAAAGCCCCCGCGAGCCCTTCGGAGGAGCTCAGGTGGAGGCCGGCGCCGCACTCACTCCCACCGTGACGTCGACCGCCGGGTCGGCCGCCCGATGGAGCGCCGCCGCGCCGGGCCGTCCCTCGCCGGTGTCCCCGACGCCGGGGAAACCCGCCCTCGCCACCGCCTCCGCCGCAGCGTCCGACTCCCTTATGGGTGCCGTCACCCGGAGGGTCGCGTGCACGCCGTCGTCGGCGGCCGGATGCTCGACCGACACGGAACAGCCCGGCGGGAGGACGGCGTCCAGTTTCCGCCGGACGCGGTCCGCGAGGCCGGTCGTCCCCGCGATGCCCGCCGTCGTCCGCGCCCCGGTCCCGTCCGCGGTCCGCCCCCCGGCCAGGGCGTCGCGGAACGGCAGGATGCGCTCGGCCCACAGCCGGTCCGTGGCCGCGAGGAGCTCGTCGATCCCGCCCTCGTTGACGATCACGGCGTCAGCGGCGCGCAGCCGGTCCGCGCGGGACGCCTGGGCCGCGATGCGCTGCTCGGCATCGCCCTGTTCCATGCCGCGCGCGCGCACCATCCGCTCGATGCGCAGGGTGTCGGGGGCGTCGACGACGACGACCAGGTGGAACCGCGCGGCCTGGCCGGTCTCGACCAGCAGCGGGATGTCCTCGACGACGACGGCGTCCTCGGGGGCTCCCTCGATCAGGGCCGCCGCCGCGGCCCGCACGCGGGGGTGCACGACGGCGTTGAGGCGCTCGCGGGCGGTCGGGTCGGCGAACACGAGGCGGCCCAGGGCCGGCCGATCGAGTGCTCCGTCGGCTCCCAGGACCCCCGGCCCGAACGCGGCCACGACGGCGTCGAGTCCCTCGGACCCCGGCTCGACGGCGGCACGCGCCAGGACGTCGGCGTCGACCAGCACGGCGCCGAGCTCCGCGAGCCGGCCGGCCACCGTGGACTTGCCGGCCGCGATGCCTCCTGTCAGTCCGATACTCAGCATGAGCCAACCCTAGTCCGCGACGCGCCCCGACCTGTCAAGACCCCGCCCGCCCCGACGGTCCTCGGGAGGAACTGTCGGAGCATCCGAATACGCTAAGTGCACTTATCGTCTCTCGAGGAGGACCGTGACCATCACCCTGCAGGACCTTCAGGCGACCGCCGCCTCCACCTTCGGCTGGGACGATCTACGCCCCGGCCAGGAGCAGGCCATGAGCGCGGTCCTGGCAGGTCACAGCATCCTCTGCGTCATGCCGACCGGCTCCGGGAAGTCGGCCATCTACCAGGTGCCGGCCATGGCGCTCCCCGGTGTCGCCGTCGTCATCTCGCCGCTGATCGCCCTGCAGCACGACCAGGCGGAGTCGATCAACGGGCACACGGGCTCGCTGCGCGCACGGGTCGTCAACTCGAGCCTGAGCAGGAGCGAGGTGGATGACGCCTGGCTGGCCGCGGATGACGACGGCGAGGCGACGCGCGCGAAGTTCCTGTTCCTCGCCCCGGAGCAGATCGCGCGGGACGACGTCGCCGCACGGCTCCGGTCCCTCGACATCTCCCTCGTCGTGGTCGACGAGGCGCACTGCGTCTCGTCCTGGGGCCACGACTTCCGCCCCGACTACCTGCAGCTCGGGCACCTCCTCCGGGAGCTGGGCGCCCCCGTCATCGCGCTGACGGCCACCGCGTCACACCCGGTGCAGAAGGAGATCATCGAGAGGCTGCACCTGGTGGACCCGGTGGTCCTCGTGGAGGGCTTCGACCGCCCGAACCTGTTCCTCGACGTCGTCCAGCATGTGGAGGAGGAGGAGAAGCAGCGGGCCGTGCGCGAGCAGGTCCTCGGGCTGGAGGGGCCGGGACTCGTCTACGTCGCGACGAAGAAGGCCGCGGACAGGCTCTCGTCGGAACTGCAGGAGAAGGGCAGGCGTGCGGACTCGTACCACGCAGGGAAGCTCAGGAGGGAGCGGGAGGCGGTCCATGAGGGCTTCCTCGACGGAACGATCGACGTCGTGGTGGCGACCACGGCGTTCGGTATGGGCATCGACAAACCGGACGTCAGATTCGTCGTCCATGCGGACATCTCGGATTCGCTCGACAGCTACTACCAGGAGATCGGCCGCGGCGGGCGGGACGGGCTCGAGGCCCGGGCGGTGCTGCACTACCGGCCGGAGGACCTGTCCCTGCGGCGCTTCTTCGCGGCGAGGTCCGTCAACCGCACGCAGCTGCGCGACCTGTTCCTGCTCATCACCGCCCAGAGCAAGCCGGTGAAGGTGAAGAAACTGAAGGAGCTGTCGGGTCTGTCCGCGCGGAAACTGACGAGCCTGCTCAACCTCCTCGAGGCATCGGAATGCATCGTGGAGGGAGTGAAGGGCTACCGCGCCCGGAAGATGACTGCGGAGGACGCCGTGGGGCGCGGGGTGGAGCAGGCCGAGATCCGGGAGCGTATCGACCAGTCACGTGTGGAGATGGCCCGCCGCTACGCCGAGACGCGGGGCTGCCGCCGGCAGTTCCTGCTCGGCTACTTCGGTGAGGAGCTCGCCGAGCCGTGCGGCAACTGCGGGAACTGCGCGCGGCACGAGGCCGACGACGCCCCGTCCGAGGGGGCTGCACCGGCCGAGGAGGAGGTCCCGTTCGACGTCGACAGTTCCGTGGCGCACCCCGAATGGGGCATCGGGACCGTCATGGGCTACGAGGACGGCGTCGTCACCGTACTGTTCGACTCGGAGGGCTACAAGACCCTGTCCGTCGAGCTCGTCCTCGACAAGGAACTGCTCACCGCCGTGGCACCTCGGCCGTAGCGCGACCGGACCCTTCCGGGCGCCGGCACCTAGACTGGATCCGGTGACCCCGTTCAGCCTGGACCGCCTCCGCCGCCGCCCCGATCTGGAGACGCCCGAACTGGTCGCGGTCGATGCGGCGGACCGGCTGCTGCTCGACACCGCCGCGGAGCGGCTCCGCCTTCCCGGCGGCATCGCCACCATCAACGACTCCTATGGGGCGCTCACCCTCGGGGCCGCGCACCTCGCCGGCCGGAGCGGCATCCGCGCGTTCCAGGACGGAGTGGTCCACGAACGCGCTCTCGCCCTCAATGCCGCCGACCAGGGGCTCCACGGCGTCTACCGGTCCTTCCCCCTCGACGCCGGGCTGCTCGCGGATGTGTCGACGGTCCTCCTGCGCCTGCCGCGGTCGCTCGACGAGCTCGACGAGCTCGCCTGGACCATCGCCGCCCACGCCCGCCCGGATGTCAGGGTACTGGCGGCAGGGCGGGTCAAGCACATGTCGGTCTCCATGAACGGGATCCTCGGCCGCTACTTCGGCGACGTCACGGCCGGCCTGGCCCGGCAGAAGGCGCGCGTCCTCACCGCGACCGGGCCCCTGCAGGTCGGGGCCCCCGCGTTCCCCCGCAGGGCACGGCACGACGTCGGCCTCGCCCGCCCCCTCGAACTCGTGGCCTACGGGGCGACGTTCGGAGGGCCCGCCCTCGACCCCGGCACGCGGCTGCTCCTCCCCCACCTGCGCGGACTCCCCCGACCGACGACCGCAGCGTCGAGCGGCGCGGACGTCATCGACCTGGGCTGCGGGAACGGGGCGATCGCCGCGTTCGTCGCCCTCACCCAGCCGGAGGCGCGGGTCCTGGCCACCGACCAGTCGGCGTCGGCGGCGGCGTCCGCGGCGGCGACGGCGGCCGCCAACGGGGTCGGCGACCGCATCGCGGTGAGCCGGGACGATGCGCTCTCCCTGCTGCCGGACGCCTCGGTGGCCAGGATCATCCTGAACCCGCCCTTCCACATCGGCAGCACGGTCCACGCCGGTGTCGCCCACCGGCTCTTCGATGCGTGCGCGCGCGTCCTGGCGCCCGGCGGCGAGCTCGTCACGGTGTGGAACAGCCACCTCCGCTACCGGCCGGTGCTCGAGCGGACCATCGGTGCCACGCGGCAGCTCGACCGCTCGTCCCGCTTCACGGTCACGGTGTCGTCGCGCCGCTGACGCCGTGGGGCTGCAACGAGGAAGGCCCCCGTCCAGAGGACGGGGGCCTTCGACGTACAGCAGGACGCGGTAGCTTACGCTCCGGTCAGCTTCTCCCGGAGAGCGGCAAGCGCCTCGTCGGAAGCAAGCGTTCCCGAACCGGTGTCCGTCGCGACGGGCTCGGACGAGTAGCTCGTCGAGTTCGACTCGGCGGGCTCGCTGGCCGCGGCGGCGTCGTCGGACGCGTGCTGGACGACCTGCTTCTTGTGTGACTCCCAGCGGGACTGAGCTTCCGCGTACTGGGCTTCCCAGGCAGCGCGCTGGTTCTCGTAGCCCTCGAGCCATTCGTTCGACTCGGGGTCGAAGCCCTCGGGGTACTTGTAGTTGCCCTCGTCGTCGTACTCGGCGGCCATGCCGTAGAGCGCGGGGTCGAACTCGGTGCTGTCGGCGTCGACGCCCTCGTTGGCCTGCTTGAGGCTGAGCGAGATGCGGCGGCGCTCCAGGTCGATGTCGATGACCTTGACGAAGAGCTCGTCACCCACGGAGACGACCTGCTCGGCCAGCTCGACGTGGCGGACGGCGAGCTCGGAGATGTGCACGAGGCCCTCGATGCCGTCCTCGACGCGGACGAACGCGCCGAAGGGGACGAGCTTCGTGACCTTACCCGGGACGACCTGGCCCAGGGCGTGCGTGCGGGCGAAGGTCTGCCAGGGATCTTCCTGCGTGGCCTTCAGCGACAGGGAGACACGCTCGCGGTCGAGGTCGACCTCGAGGACCTCCACGGTGACTTCCTGGCCCACTTCGACGACCTCGGACGGGTGGTCGATGTGCTTCCAGGACAGCTCGGAGACGTGCACGAGACCGTCGACGCCGCCGAGGTCCACGAACGCACCGAAGTTGACGATCGAGGAGACGACGCCCGGGCGGACCTGGCCCTTCTCGAGCTTGTTGAGGAACGTGGAACGCACCTCGGACTGGGTCTGCTCGAGCCACGCACGACGCGACAGCACGACGTTGTTGCGGTTCTTGTCGAGCTCGATGATCTTCGCTTCGATCTGCTGGCCGATGTACGGAGCTAGGTCGCGGACGCGACGCATCTCGACGAGGGACGCGGGCAGGAAGCCGCGCAGGCCGATGTCCAGGATGAGGCCGCCCTTGACGACCTCGATGACGGTGCCGGTGACGACGCCGTCCTCTTCCTTGACCTTCTCGATGTCGCCCCAGGCACGCTCGTACTGCGCGCGCTTCTTGGAGAGGATCAGGCGGCCTTCTTTGTCTTCCTTGGTGAGAACCAGAGCCTCGACCTGATCGCCCACGGAGACGACGTCCCCGGGGTCGACGTCGTGCTTGATGGAAAGCTCGCGGGAAGGAATGACACCCTCGGTCTTGTAACCGATGTCGAGCAGGACCTCGTCGCGGTCGACCTTGACGACAGTGCCTTCGACGAGATCTCCGTCGTTGAAGTACTTGATGGTCGCGTCGATCGCTGCGAGGAAGTCCTCAGCGGTGCCGATGTCGTTGATCGCGACTACGGGGGCACCTTGCTTCTCGGTGGTGGTGATGGTCATGTAGTTGGGGCTCCGTTGTGGATGATGACTTGCTCCGGTCACGCTGGATCCCGCGGTTCCGGCAGGGCCGGATGCGGGTTCCGATGTCCGGATGTGGACGAATGGGAAAGAACCTCGGTGAGATTCAGGAGTGGTGGCGCACCCTCGTGGACCGCCGGCTCGCACCGGGACACACCAGAGCGCACTACGCGCCTGTCCAGTCTAGCCCGGGCCCCCAACACCGTCAAAGCAGCACGGACCTCCCGGCGCCACCTGCCGACGCCGGGCACGGGGCGCCGCGGGCCCTAGAAATGCGTGATGCAGTACGGGTCCTGCGGGCGCCCGAGGAGTGTGTCGAGGACGTCGACGGCGCCGTCCGCGTGGGTGGTCAGTCCGCCGGCAGCCTCGAGCCTGGAGGCCTGCACCCCGCCGAGGTACAGGGAGCCGAGCGCGTTGACGGTCAGCGTGACGTCCGGGACGGCTGCCGCGTCCGCCCGCTCGACCTGCCCGACGCCGTCGACGACGGTCAGCACGTACACGCCGTCGGCGATCCCGTGGTCGTCGAGCAGCTCCAGGACCACCGTGCCGCTGCCCCGGTAGGACCGCTTCCCGAGCGCCGCCGGCACGTCGAGCAGCCGGACCCAGAGCACGTCGTCGGTGCCCTTGACCTGGTAGCAGCGCCGGTCCCGGAGCGCCCACGGCAGGGCGTCGTCGCGCCTCGCGCCGTCCCAGGTGATCCGTTCCACGAGGTCGAGCGATCCGAGGTAGCGCCACAGCTCGAGGTAGGCCGACGGCGTCGCGGCCACCAGGTCGACGATCTTCATCGTGTACGGCGTGGTCTCCCACCCGGCGAAGCGGTAGCTCACGAACCCGGCCGGCTGCCCGGCGGCGTCGTAGTGGACCGCCATGCGCACCGCGCGGTCCTCGACGGGGCGGTCGCGGCCCCAGGCCCCCGTGACGCGCCGGGAGACCGCGTACTGCCGGCCGACGGAGCCGAAGGTCACGGCCTGGAAGCCGTCGAAGATCTTCTCGGCGAGGTTCACGGCGTGCTCGCCGGCGACGAGCGCCGTCGTCCCGGTCCGCGGCGCGGTGACCTCGAAGCGCTCGCGCACGTCGACCTCGATGCTGTGGGTGAAGGTGGCGCAGCCGAAGCCGAAGCGCCCGTAGATCGTGGCCTCCGACGCCGTGAGGATCGCCAGCGGGAGTCCGCGGTCCTTCGCCTCCCGCAGGTCGCGCATCATCAGGGAGCGGAGGATCCCGTTGCGCCGGTGGCTGGTCCGGACCGTCACCGCCGTGATCTGGTGGGCGTCGATCTGCGCGGCGCCGACGTTGAGCGGGTGCACCATGGTGCCGTAGGTGGCGACGGGGTGGCCTGCGCCGAGCGCCTCGGCGGGCTGGGCGCTGTCGTGGACACCCCACAGCACGCGCCGGTCCGCCCGGTACGCCGCGAGGTACTGCGGGAGGTCCTCGGGATCGACCGTCTCCTCGTGGAAGCCGATGCTCTCGACGTCGAGCCACTTCGCGAAGCGGCCCTCGGTCGTAGCGTCCTCGTCGGCCGCGGGGGTGAAGATCTCCGTGGTCAGGGTCGGCTGGTGGGAGGTCGGTGCGGGTGCTGTGTACTGGCTCACAGTCCCCCAGCCTAGACGGGAGCGTCCGGCCCGCACCAGCACGACGCCGGCGGACGGACTGCGCCGCCCCCGACGATCAGTGCGCGGCGTCGTGCCAGCTCGCCCCCGTGCCCACGGAGACGTCGAGCGGGACGGAGAGGTCCGCGGCGCCGCCCATCTCCGCGCGCACCAGCGCCTCGACCTCCTCGCGCTCCCCCTCGGCGATCTCGAGGACGAGTTCGTCGTGCACCTGCAGCAGCATGCGGGACCCCAGCCCCTGCCGGGTCAGGGCGTCGTCGACGCCGAGCATCGCCTTCTTGATGATGTCCGCTGCGGACCCCTGGATGGGTGCGTTGAGCGCCGCGCGCTCGGCCATCTCGCGGAGCTGCCGGTTGTCGCTCGACAGGTCCGGCAGGTAGCGGCGCCGCCCCTCGATGGTGGAGGTGAAGCCGTCCTTGCGGGCCTGCTCGACGATGCCCCGCAGGTAGTCGCGCACCGCCCCGAACCGTTCGAAGTAGTCGCGCATGAGGGTGCGCGCCTCGTCCACGGAGATGTTGAGCTGCTTCGAGAGCCCGAACGAGCTCAGCCCGTACACCAGCCCGTAGGACATGGCCTTGACCTTCGAGCGCATGGCGTTGGTGACCTCCTCGGGTGCGACGCCGAAGATGTGCGAGCCGACGAACCGGTGCAGGTCCTCGCCCTCCTGGAAGGCCGAGATGAGACCCTCGTCGCCGGAGAGGTGCGCCATGATGCGCATCTCGATCTGGGAGTAGTCGGCCGTCATCAGGCTCTCGTACTTCTCCCCGTTGCGGCCCTGCCCGACGACGAACACCTCGCGGATGCGGCGCCCCTCGTCCGAGCGGACGGGGATGTTCTGCAGGTTCGGGTTCGTCGAGGACAGCCGACCGGTCGCCGCGATGGTCTGCAGGTACGTGGTGTGGATGCGACCGTCGTCCCCCACCGCCTTCCGCAGGCCCTCGACGGTCTGGCGCAGCTTCATGGCGTCGCGGTATGCGAGGAGCTGCTCGAGGAACGGGTGGCCCGTCTTCGTGATGAGGTCCGTGAGGGCGTCGGCGTCCGTGGAGAACCCGGTCTTGATCTTCTTGGTCTTCGGCAGTCCGAGCTCGTCGAACAGGACGGTCTGCAGCTGCTTGGGCGAGCCGAGGTTGATCTCCTTGCCGATGATCCGGTAGGCCTCCGCCCCGGCAGCGCCGATCGTCTTCGAGAAGTCGTCGTACAACCGGTCCAGGCCCTCGACCGAGACGGCGACGCCCGTGAGTTCCATGCGGGCCAGCACTTCGGCGAGCGGGAGTTCCAGGCCGCCGAGGAGCTGGTTCGCGCCGCGCTCGACGAGCTGCCCGGCGAAGTGCTCACTGAGCTGCAGCGCCGCGTAGGCTGCCACCACGGCGGGCGAGGCGACGTCGTTGCCGCCCAGGTCCAGGGCCTGCTGCCCCGAGGAGTCGTCGGCGGACGCCGTGATGGACAGGCGCAGGTGGTACTGGGCGAGGTCCGCGAGGTCGTAGCTGCGGCGGTCGGGCTGGATGAGGTACCCCGAGATCGCGGTGTCGTCGATCTCCCCTGCGAGCACGAAGCCGCGGGCGGAGAGGAGCTTGAGCACGGCCTTGAAGTCGTGGACGATCTTTGGCGCATCCCTGTCCGCCAGCCACGCCCCCAGCACCCGCTCGGCGTCGGCATCCAGCTGCTCGAGCGGGATGAAGGCAGCCTGCAGGCTCGTGACGACGGCGATCCCGACGACGTCCGTGGCGCCCGCCGTCGTCTCCGTCGCGAGCGCGACCGACGCCAGCGCCTGGTTGGTCGCGTTGAACCAGTGCGTGAGGCCGTCGGCGTCGTGGAGCATCTCGTGGGCGGGCGCGTGCTGCTCGTCGGCCTCGTCCTCCGTCTCCTCCTCGCCGAAGAGGTCGAAGAGGCGCTTGCGCAGCGTGTTGAACTGCAGGGCGTCGAAGAGGTCCTCGACGGCGGAGCGGTCGGGGTGCTGGGAGACCATGGCGTCGAGATCCACGGGCAGGTCGAGGTCGGTGAGCAGGCGGTTCAGGCGGCGGTTGCGCTTCACGTCCTCGATGTTGGTCCGCAGCGCATCCCCGACCTTCCCGCCGATCTTGTCGAGGTTCTCGAGGATGCCCTCGAGGCCGCCGTAGAGCTTGATCCACTTGGCCGCGGTCTTCGGGCCGACGCCGGGCACGCCGGGCAGGTTGTCGGCGCTCTCCCCCACCAGCGCGGCGAGGTCCGAGTACTGGTGGGGCGGGACGAAGTACTTCTCCTCGATGGCCTGCGCGTCCATCTGCGGGATGTTGGTGACGCCCTGCTTCGGGTACAGCACGGTGACGCGGTCGTTGACGAGCTGGAAGGCGTCGCGGTCGCCGCTGACCACCTGCACGTCCCAGTCGGCCGCGGCCGCCTGGTGGGCCAGGGTCGCCAGGATGTCGTCGGCCTCGTAGCCGTCCATCGAGATCGTGGGGATGCGCATGGCCTCCATGACCTTGATGATGAGGTCCACCTGGCCGTGGAACTCCTCGGGCGTCTTGTTCCGGCCGCCCTTGTACTCGGTGTACTCCTCCGAGCGGAACGTCGGGGTGTCGAGGTCGAACGCCACGGCCACGTGACTCGGCTTCTGGTCCTTGATGAGGTTGATGAGCATCGCCGTGAAGCCGTACACCGCGTTGGTGTGCTGCCCGGTGTCGGTCGAGAAGTTCTCGGCCGGCAGGGCGTAGAAGGCCCGGAACGCCATCGAGTGCCCGTCGATAACGAGGAGCCGGTTCCGTGAGCCGTCGCTGCGGCGCGCCGGTGCCGTGTCCAGCGGTACCTCCGGGGCGATGTCGGAGGGAGGGGCGACGGTCAGGGTCGCGGCGGGCTTGGCTGTTTCACTCACAGGTGCCAGCCTAGTTCCCATGACAGACAACCGCACCCGGACCGACACCCCCTCCACGCCCTCCGAGGACCGGCTGGCCGAACTGGTGGCCGCCGGGGTACCTGCCGAGATGCACGGGTGGCTCGGGCGCTACGGGGTGGGTGCGCTG
Organism: Arthrobacter arabinosi; assembly: GCF_054511115.1. Lineage (NCBI taxonomy): Bacteria > Bacillati > Actinomycetota > Actinomycetes > Micrococcales > Micrococcaceae > Arthrobacter > Arthrobacter arabinosi. Next base: position 632,478 of record NZ_JBTNDF010000001.1, read on the forward strand.
ACCGTGAAAATGGGCATCGTCTTCACCGAGATGAGCGCCGAACGCATGGTCGCGACCATGCCCGTCGAGGGCAACCAGCAGGTAGCCGGGATCCTGCACGGCGGCGCCCACGTGGTGCTCGCGGAGACCCTCGGGTCCTTCGCCGCGGGACTCCACGCCGGCCCCGGACGCCAGGCGGTCGGGATCGAGGTCGGGGCGACCCACCATCGCAGCGCGCACTCTGGCCTCGTGACCGGCACGGCCACGGCCATCCACCTCGGCAGGACCCTGACGACCCACGAGGTGGTCATGACGGACGAGCAGGGCCGGCGACTGTCCACTGCCCGGATCACGAACATGATCCGCGACGACCGCGGCTGAGCGCACCGTCCCTTCCGCACCTCGTCGTGCCCGGACAGCACCCGGACAGCACCCGGACGCAACCCCCGCGTGGGCCGGGCCGATCCGTTGCCGTGCCCCGGACCCCCTGCCTACCGTGGACCGTGGGCGGACGTGCCGTCCGATGATCGGACCGACCGGACGGAAACCCATGGCCGACAAGAAACTGAAGACCCTCGCCGCCCTCCTCGCTGCGGGCAGCCTCTTCCTCGGCGGGTGCGACCTCGGGAACCAGGACAGCGACAACACCGGGACGGACACCGGCAACTACGACGACAACAACGGGATCGACACCGACGTCGGCGACGACGCCCGCGGCGGGGACAACTGATGGGCGGTCGGCGCACTGCGTGAGGCGGGGTCCGTCACGGCCGGGGCGCGGAGCCACTGAGCGGTGGCGCTCCGGCTCAGCCGTGGGGCGCCGCGATCCCTTCCTCGATGTGCCGGCGGAGTTCGGCGGGCCGGAAGGGCTTGCGCAGGTAGCGGTCGGCCCCGGCGTCGAAGCCGCGCTTCTCGTCGGATGCGTCGGCGCGTGCGGTCAGCATGACGATGAACGTCGTCGAGAAGCGGCGGATCCGCCGCGCCACTTCGAAGCCGTCGATGTCCGGCAGCCCGACGTCGAGGGTGACGACATCGGGGCGGAGCCGGCGGACCATCTCCACGCCGGCAAGTCCTGCGGGTGCCGTGTGGACGCGGAAACCCGCTCCGGTCAGCACGGTGTGCAGCAGATCCCGGACGTCGTCGTCGTCCTCGATGACCACGGCGGTGCGGGCGGCATCTGTGCTGGTCATACCACCGAGCTTACTCCGGGGAGGTGCTGCACCCGACCCCTCCCGGCCCCTCCCGGCCCCCCTGTGGAGGTCCTCCCGTGGAGGTCCTCCCGTGCAGCGAGGGCAGGATCGTCGGCGGGGTCAGGCGCGGTTCCGCGCGCGGCTCGGCTGGACCCTCATGGGCTCACCGGGCATCTTCGGGAAGTCCGGTGGGAACGGGAGCTCGCCGAGGCCATCGGCGAGGTCGCGGTCCCACCAGCCGCGCAGGACGTCGATGCTGCCCGGCTCGGCGTGCAGGTCCTCCCACGGGTCACCGACCGTCCTCAGCCGGTCCGGCACGGTCGCGATCGTGAAGGCGGCGGGGTCGACGCCGTCCAGTTCGTCCCAGGTCACGGGGCAGGACACCGGGGCGTGCGGCAGTGCCCGCGGACTGTAGGCGCCGGCCATGGTGCGGTCGCGGTTCGCCTGGTTGTAATCGACGAAGATGCGCGCCCCCCGCTCCTCCTTCCACCACGCCGTCGTGACCCGCTCCGGCATCCGGCGCTCCAGTTCGCGGGCTGCGGCGATGACGGCATGGCGGACCTCGAGGAACTCGTGGACCGGCTCGATCGGCGCGAAGACGTGCAGGCCGCGGTTGCCGGAGGTCTTCACGAAGCACGGCAGGCCCGCCTCACCCAGCACGGAGCGCAGCTCGTGGGCGGCGGCGATGACGTCCGCGAAGGTGGTGCCCGGTTGCGGGTCGAGGTCGATGCGCAGTTCGTCGGGCAGGTCCGGCGCCTCGGCCCGCGAGGCCCAGGGGTGGAAGACGACCGTGTTCATCTGGGCAGCCCAGATGATGGACGCGGGCTCGTCGAGGACGAGCTGCGGGTGCGAGCGTCCGCTGGGGTAGGTGACCACGATGCTGCGCACGTAGTCGGGGGCGCCCTTGGGAGGGTTCTTGCTGAAGAAGAACTCGCCGTCCACGTCGCCGCCGAAGCGCTGCAGCGAGACGGGACGCCCGCCGTTCGCCCGGAGGAACGCGGGCGCGACCTCCACGAGGTACCGCGCGAGATCGAGCTTCGTGAGTCCCGCCTGGGGCCAGAGGACACGGGACGGACTCGATACCCGGACGGATCGCACGCCGTCCGGTCCGTCGACGTCGAGGATCATCGCTTCGCTGGCCATGGGCTCAATGTACCCCCGGGTCCCGGCGGGCAGTAGCCGGCCCCCCGTCGGGTGGGCCTTTCGGCCCTACGCTCCCCCTGGGTCTCGGGATGAGGGGGGAACCGCCGGTCCCGCCCCGGCGCGACCGACCGGATGATGGACCAGGGAGAGGAGACACCGTGCCCCCGCACTGCGACTCACTGGATGGCCCGGTGGTGGGCGCCGCGCGTCGAGCACTCGAGGACGCCGACGTCCGCCTCGTCACGCCGTTCGCCCATCCCGAGGCCGAAGCCGAGATCCGCACCACCTTCGATACGGTGATGCCCGTCCGGGCCCTGTCCCGGCCGCAGCCGACGTGGCGGACCGCCTCTTCTTCGAGACCGTCGTCCGCCTCCACCGCGCAGGTGAGGGCGCCCCCTACACGGGTCTGAAACCCGCCGGGCTCTCCGTGGGACCGGTCATCCCGCTCGCCGAACGCGCGGTCGAGACCGGTTCGGTCGACGAGGTCGAGGCCTACCTGGTCGCGGCGCTGCTGCGGACACGCCTTCTACTGCCCGTCCTGTGGTCCTCTTTAGGGTAGGCGCACCGGTTGACACGCCCAGTGGGCGGATTTAGGTTGTGGTGGCCAGGGGAGAGTGCGGCCGGGAGCCGCCGCCTGGAATCGAATTGTCGCCGAGCAGGCACCGCGTTCTCGGCTCGTCACGACAGGGCGCTTTCCGTGAGGCCCTGCCTCCTATCGGGGAACAATCATGACCGACTTCATCCGCTGACATTTCTGCGAGGGCACCGTCATGCGTCTGCTACGCCTTTTCATCGCTCTACTATTCGCGGTGGCCGTCACCATCGCGCTCCCCGTCCCCGCGCAGGCCGTCGATGTCGGAGTGCCTGGGCCGTCGTACGCAGGCGATGGCGTTGCGACCCCGACTGCGGACAAGGCCCAGAGCAAGCTCTGGTTCCAGGACGGGAGGTGGTGGGGGCTGTTGTGGAGCGCGTCCGCAGATGCGACGACGATCCACCGGCTCGACGTCGCGACGCAGGCGTGGCAGGAGACCGGCACGGTTGTCGACGCGCGTCCCAGCGCGCGCGGTGACGCGCTCTGGGACGCGAAGGACGGCAAGCTCTACGTCGTATCGGGGACGACCGTGTTCTCGGAGTGGAGCTCGCCGCCCTCGCAGGGGGCGGTGACTTCCGGGTCCGCAGACCTTCACCGCTTCAGCTACGACGCGTCGACGGGGACCTACGCGGAAGACGCCGGATTCCCCGTCACCCTCCACCGCGGGAGCACGGAGTCGATCACGCTGGCCAAGGACTCGATCGGCAAGCTCTGGGTCACCTACACGGCGGTCTCGGCCGACAACAGCAACCGTGTCTATGTCAACCATTCGACGACGAGCGACACCGCGTGGGGGACGCCGTTCGTCCTACCGACAACCAACGCCCGGGTGCACCACGACGATATCTCCGCGATCTCGTCCTTCGGGGGCGACAGGATCGGAATCATGTGGAGCAACCAGCGGCCGGGGCACAAGAAGTTCTACCTGGCCACCCACCAGGACGGTCAGCCGGAGAACTTGTGGCAGACGGAAGTGGCCCACGGCGGAGGAAAGAACTGCACCGGAGGATGCGCGAACGACCATCTGAACCTCCGGCAATTGACGAGTGATGGCAGCGGCCGCCTCTTTGCTGCGATCAAGACGGCCAATCGGAACGCCGGTCAGACGCTGGTGGCGCTCCTGGTGCGCGATGGCAAGGGCAAATGGACCAGCGCGGAGTTCGGTGCTGTGGAGGACCTGCATACCCGGCCCATGGTCATGATCGACGAGCAGCACCGCCAGGTCTGGATGTTCGCGGTCGCGCCGGAGGAGGGCGGCACCATCTACTACAAGAAGGCGCCCATCGACGACGTTTCCTTCCCGCCCGGGGCCGGCACGCCCATCATCAGCAGCAGTACCGACACGGAGATCAACGACCCCACATCGACGAAGCAGAACGTCAACGGTCAGACCGGCCTCGTGGTGCTGGCGTCCTCGAAAGCCAGTGACCGGTACTGGCACGCCTACACCGGTCTTCCGAACTGACTTACACCGCATGGTGGCGGGGCGGTGCTCAGGCGATCTCCTCGGCGTCCCGCGTTCGACTCCGTCGGTTCGACTCCGTCGGTCCGACTACCCCGGGAATCCGAAACAGGGGTAGAACTCCTCCACACCCGGTCGGGCGATCTCGATGCACCGGGCCTTCACCCTCTCCAGGAGCGCGTCGCTGTCGGTACCGGCCACCGACAGCCCGTCGACCGTGACCGACACGTTCGCCGATGCGGCGCGCATCAGGTTGTTGTCGGTCGAGTTGACGTTGCCTACTCCTGGAAAGCGCACGTGTGAATGGCGGGTGTCATGCTCCAGCGGTCCGGTCCCCGCCCACGAGGCCGAGAGGTCGATGGAGACCGGGTTGCCGACGCCGTCGGTGCCGGGCATCCGGGTGGTGATGGACGCGGTGGTGAGTCGCGGATCCACGACCAGGGGTGCCATGGTCTGGCCGTCCGCCTGGAACAGCACCGTTCCCCCACCCGCCGCGGCAGTGATCCCGCCGGGTACCGCCGTACAGACATCGGTCACTCGGACGAACACCGCGGTCAGACCCTGCTTGTTCACGGGACCGGGCTGGGCAGCGTATTGCCCGACGCTCGAGGAGACGAAGACTTCGGTCCGCTCGCAGCCGACGGTCTGATCGAGGGTTGCAGATGCGTGGGAGGACGAGATCGTGTGGTAGATGTTCGGAGCAGCTGCGGCGGGCACTGCGGCCAGACCGACCACCGCCAGCGACGACAGGCCGATGAGCAAGCGTTTCATGACGACTCCTATCAGCAGCAATCGATGCCTGCATTGGTGACCCACCGGACAGGGATCTGCCGGAGGAGACCGGTCACCGGGAGCCACATCATAGGACCGTTCTGGGAGGACGGTAAGAGCCGATCGGCCTTCGCCGAGTCCGCGGGATGTCTGCAGGAGGAACGGGCCGTCCGGCACTCCGACCGGGAGGCTTCGCCCGCCTCACCTCGCCCGCCCTGGGCGAACACGGTGCCCGAAGTGGGACTCGAACCCACACACCTCTCGATACTGCATTTTGAGTGCAGCGCGTCTGCCAATTCCGCCATTCGGGCCGTACCTGCCGCGGCAGCGGGGAGGAAGGACTTCCTGGACCGCCGGTGCGCGAATCCACTCTACATGCCGATAGGCTGGTTCCGGGAACGGAAGCACACCCTCCCCCCGGACCCTCCGCACGCCGTCATCACCAAGGAGCAACAGTGTCTGAACCCACCGAATCCACGCCCGCCGGGCCCGCACGCCGGGTCGTCGTGGCCGAGGACGAGACGCTCATCCGGCTCGACATCATCGAGATCCTGCGCGGGGAGGGTTACGAGGTCGTGGGCGAGGCGGACAACGGCGAGAAGGCCGTCGCACTCGCCATGGAGCACAAGCCGGACCTCGTGCTCATGGACGTGAAGATGCCCGTCATGGACGGCATCACCGCCGCCGAGCAGATCGTCAAGGCGCGCATCGCGCCCGTCGTCCTGCTCACGGCGTTCAGCCAGAAGGAGCTCATCGAGCGGGCCCGGGAGGCCGGCGCCATGGCGTACGTGGTCAAGCCGTTCACCCCCGCCGACCTCATCCCGGCCATCGAGATCGCGATGTCCCGCCACGAGGAGATCAAGGCCCTCGAGGCGGAGGTGACCGACCTGCAGGAGCAGTTCGCCACGCGCAAGCTCGTCGAGCGTGCCAAGAGCCTCCTCACCACGAAGATGGGCCTCACCGAGCCCGAGGCGTTCCGCTGGATCCAGAAGACCTCCATGGACCGCCGCCTCAGCATGCGCGAGGTCGCGGAAACCATCATCAACCAGGTCAACTGACCGCACTCCGCCCGTCCGAACGGAAAGGAACCCCTCCCGACCCGGGAGGGGTTCCTTTCGTCTGTGACACGGGTCAGGCTACTTCTTCTTGACGGGCCAGGGGCCGACGCCTTCCTTGATGTAGGACGTGTGGTCGTCGGGGAGCTGCCCGGCGTCCGTGATGTCGCCGACACGGTGGACCTTGAGGGAGTTGGTCGACCCGGCCTGTCCGGGAGGGGACCCGGCGGCGATGACGACGAGGTCGTCCACCTCGACGAGGCCCTGCTCGAAGAGGACGCGGTCCACCTGGGCCGTCATCTGGTCGGTGTGCTCCACGAACTCGACGAGCTTGGGCTGGACGCCCCAGATGAGGGACATGGCGTTCAGCGTCGACTGCACGGGGGTGAAGGCGAAGACCGGCTTCTTGGGGCGCAGGCGGGAGAGGCGGCGGGCGGAGTCGCCGGACTGCGTGAAGGTGCAGATGTATTTGGCGTCGAGCTGGTCGGAGATCTCGACGGCGGCACGGGTGATCGCACCGCCGCGGGTCTTCGGCTTGCTGCCGAGCGGCGGCACCCGCTCGAGGCCGTGGCGTTCGGTGGACTCGATGATGTCCGCCATGGTGCGGACCGTCTCCATCGGGTACTTGCCCACGCTGGTCTCGCCCGAGAGCATGACGGCGTCCGCGCCGTCGAGCACGGCGTTGGCGCAGTCGGAGGCCTCGGCGCGTGTGGGGCGCGGGTTGTCGATCATGGACTCGAGGACCTGCGTGGCCACGATGACGGGCTTCGCCCAGCGGCGGGCGAGTTCGACGGCGCGCTTCTGCACGATCGGGACGTCCTGCAGCGGCAGTTCGACGCCGAGGTCTCCTCGGGCCACCATGATGGCGTCGAACGCGTCGATGATCTCCTCGAGGGCGTCGACGGCCTGGGGCTTCTCGATCTTCGCGATGACGGGGACGCGGCGTCCCTCCTCGTCCATGATCTCGTGGACGCGCTTGACGTCGCCTGCGTCGCGGACGAAGGACAGGGCGACCATGTCGACGCCGGTCTGGATGGCCCAGCGGAGGTCGTCCTCGTCCTTCTCGCTGAGGGCGGGCACGTTGACGGCCACGCCCGGCAGGTTGATGCCCTTGTTGTTCGAGACCATGCCGCCGATGACGACCTCGGTGGCGACCTTGACGTCGTCGACGGCGGTGGCGCGGAGTGTGACCTTGCCGTCGTCGATGAGCAGGAGGTCGCCGACGTTGACGTCGTGGGGCAGGCCCTTGAACGTCGTGGAGCAGATCTCCTTGGTGCCCTCGATGTCCTCGACGGTGATGGTGAAGACGTCGCCGGGGGCCAGCGAGTGGGGGCCGTCGGCGAACCGGCCGAGGCGGATCTTCGGGCCCTGGAGGTCCGCGAAGATGCCCACGGGCTTGCCGAGTTCCGCCGAGGCGCGGCGGACGTTCTGGTAGGTGATGCTGTGCACGGCGTAATCGCCGTGGCTCATGTTCATCCGGGCAACGTCGACGCCCGCCTCGAGCACAGCGAGAGTGTTCTCATAGCTGGCGATTGCGGGGCCGAATGTTGCAACGATTTTTGCGCGTCTCATGGAACCTAGCCTAGTCGTGTTTGGTCGGGGGAACGGGCGGAGCCGGTCAGAGGACGGCGATGGAGCGGTCGCTCGGAGCGACGGGCGCGGGCAGCCGCGTGGATCCCATGAGCCACTGGTCCACCGCGGCGGCGCAGGCGCGGCCCTCGGCGATGGCCCAGACGATCAGCGACTGGCCGCGGCCGGCGTCGCCCGCCGAGAACACGCCGGGCGTGTTCGTCATGTAGTAGCCGTCGCGTGCCAGGTTCCCGCGGTCGTCGAACTCCGCCTCGACCTGCTCGGTGATCCCGGCGGGCTCGGCCCCCGTGAACCCGAGCGAGAGGAACACGAGGTCCGCAGGGATCTCGTGCTCCGTCCCGGCCTTCGGCACGCGGCGGCCGTCCACGAACTCGGTCTCCGCGACCCGGATGCCGCGCAGCACCCCGTTGTCCCCCACGAACTCGACGGTGGACGCCAGGTAGCGGCGCTCACCGCCCTCCTCGTGGGCGCTGGCGATGTCGAAGAGGGTCGGGAAGGTCGGCCACGGCTGGTCCGGGCGCCGCTCGGTGGACGGCTGCTGGCCGATCGCGAGCGTCGCGACGGATGCGGCCTTCTGGCGGTGCGCCGTGCCCAGGCAGTCGGCGCCGGTGTCGCCGCCGCCGAGGATGACGACGTGCTTGCCCTCGGCGTGGATCTGGTCCTCGACCGCTTCTCCGGCGACCACGCGGTTGGCCTGCACGAGGTAGTCCATGGCGAAGTGCACTCCTGCGAGGTCCCGCCCCGGGATGGGCAGGTCGCGCGGCACGGTGGCCCCGGTGGCGACGATCACGGCGTCGTAGCGCCGCTTGAGCTGACCCCAGCTGATGTCCTTGCCGACGTCGACGCCCGTGCGGAAGCGGGTCCCTTCGGCCGTCATCTGGTCCAGGCGCCGCTCGAGGTGGATCTTCTCCATCTTGAAGTCGGGGATCCCGTAGCGCAGCAGGCCGCCGATGCGGTCGTCACGCTCGTACACCGCGACGGTGTGCCCGGCGCGGGTGAGCTGCTGGGCGGCGGCGAGGCCGGCGGGTCCGGACCCGACGACGGCGATGGTGCGTCCCGTGAGGCGCTCCGGCGGGTGCGGCTCCACCCAGCCCTCCGCGAAGGCCTGGTCGGCGATGGACACCTCGACCTGCTTGATCGTGACCGGGTCCTGGTTGATGCCGAGCACGCACGACGACTCGCACGGCGCGGGGCAGAGCCTGCCGGTGAACTCGGGGAAGTTGTTCGTCGCGTGGAGTCGCTCGATCGCCTCGCGGCCCTTGTCGCGGAACGTGAGGTCGTTCCACTCGGGGATGAGGTTGCCGAGCGGGCACCCCTGATGACAGAACGGGATGCCGCAGTCCATGCAGCGGCCTGCCTGCGCCGTCAGGACGCCCTTCTCCTGCGCCTCGTACACTTCCTTCCAGTCCATGATGCGCACGGGCACGGGACGGCGGGGCTGGGTCTGGCGCTCGCGCACCTTCAGAAATCCGCGTGGGTCAGCCACCGGTTACCTCCAGGATCTTGGTCCACGCCTCTTCGCCGTCGGGGTCGAGGCCCTGCTCGACGGCGGTGGCGCGGGCGTCCAGCACGGCGGCGTAATCGCGCGGCAGGACCTTGGTGAATCGTGCGATGGTGTCCTCGAAGGAGCCGAGGAGGCTCTCGGCGAGGCTCGACTCGGTCTCCTCGACGTGCCGGATCAGCAGCTGCCGGACGATCTCGATGTCCTCTGCGTCGAGGCCGACGAGCAGCAGTTCGCCGTTCTCCAGGCTCTGCCGGTTGACGCGGGCGCGGTCGAGGTCCAGCACGAAGGCCGTACCCCCGGACATGCCCGCACCGAAGTTGCGCCCGGTCCGGCCGAGGATCAGCGCCTGGCCGCCCGTCATGTACTCGCAGCCGTGGTCGCCGATGCCCTCGGCGACGGCCGTCGCCCCGGAGTTCCGGACGAGGAAGCGCTCCCCCACCTGCCCGCGCAGGAACATCTCGCCGCTGGTCGCCCCGTAGCCGATGACGTTGCCGGCGATCACGTTGTGGTCGGCGCGGAACACGTTGGCGCGGTCCGGGCGGACGATGATGCGGCCGCCGGACAGGCCCTTGCCCACGTAGTCGTTGGAGTCGCCGAGGAGCCGCAGGGTGATGCCGGCCGGCAGGAAGGCGCCGAGCGACTGCCCGGCCTGGCCGGTGAGCGTGACGTCGATGGTGTTGGTGGGCAGGGTGTCCAGGCCGAAGGTGCGTGTCACCTCGTGGCCGAGCATGGTGCCCACCGAACGGTCCGTGTTGACGACGTCCACGGAGATACGGACGGGTGCGCGGTGCTGCAGGGCGTCGGCGCTCATCTCGATGAGCTTGTTGTCGAAGTGCTGGTCCAGTTCGTGGTTCTGCTGCAGCATGTTCCGCCTGGGCTCGCCCGTCCCGAACTCGTTGCCGCGCAGGATCGGGTCGAGGTCCAGGCCGTCGGCCTTCCAGTGCTGGATCGCCTTGCGGGCGTCGAGCAGCTCGCTGTGGCCGATGGCTTCCTCGAGGGTCCGGAAGCCGAGTTCGGCGAGGAGTTCGCGGACCTCCTCGGCGATGAACTCGAAGAAGTTGACCACGAACTCCGGCTTGCCCGTGTAGCGGCTGCGGAGTTCCGGGTTCTGCGTCGCGACACCCACCGGGCAGGTGTCCAGGTGGCACACGCGCATCATGATGCAGCCGGACACCACGAGCGGCGCGGTGGCGAACCCGAACTCCTCGCCGCCGAGCAGGGCGGCGATGACGACGTCGCGCCCCGTCTTGAGCTGGCCGTCCACCTGGACCACCACGCGGTCGCGGAGGCCGTTGAGCATCAGCGTCTGCTGGGTCTCGGCCAGGCCGAGCTCCCACGGGATGCCGGCGTGCTTGAGGGAGTTCAGCGGGCTGGCCCCGGTGCCGCCGTCGTGCCCGGAGACCAGGACGACGTCGGCCTTGGCCTTCGTGACGCCCGCCGCGACCGTGCCGATGCCGACCTCGGACACGAGCTTCACGTGGACGCGCGCGCTCGGGTTGGACCGCTTGAGGTCGTAGATGAGCTGGGCGAGGTCCTCGATCGAGTAGATGTCGTGGTGCGGCGGCGGTGAGATCAGGGCCACGCCCGGCGTGGAGTGCCGCGTGCGGGCGATCCACGGGTAGACCTTCTGGCTCATGAGCTGTCCGCCCTCGCCGGGCTTGGCCCCCTGCGCCATCTTGATCTGGATGTCGTCCGCGTTGGTCAGGTAGAGGCTCGTGACGCCGAACCGGCCGGAGGCCACCTGCTTGATGGCGGAGCGCCGCTCGGGGTCCAGGAGGCGCTCGACGTCCTCGCCGCCCTCGCCCGTGTTCGACTTCGCGCCGAGGCGGTTCATCGCGATGGCGAGCGTCTCGTGCGCTTCCTTCGAGATGGAGCCGTAGCTCATGGCGCCGGTGGAGAAGCGCTTGACGATGGACGAGACGGGCTCCACCTCGTCGATGGAGATCGGCTCGCGTGCGTCACCGCGGAGTTCCAGCATCCCGCGCAGCGTCATGAGGTCCTTGGACTGGTCGTCCACCCCCCGCGTGTAGGCCTTGAAGATGTCGTAGCGGCGCTCCCGCGTGGCGTGCTGCAGCCGGAAGACGGTCTCGGGGTTGAACAGGTGCGGGGGGCCCTCCCGGCGCCACTGGTACTCGCCGCCGTTGTCGAGCCCGTGGTGCGGGTCCTCGATGCCGTCCTCGGGATAGGCGCTCTCGTGCCGGGCCGCGGTCTCCGCGGCGACGACGTCGAGGCCCACTCCCCCGAGCTGGGTCTGGGTGCCGTGGAAGTACTCGTCGACGAGTTCCTGCGACAGCCCGAGCGCCTCGAACGTCTGGGCGCCGCAGTAGGAGCTGACGGTGGAGATGCCCATCTTGGACATGATCTTCAGGACACCCTTGCCGAGGCCCTTGATGAGGTGCGCGACGGCGTCCTCCGCGGAGACACCGGTGATGTCGCCGTTGCGGACGAGTTCCTCGCAGCTCTCCATCGCCAGGTACGGGTTGACGGCGGAGGCGCCGTACCCGATCAGCACCGCGACGTGGTGGACCTCGCGCACGTCGCCGGCTTCGACGACGAGGGACGTCTTGGTGCGCGTGGCGCTCCTGAGGAGGTGGTGGTGCACGGCGCTGGTCAGCAGCAGGGACGGGATGGGCGCCCACTGCGCGTTCGAGTCGCGGTCGGAGAGCACCACGTACTCGACGCCGCGGTTGAGCGCGCTGGAGACCTGCTCGCAGATCTCCGCGAGGCGGGCGCGCAGGGCGGCCTCGCCGCCGTCGTGCCGGTACAGTCCGCGGACGCGGACGGTCAGCCGGTCGCCGTCGTCGGTCTCGAGGTTGGCGATCTTCGCCAGCTCGTCGTTGGTGATGACGGGGAACTTCAGCGCGATCTGCTTGGAACGGACCCGGCCGGTGGACAGCAGGTTGCCGTCGGGGCCGATGGTGACGCCCATGGAGGTGACGAGTTCCTCGCGGATGGAATCGAGCGGCGGATTGGTGACCTGCGCGAAGGACTGCACGAAGTAGTCGAAGAGCAGGCGCGGGCGCTTGGACAGCACGGCGATGGGCGTGTCCGAGCCCATCGCACCGAGGGGCTCCGCGCCGTTCTTCGCCATGGGGCCGAGCAGGATGCGCAGCTCTTCCTGGGTGTAGCCGAACGTGCGCTGGCGCCGGCTGATGGACGCCTTGGTGTGGATGACGTGCTCGCGCTCGGGGAGGTCCTCGAGCTGGATCAGGTTCTCCTTGACCCACTCGCCCCACGGGTTCGCGGCGGCGATCTCCGCCTTGATCTCCTGGTCCTCGATGAGCCGTCCGGCCTCGGTGTCGACGAGGAACATCTTGCCCGGCGAGACGCGGCCCTTGCGGACCACGCGGGAGGGGTCGACGTCGAGCACGCCCACCTCGGAGGCGAGGATGACGAGGCCGTCCTCGGTGACCCAGTAGCGGGCGGGGCGGAGGCCGTTGCGGTCGAGGACGGCGCCGACGAGGCGGCCGTCCGTGAAGGACACGGCGGCGGGGCCGTCCCACGGCTCCATGAGCATGGAGTGGTACTGGTAGAAGGCGCGGCGCGCGGGATCCATGGTGGCGTGGTTCTCCCACGCCTCGGGGATCATCATCATGATCGAGTGCGTTATCGGGCGTCCGGAGAGGGTCAGGAGCTCGGCGACCTCGTCGAACGTCGCCGAGTCGGAGGCGCCCGGCGTGCAGATGGGGTAGAGCTCCTCCGGGTCGTCCCCGAGCAGCGGGTTGGACAGCTGCGACTGCCGCGCGCGCATCCAGTTGCGGTTGCCCTTCACCGTGTTGATCTCCCCGTTGTGGGCGATGGTGCGGAACGGCTGGGCGAGCGGCCAGGAGGGGAACGTGTTGGTGGAGAACCGCGAGTGGACGATGCCGAGGCAGGTCTTGAAGCGCTCGTCGGAGAGGTCGGGGTAGAACGGCTCGAGCTGCGCGGTGGTCAGCATGCCCTTGTAGACGATGGTCCGGGAGGACAGGGACGGGAAGTACACGCCGTACTTGTTCTGGGCGCGCTTCCGCACCCGGAACGCCTTCGCGTCGAGGTCGGAGGCGTCGCCGTCCAGGGGTGCGAGGAACAGCTGGACGAAGTGCGGCATGCACGCGCGGGCCATCGCGCCGACGAGGTCCGCGACGACGGGCACCGGCCGCCAGCCGAGCACCTCCAGCCCTTCGGCCTCGGCGAGGGATTCGAGGCCGGCGCGCGCGGTCGCCTGCTCCTTGCCCTCGGTGGGGAGGAAGGCGGTGCCGACGACGTAGGCGCCGGGGGCGGGGAGCCGGAAGTCGACGACGGCACGGAAGAACTCGTCGGGGATCTGGGTCAGCAGGCCGGCGCCGTCGCCGGTCCCCTCGTCCGCTCCGACCGCGCCGCGGTGCTCGAGGTTGCGCAGCGCGGTCAGGGCGGCGTCCACGATGTCGTGTCCGGGTTCTCCGCGCAGGGTCGCGATGACGGCGAGCCCGCAGGCGTCCTTCTCGTTCTCGGGGTTGTACAGGCCCGTGGCTTCGGGCACGGATGCGAACCGCGTGAAGGGTGAGACCACGGACGCGTCATCCGTACCGGGCGTCGTGCTCTCCGGTGTCGTCGGTGCTGGTGCGGGCCCGGTGGGTCGTCCTGGCGTCAAAGCAGTCATCAGATAAGGATCCTTCCCCCATGATGGAGCGTCGGGAGGGGACAGCCTTGGCCCCGCGGCGCCGCTGTGAGGGAGCGGTCGCCGTCATGTGTATCTCGAGTCCCGGCACCTCCGCCGCTGATGCCCGGCGCTGTCGGCGGGCACGTGCCGCGGGCGTCCGGCGCCTGTGGCGTCGATGCCGGTGCGGGCCTGGAGGGTGATCCGGCCGTAGCACCTGGGGTCCACAACAGTGTGGTGTTGCGTCCTTGAGGGGCGGTGGCCCGGGGACTGCGTTCGGGGACCGAATCCCGCGGCTCCGCCTGCGCGGGGCCCCGAGTACGTGGATCGTCTACTCAGGAGCCGTCTGTTTCGGACAGATTACCACGGCGATTCGGCCCGCTCCGCCCCGTGTCCGAGGCGTGGCCCCCTGTGGCTGAAGCGTTACGGGAAGCACCCTCCGGCTCCTCCCGGGAGAGGTGGGCGGACCCCGGTCCGGCGGTCGGCTGCGGGTCGGCGGAGGCGTCCTCGCGCCCGGCGGCCGTGCCCTCGGCGGTCTCCGTACCCCGGGCGTCGACAGCAGCCGCGGCGTCGTCGTTCCCGGCGGCGACCGGCGTGTGTTCGCGTCCCGGCAGGTAGACCGACGGCGCGTCGACGGGACCCCGCCGGACGGACAGGTAGACGAGGACGGCCAGGGACACGAGGAAGACGGCGATGCTGGTCCACACGTTCAGGCGCTGGGTGATCCCGAAGAGGGTGACCATCTCGGCGTCGTCGATGCGGAGCGTCTCGATCCACACGCGGCCGAGCGTGTAGTAGGCCGCGTAGAGCCAGAACATGCGGCCCCCGCGGAGGCGGATCTTCCGCGAGAGCAGCAGCAGGAGGGCCACACCGGCGAGGTTCCAGAGGAGCTCGTAGAGGAACGTGGGGTGGAAGAGCGTGCCGGGTTCCGCACCGGAAGGGAAGTTCGGGCTGTCGGCGTCGATCTCGAGACCCCACGGCAGCGTGGTGGGTGCGCCGAAGAGTTCCTGGTTGAACCAGTTGCCGAGGCGTCCGACGGCCTGGGCGAGCAGGACACCGGGCGCTGCGGCGTCGGCGAAGGCGGAGAGCTTGACGCCCGCACGCCGCGCGCCGATCCAGGCGCCGACGGCCCCGAGGGCGATCGCACCCCAGATGCCGAGGCCGCCCTGCCAGATCTGCGGGATGCGTGCGAGGTCCCCGTCCGGGCCGAAGTAGGCGTCCGGGGAGGAGAACACGTGGTAGAGCCGCCCGCCGACGATGCCGAACGGGATGGCCCAGATGGCGATGTCCCAGACCGCGTCCGCGTGGCCACCGAAGGAGACGAAACGCTTCTGGGTGAGGAGGAGCGCGAGGATGATGCCGGCGAGGATGCACAGGGCGTACGCGTGGATGGTGACGGGACCGAGCCCGAAGCTCGCCCACTCCGCGGGCGGGCTGGGGATCGAGGCTGCGAGGCGTCCGCCGGTCACGCGGGTGCCTTGCCGGTGCCGGTGCTCAGTTCGCGTGTGAGCTCGGCGACGGCGTCGACCCCGCCGTCCCGCAGCGCGGCGACGAGGGCCGTGCCCACGATGACGCCGTCGGCGTAGGCGCCGATCTCACGGACCTGGGCAGAGGACGAGACCCCGAGACCCACGCACACCCGCTCGGCTCCGGCGTCGTGGGCGGCGTCGACGACGGCCCGCGCGGCGGCGCCGACCGAGGTCCTCGCTCCGGTCACGCCCATCACCGACACGGCGTAGACGAAGCCCCTGCTGGCGTCGACGGTGTTCTGCATCCGCTGCGGGGAGGTGGACGGTGCCACGAGGAATACGCGGTCGAGGCCGAGCTGGTCGGAGACCTCGAGCCATTCGGAGGCCTCGTCGGGGATGAGGTCCGGCGTGATGAGTCCGGCGCCGCCCGCTGCTGCGAGGCGCTCGGCGAACGCGCGGACGCCCATCCGCATGACGGGGTTCCAGTAGGTCATGACGAGGACGGCGGCGTCGGTGGCGCTCGTGATGCCGGCGACGACGTCGAAGATCCGGGGCACGGTGAAGCCGTTGGCGAGGGCCTCGACCGTCGCCTCCTGGATGACGTGCCCATCCATGACCGGGTCCGAGTACGGGATGCCGATCTCGATGAGGTCCACGCCGTTCTCCGCCATGGCGATGCCGGCGTCGATGGTGGTCTGCACGTCGGGGAAGCCGGCGGGCAGGTAGCCGATGAGCGCAGCGCGGCCTTCGCTGCGGGCCTTCTCGATGGCGGCCGCGGCCTTGGACCCGGTGGAGGGCCCGGCCGAGGGGGCGGTGGGGTGCGTGGTCACAGCTGTTCACCCTCCTGGGCGATTTCCTGCTCGGCACTGTCGTCCGGGAGGAGGTCGAAGTATTCGGCGGCGGTCGCCACGTCCTTGTCGCCGCGGCCGGAGAGGTTGACGACGACGATCTTGTCCGATGCCTGCTCCCCCGGTCCGAGGTCCGCCGCGAGGCGCCGGCCGATCTTCATGGCGCCGGCGAGGGCGTGCGCGGTCTCGATGGCCGGGATGATGCCTTCGGTCTGGCTGAGGATCTTGAAGGCCTCCATCGCCTCGGCATCGGTGATGGGCTCGTAGTGGGCCCGGCCGATGTCGGCGAGGTAGGCGTGTTCGGGACCGACGCCCGGGTAGTCCAGGCCTGCCGAGATGGAGTGGGACTCCATCGTCTGGCCGTCCTCGTCCTGCATGAGGTAGGACCGCGCGCCGTGGAGCACCCCGGGGCGGCCCAGCGTGATCGTGGCCGCGTGGCGGCCGGTGTCGACGCCGTCGCCGCCCGCCTCGAAGCCGTACAGGGCCACGTCGCGGTCGTCGAGGAAGCCATGGAACATGCCGATGGCGTTCGAGCCGCCGCCGACGCACGCGCAGACGGCGTCGGGCAGCTTGCCCGTCTGCTCGAGGATCTGCTCCCTCGCCTCCTCGCCGATGACCTCGTGGAAGTAGCGCACCATGGACGGGAACGGGTGGGCGCCGGCGGCGGTGCCGAGGAGGTAGTGGGTGGTCCCCACGTTCGCCACCCAGTCGCGCAGGGCCTCGTTGATGGCGTCCTTCAGGGTCTGGGAGCCGTTCGTCACGGGGATGACCGTCGCGCCGAGCAGCTGCATCCGTGCGACGTTCAGCGCCTGGCGGCGCGTGTCCTCGGCGCCCATGTAGACGACGCACTCGAGGCCGAGCAGGGCTGCGGCGGTCGCGCTGGCCACGCCGTGCTGGCCGGCACCGGTCTCGGCGATGACGCGGGTCTTGCCCATGCGCTTGGCGATCAGGGCCTGGCCCAGCACGTTGTTGATCTTGTGGGACCCGGTGTGGTTCAGGTCCTCGCGCTTGAGGAAGACGCGCACCCCGCCGCAGTGTTCGGCGAAGCGCTGCGCCTCGGTCAGCAGGGACGGGCGGCCCGCGTAGTTCCTGTTGAGCTCGGCGACCTGCGCCGTGAACTCGGGGTCGGCCTTGGCCTTGTCGAAGGTGTCCTGCAGCTCGTCGAGCGCGGCGATGAGCGACTCGGGCATCCAGCGCCCGCCGTAGGAGCCGAAGTAGGGACCGGGGGCGTGGCGGAGGCTTTCGTCATGGCTGAGGAAGGCCTCGGCCGTCCCGGCGTCGATGGTGTTCGCTGCTCCGGCGTCCGTGCCGTCCCGGCCCGTGTCCTGATGCATATCGGTCATGACTTCAGCGTTCCTGTCCTGTTGGTCCTGACCGGGACGGCGGCGCCGTCCTGGTCCTCGCGGACCGGGGGTGGCCGGTCCGTGTACTGCTCGATGGCCGCGGGCCGCCGGATGGGACCGGCGGGCCGGGCCGGAGACGGTCCGTCAGCCGCGTGCCGGCGTGTCCATGCCTCGCCACGCCTCGAGGCCCGCGCGCTTGAACGCGGTGATGGTCGCCGCCGGGTCGCTGTGGCGGACGAGCGCCTCCCCCACCAGGACGGCGTGTGCACCACTGGCGGCGTAGTCGGCGACGTCGGCGGCGTCCCGCACGCCCGATTCGGCGATGACGACGGTCCCCGCCGGGATGAGGTGCGCCAGCTCCGCGAAGACCCCGCGGTGGATGTCCAGCGTCTTCAGGTTGCGGACGTTGACGCCGATGATCGTGGCGCCGGCGGCCACGGCGCGCCGGACCTCGTCCTCGGTGTGCGTCTCGACGATCGCGTTCATCCCGAGGCGGCGCGTGAGCGCGAGGAACGCGCCCAGGTCCTCGTCGGTGAGCGCGGCGACGATGAGCAGGACGACGTCGGCGCCGTGGGCCCGCGCCTCCCAGATCTGGTACTCGTCCACCGTGAAGTCCTTGCGCAGCACGGGGAGGGTCACGGCGGAGCGGACGGCGTCGAGGTCGGCGAGGGATCCGCCGAAGCGCCGCTGCTCGGTGAGCACGGAGATGACGGCCGCTCCCCCGTCCTCGTATTCGGCTGCCAGGGCGGCCGGGTCGGCGATGGCGGCGAGGGCGCCCTTGGAGGGGCTGCTGCGCTTCACCTCGGCGACGACGGCCACGGCCCCGCCGCGACCGGCGCCGAGGGCCTCGAAGGCATCGTGCGGCGCGGGGGCTGCGAGGGCGGCCGTACGGACGTCGTCGAGGGGCAGCTCGCGCCGGCGCTCCTCGAGGTCCTCGCGGACGCCGTCGATGATGTCGTCGAGGACGGTCATCTAGTGGCCGTTGTTCTTGAGCTTCGATCCACCCACGCCGTAGCCGATCTTGCGCAGGATGAAGCCCACGATCAAGCCGACGAACATGACGCCGATCCCGCCCCAGAACAGGAGGGTGCCGAAGTCGTGGTTGCCCTCGGTGCTGGCGAGGATGTAGGCGAAGGAGGCGATGGCGGCACCGACCAGCATGATCAGCACGCACGTCCACGCGGCGGGGCTGTTGCCGTGGCCGATCGTCTCGTCATTCATCTGGGCGTGGGTCGCCGGGGTGTTGCGGGTGGCGCTGGCGCTGGTGTCGGATGCCATGGGTAATCTCCTTCGAACGGGTCCTGTCCCATTCTGCCATTGATGGAACGCCGCGGCGGAACGCGGGCCGGTCCCGGGAGGACGGGTGGAGGGCCTCACGGGAGGCGTCGGGTCAGCGCGCGGGGTCAGCGCGTCGGGTCGTCGCCGCGTGAGATCCGGTCCCAGCTGTCGATCTCGTCGGAGTGGGCGCTCGCCTGCCGGGGACGCGAGCCGGCCTGCCCGGCCTCCGACGGGGTCGTCGGGGACTCCGGGCCGCCCGTCCGGGCGTCCGGTGCGGGGTCCTGGCCTCCCCCGGCTCCTGCCCCGTCGGGCACGACACCGGGCACGACGCCGGGCACGACGTCGCCCGTCGAGGGCACGGGGGCTCCGGCCTGCGGGCTCCCCGGGGCGGGGTGGACCGCGCGGGAGGCGCCGGCGTCGTACCGCCTGCTGACGCCCCAGGTCCGCCCGGCGAGGACCACCCAGGCGGCTGCGAGCACCAGGAGGACCCCGGCTGCGGCGGCCACCCACGGCATCGCCGTGGATGCCGCCTCCGCTCCGGCCGGGCCGCTGATGCCGATCGCCGTCCCGATGGCGGGCTCGGCCGCGGCGGACGGGTCGAGCGCCACCGCGGCGCTGGACAGCGTGATCCCGACGCCCGAGAGGACGAGGATGGCCGCGATGATCCAGCGCGCCACGCGTCCCGCGATGGAGACGGCGAGGGCCGCGGCCAGCGCGACGAGGCCGAACGCCGTCACGGGTGTCGCCGCGTCGCTGCCGGCGATGGCGAGGTCGGGTGTCTGGACGGCCTCCTGGGGCAGGCGCACCGTGAGCCAGGTCTGCGTCGTGGCGCCGAAGGCGAGCAGCGCGAGGACGACGATCCCCAGGACGACCATGCCGCGGCGTGTGAAGCGGCCCTGCGCGGAGCGCTCCGCGGCGCTCACGGGACGTCCGCCGTCGCCGGCCGCAGTCCGGCTGCGGTCAGCGCGGCCCGCAGCGGCGCGGCTGCCTTGTTGACCGTCTCGAGCGCTTCCGCGTCGAGCACGGAGTCGGCGACGATGCCGCCGCCGGCCTGCACGTAGGCCTTGCCGTCGCGCAGCAGGGCCGACCGGATGGCGATGGCCATGTCCATGTCCCCGGCGAAGTCCAGGTAGCCCACGACGCCGCCGTAGATCCCGCGCCGGTGCGGTTCCACCTCGTCGATGAGGCGCAGGGCGCGCGGCTTCGGCGCGCCGGAGAGCGTGCCGGCGGGGAAGGTCGCGGCCAGGACGTCGTAGGCGCTCCTCGATGGGGCGAGCCGGCCGACCACGGTGGACACGAGGTGCATGATGTGGCTGAACTTCTCCACTTCCATGAACTGCGTGACGTCGACGCTGCCCGGCGTGCACACCTTCGAGAGGTCGTTGCGGGCGAGGTCGACGAGCATGAGGTGCTCGGCCTTCTCCTTGGTGTCGGCGCGGAGCTCGACGGCGAGGTCCCGGTCCTCCTCCGTGGTCCTCCCCCTCGGCCGTGATCCGGCGATGGGGTGGGTGATGACCTCGTCACCGGTCACCGTGACGAGGGCCTCGGGTGAGCTGCCCACGATCGAGTAGCCGCGCCCGTCGGCGTCCTCGAGGCTGAACAGGTACATGTAGGGGCTGGGGTTCGTGGTGCGCAGGATCCGGTAGACGTCCAGCGCGGAGGCGTCGCACTCGATCTCGAAGCGCCGGCTGATGACCACCTGGAAGACGTCGCCGTCGACGATCGCCCGCTTGCCGCGCTCGATCGCCGCCAGGTAGTCGGGTTCGAACCAGGACTCGCGGACGCGGTCCATCGACGCCCCGGCGGTCGGGGCGTCGGCCGCCATCACCGAGACGGCGAGTTCGGTGGGGGCAACGAGCTTCGCGAGCATCCGCTGCACGCGTGCGACGGCGTCGTGCCAGGCCTCGTCGACGCGCTCGTCGGTGTTGTCGAAGTTGATCGCGTTGGCGACGAGGGTGAGGGTCCCCTCCGAGTTGTCGTGGATGGCGAGGTCGGAGACGAGGCACATCGCGAGCTCGGGCAGGTGGAGGTCGTCCTCGGGGGGGCTCGTGAGCCGCTCCCAGTGCCGGACCGCCTCCCACCCCACGAAGCCGACCATGCCGGAGGTGAACGGCGGGAGGTCCTCGAACCGCTCGGTCCGCAGCGCCTCGACCGTGAGGCGGAGGGCCTCGACGGGGTTGCCGCCGACCGGGACGCCGGCCGGGGGTTCACCGAGCCAGTGCGCCTCGCCGTCCCGCGTGGTCAGCGTGGCGCGGGAGTGCGAGCCGATGAAGGAGTACCGGGACCAGACCCCGCCGACGGCCGCGGATTCCATGAGGAAGGTGCCGGGCTGACCGGCGGCGAGCTTGCGGTAGACGCCGATCGGCGTGTGCGCGTCCGCGAGGACCTTCAGGTGTACGGGGACCACACGGCGGGCCCTGGCCAGCGCACGGAATTCCTCGAGGGTGGGGCTGATCGTGCCCAGGTGCTGCATGGGGTCAGAGTCCTTCGGGGTCGGGACGGCCGGCGGTCTCTGCGGACAGGGCCCGGCCGTCGAAGCACGTGCGCGTGCCGGTGTGGCAGGCCGCGCCCTCCTGGTCCACCGTGACGAGCAGGGCGTCGCCGTCGCAGTCGAGGGCCACACCCTTGACCCACTGCCGGTGCCCGGAGGTGTCGCCCTTACGCCAGTATTCCGCGCGGGACCGGGAGTAGAAGGTCACGCGGCCCGTGGTGAGGGTGCGCCGCAGCGCCTCCTCGTCCATCCAGCCGAGCATCAGCACCTCGAGGGTGTCGTACTGCTGGACCACGGCGGCGACGAGCCCGGCGGCGTCCTTCGTGAGGGCGCCGGCGATCGCGGGATCGAGGGCGGGGCTGCCGCCCTCGGTGCCGGTGGCGGCGGAGGCTGCGGACGGGTTCGGGGAGGGGGTGGAGGAGAGCATCAGTCCTGATTCTAGTGGCGGCCACACGGGAGTGCGGGCGGCCCTGCCCCCGGCCGGGCGCCTCATGCTATTTTCAGCAGTGATGCACTACGTAACCCCGTCCCGTGAGGTCCTGGCCGAGACGCTCCTGGCAGCCGGCCCCGACGCCCCCACCCTGTGTGAGGGGTGGCAGACGCGCGATCTGGCCGCGCACCTCTACCTCCGGGAGCACCGGCCCGCCCTGGGTCTCGGTATGGTGGTCCGGAAGCTCTCCTCCGCGACGGAGCGCGCCACGCGGGACCTGGCGGAACGGGCGGCGTCGCCCGCGGCCTACGAGGCACTCGTGCGCCGGTTCCTGGCCGGCCCGCCCGCCCTGTCGCCCCTGCGCATCAGCGCGATCGACCGCAGCGTGAACCTCATCGAGTTCTTCGTGCACACCGAGGACGTCCGCCGCGCGACGACGCGCTGGGCTCCGCGGGCCCTCGACGAGGACTACGCGAACGCCCTCTGGGAAGAGCTCGTCAAGCGCGCCGCCTTCCTCTACCGGGGCGTTGACCTGGGGATCGTCCTGGTCCGCCCGGAGGGGGCCCGGCACGTCGCCAGGCGCGCCCCGGTCTCCGTGGCTATCGTCGGCGACCCGGGCGAGCTCCTCATGCACGCGCACGGGCGCGGCCAGGCGCTCGTCACCTTCGAGGGCCAGCCGGACGCCGTCGCCCTGCTCCAGAGCGCCGACGTCGGCATCTAGTGCGTGTCCCGCGCGGCCGCGCCGGGTGGCCGCCGGCCGGGTGGCCCGATCGGGCCCGCGGACTGGTCGGAGCCGCGGACTAGCGGACGGGGAAACCCGCCGCGCGGATGGCCGCCTTGACCTGCGCGATCGCGTCCACCGGACCGAAGTGGAAGACGGAGGCGGCGAGCACGGCGTCGGCCCCGGCCGCGACGGCGGGCGGGAAGTGTTCGGGCTTGCCGGCGCCGCCCGAGGCGATCAGCGGCACACCGACGGCGGCCCGTACGGCACGGATGAGCTCGAGGTCGAAGCCCTCCTTGGTGCCGTCGGCGTCGATCGAGTTCAGGAGGATCTCCCCGACCCCGCGGTCGGCGGCCTCCTTCGCCCAGGCGACGGCGTCGATCCCGGTCCCCTTCCGACCTCCGTACGTGGTGACCTCGAAGCCGGACGGGGTGCGGGCGTCCCGCGTGCGGCGTGCGTCGAGGGAGAGCACGAGGACCTGCGCGCCGAAGTGCCCGGTGATCTCGTCGATGACGGCGGGGCGGGCGACGGCGGCGGTGTTGATGGACGCCTTGTCCGCGCCGAAACGCAGGAGGCGGTCGACGTCGGAGATCTCCCGGACGCCCCCGCCCACGGTGAGCGGGATGAAGACCTCCTCCGCGGTGCGGGCGACGACGTCGAACGTGGTCTCGCGGTTGCCAGAGGAGGCGGTGACGTCGAGGAAGGTGAGCTCGTCGGCGCCGGCGCGGTCGTAGCGGTGGGCGAGCTCCACGGGGTCGCCGGCGTCGCGCAGGTCCTCGAAGTTGACGCCCTTCACGACGCGCCCGGCGTCGACGTCGAGGCAGGGGATGACGCGGACTGCGACGGTCATGGCTGCCCCTCCCCTAGACCCGGCAGGCGTGGATGGTACTGACGAGGATGGCGCGCGCGCCGAGCTCGTACAGCTCGTCCATGACCCGGTTGGTCCGGTGGCGCTGGACCATGGAGCGGACTGCCACCCAGTCGGAGTCGCGCAGCGGGGAGATCGTGGGGGATTCCAGCCCGGGCGTCAGGGCGGCGGCCTCGTCCACGAGGTCCTTGCGGATGTCGTAGTCCATCAGCACGTACTGCCGGGCCACGAGGACGCCCTGCAGGCGGCGCAGCAGCACATCGAGGCCCGCGGGGGCCTCGACGCCGGTGCGGCCGATGAGGACGGCCTCGCTGTGCAGGATCGGCTCGCCGAAGATCTCCATGCCCGCGGCCCGGAGCGTGCTGCCGGTCTCCACGACGTCGGCGATGGCGTCGGCCACGCCGAGGCGCACCGAGGACTCCACGGCGCCGTCGAGCCGGACGACGGACGCGGTGATGCCGCGCGCGGCGAGGTAGTCCTTCAGGAGTCCCTCGTAGCTGGTCGCCAGGCGACGGCCCTCGAGCTGGTCCAGCGAGGTGAAGTCCCCGACGGGTCCGGCGAAGCGGAAGGTGGAGGCGCCGAAGCCGAGCTGCATGAGCTCCTCGGCCTTCACCTGGGCGTCCAGGAAGAGGTCGCGCCCGGTGATGCCGACGTCGAGGGTTCCCGAGCCCACGTACACCGCGATGTCGCGCGGTCGCAGGAAGAAGAACTCGATCTCGTTCTCGGGGTCGACGAGCACCAGTTCGCGGGAGTCGCGGCGCTGGCGGTAGCCGGCCTCGGCCAGCATGGACGAGGCGGCCTCGGAGAGGGCGCCCTTGTTGGGGACTGCTACACGGAGCATGGGGATCTTTCGCTGGTCGGGAGGGACGGAACGGGCAGGAGCCGCAGGCGTGGGTCGCCCGGTGCGGCTAGAGATGCTTGTAGACGTCCTCCAGCGTGAGTCCCTTCGCGATCATGAGGACCTGCAGGTGGTAGAGCAGCTGGGAGATCTCCTCCGCGGCGTCCTCGGTGGACTCGTACTCGGCGGCCATCCACACTTCGGCGGCCTCTTCGACGACCTTCTTGCCGATGCCGTGCACGCCCGAGTCGAGCTCCGCCACGGTGCGCGACCCCGACGGGCGCTCGACCGCCTTCGCGCTGAGTTCCTCGAACAGGGAATCAAAGGTTTTCACACCCCCTAGGCTATCGGCTCGCGCGGCGGCCGTGGCACGCGGGGCCGGTCCTGTGACGGACGCCTCCGCACTCATCGCTCTGCGGCGCGGAGGACGGCGGCGGTCGCCAGGGCGGCCGAGACGGCCTCGTGCCCCTTGTCCTCGGAGGAGCCCGGCAGGCCGGCGCGGTCCAGGCCCTGCTGCTCGGTGTCGCAGGTCAGGACACCGAAGCCGACCGGCACCCCGGTACGGACGCTGACGTCCGTGAGGCCCGACGTCGCCGCCTGGCACACGTACTCGAAATGCGGCGTGCCACCGCGGATGACGACGCCGAGGGCCGCGACGGCGTCGAACCGGGGGGCGAGGCGGGCGGCGGCGACGGGCAGTTCGAAGCTGCCGGGCACCCGGATCTCGGTGACGTCCGCGCCGGCCTCCGTGGCCGCGCGGCGGGCACCGTCGAGCAGCCCGTCCATGATCTCGGTGTGCCAGCTCGCGGCGATGATCGCGAGGCGCAGGGGGGCGCCGTCCTGCGGGGTGAGTGCGCTGATGTCGATGCTCGGTGCTCCGTGGCCGCTCATGGGATCTCCTTCGGGTCGTTCCGGTGGGGTGGGTACTGCGGGTCTGCTGCCGGGCCTGATGCGGGGTCAGGCGCTGCGGGCGTGGTCGTTCGCCCGCACATGGGCCACGAGGTCATCGATCGAGACGAGCGGGAGCCCGTGCTCGTCGGCGAAGCGGCGCAGCGCGGGCAGGCGCATCATGTCGCCGTCGTCGTGGACGAGCTCGGCGATGACGGCCGCCGGGCGCTTGCCGGCCAGGACGCTGAGTTCGACGCCGGCCTCGGTGTGCCCGGGTCGCTCACGGACGCCGCCGGGGGCGGCCCGCAGCGGGAAGACGTGGCCCGGCCGGGTGAGATCCACGGGCGCGCTGGCCGGATCGGCGAGCACCCTCGCGGTGCGGGCGCGGTCGGCGGCGCTGATGCCCGTGCTCACGCCTGCCGCGGCATCGCACGAGACCGTGTAGGCCGTGCCCTTGGAGTCCTCGTTGACCGCCGTCATGGGCGGCAGGAGCAGTCGGTCGGCGTCGTCGGAGCGCAGCGGCACGCAGAGCACGCCGGACGTCCAGCGGACCGTCCAGCCCACGAGGGCGGGTGTCGCGTCCTCGGCGGCGAAGACGATGTCGCCCTCGTTCTCGCGGTCCTCGTCGTCGACGACGACGACGGCGCGGCCGGCGGCGATGGCGGCGATCGCGTCCCCGATCGGATCGAGGCGGACCGGTGCGCTCCCGGTCACTGCGCGGCCCCGGTGGCGCCGTCCCGGCGGGCGTCCGCGGAGGCGAAGCCGAGGAGGCGTTCGGCGTACTTCGCGAGCACGTCCATCTCGAGGTTCACGGGGTCGCCGAGGGACTTCGCGCCGAGCCCTGTCTCGCGGAGGGTGGTCGGGATGAGCCCGACCTCGAACCACTGCTCGGCCGCCTCGGGAGGGCTCACGGCGGTGACGGTCAGGGAGACGCCGTCGATCGCGATCGACCCCTTCTCCGCGGCGTAGCGTCCGAGGGTCGCGGGCAGCCCGAAGCGCAGCCGGTGCCAGGCGCCGAGGTCCTCGCGCTCCAGCAGGACGCCGATGCCGTCCACGTGGCCCTGGACCACGTGGCCGTCGAGGCGTCCGCCCGCCGGGACGCACCGCTCGAGGTTGACGGGCGCGCCGGGCTGCAGCCCGCCGGTGGTGGTGCGGCGCAGGGTCTCCCCCATGACGTCGACGCCCACGCGGCCGCCGTCGAGCGTCACGGCCGTGAGGCAGACGCCGTTGACCGCGATCGAGGCGCCGGGGGCGAGGTCCTGCCCGGTGGCGGGCGCCTCGAAGACGAGGAGGGCGCTCTCGCCGTCGGGGGTGAGCTCGAGGGAGACGACGCTGCCCTGCTCGGACACGATTCCTGTGAACACTGGTACTTCCTTCGCGGGTGGTGGGGTGGCCGGGTCAGGCGATGATCGCGGGCGTCGGTGGCCCGAGGTGCAGCCGCACGTCGGGGCCGAACTGCCGGACGGCGGGGCCGCCGGCATCGTCGGGCGCCCACCGGACGGCGTCGGCAAGGGTGCCCACGCCGAGGTCAGGGAAGGCGGGCGCCCCATCGCCGAGCATCAGCGGCGCGATGTAGCTGAACACCTCGTCCACTACCCCTGCCCGGAGGAATGCGGAGGCGATGCGCGGGCCGCCCTCGACGAGGACGTGCCGGACCCCCCTGGCGTGGAGTTCGGTGAGGGCCTCGTCCACGTCCCGGGTGGGCAGGTGGAGGAACCCGTCCCCGCGCACGGCGGCGTGGGCCGGCACGGGCGTGCGTCCCAGGACGACCCGGAGGCCGCCGTTCCGGGCGGGTGTGGCCGGGGCCCCGGCGTCGTCCTGCCGGTGGGGGCCCGGGTCGGGGCGGGCCGTGAGGCGCGGGTCGTCCGCGAGAACGGTCCCGGTGCCGACGAGGACGGCGTCGGCGAGGGCGCGGATGCGGTGGCCGTCGGCGCGGGCGGCGGATCCCGTGATCCACTGGCTGGAGCCGTCCCGGGCCGCGACCCTCCCGTCGAGGGACTGCGCGGACTTGAGGGTCACGAAGGGACGCCGCTCGCGGACCGACGCCGTCCAGCGCTGGTTGAGGTGCTCGGAGCGGGCAGCCTCGAGACCGCCGACGCAGTCGACCCCGGCGTCCCGCAGCCGCCGGGCGCCGCCGGCGGCGGCACCGTTGACGTCGTCGGCCGCGTACACCACGCGGGCCACGCCGGCGTCGATGAGCGCCTCGCTGCACGGACCGGTCCGGCCCGTGTGGTTGCAGGGTTCGAGGGTCACGACCATGGTCCCGCCGCGCGGATCGTTGCCGCGTCGGCGGGCGTCGGCGAGGGCGGCGGGCTCGGCGTGCGGCGTGCCTGCCCCGCGGTGGTGGCCCTCCCCCAGGACGGCGCCGTCGGCGGAGAGGAGGACGGCGCCGACCAGGGGATTGGCGCCACGCACGCCGCCGGCCGCGAGGTCCAGGGCACGTGGCATCGCGGCCGCCTCTGCCGCCGTCGTCGGGGTGCCCTGTGCGGTACTCATCGCAGGGTCGGATCCGGCATGAGGACCTCGACGCTCGGCTTCTCGGTGCTTCGGGCGCGCGCCCACACGACGAAGCCGACGAGGGTGAACGCCCCGTAGAAGAGGTACATGACGGCGCTGGCGTAGTAGCCGGCGCTGAACAGCAGGGGGACCCCGACGAGGTCGACGGCGACCCACACGAGCCAGAACTCCACCCAGCCCTTCGCCATGCCGTAGGTGGCGAGGAGGGACCCGACGAACGTCCAGGCGTCGGCCCAGACGGGCTCGTAGGACCCGAGCATGCGGAACAGGGGCGTGAGGGCGAAGGTGCCGACGATCATGAAGGCGACCATGCCGAAGCGCGCCTTCGTCCCGGCCCAGCGCGGCGTGACGGCCTCACCGCCGTCGTCCCGGCTGGCCCGCCACCGGCGCCACCCGTAGATCGAGACGGCGATGAACATGACCTGCCGGCCGGCCTGGCCCAGCAGGTTGGCTGCACTGGCGGCGCCGAAGACGGATCCGAGGAAGACGGTGAGGAGCAGCAGGTTGCCGACGATCCCGACGGGCCAGGCCCAGACACGCCGCCGCATGCCCCCGAGGGCGCTGAGGAGACCGAAGATGTTGCCCGCCACTTCGCGCAGCAGGAGGGAACCGCCGCCTACGGGGATGCGGGCTTCGAAGAGCCACTGCAGAAAATCCATGCCGATCCTTCACCGGGTCCACGGCTCCGGGCAACGGCAGCAGAAGGGACGCCCCGCCCTGGCTGCTGCCACGACAGGTGCCGCGGCCCGACGACGGGCAGCGGTCAGTCCCTGCTGTTCGTGCTTCTCCCATCCAGACTCTGACTGTCGGTCCCGGAATTCCACCGGCTCAACCGCCGCCGTCCCGCGGGTGCGGGACGTTGAACGGGTCGCGGACTATCACCGCCGGTTCGGAATTACACCGACCCCGGAGCACGTACTGCCCCGATTATTTCACAGCCGGTGGGCGCTGCAGGCCTGCCGGTCATAATTCGTCCGACAGCGAATCGGAAGGGACGCCGTCCGCCTCCGACGGGCCCGTGACCGTGCCGTCACGGCGGGTGTACCGGACACCCACCCGCCGTGACGGCACCCCTCCCGAGGGAAGTGGCCGGTCAGCCCTCGGCGGCCGCCTTCGGCCTGGCGTCGACGCCGGCCTCCTTGCGCTGCTGCGCCGTGATCGGAGCGGGCGCCGCCGTCAGCGGGTCGAACCCACCGCCCGACTTCGGGAAGGCGATGACGTCGCGGATGGAGTCGGTGCCCGCGAGGAGCGAGACGACGCGGTCCCAGCCCAGGGCGATGCCGCCGTGGGGAGGCGCGCCGTACTTGAAGCCCTCGAGCAGGAAGCCGAACTTCTCCTGCGCTTCCTCCGCGCCGAGGCCCATGACCGCGAACACACGCTCCTGCACGTCGCGCCGGTGGATACGGATGGACCCGCCGCCGAGTTCGTTGCCGTTGCAGACGATGTCGTACGCGTAGGCGATCGCGTTCTCGGGGTCGGTGTCGAAGGTGTCGAGGAACTCGGGCTTCGGGGAGGTGAAGGCGTGGTGGACGGCGGTCCACGCACCGCCTCCGACGGCGACGTCACCGGCGGCGACGGCGGCGGACGCCGGCTCGAACATGGGCGCGTCGACCACCCACACGAAGGCCCAGTCGCCCTCCCTGATGAGCCCGGTGCGGCGGCCGATCTCGACGCGGGCGGCGCCGAGGATGGCGCGCGACGACGCCTTGTCGCCGGCCGCGAAGAAGATGCAGTCGCCGGGGTCTGCGCCGGTCGCACCGGCGAGGCCCTCGCGCTCGGCGTCGGTGAGGTTCTTCGCGACGGGGCCGCGGAGGCTGCCGTCGTCGTCGATGAGGACGTAGGCGAGGCCCTTGGCGCCGCGCTGCTTGGCCCACTCCTGCCAGGCGTCGAGCTGCCGGCGCGGTTGCGACGCGCCGCCGGGCATGACGACGGCTCCGACGTAGGGGGCCTTGAAGACGCCGAAGCCGGTGTCCTTGAAGAAGTCGGTCAGCTCGGTCAGCTCGAGGCCGAAGCGGAGGTCGGGCTTGTCCGATCCGTACTTCGCCATGGCCTCGGCGTACGTCATGCGGCGGATCGGCAGGGGGATCTCGACGTCGATGAGCTTCCAGAGCGCGGCGACGAGCTGCTCGCCGAGGGCGATGATGTCGTCCTCCTCCACGAAGCTCGCCTCGATGTCGAGCTGGGTGAACTCTGGCTGGCGGTCCGCGCGGAAGTCCTCGTCGCGGTAGCAGCGGGCCAGCTGGTAGTACTTCTCGAAGCCGCCGACCTGCAGGAGCTGCTTGAACAGCTGCGGGGACTGCGGGAGGGCGTACCAGGAGCCGGGCGCGAGGCGCGCGGGCACCAGGAAGTCGCGGGCGCCCTCGGGGGTGGAGCGCGTCAGCGTGGGGGTCTCGATCTCGACGAACCCGTCGGCGTGCAGGAGCTCCCGGGCGATCCGGCTGGCCTCGGACCGGAGGCGCAGGTTGGCCTGCGGGCCGGGTCGCCGCAGGTCGAGGTAGCGGTGGCGCAGGCGCGCCTCCTCGCCGACCTCGACGTGCTCGTCGATCTGGAACGGCAGGGGGTCGGAGGTGTTGAGGATCGTCACGGCGTCCGCGATGACCTCGATCGCGCCCGTGGGCAGGGCGGGGTTCTCGTTGCCCTCGGGGCGCTGCTGGACCTCGCCGGTGATCTGCAGGACGTACTCGTTGCGCAGGGTCGAGAACACGTCCTCCTCGCGGACGACGACCTGCGCGACGCCGGAGGCATCCCGGAGATCGAGGAACGCGACGCCGCCGTGGTCCCGGCGACGGGCGACCCATCCCGCCAGGGTGACCGTTTGTCCTACGTGCTCGGGCCGAAGCGAGCCGAGTTCATGCGTGCGGAGCACAGCATTCCTTCCCACAGATACGTTCGATGAGTCGCAGGCGAGCGTCGCCTGCCTAGAGTTGGTGCAAACCCGTTCAACTTTACCGGTCCGGTCCCCGCAGCCCGGACAGCCCGCCGGGACGGCCGGGGCACGGCGTCACGGCGTCACGGCGTCACGGCGTCGCAGAGGAGGATCATGACCGAGCAGCCCGGACTCCGCCGTGCGATGGGCGGCTTCGACGCGACGACGGTCGGCGTCGGTGCGATGATCGGCGCCGGTGTGTTCGTCGTCTTCTCCCCCGCCGCCGCGGCGGCGGGGGCGCTGCTGCCCCTCGCCGTCGTCATCGCGGGCTTCGTCGCCTACTGCAACGCTGCCGCGACGGCGTCGCTGGCCGTCCGCTATCCCTCCAGCGGCGGGACGTACGTGTACGGCCGGGAGCGGCTGGGGCCGTGGCCCGGGTTCCTCGCCGGGTGGGGCTTCGTGACCGGCAAGCTGGCCTCCTGCGCGGCGATGGCCCTCACGTTCGGCCTCTACGCGGCACCGGGTGCGGAGAAGGCTGCGGGGGTGGCCGCCGTCCTCGCACTGACGGTGGTGAACCTCCTCGGGGTGACGCGGACGGCACTGGCCACGCGCGTGATCGTCTCGCTCGTGGTGCCCGTGCTGGCCTTCGTGGTCGTCGTCGCACTCAGCTCCCCCGCGGCCCCTCCCGCCGCCGGCGGTCCCGGCGGGGTGGGCGCGGGCGGCGTCCTGCAGGGCGCGGCCCTGCTGTTCTTCGCCTTCGCGGGCTATGCGCGCATCGCGACCATGGGCGAGGAGGTCCGCGAACCCCGGCGGAACATCCCGGCGGCGATCTTCGGTGCCCTCGGCTTCACCCTCGGGCTCTATCTGCTCCTCGCACTCTCGCTGCTCCACGCCCTCGGGCCGGACGGCCTCGCCGGGGCGACGGCGCCGCTGCGCGACGTCGTCGACGCCGGCTCACCGCCCGGGGGCGCTTCCGGGGTGCTCGACACGGTGCTCATCGTGGCGGCGGCGCTCGCGAGCCTCGGCGCGCTGCTCGCCCTGATCGCGGGCGTGGGCCGCACGAGCCTCGCGATGGCCCGGAACAGGGACCTGCCGTCGGTGCTCTCCCGCGTCTCGACGCGCTTCGCGGTGCCCTGGGCGGCCGACGTCGCGACCGCCGCCGTCGTCGTGGTCCTGCTGCTCGCCACGGACGTGCTGACCGTCGTCGGGTTCTCCAGCTTCGGGGTGCTCGTGTACTACGCGGTCGCGAACATCGCCGCCTTCACCCTTCCCGAGCGGCAGTGGTACGCGCCGCGCTGGCTCAACGCCCTGGGGGCGGCGGCGTGCCTCGTGCTCGCCTTCACGCTGCCGGCGACGTCGGTCCTGACGATGCTCACGGTGCTCTCCGTGGGCGTCGCCGCCCGCGCCGCGGTCCTGGCCCGGCGCCGGGCCGCAGGAGCATGACCCCGACCCTGCGTCGTGGGCTTCGTGCACGCGTTCCGCCGCTGCGCTGCGTGTCCCCGCGACGCGCAGGTGTTCGTGGAGGCCGGGTCTGCACCCGTCGCGCCGGTCCAGGCTCGGGCGGGTGGGTCAGGCGCGGGCGACGACGGGCCGGAGGTCGTCCGCGGGCGGAGCCCACGAGGCCGGGTCCGCCGCCATCTGATCGCCCGAGCGGATGTCCTTCACCTCGTGCGAGCCGTCCGCGGCGGTGAACCAGACGAACGGGATGCCGCGGCGGTCGGCGAACTTGATCTGCTTCCCGAACCTCTCGGCGGTCGCGGCCACCTCCGCCGAGATGCCGCGGCTCCGGAGCGCCGTCGCGACGTCCTGCGCCTGCGACCAGGCGTCGTCGTCGGCGAGGGTCACCAGGACCACCGTCGGGACCGGGCGGGAGACCGTGGCGAAGCCCTGGCTGAGGATCCGCGAGACGATCCGGGTGACGCCGATGGAGAGCCCGACGCCGGGGAAGGTGCGGCTGCCCTTGCGCGCGAGGGCGTCGTAGCGGCCACCGGAGCAGATGGAGCCGAGACCCTCGTGGCCGTCGAGCACCGTCTCGTAGACGGTGCCCGTGTAGTAGTCGAGCCCGCGGGCGATGCTGAGGTCGGCGACCACCCGCCCCGGCGCGCGCCGCGACGCCTCGCCGACGACCTGCCGGAGCTCCTCGAGGCCTTCCTCCAGCAGCTCGTTCGTGACGCCGAGGGCCCGGACCCTGTCCACGAAGGACGTGTCCGGGGTGCGGATCCCCGCGAGTTCGAGGGCGAGACGCACCTGCTCCTCGTCCGCGCCGACCTCGTCGCGCAGCAGCGCGCCGACCTTCTCGGGGCCGATCTTCTCGAGCTTGTCGATGCTGCGCAGGACCGCCGCCGTGTCCTCGAGCCCGATCGCACGGTAGAAACCCTCGGCGAGCTTCCGGTTGTTGACCCGCAGGGTGAAGGCGGGGATCGGCAGGGCTCCGAGTGCCTCGACGACGGCGAGGGCGAGTTCGACGTCGTACCGGAACGGCAGCACGCCGTCGCCGACGACGTCGATGTCGGCCTGCGTGAACTCGCGGGCACGGCCCTCCTGGGGCCGCTCGCCGCGCCAGCACTTCTGGATCTGGAACCTGCGGAAGGGGAACGCGAGGTGGCCGGCGTTCTCGACGACGTAGCGTGCGAACGGCACGGTGAGGTCGTAGTGCAGGGCCAGCCCGCTCTCCGACGCGGACGCCTCGTCGGCCTGCAGTCGGGAGACCGCGTAGACCTCCTTGTCGATCTCACCCTTGCGGAGGAGGTGGTCCACGGTCTCGACGGCGCGGGTCTCGATGCTGGAGAACCCGTGCAGCTCGAACGTTCGCTGCAGTACCTCGAGCACGTGGAGCTCGATCAGGCGCTCCTCGGGGAGCCACTCGGGAAAGCCGGACAGTGATGCCTTGCGGGCCATTCGGGGGATCTCCTCCTGCACGGGGTTTCCGGTCCTCGGCCCGACGGCGGGACGATCCGGTTCTGCGGCCTCAATCCTAGGCGGCGGGCACCCTCCGCAGGAAAAGCGCGGGGCGGATCGGGGCGGGCCGTCCAGCCCGGTGCGTGGTCCTCCGGCCATGCCGCGGAACGGTGGCCAGTGGGTAAAGTAGCCTCAGGGCAGGTTCCGGGTGTTCAGGCCAGGGGCGGGGTGCTCGGCGAGAATGGCCGGAAGGCCGCCGTGCCCCGACCGGCGTGACCGATGGAATGCTAGACCCTGCATGACATGGCCCCGGCGTTGCTCACGGCCATCCGACGAGTGAAAGACTTCTAGCGGTGACAGACAGTCAGCAATCCGACGAAACGACCATCGGCCAGGACCCGCAGCAGGACGCTGCGGCAGGCGACGGCATCAGCACATCCTCCGCGGCGGAACCCGGCGCGGCCGGGGAGCCCGACGCGACGGTCGAGGAAGCTGCGGCGGTGGAACCCCCGGCAGCCGTCGAGCCCGCCGCGACGCGGCCCGCCGCCGTAGCACCCGAGGCGACGGTCGAGGAAGCGGCGGCGCCCCGGTACGCAACGGCCGAGGCCGCGGAGTCCCCCGCTCCGGAAGAGCCGGCAGCCACCCCTGCCGGGATCCAGACCCCCGAGCCGCAGGCCGGGAGTGCCGCGCCGTCGGATGTCCCGGCCGATGAGGCACCGGCCGAGGCGCCGGTCGACGCACCAGCCGCGGTCGACGCCGCGGTGGAGGCTCCGTCCCTCGCCGCCGAGGCCGCCACGCCCACCACCCCGTCACCGCAGACGGCCGCTCCCCGCCCGCCGCTGCCCACGACGATGGCACCGCGCGCCCTGAAGAAGGCCGCCACCCCGGTCGCCGCACCCCTCGCCCACAGCACGCCCCTCGCCGAGGCCGCCCGGTTCGCGCGGGTCGAGGAGGACGGCCACGTCTTCCTGCTCGTCGGCGGTGAGGAGCACGCGGTCGGCCAGTACCCGGATGCGACGCGCGAGGAGGCCCTCGCCTACTTCGTCCGCAAGTACGACGACGTCGTGAGCCAGGTGGCGCTCCTCGAGCAGCGCGTGCAGGCCAAGGCGCCGGCATCGGACATGGCCAAGACGGCCAAGCACCTGCGCGCGCAGGTCGGCGAACGCAAGGTGGTCGGCGACGTCCTCGCGCTCGAGGCACGCATCGACGCCCTGCTCCAGGCCATCGGCGGCCTGGAGAAGGCCGAGCGGGCCGTGCAGGACGAGCTGAAGGCCCGGGAGCTCGCGGCCCGCGAGGCGATCGTGGCGGAAGCGGAGGAACTCGCCGACCGTGATCCCTCCACCGTGCAGTGGAAAGCCAGCAGCACCCGGATGAACGAACTGTTCGAGCTCTGGAAGGCCGCCCAGAAGAACGGGCCGAGGCTCGGCCGAGGCACGGAGGACTCGCTCTGGAAGCGCTTCCGGTCCGCCCGGACCGTCTTCGACCGCCACCGTCGCGCCTACTTCTCCCAGCTGGACAGCGACAATGCCGAGGCGAAGCAGGCCAAGGAGTCGCTCATCAAGCGCGCCGAGCAGCTGTCCGGCTCCACGGACTGGGGCCAGACGGCGGCCGAGTACCGGCGCCTGATGGACGAGTGGAAGGCGTCCAAGCGCGCCAGCCGCAAGGACGACGACGCGCTGTGGGCCCGTTTCCGCGCCGCGCAGGACCGTTTCTTCGAGGCGCGCAAGTCCGCGAACGAAGCCGTCGACGAGGAGTACGCGGGCAATCTCGAGGCCAAGGAGGCCCTGCTGCGGGAAGCCCAGCAGATCCTGCCGATCAGGGATCTCGCCGCCGCGAAGAAGGCCCTGCAGTCCGTCCGCGACCGGTGGGACGAGGCCGGCAAGGTCCCCCGCGCCGACATGGGCCGCATCGACGCCGGCCTCCGCAAGGTGGAGGACGCCGTCAGGGCCGCCGACGACGAGCACTGGACGAAGACGAACCCCGAGACGAAGGCGCGCACCAACAGCGCGCTCAGCCAGCTCGAGGCCACCATCGCGCAGCTGAAGGACGACCTCGCGGACGCCGAACGCGCCGGTGACGCCAAGAAGATCGCCTCCGCCCGGGAAGCGCTGGCAGCACGGGAGCAGTGGCTCGACATGCTGCAGCGATCGGCCCAGGACTTCTCCTAGCGCAGGCGCCCGCCGACAGCATCGACGGCCCTCCGGTCCCCTTGTCCACATGGGTGCCGGAGGGCTTCTGCGTGGGCGGCGCAGTCCCCATGCTGGGGTGATGGCCCCCCTGGACAGCGCCACCGCCGCAGTACCTCCCGAACGCTACCCGGGCGCGGCGCGGCGTCCGGTCACGTCGACGGGCGGCGCCCTCTTCCACGCGGGGGACATCTTCACGTCGGCGGAACTGCAGGCCATGCGCCTCGAGGGCCTGGTGCGCCTCGTGATCGGAGAATCCTATCTACGGAGCGACTTCCGGGAGGATCCGCCCATCAGGTCACGGGCCGCCGCACGGTGTGTCCCGCGGTCGGTGCGCCCCCGGGTCGCCCTGGGGCGTACCTGCGCGGCGTGGATCTACGGGTGCGCGCCCCCGCCGGCCGTGATCAGCCTCGTGACGGACCACCGGCGCCGCACGACGGCGCTACCGCCCTTCAGTATGGCCGTGATGCATCAGGTGGCCCTCGGGCCGTTCGACGTGAACCTCGTGGGCGGTGTGCCGGTCACCACGCCGCTGCGGACGGCCCTGGACATCGCTGTGCACGGCGAGGACCGCGAGGCCGTGGCCATCCTGCGGGCGATCGGCAGGGACCGGGAGCTGGACTGCCCGCTCCGCCTCGTGGAGGCCGCACTGGTCAACGCCTCCCGGGTGCCCGGGAAGACCCGCGCGCTGTCGAGGGTCCGTGCGGCCCGCCGGCCCGCCGACGGGGCGGCGGCCACGGGATGAGCGGCGGGCACGGTGTGAGCAGGCACGGTGTGAGCGGGCACAATGTGAGCCGGCCCGGGATGAGCGGCAGGCACGGTGTGAGCAGGCACGGTGTGAGCGGGCACAATGTGAGCCGGCCCGGGATGAGCGGCGGGCACGGGGTGAGCGGGCACGGGCGGCGTGCTCCCCCGGCACGCGCCGTCAGGACCGGCGCTGCGACCCGGTGGTGCGGTACACGTCGAACACGCCGTCGATGCGGCGGACGGCGCTGAGGATGTGGCTGAGGTACTTGGGGTCGCCCATCTCGAACGCGAAGCGGGACATCGCCACGCGGTCCGAGGACGTGTTCACGTTGGCCGCCAGGATGTTCACGTGGTTCTCCGCGAGGACGCTCGTGACGTCGGAGAGCAGGCTCTTGCGGTCGAGCGCCTCGACCTGGATCTCGACCAGGAACACGCTCGACTGGGTGGGAGCCCAGTCCACGGGCACGATCCGGTCCGGCTGGTCACGCAGCTCCTGCACGTTGCGGCAGTCGGTCCGATGCACCGACACGCCCGAACCGCGGGTGACGAACCCGATGATGGGATCCGGGGGCACGGGCGTGCAGCAGCGGGCGAGCTTCACCCAGACGTCGCCCACCCCGCGGACGGTCACCCCGGAGTCGGAGAACTTGGGCCGCCGGGGCTGGGTGGCCACCACGGTCTCCGCGATGCTCTCCTCGGCACCCTCGTGGCCGCCCATGAGGGCCACGAGGTGTTCGATGACGTTCTGGGCGGAGGTGTGGCCGTCGCCGACGGCGGCGTACAGCGCCGAGATGTCCTGGTGGTGGAGTTCCTCCGCCACCGTCATCAGGGCGGTGTGCGTCATCATGCGCTGCAGCGGGAGGTTCTGCTTGCGCATGGCGCGCGTCAGCAGGTCCTTGCCCTTGTCCACGGCCTCCTCGCGCCGTTCCTTGGTGAACCACTGCCGGATCTTGTTGCGGGCGCGCGGGCTCTTGACGAAGCCCTGCCAGTCCTGGCTGGGCCCGGCACCCTCGGCCTTCGAGGTGAAGATCTCCACGGAGTCGCCGTGGTTGAGCTCGCTGTTCAGGGGGACGAGCTTCCCGTTCACCCTCGCCCCGATGGTCCGGTGGCCCACCTCGGTATGCACCGCGTACGCGAAGTCCACCGGCGTGGACCCGGCCGGCAGCGCCATCACCTCCCCCTTGGGCGTGAAGACGAACACCTCCCGGGCGTTGATCTCGAACCGCAGGGAATCCAGGAACTCGTTGGGGTCCGAGGTCTCCTGCTGCCAGTCCACCAGGCTGCGCAGCCACCCCATGTCGCCGCCGTCCTGCGCCTCGAGCTGCCGGCCGCCGCTCTTGTACTTCCAGTGCGCGGCGACGCCGTACTCGGCGCGGCGGTGCATGTCGTGGGTACGGATCTGGATCTCGACGGGTTTGCCGCCCGGACCGATCACCGTGGTGTGGAGTGACTGGTACATGTTGAACTTCGGCATCGCGATGTAGTCCTTGAACCGCCCGGGCAGGGGGTTCCAGCGCGAATGCAGGGAGCCGAGGGTCGCGTAGCAGTCGCGCACGCTGTCCACTAGGACGCGCACGCCCATCAGGTCGTGGATGTCGTCGAAGTCCTTACCGCGGACGATCATCTTCTGGTAGATGGAGTAGTAGTGCTTGGGCCGTCCCGTGATCGTCGCCTTGATCTTCACGGCCCGGAGGTCTTCCTCGATCTGGTTCCGCACGAGGCTGAGGTGCTTCTCCCGCTCCGGGGTCCTGTCCCCCACCATGCGGACGATCTCCTCGTACACCTTGGGGTGCAGCGCCGCGAAGGACAGGTCCTCCAGCTCCCACTTGATGGTGTTCATGCCCAGGCGGTGCGCCAGCGGAGCGAAGATCTCGAGGGTCTCCCGGGCCTTCTTGGCCGACGAGGCGGCCGAGACGAAACGCCACGTGCGGGCGTTGTGCAGCCGGTCGGCCAGCTTGATCACGAGGACCCGGATGTCCTTCGCCATGGCGACGACCATCTTGCGCACCGTCTCGGCCTGGGCGGCGTCCCCGAAGGACACCTTGTCGAGCTTCGTCACGCCGTCGACGAGCATGGCCACTTCGGGCCCGAAGTCGCGCTTGAGCTCGGCGAGGGTGTACGAGGTGTCCTCCACGGTGTCGTGGAGGAGGGCCGCCGCGAGCGTGGTGCCGGTCATGCCGAGCTCGGCCAGGATGGTGGCGACGGCGACCGGGTGCGTGATGTACGGGTCGCCGCTCTTGCGCATCTGCCCCTCGTGGCTGCGTTCGGCGACGAGGTAGGCACGCTGGATGAGGTCCAGGTCCTCCTTCGGGTTGTTCGCCCGGACGGTGCGCAGGAGCGGCTCGAGGACGGGCGAGTAGCCGGAGGAGCCGCGGCCGGTGAGCCGGGCGATGCGCGCGCGGGTCCGGCCGCGCCTGCCGGGAGCCACCTGGTCGGCGCTCGTCGCGGACGGCGCGGAGGACGGCGTCTCCGGCTGCACGAGCGCGTGGGACGGACCGGGGCGCGGGGCATCCGTGGCGATCGGACCGGTCGGGCCCGTCGTGGACGGGCCCGGGCCGCCGTCGGACCCTACAGCGGGGTTCACCGCTTCAGCCATGTGCCATCCCTCGATCTCGATCCCGGAGCCCTGGAGCACCCGCGATAACAGCGGTCATGCGACGGTTCAATTCTAGCCGCGCGCTGAACGGCATCGGCCGCAGGAGACCCGTACGGGTCTCCTGCGGCCGATCGCGGCGCTGCGGCGGGACGGGGCTCAGGCGTGGGCGGCTTCCAGCGACCGCCTGCCGAGGACCTTCTGCTCCTGCTCCCTCAGCTCCGGCTCGTTGATCCGGAGCGCCGCGTAGAGCGGCGCGGCGATGAAGATGGTGCCGAGGGTGCCGAGGATGATGCCGATGAACAGGGCCAGCGACAGGTCCTGCAGGGTTCCGGCGCCGAGCAGGAAGGACCCGATGAAGAGGATCGAGGCGACCGGGAGGATCGCGACGACCGAGGTGTTGATCGACCGGACCAGCGTCTGGTTCACGGCCAGGTTGACCTGCTCGGCGAACGTGCGGTCGGTCGAGGTCCTCACCTCCGCGGTGTTCTCGCGGATCTTGTCGAACACCACCACCGTGTCGTACAGGGCGTAGCTCAGGATCGTGAGGAAGCCGATGATCGCCGAGGGCGTGACCTCGAAGTCGCTCAGCGAGTAGAGCCCGGCCGTGACGACCATGACGACCACGAGGGCGGCCATCGCGGCGAGGGCCATCTTCCAGGTGCGGAAGTAGACGGCCATGAGGATCGCGGCCAGCAGGACGAACACACCGAACCCGATCAGGGCCTGCCGGCTGACGTCCTCACCCCAGGTGGGGCCCACGAAGCTCGAGGTGACCTGGTCCTCGTCGACGCCGTACCCGGCAGCGAGGTTGTCGCGGACGCTCAGTGTCTGGTCGTCGGAGAGACGCTCCGTCTGGATGCGCATCGTGTCCCCCGCGATGTTGGTGACGCGCGGGACGGCCTCGGGGACGACGTCGGTCACGGCCTGTTCGCCGACCGCGACATCGGTGTTCTGCGTGGCGGACACGGTGAACTCGGAGCCGCCCCGGAAGTCGATGCCGAGGTTGAAGCCGCCCTTGACCACCGGGATGATGATCGAGATCAGCAGGGCGACCCCGGCGATCAGGAACCAGAGGTTCCTTTTGGCGACGAAGGGGTAGGAGCGTTTCCCCGAGTACAGCTCGTTACCGAAGGTGGCGAAGTTGGTGCGGCTCATTCGGTGGTCTCTTTCCTGGACGAACCGGTGCGGCCCGCGAGGGCCTTCTGCTGTTCCGCGCGACGACGCTCGGCGATGGTGAGGCGCCGCTCGGCCTCGGCCGACGCGCCCTTGTTCTTGGTCCGTGCGACGGCGACCGGCTTCGCGGTGCCCTCGCCCGGCTGGCGGAGGCGGCCGGCGCCGCGGTACAGCGGGATGCCGCCGAGGCGCCTCGGATCCAGGCCGGACCAGGGGTGTCCCTCGCCGAAGAACTTGGTCCGGGCCAGGAGCCGGAGGACCGGGTGGGTGAAGAGGAAGACGACGATGAGGTCGGCGATGGCGGTGAGGCCGAGCGTGAACGCGAACCCGCGCACGTTGCCGACGGCGACGAAGAACAGCACGAGGGCGGCCAGCAGGTTCACGGCCTTCGACGCGAGCACCGTGCGCTTGGCACGCCGCCAGCCGTTCTCGACGGCGGAGACGAGGCCGCGTCCGTCGCGGAGCTCGTCACGGATGCGCTCGAAGTAGACGATGAACGAGTCGGCCGTCTGGCCGATGGCCACGATGAGCCCGGCGACCCCGGCGAGCGAGAGGCGGTAGTTCTCCGTCCAGCCGAGGATGCAGATGGCCAGGTAGGTCAGGACACCGGCGACGACGAGCGATGCGATGGTGACCAGGCCGAGGAGACGGTACTGGAACATCGAGTACGCGGCGACGAGGAGGAGCCCGATCAGGCCGGCGATGAGCCCGAGGCGCAGCTGGTCGGCACCCAGCGTGGCCGAGATCTGCTGTTCGCTCTGGATCTCGAAGCTGATCGGCAGTGCACCGTACTTGAGCTGCTCCGCGAGGGCGGCCGCTGATTCCTCGGTGAAGTTGCCGCTGATCTGGGGGTTGCCGTCGGGGATGACGGCGTTGGTGGTCGGCGCGGACACGATGCGCCCGTCGAGGACGATCGCGAACTGGTTCCGCGGGTCGCCGTCACCGATCGCGTACAGGCGCTCGGTGACCTCGCGGAAGGTCTTC
The DNA here is from genome assembly GCF_054511115.1 of Arthrobacter arabinosi. NCBI lineage: Bacteria > Bacillati > Actinomycetota > Actinomycetes > Micrococcales > Micrococcaceae > Arthrobacter > Arthrobacter arabinosi. Next base: position 673,520 of record NZ_JBTNDF010000001.1, read on the forward strand.
GTGCCCTCGTCGTTGAAGTCGATGTTCACGGCCCAGGTGTTGAGCGTCTGGCCGCCCTGGCTGCGCTGCAGCCCGTAGCTCGCCGTGGAGATGTCCGTTCCCGGCACCTCGACGGGGCCGAGGATGTACTTGCCCTGGGTGTCCGGCTCGCACGCGACCATCGGCTTGTCGGCGGGCGCGGGCTCCTCGGCCGGTTCCAGTGCTGCCGGGTCCAGGCAGTCGAGGGCCTCGAACTCCTTGTAGAGCTCGGGGGTGATCCAGTTGGGGTCGCTCGCGTCCTTCGGTTCCGCCGCCGGCTTGGGGAGCTGATCCTCCGGCGTCGGCGTCTCCGCGGCCGGGGCCTGGCCGGGCCCGCCGGCGAGGACGGGGCGGAACTCCATCTGCGCGGAGGCCTGGATGAGATCGCGTGTCTGCGCGTCGGGGGTGCCGGGCAGGGAGACGATGACGTTCTGGCCGGACTGGGTGTTGATCTCCGCTTCGGCGACGCCGGAGCCGTCGACGCGCTGGCGGATGATCTCCACCGCCTGGTCGAGCTGTTCGGGCGTGATCTCGCTGCCGTCCTGGACCCGGGGGGCGAGGATCATCTGCGTCCCGCCCTCGAGGTCGAGGGCCAGGCGCGGGCTCCAGCTCGCGGTGCTCCAGTAGGAGCCTGCTCCCAGCAGGGTTGCGAGCAGTGCTGTCAGTACGCCCAGCCAGACTAGTGTCCGCTTGGCTGCCGTCCCGGGACCGGTACGAGGCATGGTGGGATGTCCTTATGCAGTGGCGCGTCTGGTGCGCCGGTTGATCGTGGGGGCGCCGGTACGGGTACCGGCGCCCTACGGAATGCTAGTTGTCGGGGTTCGCTTTGGGGTCGCGGGCGTCGCGCGCGTCGCGGTTTTCCCGCTGGGACTCCCGGTTCAGGCGCTCCAGCGTCTCCTCGGGGCTCTCCACGCCCGACGTCGACCCGGGGGTTCCCGCGGCGGTGGACCCGCCGGCCGGGCGGCGGTCGACGCCGTCGATCGAGGACACGTCGTCGGGCACCGAGGCGCCGTCGGAACCGGTCCGGTCCGTCGGGTCGGGGACGGCGGCGTCTGCAGCCCCGGCGGCGGGTTCCTGCTGGACCACCTTCGAGAGCGCCTGCGTGTGGACGGTCGCGAAGGTGCCGGGCGAGAGTTCGAGGACGGCCTTGTTGTTCTCCTGGTCGATCGAGACGACGGTGCCGAAGAGACCGAACTGGGTCATGACCTCGGTGCCGGGTTCCATCTGGGTGCGCATCTCCTTGACCTGCTGCTGCGCCTTCCGTTGCCGGCGGAACATGGTGAAGAGGAGGAAGGCCAGGGCCAGCGGGAGCAGCAGACTGAAGATGTCGAAGCCGCCGGTCTGTCCGGTGGTGGGCTGGGCGACTACATGTGCAAGCACTGGGGATCCGTTCCTGGGACTGGGGTCTGGGTGGCAGGACTGTGCCGCGGCACACATCGTGAGACACCAGTGTAAAGCCGATTCCTGGGCGTCCCCGCGTCAGGAGTCCGGCTGGGCCCAACTGTCAACCGTCGATTCCGTGGCCATCAGGTCCTCCGGCGCGACGGAGAACAGGTCCTCGGGCATCGCGGCCGCGACGTTCTGGGGCATCTCGATGCCGAGGTGCCGCCACGCGGCGGCCGTCGCGATCCGCCCGCGCGGGGTGCGCCCGAGCATGCCCTCGCGGACCAGGTACGGTTCGGCGACGGTCTCGACCGTCTCCGGCTCCTCGCCCACGGCGATCGCGAGCGTCGACAGTCCCACGGGCCCGCCGTTGAACTTGGTGATGAGCGCGGTGAGCACCGAGCGGTCCAGCCGGTCGAGGCCCCGCGCGTCCACCTCGTACATGTCGAGCGCCGCGCCCGCGGACCGGGCGTCGATGAGGTCGGCGCCGTGCACGAGCGCCCAGTCCCGGACGCGCCGGAGCAGGCGGTTCGAGATACGCGGGGTGCCCCGCGACCGGCCGGCGATCTCCGCGAACGCGGCCGAACTGACCTTCATGTCCATAAGCATCGCGGAGCGGCGGAGCACGAGCTCCAGCTCCTCCGTCGAGTAGAACTCGAGGTGCCCCGTGAAGCCGAAGCGGTCCCGGAGTGGGCCGGGAAGGAGCCCCGCGCGGGTCGTCGCGCCCACGAGGGTGAACGGCGGCAGCTCCAGCGGAATCGCGGTGGCGCCGGGCCCCTTGCCGACGATGATGTCGACGCGGAAGTCCTCCATGGCCATGTACAGCATCTCCTCGGCGGGCCGGGACATGCGGTGGATCTCGTCGAGGAAGAGGACCTCGCCCTCGGTGAGGGAGGACAGGATGGCCGCGAGGTCCCCGGCGTGCTGGATGGCGGGACCGGACGTGATGCGCAGGGGCGCGTTCATCTCGGCCGCGATGATCATCGCGAGCGTCGTCTTCCCGAGGCCGGGAGGGCCGGACAGCAGCACGTGGTCGGCGCTGCGTCCGCGGAGGCGGGATGCCTCGAGGACGAGCGAGAGCTGCCGGCGCACGCGCTTCTGGCCCACGAAGTCGTCGAGGTTCTTGGGCCGGAGCGCGGCCTCGACGGCGCGGTCCTCCGGGTCGGCGGCCGGCGCGACGAGCGGCGCGTCCTCCTGCTGCTCGCCCGTCATCCGCCCACCGTCGTCCGGGCCGAGCTGCGGGCGCCGTCCTGGCCGAGCCTGCGCAGCGTGAGTTTCAGGATCTGGCCCACATCACCGGTCGCGGCGACCTCGGGAGCCTCGTCGACGGCGGCGTCGATCGCCGCGCCGGCGTCCTTCTCGGACCAGCCGAGGCCCATCATGGCGGTGAGGACCTGGCCCTGCCACGTCTGCTTGGGTACGCCGGGCTTCGCGTCGAGCGGGACCAGCTTGCCGGCGAGTTCGAGGACGATCCGGCGGGCGCCCTTGGGGCCGATGCCGGAGACCTTGCTGAACGCCTTGTCGTCGCCCGAGGCGGCCGCGATGCGGATGGCCTCGGGCGTGTGGACGGCGAGGACGGCGAGGGCGAGGCGGGGCCCGACGCCGCTGACCGCGAGGAGGGTCTCGAAGACCTCCCGCTGGTCGGCGTCCTCGAAGCCGAACAGCGTCATCGAGTCCTCCCGCACGATCATGGCGGTGGCGACGGTGGCCTGCTCCCCCACCCGGAGACCGGCGAGGGTCTGGGGGGTCGCCTGGACCAGCATGCCGAAGCCGTTGACGTCGAGGACGGCGGAGTGCAGGCCCACGTGGGTCACTGTTCCGCGCAGTGAACTGATCATGAAGAGCTCCAAGGGCGCTTGCGGGCGGAGGTCGCCGGGCGTCCACCCGGCGTCGAACACACGTTCTAATGCACTACGGTACCGGTGTGCCGCTGCAGGCACGAGTCGCCACACCGCCGGCCGTCCGGTCAGCGGCGTCGGGCCCGGGCCTCCGCCTCGGCCCAGAGGCGCTGCGCCGGGGTGACCAGCCCGCCGGCCGCGGCCGCGGCCGCACCCTGCGTCCCCACTCCCCGACGCCACGCGTGCGTGATGGCCAGGGCGAGGGCGTCGGCGGCGTCCGCGGGCCGAGGCGGCGTATCGAGGCGCAGGATCTTCGTCACCATCTTCGTGACCGCGACCTTGTCCGCCTGCCCGTTCCCGGTGACGGCGGCCTTCACCTCGGTGGGAGTGTGCAGGGCCACCGGGATACCCCGGCGCGCCGCGGACACGATGACGACCCCGGACGCCTGCGCGGTGCCCATGACGGTGCTGATGTTGGTGCCGCTGAACACGCGCTCGACGGCGAGGGCCTGCGGCTCGTGCAGGTCCAGCCAGGCGTCGACGGCCTCCGCGATGACCAGGAGCCGTTCGTCGAGGCTCTGCCCGGCGTCGGTGCCGACCACGCCGACGGCCACGAGGGTGGAGCGCCGGTTGGGCTCGATGTCGACGACGGCGAGTCCGCAGCGGGTCAGCCCGGGATCGACGCCCATCACGCGGAAGGTCACGGTGCTACAGGCCGCGCGGGGGCGAGGAGGACGATGTCAGTCCTCGTTCTCGAGTTCGGCCAGGACCTCGTCCGGGAGGTGCGCGTTCGAGTAGACGTTCTGGACGTCGTCGAGCTCCTCCAGGGCGTCCACGAGCTTCAGGAACTTGCGGGCGCCGTCGGCGTCGAGGTCCACCTGCATGGAGGGCACGAACTCGACCTCGTCCGTCTCGTACTCGATGCTGCTCTCGTCGAGCGCCGCGACCACGGCCCGGAGGTCCTGCGGCTCGGAGACGATCTCGAAGGACTCCGACGACTCCTTGACCTCGTCCGCACCGGCGTCGAGGACGGACAGGAGCAGTTCGTCCTCGGTGAGGTCCTTCTTCGGCAGCGTGACGACGCCCTTGCGCGCGAACAGGTAGGCCACGGAGCCCGGGTCGGCGATCGTGCCGCCGTTGCGGGAGATGCCGAGGCGCACCTCGGAGGCTGCACGGTTCTTGTTGTCCGTGAGGCACTCGATCAGGAGGGCGGAGCCCTGGGGACCGCGCGCCTCGTACATGATGGTCTGGTAGTCGACGGCCTCGCCGAGGAGCCCGGCCCCGCGCTTGACCGCGCGGTTGATGTTGTCGATGGGGACCGAGGTCTTCTTGGCCTTGGAGACGGCCAGTTCGAGCCCCGGGTTACCCGCGACGTCGGCGCCGCCGGCCCGCGCCGCGACCTCGATGTTCTTGATCAGCTTGGCGAAGGACTTCGCGCGCTTGGCGTCGATCGCGGCCTTCTTGTGCTTCGTTGTTGCCCACTTGGAGTGCCCCGACATGCCTACGCTTCTCCTCTGATCATCCGAATAAACAGTTCATGGACCCGCCGCTCCCCCGTGACCTCCGGGTGGAAGCTCGTGGCCAGCAGGTTCCCTGAACGCACTGCGACAATTCTAGCCACCGGTTCCGGGTCCGCACCGGCGCCGGCCCCGTCCGGGGAGGGCCCGGGCTGCGGCGTCTCCGAGGCGGGCACCTGCGCGAGCACCTGCACGCCCTCGCCCACCTTCTCCACCCACGGGGCACGGATGAACACGGCACGCACCGGATCGCCGCCGTCCGCGCTCCCGGTCGCGGCGAGCCCGCCGAAGGAGAGATCGGTCTCGAAGGACTCCCGCTGCCGCCCGAACGCGTTGCGCCGCACCACCATGTCGAGGCCGCCGAGGGTCTGCTGGGGATTGCCGAGGCGGTCCGTGGACGGGTCCGCGAGGACGTCGGAGAGCATGATCATCCCGGCGCAGGACCCGTAGACGGGCATCCCGCCGGCGATCAGCTCGCGCAGCGGTCCGGCCAGCCCGAAGGTGCGGGTGAGCTTGTCCATCGTCGTGGACTCCCCGCCGGGGATGATCAGGCCGTCGACCGCGGCCAGCTCGGCGGCCCGCCGCACGGGCACGGCCCGCGCGCCCAGGGACTCGATGGTCGCGATGTGCTCGCGGACGTCGCCCTGGACGGCGAGGACGCCGACGACGACGCCGGACACGGGCGAGGGGACCGGGGAGGACGGGGAGGTCATCCCCCAATTCTAGGTTCTCCCGGCCCCGCCTCCGGCGGGCGTGAGGAGCGCCTCCCCGCCACGTCCCGGGGAGGCGGGCGGGCCTGCGGTAATTTGGAGGCATGAATCCCCTTCCAGTCCTCGTGGGCAAGGCCGCGCGCTTCGCCTCCCGCCTGCGCGGCGGAGGCTCCGCGTTCCCGGGCCTCGTGGTCGAGCGCCTCGACCCCGGCTTCATGGGCCGCGCCCTGTCCACCCTCCCCCGGGGCGTCGTCGTCGTCAGCGGCACGAACGGCAAGACGACCACCACCAAGATGGTGGTCGAACTGCTCGAGGGCCAGGGCCTGACCGTGTTCACCAACCGCACGGGCAGCAACTTCACGCGCGGTGTCGCGGCGGCCCTGCTCGGCGAGGTGGACTGGCGCGGGCGCCTCACGGCGGACGTCGCCGTCCTGGAACTGGACGAGGCCCACGCCGTGCACTTCGTGAAGCTCGTCCCTCCCCGGTACTCCCTGCTGCTCAACGTCCTCCGCGACCAGCTGGACCGCTTCGGGGAGATCGACGCGACCACGCGCCTGCTCGAGCGGATCGCGCTCGCCACCACGGGCACGGTCGTGCTGAACCGCGAGGACCCGCGGGTCGCAGGTCTGGCGGCGTCGATCACGGCGGCCGACGTCGTCTACTTCGGCCTCGACGCCTCGCTCCGGAGCACCTTCCCCAACGACGACGAACTCCGCGGCGCCGCGGGGACCGCACCCGCCTCGGCCCTCCCCGCCGACGTCGTCCTCGCCTCTGTGGACGGCAACGCGGCCGTCTTCGAGGTGGAGGGCACGACGACGCGCACCGACCTCCGCCTGCGCGGCGTCTACAACATCTTCAACGCCGCGGCGGCTCTCGCGGCGGCCCGCGCCGTCCTCGGCGGCAGCGCGGACGGCGATCAGCTGTTCTCCTCCCTCGCCGCCGTCGAACCGGCCTTCGGGCGGGGCGAGAGCCTCGTCGTCGACGGGCAGCCCCTGGAACTGGTGCTGGTCAAGAATCCGAGCGGCTTCCGGCTCGGCCTGAAGTCCTTCGACCCCGCCGGCTGCGCGACGATGATCGCCATCAACGACAACTACGCCGACGGTCGCGACATGTCCTGGCTGTGGGACGTCGACTTCGATTCGCTGGGCCTCGGCGGGGTGGACGTCGTCACCGGGGTGCGGGCGTACGACATGGCGCTGCGCCTCAAGTACGACGACGTCCGCGTCGGCGCCGTCGAGCCCGACATCACCGACGCGCTCCGGCAGTTCATCCGCGGCTCCGCGGGACACCCGAAGCGCATCTTCTGCACGTACACCGCCATGCTCGCGGTCCGCCGCGAACTGGCCAAGATCACGAAGGTCGAGGTGGTCTCCTGATGAGTGACGCCCCATCCGCCGGTGCCCTCACCGAGGCGCCCACCGACCCGTCGAAGGGCTCCCTGCGCATCCTGCAGCTGTACCCGCGCGAGATGAACATCTACGGCGACTACGGCAACGTCCTCGTGCTGAAGCAGCGCCTGGCGTGGCGTGGCTACGGGGCCGAGATCCTCGAGCACAACGCGGGAGACGAGTTCCCCGACGACGTCGACATCATCGTCGGCGGCGGCGGCCAGGACAGCGGGCAGGTGGTCATCCAGGAGGATCTGCAGGCCATCGCGCCGAGGCTCCGGGACCTCGCCGAGGACGGCACCCCGATGCTCCTCATCTGCGGGCTGTACCAGCTGTTCGGCAACACCTTCCGGACGTACGAGGGCACCGTGATCCCGGGCATCGGGGTGCTCGACCTCGAGACCCGCGGCGGCTCCGAGCGGCTGATCGGGAACGTGGTGGCCACGAGCGAGGAGTTCGGCGAGATCCACGGCTACGAGAACCACAGCGGCCAGACGTTCCTCGGCAGCGGACTGAAGCCCCTCGCCACCGTGATCAAGGGCGCCGGCAACAACGCGGAGGAGAAGCACGAGGGCGCCCGCTACCGGAACATCGTGGCGAGCTACCTGCACGGATCGCTGCTGCCGAAGAACCCGGCGATCGCCGATTTCCTCCTGCGCACCGCGGCGGAGCGGAAGTTCGGCGCGTTCGACGACGCCGGCGTCGACGACTCCCTCGCCGAGCTCGCCCGGCAGCACGCCGGAGCCCGCCCCCGGTAGGACAGCACCCCGCCGGGCGCGTCAAGGGGCGACGACGACCCCGGCGACCGCGGGGTGCAGCCGGTAGCGTTCGACAGGACGGACCCCGGTCGGGGCCCGCCACCCCATCGGGCCCGCTCAGGGTCCGCGGAAGGAGCGTCATGGCCAAGGCAGTAGCAACAGTCTGGGTGCCCGTCGAGGACATGGGTAGGGCCCTCGCCTTCTACCGGGACACCCTCGGACTCGAGGTGACCATGGAGCAGGAGGACTGGTCCACGCTCGACGCCGGCGGTTTGACCATCGGCCTCAACGCCCGCGAGAACACGCACGGCGGGCGGGGCGGCGGCGCGGTCATCAGCTTCGAGCCCGAGGGTTCCATCGAGGACGAGCTGGAGCGCATCTCGACCCGTGGCGGTGCGTCCATCGAGGGCGGGATCAGCGAGTATCCGTGGGGGCGGATCCTGCCGTTCAAGGACAGCGAGGGCAACGACCTCCAACTCTACTCTCCCCCGTCCGAAGGCTGAGCGCGTCGCCGGGGTCGGGGGTGGTGCGGGTCACTGCAACAACGTGCAAAAGTTGGTTCCCATGAGCAACCCTTTCCTTGAGCCCAGCACCCTCGACTACCAGCTGCCTCCGTTCTCGGCCATCCGGGACGAGCACTACCTGCCGGCGTTCGACGCCGGGTTCGCCGAGCACCTCGCCGAGATCGACGCCATCACGGGCTCCCCGGAGCCCGCCACCTTCGAGAACACGGTCATCGCCCTCGAGCGGGCGGGCAGCACCCTGGACCGCGTCTCGCGCGTGTTCTTCAGCAACTCGGTGAGCCACGCGACCCCGGCCGTCCAGGAGCTCGAGCAGCAGATCGCCCCCCGCCTCGCCGAGCACGAGGACACCATCAAGCTCGACCGCGCGCTGGTCGAGCGCGTCCGGCAGGTCCCCCTGGAGGGGCTCGACGACGAGTCGGCGCGCCTGGTGGAGGAGTACCTGCGCGGGTTCGTGCGGGCAGGAGCGGAGCTCGACGACGACGCGCAGGCCACGCTGCGCCGGCTGAACGCGGAGCTGTCGGCGCTGAGCACCGAGTTCTCGCAGAAGCTCCTCAAGGACACGAACGATTCCGCGCTCCTGCTCGACACCGCCGAGGACCTCGACGGGCTCTCCGCCGAAGCGATCTCCGCCGCGGCGACCGCGGCGTCGGACGCCGGCCACGAGGGCAAGTACCTCCTGACCCTCATCCTGCCCACCGCCCAGCCCGCGCTCGAATCGCTCACGGACCGGGATGTCCGCCGTCGCCTGCACGAGGCGTCCGTGACGCGCGGAGCCCGCGGCAACGATGCCGACACCCTCGCCATCGCGGGCCGCATGGCGGCCCTCCGCGCCGAGCGCGCTGCCCTGCTCGGCTTCGACACCCACGCGGCCGCGGCGACCGACAACCAGACGGCGCCGTCGCTCGAGGCGATCCTCGACCGCATGAGGGAGCTCGCTGCCCCGGCCGTGCGCAACGCCCGGGCCGAGGCCGCCGAACTCGAGGCGGAGGCGGGCCACGGCATCGAGCCCTGGGACTGGGCGTACTACGCCGCGAAGGTCCGCAAGGCGAAGTTCGACGTCGACCTCGACGCCCTGCGCCCCTACTTCGAGCTGGAGCGCGTCCTGGCCGACGGCGTCTTCTACGCCGCGAACCGCCTGTACGGCCTGAGCTTCACGGAACGCCCCGACCTCACCGGCTACCACCCGGACGTGCGCGTCTGGGAGGTCTTCGACGAGGACGGGTCCGGGCTCGGCCTGTTCCTGGGCGACTTCTACACGCGCGACACCAAGAGCGGCGGCGCGTGGATGAATTCCTTCGTCGACCAGTCCCGGCTCGAGGGCACGCGGGCGGTCGTCATCAACAACCTGAACATCTCGACGCCGGGGACGGGCGAGCCGACGCTGCTCTCCTACGACGAGGTCGTCACCCTGTTCCACGAGTTCGGCCACGCCCTGCACGGCCTGTTCTCCGACGTCACCTACCCGCTTTTCGCGGGGACGTCCGTGCCGCGCGACTTCGTCGAATACCCGTCGCAGGTGAACGAGATGTGGATCCTGTGGCCCGAGATCGTGGCGAACTATGCGCGCCACCACGGGACGGGCGAGGCGCTCCCCCAGGATGTCATCGACCGTATCCACGCCGCGGGTGCCTGGGGCGAGGGCTTCGAGACGACCGCCTACCTCGGCGCCACCCTGCTGGATCTCGCCTGGCACTCCCTCCCCGCGGGCACCGTCATCGAGGATCAGCTGGCCTTCGAGGCGGCGGCGCTCGCGGACGCCGGTATCGACTTCGCCCCCGTGCCGCCCCGGTACCGGACCTCGTACTTCAAGCACATCTTCGCCGGCGGGTATGCGGCGTCCTACTACGCGTACATCTGGAGCGAGATGCTCGACGCCGACACCGTCGAGTGGTTCAAGTCCTCCGGCGGGCTGACCCGGGAGAACGGCGACCACTTCCGGCGTGAACTGCTCTCCCGCGGGAACAGCATCGACCCGCTCGAGGCGTTCCGCCGGTTCCGGGGGCGGGACGCCGACCTCCAGCCCCTGCTCGTCCGCAGGGGCCTCGCGTGACGCGCACCCCAGGGGGCGGTCCCGCATGGTGAGCGTCGCCGCGTGCCAGCGGCTGCAGTCCGCCTGGTGCGCGGCGCTCGCGACGGCGACGGGCGGGAAGACCTTCTCCACCCACGGCTCCACGTGGGTGTGGCTGCCGGCGCGGCGCGAACTCATGATGATGTTCCCCGAGACGGTCAGCACCTACGCCGTCCGGCCGGCACTGGCGGAGGGCGCCCGGCTCGGCGCGACCTCCGTGCGTGTGTGGCTCAACGCCGCAGTGGACGCCGTCGACCTCGGTGACCTCGGCTTCAGCCCGAGCTGGCAGCCATGGTGGATGGCGGCGCCCGTCGACGCCGTACTGCGGTCCGGGGACGACGCCGCGGTCCTCACCGCCGAGGTGCCCGACTACTCGGGGCCGCTCCTGGAGGAGTTGCGGGTGGTCCGGTCCGAGCCGCGCCAGGCCTGGCATGCCGTGACGCGCGACCCCGAGCACGGGAACGTCTCGGGTGCCGCGTACTCGTTCTACCCCTCCGGCGTCGCCGGGCTGAAGGGGCTCGCCGGCATCCACCACCTCGAGGTCCTCCCGGCCTACCAGCGGCGAGGCCTGGCCACGGCACTGCTCAGCGCCACCGCGCGCGCCGCGGGCGAGGCGGGGGCGGTCGACGTCGCGGTGAACGCCACCCCGCAGGGCTACGGGTTCTTCTCCCGGCGGGGGTTCGTCCTGCTCGGCCGCGGCAGGACCTACGCCCTGGGGTCCTGACCCGGGAACGCCGAAGGGCCGCAACCCCGCGGCTGCGACCCTTCGGGATGCTCGGCTGGACTACCAGCCGCGCTCCGCCAGGCGGTGCGGCTGCGGGATCTCGTCCACATTGATGCCGACCATGGCTTCGCCGAGGCCACGGGAGACCTTGGCGATCATGTCGGGGTCGTCGTGGAACGTCGTCGCCTGGACGATCGCGTTCGCGCGTTCGGCCGGGTTGCCCGACTTGAAGATACCGGAGCCGACGAACACGCCGTCCGCGCCGAGCTGCATCATCATGGCGGCGTCCGCGGGGGTCGCGATGCCTCCGGCGGTGAAGAGCACGACCGGCAGGCGGCCGGCGGAGGCCACCTCCTTCACGAGCTCGTAGGGGGCCTGCAGTTCCTTCGCGGCCACGTACAGCTCGTCCTCGGCCATCGAGGACAGACGGTTGATCTCCGAGCGGATCTTGCGCATGTGCATCGTGGCGTTCGAGACGTCGCCGGTGCCGGCCTCACCCTTCGAACGGATCATGGCGGCTCCCTCGTTGATGCGCCGCAGGGCCTCGCCGAGGTTCGTGGCACCGCACACGAAGGGGATCGTGAACTTCCACTTGTCGATGTGGTTGGTGAAGTCGGCCGGCGTCAGGACCTCGGACTCGTCGATGTAGTCGACGCCGAGGGACTGCAGGACCTGTGCCTCCACGAAGTGGCCGATGCGCGCCTTGGCCATGACGGGGATGGAGACGGCCGCGATGATGCTGTCGATCATGTCGGGGTCGCTCATGCGCGAGACCCCGCCCTGGGCGCGGATGTCCGCGGGCACCCGCTCGAGCGCCATGACCGCGACGGCACCGGCATCCTCGGCGATGCGGGCCTGCTCGGCGGTGACGACATCCATGATGACGCCGCCCTTGAGCATTTCGGCCATGCCGCGCTTCACCCGGTTTCCACCGGTCTGTGCTGTGGGTGCCGAATTTCCTTCAACGGTGGACACAACTTGCCCCTAAAAGGTAGATAAAAGCTGACACTTCATGATACGCGTCCGGTGCGGGTCCTCCGGCCGACGGCGACGACCTCGCGACGCTCGAGTTCGTCCAGCAGCCCGTCGAGCGGCTCGTCCGGCCAGGTGGAGGACGGCCCGCCGCCATCGGGCGGGCGTGCCGCCCGGGCTGCGGCCACGCGTTCGAGCACGAGCAGTTCCGCCTGCGTGACGATCTGCAGATCGGCGGGCATGAACGTCGGCAGGTGGGGCATCGTGGGTCCTTCCCTCGTGGGCTCGGGTGTCCTCGTGATCCGTCCGGGTGGACTGTTCTGTCGGACTGTTCTGTTGGACGGATCCGACGATGGGAAGTCATCGCCGCCTGCGGGTCTCGCGACCGCCGGCCGCAGTCTTCCCGGGCGTAAGCAGGCCAACCTCAGCCTTTGAGCAGGATTGACCCAACCGCCCCGGACGCCCGGGAAACCGCTGATAGCTTCATCACGACACCTGCCGCCCAGGCGGCCCCTCGAGGGGCTTGCGCGGGCAGCAATGCTACTAAGCAGCTGGGGAGCTTGCTCATGCATTCACGGGACCGTGAAAAACTCATCGTCGACAACCTGCCTCTGGTCGGGTATCTCGTCTCATCCTTGTGCGCCCGCGCCACCCACCTCTCCCGGGAGGATCTGGCGTCCGTCGGCGCGATCGCGCTCATCACCTCCGCCGACTCGTTCGATCCCACGCTCGGGGTGCCGTTCGGCGCCTATGCCCGGCGCCGCATCACGGGTGCCTTCGCGGACGACATGCGCTCCGGCGACTGGGCGCCGCGCTCGGTCCGTCGCCGGATCGGCGACACCCTCGGCGCGCAGGACGCCCTCGCGGCCTCGCTCGGGCGGAAGCCGACGACCGACGAGCTCGCGATGACGCTCGGCGTCACCCGTCAGGAGGTCCACGCGGCGCTCGACGACGCCGCCCGCTCCGTGCACGTGCTCGACGACACGGTGCTCGACCTCGTTCCGTCGCCCGAGCAGCTCCCGGAGGCGTCCCTGCTCGCCGACGAGCAGATCCGCCACCTCCGCGCCGCCGTCGTCCACCTTCCAGGGCGCATGCGGCACATCATCGAGCAGGTCTTCTTCGAGGGCCGCTCGGTCACCGACGTCGCAGCGGACCTCGGCACGACCCACTCCGCGGTGTCGCAGCAGAAGTCCGAGGCGCTCCGGCTGCTGCACGACGGGCTCGCCACCCACTACGCCGACGCTCCGGGCGTCGCGTCGGCGCCGAGGTCCCGGGTCGCTCCGAAGCGGCGGGCCGAGTACCTCTCGTCCCTGGGCGCCGCTCTGATGCCCCTGCGCGACAGTGCGGCCGCCTTCGCGGGGCCCCGGCCGGTCCTCGCGTCCGCGTCCTAGCCGGGAACACCGCGCCGGGCGGCCGACGCCGCCCGGCCGTGTTCCCCCGGCCTCAGGAGGCCGGCCGCGCCTCCCGGGACTGTCGCCGGACGGCGCCGACGCGCTGGAAGACGGTGACGAGGCTCGCGACCGCGAGGAGCACGAGCACGGCGAACAGGAAGACCTGGGGCAGCCCGAGCCCGGTGAGCCCGGTGACCACGAGGAGGGAGACGAGGCGCTCGGCGCGCTCGGCCACTCCGACGTTCGCGGTGAAGCCGAGGGACTCCGCCTTGGCCCGTGCGTAGGAGACGATCATGCCGAGCACGAGGCAGGCGAGGGCCGCGATCGCGATGGCCGTGTCCTCCCCGCCCGTGAAGAACCAGACGGCGACGCCGGCGAAGAGGGCGCCGTCGGCGATGCGGTCGAGGGTGGAGTCGAGGAAGTTGCCCCAGCGCCCGCCGTGGCCCTCGATCCTCGCCATGATGCCGTCGACGACGTCGGAGAACACGAACGCCGTGATGAAGATCGTGCCCCAGAACAGCTGTCCGAGCGGGTAGAACACGAGCGCACCGCCGGCCACGCCGATGGTGCCCGCGATGGTCACGGCGTCGGGCGTCACACCCCATTTGAGCAGGAGCCGGGCCAGGGGCGTGAAGAGCCGCGTGAAGAAGGCCCGCGCGTACTTGTTGAGCATCAGGAGGCCGGCCCCGTGGGCTCCCCGGCGGCCCACTCGGCGGCGACCTGCGTGCGCACGTCGCCGAGCGTCTGCGTGATGGCCTTGGTCTGCGCGATGATCGGCAGGAAGTTGCCGTCCCCGCCCCAGCGGGGCACCACGTGCTGGTGCAGGTGGGCGGCGATCCCCGCGCCACCGGTGACGCCCTGGTTCATGCCGAGGTTGAAGCCGGAGGGTTTGGACACCCGGCGCAGGACGCGCATCGCGGTCTGGGTGAGGGCGGCGATCTCCGCGGTCTCGGCGTCGTCGATGTCCGTGTAGTCGGGCACGTGCCGGTAGGGGCAGACCAGCAGGTGACCGGCGTTGTAGGGGAAGAGGTTGAGCAGCACGAACGCGTGCGTGCCCCGGTGGACGATCAGGGCGTCCTCGTCGCTCAGGTGCGGCGCGCGGCAGAACGGGCACGACTCCTCCGTGGTCACCTGCTCCTGCCCGCCCTTGATATAGGCCAGGCGGTGCGGCGTCCACAGCCGCTGGAAGGCATCGGGCACGCCGGCGAGCTCGAACCCGTCGGTGACCTCCTGGTCGCCCGGGTACGCGGCGGCCGGCGCCCCGGGAGGGGCCGTGTCCGGACTGTCGGCGTCGGCCATCAGAGAGTCGCCTCCCTGCTGCGGACCGCCTCCACGATCCGGCGGACGGCCTCGTCGACCGGCACCTGGTTGTCCTGGCTGCCGTCCCGGAAGCGGAACGAGACCGCGTTCGCCTCCTGGTCCTCGCCTCCCGCGATGAGGACGAACGGGACCTTCTCCTTGCTCGCCGTCCTGATCTTCTTGGGGAAGCGGTCGGAGCCGGCGTCGACCTGCGCGCGGATGCCCTCGGCCTTGAGCTGGTCGACGACGTCGAACAGGTAGTCGTTGAACGCCTCCGCCACGGGGATGGCGAGGACCTGCACGGGGGCCAGCCAGGCGGGGAACGCCCCGGCATAGTGCTCGGTGAGGACGCCCATGAAGCGTTCGATCGAGCCGAACAGGGCCCGGTGGATCATGACCGGGCGCTGGCGGGAGCCGTCCGCCGCCTGGTACTCGAGTTCGAAGCGCTCGGGCAGGTTGAAGTCCAGCTGGATGGTGGACATCTGCCAGGTGCGGCCGATGGCGTCGCGCGCCTGGACGGAGATCTTCGGGCCGTAGAACGCCGCTCCCCCGGGATCGGGCACGAGCTCCAGCCCGGAGGCCTCGGCGACCTCGGCGAGGGTGCGGGTGGCTTCCTCCCAGATCTCCTCCGAACCGACCGACTTCTCGGGGTTGCGCGTGGAGAGTTCCAGGTAGAAGTCGTCGAGGCCGTAGTCCTTGAGCAGGCCCAGCACGAAGTTCAGCGTCCCGGTGAGCTCGTCCTTCATCTGCTCGCGCGTGCAGTAGATGTGGGCGTCGTCCTGGGTCATCCCGCGGACGCGCGTCAGGCCGTGGACGACGCCGGACTTCTCGTACCGGTACACCGAACCGAATTCGAACAGGCGCAGCGGCAGTTCGCGGTAGGACCGTCCGCGGGACCGGAACACCAGGTTGTGCATGGGGCAGTTCATCGGCTTGAGGTAGTAGTCCTGGCCGGGCTTGCGCACCGAGCCGTCCTCGTTGAGCTCCTCGTCGACGTGCATGGCCGGGAACATGCCGTCCCGGTACCAGTCGAGGTGCCCGGAGACCTCGTAGAGGTGCCCCTTGGTGATGTGCGGCGTGTAGACGAACTCGTATCCGGCGTCGGTGTGGCGCTGGCGGGAGTAGTCCTCCATCGCCTTGCGGATGGTGCCGCCTTTCGGGTGGAACACGGGCAGGCCGGAGCCGAGCTCGTCCGGGAAGGAGAACAGGTCCAGCTCGGTGCCGAGGCGCCGGTGGTCGCGCCGCTCGGCTTCCGCGAGCCGCTCCTGGTAGGCCTTGAGCGCGTCCTTGGTGGGCCACGCCGTACCGTAGACGCGCTGCAGCTGCTTGTTCTTCTCGCTGCCCCGCCAGTAGGCGGCGGCCGAGCGGGTCAGCGCGTACGCGTTGGAGATGAGCTTCGTGTTGGGCAGGTGCGGGCCGCGGCACAGGTCCTTCCAGACGACGTCCCCGGACTTGCGGTCGACGTTGTCGTAGACGGTCAGCTCGCCGGCGCCGACCTCGACGGAGGCGCCGTCCTCGTCCGTCGCGCCGCCCTTCAGGCCGATGAGTTCGAGCTTGTACGGCTCGTCCTTCATCGCCTCGCGGGCCTCGTCCTCGGACACGACCCGGCGGACGAACCGCTGGTTGGCGTTGACGATCTTCAGCATCATCTTCTCGAGCTGCTTGAGCTCGTCGGGCGTGAAGGGCTCCTCGACGTCGAAGTCGAAGTAGAACCCGTCCGTGATGTAGGGGCCGATGCCGAGCTTGGCTCCGGGGCGCAGCTGCTGCACGGCCTGCGCCATGACATGCGCTGCGGAGTGGCGGAGGACCTCGAGCCCGGCCGGGTCCTCGAGCGTCACGCCGTCGACGGCGGCTCCGTCGGGCAGTTCCTGGTCCAGGTCCTTGAGCTCGCCGTCGACCCGCATGACGACGACGTCGCGCCGCTCGGCGAACAGCTCCGTGCCGGTGGTGCCCGTCGTCGCCTGCTTCTCTTCGCCGTCGACGATGAGTTTCATGGACTGCGGCGCTGACACGGAGGGTCTCCTTGATGCTGGGAACAGGGGCGCCCGACAGGGCGGAACGGCACCCCGTGAGCCCGGGGACCGCCGTGCTGATCGTATCGGGTGGGCGCGGGGCCGACCAACAAGCTCGCCGCAGGACGGTGACGCGCTGCCGGCCGGGCGCGCCTCACTGCTCCCGCCGCACCCGCAGCTCGTACTCGATGAACGCGTCGATCATGGCGCGGTACGTCCGCTCGACGACGGTCGGGTCCACCCCCTGCTTCGACGCGTAGTCGCGGACATTGGTGATGACCTGTTCCACGCGGGCGGGCGCCCGGACGGAGGCGTCGTCCCGCTTGAGGGTGCCGGCTCTCCGGACGAGGCGCTCGCGGCGGGACATGAGGGAGACGATCTGCTCGTCCACCTCGTTGATGGCTACGCGGACCGCGGCCAACTGCTTCGCGCTCTGTTCTTCCTCTGCTTCAGCCATGCCGGAAGCCTACCCGCGCCGGCCCCGGCGGCAAGGGGCCCGCTGGCACCGGCCGTCAGGAATGGGGCGGCGCGATCATGCGTTGACCACGGTGCGGGCACCACCGGCCCGCCCTTTCCACCCCATGCGTGCGGGGAAGCCGCGCGCACAGACGAGGAGCACCGTGGACTACACGCCAGACGCAGGATCCATCACCATGTTCTCCACCTCGTGGTGCGGGTACTGCCGTCGCCTGAAGACGCAGCTCTCGGCGCAGGGCATCGGCTACACCGAGATCAACATCGAGGACGTCGAGGGCACCGCCGAGCTCGTGGCGTCCCTCAACGGCGGCAACCAGACGGTGCCGACCGTGATCTTCCCCGACGGCAGCACCGCCACGAACCCGTCGGTCGCCGAGGTGAAGACCCGGCTCTCCGTCTAGGTCGGGCACCCTCCGCGCACCGGCGCCGTCCCCCATATGCTGGGAGCGGCAGGTCGGTCACCCGGCCGCCGCCCCCAGCGGAAGGACAGCAACACATGGTGCACAGAGTTCAGGGCGTCGTGGTGCGGGCGAAGGATGCCCCCGCCGCCATCGAGACCATCCTCGTCCCGGATCCCGGGCCCGGTGAGGCGCTCGTCGACGTCCTCACCTGCGGCGTCTGCCACACGGACCTGCATTACAAGCAGGGCGGCATCAACGACGAGTTCCCGTTCCTCCTCGGCCACGAGGCCACCGGCGTCGTGAGCGCTGTCGGCGACGACGTCACGACCGTCGCTCCCGGAGACAGGGTCATCCTGAACTGGCGCGCGGTCTGCGGCGAGTGCCGGGCGTGCCGCCGGGGTGAAGCCCAGTACTGCTTCAACACGCACAACGCCACCCAGAAGATGACCCTTGAGGACGGGACAGTCCTCACCGCGGCGCTCGGCATCGGCGCGTTCGCCGAGAAGACCCTCGTGGCCGCCGGCCAGTGCACGAAGGTGGACCCGGAGGCGGACGCCGCTGCCGTGGGCCTGCTCGGCTGCGGCGTCATGGCCGGGATCGGCGCCGCGATCAACACGGGCAACGTCTCCCGCGGTGATTCGGTCGCCGTCATCGGCTGCGGCGGCGTGGGCATCGCCGCCGTCGCCGGAGCGAAGCTCGCCGGGGCCACCACGATCATCGCCGTCGACATCGACGACCGGAAGCTCGAGCTCGCCGAGGGCCTCGGCGCCACGCACGTCCTCAACTCGAAGGACGAGGACCCCGTGGAGGCCATCCGGGCACTGACCGGCGGCCACGGCGCCGACGTCGTGATCGACGCCGTCGGGCGCCCCGAGACGTACAAGCAGGCGTTCTACGCCCGCGACCTCGCCGGGACCGTGGTGCTCGTCGGCGTCCCGACCCCCGAGATGACCGTCGAACTGCCCCTGCTCGACGTCTTCGGCCGCGGCGGCGCCCTCAAGTCCTCCTGGTACGGGGACTGCCTGCCCAGCCGGGACTTCCCGATGCTCGTCAGCCACTACCTGCAGGGCACCCTCGACCTCGACGCCTTCGTCACGGAACGCATCCGCCTCGACCAGGTGGAGGAAGCCTTCGACAGGATGCACGGCGGCGCCGTCCTCCGCTCGGTGGTGGAGCTCTGATGGCCGCGCGGATCGAGCACCTCGTCACCTCGGGCACGTTCTCGCTCGACGGCGGCACGTGGGACGTCGACAACAACGTCTGGATCGTGGGCGACGACGACGAGTGCGTGGTCATCGACGCCCCGCACGACGCCGCGGCGATCGTGGAGCAGATCAACGGCCGCACGGTCAGGGCGATCCTCCTCACCCACGCGCACGACGACCACATCCGGGCGGTCGGCGACCTCTTCGACGCCGTGCACGCGCCGATCTACCTGCACGCCGGCGACCGCCCCCTGTGGGACATGGTGTTCCCCGAGCTGAGCCCCGACCGGTCGATCGGCGACGGCGACACCCTCGACGTCGCCGGGGTGACCCTGAGGGCGCTGCACACGCCGGGCCACTCCCCCGGCTCCGTGTGCTACTACCTGGAGGCGGCGGGCACCGTCTTCACCGGGGACACCCTGTTCCAGGGCGGCCCCGGCGCGACGGGCCGCTCCTACAGCGACTTCCCGACGATCGTCGAGTCCATCCGGTCGAAGCTGCTCACCCTGCCGCCCGGGACCATCGCCCGGACCGGCCACGGGGACAGCACCACGATCGGCGACGAGGCCCCGCACCTCGAGGAATGGATCCGGCGCGGCTCCTGACGCAACCGGGCGCCGGCCTCACACGGGCCGGGCGTCCGGGCCCGGGAGGGCTCCGGGCGTCCGGTCCCAGGTGGGGCCGGGCGTGCCTTGTGAGAGGTCCACGGCGCCGGCGTACGCCGCGAGGAGCGCGTCCTCGACGTCATCGACGGTCACTCCCGGGGCGAGGTCCTCGGCCGCACCCGCGGTGGCGGGCAGCCAGGCGAGCCCCAGGGCCGCGTAGGCGTCCGTCAGGACCCCCCGCAGGGGCGCCGCGTCCTCGACGACGATCACCGACGAGAACAGCCACGCGCCCGCGACGACCCGCTGTGCGGTGCCGACGAGCTTGACCGCCGGGACGCCGTCGAGCCGGCCGTGGACGCTGAACTCGCCCGGGCAGTACTCCCCCGGCACCTCGCCCACGCGGGCGTCGAGTCCGAGGTCGCGGAGCACCCCGGCGAAGAAATCCCCGAAGGCGGCGAAACGCATCCGCGTGCCGGCCACGGCGTCCGGCGCCGGCTCGATGTGGTCGACCACGAGGCATCCGCGGGAGTACGCGGCCGCCCGACCGCCGGCCCGCCGGACGAGCGGCGCGAAGCCGTGCCGCGTGACAGCGGCGGCGGCATCCTCGAAGCCGGGCAGCCGGGCGTCCCGCTGCCCGAAGGCCACGGTGGGGCTGGGACGGTAGAGGCGCAGGGTCGGCGGCCGATCGCCGGCGGCGACCTCGCGCAGCAGTCCGATGCCCCGGTCGAGTTCGGCGGCGGCGTCGCCCGACGGCGGGTCGAGGACGAGTTCCAATCCGGCTGCGCCCTGCCACGGAGTACTCATCCGTCCATCGTAGGCAGTCGGCGGCGCCGGTCACGACGCCGCCCGCCGCCCCGGCGCTACCGGCCGCCGTCGATCGCCCGGCTGCGCTGCTCGATGCCGGGGACGCCGTACGGGTAGTCCGAGAAGGTGGGTGCGCTGACCTCGTCGAGGCGTCCGAGGTCCTCCGCCGTCAGGTCGAGGTCGGCGGAGGCGAGGTTGTCGGCCAGCTGCTCCTGCGTCCGGGCGCCGAGGATCACGGACGTCACGCCGGGCTTCGCCGAGACCCACGCGAGGGCCACGTGCGAGGCGCTGACGCCGCGCTCGGAGGCGATGCCGGTCACGGTGTCGATGATCCGCCACGTCCGCTCCTCGGCGTTGCGCTGCTCCCAGGCCTCCATGCCGCGCTGCGGGTTCTCGCCCAGGCGGGTGGCGCCCGTCGGTGCGGTGTCGCGCGTGTACTTCCCCGTCAGCCAGCCGCCGCCGAGCGGGGACCACGGGAGCATGCCCATGCCGGCGTCGAGCACGGCCGGCACGATCTCCGCCTCGATCTCGCGGACCAGCAGGGAGTACTGGGGCTGGAGGGTGACAGGGAGGCTGTAGCCGCGCAGGCGGGCGATCATCACGGCCTTCGTGAGCTGCCAGCCGGTGTAGTTCGAGAACCCGTAGTAGCCGATCTTGCCCTGGACGACGGCCTCGTTCAGGAAGCCCAGGGTCTCCTCGAGCGGCGTCAGCGGATCCCAGGAGTGCACCTGGTACAGGTCGATGTGGTCCACGCCGAGGCGCGTCAGCGACGCATCCAGCGCGCGTCGGAGGTGGCGGCGGGACAGGCCGAGGTCGTTGACGTCCTCGCCCATCGGGAAACGGCCCTTGGACGCGAGGACCATCCGGTCCCGTTCCGCGGGGTTCTTCGCGAGCCAGCGCCCGATGATCTCCTCCGACGTACCGGCCGTGTAGACGTCCGCGGTGTCGATCAGGTTGCCGCCCGCCGCGGCGTAGTCCGACAGGATGGCGTGGGAGGCCGCCTCGTCCGCCTCCGCGCCGAAGGTCATGGTGCCGAGGGCGAGGTGCGAGACCGAGGTGCCGCTGTTGCCGAGTGTCCTGTACTGCATGGTGCTCCTTCGTCAGGGCGCCGGTCGGCGCCGTCGTCGGGGTCCGTCGTGAGCTGCACGCGAGAGGGCGCCGCCCCGCGGACGGCGCCCTCTCCGGTGGTGTCAGTCGCTGACCGTGACGCCCTTCCAGAAAGCGTAGTGACCGCGGATGTTCTCCGCCGCTTCCTTCGGTTCCGGGTAGGTCCAGGCTGCGTCCGTGTTCTGCTCGCCGTCCACGGTCAGCGTGTAGTAGCTGGCCGTACCCTTCCAGGGACAGACGGTGTGCGTCTCGGTGGGCCGGAAGAGTTCCTGCACGATGGACTCCGGCGGGAAGTAGTGGTTCCCCTCGACCATCACCGTCTCGTCCGACTGGGCGACGACCGTGTCTTTCCAGACTGCTTTCGGCATGCTTCCTCCTGCTCGACGGCGTCCCGCCCGCGGCGTGGACTCGGTACTCCGTAGAACCGCGGGTCGGGCCGGGGCATTCCGGCCGGCCGGGACTCGGTCCGGGGCCGGCGCGTCAGAGCCGACGGACCGTGAGGATCTGCTCGACGCGGCCGAAGGGGCCGTCGAGGTCGTGCACGACGCTGGATGTCAGGCCCACCCCGTGCTCGCCGAAGGTCACCCGGGTGTCCAGGCCGAGCCACTCGCCCCGCGGCATCCGGTGCAGGTGGATCTGCAGGTCGACGTTCGGGAACATCCAGCTGTCGCCCCCCGGCGCCACCCGGGACGCGATCCCGTTCGCGGCGTCCATCATCCCGACGAGCCGCACGACGTCGGGGGTGGGCATCCCGTCCACCATGGTGTAAGGATTGCGCATCCAGACCTGTCCCCTGCCGGGCCGGTGCCCGGGGACCACGCGGACCTCGAGCGACCTGATGAAGCCCCCCGGCCACGCGGTCATGCCCTCGTGCGGACCGGCCTCGTCGGGGCCGGGCATGCGGGGGTCCTCCGCGGCGGCGACGTCGGCGGTGTCCTGCGTGGCGAGCCGCCAGGCCCTGGCGACGATCGCCGTCCGGCCGGCCGCCTCCATGCGGGCCTCGACCAGTTCGATGGTGCGCCCGGGGCGGACGACGGCGGTGGTCACGTAGAACTCGCCGCCCGGGATCATGCCGAGGATGTCGAAGCCCACCCGGCTGAGCTGCATCCCGTCGCGTGGCTCGCATTCCAGCAGGCACTGCGTGAGCAGGCCCGAAATGGGGGCCATGTGCTGCTCCTGCGGGTTCCATGCACCCTGGGCGTGGATCGTCGACTCGAATTTTCCGCTGCCGAGGTCGCGGTAGAAAGAATTCACCCGCCCATGCTAGGCGACGGCGGGTGCGCCCCCCGCTACGGGTCCGGCCGGAATAGAGTCCGGCCGGCCGCGGTTCAGTTGATTGACCGGATCAACCACCGAGGATTCCCATGCCCCAGAGCCCCCCGTCCCGCGTGACGGACGCCACCACCCCCACTGTTGCACCGAACGCCACACCCGGCCTCGTATCGGACGGCGGGCCGGCCACGCCGGGCGCCCTCCCGGCCCGCGACAGGCTCGTCATCACGCTCCTGCTCATCTCGGCGTTCGTGGTGATTCTCAACGAGACGATCATGGGTGTCGCGATCCCCCGCCTGGTCGCGGATCTCGGCATCACGGTGGGGGCGGGCCAGTGGCTCACCACGGCGTTCATGCTCACCATGGCCGTGGTCATCCCCATCACGGGCTTCCTCCTGCAGAGGTTCAACACCCGGCCCGTGTTCATCACGGCGATGAGCCTGTTCAGCCTCGGCACCCTCGTCGCGGCGATGGCTCCGGGCTTCGAGGTCCTCGTCGTCGGGCGCGTGGTGCAGGCCAGTGGCACCGCCATCATGATGCCGTTGCTCATGACCACGGTCATGACGCTCGTCCCGCCGGCGTCCCGCGGCAAGGTGATGGGCAACATCTCGATCGTCATCTCCGTAGCGCCCGCGCTCGGCCCCACCATCTCCGGCGCGATCCTCAGCACGCTCGACTGGCGCTGGCTGTTCTGGCTGGTCCTGCCGATCGCGCTCGCGGCCCTGGCCCTGGGCTCGGCTCGCGTGCAGAACGTGACCACGCCCCGCCGCTCCTCCATCGACGTCCCCTCGGTGGTCCTCTCCGCCGTCGCGTTCGGGGGGATCATCTACGGGCTGAGCCGCCTCGGTACGGAGTCCGCGGACAGTGCGGTCCCCGCCTGGGTCCCCCTGGTCGTCGGCCTGGCCGGCCTCGCGGTGTTCGTCACCCGCCAGCTCGTCCTGCAGCGCCGGGACGCCGCCCTGCTCGACCTGCGGGTCTTCGCCTCGAGGAACTTCTCCATCTCGATCGTGGCGATCGCGGTCAGCATGATGGCGCTCTTCGGCACCATCATCCTCGTCCCGATCTACGCGCAGTCGGTGCTCGGCCTGACCCCGTTCCAGTCCGGGTTGCTCCTCCTGCCGGGCGGACTGGCCATGGGGCTGCTCGGGCCCGTCGTGGGACGCGTCTACGACCGCCGCGGACCCCGCGTCCTCCTCGTGCCGGGTGCGCTCCTCGTGAGCGCCGTCTTCTGGGCCATGACCCGGGTGACGGAGACGACGCCCGTGCCCCTGGTCCTCACCGCGCACGTCCTGCTCAGCATCGGCCTCGCCCTCATGTTCACCCCGCTCCTGACCTCCGCGCTCGGCTCGGTGCGGCCGCGGCTGTACTCGCATGGCAGCGCGGTCTTCGGCACCGTCCAGCAACTGGCCGGCGCCGCCGGCACGGCGCTGTTCATCTCGGTCATGACCGTCCGGAGCGCGTCGCTCGTCCGGACCGGCGATGCGGCCGACGTGGCACTCGCCGGTGGCATCCGGTCGGCCTTCCTGTACGGCGCGGTCATCTTCCTGCTCGCCGTCGTCGCCTCGTTCTTCGTGCGCAAGCCCGAGACGGCGGACGACACCCCGGCGCCACTGCACTAGGTACGACAGCTCCCGGACACGCGGCGAGGCGCGACGGCGACCAACGCTAAGTGAGCTTATGGTTGGTGTATGAGCTTCAATGACAACGTCCGACTCGACCCCTCCCGCGTCAGTGACCGGCGTGGGCGGGGGCGCGGTGCTGCTGTGGGCGGCGGCGTCGGCGGCGGACTCCTCCTCATCCTCTCCCTCATCTTCGGTCCCGGCGTCGTGGACCAGCTCGGCCTCGAGGAGGGGTCCGCCGCCTCCCAGGAACAGGATCCGGGTACGGGCGGCTCGATCAGCGAGTGCCTCACCGGCGCTGACGCCAACGAGCAGCTCGACTGCCGCATCCTCGCCACCGCGGAGAGCCTCGACGGCTTCTGGCTGCCCTACCTCGACCAGTTCGGGGTGACGTACACCCAGCCGGGGGTGGTCCTCTTCACCGGCCAGGAGAACACCGGCTGCGGCACGGCGACGAGCGCCGTCGGGCCGTTCTACTGCCCCGCGGACGAGCAGACCTACTACGACACCGCGTTCTTCGACGAACTGGTCACCCGTTTCGGGTCATCGAGCGGACCCCTCGCGCAGGAGTACGTGGTGGCCCACGAGTTCGGGCACCACATCCAGAAGCTCATCGGGACCCTCGATGCCGCGCAGCAGGACCCGCAGGGCGCCGAGTCCGGCGGGGTCCGCGTCGAACTGCAGGCCGACTGCCTGGCCGGCATGTGGGCGGCACACGCCGTCAGCACGCCCGATCCGGAATCCGGCGAGCCCTTCCTCCGCCCGTTCTCGGACACCGACCTGCAGGACGCGCTCTCCGCAGCCGCGTCCGTCGGCGACGACCGCATCCAGGAGTCCGCGACCGGACAGGTCAACCCCGAGGGCTGGACCCACGGGTCCAGCGCGCAGCGCCAGGCCTGGTTCTCGCAGGGCTACGAGACCGGGGACCTCCGGTCCTGCGACACGTTCGCCGCCGCCGACCTCGACACCCCCTGACCATGCAGGACGGCACCGGCGTGTCCTCCGTTTCCCCGGAGGACCGGTCCGTGGCGGATCGCCTCGCCGTCGTCGTGCCCGTCTTCAACGAGCCGGGCATCACGCGCACGCTCGAGGCGCTCCGCCGGCAGCGCGATGCCGGGGACCTGCGGATCTACGTCGTGGACAACGGGTCCACGGATGACACCGTGCAGCGCGTCGAGATGTTCGCCGCCGCCCATCCGGCCCTGGACGTCCACCTCCTGGTGGAGCGGCAGAAGGGCACGGGGGCCGCGTGCGATACCGGGTTCCGGGCGGCGATCGCGGACGGATTCGCGCTGGTCGCCCGCACCGACGGCGACAGCGAACCCGAGCCCGACTGGACCACCCGCATCCGCACCCTGTTTGCGCACCACCCCGGGGTGCAGCTGGTCGGCGGCACGAGCGTCCCGCTGCGGGACGAGCACTTCCGGTGGGGCGATGCCCTGCTCATGCCGGGCGCCCTGGCGACGCTGCGGATCATGATGAGCGTGCAGCACCTGGACCGCGCCTACCTGCGCTTCGTCGCCGGCCACAACATGGCGGTGCGCTCCTCTGCGTACCTGGCGACCGGCGGCATCGGGCGGACGTCCATCGACGAGCGGGACGAGGACATCGACTTCTCCGTCAGGATCTCGCGCCGGCTCGGCCGCACCGCGGTCCGGATCGACCCGCGGCTGCGCGTGGCGACATCGATGCGCCGCGTCCGCCGCTACGGCCTCGGACTGATGGGGGTCCACCACCTCGTGCCGGCGCTCCGCGGGAAAATCGTCAGGACCATCGACATCCGCTAGCCGTCCTGCCCGGAGAGTCCGATCGAGCGACTCACCTGTCCCGACCGTGCACCGCTCCGGCGTTCGCCGGAGGTTCCCCGACCTCGTCGACGGTATGGCCGCCGCAGGCCGTCGTGGTCACGGTTGCCCGCCCGATGCGCGACACGGTGAACCATCGCATCGCGTTCCGCAGTCGACACCACCCGACGAGGTACCACTGGCCGTTCGTGGAGGCGAACAGCACGGGTTCGACGTCGCGGGTGGTCGTGGTCCCGTCCCTGGACGTGTAGCGGATGCGGATCACCCGCTGCTCGGCCATCGCCTCCTCCAGTGCGGACCTGATGGTGCGCGAGGAGGAGGGAGTCGCCCTGACCCAGACGCGGCCGGCGAGCTCGTCGGCGCGTGCCCGGGTTCCGGGATCGAGGACGTCCAGGATCTTCTGGATCCCGGTTGCTGCCAGATCGGCGTAGGGCGCATCCGGTGCAGCGGACACTGCCGCCAGGAGTGCCACGGCCTGCGCCGGGGACAGGCTGACGGGCGGCAGGGACGCGCCTACAGCCAATCCGTAACCGCCGCCCGGACCCGGGCGGGACCATACGGGTGCGCCGCTGTTCCCCAGCGCAGTGAGGTCTCTCTTGATCGTGCGGACGGACACGCCGAACTCGCTCGCCAGCCGCTCGGCGGACGTCCCCCGCGTGCCCCTGCGGCGCAACATCTCGGATAGAGCGTGGAGCCGTTCGACTCGTTTCACAGTTCGGAATCCGGCACATTCATGACATGAACAGTGACATACCCTTGTCCGTGATGCCTGCGAGGGTAGTCGCATGACGACTACAAGGAGCAGTCCCTTCATCGTTCTCCTCGCCGG
This sequence comes from Arthrobacter arabinosi, assembly GCF_054511115.1. Classification (NCBI taxonomy): domain Bacteria; kingdom Bacillati; phylum Actinomycetota; class Actinomycetes; order Micrococcales; family Micrococcaceae; genus Arthrobacter; species Arthrobacter arabinosi. Next base: position 700,246 of record NZ_JBTNDF010000001.1, read on the forward strand.
CCACTGGCTGGGCGCCTGGGCGTGGGACGAGGTGCTTGAGCACCTGGGAAACGGCCACTCCCGTGCAATCGCGATGACCCTGCCCGGTCTCGACGGCGACGATCCCGAGCGTGCGGCGAAGACCCTCGACGACCAGGCCGCAGCGGTCCTGGATGTCTTCGCTCGACTCGGGGTCTCCGAGGACCAGCCCGCGACTCTCGTCGCTCACAGTGGTGCGAACGCTCCCGCCAGCCTCGTGCTCGACCGACACCCCGAGCTCGTCCACCGGGTGGTGTGGGTGGACTCCGGCCCTGTAGCGACGGGAAGCGCGTTCGCCCCAGACCTCCCGGAGGAGGTGGAGGAGCTTCCGCTGCCGTCCTTCGACGTCCTCGCACAGCAGGCGAGCCTCGAGGGCCTGAGCACAGAGGTCCTCGAGCGTTTTCGGGCCCGTGCCGTCCCTGAGCCCGGCTCCGTGCTTCGTCAGCCCGTCGAGCTCACGAACGATGCCCGCCGCTCGGTGCGGACCACCCTGGTGTGCTGCTCGATCCCGAGCGCGCAGGTGCTGGAGCTGACCCGCGCGGGCCATCCCATGTTCGCCGAGGTCGCGCACATCGAGCACCTCGACGTCATCGACCTGCCGACCGGGCACTGGCCCATGTGGAGCCGTCCCCGCGACCTCGCCGATGCCATCCGGTCAACGGCTCCTCGAACCAGCTGAGCTGCACGTACACCACGCCAGGGACGGCGGGTCGCCCACCTCGTCGTCGACGACGGACCATACCTCCGAGGCTGAGCATCGTGGAGAGCCAACGGGTCCGGTCAGTACAGCCGGCCGACCTGCCCCCGGCGCGCCCGGCCGGGCGGATTCAGGCCGCGCCGCTGGTCCGCACCCGGACGATGGCCTCCTCGACCGCAGGCACCCGACCCTGGCCGGCGCCCGAGACGAGGCGGACCGTCCGGCGGAACGCGGCGTCGTCGCCGTGACCCGCCCGGAAGGCCGGCAGATGGGCGAGGACCGCCGCCCGGCGGAGCGCGGCGTCCTGCCCTGCCGCCCACCGCTCCAGGACGGTCGCCGCCCGGCGGGCGTCCTGGCCGTGCAGCCGCAGCAGCATCGGCCCGACGACGTCCACCGCGAGCGGATCGGCGAGCTCGGGCAGGGTCGCCGAGCGGACGAACCCCTCGATGCGCGTGAGGTCGGAGTGGCGCAGGAGGCGGTCGGCCGACTGCAGCAGGACCACGGCCGCCAGGCGGCGCTCGAACACGGGCCGCGACCACAGGTCGGAGGCGAGGGACATCACGGCGTCGTGCCCGAGGTCCGGGTACCGGCGCTCCGCGTTGCGGACGGTCCCCCGGACCGCACCCACGGAGGCACCGTAGTACTCCAGGCCCGTCCCCAGGCGACGCTCGTAGTCCTCGGCACGCTCCCACGAGCTCTCGTACTGGAGGGCTTCGTCGATGAAATCGGCGGCGTCGGAGGTCAGGGGCATCCGGCGGGCGTCCTGGTCAGGATGCCCGCCGATGGAACGGACGCTGGGGTGTCACCGATGGAGTCGATCCTACGGGCCGCGGTGCCGGGACGGGTACTCGCGCCCCGTCCCTCCCGGGGGAACGCGCCTGGAGGTCGTTCGATCAGGACTTGTCGATCAGGAGTTGTTCGATTTGGGAGCGCCCATGCCGGGGTCGATCCTGTGGGGACCGGCTGCGGAGGGGCGGACGTCGAAGTCGAAGATCGCCGTCGGGATGTAGACGGTCGAGCAGGAGTTGGGGATGTCCACCACGCCCGACAGCCTGCCCTCGATCGGAGCCGACCCCAGCAGCAGATAGGCCTGCTCCGGGCTGTAGCCGAACTTCGTCAGGTAGTCGATCGCGTGGAGGCAGGCCCGCTGGTAGGACAGGTGCGAATCGAGGTAGTGCTGCTTGCCGTCGAGGGTCACGGAGGTGCCGGAGAAGGCGATCCACTCGCTGTACCTGGGCTCGACGATGCCGGGCATGAAGATGGCGTTCTCCCTCACGCCGTAGGTGTCCATGCCGCCCTTGATCACATCGACGCGCAGGTCGATGAAGCCGCCCATCTCGATCGCTCCGCAGAAGGTGATCTCACCGTCGCCCTGCGAGAAGTGGAGATCGCCCAGGGACAGGTTCGCACCGTCCACGAACACGGGGTAGAAGATCCGCGTGCCCTTCGACAGGTTCTTGATGTCCTGGTTGCCGCCGTTCTCCCGCGGCGGTGCGGTGCGGGCCGCCTCCCCCGCCACGCGGTCGAACTCCGACGCCGGCAGGCTCCCGAGCAGGGCGTGCTCCGCCTCGGGCGGCAGCGCGAGCGGAGGGACGCGGTGCGGGTCCGTGGCGATCAGGTCGCCCTCGCGCTTGTTCCACGTCGCCAGTAGTTCCGCAGAGGGCGCGGTGCCCATCAGGCCCGGGTGGATGAGGCCCACGTAGGACACCTCCGGCACGTGCCGCGAGGTCGCCACCTGCCCGCTGAAGTCCCAGATGGCCTTGTAGGCGTCGGGGAACTGGTCCGTCAGGAAACCGCCGCCGTTGTTCCGCGCGAAGATCCCGGTGTAGCCCCACCCCTGTCCGGCGAGCGGGCCCGAATCCTCCTGCGGGATCGGTCCGACGTCCAGGATGTCGACGACGAGGAGGTCCCCCGGTTTCACCCCTTCCACAGCGAAGGGGCCGCTGAGCTTGTGGACGGTGAGGAGCGGCGCATTCAGGATGTCGTCGGCGGAATCGTCGTTGACGATGGCGCCGTCGAACCATTCCCGGCAATGGACCCGGAAGGAGTCTCCCGGCTTCACCGTGGCCACCGGGGGGATCTCGGGGTGCCACCGGTTGTGTCCGACCTTCTCCTGGTCCTCGAACGTCCTGCTCGAATCGAGGGGGAATATCACGTCAGGCATTTCATCTCCTTTGATGTTCGTCGTCGCGCTCCCTGACTAGGGTCGCGGCAGTTTCCTGTGAAGCGGATTCGTCGTGTAGGTGGGGGCCGTCCTTCTGCCCGTGGACGGGAGCGCCCCGGAGACCACCCGGGGCTCCGACGCGCTGCGCGTGGTCGAATCGATCAGCTGGAAGGCCGCTGTTCCCGTTCTGGACACATGGGGTGCACTGATCTTCCGCCGGGCAACCTGACCGCAGGTCGGGCAGGTGTCCTCCGCCGGTGCCGCCCCCATGGCGCGGACGATCTCGTAGACCTCGCATCGGGGGCAGCGGTACTCGTAGATCGGCATGGAGCAGGCCTTTCTTTCCGGGGACGGGGGATCAGGCGGGCGCGGCTACCGCTCCCTCGTGCGCGGAAGGGTTCCGATGCGGAATGCCCTTGCGGCCGAGGAGGAAAGCCGCCACCAGGGAGGCGACCGCACCGACCGCCACCACCAGTGCGATCCCGGTGGTCGCCTCGTACCGTCCCACCAGCAGGAAGAAGGCCGGGATGGTGCCGGTGAGGTGGGCGACGAAGATCGTGAACCAGCCCGTGGTGTAGGCCAGGGCTTCCCTCCCCAGGCCGAGCAGCAGGAAGAACAGCAACCACAGGACGGCCCACGTCCACCAGATGACGCCGAAGACGGGATCCCCCACGAGGGTGAACTGGAGGGCACCGATCACGACCGCGCAGACCGCGACGAACAGCGAGAACCAACCCAGGCCCTCGCCGCCGATGCCGGTCATCTGGAGGATCCCGACATACAGGTAGGTGAATCCGAACAGATAGAGGCCGGCTGCCCCGAAGATGGTCGGCAGGTCGTTGTTCGCCTGGATGAGGATGATCGTCGGGAAGACGACCTGCATCACCCCGACGAAGAAATTGAGAATTGCAGCAGACCTGCCCGGGACAATTCCGAGGAGCATCAGGCCATTGATGAAGAGAACCGCCCCGACGTATAACAAACCGACACTGCTCATAGCACTCCATTGCGAAACGAAGAGTGGGATCCTGAGGTGAGAATGCGATTCCCGCCCGGACATTTCCCTCGGGCCGGAAAGAGCGTGACATCCGCGGTATGGGGTTGTGACGGCGATACTAGTCCTGGCCTAATTGCCTGTCAACGTCGTGCAATTCGTCGATGGCGGCGCTTCAGTAGACGAAGATGTCGAACCACGTCCGGTTGTGCGCGTGGATCAGGACGAGGAACAGCACGAAGTCGAACAGGAGGTGCACGCAGATGATGTAGGACAGCGAGCGCGTCCGGGTGAAGATGAAGGCCTGCAGGAGCGCGAACGCGACGATGAACACCGGCGCCCACGCCCTGAAGCCGAGCTCCCACAGGAACGAGGTGAACAGGACCGCCTGCAGCATGTTGGCCTGCGCCATCGGCAGGTGCCGGCGCAGGAGGGCGAACACCGTGCAGATGAAGAACAGTTCGTCCCAGATCCCGAGCCCGTTGGTGCCGACGAACAGGCGGGCGATCTCCCCCGGTTCCGACGCCGCCGGCCAGTTCGTGTAGACCCCGGTGCTGATCATGTAGAACGGCAGCAGGGCGTAACCCATCACGACGACGGCGGGCAGATACCACTTCTCCGTGCGGGTCCACGGCTCGCCGGTCCGGATGGGGAAGGTGACCGCGTGGTCGCGGTACACGAAGCGCGAGACCGTGTAGGGGACGCCGACGGCGAGGATCATCGCCGAGCCCATCACGGCCATGTGCTCGCTGCTGATGTCCGTGGTGATGGGCACGAGGGTCATCACGGTGACGCCGAAGGTGATGAGCGCCAGGTCCCGGAACAGGGCGCGGTCGACGACGGCGGCCACGGCGAGCGCCGCGGCGAGCAGCCCGTAGCCGATCAGGTCCTGGTGCAGTACGAGCAGGACGAAGCCGGCAAGGGACACCAGGGCTGCGGGGACCAGCGCCCGCGAGGGCGTGTGCCAGCTGCCTTCCGTCCAGGACCGGGACGCCGCGAGCATCGCCGACCGAGGCGCCGCGTCCGACGCCCGCTCTGCGGGTTGCTCCACGATGCGCGCTCCTTCGACGGGATGCCTGTGCGGACACGGTACCCGCATCCTCGGCCTGCCGCTCCCCCGTCTCATCCGCGGGGGGTGAGACCCCGGCCCGTCCCCGCGCCGACAATGAAGGCAGCATTCGCCCCCGGTGCCGGCCGGCGTGCCTGGTGACGCGTGAGGAGCAAGCATGACGTGCCCCGTGTATGACCCCGGTGCCTCGTGAGCCCGCCATGCTGAGCCTGCTGTTCAGTCTGGTGCCCATCGCCCTCGCGGGGACGATCAGCACGGTGCCCGTGAGCGTGACGATCATCATCCTGCTGTCCCCCAATGCCCACCGCGGCGCCTCGTCCTTCCTCGTGGGCAGTGTCGCGGGGGCCGTCCTGCTGGTGGGCGCTGCGACGGTCGGACTGCGCTTCCTGCCGGTCCGGCAGGCGGCGAACCAGAACGTCCAGCTGGCCGTGGCCGGCCTGGTCGTGGCGACCCTCGTGATCGGCTACGCCGTGTACGTCCTGTCCCGCACCAGCCGGACCGACAGCGCGGTCCTGGGCCGGCTGCGGACCCATGTCGGCTCGGCCCGTCCCTGGGAGTTCGTGGTCCTGGGGCTGGCCCTGAACCTGCGGCCGAAGGCGATCCTGCTCTCCCTGACCGCCGGCGCCCTGATCGGGCTCCAGGACCTGGGGCTTCTCGCGGGCACCGTGGTCGTCCTCGGGTACGTCGTGGTCGCCCAGTCGCAGATCCTCGTGCCGATCGTCCTGCAGATGCGCCGGCCCGAGCGTGCCGACGCCGTGCTCACGGGGCTGGAGGCGTGGATGCAGCGCCACGGCGGGACGATCACGGGCATCACCCTCCTCGTCGCCGGGCTGTTCATCGCGGGCCTGGGCATCGCACGGCTGTGACCGTGCTGAACCCGTCCCTGCCGCCGTCCCGGTGCAAGACTGGGGTCATGCGTGAGCTCGTCATCCTCGGCACGTCCTCCCAGGCGCCCACGCGGATCCGCAACCACAACGGCTACTTCCTGCACTGGGAGCAGGAGGGGTTCCTCCTCGATCCCGGCGAGGGCACGCAGCGGCAACTCATCCACGCAGGCGTCTCGGCGTCGAAGATCGACCGCATCTGCCTGACCCACGTGCACGGGGACCACTGCTTCGGGCTCCCGGGCGTCCTCTCCCGCATGGTGCTGGACGGCGTCGAACATCCGGTGCACCTGCACTACCCGGCGTCGGGCGAGGAGGTGGTGCGCGCGCTCGTGTTCCTCGCCACGCCGGGGCTCGACCTGCACCTGCATCCCCACGGCGCCGCCGGGCCGGTCGCCCCGGGCCTGGAGGTCGAGAAGCTGCATCACCGCGTCGAGGCGTTCGGCTACCGCGTCACGGAGCCGGACGGTCGCACGTTCCTGCCGGACAGGCTCGCCGTCGCCGGCATCGCCGGGCCCGACGTCGGCCGCCTGCAACGCGAGAGGCGCCTCGGGGCGGTGGGGCTCGACGACGTCAGCGTGCACCGGCCCGGGCGCCGCTTCGCCTTCGTCATGGACACGGCGCCGTGCGACGGCGCGTCCGCGCTCGCCGAGGGCGCCGACCTCCTCGTCACCGAGAGCACCTTCAGCGACGACGACGCCGCGCTCGCCGCCCGGTACCTGCACCTCACGGCCGGGCAGGCGGGCTCTCTCGCCGGCCATGGCGGCGCCGCCACGCTCGTCCTGACGCACTTCTCGTCACGGTACGACGACGTCGGGCTGCTGGCCGCGCAGGCGCAGGTCACGGCCGGCGCGGCGACGGTGGTCGCGGCGTCGGACCTCGACCGCATGCCGTTCCCGGCGCGCCGCTGACCCCGGCGCCGGCCGGGTCATCGCGAGCCTGCCAGTGCTCGGCGGCGCCCGCCGCGAGCTCGAGGCGACTGCCCTGCCAGATGCGCCGGAGCCACCGGTCGTGGGAGGCGACGACGACCGCCCCGGGGTAGCCGGGGATGAGCGCCTCGAGCTTGGTGGCGAGGAGCAGGGAGAAGTGGTTGGTCGGCTCGTCGAGGAGCAGCACGTCGGGTGGGTCGGCCAGGAGGATGGCGAGGGCCAGCCTGCGCTGCTGGCCGACGCTCAGCACGTGGACGGGCCGGTTCTCGTCCCGCGGAGCGATGAGCCCGAGGGTCCGCAGCGGGGTCTGCTCGCTGACGGGTCCGACGGCGTCGTCGTAGGCCTGCAGGGCCGTCCTCCCCGGTCCGCGGCCGCGCGGGTCGGGGAGGTCGACGTCCTGGGCGAGCAGGCCGATCCGCAGCGACGGGGCCGCCTCCACGGTCCCGGAGGTCGGGGAAAGGTCCCCGGCCAGGAGGCGGAGCAGGGTCGACTTCCCGGACCCGTTGGTTCCCGTGACGAGCCACTTCTCCCCCGCCCCGAGCACCAGCGACGTCGGGGCGAGTCGGCCGCGTACCGCCGCCTCCGTGGCGGTGAGGGCGGGCCCCGTCCCCGCCCGTCCGGCGGGTGCGCCGGCCGCGGTGAGGCCCTGGAAGCGCAGCTCCTGCGGCGGCCTGCGGATCTGCCCGCCCTCGAGGGCCGCGAGGCGGGCGGTGGCGTCGTCGACCCTGCGGGACACCGCCTTCGCGTTGCGGTCGGAGTAGAACTTGAGGCTCGCGCGTCCTTCGGAGCGGGGGGACCAGTCCTCATGGCCCACGAGGTGGCTGTCCGACACCGTGGCGCGGAGCCGCTTCAGCGCCGCCTGCTCGTCCCGGTACCGGCGGTCCCACCGCTCCCGCGCGTCGAGGCGGGCGTGCACGTAGTCGGTGTAGCTGCCGGTGAACCGGACCGCGCCGATGCCGGTGCCGTCGCCGTCGGCCACGAGGGGTCCGGCGACGGCCTGCGGCAGCGGCGCGGGGTCGAGGTCGATGAGGGTCGTCACGGCGTCGTCCAGGAACGCGCGGTCGTGGCTCGCGATGAGCACGGGCCCCTGCCAGTCCTCGAGGAGGGTCGTCAGGTAGCGGGCGGCGTCGTCGTCGAGGTGGTTGGTGGGCTCGTCCAGGAGCAGGACGTCGGGTGTGCTGAGCAGGAGCCAGGCCAGGGACAGGCGGGAGCGCTGCCCGCCGGAGAGACTGCCCGCCGGCCTGTTCCCCGCGAGTTCGGCCAGGCCGAGACCGGCGACGACGGCGGCGATGCGCGCGTCGACGTCCCACGCGCCGACGCGCTCCGCCGTGTCGAGGGCCGCAGCGTACGCCGCGCCGGCCGCCGCGTCCTCGGGGGCGTGAGCCAGGGCACGGCCCGCACTCGACACGGCGTCCGCCGCGGCGCGCACGGGGGCGACGGCGGATTCGAGTGCCTCGGTCATCGTGGCGGAGGGGGCGAACGGCGGTTCCTGGTGCAGCAGGCCGATACGCGGCGGTACTCCCCCGGGAAGCGCCGCGGTGACGGCGCCGCCGTCGGGGTGGGTGAGGCCGGCGATGATGCGCAGCAGGGTCGTCTTGCCGGAGCCGTTCTCGCCGATGAGCCCGGCGCGCTCCCCGGAGACGGTGAAGGACACCTCGGTCAGGACGCGGCGCGCCCCGAAGGTCTTGGAGACGCCGTCGACGCGCAGGTGGGCGGCGGCATGCAGGGACGGGGAACGGGAAGTGGCCATGGTGATCCTCGGGGTCGGCGGGTGTCCTGCCGGGCGGAGGCCGCGGGCGCGGGACGGAGCGAGGATCTAGGAGAGCACGGCACCACTATAGCCGCGCCCGGTTCCGGGGGTGCAAGGGCGGTCCCCCGAGCGGGCGCTCTGCCCGCGGTGACCGTCGCGGACCCGGGAGGGTCCGCGACGGTCGCGCGTCACGGTCGGACGATCACGCCTTCGCCATGCTGCGGCGCGCGGCGTAGGTGCCACCGACGGCGCCCGCGAGGAGGACACCGCCACCGAGGGCGATCAGCCCGGTGGGCGTGGAGGTGGACTCCACGACGGCACCGGTGTCGGCTCCGCCCGAGGGCATGGCGCCCATCTGGGCCGGCACGAGCGTCCCGCACAGCGCGGGCGCTGTCGCGCCCAGGGGCAGGGCAGGGTCCAGGTCGCTCGGGGCGTTGAACGCCTCCGGGGTCGACGGCGTCGTGGCCGGATCCAGGCCGTGGACGTTGAACACCGCCGTGCCGTTCTCGAGTGCCGCCACGGTGGCGGCGTCGATCGTGAACGTGCGGTGGATCGCGTAGGTGCCGCCCTGCCCGGCGAGCTGCAGGTTCAGGGCTTCGGCAGGAGTCGTGGGCCCCGACGTCGTCACCGTCGCCAGGATGCCGCCGTAGCCGGGTGCGCTCTCGGTGACGCTGATGATGCCGTCACCGTCGGTGTCGTTCGCCGGTGTGGGGCAGACGCCGGCGGCACCCCCATGGATGTGCTGTACGTGGGGGTAGGGGGCACCTTGGAAGGTCTCGGCGAGTCCGGACACCTGCAGATCGACGGTGGCCTGATCGCCGACCACATTCACGGTGACGGTGCCGGTGCCCGTGGTGCCGTTGACCTGGCCGAGGGTGGACGAGTAACTGCCGTCCGCAGCCATCGCGGAAGACCCTGCCATGGCGACGGCGCTGAGGGCGAGGGCGGGGACTGCAAGCAGGCGCATCTTGTTCATGGGATTCGTATCCTTCACGGTGCGAGGGGAACGGACCCGGCTCCGGATCCGCATCGATCTGGCTGGGAGCACCGCGTCGCATCGGATGGCGTGAAGCTGCTGATCCTGGTTCTGCTGCGCGGCGCCCTCGCGGTTCATCCTGTACCCGTCCCCGGGCGCACGAGAAGGACCCCTCGTGACCACCATTGGTCCTTTACAAACGGGATCTGCGGGGGGTCGTGGGAAGCGGCCGCCCGTTGTCGCAGGGACGCGCGCCACGGGTAGGGTGCCGCCTGCGTCACCGGGGACGAGCGCTCGCGCCTGTCCCCGCCGGTCCATCGGGCCACCGGAGCGGCCCCTCGGAACGTGGTCGCGTTCGGAGGGCCGGATGGGGCGGATCAGGGGGCGTGGTCCGCGCTTCCCTTTCCGGAGCGGTAGCCGGCGACGGCGGCGCGGATCTCGCCCTCCTCGTGGTCGCCCTTCGTGCCGAACGGCAGTGCCTTCAGCAGCGGGTGCACGATCGCCAGGACCACGGATCCCCAGAGGAGCCCGAGGATGGCCGAGCACAGCGTGTTCACGAGCCAGGCCAGGAAGCCCCCGACGACAGCGATGTCGACGAACGGGGACTCGAGGACGTGGACGAGGTCGTAGGGCAGGTGCCATCCGAGGTCGTAGGCGCCCTGCAGCATGATGTGCCCGCCGACCCACAGCATGGCGATCGTTCCGATGAAGGTGATGGCGGCCAGGACCGCGGGCATCCCCTTGACGAGCATCTCGCCGAAGCGCTGGGCGCCCGGGGAGCCCTTGGTGGTCAGGTGCAGTCCGATGTCGTCCATCTTCACGATGAGCGCGACGGCGCCGTACACCAGGACGGTGATCGCGAGGGCGACGACGACCAGGATCATCGCGCGCGCCCAGATGGACTCGCTGGACACCTCGTTCATCGAGATGACCATGATCTCGCAGGAGAGGATGAAGTCGGTGGTGATGGCGCCCTTGGTGACCCTGGCCTCCGCCTCCGGGCCCCGCTCCACCGCCGGCGCCTTCTGGGACTCGTGGTGGCCGCGGAGCTTGTGCCAGACCTTCTCGGCGCCCTCGTAGCACAGGTACGTGCCGCCCAGCATGAGGATGAACGGGATCACCGCGGGGATGAAGGCGCTGATGAGCAGCAGTGCCGGCAGGATGATCAGCAGCTTGTTCCGCAGGGAGCCCCAGAAGATCCGCTTGATCATCGGCAGCTCACGGGAGGGGTCCGCACCGGACACGTACTGCGGGGTCACCGCGGCGTCGTCGATGACCACGCCCGCGGCTTTCGTCCCGGCCTTCGCCGCTCCGGCTGCGACGTCGTCCACGGAGGCGGCGGCGATGCGGGCAATGGCTGCGACGTCGTCCAGCAGGGCGACGAGGCCGCCGCTCACAGCCCTGCTCCGCAGCGCTCGACGGCGGACGATCGGATGTGGAGGACCCCGTCGAGGCATGTGATCGGCATTCCTCGAGTATATGGGGGCGGGCGCCGCTCGTCGGGAAGCAGTCTTCCTCCTCGGGATGACTTTGACCCCGCACGCCGGGACGGTCCGGCGCCGGGCGCCTGACCGTCGCAACGCAGACAGCCACCCACTCCTGATGGAGTAGGTGGCTGCAGCGCCCGCGGGACGGGCCGCCGGTGGCTAGAGTGCGCCGCCGGTGGTGCGGTTCTTGTCCAGCAGCGGATCGTGCAGGGGATCCGCGGCGGTGCCGGTCTGCGAGCCGGGAACGACCGGATCGACGTCGTCGACCGGCAGGAGGGTCTCCTCGGTGCTGCGCGAGAGGACGGTGTCGTCGGTCGTGTACACCTCGGATGCTGCCGTGGTGTCGACGGGGGTGACGGTGACGTCCTGCTCGACGACGGTCGTGTCGTCGTCGTTCTTCTTGCTGGCTGCGACCCCGACGGCAGCAGCGGCAGCAGCGAGACCGATACCGGCCGCTACCTTGCCGGAGACGCCCGCGTGGCCGCTGTCACCGCGGGACGACGCGGCGTCCTCGACGCCGGGCTGGCCGGTGCCGACGCCGCTTCCGACCGATCCACGCCACGCGCCGGTGGCGTATCCTTCGTCCTCGATGAACGCCTTGAACCGCTTGAGGTCTGCCTCGGCCTGGTTCTCGACGACGTTGAGCTTGTCGCCGATCTTCTCGACGAGGCCCTCGGCCTCGTACTCGAGGACGAGGTGGACCTGGGTCTGTCCGCCTCCGACGTCCTCGAAGGAGACCGAGCCGGCGTTCGTTGCACCCTCGGTCGCGGCCCAGGACACCTTCTGGTCGGGTACCTGCTCCAGGATGGTCGCGTCCCACTGGCGGCGGACGCCGCCGATCTCGACGACCCAGTTCATACGCTGGTTGTCGAGCTGCTTGACGGACTTGACGCCACCCATGAAGTGCGGGAATTCTTCGAACTGGGTCCACTGGTTGTACACGGTACTGACCGGGACATTGACGAGAATGCTCTTTTCGACCTTCGTGCTCATGGCGTCTCCTTAGGGTTAAGACAAACTCAGGGGCTAACGTGCGTGAACAACTGAAGCAATTGATCAGCTAGCTTAGTATAACGCAGATTGCGCCCCTTCGGCAGGTCCGTCCCGCCCATCCGTGACCTTTCTCGGGTACTACAGTTGATCAGCACCCGAGGAACCCATGCCGACCGGCGCCCGGGCCCACCGCAGGTGGCATACGGGCGGTTCGAAACCACTTCAGGAGAAACGCATGGCCGCCAGCCGCAATCCACTCGACGACCTGCGTGAGACCATCGGCAACCTGGCCGACCAGCTCAAGCTTCCCGGCTCCGAACGGGGCGACGACCGCGTGGGTGAGCTCTTCAGCGTGCGGCCCGGACCCGCCCGGCCACTGGCGGAGGTGCAGGCCGAGCTCGACGCCCTGGTGGGGCTGGAGAGCGTCAAGGAACAGGTCCGGGCGCTCGTCGCGTTGCTCCAGGTCCAGGCCCGCCGCAAGGCGCACGGTCTGCCGGAGGTGGCCACCTCGCAGCACCTGGTGTTCCTCGGGAATCCGGGCACCGGCAAGACGACCGTCGCGCGGCTCCTGGCCGAGATGTACCGCGCGGTCGGACTGCTGCAGAAGGGTCACCTGGTGGAGGTGGACCGTTCGGCCCTGGTGGGGCAGTACGTCGGCGCGACGGCGATGAAGACGGACCGGGTGATCCGCCGGGCGCTTGACGGCGTCCTGTTCATCGACGAGGCCTACGCATTGACCCCGGAGGACGGGCGCATGGACTTCGGCCCCGAGGCGATCGAGGTCCTGCTCAAGCGCATGGAGGACCACCGCCACCGTCTGGTGGTGATCGTCGCGGGATATCCGCGGCTCATGGAGTCGTTCCTGCTCTCGAATCCCGGCCTGCGCTCCCGGTTCGCCCGGGAGATCACGTTTCCCGACTACTCCGTCGATGCGCTCGAGACGATCTTCAAGCAGATGCTCACCCAGCACGAGTACACGCTCGAGCCGGGCGCGGATCAGATGCTGCGCCGCATCCTCGCCAACATCCACGCGGGCGAGGACTCCGGCAATGCCCGCTTCGCGCGCACCCTGTTCGAGCAGGCCCTCAACCGCCAGGCGCTGAGGCTGTCGCTCGACACCGGACGGAGCCTGGACGCGCTCGATCGCGACGACGTCATGACGCTGACGACCGACGACCTCGTGGCAGCCGCGCAGGCCCTGGGCGAGGAACCCGAGCCCGAGCCGCAGCCCGGACCGGAGGCCGACCCGTCACGCTGGTGGCACTGGTTCATGTGACCGGACCGGCGAGGCTGGAGCAACCCCGGCGATGGGCTGTCGTGGATGAGAACGCCCACTCCCCCGTCAGCCCTTTTTAGACACGTCTAAAAATGCTAGCGTCGGCGTATGCCCCGGCACTCCCCCGCACCGATCCCCCTCGAACAGCCTCTCGCACCCGGCGTGCAGCAGGGGAGAGCCATCGGCGGAGGCCGGACGATCTGGCTGCTGGGGCCGGCCCTGGTCGCCGGCGTCGCCTACCTGGATCCGGGGAACGTCGCGAGCAACATGACGGCCGGTGCGGCCTACGGGTTCCTGCTCGTCTGGGTCGTCGTCCTCGGCAACGTGATGGCCTGGCTGGTGCAGTACCTCTCCGCGAAGCTCGGGATCGTCACCGGCAAGAGCCTCCCGGAGATCCTCGGCGAGCGCATCAGGCAACGCTGGGCACGCCGGGGGTTCTGGGTGCAGGCGGAACTGGTCGCCATGGCGACGGATGTCGCGGAGATCCTGGGGGGCGCGATCGCCCTGTACATCCTGTTCGACCTGCCCCTGATCCTCGGTGGGCTCATCACGGGAGCCGTGTCCCTCGCCGTGCTGCAACTGCAGGGCAAGGGGCGCCACAAGGCCTTCGAGCGGCTCATCATCTCGATGATGGTCATCGTCGCGATCGGCTTCTCAGCGGGCGTGTTCCTCCGGCCACCGGAGCCGACCGACGTCACTGCGGGCCTCCTCCCGGCCTTCGAGGACAGCCAGTCCGTGCTCCTCGCCGCGTCGATCCTCGGGGCCACGATCATGCCGCACGCCATCTACGCGCACTCGGCCCTGGCGCGCGACCGCTTCCTGGGCCGCACACCGGCAGTGGTCCCGCGGCTGCTGACAGCGACCCGGTGGGATGTGACCATCGCCCTGACGGTCGCGGGCGCGGTCAACCTCGCCATCCTGCTCCTGGCCGCGACCTCCCTGCAGGGCCGGGACGACACCGGGACACTCGAGGGCGCCCACGGGGCGATCGCCGACGTCCTCGGTCCGGTCATCGCGACGCTCTTCGCGGTCGGGCTCCTCGCATCGGGGCTGGCGTCGAGCTCCGTCGGAGCGTACGCGGGAGCCGAGATCATGCAGGGTCTGCTGCGGGTCAGAATCCCCCTGATCACCCGCCGCGTCATCACCCTCATCCCCGCGCTGCTGATCCTCGCCCTCGGGGTCGATCCCACGCAGGCGCTCATCCTCAGCCAGGTGGTGCTCTCCTTCGGGATCTCCTTCGCTCTCGTCCCCCTGGTGTACCTGGGGTCGCGACGGGACGTGATGGGCAAGCATCAGAACAGGTGGTGGACGACGGCGGTCGGCATCGTCGTCGTCGGCCTGCTGGTGACACTGAACCTTACGCTGCTGTTCCTCGTGTTCACCGGCGCAGGGTGACCTCCGGAGCATGCCCGGCAGTTCGGTCCTTGACAGCCCCCGACACTGGACCACTTCGATGACGACACAGCGGCAAGGAACACTGCCCAACGCGGCGGTCGAGGACTACCTCAAGACCATCTACCAGCACACCGAATGGCAGGACGAGCCGATCACGCCGTCGGTCCTGGCAGCCGGGCTGGCGGTCGCTCCCGCCTCCGTGACGAGCATGGTGAAGAAACTCGCCGCCCTCGGCCTCGTGGACCATGTCCCCTACGGGCCCCTCAGGCTCACCCGGGAGGGGCACCTCAGGGCGGTGGGTGTCGTACGCCGGCACCGCCTCATCGAGACCTGGCTCGTCCGGGATCTCGGCTACGCCTGGGACGAGGTCCACGAGGAGGCCGAGCTTCTGGAGCATTCGGTGTCCGACCGCCTTCTCTCCGCGATCGACGAGCGCCTGGGCCATCCCACCCACGACCCCCACGGGGACCCCATCCCCGACGCATCAGGGCACGCACCGGTTTCCGCGTTCCTGGTCCTCGACGAGCTCGACCCCGCCGGGTCCGGCGTCGTCCTGCGCATCGATGACAGACGACCGGATCTGCTGCGCCTCCTGGCCGCACATGACATCCGCCCCGGAAGCACCGTCACCGTGCACGGCCGCGACGCACAGGGCCTCCTCGTTTCCGCCGAACCGGCCGCGGCGCGTCCAGCGCTGCGCGTTGCCCTCCCGGATGCGCAGCGCATCTGGGTCCGACGGCCTTCCCGCGCCTCTCCTGACGCTCACCGCGGCGGAACCCCCGCCTGAGGGGGACATGCGCCTGAGGGGGACATGGCTCTCCGCTGGTCATCGGCGGGCTTGCTCACGGCGCGGAACGCGTCCCTTCGTCCCTGCTCGACCCCGAGGTCGGGACGAAGGTCCAGTCGAACGATCCGTCGTCCCGGAGTGTCAGGCGAAGGTACCCGTGAGTGTCGCTGAACCGCTTCTCGATGTACGACGGACGGCTGGTGAAGGAGCGCAGGCCGATACCCCCGGTCGAGACCTGGAACGCTGTCATGCCGTCGCTGACGCACCGGTCGGCGTTGTCCACCGGACAAGACCGTTCGTAGTTGTGTTGTGAAGCTGACAGGGTCAGACGGACCCGGTGTTTCCACATCACGTCGATCCACGGCTTGTGCTCCGCGGCCCGCTCATGACTCTCCGTGTCCGACGTGAAGTACGGTTCGTGGTGGACGACCGCCAGGTGCTTGCCCTCACCCCGGGCAGCAGCGAGGTCCTCGTCCAGCCACTTAGTCACTTCCCGGGCCTCCGCAGGGTCGTACCGCCAGTGCGCGGAGGACAGGAACGCGAAGTGCCAGTTCCCGAAGTCCTTCGAGTACGGTTTCCCGTTCCGGATGAACCCGCGCTCCTCGTTGATGGCGGCCTTGGCCGTAGACCCCGGGCATTGCCCGTTCATGAAGTTGTCGAGGTCCTCGTTGCGACCGGGTTGCCAGTCGTGGTTGGGTGCGGACACCCAGTACAGCTTGGGCATCGTGCCTGCCCACAGCTTCGTCCAGTACTCCACGTAGTCAGCGCAATACGCGGTGTCGTACTGGAAGTCGCCGAGCCCCAGGAAGGCGTCGATCTCGTCGTTCTCCACGAGCCGGGTGATCGCAGCGGCGTTCCGGCCGGACGGGCTGTCGGCCGCGTAGTTCCTGGGGCCGTTCATGTCACCGACAGCAGCGATGCGAATCTCCTTGGGAGGGGGAACGCAACCCGCGACCGAGAGCACCAGGAGGGCTGTGATGGTTGCGGCCACTGTCCGGAGGGATCCGGGACGAGAACCTGCTGACTCCATCCGAGAACCCCCATGCATACAGGCGCGCCGCCCAGCCCGAGAGTGGGGCGCTCCGTAGACTCGCTGTGATGATCGTCAACCGTAGGGCTGCCGGTCGGCATGTGACAACAATACCGAAGCGGTTTCGAGAGGTTCGAGTAGTGGACCGAGGACAAACGGGTGGTGACTGCAGGTGGCGGACACCGATCGTGCCGCTCTCACCGTGGGGGAACCTCCAGAGGTGACGCCGAGAGGAGCGGGAAGTATGGGGACCGCGTCCGCCGTGACCCGATTAGCAGCCACGTCCCAGCAAGACGTGGTACTGCAGACTGATCGAACCATGGAAAGTGACCCTATGATCAGCTCGCGCAGGGACCGCCGCCGGCGTCTGGTGTCTGCGATGGTCGCTGTCCTACTGCTCACCGGCTGTACGATCCCGCCCGCCACCGATACCGGCTTCCCGGCGGCACCCACGGCGACACCGGCACCGGCAAGCGACCCCTCACCATCACCGACCGGTGTGACCTCGCCGGTGGCGCCACCGGCGGCGCCACAACCGGGCGATGCCGGGGTCGAGGGTCCGTCGCATGCGGGCACGGGGACGCCGACGGGTACCAAGCGGGCAACGAATTCGTTCTGGTTCAACGACGGCCTGTGGTGGGGGAACCTGTGGGACACGGCCAGCTCGGACTTCCACATCTTCAGGTTCGACGCCTCGACGAGCTCGTGGGTCGATACCGGCGTTGTGACGGAGAAGCGCGCGAACACCCACCATGACGTGCTGTGGGACGGCACGACGTTGAACGTGGCGAGCTATCGGTTCGTCAACGACGGTCTGCCGGCCGAGCCGGGCTTCCCCGCGACCATGCATCGCTACAGCTACAACTGGAGCACGAAGACGTACACCCTGCTGAGTTCCACTCGGATCAACAACGAGCGCGTCGAGGAGCTGACCATCGACAAGGACTCGACCGGCCGGGTGTGGGCCACCTGGCAGCAGGGGAACCAGATCTACCTGAACGTCACCGGCACGGATGGCAGGTATTGGGGGGAACCGTTCGCGCACCCCGCGTCGGCCATCCCTGGGGAGTTGAGCAACGTGTCCGTGGACGACACGTCGGCGGTGATCGCCTTCGGCGGGAACAAGATGGGCGTCATGTGGAGCCGGCAGGTCGGCGATGCCACCGACGGCTGGTACTGGAGCTACCACGTGGATGGAGCGGCGGACACCGCCTGGAGCACTCCGGTCGCGGCGGTGTCGGGGCAGAAGAGTGGTGACGACCACATGAACCTGAAACGGCTGAGCTCCTCCGACGGAAGGGTCTTCGCCGCGATCAAGACGTCGTACACCTCCCCGACGGAGCCGCTGATCCAGCTGCTGGCGCTGGATGGCACGACCGCGACGTGGGCGGTGCATACGATCGCGACGGTGGCGGAGTGCCCGAACCGGATGATCGTCCTGATCGACGAGGCCGCACAGCAGCTGCGCACTTTCGCCACCTATCCGAAACCGAGCGGCACCGCCGACGCCGGTGTCTGCACCAGTTCGGGGGGCGCGATCTACGAGAAGTCCACCCCGCTGGACGACATCAGCTTCACGACCGCGAAGACGCCGCGGATCGTGGACGCCGACCAGTACGTCCACAACGTGACGTCGACCAAGCAGAACCTCAACAGTGCGGCGCAGGGCACGACCGACAGCGGCCTGCTGATCCTCGCCGACGTCAATGCCACAAGCCGGTACCGGCACTATCACGACCCCGGCGGCGGTGGTGGCGGTATGACGGAACAGCCCGTGGTGCCTACACCGGCAGCGGCGCGACCGGAGTAGCGGCGACGGCCCGGACGGGGTGTTCTCGGGAGCGAGGACCGCCTCGCGTGACTAGAAGTCCCAGTCCTCGTCCTCGGTGTTCACGGCCTTGCCGATCACGTACGAGGAACCCGACCCGGAGAAGAAGTCATGGTTCTCGTCGGCGTTCGGGGACAGCGCCGAGAGGATCGCCGGGTTCACGTCGGTCACGGAGGACGGGAACATCGCCTCGTAGCCCAGGTTCATCAGCGCCTTGTTGGCGTTGTAGTGCAGGAACTTCTTGACGTCCTCGGCCAGGCCCACGGAGTCGTAGAGATCGTGCGTGTACTGGACCTCGTTCTCGTACAGCTCGAAGAGCAGCTCGAACGTGTAGTCCTTGAGCTCCTGGCGGCGCTCCGGCGTCGCGCTCTCCAGCCCACGCTGGAACTTGTACCCGATGTAGTAGCCGTGCACGGCCTCGTCACGGATGATCAGGCGGATGAGGTCCGCCGTGTTCGTGAGCTTGGCGCGCGAGGACCAGTACATCGGCAGGTAGAAACCGGAGTAGAACAGGAAGGACTCGAGCAGCGTCGAGGCGACCTTGCGCTTCAGGGGATCATCACCGCGGTAGTAGTCCGTGACGATGTGCGCCTTCTTCTGCAGGTTCACGTTCTCCGTGGACCAGCGGAACGCCTCGTCGATCTCCTTGGTGGAGGCCAGCGTGGAGAAGATGGATGAGTAGCTCTTGGCGTGCACGGATTCCATGAACGCGATGTTCGTGAGGACGGCCTCCTCGTGCGGGGTGATGGCGTCCGGGATGAGGCTGACCGCGCCGACCGTCGCCTGCACGGTGTCGAGCAGCGTGAGACCGGTGAAGACGCGCATCGTGAGCTGCTGCTCCTCCGGCGTCAGGGTGGCCCACGACTGCACGTCGTTGGACAGCGGCACCTTCTCGGGCAGCCAGAAGTTGTTCACCAGGCGGTTCCAGACATCCACGTCCTTGTCGTCCTGGATACGGTTCCAGTTGATGGCCTGGACCTGGTCTACGAGCTTCAGCTTCTCGCTCATGGTGTGTTCCTTGTCTGCGTGGGTACTGCCTGGTGTGCCGGAAGCCAGGCCGGGCATACCGCCCGGCCCGGCCAATTTAGTTGCCTAGAGCATGCAACTGACGCAGCCCTCGACCTCGGTCCCTTCCAGCGCGAGCTGGCGGAGACGGATGTAGTAGACGGTCTTGATGCCCTTGCGCCAAGCGTAGATCTGCGACTTGTTGATCTCGCGCGTGGTGGCGGTGTCCTTGAAGAACAGCGTCAGGGACAGGCCCTGGTCCACGTGCTGCGTGGCAGCGGCGTAGGTGTCGATGATCTTCTCGTAGCCGATCTCGTACGCGTCCTGGTAGTACTCCAGGTTGTCGTTGGTGAGGTACGGCGCCGGGTAGTACACGCGGCCGAGCTTGCCTTCCTTGCGGATCTCGATCTTCGACGCCACCGGGTGGATGGAGGACGTCGAGTTGTTGATGTACGAGATCGAGCCGGTCGGCGGGACGGCCTGCAGGTTCTGGTTGTAGATGCCGTGCTCCATGACCGAGGCCTTCAGCGCACGCCAGTCCTCCTGCGTGGGGATGTGCACGTCGGCGAACAGTTCGCGCACGCGCGGTGTCGCCGGCTCCCACACCTGGTCGGTGTACTTGTCGAAGAACTCGCCGCTGGCGTACTTGGACTTCTCGAAGCCGGCGAACGTGCGCCCGGTCTCGATGGCCATCAGGTTCGACGCCCGGATGCAGTGGTACACCACGGAGTAGAAGTAGATGTTCGTGAAGTCCAGGCCCTCCTCGGAGCCGTAGTGGACGCGCTCACGGGCGAGGTAGCCGTGCAGGTTCATCTGACCGAGGCCGATGGCGTGCGAGGCGTCGTTGCCCTTGGCGATCGACGGGACGGAGCCGATGTTGCTCATGTCAGAGACGGCCGAGAGGGTGCGGATCGCGGTCTCGATGGTCCGGCCGAAATCGGGCGAGTCCATGGTCTTCGCGATGTTCAGCGAGCCGAGGTTGCAGGAGATGTCCTTGCCCACGGAGTCGTAGGACAGGTCCTCGTTGTACGTGGTGGGCTCGGATACCTGGAGGATCTCGGAGCACAGGTTGGACATGATGATCTTGCCGTCGATCGGGTTGGCCCGGTTCACGGTGTCCTCGAACATGATGTACGGGTAGCCGGACTCGAACTGGATCTCCGCGAGGGTCTGGAAGAACTCGCGGGCCTTGATCTTGGTCTTCTTGATCCGGGCGTCGTCCACCATCTCGTAGTACTTCTCGGTGACCGAGATGTCGGAGAACGGCATGCCGTACACCTTCTCGACGTCGTACGGCGAGAACAGGTACATGTCCTCGTCGCGCTTGGCGAGCTCGAAGGTGATGTCGGGCACGACGACACCGAGGGACAGCGTCTTGATGCGGATCTTCTCGTCCGCGTTCTCGCGCTTGGTGTCGAGGAAGCGGTTGATGTCCGGGTGGTGCGCGTGCAGGTACACCGCGCCGGCACCCTGGCGGGCACCGAGCTGGTTGGCGTAGGAGAAGCTGTCCTCGAGGAGCTTCATCACGGGGATGACGCCGGAGGACTGGTTCTCGATCTGCTTGATCGGCGCGCCGACCTCACGGATGTTGGTCAGGGCGAACGCGACGCCGCCGCCGCGCTTGGAGAGCTGCAGGGCCGAGTTGATGGACCGGCCGATCGACTCCATGTTGTCCTCGATGCGCAGGAGGAAGCAGGAGACGAGCTCGCCGCGCTGGCGCTTGCCGGCGTTGAGGAACGTGGGGGTGGCGGGCTGGAAGCGACCGTCGATGATCTCGTCGACCATCTGCTCGGCCAGGGCCTCGTTGCCGCGGGCCAGGTGCAGGGCGACCATGCACACGCGGTCCTCGTAGCGCTCGAGGTAGCGCTTCCCGTCGAACGTCTTCAGCGTGTACGAGGTGTAGTACTTGAAGGCGCCGAGGAAGGTCTCGAAGCGGAACTTCTTCGCGTACGCGCGCTTGAAGAGGTCGCGGATGAAGTTCATCGTGTACTGGTGGAGCGTCTCGCGCTCGTAGTACTCGTTCTTCACGAGGTAGTCGAGCTTCTCCTCGAGGTCGTGGAAGAACACCGTGTTGTTGTTCACGTGCTGCAGGAAGTACTGGTGCGCAGCCTCGCGATCGGCGTCGAACTGGATCTCCCCGTTCGCCCCGTACAGGTTGAGCATGGCGTTCAGCTCGTGGTAGCCCATGTCCTTGAAACGGTCCACTGCGGCTGCGGGAGCACCCGTCTCTGTCTCTGCAACACTCATGTCCAAAACTCTTCCAATCCTTGAATTACGCGGTCCACGTCCTCGGACGTGCCCATGACTTCGAATCTGTACAGGACGGGGACGTTGCACTTGGCGGCGACGATGTCGGCGGCAAGGCAGTAGGTCTCACCGAAATTGGTGTTACCTGCCCCGATCACCCCCCTCAGGAGGCTGCGGTTCTGCTGGTTGTTCAGGAACTTCACCACCTGGCGGGGTACGGCTCCGTTGCCGGTGGTTCCCCCGTAGGTGGGCAGGACCAGGACGTACGGCCGGACCGCCCGCAGCGTGGGCTCCTTGGTGAGCAGCGGCATGCGGGCGGCCCGGACCCCCAGCTTCGTCACGAAGCGGTGGGTGTTGTCCGAGACGGACGAGAAGTAGATCAGCGGGGCGTCCGTGAGCGGACCCTCGGCGTCCCCGGCAGCAGCCGGTACAGCGGGGGTTGCTCGGTTGTCCACGATGGTGGCCATGTCAGGATGCCTCACCGGCGATCCCCGGAGGGATCGGTCAGGCTACCGAGCTGACGGCGTCGGCCAGCGAGCTGATCTTGTCGGGACGGAAGCCGGACCAGTGGTCGTTGTCCGTGATGACCACGGGGGCCTGCATGTACCCCATGGAGCGCACGCGCTCGAGGGCGGCCGGGTCCTGCGAGATGTCGACACTCTGGTAGGCGATGCCCTTCTTGTCCAGAGCGCGGTAGGTGGCGTTGCACTGTACGCAAGCCGGCTTCGTGTACACCGTGACGGTCATGTCCTGGTCCCCTTTTCTTCTACTTCTCATACGAGATTCTTCGACGAACAGCTGCTGCGTCATGGGCGGCGCGCGACCCCGGAAGGGGAAGAGATCCGGGGACTCCCGCGTCTGGCAAACCCATGCCGTCCAGCGGCTGTTTCTGTACTTCGATACTACATCTAGTGCAGGCTCGTGATGCCAACCCCTAGATGATGTATTACAAGTATGTCATTAGCAGGGTGCGTAGTCCACACGATGTCCACAGACGGGGCCCTTCGGAAAGCCCGGAAACGGGCCGATCCGAGGCTCTGGAGGGGGCGTCGTCCACAGCTCTGTGGAGGAGTTCCGCACAGGAGAAAAACTTCCGTGTCGCGTTCCTCACGGCGTGTCGCGTCAGCACGAGACCCAGCATCGGAGGCGGCCCGAGGCCCGCCGGTAAGCTCGACGGATGATCAACCCGATCCACCTGCGGACGCTGCTCGAGGTGATCCGCCACGGGTCCTTCAGCGGCGCCGCCACGAGCCTCGGCTACACGGCGTCGGCCGTGTCCCAGCAGATGTCGGCGCTGGAGCGCGACACGGGCGCCGTCCTGTTCACGCGCTCGGCCCGCAGCGCCGTGCCCACGGAGGCCGCCGTCGCCATGTCCCGGCACGCCGCGAAGGTCCTCACGGACATCGACGCCCTGCTGGCCTCGACCGCCCGCGCCGGGTCCGGGCCCGCGCACGAGCTGCGCCTCGGCCTCTTCCCCAGCCTGGCCACGTTCGCCCTGCCGAGGCTGCTGCGCATGCCCGAGTGGCAGCGGCTCGGGGTCTCCCTGCATGTGTTCGTCGGCGAGCCCGCCCACACCATCCATGGGCTGCGCACGGGAGGCGACCTCGACCTCGCGCTCGTCTACCAGGTGGGCCAGGCCGGGCTCGCCTGGCCCTCGACCCTCAGCCGCCAGTGGATCGGCGACGACGACTTCCGCGTCATCCTGCCCGCCAGCTGGGGCATCCGCAGCGGCGCCCGGATGAGCGCCGACCAGCTGGCCGACATGCCGTGGATCATGCACCACCCCGGCACCGCGGACGCCACCGTGATCGAGCGGCTCTTCGCGAGCTGCAACCTCCACCCCCGCATCAGCGCCTACTGCGACGACTTCAACGCGAGCCTCGAACTCACCGCGGCCGGACTGGGGGCCGCCCTCGTGCCCGAGCTGGCCATGGTCAACCGCCCCGAGGGCATCGTGGCGCTCGACGTGCCCGAGATCAGGCTCGCCCGCAGCATCTTCGCGCTGCGCACCGGCGACGCCGACGACGCCCGGGTGCGGCTCTTCCTGGACCACCTGGCCGAGATCCTCCGTTCCCAGAGCATCGGGCCCCGGCACACGGCGTCGGGCCGCGCCTGAGGAGAATCACCGTCCAGCCGTCGAGCTCTTGACAACTAATATTGTCAAGGAGCATCGTGGTGGCATGCAGGACGTCGAAGTCATCGAGAACCCCGAGGCGGCCGCTGCCGTGCTGGATCCGATCCGCGCGAGGCTGCTCGGCGAGCTGGCCGTTCCGGCCTCCGCCGCCGAGCTCTCGGCCCGGGTCGGCCTGGCACGCCAGAAGATCACCTACCACCTCAAGGCGCTCGAGGCGCACGGCCTGGTGCAGCTGGTCGAGGAGCGCCGGCACGGGGGCATCACCGAGCGGGTCCTGGGGGCATCGGCGGCGTCCTACGTCGTGTCGCCGGCAGCCATCAGCGCCTCCGCGGCCGATCCGGACGCCACCAAGGATCATCTGTCGGCGGGCTACCTCGTCGCACTGGCCGGCCGACTGGTGCGCGAGGTCGGCGCCCTGGTACGCCGGGCCGACGCGCACGGCAGGGCCCTGCCGACGCTGACCATCGACACCACGATCGGCTTCCGGTCGGCCGCCGACCGGGCTGCCTTCGCCGACGATCTGACCGCTGCGGTGCTCGATCTGGCCGCCCGCTACCACCATGACGACGGGCGCCCGCACCGGCTCGTGGTCGCCGCCCACCCACTTCCTGAGGAGAACCGATGAACACGATCCCGAATGTCCCCTACCGCCTGGAATTCAGCGTCGAGGTCCCGGGGACCCCCGAGCAGGTCTGGCAGGCCATCGCCACCGCGAAGGGCATGAGCGCCTGGTTCCTGCCGACCGAGATGGAGGAGCGCGAGGGCGGTTCGCTGCATTTCGCCATGGGCCCCGGGATGGGCTCGGACGGCCACGTCACCGGCTGGGACCCACCGCGCAGGATCGCCTACGAGGAGGACTGGGCCGCCCTCATGGGCAAGGACCCGGATGAGCTCAGCCCGCTGACGTCGGAGTTCCTCGTCGAGGCCCGGTCCGGCGGCACCTGCGTGGTGCGTGTCACCAGCAGCGGTTTCGGGACCGGCGCCGCCTGGGAGTCGGAGTTCTGGGCTGACATGGGCGCCAACTGGATGCCGTTCTTCGACAACCTGCGCCTCTACCTGTCGCACTTCCCCGGCCAGGAGGCCGCACAGCTCGAGGCCGTCGCCTCCCATCCCGGCGACGAGCAGGCGCTCTGGTGGGCCCTGCGCGACGCGCTCGGGCTGGGCGAGGAGGGTGCGACAGTCGAGATCGGCGGTGCTACCGGCAGGGTCGAGCGTGTCGGCGAGCGCCAGGCCCTGGTCCGGCTCACAGCGCCGGTACCCGGGATGCTCACCGTCTCCGCCTACGGTGAGAGCGCCGGGACGGCCACGGCGAGCATTCGGGCCTACCTGTTCTCCGCCGATGCCGCGGACTACGTCCGGCGCGAGGAACCGGCGTGGCAGGAGTGGCTGCAGGAGCTGGTGGCCCCGGTCGGAGGGACGGCCTAGCAGTACACCTAGCCGAGCCCGGCCGGAGCCTCCACGGAGGCGCGGACCGCGCGGGCGGCCTCGACCAGGTTCCGCAGCGACTCCTCCGTCTCCCGGTAGCCGCGCGTCTTGAGACCGCAGTCGGGGTTCACCCAGAGCTGCGGGGCCGGCACGTGGCGGACGGCGCGCTTCAGGAGCGCCCGGATCTCGTCGACGGACGGCACGCGCGGCGAGTGGATGTCGTAGACCCCGGGCCCCACGCCCCGGCCGAACCCGTGCTCCTCGAGATCGTGCACCACCTCCATCCGCGACCGGGCGGCCTCGAGCGAGGTGACGTCGGCGTCGAGCCCGTCGATGGCGGGCAGGACGCTGCCGAACTCCGAGTAGCACAGGTGCGTGTGGATCTGCGTGGCAGGCGCTGCGGACGCCGTCGCCAGGGTGAAGGCCCGGACCGACCAGGCGAGGTACGCCGCCTGGTCGGCGCGCCGCAGCGGCAGCAGTTCGCGGAGCGCGGGCTCGTCGACCTGGATGATGCGGGTGCCCGCCCGCTCGAGGTCCTCCACCTCGTCGCGGAGCGCGAGCGCCACCTGGTTGGCGGTCTCGGCGAGCGGCTGGTCGTTGCGGACGAAGGACCAGGCGAGGATGGTCACCGGTCCGGTCAGCATGCCCTTGACCGGCCGTGCCGTGAGGGACTGCGCGAAGGCGGTCCAGGGCACGGTGATCGGCGCGGGCCGGCTGACGTCCCCCCAGAGCAGCGACGGCCGGGTGCACCGCGAGCCGTAGGACTGCACCCACCCGTGCCGGGTGACGTCGAAGCCGTCCAGGTGCTCCGCGAAGTACTGCACCATGTCGTTGCGCTCGGCCTCGCCGTGCACCAGCACGTCGAAGCCCAGATCCTCCTGCAGGCCGACGACGCGCCGGATCTCGTCCTGCAGGGCGGCCTCGTACTGCTCCGCGGAGAGCGCACCCCGCGCCGCTCGCGCCCGCGCGGAACGGATCTCCGCGGTCTGCGGGAAGGAGCCGATCGTCGTCGTCGGCAGGACCGGCAGGTCCAGGGCGGCCTGCTGCGCGGCACGCCGCTCGCCGTAGTCCCCGCGGGCGAAGTCCGACGGCGTGAGGGCCGCGGTCCTCGCGCGGACGGCCGGCACCTCGACACCGGGGGCGGTCCGGCGCCCGGCGAGGATCCGCGCGGCGGCCGCGATCCCGCCGTCGACGACGCCCGGGTGCACGGCGTGCCGTGCGAGGAGGACGACCTCCTGGACCTTCTGGTCGGCGAAGGACAGCCACGAGCGCAGTAGCGGGTCCAGGGCCTGTTCGACGCCCGCGTCGTGCGGCACGTGCTGGAGGGAGGTGGAGGTGGCGACGGACAGGGCGGCGCCGTCGGCCCGGAGCGCGTCGAGCACACCGCCGGCCGCGGCGAGGTCGGCCTTCCACACGTTGCGGCCGTCGACGACGCCCGCCACGAGGGTCTTGCCGCGCAGCAGGGCGACCTCCGCGGCTGTGGGGACCGCACCCCTGACGAGGTCGAGGTGCACGGCGTCGACGCCGGTCGCGGCGAGGTCGGCGAGCCGCGTGCCGGGCGACCCGTAGGGAGTGGCGACGAACAGGGCGGGCCGGTCGGTGCCGTCCGCGAGGTGCCCGTACGCCTCCCGGACAGCCTCCCCGATCCGCTCCTCGGGCACCGTGGTGTCCGCGACGAGGCCGGGCTCGTCGAACTGCACCCAGCGCACGCCGCGGTCGGCGAGCCGCCGCAGGAGCTCCCGGTACAGGGGCAGCACGTCGCCGAGCCGGTCCAGCGGGAGGAAGGCGGGGTCTTCGCCGTCGGCCGCCTTGCTCAGGAGCAGGAAGGTCACCGGGCCCACGAGGGTGGGCCGCACCCGGTAGCCTGCCCCGGCCGCCTCATCGACGTCCCGGAGCACGGTGCCCGGGGACAGGGCGAAGCGCGTCGACGCGCCGATCTCGGGCACCAGGTAGTGGTAGTTGGTGTCGAACCACTTCGTCATCTCGAGCGGCCGGCGCGTGGCGTCGCCCCGCGCGAGGGTGAAGTAGGCGTCGAGGTCCAGGCCGCCGTCGTCGCCCGGCAGGTCGGCGAAGCGTTCCGGGACGGCACCGAGCACGACGGCGGTGTCCAGCACCTGGTCGTAGAGGGAGAACGACGCCGGGATGGAGCAGTCGTGGGGGTTCAGTCCGAGGTCGGTGAGGCGCGCATAGGTCGACTCGCGGATGCGCCGTGCCTCCCGCTCCAGGGACGCCCCGTCGACCTGCCCGGACCAGTAGGCCTCCAGGACCTTCTTCAACTCGCGGCGCGGCCCGATGCGCGGGTAGCCGATGATCGTGCTGTGCGGGAATGGTGCGGACACGGCGGTCTCCTGGTGGCGGCAGAGGGGCGGGGACGGGGGGATCGCGGTCAGAGGGAAGCGGCCAGCCCAACCTGCGGCGGCCGCTCGAGTTCGAGGGCGTCGAGCACGTCGAGGGCGGCCGAGTGCTCGTTGAAGGTGTAGAGGTGGAGGCCGGGGGCGCCGTCGTCGAGCGCCGCCCGGGCGAGTTCGACGGTGGCCGCGACACCCACACGTCGGCGCTCGCCGTCGGTGCGGGCCCCCTCCAGCCGGGACCACAGGCCCGGGTCCAAGGCGACGCCCGCGAGGCCGCTGAGCTTCTTCAGGCGGCGGGTGCTCGTCAGGGGCATGACGCCCGGGATGATCGGGATGGTGACTCCGGCTCGGCGTGCGCGTGTGACGAGCCGCGCGTAGTCGGAGGGCTGGAAGAACACCTGGGTGATCGCGAAGTCCGCTCCCGCGGCCTCCTTCGCCAGGAGCACCTCGAGGTCCTGCTCCATGCTCGGCGAATCCGGGTGGCGGGTCGCGTACGCGGCGACGCCCACGGAGATCCGGCCGGCCGCGAGCTGCGCGGTCCGCTGGGCCTCGACCTCGCGGATGAGCCGCACGAGTCCGTCGGCGTGCTCGATCTCGTCCGGCTCCGGTTCGGCGCCCTCCGGAACGTCCCCGCGCAGCGCGAGGATGCCGCGCACCCCGCCGCCGATCATCCGGTCGACGATCTCCGTGAGGTCCGCTCGGCTGGTGCCGACGCACGTCAGATGCGCCAGTGGCTTCAGCGTGGTCTCGGTGAGGAGGCGCCGCAGGAGGGTGAACGCGGTGTCCTGGTTGTGGCCCGCCGCTCCATAGGTCACGGACACGAAGTCCGGCCGCGTGTCCTCGAGCCGGCGGATGGTGGTCCACAGGGACTCCTCCGCCGCGGCGTCCCGCGGCGGGTACAGCTCGTAGGAGAGGGCCGGGTAGGTGGGCTGGGACATGGGATCCTCTTCGTACGTGCCGCCCGGTCCCGCGCGGTCGCGGACGGGCAGGGAGATGTGCAGGGCAATGACGGCGACGGATCACCGCGATACTGCGTACGAATGTCAGACCCACATGGGGGCACCCACACTCCCTTGCGGGAGTCGCTGACCCGCTACTTTCGGTAGCTAGGCGCCCACGCTACGACAGTCCGGAGGCACCATCAAGACTCCCGCCTTTCATGACGAACTGCGGCGCCGCCGGTCACTCCGTCTCCGGGGTGACCTCCCCTTCCTCGGGCACGTCCGCCGTGCGGACGGTGCCCTCGATGATGCCCATCTCCTCGAGCCGGACGGACATGCCGGCGCCATCGGGGGCGTAGACCCACGGAATCCCGGGTGTCGGCTGCACGCCGGTCTTCGAGCGGCCACCGGCCAGCACGGCCTCGCTCGCGGACAGCTGGCGGATCGCGATGGCGCGCACGTTCTCGGGGTGCCGCAGGGCGAACTCGGAGTAGATGGCCTCGTCGTGCTGGCCGTCGTCGCCCACCAGCAGCCATTTCATGTCCGGGAACTCCTCGGCCAGCCGTTCCAGGGAGAGCCGCTTGTGCTCCTGCCCGCTGCGGAACCAGCGGTCGCGCGTCGGCCCCCAGTCGGTGAGCAGCTTGGGGCCGGCCGGGTAGAGGTTCCGGGAGAGGAAGCGGGACAGCGTCGGCGCCACGTTCCACGCCCCGGTGGAGAGGTACAGCACGGGGGCCGACGGGAGGGTGCGTACGATCCGCTCGTAGAGCACGGCCATGCCGGGCGTGGGGGTGCGCGCGTGCTCGTCCAGCACGAAGGTGTTCCACGCGGCGAGGAAGGGCCGGGGCAGCGCCGTCACCATCACGGTGTCGTCGATGTCGGACACGACGCCGAAGTCGGTCCCGTCCTCGATGATCCGCACGGGTGCCTCCACCGCACGGGACTCGCCCGCCTGAAGGGTGATGTTGTGCCACCCGGCGTCGAGGGACACCGGGATGCGGGCGTCCACGACGCCGCCGCGGTCCGCCTCGACGTCGTGCACCGTGTCACCGATGGTGACATGCACGACGGCGTGGGCCACCGGGGGGCTCGTGAAGTTGCGCCAGCCGCGCATGCCGTCCTTCAGGGGCTTCAGGCGGCCCTCCTCCGTGCCGGGGACGGCGTCCCGCGGGTCACTGAGGACGACGCGCGCCAGCACCCGCACCCAGGACGTCGTCCCGTAGCCGGTGTAGGGGATGACGGCCTCCATCCGGCCCCGCCGGACCGCCCGGCGGGTCTGGAAGCGGAGCCAGGCATCATCGAGGCGCATGGCGACGTGACGCTCCTCGCCGGAGGGTGTCGTGGCACGGCTCGGGCGGGCGGAGAGCGCGTGCGGTTTCAGGGGATGTGGGCGCATGGGACCAGTCTGGCACGGCGCACGCCGACGGACGAGTGGTGTACGCACAGGTCACGGGCGGCTAACAACTTGGTCAACCGGATCGGCCGGTCTTGTAGGTGGGTGCGGCGGCTGCGACGCTAAGGATTCGATGCAGGCAACGATCAGCGGGGACGTCATGGCACAGGAATGGGAACGGGCGAGTGTGCGCTTCAAGGAGGACCCTGTGCTGCGTAGCTGGTCCGCCGAGCGCGAGCTGGACCCCGAGACGACGGCGACCGACCTCGCCCATGCCATCCTCTTCGGCCGTGCCCAGGCTGCCCTGGAAGCCGTTGCCGCAGGCGGTGCGGGGCTCTCGGCCGACCACGCGCGTGCCCTCCATTTCGCGAACGAGATGGCAGAACTGCGGCACTACCAGCCGCTGATCGCCGTCGACGGCGGACATCCCGTCCTCGCGCCGGGCATCCGCGAGGTGATCGGCAGCTTCGACGCCCTGATGCTCTGGCGGGACCAGCCTGCGTGGGACCTCTGACGCCTCCCCTCCCCTGACGAGCTCTTCGACCGGCCACCCGTCCGTCGCCGAGGCGGTGCCGAAGACTCCTCGTGCCCCGTTGCTGCTCGAGCTGCCGCGGACGGCCCCCCGTGTCCGATGCCGGACCTCGTGCGGGGACGGGTGATCCAGGAGGACTGTCGGATTGAGACGAACGTGATGCAGCGCTGTGGTGCCCCGGCCGCGGTGGTCCGCGAACCGGGTCGGTTCTCCCTCGCCGTCCTGCCGCGGATGCTTCGCCTGCGGTGGGAACCGCGCATCGTCATCGGCCTCGACGACGTCGCGCGCGTCGGGTCCCTCATCGCCGCCTCCGGCGGGCCGACGCTGCCGCTGCTGGTGCAGGTGGCGAAGCTCAAGGAGGTCACCTGGGAGGCGAGGGCGGCGATCCTCGCCCACGAGTTCCCGACGAGGGTCGCCGTGCTCGGGGTCGACGCCGTCGATCGCGTGCTCACCTCCTTCCTGGTGAAGGGCAGCACCGAGGCGCGCTTCTTCACCGGGCGGAACGAGGCCGAGGAGTGGCTGCTGCAGGACTGAACCCTGGCGGGCGCGGATCTGTCAGACTCGTGTCATGGCGGCAGTGATCATCCCCTGGAATCCTGACGGGCCCCAGTGGCAGGGCCCGTACGCCGCTGACATCGGCGCCGTCCGTCGGGACGGCGTCGTCCGGCAGCGCTGGGAGCTCCCCGCTCCCCTGCCGTCCGCGCACCCCGCTTCCTCCCACCCCGTCGAGCGCGGGATGGACGTGTGGCTGGTGATCCTGACCGGTGCCCCGGCGGCGCAGGGCCTCATCGGCCACGGCACGGTCGCCGTCGTCCGCGGGGCGGCGCCGGAGGACGGCGTGACGCCCGTGGAGATCGACTTCGACGCCCTGCTCGCCCGGGGAGATCAGCTGGCGTTGCCGCTGCTCGTGGACCGCGTGCCCGGCGTACTGGCCGCCGACGGCCGACCGATCGTGATCGAGGGGACCGAGGAGGCAGCGATGCGCGCGGCCTGGCGGGACGCCGTCGTCCCGGACCCCGGGTCGCTGGACCCGGTCCCGGGTTCCCTGCCTCCGGCCGCCGGCAAACGGGTGCAGGTCAACCGGTTCGAGCACGACCCGGATGTGCGGAGGATCGTCGTCGCCCACCGGGGATCCTCCTGCCACGCGTGCGGCCTCGACTTCGAGCAGCGGTACGGCCTCACCGGCGGTGACCTCATCCAGCTGCACCACGTCACCCCCCAGGAGTACGTCGACGCCGACTACGAACCGGATCCGCTCGTCGACCTCGTTCCGCTGTGTCCTACCTGCCACGCGGTCGCCCACAGCCGGTGGCCCCGCCCCTACGGTGTGGGGGAGCTCCGGGCCATGCTCGCCCGGAGCGGTTTCCTGCACGGGACGGTGCTGACCGATGAGCAGCTCGCGGCGCAGGCGAGTGCCGCGCGCATCCTCGGTGCGTCGTCGGGCCCTGAGAGAGCGTGACGCCGGGCTCCGAGGGGGAATGCACCCTCTGAACGGCATCGGGTTCGACGTACGTTCGGGCCGTCGAACGGTGTCAGCGTGAACCGTCGACCGTCGTGCTGAAGGGCCAAGACGAGAAGAGGGGCGGACGTGTCCAGTGGGTCACCGTCCGGATACTCCGCCGTTCCGCTGCGATGACCGAAGGCCTCGGCGGAGCTTCCGGCGTGCGGTGCGCTGGACCGGCGGCCTGCTCCTCGTCGCCCATGGCGGTGTGGACGCGCCGGTCAGCGGTGCCGTCCGTGCAGGACTGATCCGTCCTGCAGGTGACGCGCGGTGCATTTCCGCTCCGGTAGACCCCCCGTGAGCACGATCGGTCAGGCTCAGAAGATCGGGGCGA
Organism: Arthrobacter arabinosi; assembly: GCF_054511115.1. NCBI lineage: Bacteria > Bacillati > Actinomycetota > Actinomycetes > Micrococcales > Micrococcaceae > Arthrobacter > Arthrobacter arabinosi. The sequence continues at coordinate 732,383 of NZ_JBTNDF010000001.1, forward strand.
GCCCGTTCCACCCTGTCCCGACCTGCACGCGGGGCAGCCACCCACCCGAGCCATTGCCCAGATACAACCGGAGGTTGCCCTGGGAATCCCGTGCCACCACGTCGGCGGTACGGTCGCCATTGAAATCCCCGGGGCTCATCAACGCGGTTAGTACATTCCACCCGGTTCCCACGCGGACGCGTGGTAGCCATCCGCCCCGACCGTTGCCGGGATACAGCCAGAGGTATCCAGTAGCAGCTTCACGGCCCAAAAGGTCAACCTGTCCGTCGCCGTCGAAGTCCCCCGGTCCCAAGAGTGAGTTGAAGGTGTTCCAGTTGCCTCCCACCGGTACTCGCAGCAACCATCCCCCCTTGCCGTTGCCCGGATACAACCACAGCGTCCCGGTCGCCCTCTCCCGGGCCAGAACATCGACGAACTGGTCGCCGTTGAAGTCCCCCGGCCCCATGATGGAATTCATGATGTTCCAGCCACCGCCCAGCCGCACCCGAGGCAACCATCCGCCCACGCCGTTGCCTCGGTACAACCACAGAGAGCCGGTTGCCGCTTCACGGGCCAGCACGTCCGCCTTCCCGTCGCCGTCGAAGTCTCCTGGCGTCTCGAGCGCGTTCATGGAAGCCCAGCCGGTCCCGATGCGCACACCGCTCCACACCGTGCCGTTCCCTTTCCCCCGATACAGCCGGAGGTCTCCCGTCGCGGTGACACGTGCCAGAAGGTCGCTGTTCCAGTCGCCGTCGAAATCAGCGGTCGACCGTGAGAGGGTCGAGGCCGGGATGGCCAGGGGCGTGAAGGCGTAGGGGTCGCACGTCACGTCGTAGTCGCGGGTGTCGTCGTACCACTGGGAGAGGTAGACCCGGCCCCCGGAGAAGCTCGGCTGCCGGCAGCGGTCCAGCGCTTCGCTCGGGTAGTCGAGTCTCCCGGCAGTGGCCCATACCGGTACCCCGGGCAACCGCCACGACCCCGTGATGTCGGCCCAACCGGACGCATAGGAGTACAGGCCGTAGGAGAACCCCGAGTCCCGCAGGCCGCGCATCATCCCTTCGATGATCAGCCGGTTGTCGCGCTGGTGAGCGGCGGTGCTCGTCGGCCAGGGCTGAGCGGGCCGCGGCTCGACGTCGATCCATACCACCGGCGGGCGGAAGCCGATCCTGTTCATGCTTGCGACGGCGAACTGGGCCTCGGCGTAGCCCACGTTGGACAGCTGTCCGGCCCGAGTAGTGGTGGCCCATGGCCCCCGGGCGCCGTACGTACTCACCTGCGCTGCGGTGGGAAACGCAGCCATTGCGTAGCCGTGGGTCTTCTTGTTGTTGGTCCGGGTCCACGCGACCTGACTTGCCAGACAGGGGTTCTCGGTGAAGGGCAGGCCCTTCGTCAGTCCGATGATGACGAACTGGGTGGAGACCGGCGGCATGGGCAGACCGAACCCTCCGACGGCGGCGGGGCACTGGGGCCAGGACACGTCGTGGCCATAGAGCGGTGCGGCCTGGGCCGGTGGTGCGACGCTCACGAAGCCGAACAGGAGGGCGAGGGATGTCCCAACAGCTAGTAACGTACGCCGGAGTGAACGTGCTTTCATGTCAACCACCTCATCGGAGGCCATGATAGTAGCGCCGATGGCGGGTTTTGGCTCGGGTCCATGGTCACGAAAAAGGCAGTTCGTCGGCGCCGCCGAGCAGAGCTCGTCCGCACAGTGAGTACTGCCGGACGAGGGTTCGCACCTCGGATTGCGGCGGGTCATCGCTGACGGTGTCCGGACCGCCGGGCGTGGTGGCTACGCGCTCCGAATCGTGAACCTTCCTCCGGCGGACCGGCGAGGAACTCCCACCACGCCGCCCATGGTCATTTCGTCGTGACGGTGATCACGGGGTTGACCGGCGGCTTCACGCCGTCGACCTGCAGCCCGACGCTGACGACCTGGCCGGCCCTGAGGGACGTGGTCCAGTCGGAGCCGACGCAGGTGATGGACTTCTTCGGGATGAACGAGCATTTGACGCCCCATGAGTTGGGGATCTTCGTGACGTTCGGGTCCGCGTAGGTCACCGACCATCCTGTAACGGCCTCCTTCGCGGTCACCTTCAGCTGGACGATGTGCCCGCCCCGCCAGGAGTTCTGCAGCGTCCATACGGCGCTGACCCTGGACGACGCCGGCACGGCCGGCTTCCGCGTCGGCGTGGGGGTGACGACGGGCGTGGGCGTGGGCGACGGCGTGGGTGTGGTCGTCGGGGTGGGCGCCGGTGTGGGGGTGGTGGGCGCCGGGGTCGGTGTCGCCGTCGGGCTCGGGCTCGGGCTCGGTGCGGCCGACGGCGTGCTGGTGAGGATCGGCTTCAGGGCCTCGAGCTTCGCGGCCTCGGGTGTGCGCCAGTCGTTCCCGACGAGGCCGCCGGTGTCACCGCTGTTCGGGTTGAAGGACCAGTAGGCGAAGCTGGTCCCGTTGGCGCCCAGGTACTTCACGATCTCGGCCATCCACTGCTTGTCCGAAGTGGTCTCCAGCTTGGAGCCGAACTCGCCGACGAGCACGGGGGCGATGCCTTCCTTGGCGATGTAGCCCCAGTTCGCGTCCCAGAACCCGGCAAGATTCGCCGGGTAGACCGGATCGGAGAACCACTTCTGGGCGAAGACCGACGACGGGTAGTCGTGGGGCGAGTAGACGACCTGGTTGGGCACGGTCAGCGTCACCGGCTTGGCCTTGACGTCCTTGAGCCCTCCACCCCACCACGTCCAGGTCCCGTCGTTCTGCGCCTCGACGCCCTCGACGATGACCAGGAGGTTCGGGTTGACGGTCTGGATGGCGTTGCCCGCGCGGGTGGCAGCGGCGTGCCAGTCCGTGGCCGGGTTGGTGCCACCCCAGGTCGCTGCGCCGTGGGGTTCGTTGTGCAGGTCGGCGCCGATGACGGTGGGCTCGTCCTTGTAGCGGGCGGCGAGCATCTTCCAGTCGGCGATCCACTTCTCCTCGCTGACCGTGCTCGTGTACCAGAGGTCGGACTGGGCCGCAGAGGACGGTCGGTGCCGGTCGAGGATGACGTTGAGCCCGGCCGCCTTGGACCTGGCGATGACGATGTCCATGACCTGCTGCGGGGTCTTGCCCTGCAGGTCGGGGTTGGCCGAGAAGTTGGTGTCCCTGCTGACCCGCCCGGTGGTGAGGCACTCGTTCGAGTAGGGCAGCCGGATGGTGTTGAAGCCCATGGACTTGATCTGTGCGAGGGCGTCGTCCATCCTCAGCGTCCACAGGCCGTTGGGGACGCAGTCGGAGGTCTCGAGGCCGAACCAGTTCGCCGCCCTGATCACGTAGGTCTCGTCGCCGGCGGTCCTGATCGTGCCGCCGTCGGTGTGGAGCCAGCCCGACGTCGAAGCGCTGGCGGTCACGGTCCGCATCTCGCCCAGGGCTGCCGGAGCGCCCGGGGCGGCACAGCCGCCCAGTGCCAGGAGGGCGACCAGGGCCGGGATGAGGGTCTTGCCCCTCGACCTCCGCTTCCTGCCGGGTGAAGGGGTGGGGCTGGCTGGTTCTGTCATGATCCTCCGCTGCTGATGGGCATTGCCATCATGGATCACGCGCAGAAGGATCATGTCTCACGAGCGGCGATCTTGCGGAGAATCTGCGGCATTGTGGTGCCTGATCCCGTGGTACGACCTCGGATCAGGCACCCTGATGGGGGCACAGCCACGGCCCATCGGCGCGGCGCGGGGCGCGCTACGGTCGCGAGTCGAGCAGGGCGGCTCAGTGGGGCGCCGGCGCGTCGATCACGTTGGGCACGAACCGGCAGAAGTAGTCGGTGATGTGGCCGTCGGATTCGCGGATGCCGACGCCCACGGACTCGCCGTCGACGACCCACGCACCGAGGACCGGCCGGTTGCCGTCGAAGTCGGGCAGTGGACTCCACGCCTGGTAGCACCAGCCTTCAGCCCCGTAATCGCCCGGTTGCTCGATCTCGACGCCTTTGGCGTGGATGCGGATGTTGTCACCCTCCCGGCCGTGCAGGGGCTTGGCAACCCACTCCTCCATGCCGTTCGGTCCGTCGAGGAAGGACGGCAGCAGGTTCGGGTGGTCCGGGTAGAGGTACCAGAGGGCGGCAAGGAGTGCCTTGTTCGACAGGAACATCTTCCAGGCGGGTTCGACCCAGCGGGTCATCACCGGCCAGTCGAGGATCTTCCGGCCGAACTCCTCCTTCATCATCAGCTCCCACGGGTAGAGCTTGAAGATGGTGCTGATGGCCTGGTTGTCCAGGTCCACGAACCGGTGCTGTCGGGCGTCCCAGCCGATGTCGCTCATGTTGATGCCGACGGTCTCCCAGCCGGCCTGCGAGGCGACGTCGCGCATGTAGGCGGCGGTCATCCAGTCCTCGCCGGACTCCTCGACCTCGGTGTGGGCGACGTGCAGCCGTGGTCTTTCGAGCCCGCCGCGCTGCTGGTCCCACGCCGTGATGAGGGCCTCGTGGATGCTGTTCCACTGGTCGTTGTCGGGCTTGACGTCCTGCAGCCAGAACCACTGGGCGATCGACGCCTCAATGAGGCCGGTGGGGGTGTCGGCGTTGTACTCGAGCATCTTGGGCGGGTTCACGCCGTCGTAGGCGAAGTCGAAGCGGCCGTAGATGCCGGGCTCGCTCCGGGCCAGCGATGCGGCGGCGAGCTTCATGGCCGCGGCACCGATGCCGATGGTGCCCATGGCACCGGTGGCGAGATAGCGGGCCGCCTCGATGCACATCCCGTGCAGCTCCTCGGTGACCTGCTCCAGCATCTCCACCTCGGCGAGGTCGAACTGGTAGTAGGCGCCCTCGTTCCAGTAGTCGATCGCGGAACCGTCGGGCAGGATCGTCGTCGAGTAGAGCAGGCCCTGACTGGCGATCTTCTCTTTCCAGTCCGGGCGCGGGGTCGATCGGACGCGCTTCATCTCAGCCGCCCATGCTCCCGGAGCGCCCGCCGCTACCACCGGACTTCACGCTGCCGCCGAAGCCCCCGCGCGTGACGGACTGGCCGTCGCTGGCGAACCCCCTCCTGGCCGTCGTTCCCGAGGGGATGTTGGTGGTGCCGCCGGAGACCCTGGCGCCGACGGGAGGGATGATCGTGCTGCGCCCGGAGGTGTGGATGATCATGGGCAGGAAGTACCAGCCGTAGTGGCTGCTGGACCGGCCCTCCTCGCTGCACTTGCTGTCCTCGACCCGCTCCTGGGTCGTCTGGTCCTGACACACCTGGGCGTAGTCCTCATCGATGACGTCGCCGGACGGGGTGCAGCCGGTGAGGAGAGCACTGGCCAGGAGGGCAGTGACGCCGAGGGCGAGGGACCCGGTGCGGCGGACGTGCGTCGGGTCGCCCGGGGTCGAGCGCTGAGTGCTGGTCATGGTTGCTTTCGCTGGTTGGTTGGATGCTCGACCGACGGTGTGCGATCGCGCAGGAATCGTGATCCGAGGCGACGGCGCCGTCGTCGAGCATCTGACAGCTTCTCCCTCCAGTGTCCTCTCCTTCGAGTGACAGAGGGAGATGCGCCACGTCGACCGCCGCCCGGGTGCCCGGGCGGGATCGGGCTGCAGCGCAGGACTTACGACGGGCGGCGGCCCCGTCCTCCCACGCCTGGGTGCAACGATCGCATCGGCCCCCCCCGGGCAACAGAAAACCGCCGGACCCAGGTCTTTACCTTGGATTCCGGCGGTTCGTTGTGGAGCTAAGGGGATTCGAACCCCTGACCCCCTGCATGCCATGCAGGTGCGCTACCAGCTGCGCCATAGCCCCGAATCTGCATCACTCCGTCCGGGCGAACCGGCCGAAGCAACTCGATCAGTCTAGTAAATTCTGGCGGCTTCGCCAAATCGGCTCCCGATGCCGGCTCAGCCTTCCAGCGGCTCCTCGGGGAGGGAGCCGAGACCGACGTTGTGCTCGGTCAATTGCCAGGAGAAGCGCGCCTCGGACCTGTCGACCACCTCGTGCATCTCGGACCAGTGGCAGTTGGACAGTCCCGCGAGGGCGCCCCAGCGTTCCGGGGGCAACCCCATCAGGGCCGCAAGGGCCGCCCTGATCGATCCCCCATGACTGACGACCACGAGCGTCTCGGCGGGGCCGATCCGCTCGACGGCCTCCGTCACCGCCGCGAGCATGCGCTCGCCGACCTCGATGCGGTTCTCGGCGCCACCGGCGCGCACGTCGGGGTCCCCGCCACGCCACGCCGCGTTGTCGTCCGGGAACTGTTCGTCGATCTCAGCGAAGGACAGGCCCTGCCACGCTCCGGCGTTCGTCTCGCGGAGGCGCTCGTCGTAGTCGACCGGCATTCCGACGAGCTCCCCCAGCGTCCGTGCCGTGTCGGCGGCACGGCGCAGGTCCGAGGAGACGATCAGCGACGGCTCACGCGTCAGCAGCACCTCGGCTGCCCGGGCGGCCTGGTCCCGGCCGGTCTCGTCCAGGTCGATGTCCTCCTGGCCCTGGAAACGGCCCGAGTGGTTCCACTCCGTGCGGCCGTGGCGCCAGAACACGATGCGCCGGGCCGCGGGGTGGGCGTGGGGATACCGCGTCACTCCGGGACGACGTCGGACGCTGCGGCCTGCGGAGAGCTCTGCAGCGCCTCCTCGAGCTGGAGGTCCACGGACGGGCAGTCCTTCCACAGCCGATCGAGGGCGTAGAACACGCGGTCCTCCTCGTGCTGCACGTGGACGATCACCTGCGCGTAGTCCAGGAGCACCCAACGGCCCTCGCTGCGGCCCTCGCGACGCACGGGCTTCAGGCCCTGCTTGGACAGTTCCTCCTCGATACCGTCCACGATCGCGTTGACCTGTCGCTCGCTCGGAGCGGACGCGATCACGAAGATATCCGTGATCGCGAGCCTGTCACTGACGTCGATGGCGACGATGTCCTGGGCGATCTTGTCCGCTGCGGCGTGCGCCGCGGTGCGGGCTATGCCAATGGACTGTTCGGTAGCGCTCACTGATCTCCTTGTGTGTGGCCAGCAATTTCACCCATTGAGGGAGCTGACTGTCATTATTATCCCGGTCGCGAGGGCGGTCGCGCCCACCACGAGCAACGAGTACTGCAGATACCGCACGCGGCGGAGCCTCCCGAGGCCGGCGGTCATGGCGTCGAGCGGGTCCAGGCCGAAGGCGTCCCGCGCCCCGATGGGTTCGGAGCCGGTGCCGTCGCGGGAACCCCCTGCCTCTCCGGTCCCCCTCCCCCGCACCTCGGACGGGGACATGCCCGCCGGCGGTTGGGGGCGCGGCACGACGATCGGGATGTGCGAGGTGGTGGGTGCCCGGAGGACGGACCGCGTGCTGCCGGGCACCTGCACGAACTCGGGTGGGGTGACGATCGACAGGTTGTGGGCCGCGGTCGGGTCGTTGGGCGATGGCGTGCGCTGCCGGTCCTGTGTCTCCTGCCGGTCCTGTCCCGACAGCTCCTGCGTCCGGCGCGCCCGCGAGTTCAGGAACGCCGCGCGGTCCGCCAGGGCTTTCTGTTGCGCCAGTACAGCAGGGTCGACCGCGAAGGGGTCGTGGCCGGCGTCCGGCTGCAGGCCGGCGAGGTGGTCCTCGGCGTCGCGGACGATCGACTGCCTGGCCTCGGTCGGCGACACGGCGGGGTCATCGGACTGCCGACGACGGCGGTCGCGGCGTCCGCCGGGCAGAGGCGCCCTGGTGACGTTCGGCTGCTGGTCGGTCGCCGGGTCCGGTGCCACCGCCCGTCCGTCGATCTGCTGCAACCGCAGCTGACGCCGCGTGGGCGTCTCCACCCGCACGAGTCCGTCGCCGCCCGGCCCCTGCGGGTCGACCGGCGGGCGGAGTGACCCCGGCGCTTCGCTGTCGCCGACCCGGGTCTCGCGCTCCGCACCGGCGGCCGGCACGGCGTCGACGGGTACATCGGCGGCCCGTCGGCTGTGCGCGGATGCATGTCCGTCACTTTCCGGGCGCGCGTCGCTGCTCCCGCCGACACCCGCGGAGCTGGTCCTGACCGCCGTACCCGGTTCACCTGACGTGGCACGGTCCGCTGTGTGGGACCCGGCCATCTGCGGGTCGTCGATCGCCTTGCTCATCGTCCAGTCATCCAGTTGGTAGTTGGAGGGAACTCGGGGCACCCCGGTGCTGCCGTTCCAGCGGGGGGACGTGTCCGCTCCCGTGGTGCGGTGCCGGCAGTGCTACGCGCCGGTAGAGGCGGTGCTTGGCGATGTACTGCACGACGCCGTCGGGCACCAGGTACCAGACCGGCTTCCCGTCGCCGACGCGTTGCCGGCAGTCCGTGCTCGAGATCGCCATGGCCGGCACCTCCATGAGGCTGACGTCGCGGCCACGCCCGTCGAGCTCGTGCCCGGGACGCGTCACCCCGATGAAGTGCGCGAGGGACCAGAGCTCCTCCGCGTTCTTCCAGGTGAGGATCTGCGCCATGGCGTCGGCACCGGTGATGAAGAACAGCTGCGCGTCGGGCCGCTCCGCCTTGAGGTCCCGCAGGGTGTCGATCGTGAAGGTGGGGCCGGGACGCTCGATGTCGACGCGGCTCACGGTGAAGCTCGGATTCGAGGCCGTCGCGATGACCGTCATGAGGTAGCGGTGCTCGGCGGCCGTCACGTCCTTGTCGGCCTTCTGCCAGGGCTGGCCGGTGGGGACGAAGACGACCTCGTCCAGGTCGAACACCGATGCCACTTCGCTCGCCGCGACGAGGTGCCCGTGGTGGATGGGATCGAAGGTTCCGCCCATCACCCCGAGGCGCCAGGGCGATCCGTCGTGATGCCGCTGCCTGGGCCCGCCCATGACGTCCCGCTCGGTCGTGTTCGCCGTCACAGGAGTGCTAGAGCCGGTTCGCTTCGCCGTGGTCGTGCTTGTTGGTGTGCTGCTTGTGCGGGTCGATGTGCTCCTCCACCGCTTCGTGGCGGTTCCGCACGTTGGAGAAGGACACCGTGATGATCATCAGGGTGAGCAGGATGCCCATGACGATCAGCCCGTACGTGACGGGGGACATCGGCAGTTCCGTGTGGGTTTCCGTGGCTTGGGCGGCCAGCATCATGCTGCCGAGCGAGTAGAGCATCGTCATCCCTCTGTCGGGTCAGGGTCCGCCGGCCCGCTGCGGACCGGCGCGGTCATCAGATCCCATGGTACGCGTAATGGGAGTCCGTCAGCCGCACCGGCGTCAGCGCCGGACGTGGCCCGAGCCCTGCACGATCCACTTGGTGGTGGTCAGCTCGGCAAGGCCCATCGGGCCCCGGGCGTGCATCTTCTGGGTGGAGATGCCCACCTCCGCGCCGAGGCCCAGCTCACCGCCGTCGACGAACCGCGTGGACGCGTTGACCAGGACGGCGGCGGAGTCCACGCCGGCCACGAACTCCTCGGAGGAGGCGAGGTTGTTCGTGATGATCGCCTCGCTGTGGCCGGTACTCCACCGGCGGATGTGCCGCAGGGCGTCGTCGACGCTGTCCACCGTCCGCACCGCGAGGTCGAGCTGCATGTACTCGCGCCCCCAGTCGTCGTCGGTCGCCGTCGGCGCCCCGGTTCCGGCCGGCAGGAAGGCACGGGACCGCTCGTCCACATGCAGCGTGACGCCGGCGCGGACGAGCGCCGCGAGCACCGCGGGGGCAGCCGCCGAACGGGCGTGGACGAGGAGGGTCTCGACGGTGTTGCAGACGCTGGGCCGCTGCGTCTTGGCGTTCAGGAGGATCTCCACCGCCATCTTCTCGTCGGCGGTCTCGTCGAGCAGGATGTGCACGTTGCCCTCCCCTGTCTCGATGACGGGGACCCTCGCCGTCGTCACGACGGACTGGATCAGCGCGCGTCCGCCGCGCGGGATCAGGACGTCGACCTTCCCGCGGGCCGTCATGAGGACCTGGGCGCCTTCCCTGCCGAACTCGTCGATGGTGAGGACGGCGTCGTCGGGCAGCCCGTGGTCCTCGAGGGTGTCGCGGATGATCCCCACGAGGGCGGCGTTGGTCGCGGCGGCCGCGCTGCCGCCGCGCAGGATCACGGCGTTGCCGCTCTTCAGCGCCAGGCCGGCGATGTCCACCGTCACATTGGGGCGTGCCTCGTAGATCGCGGCGACGACGCCGAGGGGCACGCGGACCTGGCTCATGCGGAGGCCGTTGGGCAGCGTCTCGGCGCGGACGGCGGTACCCACGGGGTCCGGCAGGGCGGCGAGCTGCGCCAGCGCCTCGGCGAGTCCCCCGATCCGCTCCTCGTCGAGGCCGAGGCGGTCCAGGAGGTAGGCGGAGGTCCCGGCGGCGCGGCCGCGTTCGACGTCGGTGCGGTTCGCGGCGAGTACGACCTCACGTCGCCGGACGAGCGCCTCCGCGATCGCGAGGAGGACGCGGTCCTTGCGTGCCCGGTTGGCGCGGGCCAGGACGCGCGATGCCTCACGGGAGCGGTCGGCGATCGCGTGGATCGCGGCGGTGAGCTGTTGCGGGGACAGCGCCGCGGCGTCGTCGTCCCGGTGGGTGGTCTCGGCCTGCAGGTCGGTCATTCGTCCAGTCTAGCGAGGAGCGGCCCCGGAGTCGGGGGCCCGGCGCCTCATGACGCGGCGGCGCCCGGGAGCACCACGAGGTCGTTGACGTGGACCACGGAGCGCTCGTACTCGGCGCCGAGTTCCTCGGCGAGATCGTGCGTGGACCGGCCGAGCATGCGGGGAAGTTCGGTGGAGCTGTAGTTGACGAGGCCGCGGGCCACGACCGTGCCGTCGCTGCTCACGAGCTGGACCGGGTCGCCCGCCTCGAACACGCCGTCCACGTCCACGACGCCGGCCGCGAGGAGGGACCGTCGTCGCTCCCCCACGGCGCGCACGGCGCCGTCGTCGAGCACGAGGGTACCCAGGACCCGGGCGAGGTGGGCCAGCCAGAGCAGCCGGATGGGCTGGCGTTTGCCGGTCGCGGTGAACCAGGTGCCGACGTCGTCCCCGCGCAGCGCGGCGGCCGCGTTCGCCGTGGAGGTGACCAGGGCGGGGATCCCCGAGGACGCGGCGATGGTCGCGGCCTCGACCTTGGTGACCATCCCTCCGGTGCCGACGCCGGCCCTGCCGGCCCGTCCGATCGTGACGCCGTCGAGGTCGGCGGGCGACCCGACGAGCGGGATGCGGCTGGCGCCGGCACCGGGCGGCCCGTCGTAGAGGGCGTCGACGTCGGACAGCAGCACGAGCGCCTCCGCCTTGACGAGGTGCGCCACGAGCGCCGCGAGGCGGTCGTTGTCGCCGAACCGGATCTCGTGGCTCGCGACGGTGTCGTTCTCGTTCACGATGGGAACGACGCCGAAGTTCAGCAGGCGCTCCATCGCCCGGTGGGCGTTGGCGTAGTGGGACCGCCGGATGAGGTCGTCCGCGGTCAGCAGGATCTGGCTCACGGTCACGCCGTGCGCCGCGAAGGCCTGCGAGTACTGGGCCATCAGCAGGCCCTGCCCCACGCTCGCGGCGGCCTGCTGCGTGGACAGCTGGGACGGGCGCCGCGCCAGCCCGAGGGGCGCGAGCCCCGCGGCGATCGCGCCGGAGGACACGAGGATGACCTCGGTCCCGGCCGTCCGACGCTCCGCGAGGACGTCGGCGAGCCGGACGAGCGCCTCTCCTGAGATGCCGCCGGACACCGAGGTCAGGGACGACGAGCCGACCTTGACGACGATCCGGCCTGCCGCGGCCAGTCCCTCGCGGGAGGCGAGGGGCTGCCGGGAATGGTCCGCGCCCAAGGTGGCCTAGTCCTCGGACTCGGTGTCTGCTCCCTGCTGGGCAGGGGCAGGCTGCTTGCGGTTCTGCACCGACTCGGTCCAGACGCCGGCCTTGCGGTCGGCCTCGAGCTCGGCGCGGGCCGCGGCCTTGGCGTCCTTGCGTTCCTGGTACTCCTCGCGCTTCTGCTCGCGCGTGGGCCGCACGTACTCGGCGAGGCGCAGGTCCGAGCCGCGGGGGCCGGCGAGCAGTTCGGCGCCGCCCATCATGGTCGGCTCCCAGTCGAAGACGACGCCGTCGCCCTCGCCGATCACCACGGTGTCACCGGGCTTGGCGCCGGTCTTGAACAGCTGCTCCTCCACGCCGAGCTTGGCGAGGCGGTCCGCGAGGTACCCGACGGCTTCGTCGTTGGTGAAGTCGGTCTGCTGGACCCAGCGCTCGGGCTTCTCACCGAGCACGCGGAAGAGCGGCAGGGCGTCCTTCTCCTCGTGGCGGATCCTGAACGAGGCGGCGTTGACGCCGCGAGGGCGGAGCACGGGGGGCTCGATCCGCGGCGGGGCGGTCGCTACGGCCTGGCGGGCCTTCTCGACGATCTCCGCCATCGCGAAGCCGAGCTGGCGCAGGCCCTCGTGGCTGGAGGCCGACACCTCGAAGACGCGGTAGCCGCGTGCCTCGAGCTCGGGCCGGACGAACCCGGCCATGTCCCTGCCGTCGGGCACGTCCACCTTGTTGAGCGCGACCAGGCGCGGGCGCTCGTTCAGGGGCACCACGTCGCCGTCGGGACCGGCGAAGCTCATGTCGACGGCGTACTTGTCCAGTTCGCGCTCGATGATCGCGAGGTCGTTGAGGGGATCGCGGTCCGTCTCGAGCGCGGCGCAGTCGAGCACATGGACCAGTGCGGCGCAGCGCTCCACGTGGCGGAGGAAGTGGTGTCCCAGGCCCTTGCCCTCGCTCGCGCCCTCGATGAGGCCGGGGACGTCGGCGATGGTGAAGCGCGTGGAGCCCGCCTCGACGACGCCGAGGTTCGGGACGAGCGTGGTGAAGGGGTAGTCGGCGATCTTGGGACGGGCAGCGGACATCGCCGCGATGAGGCTGGACTTCCCGGCGGAGGGGAAGCCGACGAGGGCGATGTCGGCGATGGACTTGAGCTCCAGGACGACATCGCGCTCGTCGCCCGGGATGCCGAGCAGCGCGAAGCCGGGGGCCTTCCGCTTCTGGGAGGACAGCGCGGCGTTGCCGAGCCCGCCCTGGCCGCCGGCCGCCGCGACGAACTCGGTGCCTTCGCCGACGAGGTCGGCGAGGACTTCGCCGTCCTTCGTCTTCACGACGGTGCCGTCGGGGACAGACAGGATCAGGGTCTCCCCACTCTTGCCGCCGCGCCAGTCGCCCATGCCGTTGCCGCCGTTGGTGGCGTGCCGGTGGGGTGCGTGGTGGAAGTCGAGGAGCGTGGTGGTCTGGTGGTCCACGCGGAGGATGACGTCGCCGCCGTCGCCGCCGTTGCCGCCGTCGGGCCCGCCCAGGGGCTTGAACTTCTCGCGGTGGACGGAAACGCAGCCGTGGCCGCCGGTGCCTCCGGATACGTGCAGGACTACGCGGTCAACGAAGCTCGCCACGTTGATCTCCTTCTACAAATGCTTCACTGTGCCGAGTCTAATCGGCTTAAAAGAAGGTGGGGCGAGCCGTAGAGGCTCACCCCACCCGAAATGCCTGGTGTACCGTGCGGCAGAACTACTCTGCTGCAGCGCCCACGATGTTGACGACCTTGCGTCCGCGGCGCGTGCCGAACTCCACGGCACCTGCCTCGAGTGCGAAGAGGGTGTCGTCGCCGCCGCGGCCGACGTTGGCGCCCGGGTGGAAGTGGGTGCCGCGCTGGCGGACGATGATCTCGCCGGCCTTGACGACCTGGCCACCGAAACGCTTCACGCCGAGGTACTGGGCGTTCGAGTCGCGGCCGTTGCGAGTGGAGCTTGCGCCCTTTTTATGTGCCATGGGTTATGCCTGCCTTCGCTGGAATGTTCTACATGAGGAGATCGGTCGTCCGGAGGGACTACGCGATGCCCGTGATCTTGACGCGGGTCAGTTCCGAACGGTGACCCTGGCGCTTCTTGTAGCCGGTCTTGTTCTTGAACTTCTGGATGACAATCTTCGGGCCACGAAGATTCTCGACGATCTCGGCAGTGACGGAGACCTTTGCGAGGTCCTCCGCTGCGGAGGTGATCTTGGCGCCGTCTACCAGAAGGAGGGCGGGGAGCTTGAACGTGCTTCCTGCCTGACCGGTGACGCGGTCAAGGGTAACGAGGTCTCCTACAGAAACCTTTTCTTGGCGGCCGCCTGCGCGGACAATCGCGTACACCACTTGGGAACTCACTTCTCTCGACAATCTTGACTTCTGATGAAAAAACCTGGGTGCGCCTCGGCAGCAATCCTGAGGTTGCTCTTCGCGCCTGATCCGCTCCGCGTGTCCATGACACCGAACCCTGGGGCTACCGGTGTCTTCAGGACGTTCCACACGGGTCGGAACCCCTGACGGATATCCACGGACATGCCGGTTAACAGGCGGATGCACCGAGGGTCAAGATTACGGCAGTACCGCCTCTTCCCGCAAATCAGCGGCGCGGTCCCGCGCGGCACGGCGGCCCGTGTGGAAGCCGTGGACGCGGGAGGGCCGGAGCCCTCGCGGACTCCGGCCCTCCCCGGACGGCGGTCGCCGTTCCTGCCTGCAGCCTCCTGGGGCTGCCTACAGCTCGGAGGCGGGCACCCCGACGCCGAAGATCACCGGCTCGTCGACCGACGCCTCGGCCTTCTGCACGGGCGCCGGGGCTTTCGCCACGTGCCGTGTTCCGGCCGGTTCGACGGCGGGTTCCGCACCCTGCGTCTCGATCGCCGTGTCCGCGGCTCCCTGCGCGCTGCGGGCCACTCGGCGACGCGGACGCGCGGGGCGGCCGGGGTCGCCGACCGCCGCGGGTTCCGTGACCGTCGCACGGGGGGCCGGCGCCGCGACCTGGAGGCCGGGCGTCTCCGCCGGGTGGAGGCTGGTCGTCCCCGCCGGCGCGGGCTCGGGCACGTCCGCACCGTCGTCGGGCCCCGCCGCGGCAGGCTTCCTGTTGAAGGCCTCGCTCAGGCTGTCGAGGGTCAGGCGCGTCGCCGGGGCATCCGTGTCCTCCTGGCTCTCCGGACGGCGTCCGTCCGCGCGGGGCAGGGTGACGGTCTCGCCGTTGATGGTCAGGACGGCTTCCGTGACCTGGACGTCCGCCTCGGTGACGCCCTGGGCGGTCTCCTCCTCGTGGGCGTGGTGGGTCGCCGCCGCGATGCTCGCCAGGGCTGCCCGGGCGACCTCCGCCTTCGCGGCGCGGTCGGGACTCTCGACGACGGGGACCGGCGGCAGCGCCAGGCCCTCGTCCTGCTGGCCCCCGCGGCCGCGGCTGCGCTTGCGCTCGCTCCGGGACGGCTTCTCCTGGCGCGCCTGCTGCTGGTTGTCGGGGGCGGCCGGCCGACGGTACTCCACGGGTTCCATGTGGGTGACGACGCCGCGCCCGGCACAGTGCTCGCAGTCCTCGCCGAAGACCTCGAGCAGGCCCGTGCCCATGCGCTTGCGCGTCATCTGGACGAGCCCCAGCGACGTGACCTCGGCGACCTGGTGCTTGGTCCTGTCCCGGCCGAGGCACTCCACGAGGCGCCGCAGGACGAGGTCGCGGTTCGCCTCGAGCACCATGTCGATGAAGTCGATGACGATGATGCCGCCGATGTCCCGCAGGCGGAGCTGGCGAACCACCTCTTCGGCGGCCTCCAGGTTGTTCTTGGTGACGGTCTCCTCGAGGTTGCCGCCGCTGCCCGTGAACTTGCCGGTGTTGACGTCCACCACGGTCATCGCCTCGGTGCGGTCGATCACCAGGGACCCGCCGGAGGGCAGGAAGACCTTGCGGTCCAGGGCCTTGGCGATCTGCTCGTCGATGCGGGACGCCGCGAAGATGTCCTCCTCGCCGGTCCACTTCTCGAGCCTGCCCACGAGGTCCGGCGCCACGTACATGACGTAGGCCTCGATGGTGTCCCATGCCTCCTCGCCCGAGACGACGAGCTTGGAGAAGTCCTCGTTGAAGACGTCGCGGACCACCTTGATGGTGAGGTCGGGCTCGCCGTACAGCAGCTCGGGCGCGAGGGTCTTGGTCGAGCCGGCCTTGCGCTCGATCTCCTCCCACTGCGCGCGGAGCCGGTTGATGTCGTGGGTCAGCTCCTCCTCGCTGGCGCCCTCGGCCGCGGTGCGGACGATCACGCCGGCGTTCTCCGGGAGGCGGTCCTTGAGGATCCGCTTGAGCCGGTTGCGCTCTACGTCGGGCAGCTTGCGGGAGATGCCGGTCATCGACCCGCCCGGGACGTACACGAGGTAGCGGCCGGGCAGGGAGATCTGGCTCGTGAGCCGGGCGCCCTTGTGTCCGACCGGGTCCTTGGTGACCTGGACGAGGACGGGGTCCCCCGACTTCAGGGCGAGTTCGATGCGGCGTGGCTGGCCGTCGAGGCCCGCGGCGTCCCAGTTGACCTCGCCGGCGTAGAGCACCGCGTTGCGTCCGCGTCCGATGTCGACGAAGGCGGCCTCCATGCTCGGCAGCACGTTCTGGACCTTGCCCACGTACACGTTCCCGATCAGGGAGTCCTGCTGCGTCCGGGAGACGAAGTGCTCGGCGAGGATGCCGTCCTCGAGCACGCCGATCTGGATCCTGTCGTCGGACTGGCGGACGATCATCTGGCGGTCGACGGACTCGCGGCGGGCGAGGAACTCGGCCTCGGTGATCACGGTGCGGCGGCGGCCGGTGTCGCGGGACTCGCGGCGGCGCTGCTTCTTCGCCTCGAGGCGCGTGGATCCGCGGACGCTGGTCACGCGGTCGGACACGGGCTCGCTGGACTGGCGAGGCGCCCGGACGCGGGTGACGGTGTTGGGCGGGTCGTCGTCCTCGCCGCCGGTGAGTTCGAGGTCCTGGTCACCGCGGCGGCGACGACGGCGGCGGCGGGACGTCACGCTGGCGCTCTCCTCGGGACCGTTGCCGTTCGACGGGTCGTCCGGGCTCTCGGCGTCGTCGGCGGCGGCCTCGGTCTGTCCGGCGTCGCCCCGGCTGCGGCCCCTGCTGCGGCGGCTGCGGCGCGAGCGGCGACCGGATTCCTCGGACTCGTCCTCCCCCGGCTCCTCCTCGCGGGGCGGCGCGACCTTCACGGACGGCACGGAGACGGTGGTGAGGTCCGGCGCGTGGAACAGGAGGGACAGCGGCGACTCGGGGATCGCGAACGGATCGAGGCCTACGCCGTCGGCGGCCTCATCGGGCCCGACGACGTCCGCGGCGTCCTGTGCTGCTGTGGCGCCGGCGGCGGTGTTCGTGGCGGAGGGTTCCCCTGCGGCAGGGGCCACGGCCCGATCGTCTGCCTGGTCCTCGGCCTGCACATCTTCCTGCACGGGCTCGGACGCCCGGCGGCCGCGGGTCCTGGCGGAACTGCGGCGGGCCCGGCTCGGCCTCTCCTCGGCGATGGCGTCGGGGGCGACCCCGGCGACCGGTGCCTCCGCGACGGCCGAAGCCTCGACGGGTTCGACGGCGCTTGCAACCGTGCTCTCGATGGGGCCGGCGGGGCCTGCTGCGGCGCTGGCCGCACGGCGGCGCGTGCGGGGTGCCCGCGCCGGTGCGGACTGTGCCTCGGTGGGGTCGTCGGCACCCGGATCGGGCGATCCCGCGGTCGCGGTGCCGACGGTCCCGGTCCGTTCGACGTCGGTCGGTGCGGCGGTCGCCTCCGCGGCGGGTGCCGCGGCGGGCACGACGACCGGCTCGGCGGCAGCGGGGGCCGCAGTGGCGGGACCGGCCTCGGCGGTGGCCGCCCGCCGGCGGGTACGGGGTGCGCGGACGGGTGCGGCGGGTGTCCCCGTGGAGTCGGCGGCGGAGCCGGTCGGCGCCGTGTCCGCAGTGGTGTCCGCACCGTCCACGGGAGCTCCCGTCCCCGGTTCGCCGGAGGGCGTCTCGTCGGTGATGACGACCGGCTTGCGGACGCGCGGGGCCCTCTTGCGGACCGGCGGGGCGGCCTCCGCGGGGGTGTCGTCGGCGCTCCCGGTGGGCGCGTCGGTGAGGGCCGCGACATCGGGGACGGCCTGCGGAGCCGAGGGTGGCGCCCCGGCCGGGGCACTCGCCGTGCGGCGCTTCCTCGGCGCCTTCGCCGGTGCGGTCTGCGCCTCGGGTGCCGGTGCGGTCCCGGTTGCTTCCCCTGCTGCCTGGTCGTTCCCCTGCTGTTCTGACTGATCCATGCGGTGCTCGCTCCAAGCCCCTGCGGCACCGGCCACATTCCAGCGCCCTCCAGGGCGGTATGTCGGCCGGCCGCGGGCCTATCGCCCGGCGGCAGACCGGAAGTCGTTGTCATGTCGTCCGAGGTCGCACCGTCATGGGGGTGCTGAATCACTCGACGACCAGTGGCGCTTTTCCAACTCAGCCGCCGTGGTGGACGGTGGGTCCCACCGGCGGATTCCGCCTACTTCCGCCGACGGGGCGGGTTCGGTAGGACGGGAGCATCGCTTGCGGAACGGAAGCCTGTCACTGGACCGGCAGGGGAATGTGGTTCCCTCGCCAGCCTTCGTCATTGTCTCACACCGCCCTCCGATAGGGGCGCCCACACGCGGCCCGCGCGGGCGGGATCCGCCCCGAGGCGCCCGGCCGGCGGATCAGAACTGCGGGAGCTGACCCGTGGCCGGAGCCTGGTCGCCGGCGAGCGGCCGGGCCACCGGCACCTTCGTGCCGAGGACCTGCGCGACGACGTCGTGCGTGATCTTCTGCGCCGTCAGCCCCACGCGCTCGAGCACCTGGGCGCGCGAGCCGTGGTCGAGGAACTCGACGGGGAGGCCCACCTCGTTGAGCGCGGTGTCCACACCGGCCGAGCGCATCTCCTGGCGGATCCTCGACCCCACACCGCCGGCGCGCACGCCGTCCTCGAGGACGATCACGATCCGGTGCTCGGCTGCCAGGTCGATCACCGAGCGGCGGACCGGCAGGAGCCAGCGGGGGTCGATGACGGTGGAGCTGATGCCCTGCGCGCCGAGCCGGTTCGACACGTCGAGGGCCAGTTCGCTCATGGCACCGATGCTGACGATGAGGACGTCGTTGGTACGCGAACCGGCGGGTCGGCGGGACAGGACGTCGACGCCGTCGTCGAGGCGCTCGATGGCCTCGACCTCGGCGCCCACGGAGCCCTTGGAGTACCGCACCACGCTGGGGGCGTCGGCGATGGCCACGGCCTCGCGCAGTTCCTCGCGCAGCCGGGAGGCGTCCCGGGGCGCGGCGAGGTGCAGGCCGGGGATGGCCTGCAGCAGGGCCATGTCCCACATGCCGTGGTGGCTCGCGCCGTCGGGCCCGGTGACGCCCGACCGGTCGAGGACCACCGTCACACCGGCCTTGTGCAGGGCGACGTCCATGAGGAGCTGGTCGAACGCACGGTTGAGGAAGGTGGCGTAGAGGGCGATCACGGGGTGCAGGCCCCCGTAGGCCATGCCGGCCGCACTCGTGACGGCGTGCTGTTCGGCGATGCCGACGTCGAACACGCGGTCGGGGTGCCGGGCTGCGAAGCGGTGGAGCCCCACGGGGATCAGCATGGCCCCCGTGATGCCCACGATGTCGGGGCGCTCGTCGGCGATGTCCGCGATCTCGTTCGCGAAGACGGAGGTCCAGGACTGCGAACCGGCGCCGTCCACGGGTTCGCCGGTCTCGGGGTCGATGATGCCGACGGCGTGGAACTGGTCGGCCTCGTGGGCGCGGGCGGGAGCGTAGCCGTGGCCCTTCTCGGTGATCGCGTGCACGATCACCGGTCCCTCGTAGTTCCGGGCGAGGTGCAGTGCCTGTTCGACGGCGGACCGGTCGTGGCCGTCCACGGGTCCCACGTACTTCATGCCGAGGTCCTCGAAGAGGCCCTGGGGCGCCCACCAGTCCTTGATGCCCTTCTTCATGGCGTGCAGGCTCTTGTAGCTGAACTCCCCGACCGGACCGCCGTTCTGCATGCGGTTCTTCACGCGGTCCAGGGTGCGCTCGTAGATGCGGTGGGTCCGTACGGAGTCGAGGGTGGGCCGCAGCGACGCGAGGTAGTCGGCGACGCCGCCGATCGTCGGCGCGTAGGAGCGCCCGTTGTCGTTGACCACGATCACGACGCGGCGGCGCTTGTCCGCGGCGATGTTGTTGATCGCCTCCCAGGCCATGCCCCCGGTGAGGGCGCCGTCGCCCACGAGGACCACCGTGTAGCGGTCGCCCTCCCCGCTCAGGACGCGGGCACGGGAGATGCCGTCGGCCCAGGAGAGCGAGGACGAGGCATGGGAACTCTCGACGATGTCGTGGACGGACTCAGCCCGCGAGGGGTAGCCGGACAGTCCGCCCTGCTGCCGGAGCGTGCTGAAGTCCTGGCGTCCGGTGACGAGCTTGTGCACGTAGGACTGGTGTCCGGTGTCGAAGATGATGCTGTCGCGCGGCGAGTCGAAGACGCGGTGGATGCCGAGCGTGAGTTCGACGACGCCGAGGTTGGGGCCGAGGTGGCCGCCGGTACGCGAGACGTTACTCACCAGGAAGGTGCGGATCTCCTGCGCGAGGGCCGTCAGTTGCGCTTCGCTGAGCTTGCTCAGGTCCTGTGGGCCGTGGATCGTCTCCAAGAGTCCCATCCGCGCCTCCTTGATTCGTTCGGCGGGGCGGCGTGACCGCTGCCCCGGGTGGTGCTTAACTCTAACGTTCGGGTTCCGGAGAGGGTGCCATTGACAGGTGCCCGGGCACCGGCGGGGGCCTCGCCGACCTCAGGCGGGAGGAGGAAGGAGCCGCGCGAAGGACTCCATGTGGTGCGTGTGCGGGTACAGATCGAAGACCCGGAGGGCGTCGAGCGACCACCCGGCCGCGAGGAAGTAGCCGAGGTCCCGGGCGAAGGACGCCGGATCGCAGGACACGTAGCCGACGACCCTCGGGCGGGCCTGGACGATCTGCCGGACGACCTTCTTCCCGGCGCCGGCGCGGGGCGGGTCGAGCAGGACGCCGTCGAGGGGTTCGTTCCATCGCCCGAGCACGGCGTCCACCCTACCCTGGACGATCGCCACGTGGTCGGAGCCGTGGAGGTTGCGCTTGGCGTCGCGGCTCGTGCCCGGCGACCCCTCGACGGACAGCACGCTGCCGTCCGGCCCGACGGCGCGGGCGAGCGGCACGGTGAAGAGTCCGGCGCCTGCGTAGAGGTCGGCGACGCGTTCGCCCGCGGCGGGCTGGAGTCCGTCGAGGACGGCGGAGACCAGGGCCTCGGGCGCACCCCGGTGGATCTGCCAGAATCCCGCTCCGGTGACCCGGTAGTCGATGCCGAGCACGTGCTCCTGGAGCCAGGTGCGGCCCGCCAGCCGCTGCACCTGCCCGGACTCGGGGTGGAGGACGCCCACGGAGGCACCGTCGATCGAGGACGCGACGGCTGCGACACGGCGTGGGGTGGTCCGCGCGGCCGGGACGAGCAGCACGAGCGGCTCACCCCCGCCGGAGGGTGCGGCGACGTCGACCCGCTCAATGCCCGTGAGGTCGAGCGCCCACAGGCGCAGACTGTTGACGGCAGCGACGGCCAGGGGCATCTCGCGGACGGGGACGACGTCGTGCGAGCGGTGCAGGTGCATGGCGAGCCGCCCGGCGCGGTCGACGGCGAAGGCCGCCCGGGTACGCCAGCCCAGGCCGTCCGCCGCCTCACCCGGCGCTGCTTCGACGCTCACCGGGCGGTCGGTCTTCGCGAGGCGGGACAGCTGCTCCTCGAAGACGGCACCCTTGAGGCGTCGCTGCTCGTCGAGGGCGATGTGCCCGAATTCGGCACCGCCGACGGCCGCACGCCCGCGGGCCGCTGCCTTCAGGGCGTCGGCCAGGGGCCATGGGTGGGGAACGCGGGCGGAGGAGGCCTCGAGCACCTCGACGACGTCGGCGCGCCAGAAACGGGCGTCGTCGTCCGTCCCGGTGAACCGGACCCGAACACGCTCCCCCGGCAGGGCGTGCCGGACGAAGACCACGCGCCCCTCGTGCCGGGCCACGAAATGGCCGCCGTGCGCGGCCTTCCCGACGGTCAGTTCGGCGTCAGGCACAGGTTCGGCGTCAGGCACAGGCTCGGCCTCGGAGGGATCGGGGGCTGGGGCGGCGTCGCTCATGGGGTGTCTTCCTACTTCAGGTCCTGGTAGATCTGGGCCGCGTCGGAGGACGCGAGCTGCCACGGCACGCTGGCGACCATGACCCCGGGCACGAAGTGCAGGCGTGCCTTGATGCGCAGGGCCGTCTGGTTGTGCACCAGCTGCTCCCACCACTTTCCCACCACGTACTCGGGGATGTAGACCACGATCAGGTCGCGCGGGGAGTCCCGGCGGATGCTCCTGATGTAGTCGAGGATCGGGGTGATGGTGTCGCGGTAGGGCGAGGCGAGCACGGTGATGGGCACGGGGATCTCGTACCTGTCCCAGTCGGCGAGGGTGCGGCGGGTCTGCTCGGGGTCGACGTCGACCGTGATGGCGTCGAGACGGGAGGGCCGGGAGGCACGGGCGAAGGCCAGGGCGCGCAGCACCGGCTTGCGCACGTGGGAGACGAGGATCACGGCGTGGACCCGCGAGGGGAGGACGCGCAGGCGGACGGCGTCGTCGATGGCGAGCTCCGCGGCGACGGCGTCGTAGTGCTTCTTGATGCTGCGCATGAGGGTGAACAGGACCGCCATGGCGAGCACCGCGATCCACGCGCCGTACTCGAACTTGGTGACGAGGACGACCACGAGGACCGCCGCGGTGAGGCCGAAGCCGAGCGTGTTGATGGCGCGGGACTTGCGGATGGTCCAGCGCTCCTGCTTGTCCACGGTGCTGCGGAGGGTCCGGGTCCAGTGACGGATGAGGCCGAGCTGGCCCGCCGTGAAGGAGACGAACACGCCGACGATGTACAGCTGCACCAGGGCCGTGACGTCGGCCCTGAACACGAGGATGAGGACGACGGCGCCGAGGCCGAGGGCGAGGATGCCGTTGCTGAAGGTCAGGCGGTCCCCCCGGGTCCGCAGCTGCCGCGGCAGGTAGCCGTCCGTCGCCAGGATGGAGGCGAGGACGGGGAACGCGTTGAACGCCGCGTGGCCGGCGAGCATCAGCATGAGCGCCGTCGCGGCGACGACGAGGTAGAAGCCCGGCGAGGCGGTGTCGAAGACGGTGCGCGCGAGCTGGCTGACGACGGGCGCCTGGATGTAGTCCCCGGGGATCGGCCCGCCGTCGAGCAGCAGCTGCGCCGAAGGGTTCTGCACCACATGGACGCGCGCGGCGTTGGCGAGGTAGATGACACCGGCGAGCATCGCGGACGACACGAGGCCGAGGACCAGGAGCGTCGTGGCGGCGTTGCGTGAACGCGGCGCCTGGAACCGCGGCACGTTGGAGCCCGGCCCCTCGAGCCCGGTCAGGGCCGCGGCGCCCGCGGAGAACGCCCGGAGGATGAGGAGGCCGCCCGCGAGGCCCACGAGCCCGGCGTCGAACGCGGCGTCGGGGACGACCTCGAAGCGCGCGCTGGGCGCGTCGGCGAGGGTGCCGGTGAGTGCCTGGACGGTGCCCGTGACGCACAGGGCGAGGATCCCGGCCAGGAAGGCGTAGGTGACGACGGCGCGGGCCCGGACACCGCGCGTGACCCCGCGCAGGTTCAGCAGCACCAGCACCGCGACGCCGACGACGGCGAGGCTCACGCGCACGCCGTCCAGCGTCGGGGCGAGCGAGACGACGTACTGCGCGGCCGCCGAGACGGACACGGCGACGGTGAGCAGGTAGTCGATCATCAGCGCCGAGGCCACCGTGGTGCCGGCCCGGGGGCCGAGGTTCCGCTTCGCGATCTCGTAGTCGCCGCCGCCGGAGGGATAGGCGCGGACCGCCTGGCGGTAGGAGGCGACGACGACGAGCAGGACGGCGATCACGGCGAGACCCACCCACGGCGAGATGGCGACCGCGGTGACGCCGGCGAGGGCCAGCGTGAGGAGGATCTCGTCCGGTGCGTAGGCGACCGACGACAGCGCGCTGGCCGAGAACACGGGGATGGCGAGG
The DNA here is from genome assembly GCF_054511115.1 of Arthrobacter arabinosi. Classification (NCBI taxonomy): domain Bacteria; kingdom Bacillati; phylum Actinomycetota; class Actinomycetes; order Micrococcales; family Micrococcaceae; genus Arthrobacter; species Arthrobacter arabinosi. The sequence goes on from NZ_JBTNDF010000001.1 coordinate 756,018, forward strand.
CGCTTCGGCAGGCTCCTGTTCCTCAGCCTGTCGCTGGCGAAGGGCTTGCCCACCAGCACCCGCTTGACGGCCTCGAGAAAAGTCAGCACAGCCCAAACACTAGCGCGTCCCGGCGGCCGGCCAGCCACTAGGCTTGGTGCTGGTATGACAGGGAACGGCAGGATCTACACCAAGAATCAGGGGTGCCCTCGGTGGCTCATTTTGTGATCATGGGGTGCGGCAGGGTGGGCGTCAGCCTCGCCCACACCCTCGACGAGTCGGGCCACTCGGTAGCCATCATCGACCAGGACGACCGCGCGTTCCGTCGCCTCCGCTCGTCCTTCGGCGGGCGGAAGGTCACGGGGGTCGGCTTCGACCGGGAGACCCTGAAGTACGCCGAGATCCAGGACGCCTACGCCTTCGCAGCCGTGTCCAGCGGCGACAATTCGAACATCCTCGCGACCCGCGTGGCGCGGGAGACGTTCCACGTCCCCCACGTGGTGGCGCGCATCTACGACCCCGGACGCGCGGAGATCTACCAGCGCCTCGGCATCCCCACGGTTGCGGCCGTCCGCTGGAGCGCCGACCAGGTGCTCCGCCGGATCCTGCCGGAACAGACCATCAACGGTGACTTCCGCGAGACCTCCGGCCGGCTGATCCTCGCCGAACTGGCGCTCAGCGACGCGTGGCTGGGCCGGTCCCTGAGGAGCATCGAGGCGGCGAGCGGCGTGCGCATCGCCTACATCACGCGCTTCGGCGAGGGCATCCTGCCCACCGGCGAGACCAGCTACCAGCAGGGCGACATCCTGCATGCCATGATGCAGACGACGGCCACGGGCGAGATCGGTCGTATCCTCGCCGCCGCACCGGAGGAGGAGAACCAATGAGGGTCGTCATCGCGGGGGCCGGGAGCGTCGGGTCGTCGATCGCACGGGAACTGCTCGGCAACAAGCACGAGATCCTGCTCATCGACGAGAAGCCCGAGGCGATCGGTCGCAGCGGCCTCAAGGGGGCCAAGTGGCTCATCGGGGACGCGTGCGAGCTCACGACGCTCAAGGACGCACGCCTCGACGAGGCCGACGTCGTGGTGTCCGCGACCGGCGACGACAAGGTGAACCTCGTGGTGTCCCTGCTCGCGAAGAGCGAGTTCGGCGTGGGGCGCACCGTGGGCCGGGTGAACAACCCGAAGAACGACTGGATGTTCGACGACTCCTGGGGGGTGGACGTGGCCGTCAACACGCCCCGGCTCATGACGGCGCTCGTGGAGGAGGCCGTGGAGATCGGCGACCTCGTGCGCCTGCTGACGCTGCAGACCGGGGTGTCCTCGATCGTGGAGTTCACCGTTCCCCAGGACTCCCCCCTCATCGGGGAGACGATCGGCTCCCTGCGCCTCCCGGAGGACTGCGCCGCCGTCGCCATCCTGCGTGACGACTCCCCCATCACCCCCAGCCCGGACGACCTCGTCGAGGGTGGCGACGAACTGTTCTTCCTCGCGGCCATCGCCGCCGAGGACGAACTCCGGGTGGCGCTGGCCGCCCGGACCGACGACGACTAGCGGTCCGCGGACAGCCCGTCGGCGGTGACCGGGCGGGGGCGGGAGATCATCCACGCGAGCCAGAGGCCGAGCGCGTACAGCGGCAGGCCCATGGCCACACGCGTGGACCCGAGCGCCGCGACGTTCCCGAGCAGGTAGAGGGGCACCTGGACGACCAGGCGCAGCGCCAGGACCGCGACGATGATCCAGGTGGCGACGGCGTAGGCGCGGACGCGGGCGCGGTCCTTCCGCCACTCGATGCCCTCGTTCCGGATGAAGCCGAAGAGCAGCCCGGCGAAGGGCCACCGGAACAGCACCGAGGCGGCCAGCACGATGATGTAGCCGCCGTTGATGAAGAAGCCGGGGAGGAAGAAGTCCTCGGCGTTGCCGGTGCGCTGGGCCACGAAGGCGCAGAACGCCACACCGACGAGCCCCGCGAGGGCCTGCGTGACCGGCGTCCTCGAGACGAGCCGGAGCACGGTGAAGACGGCGGACACCGCCAGCGCGGCGACGAGGGAGATCGTCAGGTCCCGGGTGATGGTGAACAGGATGGTGAAGACCAGCCCGGGCGCGATGCTCTCCGCGAGCCCCTGCACACCGCCGATCGACGACAGGACGTCGATCTGGCCGGACTCGGAGCGCCGCACGCCGGACTTCGCGGCGTACTGCGCGGCGAGGTCCGCGGCCGACGGCGCCGCCGGGGTGGGGCCGACGCCGTCGTCCCCGGGCCGCCGGCCGGCCTCGGGCTCATCGATGGGGTGGCTCATGTCGGGGTCCTCATCCGTTCTCGTCCGGTCGGCCGATGATCTCGTAGCGGGGGTTGTACACGGTGGGCGTGCCGTCCACGTGGCTGAGCATGCCCTCGAACCGCAGCGCCGCTCCTGCCTCGATGCCCGGCACGCGCCGCTGGCCCATCCAGATGATCCGGACGGTCTCCGGAGCGCCGTTCCAGTCGATCCTGGCGACGATGCTGAAGGACGGCGGGGCGGTGACGGGTGCGATGGTGAGGCTGGCCACGACGCCCCGCGCCTTGATCCTGCCGCGCTGCGGCAGTGCGGCAGGATCGCGTGCAGGGAGGCCCGTCCGTCCGTCGCTGCCGGCGGGGCCTCGCCCGTACGGCAGGGCGGGCACGGCGGTCAGCGCGTCTCGGTGATCTCGGGGCCGCGCTCGAGCGGGTTCAGATCGGGGCGCGTCGGGGCCGGAGCAGGCGGTGGCACTGCGGCGGCGTCCTTCGGCAGCCTGAGCTGCAGCAGCTCGCGCGGCGGGAGGGGATGATCGCCGCGGACCACGACGACACTGCGGAACAGCCGCTCCATGGGAGCCGCAGCGCTGGCCTCCAGGGCGGCGGGTCCTCCGAAGACGCCGCGGAGGAACCAGCGGCGGCCGTTGATCCCCACGAACCGGGCCACCCGGTAGCCGGCCTGGCCGTCGGGGGTCTGCGCGGGCAGCTTGGCGAGGAGTTCGGTGCCGAGCCTGCCCGGCCGCTCCTCGACCGTGCCGCCCTGCGAGCCCACGGAGACGCCGATCTGCTCCCGGATCTCGTCCCACAGCCCCTCCGTCTTCGGCGCCGCGAACGCCTGCAACTGCAGGGTGGACCCGCCGAGGTCCAGGGTCACGGCGATGACGCGCTTGGTGCGCTCCTCGACCTCGAGGCGCAGCTGCAGCCCCTCGGCCGCGTTGATCCGCAGGGCGCCGAGGTCGATGTAGCCGTTCGAGGTGTCCTGCTCGGAGAGATCGAACGGGCCGAGGGTGGCGCGGTCGTAGTCCGCGCTGGACACGAGGGCGGCTGCCTCCGGGACGCCGGCCGCGTCCGCACCCGTGGCCTCAGGCGTCGCGCCGTTCCCGTCCGGTGTGCCCGGGGCGGACGCCGGCTCCTGCTGCTGCTCCGGCTGCTCCGCCGCGTCGGCGGCGTCGTCCTGCTTCTTCTTCCTGGGGCGCCCAAAAGCCATGTCCGGGGTCCTTTCCTGATGGCGGAATCGAGGTGATGAAATCTTCCGGCGGTGCGGCGACCGCACGGAGGTGGAGGTCAGCCGCCCGCAGGCGACGTGGATGCCGTGGCCGTCCCGGGGGTCCCGAAGCCGCCGGTGGACCCGAAACCGCCGGTGCCGCGGGCGCTGTCGGGGAGCTGGTCCACGACGGCGAACGCCGCACGCTCGACCCGCTGGATGACCAGCTGGGCGATGCGGTCCCCGCGCGAGAGACGGACCGGTTCGTGGCGGTCGGTGTTGAGGAGGCAGACCCTGAGCTCGCCGCGGTAGCCGGCGTCGACGGTGCCCGGAGCGTTCACGATGGTCAGCCCGTGGCGGGCGGCGAGCCCCGACCTCGGGTGCACGAGGCCCACGTAGCCCGTCGGGAGTGCCATCGCCACCCCGGTGGGGACGAGTGCGCGTTCACCCGGCGCGAGGACGACGTCGACGGCGGTGCGCAGGTCCGCGCCCGCATCGCCCTCGGTGGCGTACGCGGGGGGCTCGAGGCCGTCGTCGAGCATCAAGATCTGGACCGGGAGGTCCTGCTGTGTACCCATGAACTGCATCTCCAACGCGAGCTATCCGGTTACCAGCCCCCCACTTTAGCCCCTTTGCCCGGGCCCCACCTGTCAGTCCCGGGTGCCTCGGGCCGCCGCGGCGGGCCCGCCGCGGCCCGCGGTCAGGATGAGACCGGGGGCAAAGAGTGGAATGCTGGTGTCATGTCCAGCGCCCCCGGGGAAGCACCCCGGAACACACCCGACCAGACCGTCCTCTACGAGGAACGCCTGTGGCCCACGCCCTGGGTCTGGCTGATCGCGGCGGGCTTCTCGGCGGCGACGATCGTCATGTTCGCGCCCATCTCGATGTCCGTCGGCTACGCGGTGGCCGTCGTCGTCGCGATCATCGTCACCGCCCTGCTCATCCTGTCCACGCCGCGGATCGCCGTCACCCCCACCACGCTGACGGTCGGCCGGGCGACGATCGAGCGGCAGTACCTCGGAGCGGTCGAGTGGTTCGGCGGGGACGACGCGACCTACCAGCGCGGTCCGGGCCTGAACGGCCTCGCGTACCTGTGCATCAGGGGGTGGATCTCGCCGGTCGTGAAGATCGAGGTCACGGACCCGGAGGACCGCACGCCCTACTGGCTCACGTCCTCCCGTACCCCTGACCGCCTCGTCGCCGCGCTGGCCCGCTGAGCCTCAGCCCTCGCAGTCCACGCAGTACAGCTTCCCGCCGCGGTCCATGGCGATCTGCGACCGGTGCCGGACCAGGAAGCAGGAGGCACAGGTGAACTCGTCGGCCTGGGCCGCGAGGATCTGCACCGAGATCTCCTCGCTGGAGAGGTCCGCGCCGGGCAGGTCGAAGGAGTCCGCGGCCTCGAGCTCGTCCTCGTCGATCAGCGCCGTCGGTACTGCGGCCCGACCGCCCACGAGACCCTTCAGCTCCTCGGTGCCGGTGTCGCCGCCGTCGTCGACCGTCGTCCGCGGTGCGTCGTAATCTGTCGCCATACCTGCCTTCTCACGCTCCCTGACCTCCGGATCACGTCCGGTCCTGCGCGGGTCGTCCGCCCACGGCTGCCATAACGTTACGGCCTCCGGATTTGTGCCCGCAGCAGGTACGTGGTCCGCCACGCCTGACCACGTAGTAGGAATGGCCGCCATTCAGTGGCACAGTTACTAGGAAATGCTGTCGGCTGGAGGAATTGATGCAGGAGTTACGCCTGGTGGGTGTCCATGAGGATGGCGGACATCTGCTGTTGAGCGGCGAGGACGGTACGTCCTACCGGCTGCCCGTCGACGACGCGCTGCGCCGTGCCAGCACCCCCGCCGGCGCACCGGCGGTGGCGCCGGACGCGCCGCCGGCGAAGCCGACTCGACCGGCGAAGCCGCCCGTCCACCTGACCCCCCGCGACATCCAGGCCCGCATCCGGTCGGGAGCCACCGCGGAGCAGGTCGCCGCGGAGTCGGACCTCGACCTCGCCCACGTGCAGCGCTACGAAGGGCCCGTCCGGGCCGAGCGCGACTACGTGGCCTACCTGGCGCAGCGCGTCGAGGTCGCCACACCGCTCCCGAGCCACGACGGCTACCGCTCCGCCTTCGGTGACAGCCCCGCCCTCCTGGGCGACATGGTCGCGTTCCGGGTGGAGAGCTACGGGATCGATCCGACGTCGCTCGAATGGGACTCGTGGCGGCGGCAGGACGGATCCTGGCACGTCGAGGCCTCGTTCGACCTGCCCGACGGCTCCACCGTGGACCTCGGCGAGCAGCCGCCCGCGCAGTGGACCTACAACCCCACCCGCAAGACGGTCGCGAACGGGAACCGGTGGGCGCAGGTGCTCAGCGAGCTCGAGCCCCTCGACGGCCCGCTCCCCGCCCGGAGGCTCAGTGCCGTGGCGGACCGCGTCTTCGACTTCGAGGCGGAAAAAGCCGACGAGGCACCCGAAGCAACCCCTGCCGACCAGGACGGTCTGCTGGACATCCTGCGCTCGCGTCGCGGCCAGCGCCTCGGAGCCGACGAGGACGGCGACGACGCCCTCGCGGAACTCCTCACGCAGGGAGCCATCCCCGCCGCCCATCCGCGGGACGAGGACACCGGGACGTCCGGCGCCGAGCGTCAGGCGGACGATGGCCGGGATCGCGCCGGCCGGGACGCAGCGGCTCCCGGGCTCGCGCTCGCGCCCTCCGGCGGGGACGACGACGCGCTCGCCGGCGCCGATGCCGGAACCGGTGAGGAACCCGCCCAGCACGACGACGGCACGCCGAGGCTGTACGACGGCGTGAGTACCGAAACCCGCGAGATCAGCATCTTCGCGCAGCCCTCGCGTCGGCTCCAGCCGCCCGCAGCGGGCGGGACGGCGCGTGACGCCGGGCGCGGCCAGGCGGCCCGCACCGCCGGCGGTGGACCCGCCAGGGAAGCGGGCCGGGAAGCGCCGAAAGACACCGGCAAGGACACCGGCAAGGAGCCGGCGGACGCCGCCGAGCGCCGGGTCAAGCCCAAGCGGTCCAGCGTGCCGAGCTGGGACGACATCGTCTTCGGTCGCAAGGGCGACTGACCGCCCCGCCGGGCCGGCAGGGGGCTCGCCGTTCCGTCAGATCCTGCCGGGCTCGCGTTCCCGTGCCTCGAACGGCAACGGGATCTCGTTGGAGTAGAGCGACGGCGAGGTCCTGGAGGTCTGACGGCGCATGTGGTGCCTCCGGCACAGCGTCTCGTACCCGACCATCGGTCCGCGGTCCGTCCCGTCCGCCGGCGGAGCATCCGCCCGGCTCCCCGTGAGGTCCGGGGCGTCGTCGGTGGGCTGATCCACGTCGCCGACCACCATCTGGTCCCCCTCGACGACCATGACGCCGTCCACCGTCCGGGCGTTGTGGGTTGCCCGCTTGCCGCACCAGCACAGCGCCTCGACCTGCAGCACCTGCACGCGGTCGGCGAGTTCGATCAGGCGCTGCGACCCGGGGAAGAGCCGCGTGCGGAAGTCCGAGGTGATCCCGAAGCCGAAGACGTCGATGTCCATCTCGTCCACGACGCGTGCCAGCTGGTCGATCTGCTCGATCGTGTAGAACTGTGCCTCGTCGCAGATCACGTAGTCGATCCGCGCTCCCATGGTCTGGCGCAGCGTGAGTTCGGCCCAGAAGTCGGTGTCCGGGAGGACCTCGACGGCCGGCACCTGGAGCCCGAGCCGACTGGAGATCATGGACTCCCCCGCCCTGTCGTGGGAGGTGAAGAGTACGCCGCGGCGACCGCGGGCCTTGTGGTTGTGGTCCATCTGCAGCGCCAGGGTCGATTTCCCGCAGTCCATGGTGCCCGAGAAGAACAGGAGCTCAGCCACGGCGCGCCCCCCTGCCGCGGCGCCCCGGCGGACGGCCGGGAGCTGCGGGTGTCGGCAGGGTGATGAGCGGGATGTCGCGCTCGGCCCGTGTCAGCGAACCGTGCTGTCCCACCATCTCGAAGGCGGCAGGCAGCACGCGCCGCCCATCGATGAGGGCGATGCCCTCGCGGGCCAGGACGAGCAGGTCCCCGATGCGCGGCAGCACCTCGTCGCGCACGGGACCGAAGTAGCCTCCCGCGACGGCCTCCTCGCGCGTGACGATCCACGCGCGGGTGCCGAAGGCCTCGTGCCAGCGCAGGGCGAGGGCGTCCCGGGCGTCGGCGGTGAGATCCGGCTCGAGGTAGAGGTGGAGCATGCGGGGCTCCCCGCCCGTGTGGGCGACGCCCTCGAGGAGCGCGGGATGCGCCGAGTAGTCGATGCGCTGCGGCGCGGCGATGTCCACCATGCCGTGATCCGCCGTGAGGAGCAGGAGCGTGTCGGGGGGGACGCGGCGGGCCAGGAGCTTCAGGGCGGCGTCGAGGTCCTCCAGCGCGCGGAGCCACTGCGGGGAGTCGACGCCGTGCCGGTGGCCGGCCTTGTCGAGGTCGTTGACGTAGAAGTACATGAGCATGCTCGGTGCCCCGGCCAGCTGCGCGGCGGCGGCGTCGATCTGAGCGTGGATGGTGCCCGCGCCGACGAACGTCCCGCCGCGCAGGGCCGCGCGCGTCATGGGCGAGTCCTCGAAGCGGGGGTGGCTGACGGTGACGACGGGCAGCTGCCCGGACACCCTTTCGAAGACGGTGGGGTGCGGCTGCCAGGCGAGGGGGTCGACGCCGGCGTCCCACCGGCCGAGCATGTTGACGACGGATCCCTGGGAAGGATCGAGGACGTCGTAGCCCACGAGGCCGTGCCGGCCGGGGGCGAGACCCGTGCCGAGGCTCGCCAGCGACGCCGCCGTCGTCGAGGGGAAGGCGGAGGAGAGGATCCGCGCGGACGCGAGGCTCTCCCGCAGGAACGGCGCGTGCGCCGCGTGCCGGCGCAGCAGCGTAATGCCGAGGCCGTCCACCATGACGACGGCGATGCGGCGGGAGGAGGGCAGGCCGAGGGCGTTGGTGAAGCCGTCCACGCCGAGCGCAGCGGCGGAACTGGTCATCACCTCGGCGACCGTGGACACGCCGTAGGAGGGAGGAGCGGGCAGGCGCTCCCCGTGGAGGAAGGGCACAACCGCTACCGCTGGTGGTGCGGCCTGTTGAACCGCCCGCCGAAGCCGGCCTGCCGGCGGGGCGGCCCGTCGGGAGGGGCCACGTAGCCGCCGGAGACGGGACTCGCCGTGTTGACCTTGCGCAGGGCCCGCGCGAACGCCTTGGCGTTCTGCACCGCCTGCGCGCCGTCCGCTTCGGCGCTGACGCGCAGGACGATGTCCTCCTGCGCCATGGTCCCCGTCAGGCCGTGGTCGGCGTCGCACTGCGGATCCCCGCAGCTCGCGGGACCGATGTCCAGGCGCTGCCCCCCGGACCAGGCGATGGCGAGAGTCATCTCCCGCACCTGGTCGCTGGGCTTGTAGTCCTGCGGCTGCGCGTAGAGGTAGCTGAGGACCACGGAGCGGATCTGGCTGACAGGGACCGACTCCGTGGAGATCTGCGCCATGACCTGCTCGCCGGCGTCGTCGAGCTGCTGGTCGTCCACGTGGGTGATCACCAGCATGTCCTCGGTGAGGACCAGGACCGTGATGTGGCGGCGCACCTCCGTGCGCTCGAAGTGCGTCTCGAGGTGCGCGACGTGCGAGAGCGGCTCGCGCCCGTCGAGGGCGTCGTGGACGACGTCGGCCACGAGCCTCGGATAGAAGCCTGCCCGCTCGAGGGATGCATCGAGGTCGCGCCACTGGACCGAAAGCGATGGGGTCATACCCCCAGTTTCCCCCACCGGCCCGCCTCCTGCCTAACCAACCCGCGTATGTGGGTACGGTCAGTCGCGCATCGCGCGCCGCGCGCTGTCGGTGCGGCGCTGCGGATTGCCGACGTCGATCGCGGCACCGAGCACGGTGAGCCCGGACGCCGCGACGAGCACCGGGTTGAACTCGAGCCGGGCGATCTCCGGGTGGTTGTCCTTCAGCAGGGCCACGCGCGCCACCAGGTCCTCGACGGCCTCGACGTCGGCGGGCGGCAGCCCCTGGTAGCCGAAGAGTTTCCGGGAGGCGCGCGGCGCCCGCACCAGGTCGGCGATGTCGCCGGTGCTGAGGGGAGGGACGGCGTGCGCCCAGTCGTCGAGCAGGTTGACGGCGTCGCCCGCGAGGCCGAAGGAGACCACCGGGCCCATGAGCGGATCCTCGATCGCACGGATGCTGCAGGCCTGGCCGGACGGCGCCATGGACTGCACCTCCATGTCGAAACTGCCGAACGGGGCCAGCACCTTCTCCATCTGGGTGATGTTCCGGCGCAGCGACGCGGCGTCGTCGATGCTCAGCCGGACACCGCCGAGGTCGAGGCGGTGGCGCAGATGCTCGTCCATGGTCTTCAGGGCGACCGGCCAGCCGAGGCGTCCCGCCGCCTCGACGGCCTCGTCGGCGGTGGCGAACCGGGCCGACGGCTGGAGGCGCAGGCCGTAGCAGCCCATCAGCGCGGCGCTTTCCTCCGCGGTGAGCCGGGTCAGTTCGACGTCGGCCACCCTGGCGCGGACGCCCGCCAGGACGCGCGTCGCGGCGTCGGCGTCGACGCCGTCGGGGTCGACGAACTCCCCGTGGTCGCGCGCGAGCCACTGCCCGTACCGGACGACGGCGCCGAGCGCGGCAAGCGCGGCTCCCGGGCTGGGGAAGCAGGGCAGTCCCCGCTGCAGGGGCAGGGACCTCCCGGCCCCGGCCGGGGGATCGGCGTCGGCCGGAACCGGCGCCGGGGCCGCCGGGGGTGCCGGGGGTGCGAGGCCCGCCGCCGGCGCGGCGACGAGCCCGTCGAGCTGGAGCCGGGCGTCGAGGATGCCGGTGAAGGACGCGATGACCGGTTTGCCGGCCGCTTCGGCGCACTGCTGCAGGCACGCGGCCGCGGCCTGCGCGGTGAGCCCGCGGGCCGGCAGCGTGGCGACGACCGCGGAGTGGACGGCGTCGTCGCGCAGCGCGTCCGCCACGGCGGCGGCGAGGGCGGGCAGCGCCACGGACTGCCCGGTGTCGAGCCGCAGCCCGGCCTCGAGCCGCACGACCGTCATGCCCTGCGACACGACGCCGTCGGCCACCACCTTGCCGAGGGCGGAGGAGTTGCTGAACACGGCCACCCCGGGGCCCTGGGGCAGGGGCTGGCTCGCCACGACCTGCGCGATGTCCATGAGCTGTTCGGTGGTCTCGACCCTCATGACCCCGGACTGCCGGAGCATCGAGTCGAGGGCGCCGGCCGGTGCCTGCGTGGTGCGCACGGCGTGGCCCGGCGGGAGCTGCAGGCCCATGACGTCGGATTTCGCCACGATGACGGGCTTGGTCCGGGCGAGGCGGCGGGCGATCCGCGAGAACTTGCGCGGGTTCCCGATGGATTCGAAGTACAGGCCGACGGCCCGCGTGGTCGGATCGTCCTCCCAGAACTGCATGGCGTCGTTGCCCGAGACATCGGCACGGTTCCCTGCCGAGATCACCGAGGAGACGCCCAGCCCGCGGCGGTGCGCGCTGGCGTAGAGGAGCACACCGAGCCCGGCGGACTGGCTGAAGAGGGACAGCGCCCCGCGCGCCGGCAGGTCGGGCGCCATCGACGCGTTGAGCCGGACCGCGGGGTCCGTGTTCACGAGGCCGAGGGACGCCGGCCCGACCACGCGCATGCCCTGCGCCCTGGCCCTGTGCACGAGGGCGCGCTGGCGGGCGAGGCCGTCGCCGTCTCCCTCCCCGTACCCGGCGGTGGCGACGAGCAGTCCCTTGACCCCGGCGCGCCCGCATTCGTCGACGACGGCGTCCACCTGGTCCTGCGGCACGGCGACGACCGCGAGGTCCACGGGTTCCGGGACCTCGGCGAGCGAGGCGTGGGAGATCATGCCGTTGAGTTCGAAGGCCTCGGGGTTGACGGCGTACACGCGCCCGGTGAACCCGCCGTCGACGAGGTGTTCGAGGAGCGAGTGGCCCACGGTCCCCCGTTCGCGGCTCGCGCCGATCACGGCCACGGACGACGGCGTCAGGAGGTCCGCCATGCTCCTCGCCTCCGCGCGGTGTTCACGCGCCTCCATCACCGCCTGGGATTTCCGGGTGGGGTCGATGTCGAAGCTGAGCATCACGACGCCGTCGTCGAAGTGCCGTTCCACCTCGTAGCCGGCCTCCGCGAAGACCGTGATCATCTTCCGGTTCTCCGGCAGGACCTCCGCGTCGAAGCGCCGGATGCCGTTCTCGCGCGCGGCGGCGGCGAGGTGCTCGAGGAGGATGGAGCCGACGCCGCGGCCCTGGTGGTGGTCGGAGACGTTGAAGGCCACCTCGGCCTCGAGCGGGTCGTCGAGGCGGTCGTAGCGCCCGATCCCGATGATGTCGCCGCCCCGGGTGATGACGAACGCCACCCGGTCGCGGTGGTCCACCTCGGTGAAGCGCTTGAGCTCCTTGGCGCTGAGTCTCGCCTTGTACGTGAAGAACCTCAGGTAGATGGAGTTCTGCGACTGGCGGACGTGGAACGCCTGCACGGCGTCGGCGTCTGAGGGTGAGATGGGCCGCAGGTGCGCCGTCCCGCCGTCGCGCAGCACGACATCGGCTTCCCAGTATTCGGGGTATTGTCCGTCCGCCACCATAGACTCAGGGTAGTCGGCATTCGACCGGCGCGGCTGGGACCGCCCCCGGGTCGCGGATGCCGCCCACCCACCCCGAACCGCACCCCGAGTTGTTGAGGAACCGCCACGTGGCCAGGCGCCAGAACTCCGCACCGCCGGAGGACTTCACCGAGAAGATCATCGACATCGACGTAGAGACCGAGATGGAGGAGTCCTTCCTGGAGTACGCGTACTCCGTGATCTACTCGCGCGCACTCCCCGACGCCCGGGACGGCCTGAAGCCGGTCCAGCGGCGCATCCTCTACATGATGACGGACATGGGCCTGCGCCCGGACCGCGGCCATGTGAAGTCCGCGCGCGTGGTCGGCGAGGTGATGGGCAAGCTCCACCCGCACGGGGACAGCGCCATCTACGACGCCATGGTGCGCATGGCCCAGGACTTCTCCCTGCGCCTGCCGCTGATCGACGGGCACGGGAACTTCGGCTCACTCGACGACGGCCCCGCGGCCGCCCGGTACACGGAGGCGCGCCTCGCCGCGCCCGCCCTGACGATGACCGACCACCTCGACGAGGACGTCGTCGACTTCGTCCCGAACTACGACAACCAGCTCACCCAGCCGGAGGTGCTCCCCGCGGCCTTCCCGAACCTCCTGGTCAACGGGGCCAGCGGCATCGCCGTCGGCATGGCGACGAACATGCCGCCTCACAACCTCGGCGAGGTCGTCGCGGCCGCACGCCACCTCATCGCGCACCCCGAGGCCCGGCTCGAGGACCTCATGCGCTTCGTGCCCGGACCGGACCTCCCGAGCGGCGGGAAGATCGTCGGGCTCGACGGCGTGCGGGACGCCTATGCGACGGGGCGTGGCTCCTTCAGGACCCGCGCCACGGTGAAGGTGGAGCAGCTCTCCGCCCGCCGCACCGGCCTCGTGGTCACCGAGCTGCCCTACACCGTGGGCCCGGAGAAGGTGATCGAGAAGATCAAGGACGCCGTCACCGCGAAGAAGCTGCAGGGCATCTCCGACATCGTCGATCTCACCGACCGCAAGCACGGCCTGCGCCTCGTGATCGAGCTGAAGAACGGCTTCAACCCGAACGCGGTCCTCGCCCAGCTGTACCGCTTCACGCCCATGGAGGATTCGTTCGGCGTCAACAACGTCGCCCTCGTGGACGGGCAGCCCCGCACGCTGGGACTGCTGGAGCTGCTGCAGGTCTACATCACCCACCGGATCCTCGTGGTCCGCCGTCGCACCTCGTACCGCCTGCAGCGCAAGCGCGACCGCCTGCACCTCGTGGAGGGTCTGCTCGTCGCGATCGTCGACATCGACGAGGTCATCCAGATCATCCGGTCCTCGGACGAGTCCGCCGCCGCGCGGGAGCGCCTGATGGCCATCTACGACCTCACCGAGATCCAGGCGAACTACATCCTCGAGCTGCGGCTGCGCCAGCTCACCAAGTACTCGCGCCTCGAGCTCGAGAAGGAGCAGGACCAGCTGCGCCTCGAGATCGCGGAGCTCGAGGCCGTCCTCGGCTCGGAGGAACGCCTCCGTACGCTCGTCTCCGACGAGCTCGGCGCACTGTCGGAGCAGTTCGCCACCCCCCGGCGCACCGTCCTGCTCGAATCCGAGGCGGCCGCCCCGCTGAAGGGTTCCATCCTGCCGGCACCCGCGGCCAGGGGCGCGAAGGCGATGCTGCCGCTCGAGATCGCCGACGACCCCTGCTGGGTCCTGCTCTCGGCATCCGGGCAGCTCGCCCGCACCTCCGACCGGCAGCCCTTCGGCGACGGCCAGCGGATCAAGCACGACGCCTTCCGCTCCGTACTCGCCTCCACGGCGCGCGGCGAGGCGGGAGCCGTGACCTCCGCGGGCCGGATGATCCGCCTCCAGGTCATGGACATGCCCGCCCTGCCCCCCACGGCAGGCGTCCCGAACCTGGCGGGCGGCGTGCCGTCGTCGGAGTTCATCACGCTCGAGCGCGGCGAGAGCCTCGTGGGGCTCGCGCCGCTGGGCGCTGTGCTCGCCCTCGGCACCGCGCAGGGCGTCGTGAAGCGCGTACAGCCCGACTACCCGCTGAACCGGGACGACTGGGAGGTCATCTCGCTCAAGCCGAAGGACAGGGTGGTCGGGATCGCCGCGGCGTCCGACGCCGACGACCTCGTCTTCATCACCCGCCTGGCGCAGCTCCTGCGGTTCCCGGCCTCGGCGGTGCGGCCGCAGGGCCGGACGGCCGGCGGCATGGCCGGCATCAAGCTCTCCCCCGGCGATGCGGTCCTGCACTTCGGCACGGTGTCCTCCGGGGACGGACAGGGCGTGGTGGTGACGGTCGCCGCGGCGGGAGACGCACTGCCCGGGACGACGGCGGGATCGGCGAAGGTGACCGAGTTCTCCGAGTATCCGGTCAAGGGCCGCGCCACCGCGGGTGTCCGCGCACACCGTTTCCTCCGTGGCGAGGAATCGCTCTCCCTCGCGTGGGCCGGCCATGGCCCCGCGCGTGCCGCGTCCGCCAACGGGGTGGCGCGCGCCCTGCCCACCGAACACGGGCGGCGCGACGGCTCGGGCGTGCCGCTCACCCAGCAGATCGACGCCGTCGGACCGAACCTGGTCGGGCTCGTCGAGGCGACACGACCGGCGGTCCCGGAGCTGGGCGGGGCAGCCGTGGAGGCGCCGTCGTCGGACGGACCGGCGCGCGCCGGCCACCCTGAGGACGACGGGCAGGGCACCCTGCTGTAGGTCCGGTTCCCGGGGCCCGAGGACCGTTCACAAGGTCCCGCCGCGGGCGTATGCTCCCGTGCATGGCCAGCGTCATCGAGGCCCGTAACCTCGCCAAGCACTACGGCCGAGTGCATGCACTCGACGGGCTGGACCTTGACGTCGGGGAGGGCCGGATCCACGGGTTCCTCGGTCCCAACGGTTCCGGGAAGTCGACCACGATCCGCGTCCTGCTCGGACTGGCCCGCCCGACATCCGGCACCGCGCAGGTCCTCGGCGGGGACCCCTGGCGGGACGCCTCCGCGCTCCATGCCCGCATCGCGTCCGTGCCCGGCGACGTCAGCGTCTGGCCCAACCTCACCGGAGGGGAGACGATCGACTTCCTCTCCCGCCTGCGCGGGGTCCGGCGCCATGACCGCGCCTACCGTCTGGAGCGGGAGCGGCTGATGGAGGCCTTCCTCTTCGACCCGCGCAAGAAGGGTCGCGCCTACTCCAAGGGCAACCGCCAGAAGGTGGCGCTGATCGCGGCCTTCGCCGTGCCCGCCGAGCTCTACGTCCTGGACGAGCCGACGAGCGGCCTCGACCCCCTGATGGAAGTGGTGTTCCAGCAGGAGATCGCCCGGGTGCGGGAGGCCGGCGCCACCGTCCTGCTCTCGAGCCATATCCTCTCCGAGGTGGAGCAGCTCTGCGACGTCGTCAGCATCGTGCGCGCGGGCAGGGTCGTGGAATCGGGCACCCTCGCCGACCTGCGCCATCTCACCCGCACCGAGGTCTCGTTCGCGGCCGCGGACGCCTCATCCCTCGCGTCCGTCCCGCACGCACACGATGCGCGGTTCGACCGGGGCCGGGCGCGGTTCACCGTCGACTCCGACCACGTCTCCGCCGTGCTGCCGGCCCTGGCCGCGCTGCACGTCGAGGGGCTCCGGATCGAGCCACCCTCCCTCGAGGAGCTGTTCCTCCGGCACTACGGCGACGACCCCGGCACCACCTCGCCGGACGGGGCGGCCCACGAGCGGCACCAGGCCGTGGTGCGATGACCACGTTCCCGGCGCTCCTCGGCCAGCGGCTACGGCGCGACGGGGTGCAACTGCTGCTGTGGACAGGCGGCACGGCGCTGCTGGCGTACCTCACCTATGTGGGGGTCGCGCAGGCGTACGGCACGGAGGCGGACCGCGCCACACTGCTCGTGGTGGTCATGGCCAACCCCGTGATCCTCCTCTTCCGCGGGCTACCGTCGGGAGCCGGCGAGGGTGCCTTCATGCTCTTCCTGATCTTCCCCTTCCTCGCCCTCCTCGCGGCCCTCATGAGCTCCTTCCTCGCCGTGCGGCACACGCGGGGCGACGAGGAGGTCGGCCGCGCAGAACTGGTGGGGTCGACCCCGGCCGGACGCCGGGTGCCCTTCCTGGCCACGCTGACCCACGGCGTCCTCGCCAACGCCGTCCTCGCTGTCCTCGTCACCCTCGCGCTGGTCGCCACCGGCCTCGGGGTGCGGGGATCGATCGTCGCCGGCCTGGGCGCGGGCGCGGTGGGGCTGTCGTTCCTCGGTGTGGGACTCGTCGCCGCCCAGCTCATGAGGACCTCGGGGAGCGCGAACTCGTTGGCCGTCTGGGTCCTGATGCTCGCGTTCCTGACCGCCGGTATCGGCAACGCGCTCGGGACGCCCAGTGATGACCTGCAGCGCATGGAGAGTTCCTGGCTCACCTGGCTCTCCCCGTTCGGGTGGGGTGAGCAGTCGCGGCCGTTCGCCGACGACGACGTGAGGCCGATCATCCTGTGCGCAGTCCTCGGGCTGGTGCTGGCCGGCGTCGCGGTCGCGCTCCAGTCGGTCCGCGACCTCGGCGGGAGCCTCATGCCGGAGCGGCACGGCAGGGCCGGTGCTCCCGCGACGCTGGCGGGTCCTGCCGGTCTCGCCGCACGCCTGTCCCGGGCCTCGATCCTGGGCTGGGGTGTCGGCGGCCTCGTCACAGGGCTCCTCGCGACCTCCCTCGCGTCGGTGATCCGCGACGTCGGTGCCGCGAATCCGACCGTCGAGCAGATGATCGAGGCGATGTCCGGGGGCGCGGACCTGGAACAGGGCACGGTCGTCGTCTTCTTCACGATGCTGGGCATCCTCGCTGCCTGCTGCGCCGTCCAGACGATCTGCCGGGCTCGGCAGGAGGAGACCCACGGCACGGCGGAGCGGGTGCTGAGCAGTCCGGTGGACCGGGTCCGTTGGCTGGCAGGCTTCGTCGTGACGGCCTTCCTCGGGATCCTCGTGGTGATCGCGGCCGCCCTCGCCGGCGCGGCTGCGGGCATCGCCTCGAGGGACGGCAACTGGTCGCTCATGGGTGACGTGGCAATCACCGGTGCGGGGCAGGTCGCGGCCGCCTCCGTGTTCCTCGTCGCCACGGCGGTGATCTTCGTCATCGCCCCGCGGCTGACGATCCCGCTCGGGTGGGCGCTCGTGCTGGTCGGCATGACGCTCGGCCTGTTCGGGCCGCTGTTCGGCTTCCCGGACTGGGTGGTCCAGCTGTCCCCCATGGGTGTCGCGCCGACGGTCACGAGTGACGGCGTCGACCTGAAGGGCCTCGCGTGGCTGCTCACCGCGGTCGCGGTGGGCAGTGCGCTGGCCCTGGGGCTCATGCGCCGTCGTGACCTCGCCGCCGGCTGACCCGAGCCGCGTCCCGCCGAGGTACGTGATCGGGTGCGTACTGGTGCACCTATAGTGGGGAGACGTATTCCTGCTCGAGACGGGCCCTCCCCCATGCTGGCTGCCCTGCACCGCCCCGCCTACCGGAACCTCTTCACCGCGCAGGTCGTCGCCCTGCTGGGAACGGGCCTCCTGACCGTGGCCCTGGGCCTGCTCGCCTTCGACCTGGCCGGCGGGCAGGCGGGCGCCGTCCTCGGCACGGCCCTGACGATCAAGATGGTGGCGTACGTCTTCGTGGCCCCCGTCATGGCGGCGCTGGTCGAACGCCTCCCCCGCAGGGCGGTCCTCGTGGGCGCGGACCTGGTGCGGGCGGCCGTCGCGCTGGGCCTGCCGTTCATCGATCAGGTGTGGCAGATCTACGTGCTGGTGTTCGTCCTGCAGTCCGCGTCGGCCACCTTCACCCCGGCGTTCCAGGCCCTCATCCCGGTGGTGCTGCCCGAGGCGAAGGACTACACGAAGGCGTTGTCCCTGTCGCGGCTCGCCTACGACCTCGAGTCGCTGGTCAGCCCGTTGCTGGCCGCGGCCCTCCTGACCGTGACGAGTTTCCACAACCTCTTCGTGGGGACGATGCTCGGCTTCCTGGTGTCCGCGGCGATGGTCCTCGCGACGCGCCTGCCGGTGATCCCGCCCGCCGAGCAGCAGGGCTCGCTCCTGCACCGCACCACCCTGGGTACCCGGATCTTCCTGCGGGAGCCGTCCCTGCGGGGGCTCCTGGCCCTGGACCTCGTCGTCGCGGCCGCCACGGCCCTCGTGCTCGTCAACACCGTCGTCTACGCGCGTGACCTGTTCGGCGGATCCAACACCGACGTCGCGATCGCGCTGGCGTTCTACGGGGCAGGTTCCATGCTCGTCGCGTTCGTCGCGCCCCGGGTCCTGGAGCGCGCACCCGATCGCACGGTCATGCTCATCGGCGGGACGGTGCTCGCCGCGGGCCTGCCGGCCGCCGCCTTTCTCGCCCTGGCCGAGCAGAGCCGCGTGCCGCTCACGGGCAGTTCGTGGGCGATCCTGCTCGGTTTGTGGACCGTCCTCGGCATCGGCACCTCGATGATCAGCACCCCCTCCTCGCGCCTGCTGCGCCGCGCCGCGACGGACAGCACCCGGAGCTACCTGTTCACCGCCCAGTTCTCCCTCTCGCACGCCTGCTTCATGCTCACCTACCCGGTCGCCGGCTGGGTCGGCGCGGGCGCGGGCCAGACGGCGGCCGCCCTCGTCCTGGCCGGACTCGCCCTCGCGGGGACCGTCACCGCCGTCGTGGTGTGGCCGTCGGCGGCGGTAGGGACCGGGACGACGGCGTCGGACGCGCAGGCAGCACGGTAGGTTGGGGCACGGTGCAGACCAGCGGAGGAGGGGACATCGCCGGCACGAACGACCAGACCGCCGATCCCTTCGAGGGCCCGGCCCCGCCCACCGGTCCGCCCGGATCCCCGAGCCTCGTCCACCCGGTCGAGCCCGACCCCGAGCGTCTCGAGGCGGGCGCGGCGACCTTCCGGATGCTCTCCGACCCGACGCGCCTGCACATCCTGTGGATCCTCACCCGCGGGCCGGCCGACGTCGGAACGCTCGTCGCCGCCACGGGCGCGAACCGGACGGCCGTGAGCCAGCACCTGGCCAAGCTCCGGCTCTCCGGCCTGGTCTCCGCGCGACGGGACGCGCGCAACGTCATCTACAGCATCGTCGACGGGCACCTGTCCCGACTCGTCCTCGAGGGCATGAACCACGCCGACCACAGGGTGACCGGCGAGCCCGTCCACGAATAGCCGCCGTCCACACCGGCGAGGCGCAGGTCGCCCACGTGTCACAACCCCGTGACCCACCGGCAGGGTGTCGGACGTCATCACCCCCGACCTCCTGGCCGCGTCGCCCGCCGCAGGCGGGGCGCCCCGTCAGGGCGAGCCGGGCATCGCGGCGGCCGTCGCGCAGACGGCGGGCAGGGACGACGGCGCGGCGCCCGCCGGGCACGGATCGAAGGTGAAGATCACGAGGGATCCGAGCACGATGATGGCTGCCGAGCAGACGAGGAGGACCCCCTTCAGCCACAGGCGTGTGCGTGCGGTGTCGGCGTAGTCGTCGATGATGACCCGGAGCCCGTTCGTGCCATGCAGCATGGCGAGCCAGAGCATGAGCAGGTCGAACCACTGCCAGAACGGATGCGCCCACTTCCCGGCGACGAAGGCGAAGTCGATCTGGTTGATCCCGTCGCCCAGCATGAGGTTCACGAACAGGTGGACGAAGATCAGCACCACCAGCAACGCTCCGGACCATCGCATGAACAGCCACGCCATCAGCTCGCGGTTGCTGCTCGCCGTCGTACGGCTCCGCGGCTGTCCGATGTGAGCGCCCCCGACGGACCTCCGACCTGACGTCATGGCCGGCGCTCCGCATCGCTCGCCCTGCGGCGTCCGCCCCAGAGCGGCTGCAGGGCGGCGATCTCGTCGGGCTCCGCCGCACGGAAGGGCGGCACCGCCGGTGCCGGCGGCTCGTGGCGTTCCTGGCCGCGCGTCCTGATGAGGCTCGCGACGACGGCGACGGTGAGGATGGTGGTGATGACCGTCAGGGAGACCGGCGTGGGGATGTAGTAGACGTCGATCTTGAGGGCCATCTTGATGCCCACCCACACCAGGACGAGGGCGAGCCCGACCTTCAGGTACACGAAGCGGTGGATGAGGTCCGCGAGGAGGAAGTACATGGCACGCAGGCCGAGGATCGCGAAGGCGTTGGCGGTGAACACGAGGAACACCTCGTCGGTGACGGCGAAGATCGCCGGGATGGAGTCGACGGCGAAGACGATGTCCGTGACCTCCACCAGGACGAGGACGGCGAGCAGCGGGGTGGCGAGCAGGACGCCGTTCTTCCGGATGAGGAACCGCTGGCCGTGGAAGGCGTCCGTCATGGGCACGTACCGCCGGAAGAGCTTCAGGGCACGGGACTTCGCGGGATCGATGTGCTCGTTGCGCTGCCGGAGCATGCGGATGCCTGTGTAGAGCAGGAAGGCCGCGAAGAGGTAGAGGACCCAGCCGGCACTGGCGATGATCGCGGATCCGGCGGCGATGAAGATCGCCCGGAAGACCAGGGCGCCGAGCACCCCGAAGAACAGGACACGGTGCTGGTACTCGCGGGGAACGGCGAAGAACGTGAAGATGATGGCCCACACGAATACGTTGTCCACCGCGAGGGACTTCTCGATGAGGTAGCCGGCGAAGTACTGCTGCCCGAACTCGGCGCCCCAGAAACGCCACACGAGGACCCCGAAGACGATGCCGCAGAAGACCCAGACAGCGGACCAGGCGGCGGCCTCGCGGACACTGATGACATGGGCCTTGCGGTGCGCGACGAGATCGACGACGAGCATGAGGAGGATGAAGCCGACAACAGCGAACCAGACCCAGAGGGGGACGTCCATGGAGTTCTGCCTTCCAGTCAGTGATCACCAACTGGAGGTCTCTCCCGGCCACCGGGGTGGCCCTGTCCGCCGGAGGGTGCTGGGACCCCCGTAATGACGACGAACCGGATCTGGGGATACTCCCCTCCGTGCTTTCGAGTGAACCACAGGTGGCCCGGGGAGGGAAGGGGTCAGGGGGACATCACGCGCAGCGGCAGGTCGAACACGATCGACCGCTGCGTGGGTACGTAGCCCATGCGCTCGTACAGGCCCAGCGCCCCCGAGGGGTTCTCGGTGTCGACGCCGAGCCCCGCGTTCTGCATGCCCGCCGCCCGGTACCGCCGCATCGCCTCGGCGAGCAGGGCCGGTGCGAGGCCGCGGCCCCGCCACGTGCGCCGCACGCCGAGCAGGTCGGTGTAGCCCTCCGTGTGGCCGAGCAGCTCACGGGAATCGGGGTCATAGCTGGCCAGCTGGTAGGCGGCCACCTCGCCCGCCACCGGGTCGAGGAGCGCGAGGCTCCAATCCGCCCGGAACTCGGGGTGGCTGACCGTGAACTGCCACGATTCCTGGTCGCGGGGCTCACTCCCCCAGTGGTCCTGGAAGGCGTCGTTGTGGGCTCGTCGGACGAGTTCGACGATGTCGCGGTCGGCGCCCTCCGCGAAGCTGACGAGTTGCAGCCCGTCCGGGAAGGGCAGCTCGGGGATCGGCTGGTCCAGCGGCCTCGTCATCTCGGTGAAGTAGCGGACGATCCTGCTGCCGCTCGCGGTGAGCAGACCGAGATGGGAGGTGTTGCGTTCCTCGACGTAGTTCCGGAAGGTCCCCTCCGTGTGGCCCGTCTCGCGGAGGCGCGTCTCCGCGCGCCAGGCCTGCCAGGCGAGGACGGCCCGGCCGATCCCCTGGCCACGCCAGGCGGGATCGACGCCGCCCGCCCCGTGGACGAGGGTCGAGCCGGGGTTCCTGGAGAGTCGCCCGAAGGCCCGGGGCGCGCCGTCGCCGTCGAACCCCGCCACGGTGTCCTTGCGGGGGTCGTTCTTCGATGCCCGGAGTGCCTGTTCGAGGTCGACCCGCTGTTCCACCCAGTCCGGCTGGTCCTCCTCCGCGATGCGCTGGATGAGCGCGTGCCAGCGCGGGATGTCGGCGTAGGTGAGAGGTCGCCACAGCAGCCCGTCGGGCAGCGGCGGGGCGTCCGGCCCCTGGGTGGCCGCAGCGGCGTCGTGTCCTGACGGGTCGGGCGTGGTCATGGCCCCAGCGTATTCCAGGCCGGGCCGGTCCGGGCCCACGCCCGCAGGACGCAGCACGCCGTGGCGCGTCGGCGTCCGGGAGGATCACCGGGCCGGTCGGGCCCCCACCAGGGCCCCGTGCCGCGCCCCGCCGGGAGCGGCGTCCAGTGCCACGACGTCGTCGCACTGCGCGGCCTCCGCGGGGTCGTGCGTCACGAGGAGGACGGCCGTGTCGGGGAGGCCGCGCCGCAGGTCCTCGAGCAGGGACCGCGCCGCATCGGCGTCGAGGTGGGCGGTGGGCTCGTCGAGGAGGACGACGCCGGAGCGGGTCAGCAGGGCGCGGGCCACGGCCAGCCGCTGCCGCTGGCCTCCCGAGAGCCGTGATCCTCCGGCGCCCGCCGGCGCGTCCAGCCCGCCGTCGAGCCCGGTGACCAGGCCCGTGAGTCCGACGGCGCGGACGACGGCGTCCAGTTCGGCGTCCGTCGCCGGGTCGCCGGGCGGCCGGGCGAGCTGCAGGTTGGAGCGCAGGCTGGAGTTGAAGAGGTGGCTCTCCTGCGGGCACCACGCGATGCGCGGTGTGCCGCCGTCGTCCTGGGGACCGCCGTCCACGAGGAGCACCCCGCGCTCGAGGGGGAGGAACCCGAGGAGGGCTCCGATGACGGTGGACTTGCCGCTCCCGGAGGGTCCGGTCAACCCGGTCCAGCGCCCCGGGGCCACCTCGAGGTCCAGGCCCGCGACGACCGGGCGGCCCGGCTCGTAGCCGACGTCGGCCTGGCGGAGGGCGACGGACCGCGCCGGCCTGCCGCGGCGCCCGTCGCGCCCGTCGCGCCCGTCCGCGGGCTGCAGGTCCGCGTCCCACCCGGTGGGGCTCAGGTGCGGGACGATCCTGCGGGTCACGGCCGCGAGCGGACCCCAGTGCTGGACGGCGGCCGTCCCGGCGACGAACGGCTCGATCAGCGCGAGCTGCATGAGCACGAGGACGGCGGTGAGGTCGGCCGGCAGGCCGTCCGCGCCGACGAGGATGCCCAGCGAGGCGGCGCAGCACCCGGCGATGATGACGGCTGTCGCCACCCCGGCCGCCGAGGCGGAGCGCCGCGCCGCCGCAGTGACGGCTTCCCCGAGCTCACGCGTCTCGGCGAGCGCCGGCTCGTGGACCCCGTTCACCCGGAGATCGGGGGCGGCGCGCAGCAGGCCCGAGACGCGTTCGAGGCCCTGCGCGCGCAGCCGGACGGCGGCAGCGCCCGCGGCCCGCTCACGGGCGACGGCGACGGCGGGTGCGACGACGAGGGCTGCCACGACGGACAGGACCTGCCACCCGAGGGAGGCGGGATGCAGCACGGCCGTGGTGACGAACGCGGCGGCACCCGTCAGCACCGAGGTGACGAGGGGCAGCAGCGCGCGTGAGGAGAGGTCCCGGAGTTCGTCGATGTCCCCGACCAGCCGTTCGATGCCCCCGGAGCCGCGGGCGATCGTGCGCCAGGACCGGGCGGTGCCGAGGAGGCCGGTCCACAGCCGCAGGCGCGTGTCGTCCGCGCGGTGGAACACGGCGCGGTGGAGCCAGAGGCGCTCCGCGTAGCGCAGGAGGGAACGGCCGATGCCGAAGAAGCGCACGCCCACGATGGCCGTGAGCAGGTAGAGGATGGGGGGCTGCTCGGCCGCGCGGACGATCAGCCAGCCGCTGAGCGCGGTCAGGGCGACGGCGAAGAGCGAGGCGCCGAGCCCGAACAGGGCGGCGGCGAGGAACCGCCGGTCCCAGGGACGGACGAGGGCCAGTACGTCGCGGGCCGCGCTGAGCCGGGATGGGGCGTGGGCCTGCGGGCTGCGGCCGGCGGCGCCGTGGGCTCCCGCCGCACCGGCGTCCTCGTCGGTCGCCCCGGCGCCCCCGGCGTCGGTTACCTCGCCGGCGCGCTCGGGCGGGACGGGGAGCGTCGCACCCACCGGGAGTGCCGCCGCGCGGACGGTCCGCGAGTCCGGCGACGCCGTCGTCTCCCGACGCGAGGGGTGCCCGTCCAGGCGCACCTCGCCCGAGGCGAGGTGCGCTGTCGCGTCGTCGTGGGCGATCAGGAGGACGGTCAGCCCGTCCCTCCGCCCCGTCACCGCGGCCCGGATGGCGCGGGACGCGGCGTCGTCGACGTGGGCGGTGGGCTCGTCGAGGAGGAGGAGCGCGACCGACGGGTCCTGCGCGCGCAGCAGGGCGCGGGCGACGGCGACACGCCGCAGTTCACCCGAGCTCAGCTCCGCACACCGGCGGTCCGCGAGTCCGGCGGCGCCGACGGCGGCCAGCTGGGCCTCGATGGCGGTCGACGCCGCGGGCCGCCCGGCGTAGAGGGCGAGCTCGGCGCGGACGGTCCCCATCAGGAGTTCGGGGTGCTGCGGGACCCACGCGACCGCACCGTGCGGGAGCCCTGTCACCCGGCCGGCGAGGCGGAGCCCGGGAGGGAGGGCCGCTCCCCCGGCCATGGCACGCATCAGGGTGGACTTCCCGGAGCCGCTGGAGCCTCGCAGCGCGGTGACGGTCCCGGGTTCGAGCACGAAGGAGACATCGGCGAGGACCGGCTCGAGGACGCCGTCGTACCGGGCGGTGAGGCCCTCGACCCGCACCGCGTCGCGTCGGGCCGGCGCGCCGTCGGCCGGCAGGACGCGCACCGGGAGGTCCTCCGGCGGGGGCGCGGGGGCGTCGACGACGGCGCGGACGCGGGCCCCGGCCTCCTCCCCGTCCTCGCTGGCATGGTGGGCCGCACCGACGTCGCGCAGGGGGCCGTAGCACTCGGGCGCGAGGATGAGGGCGATCAGCGCCGTCTCGAGGCCCAGGTCGCCGTGGATCAGGCGCACACCTGCGAAGACCGCGACGACGGCGACGGAGAGGGTGCTGATGAGCTCGAGGGCGAGGGAGGACAGGAAGACCGTGCGGAGGGTCGTCATGGTGCGCGCGGTGTAGGCGTCGGCGATCTCGCGGAGGGCGCGGGTCTGCTCGGCGGCACGGCCGAGCCCCACGAGGACGGGGAGCCCCCGTGCGAGTTCGAGCAGGTGGTCGGACAGGCGGCCCAGCGCGGTGGCGGCCTGCTGCGTGTGCTCCTGGGTGTGGAGGCCGATCAGCGCCATGAACACGGGCACGAGTGGCACCGTGAGGAGGATGATGAGGGCGCTGACCCAGTCCGCGGCGAGGATCCGCACGCCGATGAGCAGCGGGACCACGGCGCACGTGATGAGCGCGGGCAGGTACTGCGTGTAGTACTTGTCCAGCCCGTCGAGTCCCCGGGTGAGCAGGACTGCGAGGGAGCCCCGACCGCCTGCTGCGGCCCGCGTTGCCCCGCCGTCCTCGAGCAGGCGCAGGAGCGCGGCCTCGCGCATCCGTTCCCGGGTGCCGAGGGCCAGGCGCGCGGCGGTCGCGTCCTGCCCCCACGCGGCGAGGGTGCGGAGGGCCGCGCCGAGGATGCCCTGCAGCAGCACGCCGCGGACGTCGAGGGCTCCGGCGGCGAGGGATCCGAGGCCGAGGGCCAGCGCCTGGGCCAGCAGCACCAGGCCCGCCGCGCGGACGGCGGCGAGGACGCCGAGGAGGTACAGCGCCGTCGTGGAGCCCGCCGCACCCGCCGGCCCTCCTGCCCTCAGGGTGGCCAGCGGTGAGACACGCGCGCTCACAGTGCGGTGACGGCGTGTGCCGCCGGGATGCTCGACTCCGAGACGCGCTGCCGGAAGACCCAGTAGGTCCACCCCTGGTACGCGAGGACCAGGGGCACGCCGAAGCAGGCGACGACGCTCATCAGGCCGAGCGTGTAGGGCGAGGACGACGCGTTCTGCACCGTGAGGTCGAACGCCGGGTCGATGGTGGACGGGAGGACGACGGGGAACACGGCGCCGAAGACGGACCCGACCAGGGCCAGCATCCCGAGGCCCAGCGCCGCGAACGCACGGCCGTCACGGCCCCCGGCCGAGAAGCGGTAGGAGGCGGCCAGGGCGCCGACGGCGACGACGACGGCGAGCCAGGTGAGCGCGGATCCGGTATCCAGCTGGACGAGGAGCGCCCAGGCGAGGAACGGGAGCATCGCGACCGGCAGGAGGCGGCGGAACAGTCGGTCGGCGAGGGCCCGCACGCCGCCGTCGGTCTTGAGGGCGACGAACGCTGCCGCGTGGACGAGGCAGAACAGCACGACGGCGGCGGCACCGAGGAGGGCCGGCAGGGTGGCCCAGGCGAACGCGCCGCCCACGCGGTCGCCGTTCGCGTCGAGGGGCAGGCCCGTGGTCGTCAGGCCGAGCGCCGCGCCGATCCCGGCCGCCGCGGTGAACGATCCGAGCGCGATGGCCCAGTCCCACCGGTTGCGCCAGGTGTCGCTGTGCCGCTTGCCGCGCCACTCGAACGCCACGGCGCGGAAGATCAGGCCGAGCAGGACGAGCAGGAACGGCAGGTACAGCGCGGACAGGAGGGAGGCGTACCAGTAGGGGAAGGCGGCGAACATGGCGCCCACCGCCGTCACGAGCCAGACCTCGTTCCCGTCCCACACCGGGCCCACGGTGTTGAGCAGCACGCGCCGCTGGGTGTCGCTGCGGGCCATGAGCTTCATCAGCATCCCCACCCCGAGGTCGAAGCCCTCGAGGAAGAGGTAGCCGGACCACAGCACGGCGATCAGTACGAACCAGAGGGTGGGCAGGGCCTCGGTCATCGGTGAACCTTCCGGGCAGTCGAGGGGGACATCGAGGGGGACAATCGTGGGGTCACGGAGGGACCGGTGCAGGGCGGGTCAGTACGCGAACGCGAGGACATCGCCGTCGTCCTTCCCGCCGCCGTCGGACCTCTCGGAGTCGTCGGAACGGGCCAGTTCGGGCATCGCGGAGGCGGTGCCGCCGCGGACGTAGGTGAAGAGCAGCTTCACCTCGACGACGAGCAGGACGGCGTACACCAGGGTCAGCAGGACGAGCGAGG
Source organism: Arthrobacter arabinosi (assembly GCF_054511115.1). NCBI lineage: Bacteria > Bacillati > Actinomycetota > Actinomycetes > Micrococcales > Micrococcaceae > Arthrobacter > Arthrobacter arabinosi. The sequence goes on from NZ_JBTNDF010000001.1 coordinate 782,930, forward strand.
TGACCAGTTCGGGGAGCGACACACCGGGCGAGACCGCCGCCGCGGTGAACATGAACACGCCGTCGATGCCGGACGCATCCGGATTGGGTGCGACGACGAACGGTTGCCGGCCCATCTCCGTGAAGACCCAGCCGGCGATATTCGCCCCGAACGGCGCGAGGATCCCGAAGACCGCCAGCCGCATGAGCCAGCGCGACTCCGGGACGGTGCCCCTCCGCAGGACCCACAGGGCGGCCGCGGCGGCTGCGGCGGCGATCGCCCCGAAGCCGATCATGATGCGGAAGCCCCAGTAGGTGACCTCCATTACCGGCAGGTAGTCGATCTCCGAGCCCGCGAGGTCCCCGTACATCGGATCGTCCGGCAGGTGGGTGCCGTACTTCTCCTGGTACTCGGGCAGGAGGGTGTTGACGCCCTTGACCTCGGTGGTGAAGTCGCCGTTGGCGAGGAAGGACAGCACCCCGGGCACCTCGATGACCGCGACGATGTCGTCGCAGCTCTGCGCGCCGAGGTTCCCGACCGACAGGACCGAGAATCCGGTGCCGTCGTGGCACGCCGCTTCGGCCGCCGCCATCTTCATGGGCTGCTGCTCGAACATGAGCTTGCCCTGCAGGTCGCCGGTGATGCCGGTGCCGGCGAACGCGATCATGGCGACGACGGCGCCGGCGCGTGCCGAGCGGAGCCACACCGTGTGATCCGAGGCGTCGCGCGCACCGCCGGCGTCACCGATGACGACCTGCCCGTCGGAGCCGAGGGTGTCCAGTCCGTCGTGGCGCCGCTTCCACAGGTGGTACCAGCTGATGCCGAGGAGGAAGGCACCCGCGACGGCGAGGCAGCCGAAGAGGGTGTGGGGGAAGGCGACCAGGGCGGTGTTGTTGGTGAAGACGGCCCAGGCGTCGACCATGACGGGCCTGCCGTCGACCATCTCCACGCCCACAGGGTGCTGCATCCACGAGTTGGCGACGAGGATGAAGTAGGCCGAGAAGACCGACGCGAGGACCGCGGCCCAGAGCGAGAGCAGGTGGAGCAGGCGTGGCAGCCGGCCCCAGCCGAAGATCCAGAGGCCGAGGAAGGTGGACTCGACGAAGAAGGCCAGAAGCGCCTCCATCGCGAGCGGCGCTCCGAACACGTCGCCGACGAACCGGCTGTACTCGCTCCACGCCATGCCGAACTGGAACTCCTGCACCAGGCCGGTGGCGACGCCCACGATGAAGTTGATGAGGAAGAGCTTCCCCCAGAACTTCGTCATCCGGAGGTAGTGCTCCTTGCCCGTGCGGTACCACAGGGTCTGCATGGCGGCGACGAGCAGCCCGAGTCCGATCGTCAGGGGGACCATGATGAAGTGGTACACGGTCGTGATTCCGAATTGCCAGCGGGCAATCTCCAAGGCTTCCATCGGGCCCTTTCAGCAGTACCTCACGTCGGTGTCGACGGAACTTCTACAGACTGTAGAACAAGTTCTTCTACACATCGTAGAACACGCGGGAAGCCACTTCTACGCAGGGTAGAAATGTTCGCTCAGAGGTTGTACGTTAGAAGAACCACGCGTGGCGCTCCGCTTCCGGAGTGCAGGCCTGTCCCGGGGGGGGATCGGATCGCGGTCGATTGAAGGAAAGAACATGGCAACGCTCGGAGACCTGGAACGCACAGTGATGGATCTGCTGTGGACGACGCCGGAGGCGATGACCGCCAACGAGTTGCGGGACGCCATCGCCGACGCGCCATTCGGGGAGGTGGGACGCGAACTGGCCGTCACGACGGTGCTCACCGTGCTGTCCCGGCTGGAGAAGAAGGGCCTCGTGCAGCGGGAGCGCGACAGCCGCCCGCACCGGTACAGGTCCGTCACCAGCCGCGAGGACCACACGGCGGAACTCATGCATGAAGTCCTGGTGACCGCTCCGGACCGCGATGCCGTCCTGGCCCGCTTCATCGGCAGCGTGTCCGAAGCCGAAGCCCAGACCCTGCGCAAGCTGCTTGGCGGCAGCTGACCCGCCCCGTGTTCTGGGCCTCCTACCTGCTCGCGGCGCTCGCGATCTTCCTCGCGTGGCCTGCACCCATCGCACTCTCGCGGGCCGAATGGCCGGCGCGGGCGCCCTTCACCGCCATGGTGCTGTGGCAGTCGATAGCCCTGGCCGGCGGGCTGTCGATGATCGGCGCGATGCTGGTCTGGGGCCTCGAGCCGCTCGGCGACAACCTGGTGGAGGCGTCGGCCGCGTTCCTGGACATCCTGCTCGATGACGAGTCGGCCGATTCCCTCGGCGTCATCCACGTCTTCGCGATCAGCGCCGCCACCCTCCTTCTCGGGCACCTCCTCTTCACGCTGGCCCTGACGTTCGTGCGCATCCACCGTCAGCGGCGGCGCCACCGCGACATGCTCACCCTGCTCAGCTCCCCCGCGGCCGGTCAGCCCGCGACACTCGTCATCAAGCACCCGACGCCGGTCGCCTACTGCCTGCCGGGCGGGGCGCGCTCGGTCACCGTCATGTCGGACGGGCTGATGGACCTCCTCAGCCAGGCGGAGCTCGACGCCGTTCTCACGCACGAGAGCGCGCACCTGCACCAGCGGCACCACCTGCTGCTGTGGGCGTTCGCGGCCTGGCGCTCGGCGCTCCCCTGGCTGCCCACCTCACGGCTCGCGCAGCGGGCCGTGAGCGACCTGATCGAGATGCTCGCCGACGACGAGGCCCTGCGCCACGTGGATGAGCCGACGCTCATCCGCGCGATCGCCATCGTGGGCGCGGGAGCGCCGCCGTCGACCCCGGACACGCTCGACGACGCCCTGGCCGATGAGAGCGCGATCTCCCTGTCGACCGTCACGGGAACGGTGACGGGCGGGACGGCGGACGTGACGTCCACGGCGCAGCGCCTGCGCCGGCTGCTCACTCCCCTGCCGCCGCTCGGGCGGTTGCAGCAGGGGCTGGCCCTGTCCTCCGCCGGGGTGCTGCTCGTGGTGCCTCCGCTGCTCCTGGTGGCCCCCGAACTGCTCGGCTGACCCGTCAGGCGTCGATGCGGTCCCGGTCCAGGGATGCCGCACCCGCCACGATGAAGTCCTTGCGGGGCGCGACGTCGCTGCCCATCAGCAGGTTGAAGACGCGCTCGGCGGATTCGGCCTCCTGGATGCGGACGCGCCGCAGCGTCCGGTGGCGGGGGTCCATGGTCGTCTCCGCGAGCTGGTCCGCGTCCATCTCCCCGAGCCCCTTGTAGCGCTGGATCGGTGACTTGTACCGCTTGCCCTGCTTCTCCATCGTCGCGAGGAGCCGCGTGAGTTCGGCCTCGGAGTACGTGTAGATCATCTCGTTGGCCTTGGAACCGCCGTTGATCACCTCAACCCGGTGCAGCGGGGGCACAGCCGCGTACACGCGGCCTGCCTCGACCAGCGGGCGCATGTACCGGAAGAACAGGGTGAGCAGCAGCGTCCGGATGTGGGCGCCGTCGACGTCGGCGTCGGTCATCAGGATGACCTTGCCGTACCGCCGTGCGTCGAGCTGGAAGCTCCGCCCGGAACCCGCCCCGATGACCTGGATGAGGGCGGCGCACTCCGCGTTGGAGAGCATGTCCCCCACCGAGGCCTTCTGCACGTTGAGGATCTTTCCGCGGATCGGCAGCAGCGCCTGGTAGTCGGAGGAGCGCGCGTTCTTCGCTGTCCCGAGGGCGCTGTCCCCCTCGACGATGAAGAGTTCCGACCGCTCGGCGTCGTCGATCCGGCAGTCGGCGAGCTTCGCCGGCATGGAGGAGGTCTCGAGCGCGTTCTTGCGCCGCTGCGTCTCCTTGTGGACCCGCGCGGAGATGCGGGACTTCATCTCCGCGACGACCTTCTCCAGCAGGAGCGCCGACTGCGCCTTGTCGTTCCGCGCCGACGAGGACAGCCGGGCCTGCAGCTCCTTCTCGACGACTCTGGCGACGATGGCCCTGACGGCCGAGGTGCCGAGGATCTCCTTGGTCTGGCCCTCGAACTGCGGTTCGGCGAGGCGGACCGTGAGGACGGCCGTCAGCCCGGCGAACACGTCGTCCTTCTCGATCTTGTCGTTGCCGGCCTTGAGCTTGCGGGCGTTGGCCTCGATGACCTTGCGGAACGTCTTCAGCAGCGCCTGCTCGAAGCCGCTCTGGTGCGTGCCCCCCTTGGGTGTGGCGATGATGTTGACGTAGCTACGGACCGTCGTCTCGTAGCCGATGCCCCAGCGCAGCGCGATGTCCACCTCGCAGTCGCGCTCCACCTCCGCCATCTGGCTGTGCCCGCGGTCGTCGAGGACGGGCACGGACTCCTTGAAGCGGCCCGAGCCGTGGAAGCGCCACACGTCGGTGACCGGCGCGTCGAGGGCCAGGAATTCGGCGTACTCGGAGATGCCGCCGTCGTGCTGGAACACCTCCTCCACGGGCCCGGACTCCGCCGGCGTGCCCGGGAGCCGCCGCTCGTCGCGCAGTGTGATGCGAAGTCCCGGCACCAGGAAGGACGTCTGGCGGGCGCGGGTCTGCAGTTCCTCGTAGGAGAACGTGGCGTCGGGCGTGAAGATCTGGCGGTCGGCCCAGTACCTGATGCGGGTTCCCGTCACGCCGCGCTTCGCCGTCCCGACGACCTCGAGGCGCGACCCGTCCAGGAAGGGTTCGAAGTCGGCGGCGGGCGACGGCGTCCTCCCGTCCTTGAAGACGCCGGGCTCGCCGCGGCGGAAGGACATGGCGTACGTCTTGCTGCCGCGATCGACGAAGACGTCCAGGCGGGAGGACAGCGCGTTGACCACGCTGGCGCCGACGCCGTGGAGGCCGCCGGAGGCGGTGTACGAGCCGCCGCCGAACTTGCCCCCGGCATGCAGCTTGGTGAAGACCACCTCGACGCCCGTCAGGCCGGTCTTGGGTTCGATGTCCACGGGGATGCCGCGGCCGTCGTCGTGGATCTCCACGGAGCCGTCGCCGTGCAGGATGACCGTGATGTTCTGGCCGTGGCCGGCCAGCGCCTCGTCGACGGAGTTGTCGATGATCTCCCACAGGCAGTGCATGATGCCGCGGGAGTCGGTGGACCCGATGTACATCCCGGGACGCTTGCGGACCGCCTCGAGGCCCTCGAGGACCGAGAGGTGCCGGGCGGTGTAGTCCGAGGTGGGGGTCACGGTGGTTCAGTCTCCTTGGCGGGACGGCCACGATCCAGGACAGGCGTCAGGAGGGTGGTGGCCGGGACGGGTCAGCCCAGTTTATTACCTCCCGCCGACAGCGACCGGCGGGCCCCTCGGGAGCGCGCCCGGCACCGCCCCGTGTACTCCGGTCATGTGACCCATACCGCTGATACGCCGCCAGCGAAAGGAGGCCCAGCCTGCGGAGGAGCGGCGACGAATAGTGGTTATATGAATACACGATCCACATGAGGAGGCATTCATGACCACTGCAGTAGCAACTCGCGAGCTCACTGCCCTGGACCGCTGCGATCGCTGCGGCGCCCAGGCCTACGTGCGGGCAGTCCTTCAGTCCTCCGGTGGAGAGCTTCTGTTCTGCGGCCACCATGCGCGCGCCGTCGAAGCGAACCTCAAGCCACTCACCTCTGAGTGGCAGGATGAGACCGAGCGGCTTCACGCGAAGCCGGCCCTCGCCGGCGACTGACCGCCACAGGGACCACCGACCACGAACACCATCGGGCGCCCCGTGTACAGGCGCTGAGATGCAGCAAGGGCCCACTCCGGACGGAGTGGGCCCTTGCTGCATCTGCGGGCATCTCGCTGCTTCCGCCGGGCGCCCGGCCGACCACGGAGGGCCCCTCCCGCAGGAAGGGCCCTCCGTCCACGCATCCTCGACGATCAGTCGAGGTAGTCCCTCAGCACCTGGGACCGGGAGGGATGGCGGAGTTTCGACATCGTCTTCGACTCGATCTGGCGGATCCGCTCACGGGTCACGCCGTAGACCTTGCCGATCTCGTCCAGCGTCTTCGGCTGACCGTCGGTCAGCCCGAAGCGCATGGCGACGACGCCCGCTTCACGCTCGGAGAGAGTGTCGAGGACCGAGTGGAGCTGTTCCTGCAGGAGGGTGAAGCTCACGGCGTCCGCCGGCACGACGGCCTCGGAGTCCTCGATCAGGTCACCGAACTCCGAGTCGCCGTCCTCGCCGAGCGGTGTGTGGAGGGAGATGGGCTCGCGGCCGTACTTCTGGACCTCGACGACCTTCTCCGGCGTCATGTCGAGCTCGAGGGCGAGTTCCTCGGGGGTGGGTTCACGGCCGAGGTCCTGCAGCATCTGGCGCTGGACGCGGGCGAGCTTGTTGATGACCTCGACCATGTGGACCGGGATGCGGATGGTGCGGGCCTGGTCCGCCATGGCGCGGGTGATCGCCTGGCGGATCCACCAGGTCGCGTAGGTGGAGAACTTGAAGCCCTTTGTGTAGTCGAACTTCTCGACCGCACGGATCAGGCCCAGGTTGCCTTCCTGGATGAGGTCGAGGAAGAGCATGCCGCGCCCGGTGTAGCGCTTGGCCAGGGATACGACGAGGCGGAGGTTGGCCTCGAGGAGGTGGTTCTTGGCGCGTTTGCCGTCGTGGATGACGAATTCGAGTTCGCGCCTGAGCTTCGGGTCCATGTCCGGGTCCGCGGCGATCTTCTCCTCGGCGAAGAGGCCGGCCTCGATGCGCAGGGCGAGGTCCACTTCCTGCTCCGCGTTCAGCAGGGCGACCTTGCCGATCTGCTTCAGGTAGTCCTTGACGGGGTCCGCCGTGGCACCTGCCGAGACGACCTGCTGCGCGGGGGCGTCGTCGTCGTCCGCGTCGGAGTAGACGAAGCCGGTGCTCGTCCCGACCTCGGGGGTCTCGGGCTTCGCGTCCTCAGCATCGACCTCGACCTCGACGGCGGGATCCGCTGCGTCGAGGGTCTCCACGGAACCCTGGGCATCCGCCGCCGATGCCTTGGCGGCCGCAGCGGACGAAGCGGCCTTCGTGGCGGGCTTCTTGGCCGCTACGCGACGCTTGGTGGTGGTGGTACCAGCGTCTGGCGACGCCGGTGCTGCTGTCTTCTTGACCGGCACAGGAAACCTTTCGTACGGCGGTGTGTGGCGCCGTCAGAGGGACAACACCACTATGACCCTGTCAAGTCCGCGCTCGATACCAGACGACTACTGCCGGGTCAGTTCCCTGGGGAACGGTCCCGCAGCCCTCGCTATTCCCGCCGGAGGCGCCCTGCGGCGACGACCGGTGTGGAATGCTCGGAGATGTTCTGGTGCACGGACCCAACCGGGTCTCAACTTTCATTGTCTCACGGCCCGCCGTCGTGCCGGAAATCACCGGCGCGGTCGGAGACCCACCCCCGCCCGCGCCGCAGCGCCCGCCGTGCGGCCCCTCCGCCGCCTCAGGCCGCCCCCTGCAGGGCCGCCGCGGCGTCCGCGGTCCAGGCCGTCGCGCGGCTCCGGGCCCAGGTCGGTAACCCGCCGCGGCGCAGGAGTTCATGGAGCAGGCGCGCGAGGCGGTAGCCGGGCACGGCACGCTCCGCCGCGTCCAGGAAGACCGCTGCGCGTGATCCCCGGCCCCGCGCATACTCGAACCAGGCGCTCATGGTCAGCGCGGCGGCGCGGGACTCGCCGTCGGACACCGCGGCGAGCCGCGCGAGGACGACGCTCATCGCATCGACGCGGCCCCAGGCGATCGGGCCGGCATGCCTGCCGGCCAGCACGTCCGCGTAGAGCAGGGCCTCCGTCCCGCAGGGCTCCGGTTCCGCTGCCGCCCTCGCCGCCCCGGACCGCGTCCCGGCGTCGGTGCCGGCCTTGACGCCGTCGTCGACACCGGCCATCCGGAAGGCGGCGACGGCGCGCTGCAGCGGTCCGTCGGTGAGCACGGTGGGCAGGACCCAGGGGGTGACCGCCGGGCCGTGCCCTGCCCTCGTCGCTGCATCCACCCCCGCTGCCGGATCGAGCAGTCCACAGGCCACGGCACCGTCGAGAGCCGCCGCGGAGCCGAGGCACGCACCGGCGAGGAGGAAGTCGCGGACCGCCCGCGACTCGACACTCGCCAGAAGGAAGCCGGCGACATCCGGCTCGGCCTCCACCGCGAAATCCCCCGCGCCGCGCAGGACGGCATCCCACAGTGCGGCGGTCGCACGGAACTGGGCGGGCGTGGTCCACCGGCCCGCGCAGGTCGCGGCATAGTGCGCCTGGGCGCCTTCGACGGCCCGGACCGCCGACCCCGAGGCGTCCCGTGCCGCGACGGAGGGCGCGGCGCGGAGGACGGCGTCGGGCGCCGAGACGTCGAACGCGCTCCCGCCGAAGATCAGTTCGGCGTTCAGGGCGCTGTGGGCCACGGTGTCGAGGGGTTGCCCGGGCCAGGGGCAGCACTCCTCCTCCATGCAGAAGAAGTCCCGCCACCCGCCGGGCGAGACGAGCCAGCCCCCGCGGACGGAAAGGCCCGCGGATCCGAGGACCGTCTCGAGGGTCAGCACCAGCGCGCTGCGCGGCGCAGGGGTGCGTTCCACCCAGTGCTCCCGCGTGTACACGACGACGAGCGTCCCGTCGGCGTCGGGATCGCCCTGCAGGAACGAGAGCACGCCGTCGGCGAACCCGAGCGGGTCCGCCCCGGCATCGGGGAGGTCCACCCGCAGGGTGGCACCCAGCCGCTTGCCCGACGTCGTCAGGACCACCAGGCTCTCGTCGGGCATGAAGCCGAGGGCGTGGGGGACGTAGGAGAGGATGTCGGCCGGTGAGCCGACGACGAAGGACGGTGACCGTGGGGTGCCCGGCGAGGGGGTGGTGGAAGATGACATGCCGCCAGCCTCCTCGGTGTGCCCGCGGCGTCGACGGGCGCCCGCGCCTATGTGGACAACCGCCGCGGGCCGCCCTGCCCTACCGGCTCCGGGCCGCTCTCTGCTCCCGCCGGCGCCGGCGCTCGCGGGCCAGGGCGTCACGGATCGGCGGGACGACGACACCCTGCTCGGCCATCCGCCGTCGGACCCTCCTCCGCGAGATGACGACGGCGGCCGCACCGGCCGCGAGGACGACGAGCTGCACGGCCATCGCCAGGCGGAAGGACGCCAGCGCGTACAGGTCGCCCTGCGAGAAGCCGTTCCCGAGCAGGACGTCGAGGACGACGCCGATCGCGAACATGGTGAGCAGGGACGCCACGAAGCCGCCGATGTTCACGATCCCGGTCGCGGTCCCGAGGCGCGCCGCCGGGTTGAACGTGCGGGCGAAGTCGAACGCGATCATGGATCCCGGCCCTCCGACGGCGAGCGCGACCACCAGCAGGACCAGCAGCGGGAGCGGCGCGGGTCCGGGGTAGAGGAGGACCGCCAGCCACACGCCGGCCATGAGGGCGGCGATGGCGAGCACCATGGTGGAGCGCCGGAGCGGGTGCCGGCCCACGTAGCGGCCGAGGAGCGGGCCGCAGCCGATCCCGACGGCGACGAACAGGGTCATCAGCGCGGACGCCACCCCTTCGCCCACCTTCTCGGCCCGGACCAGGTAGGGGTAGCCCCACATGAGGACGAAGACGGTGCCGGGGAACTGGATGGTGAAGTGGGTCCACAGGCCCAGCCGCGTGCCGGGCTGCTTCCAGGCGGCGGCGAGGGAGACGCCCGTCTCCCGGATGCTCTGGGCACTCCTCCGGCCGGCGACGGGCGAGTCCCGGATCAGGGTGACCGACAGGACGGCGGCGAGGGCCGAGAGGGCGGCGGCCGAGAGGAACGCGGACTGCCAGCCGAACGCGGACAGCACCGCGACGAACGGGATGACCGAGACCACCTGGCCGAGCTGGCCGACGATCCCCGTCCACTGCGTCAGGACGGGGATGCGGCGCGGCTCGAACCAGGCGGGCAGCAGCCGGAGGACGCTGATGAACGTCATCGCGTCCCCCGCGCCGACGAGCAGGCGGCCGGTGATGCCGGCCCCGACGGAGTCGGCGAAGGCCAGCTGCGCCTGGCCCAGGGCCATGAGGACGCCGCCGGCGACGATGAGCGTCCGGGGACCCCACCGGTCGACGAGGACACCGACCGGCACCTGCAGACCGGCGTAGACGAGCAGCTGGACGACGGTGAAGATCGAGAGCTGCGACGCGGAGGCGCTGAAGCGTTCCGTCGCCTCGAGGCCGGCGACGCCGAAGGAGGTGCGCTGGGTGACGGCGACGAGGTAGGCCGTGACCCCTGCCGCCCAGACCAGGAATGCCCGCGAAGAACTCACCCGCCCATTATCCCGTCGTGATGCGGCGGCCGGGTCCCGGCGATCACCGGCCGAATCGGCGCTACGCGGCCGATCGCGGGCCCGCGGGCCCGCCGTCGCGCCCCTCGGGGCCGGACGGCCCGCGGGGATCCCCACCCTCGGCCGCAGGATCGGCGGGGTCGGGGTCCGCGTGGTCGTAGTCGATCGGCGTCGTCCCGAGGAACTCCGTGTCCCACAGCAGCGTGGACTCCTCCTCGGCCTGCGGGCTCGCGAGGTACGCCTCGACGGCGGCGCCCAGTTCCTCCGCGCTCGCGAGTTCGCTGTTCTCCTTCACGAGCAGCGACTTGCGGGCGGCGCCGTCCGCGTACTCGTCGTACCGCTTCTCCAGCGAGGCGACCACCGACTGCACCTCCGTGGAGTTGCCGACCTGCCGGGCGATCTGCCGTTCGACGTCGCGCCCGGTCTCCCGCAGGCGGTCCGTGGGGAGGACGAGCCCGGCGGTCGCGCCCAGGTACTCGAGGCCCGCGACGGCGGCCGGCGGGTATTCGGCCTCCGAGAGGTAGTGCGGCACGTGGATGACGTGCCCGACGACGTCGTGACCGGCCTCGATGAGGCGCAGTTCCAGCACGTGCCCGATGGACGCCTGCAGCTCGGCGGTGGGGCGCCAGGCGTTCATGCCGTCGATGAGGTCGGACCGGTTGCCGTGCAGGGTCACGCCGATCGGTCGCGTGTGCGGGACGGGCATCGGGATCGCGTGGAGCCAGGAGACGAGGTTCACGTCGAGGTCCTCGACGAGCCCGACGACGGCGCTCGCGAAACGCTCCCACTGGAGGTCCGGCTCGGCACCGGTGAGGAGCAGGAACGGCTCCCCCAGACCGTCGTACAGGCGGTGCAGTTCGAGCCGGTGCGGCCGGTAGTCCGTCAGGTGGTCCTCGGCGAAGGTGATCCTCGGGCGGCGGCCGCGGTAGTCCATGAGCTGGTCGGCGTCGAACTGGGCGACGGGCTCGTGGTCGAGCACCTCGAGGAGCTCCTCGCTGACCTGCGCGACCACCTGCCCGGCATCCATGAATCCGCTGAGGCTCACCAGCAGGGGCAGCCCCTTGCTCGCGGGGTCGTCGAAGACGTCGGTGTCGGTGGTGTACAGGGTTCGTGGATCCAGCATGGCTCTCTCCTCCGGTCAGGTCCTGTTCTCCTCAACGCCCCCCGCACCGGCTTCATTCCGGGCCGCGGCGGCGCAGAGACTACGATCGTCAGGACGGTTCCCGGACCACCAGATACCGGGACCGGCAGGGACGCCGATCCGGACGACCCATCCGGACACGAGGAGACAGATTCCGTGATCAGAACGACCGAACTACACCTGACCGCTTCCGCGAAGGACCTCAAGAAGATTCCGAGCGACGCGCTCGTGATCGCGGTCGCCAAGGGGACCGACGGGCCCGTCCTGCTCGACAGCCCGCTCCCCGCGAAGGCCGCCCGCGCGCTCGCCGACTCCCTCCAGGTCCTCGGCATCACGGGTGCCGCGGACGAGGTCCGCCGCTTCCCGGGCCTCCCCGAGACCGGTGCCGACTCGCTCGTCCTCTCCGGCGTCGGGCCGGCGTCCACTGGTGACGTCCTCGCGCCGGAGACGCTCCGCCGCGCCGCGGGCGCCGCGATCCGCCAGCTGACCGGCCTCGACACCGTCGTCGTCGCCCTGCCGGCCACGACCGTCGCGGAGGCGACGGCCGTCGCGGAGGGCGCCGCCTTCGGCGCCTACAGCTACGAGGGCCACAAGTCCGGGATCCGGCCGGACGGCACCGTCGCCCCCGCCACGGACAGGACGGCCGTCCGCAACGTCATCGTGTACACGCCGGCCGCGGACGATGCCGAGCTCGCCCCCGCGCTGCGCCGCGCCGCCGTCCTCGGCAAGAACGTCAACGCCACGCGCACGCTCGTGAACCAGCCCCCGAGCCACCTCTACCCCGAGACGTTCGCGCAGGCCGCGAAGGACCTCACGCGCGGCCTCCCCGTCAAGGTCACCGTGATGGACGAGAAGCGCCTCGAGCGCGACGGCTACGGCGGCATCCTCGGCGTCGGCAAGGGATCCTCCCGCCCGCCCCGGATGGTCAAGGTCGAGTACTCCCCCGCCAGGTCGGCCGTCCACCTCGCCCTCGTGGGCAAGGGCATCACGTTCGATTCCGGAGGACTGTCGCTGAAGCCCGCCGCGGGCATGCAGACGATGAAGCTGGACATGGCGGGCGCCGCCGTCGTCCTCACCACCCTCATCGCGGTCGCCGAACTGGGCCTTCCCGCCAAGGTGACGGCCTGGCTGTGCCTCGCCGAGAACATGCCCTCCGGGACCGCGCAGCGCCCCGAGGACGTCCTGTCGATCTACGGCGGCCGCACCGTCGAGGTCCTCAACACCGACGCCGAGGGCCGCCTGGTCCTCGCGGACGGCCTCGCGGCCGCGAGCGAGGAGGCACCCGACGCCATCATCGACATCGCGACGCTCACGGGCGCGCAGATGATCGCCCTCGGCACGCGCGTCTCCGGCGTCATGGGCGACGACGGCGTCCGGGACGCCGTGAAGGCGGCGGCGGACCGCGCGGGCGAGCAGTTCTGGCCCATGCCCCTGCCCGAGGAGCTGCGTCCCAGCCTCGACTCGCAGGTCGCGGACATCGCCAACATCGGCGAGCGGAACGGCGGCATGATGACCGCTGCGGTGTTCCTCCGCGAGTTCGTCGGCCAGGTCGACGGCGAGAAGATCCCCTGGGCGCACCTCGACATCGCCGGGCCGGCCTTCAACGAGGGCTCGGCGTACGGGTACACGCCGAAGGCGGGCACCGGCGTCGGCGTCCGCACCCTGCTGGCGTACGTCGAGGACGTCCTCGCCCGCACCGCCTAGCATCCGGGCGCCGGGCCGCGTGTCGGGCCCGGCGCCCTCCCCGTCCCCTCGGTGCCCCGGGTGAGAATGCGCACATCGGCGAACTGCGGCCCGTGACGTCCGCGCTTCAGGTGGATGCAGGCCACATCTGGGGATAGGGTGAAAAACGAGGGCACCAAGCACCTGCGTGTTGCACCGCGACCGCATCAGCAATCGATCCACCAACCGATCCATCAACCGACGCGACCTGCGCGTCGACAGACCATGCGAGGGAGCGTCCACGTGGCCGCATCGGCAAGTGCGCAAGAATTCGACATCCTGGTACTGGGTGGGGGCAGCGGCGGGTACGCTGCGGCACTCCGCGCGGTGCAGCTGGGCTTCACGGTGGGGCTCATCGAGAAGGGCAAGCTCGGCGGCACCTGCCTCCACAACGGCTGCATCCCCACCAAGGCGCTCCTGCACTCGGCCGAGATCGCCGACGGCGCGCGCGACGCCGAGAAGTACGGCGTCAAGGCCACGTTCGAGTCGATCGACATGAATGCCGTCAACGCGTACAAGGACGGCATCATCGCCGGCAAGTACCGCGGCCTGCAGGGGCTCATCAAGTCCAAGGGCATCACGGTCATCGAGGGCTCGGGCAAGCTGGCGTCGCAGAACACCATCGACGTCGACGGCACCGTCTACACCGGCAAGCACATCGTCCTGGCCACCGGCTCCTTCTCGCGCAGCCTCCCCGGCCTCGAGATCGGCGGCAAGGTCATCACCTCGGACCAGGCCCTCACCATGGACTTCGTGCCGAAGACCGCGATCATCCTCGGCGGCGGCGTCATCGGCTGCGAGTTCGCGTCCGTCTGGAAGTCCTTCGGCGTGGACGTCACCATCATCGAGGCCCTCCCCTCCCTCGTCCCGAACGAGGACGCGTCGATCGTCAAGAACTTCGAGCGGGCGTTCAAGAAGCGCGGCATCAAGTTCAACACCGGAACCCGCTTCAAGTCCGTCGAGCAGAACGCGGACGGCGTCGTCGTGTCCCTCGAGGACGGCAAGACCTTCGAAGCGGACCTCATGCTCGTCGCCGTCGGACGCGGGCCCGTCACGCAGGACCTCGGGTACGAGGAGGCCGGCCTCACCCTGGACCGCGGCTTCGTCATCACCGACGAGCGCCTCCACACCGGCGTCGGGAACATCTACGCGATCGGCGACATCGTCCCCGGCCTGCAGCTCGCGCACCGCGGTTTCCAGCAGGGTATCTTCGTGGCCGAGGAGATCGGCGGCCTGAAGCCCGTCGTCGTCGCCGACCTGAACATCCCCAAGGTCACCTACAGCGACCCGGAGATCGCGTCCGTGGGCTACACGGAGAAGGCGGCCCGCGAGAAGTTCGGCGACGACCGCGTCGAGACGCACGAGTACAACCTCGCCGGCAACGGCAAGAGTTCCATCATCGGCACCGGCGGCCTCGTGAAGCTCGTCCGCGAGAAGGACGGCCCGATCGTCGGAGTACACATGCTCGGCAGCCGGATGGGCGAGCAGATCGGCGAAGCGCAGCTCATCGTCAACTGGGAGGCCTACCCCGAGGACGTCGCCCCGCTCATCCACGCGCACCCCACGCAGAACGAGGCCCTCGGCGAGGCCCACCTCGCCCTCGCCGGCAAGCCGCTGCACGGCTGACGCACCCCTCGTCGGCGCCACACCGGCTTGGTCCACGCCCCGGGGGCGTGGACTAAGCTCGGGAGCAGGAATTTCAAGCACGTCCAGCTGTGCGGGCCACGCGCGTCGACCAGCTGCCAAGGAACGATCTACGAAGGAGAAACGGGCGCATTATGTCTGAATCCGTGAACTTGCCCGCTCTCGGTGAAAGCGTCACCGAAGGCACCGTCACCCGCTGGCTGAAGCAGGTCGGTGACCGTGTCGAGGTCGACGAGCCCCTTCTCGAGGTCTCCACCGACAAGGTCGACACCGAGATCCCCTCCCCGATCGCCGGCGTGATCGAGGAGATCTTCGTCGCCGAGGACGAGACCGCCGAAGTCGGTGCCCCGCTCGTGCGCATCGGCGACGGCTCCGGGAGCGGCGACTCGGACGGTGCCGCACCCGCCGTCGAGGAGGCACCCGCGGAGGAGGCCCCTGCCGAGCCCGCGCCGGCCCCCGAGGCTGAGGCTCCCGAGGCAGCCCGCGCCGCAGCCGGGTCCTCCGACACGTCCGATGCCTCCGCCGACGCGCCTTCCGAGGGCACCGAGGTGACCCTCCCCGCCCTCGGCGAGAGCGTCACCGAGGGCACCGTCACCCGCTGGCTCAAAGCGGTGGGAGACGACGTCGAGCTCGACGAGCCGCTCCTCGAGGTCTCCACCGACAAGGTCGACACCGAGATCCCCTCCCCCGTGGCGGGCAAGCTCCAGGAGATCCGCGTCAACGAGGACGAGACCGCCGAGGTCGGTGCGGTCCTCGCCGTGATCGGGTCGGGCGCTGCCGCACCCAGGAAGGTGGAGGCCGCGTCGGGCGAACCCCTCGCCGCCGCGCCCGCCGAGGAGCGCGCGGACGCTCCCACCGAGCAGGCCGGTTCCCACCACGAGGCCGAGCGCGCGCAGCAGACCTCCGAGTCCGACGACGACGCCGGCGCGACGCCTGCAGCGAAGCCCGCCGCAGCCGCGGAGGAACCAGCCGAACAGGCCGCCCCCGCGTCAGCGCCGTCGGAGGCGTCCGCGGGCTCGGACGCCGTCTACGTGACGCCCCTCGTCCGCCGCCTCG
This sequence comes from Arthrobacter arabinosi, assembly GCF_054511115.1. Classification (NCBI taxonomy): domain Bacteria; kingdom Bacillati; phylum Actinomycetota; class Actinomycetes; order Micrococcales; family Micrococcaceae; genus Arthrobacter; species Arthrobacter arabinosi. The sequence continues at coordinate 798,635 of NZ_JBTNDF010000001.1, forward strand.
CCAACCAGAACGACGTCGACCTCTCGACCGTCAAGGGCACCGGCGTCGGAGGACGCATCCGCAAGCAGGACGTCCTCGAGGCAGCGGAAGCCCGCAAGGCCCAGCAGGCCCAGCAGGCGGAGCCCGCGGCAGCACCGTCCACCCCGGCGCCGGCAGCCGCTGCCCCGTCGAAGCCCGCCGCGCCCGCCGTCGAGCCTTCGAAACTGCGCGGCACCGTGGAGAAGGCCCCGCGCATCCGGCAGACGATCGCCAAGCGCATGCGCGAGTCGCTCGAGGTGTCCGCCCAGCTCACCCAGGTGATCGAGGTCGACATGACCCGCATCGCGAAGCTGCGGACCTCCTCGAAGGACACCTTCCAGGCGCAGAACGGGGCGAAGCTGACCTTCCTTCCCTTCATCTCGAAGGCCGTCACCGAGGCCCTCAAGCAGCACCCGAAGCTGAACGCCTCCTTCGACGAGGAGAAGAAGGAAGTCACCTACCACGACGCCGAGCACCTGGCGATCGCGGTGGACACCGAGAAGGGCCTGCTCGTCCCCGTCATCAGGGACGCCGGCAACCTCAACCTCGGAGGCCTGGCCAAGAAGATCGCGGACGTCGGTGCGCGCACCCGCAGCGGTCAGATCGGTCCGGACGAGCTCTCGGGCGGCACGTTCACGATCACGAACATCGGCTCCGCCGGAGCCCTGTTCGACACGCCGATCATCAACCAGCCGCAGGTCGGCATCCTCGGGACCGGCATCATCGTCAAGCGTCCGGTGGTCATCACCGGCCCCGACGGCGACGACACGATCGCGATCCGCTCGATGATGTACCTGAGCCTGACCTACGACCACCGCCTGGTGGACGGTGCGGACGCGGGTCGGTTCCTGCAGACCCTGAAGGCACGCCTGGAGGGTGGCGCGTTCGAGGCCGACCTCGGCCTGTAACACCTGCACGGCCCAGCCTGCCGCTCGAGAAGCCGCGTCCCGTCAGGGAGGCGGCTTCTCCTGTTCTCCCCCGATCCCTAGGATGGGACCGAAGCACCGGATGCGACCTCCGCGTCCACTCGACACCAAGGAGAACCATGGCTACCGTTCGCAAAGCCCACACCGTCTGGAGCGGGGACCTCCCCACGGGTTCGGGGCAGGTCACGCTCGATTCCTCCGGCCTCGGAACCTACGACGTCACCTGGAAGGCACGCGCCGAGCAGTCCGAGGGCAAGACCAGCCCCGAGGAACTCATTGCCGCAGCGCACTCGGCGTGCTTCTCCATGGCCTTCAGCCACGCCCTCGGCGAGGAGGGCAAGACCCCGGAACGCGTCGAGACGAAGGCCGAGGTGGACTTCCAGCCCGGCACCGGCATCACCGCCATCCGCCTCACGCTCGACGCCACCGTGCCCGGGCTGTCCGAGGAGGACTTCCAGCGCGTAGCCCAGGCCGCCAAGGAGGGCTGCCCCGTGTCGCAGGCGCTGGCCGCGGTCAAGGACATCTCGCTGATCGCCACGCTGCAGGGCTGAAGCCCCCGCTCCGTGGACGAAGGACCCCGGATGCCGTCCGGGGTCCTTCGTCCTGGTGGTCCCGGGACGTCCCCGGTGGCGCCTCCCGCGGTACCGTTCCCCCCTGACAAGTGGTTCGATGGGTCCATGCGTATCCTCCTCGCCGGCGCGTCCGGGACCATCGGCACTGCCCTCATCCGCCAGCTCGAGACGAACCACGAGGTCCGACGCCTGGTGCGCAGGGCCCCCACGGGTCCCCAGGAGATCCGCTGGAATCCCTCGGCCGGGGACCTCGACGTCGCCGCCGTCGACTGGGCCGACGCCGTCATCAACCTCTCGGGGGCGGGCATCGCCGGCGGGCTGTGGACGAGGAGCTACCGTGAGACGCTCTACTCCTCGCGCATCCAGCCCACCCGGACACTCGTGCAGGCCATGAGGAAAGCCGCGCACCCGCCCGCCGTCTTCATCAGCCAGTCCGCGTCCGGGTACTACGGCGATCGCGGGGACGAGGTCCTGACGGAGGGCTCGACCTCCGGCGGAACCCTGCTCGCTGACATCTGCCGCCGCTGGGAGGCCGAGGCGCTCGGTGCCCCCGCTTCCGTCCGCGTCGTGCTCGCGCGGACCGGGATCGTCATGGCGGAGAAGGGCGGCGCCTTGCCCAAGCTGTTGGTCCCGATCCGGTTCTTCGCCGGGACGTCGCTCGGATCCGGGCGGCAGTGGTGGCCGTGGATCAGCCTCAATGACGAGGTCCGAGCCCTCGAGTTCCTCCTCACGGCTTCGGTGGCCGGGCCCGTCAACCTGAGTGCTCCGACCCCTGCGACCCTGGACGCCATCACGGTGCAGCTCGGCAAGGCGTTCCACCGACCGGTGTGGTTCCGCGTGCCCGGCCTGGTCCTGACCACCGTCATCGGGCAACTCGCCTACGAGCTCCTGTTGATCAGCGCGCGCATGGAGCCGCGCGCGCTGACCCGTGCCGGTTTCACCTTCGACGAGCCCACGCCGGAAGCCCTCGCCGCATGGGTCCACCGCACCGCGACATCCTGAACCCGCCCGCGGCACGGCTCACGGGGGTGCTGCCACGACGGAATGGATCCGCCACCCGTCCGCGGACGACCACAGGATGAAGATGAGCTCCTGCCGGCCGGCTGCCGTCAGCGGGTCCGGTGCGGACCGGTGCGACGCTGACGCCCGGGTCTCGGTGTAGGACGAGAGGGCTGCCGTCGCCCGCACCAGGGACACCTCGGTGGACGGTGGCGGGTCGGTGACGGCGGCGAGGCCCGAGAGCGCCGGGAGACCGGCGAGCTGCGCCTCCGTCAGGGCGGATGGTGCCCGGATGTCGATCGACAGGTCCCGGAGGATCCTGCCCGTCTGCGCGAGCGCTTCGACTGCTTCCCGATCCGCCGTCATCGCGGGGGATCCCCCGACGTCGACCCTCGTGAGCAGGTCCGGGTCGGCCTCCGCGAAGGCCCGCGCCCGCACAGCAGCGAGGCCGACCAGGGCGGCAGCGGGATCGTCGGGTGACTCCGCCCGATCCGCATCAGGGCGATCGGCCGTGACCTCGTTCCGGGCCTGATCCTCGCCCGGCTGCGTGTTCCCACCGCCGGCGTCCGTCCCGTCCGACGGGCCCGGAGCTGCACGGGCCCGCATGGGACCGGTTGGCGATCCGGTCGGTGATGCGGACGGTGATCCGGACGGTGATCCGGACGGTGATCCGGACGGTGATCCGGACGGTGATCCGGACGACGGTCCGCCGGGGACGGCACCGGGAGCAGCGACGGGCGCTCCGCCGGCCGCCGGCTCGACGGTGCGCCCGTCGACGGTCAGTACCAGCCCACCCACGAGCAGCACGACGGCGGCGGCCCCGGCCAGGATCGCCAGGACCAGCCGGGCCCGCACCTCCCGCGACCGTGCACGCCCGTGACCCCGCGGAGTGGCGGGGGCCACCCCGTCGGAGGGGCGGCGCGGCCGGGTGCCCAGGGAAGGACGCCCTTGCCGCCCGGCTCCGGGTCCTCTGCCCCCGGTGCGCGGGCCGAGGCCGACCGCCCGCCTCCACCAGGACTGCGGACGGCCGGGAGGTGCGTCGGCCCGTCGGGTCAGCAGTTCGGGGAGGATGCTCGCATGTACGGCGGGAACGAGGTCGACGGGCACCGGCGTGGAACTGGCCAGCAGGCTGCGGGTGAACTGCTCGGCGGTGGGCCGCCGCTCACGGGCGGAGCCCAGCGCGTCCTCGATGAGCTGCATCAGATCCCTGGGTACTTCCGGGACGATCAGCGCGAGCGGGGGCCGCTGCTGCGCAGGACCGGGCACGCGGCCGGTCAGTGCGAACCACGCCACGGCGGCCAGGGCGAAGACGTCGGCGCCCGGGTCGAAGGAGCCGTCCTGGAGCGGATCGAGGAACCCCGGTGTCCCTGCTGCACCGCCCCGCCCGGCCCCCAGCAGCCGTCCGGTCCCGAGATCGCCGAGGAGGGGCTTGCCTTCCGCGGTGAAGAGGATGTTCCCCGGCGTGACGTCGCCGTGCAGGGCGCCCGAGGCGTGCAGGTAGCCGAGCGCCTGCGCCACCGGTGCCAGGGCCGTCACCACCTCGGGGATCGGCAGCGGTCCGCGGCTCGTGACGAGGCCGAGGAGCGACCCGCCCGGGGCGAGGTCCATCAGCAGGCCGGGGCCCTGGTCCGTCTCGACGATCCCGTGCACCCTGACCAGGTGGTCGTGGGTGAACCGCTGCAGCAGTGTGAGTTCCCGCACGAGGTCGGTCGTGCCCGCGCCCGGCCCCCGGCGGTGCCCGGGACCCGACGACGGCAGGGCGTCTGCCGCACTGTCCCCTTTCACTCCCGAGGCGGGAGAGGGTGTCATGCCGGCTGCCGCGCGCCGCCCGCGGCGGGTCGGCGCCGCGGGACCCTCCATGACACGTCCTTCCGCAAGGGCCGACGGGACCGGCGTCGCCACCTTCAGCGCGAAGCGCCGCCCGCCGTCGTCACCCGCGAGCCACACGGCGGAGGAACCACCGCGCCCCAGGAGGCGCCCGACCTGCAGGCCGTGGACGACCGGACGCTGCGCGTCGTCGTCGGACTCGGCGCTCCGCGGGCGGTCCGGCATGCCAGCCGGTCCCGACGCGGCACCCGTGGCGGGACCGCCTGCGGGTCCCCCTGTGACCGGCTCCGGCCTGGCCTGATCGGATCCTCCGGCATCCTCCATGCTCCAGTTCTAGGCCACCGCGACGACCCCGTCCGCGTTATCCACAGGCTGCCGCGCACCGCTGCCCGGACCGATTGAAGTACTAGAACATCTGTTCTATTTTTAAGGCACTATTCCACTCGAGGCAGGCAGCCATGAAACGCATTCCCGCTGACTCACCCGATGCGTGGCGTCCCGTGGACGAGGCCGTCGGACTCGTCTTTGCGGACGTCGACGGCATCCCGCAGCCCTGTCGGCTGCGGTGGCGGGGGTCGCTGTGGCAGGTCGTCGGTCCGCGTCGCCACTGGTCCACCTGGCGGGCGCTCCCGGGGACCTCGGCGGGCCCGGAGGAGGTGCGGCCCGTCCACCCCTGGCGCGCCGACTTCTGGAGGTTCGAGGCCCAGACCGGCCCCGTCTCCCCGATCCTGCGGTTCGAGGTGCGCCGTGCCGGGCAGGACTGGCGGCTGGTCAGGCTCGGGGCGGGCTTCGACCTGCCCGGGCGATCCGAGGACCAGCACTCAGACCGGCACCGGTGATGCGGGACGGGGCGGAAGAGTGTCCCTCCGCAGGACTAGGCTTGTGCCATGACTCTTGTGCTGTCGCGCGTCGGCCTCGCTCCGGACTACATCGAGTACACGGAGGGGTGGGAGATGCAGAAGGCCCTCCACGCCCGTGTGGTGGAGGGCAGCGCTCCCAGCACCGTCCTCCTCCTCGAGCACGCCGCCGTGTACACCGCGGGCAAACGCACCGAGGAGCACGAGCGGCCCTTCGACGGTACGCCCGTGGTGCCTGTCGACCGCGGAGGGAAACTCACCTGGCACGGGCCGGGACAACTGGTCGGCTATCCGATCCTCGCGCTGCGTGACCCGGCGCGCATCGCCGAATACGTCCACACGCTCGAGGAAGCCATCATCATCTCGCTGCGGCAGTTCGGCATCGACGGTCTTCGGATCGACGGGCGGTCCGGGGTCTGGCTCGCGGCGACGGGCACGCAGCCCGCACGCAAGATCGCGGCGATCGGCATCCGTGTGAAGAACCGCGTCACCATGCACGGCTTCGCGGTCAACTGCAGCAACGATCTCGCGCCCTTCCAGCAGATCGTCCCCTGCGGTATCGCGGACGCGGGTGTCACATCCATCTCCTCCGAGTGCGGGCGCACGGTCACACCGGCCGATCTCGTTTCGTCGATCGAGGACGAACTGCGCAAGAATGAGGCGGTGCTGGTGGGCACGGACGACACCGGAACCCCACGCCACCCTGCTGGTGCCGCCGGAGCACCCGGTTTCGCCCAGAACCCGTCAGAAGGAGCTTTCCTGTGAGTCTTGCACCCGAGGGCCGCCGCCTGCTGCGCGTCGAGGCGCGCAATGCCGAGACACCGGTGGAGCGCAAGCCCGACTGGATCAAGGCGAAGGTCACCATCGGCCCCGAATTCGTGGCCATGAAGAACCTCGTCAAGAAGGAGGGTCTGCACACCGTCTGTGAGGAAGCAGGCTGCCCCAACATCTTCGAGTGCTGGGAGGACCGGGAGGCCACGTTCCTGATCGGCGGCTCCGAGTGCACCCGCCGGTGCGACTTCTGCCAGATCGACACCGGCAAGCCGCAGCCCCTCGACCGCAGTGAGCCCTTCAAGGTCGCACAGTCGGTGCAGTCGATGAACCTGCGCTACGCCACCGTGACCGGCGTCGCCCGCGACGACCTGCCCGACGAGGGTGTCTGGCTCTACGCCGAGACCATCCGGCAGATCCACAGCGTGAACCCGGGCACCGGTGTCGAGATCCTGATCCCCGACTTCTCCGGCCGTCCTGAGCACATCGCCGCGATCTGCGACGCGGCCCCGGAGGTCTTCGCGCACAACGTGGAGACCGTCCCCCGCATCTTCAAGCGGATCCGCCCGGCGTTCCGCTACGAGCGCTCCCTCGACGTCATCGCGCAGGGGCGCGACCGCGGCATGGTGACGAAGTCGAACCTCATCCTCGGCATGGGTGAGACCCGGGAGGAGATCTCCGAGGCCCTCCGCGACCTGCACGACGCCGGCTGCGACCTCATCACGATCACGCAGTACCTGCGGCCGAGCGAGCGCCACCTCCCGGTGGACCGCTGGGTGAAGCCCGGCGAGTTCGTCGAACTGAGCGAAGAGGCCGAGGAGATCGGTTTCCTCGGCGTCATGAGCGGGCCCCTCGTCCGCTCGTCCTACCGCGCGGGCCGACTCTGGGCGCGTGCCATGCGCAAGAAGGGCCTCGAACTCCCTCCGGAACTCGCCCACCTCGACGAGTCCGGATCAGCACTGCAGGAAGCGTCCTCGCTCCTCGCCGGCTGACGCACCCCGCCGTGCACGACGGCGGGCACTCCGGCCGTCGCTCTCCCGCCATCCCGTAGAATCGAAGCACTATGTCGCACATGATCGATCCTTCCGGTTCACCCACGCCCAAACGCCGTCTCTTCGCCCGCAAGCCGCGGGCCGCAAAGGGTCCGAAGAAGACCGGTCGGATGAAGCAGGTCTCCGAAGTATTCAAGATGACGCGGCGCAACGATCCGAGCGTCGTCTGGTTCATGCTGCTGGCCTTCGTCGGCATCATCGCGCTGGGGCTGCTGATCGGCCTGCTGATCGGCAACGTCATCACGCTGATGATCATCGCGATACCCCTCGCGTTCCTCGCGGCGATCTTCATCCTGTCCCGTCGGGCCGAGCGCGCTGCGTTCTCGCAGATCGAGGGAAAGCCCGGCGCTGCCGGAGCCGCCCTGAGCGTCCTCCGCCGGGGCTGGATCCTCCAGGAGCAGCCCGTCGCGGTCAACCCCCGCACGCAGGACGCCGTCTTCCGTGTGATCGGCCGCCCGGGCGTCATCCTCGTCTCGGAAGGCCCCTCCACCCGGGTGAAGCAGCTCGTGGACGGCGAGAAGCGCAGGATGGCGCGCATCATCCCGAATGTGCCGATCCATGTCATCGAGACCGGCCGCGGTGAACGCCAGGTGCCCCTCTCCAAGCTCCCGAAGACGGTGCAGAAGCTCAAGAAGACCCTCACCAAGCAGGAGGTGTACGCCGTCGACAAGCGGCTGAGCGCCCTCGGCACCAAGCTCCCGATCCCCAAGGGCGTGGATCCGTTCAGGGCCCGTCCCGACCGCAAGGCCATGCGCGGGCGCTGACCAGCCGGCCGCACACATGCGAAGAGCCCCTCCCGGGAGCAGTAGCCGGGAGGGGCTCTTCGCATGTCCTGCTAGATCCGGAAGAGCCCGGTCCCGCGCACCCGGTCGTGGACGCCCCGCTGGTCCGCGTCGATGATGAGCGCCGGGATCACGAGGCACAGGAGCACGCTCCGGATGGTCGCCGTGAGATAGCCTGCGGGCTTCCCGTCCAGGGTCTGCACCTGCATGCGCAGAAGGCGATGCCCGATGCTGTAGCCGAAGAAGCCGACGAACAGGATCTGTTCGAGGAGGAAGAGGTACAGCGTTGCGAAGGAGTCGTAGTCGAAGAACGCCGCCGAGACCGCCGAGCAGATCACCCAGTCGATGAGGAGCGCCGCCGCCCTGGGGCTGAACCGGGCGATCGACCCGGGGCCGGATTCCGGGCGTCCGAGCCGCTGGCCGGGCCACTGCTGGTTGCCCGATGGGGAGGGGCCCTCCATCCACGAGCCGATGTCGTCTCTGCTTACCACGCCTCCAGCCTACCCGGGGGGAGCAGCCGCATTATGCCCCCACTCGGGGGAACGCGCTAGGGTAGGAGGCGCACTTCCCGCCATGTAACATCCCGGAAACAACAGCGACACCAGCGAGAAACTGCCCGCTCCTACAGTTGGAACGAGACGACGGCAGTGTCTCTGTCAGAGTTCGTGACCTCCCGCCCGGTGAGAGGCACGCGCTGGCGTCCGGTCTTTCCCCCAGCCCTGTGATAGGAGCATGAATCGATGTTTAAGAATGCGGACGAGGTCCTCAAATTCATCGCCGACGAAGACATCAAGTTCGTCGATGTCCGGTTCACCGACCTGCCCGGCGTGCAGCAGCACTTCAACGTCCCCGCCAAGACGGTCGACGCCGACTTCTTCATCCACGGCCAGCTTTTCGACGGATCCTCGATCCGCGGCTTCCAGGGCATCGCCGAGTCGGACATGCAGCTCATCCCGGACGCGACGACGGCGTTCATCGACCCGTTCCGCACCGAGAAGACCCTCGCGCTGAACTTCTCCATCGTCAATCCGCGCACCGGCGACCCCTACCACCGCGATCCGCGCAGCGTCGCCGAACGGGCGGAGGCGTACCTGTCCTCCACGGGCATCGCGGACACGGCGTTCTTCGCCCCCGAAGCCGAGTTCTTCATCTTCGACAACGTGCAGTACGAGTCCTCCCCGCAGGGCAGCTTCTACAAGGTGGACTCGATCGAGGCGCCCTGGAACAGCGGCCGTGAGGAAGTCGGCGGCAACCTCGGCAACAAGACCCCCTTCAAGGGCGGCTATTTCCCGGTGTCCCCCGTCGACAAGCAGGCCGACCTCCGCGACGCGATCTGCGTCGAACTGGACAAGGCGGGCCTCGAGGTCGAGCGCTCCCACCACGAGGTCGGCGGCGCCGGCCAGGCCGAGATCAACTACAAGTTCACGACCATGACGCACGCTGCGGACGACCTGCAGAAGTTCAAGTACATCGTCAAGAACGTCTCCAACGCCTGGGGCAAGTCCGCCACGTTCATGCCGAAGCCCGTCTTCGGCGACAACGGCTCCGGCATGCACTGCCACCAGTCGCTGTGGAGCAACGGCGTGCCGCTGTTCTACGACGAGCGCGGCTACGCCGGCCTCTCGGACATGGCCCGCTGGTACATCGGCGGCCTGCTCAAGCACGCCTCGGCGGTCCTGGCGTTCACCAACCCGACGGTGAACTCCTACCGCCGCCTGGTCAAGGGCTTCGAAGCCCCGGTCAACATGGTCTACTCGCAGGGCAACCGCTCCGCCGGCATCCGCATCCCCATCACCGGGTCCAACCCGAAGGCCAAGCGCATCGAGTTCCGCGCGCCGGACCCGTCGTCGAACCCGTACCTCGCCTTCGCCGCGCAGCTCATGGCCGGCCTCGACGGGATCAAGAACCGCATCGAGCCCGCGGACCCCATCGACAAGGACCTCTACGAGCTCCCCGCCGAGGAGGCCAAGGACATCCAGAAGGCTCCCGGCTCGCTCGAGGAGGCTCTCCTGGCCCTCGAGGCGGACAACGAGTTCCTGCAGGCGGGCGACGTCTTCACGCAGGACCTGATCGACACGTGGATCCAGTACAAGCGCGAAATGGAGATCATGCCGCTCTCGCTGCGCCCGAACCCCTACGAGTTCGAGCTGTACTACGGCGTCTAGCGCGATCCCGCGGCTGACCGGGGTCCAGTCCGCAGAGAGTCCGCACGAGCAGCCGGAACTTCGGTGACGGCAGCCCGTGCGGACTCTTCTCTGTCCGGGAACATGTGCCCGGAGGTGTCCGGCGTCGTGTTCGCCGAGGCGTGACGCAGGCATCGCTGGACCACTCTCACGTCGAGGCCGGACGCGATCAGAAGCGAAGCGAGACAGTGCCTGAGGTCGTGGCGAACCGGAACCCCTCAGGGAGTCCTTCCACGACCCCCCTGGCGGCCCTGGCGTGCGCCTCGAGCGTGGCTCTCCTGCCGCCGGGTGGAATGTCTTCGTGGTTGTGGAAGGGTCGAGGGATGGAGCACCGGGCCTTCCTCAGGTTTCCCCGGCACTTACCTCAAGAAGCGCTGATGGGAGTTGCCGGGTGACAGACTACCCCTGGCGTCCATGGGGGACGCCCATCACTCTGGGGTACACATGAAAATCACATCGGGGCTCATCGCTGTCCTGACCGCCGGGCTCCTCTTCACCGGCATTGCCGCTCCGGCTGAAGCCGGCGTCACCTATACGACCAATCTCCGCGCCGCAGCACGCGCTCTGCCTGTCGCCATCGAGAACAACGTCGGCTACGACCGTTATCGCTATTTCGGTGATTGGAAGGACTTCGACGGGGACTGCCAGAACACCCGGGCCGAGGTCCTCGTCACCGAGACGAAGGCCGCACCGACCTACACCACGACCCGCCGATGCACCGTCGCGTCGGGTCGCTGGATCACCTCCTGGGACAACAAGATCCACACCTCCGCGTCCACTGTGCAGATCGACCACACCGTTCCCGTCGCCGAGGTCTGGGGGTCAGGGGGAAGGGCTTGGACGCAGGCTCGACGTGTCGCGTTCTTCAACGACATCGGGTATGCCGGCACCCTCAACGCCCAGACCACCCTGCTGAACCAGCAGAAGCAGGCCAAGGGGCCTGAGGACTGGCTGCCACCGCTCAACCGTTGCTCCTACGTCGCTCAGTGGGTCACGGTGAAAGCACGGTGGGGAATGACGGTCGATTCACGTGAGAAGGCAGCCCTGGTGCGTCTCGCTGATTCGTGCCCGGCAGCCAGCCTGACGATCACCAGATACTGAGTGAAGTCGACAGGGCGTCCGTCCTCCTCGGGGCGGGCGTTCTGTCATCGGCGGGAACCACCGTAGCCGCCAGGGAAAGAGCGCCCCGCCCGGGCCGGCAGGCATCCCACCCTCGCTAGTACCCGTAGAAGTGCCGCTCGAAGATGCTCCGGCTGCGCCTCGTCATGCGGAGGTAGTCCTCCTCCAGGTGGGACCCGCTGTCCGGGCCGTACCCGCACCACCGCGCCACCGCCTCGAGGTCGCGGCGCGAGGACGGTAGCAGGTCGGACCCACGGCCGCTCCAGATGACGTTGGCCCCACGGATCCGGGTCGCGAGGGTCCAGCCGCCGCGCAGCGTGGCGACGTCCTCCGCCGGAAGCAGGCCCTCCGCCTCGATGACGTCCAGGGCGGTGAGCGTCGACTGCACACGCAGGGCCGGGACCGCGTGCGCGTGCCGCAGCTGGAGCAGCTGCACGAGCCACTCGACGTCGCTGAGGGCCCCGCGCCCGAGCTTCAGGTGCCGCGAGGGGTCCGCCCCGCGCGGGAGGCGCTCCGCCTCGACACGCGCCTTGATGCGCCGGATCTCGCGGACATCGTTCTCGCCGAGCTCGCGGGGATACCGCACGGGCTCGATGAGATCGATGAATTCGGCGGCGAGGTCGTCGCTGCCCGCCAGGGGCCGCGCCCTCAGGAGCGCCTGCGCCTCCCAGACGAGCGACCAGCGGCGGTAGTACTCGCGGTAGGAGCCGATGGAACGCACCAGGGGACCCTGCTTGCCCTCGGGGCGGAGCGCCGCGTCGATCTCCAGCACGCGTTCGGCGAGCACCGGGGGCCTGCACGGCTGCGTGAGCAGTGCCGCCAGGCGCGCGACGATCGCCTCCGCCTGCTTCTGCGCGGCCGCCTCGTCCGCCCCGGGCAGCGGCCGGTGCACGTAGATGACGTCGGCGTCGGACCCGTAGGTGATCTCGCGGCCGCCCTGTCGTCCCATCGCCATCACGACCACATCGGTGAGCTGCTCCTCACGCGCGAACACCTGCTTCTCGGCGACGTGCAGGGCCCCGAGGACGGCCGCCCGGTCGGCGTCCGAGAGTGCCTCCCCCACCTCCGCCTGGGACAGGAGGTTCGCGCTGTCGGCGATGGCGACGCGCAGCAGTTCACGGCGCCGGATGAGCCGGATCAGGCGGATGGCCTCCTCGGGCTCCGGGTGGCGCGACATCTTCGACCGGATCTCCGTCCACTGGGCCTCGAAGGCCTCGGGGACGAGCGCGGCATCGGCGCCGAGCCACTGGGTCGACTCGGGCGACACCTCCAGCAGGTCGGTGATGAACCGGCTGCTCGACAGCACGGCGCACAGCCGCTCCGCCGCGGCACTGGAATCGCGCAGCATGCCGAGGTACCAGTGGCTCTCCCCGAGCGATTCGCTGAGGCGGCGGAACCCGAGGAGCCCTGCGTCCGGGTCCACGCCGTCGGCGAACCAGCCCAGCAGGATGGGCAGCAGCTGCCGCTGCAGCAGCGCCCGGCGCCGGAGCCCCCCGGTGAGCGCCTCGATGTGGCGCATGGCGCCGCGCGGATCCTGGTAGCCGAGCGCGGCGAGGCGCGCCTGCGCCGCCTCCGCGGTGAGCTGGACGTCCTCGGGCTGGAGCGTCGCCGCGTTGTTGAGCAGCGGGCGGTAGAAGATCGATTCGTGGAGCCGCCTGACGAGCCGCCGCGTGGACTGCCACTTGTCGTGGAGGCTCCGGGAACTCGGGCGCACCGTCACCATGCATCCCTCGGAGGACCGCGCCAGGGCGCGCAGCGCCGTCTCGTCCTCCGGCATGAGGTGGGTGCGGCGCATCTGCATGAGCTGGATCCGGTGCTCGAGGACCCGCAGGTAGCGGTAGGCGTCGTCGAGGTCCAGCGCGTCCGAGCGTCCCACGTACCCGCCGGCGCTGAGGGCGGCGATGGCGGTGACGGTGTCGCGCACCCGCAGCGACTCGTCGAGGCGCCCGTGGACGAGCTGCAGCAGCTGGACGGTGAACTCGACGTCGCGGAGGCCGCCGGGGCCGAGTTTGAGCTGGCGTGCCTCCTCGCCGCGCGCGATGTTGTCGGTGACGCGCCGGCGCATGGCCCGCACACCCTCGACGAAGCCCTCCCGCTGGCTCGACGCCCAGATGAGCGGGGCGACGGCTTCCTCGTATCGCCGGCCGAGGTCCGGGTCCCCCGCCGCGGCCCGGGCCTTCAGGAGCGCCTGGAACTCCCAGGTCTTCGCCCACCGCTCGTAATAGGAGACGTGCGATTCCAGCGTCCGCACGAGCTGGCCGTCCTTGCCCTCGGGCCGGAGGTTCGCGTCCACCTCCCACAGGGCGGGCTCCGGACCGGGCGAGTAGACACCCCTGGACATGCCCGACGCGAGCCCCGTCCCGATCCGGGTGAGCGTCGTGTCGTCGAGGTCCTCCCCCTCCACCACGTAGACGACGTCGACGTCGGAGATGTAGTTGAGCTCGCGCGCACCGCACTTGCCCATGGCGATCACGGCGAGCCGGACCCGGGCGACGACGTCGTGCCCGTACACCTCGCCCAGTTCCGTCCGCGCGACGGCGAGGGATGCCTCCAGGGCCGCCGCGGCGAGGTCCGCGAGTTCCCGCGCGACGACGGGGAGGTAGTCGACGGGCCTGCTGTGGCCGATGTCGCGGACGGCGAGATCGGTCAGGAGCCTCCGGTAGGCGACCCGGAGCAGGGTGTATGCGTCGACGCCGACGGCGCCGGCGACGGGATTGGCCGCGGCCGGGTCGGCGTCGACGGACCGGAGCAGTTCCGCCCGCAGGTCCTCGGGGGCGACCTCCGGGGGCGTGGCCGGTCGGGTCGTCACGACGTCGAGGTGCTCCGGATGGCGCATGAGGAACTCCCCGAGCGCCTCGGAGGCGCCGAGCAGCCGGAACAGGGGCCCGCGCCGGTCCCCGTCGGAGAACGCCGCCGTGACCCCCCGGCGGTCGGCGGCCAGGAGCCGCACGAAGGACTGCAGGGCCATGTCCGGGTTGGCGGCCAGGGCGAGGCCCGCGAAGAGGTCGTCGTCGTTGAGGCCCCGCAGCTCCGGCGCGTCGAGGAAGCGCCGACTCTTCTCGAGGTCCGTGAAGCCGTAACTGATCAGCTTTCGGTTAAGGCTCATGCCCCAACCCTAGCCATGTCCCCGGGTGCCGGCCCTACAGGATGTTCAGGTTCCGGCGCAGCTCCCAGGGGGTCACCTGGATCCGGTAGTCGTGCCACTCGGCTCGCTTGTTCCGCAGGAAGTTCTCGAAGACCTGCTCCCCCAGGATGTCCGCCACGAGCTCGGATTCCTCCATGACGCGGATGGCGTCGTGCAGGCTGGCGGGCAGCGGGTCATGCCCCATGGCGCGCCGTTCCGCGGCGGTCAGGCTCCAGACGTCGTCCTCGGCGGCCGGCGGCAGGTCGTAACCCTCCTCGATGCCCTTCAGGCCCGCTCCCAGGAGCACCGAGTAGGCGAGATAGGGATTGCTGGCCGAGTCGATGCCTCGGTACTCGATGCGTGCTGACTGGCCCTTGTTGGGCTTGTAGAGGGGCACACGGACCAGGGCGGAGCGGTTGTTGTGGCCCCAGGAGAGGTAGCTCGGCGCCTCGCCGCCACCCCAGAGCCGCTTGAAGGAGTTGACGAACTGGTTGGTCACGGCGGTGAACTCGGGCGCGTGGCGGAGGATGCCGGCGATGAACTGGCGTGCGGTCTTCGACAGCTGGAACTCGGCCCCGGCCTCGTAGAAGGCGTTCGTGTCGCCCTCGAAGAGCGAGAAGTGGGTGTGCATCCCGGATCCGGGATGCTCCGAGAAGGGCTTCGGCATGAAGGTCGCGTAGCTGCCGGAGGTCAGGGCGACCTCCTTGATGATGGTGCGGAACGTCATGATGTTGTCGGCGGTCTGCAGTGCGTCGGCGTACCGCAGGTCGATCTCGTTCTGGCCGGGGCCCGCCTCGTGGTGGCTGAACTCGACGGAGATACCCACGGACTCGAGCATCGCCACCGCCGTCCGCCGGAAATCCTGGGCCACGCCGCCCGGCACGTGGTCGAAGTAGCCGGCCTGGTCCACCGGCACCGGCTGGCCGTCCGCGCCGGGTTCCGCGGACTTCAGCAGGTAGAACTCGATCTCGGGGTGCGTGTAGCAGGTGAACCCCATGTCCGCGGCCTTCGCGAGGGTCTTCTTGAGGACCCCGCGCGGGTCGGCGGTGGACGGCTGGCCGTCCGGGGTGAGGATGTCGCAGAACATCCGGGACGTCTGCTCCTTCTCGCCGCGCCAGGGCAGGATCTGGAACGTGGACGGGTCCGGCTGGGCGAGCATGTCCGACTCGTACACCCGCGCGAGCCCCTCGATGGAGGAGCCGTCGAACCCGAGGCCCTCCTCGAACGCGCCCTCCACCTCCGCCGGGGCGAGGGCCACCGACTTCAGGGAGCCGACGACGTCGGTGAACCAGAGCCGCACATACCGCACGTCCCGCTCCTCGATGGTGCGCAGTACGAACTCCTGCTGCCGGTCCATGACAACCTCATTCCTCGAATCGATGCCCGGGCCGCCCGGTCGGGGCGGCAGGCGGTCCCTGCCCGACGTCGTGCAGGTGCTCCGGCGCCAGGGTCCCATCGGGCACGCCTGCACCGCCGTCCTCACTCTACTGATCCGCGGGACGGCGCGGCGCCGTCCGATAGTCTCGTGTCATGACTTCCGCCGAATTGCCCGCCCCCTACGGAGCGGGAGCAGGCACGACGCCGACCCCGCCGACCGGCGCCCCGACCGGCCCGGGATCCGGTCGCATCCGCATCCATCACCTGCAGCAGGCGAAGGAGAACGGCACGCGCTTCGCGATGCTGACGGCGTACGACCAGTACGCGGCCCAGGTGTTCGACGAGGCGGGCATCGAGGTCCTCCTCATCGGCGATTCGGCGGCCAACAACGTCCTCGGGCACGCCACGACGCTGCCCATCACGCTCGACGAGATGATCCTGTTCAGCCGCGCGGTGAGCACGGCGGCGCGGCGGGCGCTCGTCGTCGCCGACCTGCCCTTCGGCAGCTACGAGGTCTCGCCCCAGCAGGCTGTCGAGTCCTCCGTCCGCCTCCTGAAGGAGGGCCTCGTGCACGCCGTGAAGATGGAGGGCGGCGCCGAGTACGCGGAGACGGTCCGGGCGCTCGTACGCGCCGGCATCCCCGTGATGGCGCACATCGGGTTCACGCCGCAGAGCGAACACGCCCTCGGCGGGTACCGGGTGCAGGGGCGCGGGGATGCGTCGCAGCGCGTCGTCGACGACGCCGTCGCCCTGGCCGACGCAGGCGCGTTCTGCGTGCTGATGGAGATGGTGCCCAGCGACACGGCGGAGGCCGTCGACGCCGCAGTGCGCGTCCCGACGATCGGTATCGGCGCCGGACCGGGTACCACCGGCCAGGTACTGGTCTGGCAGGACATGGCGGGGCTGCGCGGTGGCCGGCAGGCGAAGTTCGTCAAGCAGTACGCGGACGTCCGGTCGGTCCTCACGAACGCAGCGCGCGCCTACGCGGACGAGGTCCGGTCCGGCGCGTTCCCCGGCCCCGAGCACTCCTTCTAGGCGGCAGGACGGTACCTACGCGTCGTCGTCCCGGTCCCAGGCATCGTTGCGCTGCTGCACCTTCTCGAGGGCCTTCTCGGCCTCCGCCCGGGTCGCGTACGGGCCGATGAGCTGGGACCAGTCGGACTGCCGGTCCTCTTCGACCTCGTGCGTGCGCACGTTGAACCAGTACTCCGTCATGTCGACCTCCTGCATCCGGACGCGGACCGTGTCATCCGCCGATCGGCCCGGCGGCCCCTGTGGGCCACCCGCCAGCACCCACTATAGGATCTAGGGTATGCCCCAGACTTCCGCCACCGCGCCCCTTGGGACCCTGACACCCGGCACCATCTCCCCCCAGCGTCCCGTCCCGCCGGGCATCGCGCGCCCCGAGTACGTGGGCCGCACCGCGCCCGCGCCGTTCACGGGATCCGAGGTGAAGACGCCGGAGACCATCGAGAAGATCCGCGTGGCCGGGAGGATCGCCGCACAGGCCATCGTCGAGGTCGGCAACCATGCCAGACCCGGGGTGACGACCGACGAACTCGACCGCATCGGCCACGAGTTCCTGCTCGATCACGGCGCCTACCCCTCGACCCTCGGGTACCGGGGGTTCCCGAAGTCGCTGTGCTCGTCGCTCAACGAGGTCATCTGCCACGGCATCCCCGACACCACGGTCATCGAGGACGGCGACATCCTCAACATCGACATCACGGCCTACAAGGACGGGGTGCACGGGGACACCAACCACACGTTCTGCATCGGGGACGTCGACGAGGAATCACGCCTGCTCGTCGAACGCACGCAGGAATCCCTCAACCGTGCCATCCGCGCGGTCGCGCCGGGACGCGAGATCAATGTCATCGGGCGGACCATCGAGTCCTACGCGAAGCGCTTCGGTTATGGTGTTGTCCGTGACTTCACCGGGCACGGCGTCGGGGAGGCGTTCCACACGGGTCTGATCATCCCGCACTACGACGCCGCCCCCGCCTACAACCGGGTGATCGAGCCGGGGATGGTCTTCACGATCGAACCGATGCTCACGCTCGGGACCGTCGACTGGACCATGTGGGCGGACGACTGGACCGTCGTCACCAAGGACCGGAAGAGGACGGCGCAGTTCGAGCACACCCTGCTGGTCACGGACCGCGGCGCGGAGATCCTGACCCTGCCCTAGCACGACGCCGGCGCACCACCCCGTACGCTGCACCACGACCACCTGCGGCACGCGCTGCACCCTGCCCGACCCACCCGTCAAGGAAGAATCATGGCCAAGGACATCGACAAGAAGAAATCGAAGAAGCTCCCCGCCGCCGTCATCGGCGTGGACATCGGCGGCACAGGCATCAAGGGCGGCATCGTCGACCTCGAGAAGGGCGTGATCATCGGTGAACGCTACCGGATCCCGACGCCGAAGCCGTCGACGCCCGAAGCCGTCGCCGAGGTGGTCGCCCAGATCGTCGCCGAGCTCTCCTCCCGCCCCGAGGGCCCGCCGGCCGACGTGCCGGTCGGCGTCACCTTTCCCGCCATCATCCAGCACGGCATCGCCCGGTCCGCGGCGAATGTGGACAAGAGCTGGGTCGACACCGACGTCGACGGCCTGTTCACCAAGGTCCTCGGCCGTAGCGTCCACGTGATCAACGACGCCGACGCCGCCGGCCTCGCCGAGGTCCGCTACGGTGCGGGCAAGGGCCGGCTGGGCACGGTCCTCGTGATCACCCTGGGCACCGGCATCGGCTCGGCCTTCATCTTCGACGGCAAGCTCGTGCCGAACGCCGAGCTCGGCCACCTCGAGATCGACGGGCACGACGCCGAGTCGAAGGCCTCCGCCGTCGCCCGCGAGCGGGACGGCATCGACTGGGACGAGTACGCCGTCCGACTCCAGCGCTACTTCTCGCACGTGGAGTTCCTCTTCTCCCCCGAACTGTTCATCGTGGGCGGCGGGATCTCGAAGCGGAGCAGCGAGTACCTGCCGTCGCTGAAGCTCCGCACCCCGATCCTCCCGGCGCAGCTGAAGAACCATGCGGGGATCGTCGGCGGGGCCCTGCAGGCTGCGCTGCTCGCCAACGCGAAGGACTGACCACCCGAGACCGGCATGCGAAGGAAGCCCGGTACGGATCGACTCCGTACCGGGCTTCCCTGTGTCTGCGGATGTCCCTGCTCCGCGCTGCGGTCGGGACGTGGAACCGGTGGTGGCGTCGGCTTCCCCTCCGCAGCCACCACCGGGGTCTGTAGGGCGCTAGTGCGCCGTCAACGGCCTCTGCATCCCGGTGGGGACGCGCTGCTCGTTGTCCTTGCCCTGCTGCCGCAGGGTGCCGATGGCCTCCTCGAAGTCCTCGAGGGACTCGAAGCCCTGGTACACGCTGGCGAACCGCAGGTAGGCGATCTGGTCGAGCTTCCGCAGCGGTCCGAGGATGGCGAGCCCCACCTCGTGCGCGTCGATCTCCGCGACGCCGCTGGCCCGGACGTTCTCCTCGACCTCCTGCGCGAGCAGGGCGAGGTCGTCCTCGGTGACCGGCCGGCCCTGGCAGGCCTTGCGGACGCCGTTGATGATCTTGGACCGGCTGAACGGTTCCCCCGCCCCGGAGCGCTTGATCACGCTGAGGCTGGTGGTCTCCACCGTGCTGAAGCGGCGGCCGCACTGGGGGCACTGGCGGCGGCGGCGGATGGCCGATCCGTCGTCCCCGAGGCGGCTGTCGACCACGCGCGAATCCGGGTTGCGGCAGTACGGACAGTACATGGCTCCCCTCCCGCTCCGTGGGCCGTTCCATCAACGTGCCGTGCCCAGTCTAGAACTACATGTAGTGAAACAACAACACTGTAATTACCAGATGTAGTGGCTCCGGCAGGGCGGAGCGGCGGATCAGGACGCGTCGGCGCGGAAGCGCGCGGCGACGGCCTCACCGTGCGCGGGGAGGTTCTCCGCCTCCGCGAGGGAGAGGATCGGGGACGCGACCTCCCGCAGCGCCTCGCGGTCGTAGTGCACGAGCTGGACCGCGCGCAGGAACGTCGTCACGTTGAGCCCGGACGCGAAGGCCGCCGTCCCGCCGGTGGGCAGCACGTGGTTGGAGCCCGCGCAGTAGTCCCCCAGGCTGACGGGGCTGTACGCGCCGATGAAGACCGCGCCCGCATTGCGGATGCGGGCGGCCACTGCGGCAGCGTCGGCGGTCTGGATCTCGAGGTGCTCGGCCGCGTACGCATCGCACACGGCGATCCCGTGCTCGATGTCGTCGACCAGGATCACGCCGGACTGCGGCCCGGACAGCGCGGTCCGCACACGCTCGGCGTGCCGCGTCCGGGCGGCGCGGACCTCGAGCGCAGCGACGACGGCGGCAGCGAGCTCCTCGGAGTCCGTCACCAGGACGGACGCGGCTTGCGGGTCGTGTTCCGCCTGGCTCACGAGGTCGGCGGCGACGAGGTCGGGGTCGGCGGCGGCGTCGGCGAGGACGGCGATCTCCGTCGTGCCGGCCTCCGAATCGATGCCGACCCGGCCGCGGACCAGGCGCTTGGCCGTCGCCACGAACACGTTGCCGGGACCGGTGACGACGTCCACCGGGTCGATGTCCCGGCCCTGCCCCGCATCGTCCCGGATCCCGTAGGCGAGGGCGGCGACGGCCTGGGCACCGCCCATCGCGTACACCTCGGTGACGCCGAGCATGGCGGAGGCGGCGAGGATCACGGGGTGCGGCCACCCGCCGAACTCCTTCTGCGGGGGCGAGGCGAGGGCGATCGATCCGACGCCCGCGGCCTGGGCGGGCACCACGTTCATGACCACGGAGGACGGGTAGACGGCGAGCCCGCCGGGCACGTAGAGGCCCACGCGGTCCACGGGGATCCACTTGTGCGTCAGGTGCGCGCCGGGCGCCACCTGCAGCTCGACGTCGTCGGGGACCTGCGCCCGGGCGAAGAGGCGCGCGCGCCGGATGGCTTCCTCGAGCGCGGCCCGGACGCCGTCGTCGAGCCCGGCGAGGGCGGCGGCGATGACCTCCGCCGGGACCCGCGGGTGCTCCTGCTCGACGCCGTCGAAACGCAGGGCGAGGTCGCGGAGGGCCTCGGTGCCGCGGCCGCGGACATCGTCGATGATGGCCTGCACGGCCTCCTCGGAGGACCGGGCGTTCACGGCGGCGCGCGGCATCTGGCTCTTCAGATCACCCGGGGACAGCGTCCGGCCGCGCAGGTCGATGGTGCGGAAGCCGACGGTCGGGGAGGTGCTGGAGGGTGGATTCACCCTGCGAGTCTATCGGGAGCGCCGGTCCCCGCGGGTCGGTCAGCGGGACGCCGGGGAGGTTAGCGGTCAGGTCCGGCGCCGGGCGAGGCCGATGAGGGCCGTGGCGAAGACGATGACGGCGGCGACCGCGGGCCAGATCGCCAGCGCGCCGTAGGAGTGCAGCAGGAAGTCGGAGCCGGGCAGCCCGTCCCGCCCGTGCGGTCCCAGCAGGAGGGCGAGGCCCTCCCCGACGCCTACGGCCAGGAGGGAGCCGAGGGCCGACCCCCCGACGGCGGCTCCGATGCGCGCCACGGCGGCAGGCCGCGCCAGGCGCAGGGCGACGACGGCGCCGACGGCGATGCCGGCGACGAGTTCGAGGCCCGCGAGGGTGAGGTCCCGGAGGAGCCACTGGTCGGCGGAGGACGGATCGCCGAACAGCCGGCCCGTGGGAGCGAGGAGCCACCACGCGGCACCCACGAGGCCACCCAGCAGGATCGTGGACCCGAGCCACCAGAAGACCCCCGCCGGCGGAACCGATCGCCGGTCCTCGGCCACGGAGTAGACAGGAGGCGGGTAGTTGCTCGGTCCGGTGTCCGGCTCCTGGCTGGCGCGCATGACTTCTACATTAACAAACCGGACGGCCGCCGGCGCAGCCGCCTAGGGTTGGGGTGTCCACCGCCGAGAGCCCAGGAGGAACCACATGAGCAACCCCGGCAGTGCAGCACCCGTCCGGACCGCGCCCGCCGACGGGCACGCGGAGTCCTTCCGCGAGGTCTTCCGCCGCCACGCCGCAGGAGTGGCCATCCTCACCGCCACCTACGAGGGCGTCCCCTACGGCTTCACCGCCACCTCGGTGGCCTCGCTGTCCGCCGACCCGCCGCGGTTCTCGTTCAACATGGCGCGGTCCTCGTCCTCCTGGCCGGCGGTCGCGAACACGAACTTCGTGGGCGTTCACATGCTCAGCACCGAGAACGAGGGCCTGGCGAACCGTTTCGCGCGCACCAAGGACCGGTTCACGGGCGATCACTGGGAGCCCGGGCCCGAGGGCGTCCCGATCCTCCGGGACGTCGCGGGCTGGCTCGTGGGGCGCATCAGCATGCGCCTGTCCTTCGAGAACAACGCCGTGGTCGTCGCCGAGGTGGTCGCCGGGAGCATCGGGCCCGACGGCGCTCCGCTGCTGTACCACGGCGGCAGCTACGGCACGCACACGGCCACGGACTACGTCATCTGACGCGGTCCGCGGGAGGCACCGCCGGGGCCGGCCGGTCAGGCGTCGAGGCAGGCCGGCCCGAGCAGGACCTTGAGGTCCCCGAAGAGGCCGGGCGTCGGGTTGACCCGCAGGTCCACGCCGAGCTTCATGACCTCGACCTTCCGTGACCCGTTGAGCCGGATCAGCACCTCGCTGGTCCCGGGGTGGGTCCTCAGCACGTCCCCGAGCGCCGTGACCGCGGTCTCGGTCGCCTTGTGCTGCAGCATGGAGATCACCACGGGCCCCGAGTGTCCCTCGCTGAGGTCCGGGACCGTCAGCTCCTGGGCGTTGAGCATGACCGCGCCGTCGTCCCGGCGCTGGAGGCGTCCCCGCACGACGACGATGAGGTCCTCCGCGAGGACCGCCGAGATGGGGCCGTACACCTGGCCGAAGAACATGACCTCCATGGAACCCGCCAGGTCCTCGACCTCGGCCCGCGCGTAGGCGTTGCCACTGTTCTTCGCGATGCGGCGCTGGAGGGAGGTGATCATCCCGGCGATGGTGACGATCGCGCCGTCCGCCGGTCCCTCCTCGCTGATGATGGAGGGGATCGAGGAGTCGGCGTGCTGGCTGAGGATACCCTCGAGTCCCTGCAGGGGGTGGTCCGAGACGTAGAGGCCGAGCATGTCGCGCTCGAAGGACAGCTTGTCCTTCTTGTCCCACTCGGGCAGGTCCGGCACCTCGACGGACAGTCCGCCCACGGAGCCGCCGGCGTCGTCGAACGCGCTGAAGAGGTCGAACTGGTTCGCCGCCTCGTTGCGCTTGAGGACGATCACGGAATCCACGGCCTCCTCGTGGATCATCGCCAGGGCGCGGCGCGGGTGCCGGAGGGAGTCGAAGGCGCCGGCCTTGATGAGGGACTCGATCGTGCGCTTGTTGCAGACGACCGCGGGTACCTTCTGCAGGAAGTCGCTGAAGGACGTGAACGCGCCCCTCTCCTCCCGCGCCCCCACCATCGCGCCGACGACGTTCGAGCCGACGTTGCGGATGGCGCCCATGCCGAAGCGGATGTCCTTCCCGACCGGGGTGAAGTTCACGCTCGACTCGTTGACGTCCGGCGGCAGGACGGTGATGCCCATGCGGCGGCACTCGTTGAGGTAGATCGCCAGCTTGTCCTTGTCGTCGCCGACACTCGTGAGCAGGGCGGCCATGTACTCGGCCGGGTAGTGCGCCTTGAGGTACGCCGTCCAGTAGGACACGAGCCCGTACGCCGCGGTGTGCGCCTTGTTGAACGCGTAGTCGGAGAAGGATTCGAGGACGGTCCACAGCTTGTCCATCGCCGCCTGGGAGTAGCCGTTGGCCTTCATGCCCGCGAAGAAGTCGGCCTGCTGCTTGTCCAGCTCCGACTTCTTCTTCTTGCCCATCGCACGGCGGAGCATGTCCGCCTGGCCGAGCGTGAAGTTCGCCAGCTTCTGGGCGGCGCTCATCACCTGCTCCTGGTACACGATGAGGCCGTACGTACCGCCGAGGATCTCCTCGAGCGGCCCTTCGAGCTCGGGGTGGATCGGCTCGATGTCCTGCAGGCCGTTCTTGCGCAGGGCGTAGTTCGTGTGGGAGTTGACGCCCATCGGACCGGGCCGGTACAGGGCCAGGACGGCGGAGATGTCCTCGAAGTTGTCGGGGCGCATGAGCTTCAGCAGCGACCGCATGGGCCCGCCGTCGAGCTGGAACACGCCGAGGGTGTCGCCGCGGGCCAGGAGCTCGTAGGACGCCTTGTCGTCGAGCTCGAGTTCCTCGAGGACGAGGTCGGTGTCCTTGTTCGCCTTGATGTTCTCGACGGCGTCCGAGATGATCGTCAGGTTCCTCAGGCCGAGGAAGTCCATCTTGATCAGTCCGAGCCCCTCGCACGTCGGGTAGTCGAACTGCGTGATGATCTGGCCGTCCTGCTCACGGCGCATGATCGGGATGATGTCGATCAGCGGGTCGGAGGACATGATGACGCCGGCGGCGTGCACGCCCCACTGGCGCTTCAGCCCCTCGAGGCCGAGGGCCGTCTCGAAGACCTTCTCGGAGTCGGCGTCGGTCTTCAGGAGCTCCCTCAGCTCCTCGGCCTCCGAGTAGCGCTTGGCGTCCTTGTTGTGCACGTCGGCCAGGGCGAGGCCCTTGCCCATGACGTCCGGCGGCATGGCCTTGGTGAGCCGCTCCCCCGTGGAGAACGGGTACCCCATGACGCGGGACGAGTCCTTCAGCGCCTGCTTGGCCTTGATGGTGCCGTACGTGACGATCATCGCCACGCGTTCGTCGCCGTACTTCTCGGTCACGTACCGGATGACCTCGGAGCGGCGCCGGTCATCGAAGTCGACGTCGAAGTCGGGCATGGAGACGCGCTCGGGATTGAGGAAGCGCTCGAAGATGAGGCCGTGCTTGAGGGGGTCGAGGTCGGTGATGCGCATCGCGTACGCCACCATGGAGCCGGCGCCCGAGCCGCGGCCGGGCCCCACCCGGATCCCGTTGTCCTTGGCCCAGTTGATGAAGTCGGCGACGACGAGGAAGTAGCCGGGGAAGCCCATCTGGGTGATGACGCCGACCTCGAACTCGGCCTGCTTCCGGACGTCGTCGGGCACGCCCGCCGGGTAGCGGTACTGGAGGCCGGTCTCGACCTCCTTGACGAACCAGGACTGCTCGTTCTCGCCCTCCGGCACGGGGAACCGGGGCATGTAGTTGGCCTTGGTGTTGAATTCGACCTCGCACCGCTCGGCGATGAGCAGCGTGTTGTCGCAGGCCTCGGGGTAGTCGCGGAAGATCGCGCGCATCTCGGCCGGCGACTTCAGGTAGAACTCGTCGGCGTCGAACTTGAAGCGCTTCGGGTCGGCGAGCGTGGACCCGGACTGGACGCACAGCAGGGCGGCGTGGGCCTTGGAGTCCTCGGCGTGGGTGTAGTGGAGGTCGTTGGTGGCCACGAGGGGCAGCCCGAGCTCCTTCGCGAGCCGGATCAGGTCCGCCTTGACGTTGCGCTCGATGTCGAGCCCGTGGTCCATCAGCTCGCAGAAGTAGTTCTCGGCCCCGAAGATGTCGCGGAAGTCCGACGCCGCCTGCCGTGCCTCGTCGTACAGGCCGAGGCGGAGCTTCGTCTGGACCTCGCCGGACGGGCAGCCCGTCGTCGCGATGAGGCCCTTCCCGTAGGTCTGGAGGAGGTCGCGGTCCATGCGGGGCTTGTAGAGGTAGCCCTCGAGGGAGGCGAGCGAGGACATCCGGAACAGGTTGTGCATGCCCTCGGTGGTCTCGGACCACAGGGTCATGTGGGTGTACGCGCCGGCACCGGAGACGTCGTCGCGCCCGCCGCCGCCCCACTGCACGCGGGTGCGGTCGTTCCGGGCGGTCCCCGGGGTGAGGTAGGCCTCCACGCCGATGATCGGCTTGATGCCCGCGCTGGTGGCCTTGCTCCAGAAGTCGAAGGCCCCGAACACGAACCCGTGGTCCGTGGTGGCGAGAGCCTTCATCCCGAGTTCCTCGGTGTGGCTGAAGAGGTCCGTCAGCCGGGCCGCGCCGTCGAGCATCGAGTACTCGGTGTGGTTGTGGAGATGGACGAACGAATCGGTCGATGCAGGAGTAGCCACCCCCCGAGTCTAGTGCTGCCCCACCCCCGGACGGACCCCGACGGCATGTCGCCGGGGCACGCCCGGCGTGTCACACGAGGCCGTCGGACAGGGCCGTGAGCGCGTACGCGAGGTCCACCGGGTAGGGGCTCGTCGCGGTGACGGGCTCGAGCGTGCGCGGATGGGCGAAGCCGAGCCGGTGGGCGTGGAGCCACTGCCGGGTGAGGCCGAGTTCCGCGGCCAGGCGCGGGTCGGCGCCGTACGTGAGGTCCCCTGCGCAGGGGTGGCGGAGCGCGGAGAAGTGGACGCGGATCTGGTGCGTCCTGCCGGTCTCGAGGTGCACCTCCACGAGGCTCGCCCGCCCGAAGGCCTCGAGCACCTCGTAGTGCGTCACGGAGTCGCGGCCGCCCTCCATCACGGCGAACCGCCATTCGTGGTGCGGGTGGCGTCCGATGGGCGCGTCGATGGTGCCCTTCAGCGGTTCCGGGAGCCCCTGGACGACGGCGTGGTAGACCTTGTCGACCGTGCGCTCCTTGAAGGCGCGCTTCAGGGCCGTGTAGGCGGGTTCGGTCTTCGCGACGACCATGGCCCCCGAGGTGCCGACGTCGAGCCGGTGGACGATCCCGACGCGCTCCGGCGCTCCCGATGTCGAGATGCGGTAGCCGGCCGCCGCCAGGGCGCCCACGACGGTCGGTCCTACCCAGCCCGGCGACGGGTGCGCGGCGACGCCGACGGGCTTGTCGACGACGACGAAGTCATCGTCGTCGAGGAGGATGCCCATGCCGTCGACGGCCTCCGGGATGACGCGGTGCCTGTCCTCGGGATCCGGCAGGTCGATGTCCACGCGGTCTCCGGCGTGCACGCGGTCCGACTTGGCCAGGGGCGAGCCGGCCCGCAGCACGCGCCCGTCGGCGCACCACTGGGCGACGGACGAGCGGGAGGCGTCCAGCAGGCGGGCGAGGGCGGCGTCCGCGCGGTTCCCGGCTTCCGTCTCGGGGATGATCAGCTCCCGGCGCTCACCTGCCATGGTCGTCCCCGTCCGTCGTCGTGCCGGTCGTCCGGTCGCGCGGGCCCACGGGCTCGTCGTCGCCGCGGCTGCCGTCCATGCCGATGCCGCGCAGGGTCAGGATGCAGATGAGCGCGACCCCGCTGACGACCGCCGAGTCGGCGATGTTGAAGATGGCGAAGTTGGGGAGGGCGATGAAGTCCACCACGTGGCCCTGGCCGAACGAGGGCTCCCGGAAGAGCCGGTCGGTCAGGTTGCCGAGGGCACCACCGAGGACGAGTCCGAGCGCCACGGACCACCCGCGGGAGGCGACCTTCGTGACCTGCAGCAGGATGGCGGTGGACACGATGACCATGATGATCGTGAAGACCCAGGTGTAGTCCGTGCCGATGGAGAACGCGGCCCCCGGGTTGCGGAAGAAGCGCCAGTTGAGCAGGGGCGGGAGGACCGGCGTGATCTGCCCCTCGGTCATGGTGGACACCACCCACCACTTGGTGAGCTGGTCGGCCACGTAGGCGACCAGGGCGCAGCCGAGCATCAGGAGCGCGTAGCGCGCAGGGATGCGACGCACGCGACCCGATCCTCGCGGTGCGGGCGTGCCGGCTGCAGCCGACGGGTCCCCGTCGGGTTCGGGCATGGTGGGCTGGTGCTCGTTCACGGTCCATCCAGGATCTCGGGGCTGCGGGGTCTGTCGTCACGCGTCCTGCGGGCCGTGACGGCGGGGCGGGGGCGCTCCCGGTGGCTCTGACGCCGGAAGGGCCGGTTCCCGGGGTTCCGCCCCCGGCAACCGGCCCTTCCACTGCTGCCCCGACGCGGGTCGGGCCAGGACGTCCTGCTAGGAGGCCGACTCGGTCGCGAGGGAGTCGCGGGCGTCGAGGTCGCGGAGCTGGCCCTCGATGTAGGCCTTGAGGCGTGCGCGGTAGTCGCGCTCGAAGCCGCGGAGCTGCTCGACCTTGCGCTCGAGGACCGACTTCTGCTGCTCGAGGTCCCCGAGGGTCTTCCGGCTCTTCTCCTGGGCGTCGTCGACGAGGCCGGTCGCCTCGAGCTGCGCTTCGGCGATGATCTTGTCACGCTGTTCGACGCCCGCGTTGACGTACTCGTCGTGGAGGCGCTGCGCCATCGCGATGACGCTGGCGGCGGACTCGGCGGAGGTGACGGAGGCTGCGGGGGTGGCAGCCGAGGCAGCGGGAACCGCGGCGGGGCTGGTCTCGTCGTCGGCCTGGGCGGCTGCGGGAGCACCCTTCGCGTCCGGCGCGGACTCGGTGCGCGTGCTCGCGGAGACGGGCGCGGGGATCGCCGTGGTCTGGGAGGCGTCGGGGGCACCGTCGCCGAGCCTGCGGCGCAGCTCCTCGTTCTCGGAGTTCAGGCGGCGGAGTTCGACGACGATCTCGTCGAGGAAGTCGTCGACCTCGTCCTGGTCGTAGCCTTCGCGGAACTTCGTCGGCTGGAACCTCTTGTTGACAACGTCTTCTGGCGTCAGGGCCATGTAGTCACCTCGTACTGATAGAAGCCCGGCCGCCGACTGGCGGTCATGGCTGCGATACCGGATTGTGGACACGAGCCGCTGGGCTCACGTCGAACTGTGAGTCAGCGTATATCTTCCCTGGCTTCAGGGGGAAACGGAGCCGGGGGTCAGCCTGCGAGGCCCGCCGCCACGGACATCAGGATCAGCACCACGATGAACAGCACGAGGAAGGCGAGATCGAGCTGCACCCCGCCCAGCCGGAGGGGCGGGATGAGCCGGCGCAGGGTCTTGATGGGGGGGTCCGTCACGGAGTACACGCCCGAAGCGAGCACCAGTGCCGACTTCTGGGGACGCCAGTCCCGCGCGAATCCCTGGACGGCGTCGTACACGATGCGCAGGATCAGGGTGAGCTGGAACAGCATCAGTACCAGGTAGATCAGGGCGAATACCAGACTCACAGAGCAGTTTCAGTCCTTCGGGCCTTGGAGTGTCTTGCGCGACCGGAGGGCCGCAGCTCAGCTCTGGTTGAAGAAGCTGGTTTGTCCTTCGCTGGTCTTCAGGTCCTCGCCGAGTACTTCAATATACGACGGCGAGAGCAGGAACACCTTATTGGTGACCCGCTCGATACTGCCGTGCAGGCCGAAGACGAGACCGGCCGAGAAGTCGACGAGGCGCTTGGCATCGGACTCACCCATGTCGGTGACGTTCATGATCACGGGGATACCGTCGCGGAAGCTCTCACCGATGAGCTTCGCGTCGTTGTAGGAGCGGGGGTGGATCGTGGTGATCTGGCGCAGGGCGCCGGAGTCCTCACGGGAGGACGGTGCGCGCTTGATCGGCGTGACCGGGGCGCGGTATTCCTCGGCGGGGGCGACCCGGACCGCGGTCGGGGCCGGCTCGAGGTGACGCTCGTCGCGATCGTAATCCACTGTGTAGTCCTCGTTCCTGCCGGGCGCGCTTTTCGCCTCGGGCTCGTAGTGCTCGTCACCATCGGCGAGCCCAAGGTAGATCATCGTCTTGCGCAGTGCGCCAGCCATGGTGACTCCTGTCGTGTGGTGGATCGGTGGGTCCGGGGACGTGCCGCAGGCCACCAACCCGGTGCCCGTCGTACCGCCGTTCTGACGTCGACGCTACCCCACCGCCGGACGCGGACCGAGGACATCAGACCCGATCCGGAGGTGTGTCGCCCCGGCGGCCACGGCCTCCTCGAGATCCCCGCTCATCCCGGCTGAGACACCGGTGGCGGCGGGGTCGACGGCGCGGACCTCCGCCGAGATGCGCAGGAGTCTGCCGAAGGCCTCCGCCGGGTCGGCTCCGAGGGGTGCGACCGCCATCACTCCGGCGAGCCGGAGTCCCTCCGTGGCCGCGCAGGCCCGCGCCAGGTCGGCGGCGTCGGAGGGAAGGGCCCCTCCCCTGCCCGCCGGTGTGCCGGCGGGATCGGCGGCGGGGTCGAGGGTGAACTGGAGGAAGCAGCGCAGCGCGTCCCGGGCTCCGAGCCCCGCCGCGGCCCGGCGCTCCTGCTCGCCCCCGACGGCCTTCCCCAGGGCGGTGATGAGCGGGAGGCGGTCCACGGAATGCACGCTGTGCGCGTAGCGGACCACCGATCTGGCCTTGTTGGTCTGCAGCTGCCCGACGAAATGCCAGGCCAGCGGAAGGTCCTGGAGGTCGGCGGCCTTCGCCGCGGCCTCCTGGTCGCGGTTCTCGCCCACATCGGTGACCCCGAGCCCCGAGAGGATCCGCACGTCGGAGGCCGGGAAGTACTTGGTGACGACGATCAGCTCCGGTTCGGCCCGTCCGGCGGACGCCGCGGCGGACGCGATGCGCGCCCGCACGGCCTGCAGGCGTTCCCCGAGCTCGCGGGACCTCGCCTGGTCGGGCGCCGCGTCGGCCCTCACGTCCGCCACACGAGGCCTGCGATGCGCCCGGCACCCGGTTCCCGGCGGTGCGAGTACAGCTCGGAGTTCTCGAGGGTGCAGGACTCCCCCGCCCCGGCCAGGTGCCCGACCCCGACCCCGGCGCGTGCCAGCTGCACGCGGACGGCGGCCGGCAGGTCGAGGGCAGGGGTCCCCTGCCGCGTCCGGGAGGCGGCCTCCGGCAGGACCTGCGCCATCACGCGCATCATGGCGTCGGGGACCTCGTAGCAGGAGCCGCAGACGGCCGGGCCGATCCAGGCCACGAGGTCCTGGGCGCCGTATCCGCGGAGCGTCGCCACCGCGTGCCCGACGATCCCGTTGCCTACGCCGGCCCGGCCGGCGTGCACCACGGCCGTGGCTCCCGTGCCGCCCTCGGCGACCGACGCGTCCGCGAGGACGATCGGTACGCAGTCGGCAACGAGGACGGCGAGGGGATCGGTCCCGTCCGGTGAGACCATGCCGTCGGCGTCGGGGGCGTCCTGCGCGGCCCGTCCGAGGACGGCCACGCGGTCCGAGTGGGTCTGGTGCATGAAGCGCAGGGAGCCGTGGGGCACGCCCATCGCGGACTCGAGCCGACGGCGGTTGCCGCGGACGTCCTCGGGGTCACCGCCGACGTGGAGGGCGAGGTTTCCCGCACCGGCTGAGCTGAAGGCGACCCTGAGCCCCGGGCGGACCTCCTCGTTCCAGTGGAACGGAGAGGTCTGCCCGGGCGCGCCGGCCGTGTCCACCGACTACTTGAGGAAGTCGGGGACGTCGAGGTCGTCGGAGCGGCCGGACGACAGGTCGGGCTCCACGATCGCCGGGAGGTCGACGTCGAAGCCCGAGTCGGCCGGGACGGCCTGCACGTTCTGGGCGCGCTGCTGCGACCAGGCGCCGAGGCCCGCGGTCGCTGCGCCGGCCATGCGGCGCTGGTCGCCGCCCACGCTCGGTGCGACGGCGGGCCGTGCCGCGGGGGCCGCTGCGGCGACGGGCTGGGACGTGGCGTCGACCTGGTCGAAGCCGGCCGCGATCACCGTGACGCGTGCCTCGTCGCCGAGGGCGTCGTC
This sequence comes from Arthrobacter arabinosi, assembly GCF_054511115.1. Classification (NCBI taxonomy): domain Bacteria; kingdom Bacillati; phylum Actinomycetota; class Actinomycetes; order Micrococcales; family Micrococcaceae; genus Arthrobacter; species Arthrobacter arabinosi. The sequence goes on from NZ_JBTNDF010000001.1 coordinate 829,678, forward strand.
GATGACGGCACCGAAGATGATGTTCGCCTCGGGGTGCGCGACCTCCTGGACGAGGCGTGCGGCCTCGTTGATCTCGAACAGGCCGAGATCCGAGCCACCCTGGATGGACAGCAGGACGCCGTGGGCGCCGTCGATGGATGCTTCGAGCAGGGGCGACGCGATGGCGAGCTCGGCAGCCTTGACGGCGCGGTCCTCACCGCGGGCGGAGCCGATGCCCATGAGCGCCGAACCGGCGCCCTGCATGACGGACTTCACGTCGGCGAAGTCGAGGTTGATCAGGCCCGGGGTGGTGATGAGGTCGGTGATGCCCTGGACACCGGAGAGCAGGACCTGGTCCGCGGAGCGGAACGCGTCGAGCATGGAGACGTTGCGGTCGCTGATGGACAGCAGGCGGTCGTTCGGGATCACGATGAGCGTGTCGACCTCCTCACGGAGCGTGTCGATGCCGCTCTCCGCCTGGTTCGACCGGCGGCGTCCCTCGAACGTGAACGGACGCGTGACCACGCCGATGGTGAGCGCGCCCAGGGACCGCGCTATGCGGGCGACGACGGGCGCTCCGCCGGTACCGGTTCCGCCACCCTCACCCGCGGTGACGAAGACCATGTCGGCCCCGCGCAGGACCTCCTCGATCTCCTCGGAGTGGTCCTCTGCGGCACGCCGGCCGACCTCGGGGTCCGCTCCGGCGCCGAGGCCGCGCGTGAGTTCACGGCCGACGTCGAGCTTGACGTCGGCGTCGCTCATGAGCAGGGCCTGGGCATCGGTGTTGATGGCAATGAACTCCACGCCACGGAGCCCCACCTCGATCATCCGGTTGACGGCGTTGACGCCACCGCCGCCGATGCCGACGACCTTGATGACGGCCAAGTAATTCTGAGGTGCTGCCACGTCCTGTGTCCCTTGTTCGAATCTGTGTGCTGTACGGGGGTCCGCCGGTGCTCCGGCGTCGACCTTCACCCGAGATAACGTTAACGTTCAGGTTGAGGGTTAACGTTATGTCAAGTAACTTCTATGTTCGACGCTAGGTGCATACGCGGCGCGTTGCAAAGACCGGGCGCCGCGTGTCGGCGTGTCGCGCCCGATCCGCCGTGTCGGCGGCCTCGCGGGTCATCGCGTGACCGGACGGTCCGGCGTGCTGACGTCGAACTCCTTCACCGGCGGGTCCGTCGGCGGGAGCGACAGCATCGCCTCGAGGACCTTCGCCTTCTCGGCGCTGCGCTCGGCGCTGCCCCAGAAGATCCTCTGCTTCCCCGACAGGGAGAGCTGGATGGAATCGACGCTCGACGCGGACGCGCTGTTCAGCCGCGACAGGATGCCGACCGGGAGTTCGGTGAGGACGGCGGTGATCGAGGAGAAGACCTCCGAGTTGACCGCGTTGGCTCCGCCGTCGATCAGCGGCAGCTTGGCGTCGCCGCGCTGCCCGACCCGCTTGAGCTGCCGGCCCTGCGAGTCGATGAGCACGAACTCGCGGTCCGTCTGGAGGACGGCGACCGGCACGCGCTCCTTGACGGTGACGACGAGGGTCGACGGCGGTTCGGCCGCGATCCCGACGTCCTCGATGGGCGCCTGGTCCGCGAGCAGGTCCGCGACCTGCTCGCGGGAGATCCGGGTCAGCGGCGTCCCGGTCAGGGGTTCGAGGGCTGCCTCGATTTCCGCCGTCGTGACCAGCGTGTTGCCCTGCACGGAGACCGTGCGCAGGGCGAGGGCCGGCGAGAAGATGACGTACGCCACGAGGCCACCGAGGACGAGCGTCACGGCGACGAGGGCGATGACGGTGTTCCTCAGCCGGCGCGAGCGCGGGGGCGTCGGGAAGTCGAGGACCGTCGCGGAACCGGCCGCGCGCTCGGGGCGCCCGGTAAGCGTCGCCGTGGTGGAGCCCGCGGTGCGGCTGCCGCCGGAGCCCGCACTGCTGCCGGAGCCGGCTCCGCGGCCGGCAGGGGCCTTCGCTCCTGCGGCCCGGGTGACGGGGGGCTTCCTCGGTGTCATCCGGCCGCTCCTGCGTCCGCACCGGCGGCTCGCTCCGTCAGCAGCCCGACGAGCCGGGCGCCGTACTGGGTGACGTCGCCCGCGCCGATCGTGAGGACGACGTCCCCGGCGGCGGCACTGCCGGTGACGGCCCGCAGGGCCTCCTCGGGGTCCTCGACGTAGGCCGCACCGGGGCCGGGCATGAGGGCGGTGATCGTCCAGCCGCCGACGTCGTCGACCGGGTCCTCGCGCGCAGCGTAGACCGGCAGGACGACGGCGGTGTCGGCGAGGGAGAGCGCGTCGGCGAACCCGGCGGCGAACTCGCGCGTGCGGGAGAAGAGGTGCGGCTGGAACAGGGCGTGCACGCGGTGGTCCCCCGCCACGGTCCGCGCGGCGGTGAGCGCTGCATGCACCTCGGTCGGGTGGTGCGCGTAGTCGTCGAAGACCCGCACGCCGTCGGCCTCGCCCCGCGCCTCGAACCGGCGCGCGGCACCGGAGAACAGGGCGAGGCCCGCCGCGGCGACGGCGGGGTCCACCCCGAGTTCGAGGGCCACCGTGAACGCCGCCGCGGCGTTCAGGATGTTGTGGCGCCCGGGCACGCCGAGCCGCAGTTCCTGCTCGGCCTCGAGGCCGTCGACGGCGAAGGCCAGGATGCTGGTCGTGGTGCTCCCGACCGCCCGCGTGTCGCTGATGCGGAGGTCCGCCGTGGCCGCGTAGCCGTACGTCCGGACGCGGCGCGTCGCGGGGATGGCTGCGGCCAGCGCGGCAGCCCCGGGATCGTCGGCACAGGCGACCAGCAGTCCGTCCTCGGGCAGCCGGTCGGCGAACCGCCGGAACGCGGCGTGCACCGCGTCCGCGGTGCCGTAGTGGTCCAGGTGGTCGGCTTCGGCGTTCGTCACGACACTGATGCGGGGCGCGTAGTTCAGGAAGGAACCGTCGGACTCGTCGGCCTCGGCGACGAAGATGTCCCCGCCGGTCCACTCGGCGTTGACGCCGAGTGCGGCGACGTCACCCCCGATCGCGAAGGACGGGTCGAGCCCGGCATGCCGCAGCAGGACGGTGATCATCGCCGTCGTGGTCGTCTTGCCGTGGGTACCGGCGACGGCGACGCCGGTAAGCCCGTCCATCGCCGCGGCGAGTGCTTCCGACCGGTGGAGGACGGGCAGGCCGCGGCGTCGTGCCTCGGCGAGCTCGGGGTTGGTCTCGCGGATCGCCGAGGAGACGACGACGGTCCCGTCCTCGGGGACCGCCGCCGCGGCGTGACCCACGTGCACGTCCGCTCCGAGGTGGGCGAGGGCCCGCAGGCCCCTGGACTCCGCCGCGTCGGAGCCGGAGACGCGCAGGCCGCGGCCGAGGAGCACGCGGGCGACCGCGGACATGCCGGCTCCCCCGAGGCCGATGAAGTGGACGGGTTCCCGCAGGACCGCCCGGTGCGTTCCCGTGCTGCTCGTGGTGATGCCGGTGCCTTCCGTCGTGCCGTCCGCGGCTGTCGTGGTCCTGTCGCCTGCGCTCATCGGCCGGCCTCCGCCACGGCGAGGACGAGTTCCGCCATGCGCCGGTCGGCGTCGCGCACGCCCTGCGCGTAGGACGCCGCCGACATCACGGCGAGCCGCGGGCCGTCGGTGACCAGCGGGAGGACGTTCGCCTCGATCCAGCCGGCGGTGAAGGCGTCGTCGACGACGAGGACGGCCCCGCCGGAGTCCACGAGGCCGGCGGCGTTCAGCCGCTGCTCGCCGTTGCCGTGGGGCAGAGGGACGAGGACGGCGGGCAGTCCGACCGCGCTGACCTCGCTCACGGTGGCGGCGCCGGCGCGCGCGACCAGGAGGTCCGCCGCCGCGTACACGCGCTCCATCCCGTCGACGAACTCGACCTGGTGGTACCCGGGCACGGCCAGCGGTGTGCCGTCGTCCCCGAGAACCTGCTTGCCGCGCCCGGTGATGTGGAGGACCTGCACGCCGGCCGCGGTGAGTGAGGGCACGGCGCCGGCAACGGCGCGGTTCAGGCTGGCCGCGCCCGAGGAGCCGCCGGTGACGATGAGTGTGGGCCGGTCCGGCTCGAGTCCGAGGGAGGTGCGGGCGTCGGCGCACCCGGTGGCACGGTCGAGGTCGGCGATGCTGCGGCGCATGGGCATGCCCACGAGGACCGCGTCGGTGAGTCCGGTGCCGTCGAAGGCGACGGCGACGCGCGCCGCGATCCGCGCGCCGACCCGGTTGGCGATCCCGGGGCGTGCGTTCGCCTCGTGGATCACGACGGGGACACGCAGGGTCCAGGCGGCGAGGTACACGGGGGTGGAGACGTACCCGCCCACACCGACGACGACGTCGGCGCGGGTGTCCGCGACGATCGCCCGCGCCTGGCGGACGGCCCGGACGAGCCGCACGGGGAGCTTGAGGAAGTCCGACGAGGGTCGGCGCGGCAGGGGCACCCGGTCGATGGTCCGGAGGTCGAACCCGGCCGCGGGGACGAGGCGCGTCTCCATGCCGGTCTCGGTGCCGACCGCCGTGATGCGCGTGCCCGGCCGTTCGTCGATGATCGCACCCGCGATGGCGAGCAGCGGGCTGATGTGACCGGCGGTGCCGCCGCCGGCGAGGACGACGGACACCGCCCGGTCGTCAGTGGGGGAAGTCATGGAGGTACGGGTCTCTTCCGGAGGTCAGGGGGCGGAGCGGTCCGGCGCCACGGCGGCGGAGTGCGGGGTCTTCCGGGCGAAGGAGAGCAGGACGCCCACGGCGCCGAGCGTGAAGGTCAGCGCGGACCCGCCGTAGGAGATGAACGGCAGCGGCACGCCGATGACGGGCAGCAGGCCCGTCACCATGCCGATGTTGACGAAGGCCTGGCCGATGAGCCAGACGAGGATGGACCCCATGAGGATCCGCACGAAGGGGTCCGTGTAGCGCATGGCCACCCGGATGGTCGCCACGGCGAGGATGCCGAACAGGAGCACGACGACGGAGGTGCCGATGAGTCCGAACTCCTCGCCGATGATGGCGAAGATGAAGTCGTTGTGGGCTTCGGGGATCCAGTTCCACTTCTGCCGGCTCTGGCCGATCCCGACCCCGAACCAGCGGCCGGAGGCCATGGCGAACAGCCCGTTGTCGGACTGCATGCACAGGTCCGTGCCGTCGTCGCAGTTCAGCCGGAGCCACGCGGCGATGCGCCCGCCACGGTTGGAGCTGGTCACCACCATGAGGAGGGAGCCGACGACGGCCACGAGGCCCACGAGCGTGAACATCTTCATCGGCGCACCGGCGAAGAAGAGCGCGGCGGCCGCGATCATCATGAGCACGAGTCCCGTCCCGAGATCCCCGCCGATCAGGACGAGGCCGATGGGCAGGCCGCCCAGGGGCAGCGCGGGGATCAGGGCGTGCTTCCAGTCCCGGATCAGCGCCTTCTTGCGTTCGAGTACGACGGCGAACCAGAGGGCCAGCGCGAGCTTGGCCGGTTCGGACGGCTGGAGCGTCTGCGAGCCGATGCGGATCCAGTTCCGGTTGCCGTTGATCTCGACGCCGATGACCAGCACGAGGACGAGCAGCACGATCGCGATCCCGAGGCTCGGCCAGGCCAGGGCCTTGTACGCCCGGGGTCCCAGCCGGGACAGCACCAGCATCAGGGCGATGCCGGCGCCGGCCCAGACGGCCTGCTTGAGGAAGAGGTCGAAGGTGTCCTTGCCCTCGGAGATCGCCTCGACGGAGGACGCCGAGAGCACCATCATGAGTCCGATCGCGGTGAGGGCCATCGCGGCACCCAGGATCAGGTAGTAGCTGGACCCGGACGGCGACCGGTCGGTGCCTTCCAGGAATTCCCAGCCGCGCCGCACCCCGGCCCGCAGGCCCTTCGCCGGTGCGCGGGCGGTCTCGACGGCGGGAGCGCTCGGGCGCGCCGTCGTGGCACCGCCCCGGACCGTCCGCCCCGTCCCCGGAGGGCGGGTCGTCGGAGGCGAGGAGGGCGCTCCCCCGGGAAGGGTCGCTCGCCCCGTCTCCGTGGTCCTGGCGGACCGGACGGAGGGCTTGCGTCCTCCCGGACGGGTAGGCGTGGTCATTACGACTCCTTCGGGGTTGTCCCCTGTCCGCCGCGGGCGTGGACGGCGGCCATGAAGGCCGCCCCCCGGTGCGCGTAGGAGGAGAACTGGTCCATCGACGCAGCGGCCGGTGCCATCAGCACCGTGTCGCCGTCCTGGGCGAGGCGCGCTGCCTCCGCGACGGCCCACTGCATCAGGGTGTCCCCGGTGACCGGGTCGGATGACCCGCCGGCGTCGTGCCCCTGTCCAGTGTGAAGGCTCGGGTGGAGGGAGACCGGAACATCGGGTGCGTGTCGGGAGAGCGCCCCCTGGAGGGGCGCGGGGTCCGCGCCGAGCAGGACGACGCCGCGCAGCCGCCCGGCGTGCTCCCGTACGAGGTCCTCGTAGGAGACCCCCTTGGACAGGCCGCCCGCGATCCATACGACGGACTGGAAGGAGGACAGCGACGCCGACGCGGCGTGCGGATTGGTGGCCTTGGAGTCGTTGATCCAGAGCACGCCGTCCTCGTGGGCGATCACCTGGATGCGGTGGTCGCCCGGCTGGAAGGCGCGGATGCCGTCGCGCACCGCGGCGGCCGGGACGCCGGCGGCGCGGACGAGCGCGGCGGCGGCCAGCGCGTTGGCGACGAGGTGGCGCGGCACCACCTCGCCGAGCTCGCTGATGGACGCCAGCTCGGCAGCCGAGTCCTTGCGTTGCTCGATGAAGGCGCGGTCGACCAGGAGGTCCTCGACGACGCCCATCATGCTGATCGACGGCGTGCCTGTCGTGAAGCCCACGGCGCGGCAGCCCTCCAGGACCTCCGCCTCCTCCACCATGGCCTCGGTCTCGCGCTGCTCCACGTTGTAGATGCAGGCGATCCTCGTGCGCTCGTACACCGACGCCTTCGCCGCGCGGTAGGCGGCGTAGCTGCCGTGCCAGTCGACGTGGTCCTCCGCGATGTTGAGGCACACGCTCGCCAGCGGTTCGAGGGAGTGGACCCAGTGCAGCTGGAAGCTGGAGAGTTCGACGGCGAGGACGTCGTAGCCCTGCGGGTCGCGGATCACGTCGAGGATCGGGGTGCCCACGTTGCCTGCGGCCACGGCGCGTTTGCCGGCCGCGATGAGCATGGACTCGGTCAGGCCGACCGTCGTCGTCTTCCCGTTGGTCCCCGTGATGGTGAGCCATTCGGCGGTTGGGCGGCCCTCGCGGATCCTCACGCGCCAGGCGAGTTCGACGTCGCCCCAGATGGGGATCCCGGCGGCGGCGGCCTCGGCGAGCAGCGGCTGGGTGGGGCGCCAGCCGGGCGAGGTGACGACGAGGTCGGGCTGCTCGCCGTCGACGAGCGGCACGGCGTCGGCGGAGCCTGCCCCGAGCAGGACGTCGCGGGCGCCCACGATCCGCAGGGTGTCGGCCTTCGCCTCGTTCCCGGGGGTCGCGCCGGCATCGACGACGACGACGACGGCGCCGAGCTCGATGAGCGTGTCCGCCGCGGAGAAGCCGGAGGCCCCGAGTCCGGCGACGACGACCCGAAGGCCGGCCCAGTCGGCGTCCCACGAGGTGAGGCCCCGGAGCCGGGGGGTCTCCCAGGTGTTGGGGGGCGCCGCCCCCTCCGATCCGCTCATCCCACGACCCATTCCGCGTAGAAGATGCCGAGGGCGGCGGCCACGAAGAGCCCCGCGAGGATCCAGAACCTGACCACCACGGTGACCTCCTGCCATCCCTTCAGTTCGAAGTGGTGCTGGAGCGGCGCCATCTTGAAGACGCGCTTGCCGCCCGAGAGCTTGAAGTAGCCGACCTGGATGATGACGGACAGCGTGATCATGACGAACAGGCCGGCGAGGATCACCAGGAGCAGCTCGGTGCGGGACAGGATCGCGAAGCCGGCGATCGCCCCGCCGATCGCCAGGGATCCGGTGTCACCCATGAAGATCCGGGCGGGCGAGGTGTTCCACCACAGGAACCCGACGAGCGCGCCGCACATCGCCCCCGCGATGAGGGCGAGGTCCAGGGGGTCACGCACCTCGTAGCAGACACTGCCCGCGCCGGGCGCACCGCAGCTCTGGTTGCTCTGCCAGATCCCGATGAGCATGTAGGCGCCGAAGACGAGGACCGCGGCTCCGGCGGCGAGCCCGTCCAGCCCGTCGGCGAGGTTCACGCCGTTGCTGGCTCCGGTGATGATGAGGTTGGACCAGATGACGAAGAGGATCGCCCCGAGCACCGTCCCGGCGAAGGCCAGGTCGAGGGGGGTGTCGCGGATGAAGGAGATCGCGGTGGAGGCGGGGGTGCGTCCCTCCTCGTTGGGGAACATCAGGGCCATCACGCCGAAGGCGATGCCGACGCCGGTCTGGCCGGCGATCTTCGCCGGGGCGGACAGGCCCAGGCTTCGCTGCTTGGAGATCTTGATGTAGTCGTCCGCGAAGCCGACGAGGCCCATGCCGGCGGCGAGGAACAGCAGCAGCAGCCCCGACGCGCTGGGGCCGGAGGAGGGGGCCCCGGCGGCCATCATCGCCAGGTGGGTGAGGAAGTAGGCCAGCAGCACGGATCCGACGATGACCGCTCCGCCCATGGTCGGCGTCCCGCGCTTCGTGTGGTGCGCGGTCGGTCCGTCGTCGCGGATGAACTGCCCGTAGCTCCTCTTCACGAGGAGCCTGATGAACAGGGGCGTCCCGACGAAGGCGAAGATCAGGGCGGAGGCCGAGCCTATGAGGATGGCGATCACGGCTGGGGGGCCTTTCCGGAAGCGTCAGGGCCGCTGGCCGCTTCGAAGTCTGGTGCGGAGTGGTTCGCGTCGACGATCGGGCGGGCGTTCTGGCCGGTCCGCCGGGCGATCCGGTCCCCGAGGAACCGGAGGCCGGCTCCGTTGGAGGACTTGAACAGGACGATGTCCCCGGGCTCGAGTTCCGCGGCGAGCAGCCGCTCCGCGGCCTCCACGTCGTCGACGTGCGCGGCTTCGCTGCCCCAGGAGCCCTCGAGCACGGCGCCGTTGAACAGCGCGCGGGTGTTCGGCCCCACGCACACCAGTTTCGAGATGTTGAGCCGGACGACCACGCGCCCGAGGAGGTCGTGCTCCTCGATCGTGCTGTCGCCCAGTTCGAGCATCTCCCCCAGCACGGCCCAGGTGCGCCGGTGTCCCCGGCCGAGTTCGGCGAGGGTCCGCAGGGCCGCGCGCATCGATTCGGGGTTCGCGTTGTAGGCGTCGTTGATGACGGTGACCCCGTCGGCGCGCTCGGTGCGTTCCATGCGCCAGCGGCTCGCGGCGGCCTGGCTGCGGAGGCGATCCGCGATGCTCTCCGGTGGGACGCCGACCTCGTGGGCGACGCTCGCCGCAGCCAGCAGGTTGGTGGTGTGGTGCAGCCCGAGCAGCGGGGAGACGACCTCGTGCTCGCTGCCGTCGGGGAGGACGAGCGTGAACGAGGGGTGGCCCTCGGGCGTCGTCGTGCTGTTCCTCGCCCGCACCACGCGGCCCTCCGCCGCGAAGTCCGAGGAGGACGTGAAGAACACGGTCCGTGCCGTGGTCCGGGACTGCATGGCGAGGACGCGCTCGTCGTCGGCGTTGATGACGGCCGTGCCCGTCGCGGCGAGGGCCTCGAAGAGCTCACCCTTCGCGCGGGCGATGTTCTCGACGCCGCCGAACTCGCCGGCGTGGGCGGACCCCACGCCGAGGACGACGCCCACGTCCGGCCGGACCAGGGAGGCCAGGTAGGCGATGTGCCCCGGCTTGGTGGCGCCCATCTCGATCACGAGGTAGCGCGTGTCCCAGGAGGCCTGGAAGACGGTCAGCGGCACGCCGACCTCGCCGTTGTAGGAGCCCCGGGGCGCGACCGTGGGGCCCGCCGCCGCGAGGATGCCCGCGAGGAGGTCCTTCGTGGTGGTCTTCCCGGCGGAGCCGGTGATGCCGATGACGGTGACGTCCCCGGCGGCGCGCAGCCTGCGGACGATCTCCGCGGCGAGCTCACCCATCGCGAGGACGGCGTCGGGGACCACGACTGCGGGGTAGGGGGCGCCGTCCGGTCCGGCGACCTCCCGTTCGGCCAGGGCCAGGACGGCGCCGCCGGCGAAGGCCGACCCGATGTGGAGGTGTCCGTCGGACTCCTCGCCGGGCTTGGCGACGAACAGGGACCCGGCCCCGCACTCGCGGGAGTCGGTGGCTGCGGAGGTGACGGTGATGGCGGGCCCGGCGGGATCGGTCCCGACCAGCCGTCCACCCGTGAGTGCCGCGATCTCGGCTGCGCTGAATTCAATCATGACGGTTCAGGACTCTATCCCGGGGCGGGAAAACCCAGAGAATCCGTGCCTTGTCAACGCGGAGCGGAGTTCCTCCCGATCGTCGAGGGACAGGTTGACGCCCTTGACCTCCTGCCACACCTCGTGGCCGCGGCCGGCGACGATGACGGTGTCGGCGGGACGGGCGAGGGCCACGGCGCGCTCGATGGCGTCCGCGCGCGGGAAGACCTCGAGCACCTGGCACGCGAGCCCCTCAGCGCGGACCGCGGCGTCGGCGCCCGCGCGGACGGCGCGGCGGATGACTGCCTCGTCCTCGTCGTGGGGGTCGTCGTCGGTGACGATGAGGATGTCGGACAGGCGTGCCCCCACGGCGCCCATGACGGGGCGCTTGGATTCGTCACGCTGCCCGGTCGCACCGAACACGGAGATCACCCGGCCGCCGGGCCGCCGGACCGAGGCCAGAGTCCGTTCGAGGGCGTCGGGGTTGTGCGCGAAGTCGACGATCGCCGCGGGTTCCTCGCCGACGAGCTGCATGCGTCCCGGCACCTCGGTGGTGAACGGATCGTGGTCGTCGAGGGCGCGCTGCACGTCGTCGACGGCGACCCCCGAGGCGAGGACCATGACCGCGGCCAGCGCCGCGTTGGAGACGTTGAACGTGCCGGGCAGGCCCGTGCGGACCCGCAGCCGCTCCCCCGCGCGACCCTCGAGGTCGAAGGAGTGTCCCAGGCCGCTGGGCCGGACGGCGGTGACGGTCCAGTCCGCTGCCGGGCCGGCACCGGCGCCCTGCGCGGTCCGCAGCGACACGACGGGTACGCCCGCCGTCGCCGCGAGGCGGCGCCCCCAGTCGTCGTCGACCAGCACCACGGCGCGGCGGCAGCGTTCGGGGGTGAACAGGGTCGCCTTGACCGCGAAGTAGTCCTCCATGGTCCCGTGGAGGTCGAGGTGGTCCTGCGTGAGGTTGGTGAACCCGGCGACGTCGAACCGGACGCCGTCGACCCGCCCGAACTCGAGGGCGTGGGAGGACACCTCCATGGACGCCGCGTCGAGTCCCCGCTCCCGCATGAGGGCGAGCAGCGAATGGACCTGCGGCGACTCGGGCGTGGTGAGCGCGCTCGGGATGGCCTCCCCGCCGGCGCGGATCTCGATGGTGCCGATGAGGCCCGTGGTCCGGCCGAGCGCGCCGAGGAGCGCGTTGAGGAAGTAGGTCGACGTCGTCTTGCCGTTGGTCCCCGTGATCCCGAAGAGGGTGGGCGCCGCACCGGGGACGTCCGGCCGGCTGTCGAAGATCACGCCGGCGAGCGGACCGGCGGCCCGCCGCGGATCCGGGACGACGACGACGGGAGGCGTGTCGACACCGGCCGCCGCCGCGGCGCGGGCCACGATTCCGGCGCCTGCCTCGTCCGTCAGGACGGCAACGGCTCCCGCCCGCACGGCCTGGCCGGCGAAATCGGCGCCGTGGCGTGCGGCCCCGGGAACGGCGGCGTAGACGTCGCCCGGGAGCACCGATCGCGAGTCGAGGGTGAGGCCGGTGACCACGGGCAGGTCGGCGGACCCGGTGGACCAGGCCGATCCGGCCAGCGGCCCGATGGCGGCCAGGGCCGTGGACAGGGCGACGGGGCGGGGGGCGCGGGGACGCATCAGGGCGGCGCTGCCTCCCTGCGGGGTGTTCGGTTGCACGGTGCTCCGGCCTCCGGGTCAGTACTTGACCGGGTAGATGTCCGGCTTCGTCGTCGAGGCCGGGACGTTGTTGGAATTGAGGACCTGCTTCATGACCTTCTGGAAGGACAGCCCGGGGATCAGGTAGTACAGGTCGCCCTGCGGTCGCTGGAGCGTCACGACGACGACGTACTTGGGGTCCTCGATGGGCGCGATCCCGGCATAGGAGAGAGTGTATCCGTCGTAGCCACCCGTGGGACTGGGGGCCTCGGCCGTGCCGGTCTTCGACCCCACGCGGTACTGATCGAGCGCCCCGGACTTGCCGGACCCCTCCTCGGTCACCGTCTCGAGCATCTTCCGCACCTCGCCGGCGGTCTCCGGGGACACCACCGTCGTGCCCTCGGCCTGGGGGACGTCGTGCTCCGTGCCGTCGGGGTCGATGTACGCGTCGATCAGCCGCGGCGGCAGGCGCACGCCGTCGTTGGCGATCGTCTGGTACACCATGGCGGTGTGCAGGGCGGTCTGCGTCAGGCCCTGGCCGAACAGGACGGTGTACTGCTGGCGGTCGTCCCACTTGTCGGGCGTCGTCAGCAAGCCCTGGTTCTCCTCGTTGAGCCCGGTCCCGAGGGGTTCTCCGATGCCGAACTTCTTCAGCCAGTCGTACCGCTCCTGCCGGGTCAGCTTCTGGCCCACCTGCACGGTCCCGGTGTTCATCGACTTGGCCAGGATGCCTGCGGCGGTGCGCTTCTCCTCGCCGTGCTCCCACGCGTCCTTGAACGTCTGGTCGTCCACGGTGTAGCGGTTGTCGAGGGTGAAGCGGGAGGTCGGCTCGATGAGACCCTGCTCGATCGCCCCGGCCATCGTGATGACCTTGGTGGTGGACCCGGGTTCGAAGGAGGCGCTCACCGAGTTGGGGCGGCGCTGCTCGGCGGGCGTCGCGGTCGGGTCGTTGGGGTCGGGTGTCGTGGACTCCGCCATCGCGCGGATGGCGCCGGTCTCCGTCTCGACGACGACGATGTTGCCCCACTCCGCGTCGTACTCCTTCACCTGCGAGGCGATGGTCTGCTGCGCGAACCACTGCAGGTCCTGGTCGATCGTGAGCCGCACGTCCTGGCCGTCGACCGCCGGTACGTCCTCGTTCGTGGCGTAGGGGATGCGGATGCCGTCCCCGCCGATCTCGAACGTCCTGCTGCCCGCGGTCCCCTCGAGCGCGTCGTTGAGCGAGTACTCGAGGCCTTCCTGCGGCGCTCCGTCGTCGGACACGAAGCCGATCATCGAGCCGCCGACGGCGCCGGCCGGGTAGGTCCTCACGCTGGTCTCGTCGGCGTAGACGCCCGGGATCTTGACGGCGAGGGCCTTGTTCTTGGTGTCGGGGGTGACCGATTTGAGGATGTAGTTGAAGCTCTTGTCGCCGAGGACCGCGCCCCTCAGCGTCTCGACGTCGACGCCGATGACGGCGGAGAGCTCGGAGAGCGCCTGGTCCATGGGGATGACCTCCCATTCCTCCGAGTCCTCGTCGAAGCGCCGGAAGTCCTCGACGTCGCTCAGCCGCTGGTCGACCACGAGGTCGTACCGCTCGACGCTCCGCGCGAAGTACTTGCCGTTTATGTCCACGATGGAGCCCCGGACGGGCTGCACGGCGGTGGTCGTCAGCCGCTTGGACAGGCCCGCCTGGGCCATGCCGTTGAGGTCGAGGGCCTGCAGCTGGAAGAGGCGCACCCCGAGGACCATCAGCAGGACGAGGACGAACGCGAGCCCCACACGGAGCCGGGCGGAGCCCAGAGCCAGGCGGAGGCTGTCGGGGCTGCCGGGGCGCGCAGGGGTCACGGAGAATCCTTGTCGATCAGTATGTCGGGTGCGAAGCAGGTGCTGGAGCCGCGCCCGCTACTGGCCGAGCTGCTCGGGACCGGGGATCGTCCCCGACTCCGCACCGTCCGTCACGAGCTCGTCCGCGGCTGCGGGCGTGCCGAGGTCCGGCGCGGCGATGAGGACCTCGGGCTTGGGGCCCTTCGTCGCCGGTTCCGGCGTGCCCGTCACCTTCTTCGAATCTAGCTCAATGGTCCCGAAGGTCGGGGAGGACACCATCCCGAGTTTCGTGGCGGCCGCGGCCAGGTTCTGGGGCGCCTCCCTGGCTTCGATGTCGAGCACGAGCGCCTCGTTCTGCTGGCTCAGGGCCGTCTGCTGGTTCCGGAGCTGCACGAGTTCGTACTGGGTGCCGGAGACGGAGATGTTGAGCATGAGCACCGCGGCCAGCGCGGCGGCGAGCACGAGGAGAGTGAAGACGGCGAAGGGCACCTTGCGGCGCGCGGGGCGCGCGGGCACGACGGACAGCGGCGTCCGCGGCCTCGGGGCCGTGCGCTCGACGGACGGCCGCATCGGCCGCATCGGCCGCCCCGGGGCCAGCGCGAGAGCGCCGCTCCCGGAGAAGGCCGCAGCGCCGTGTCGCTTCTCCACTGTCAGTGCCTGGCTCATTTGGTTTTCCTGTCGACGGGTCCGGCTTTGATTCGTTCAACGGCCCGCAGCTTGGCGGATGCCGCGCGCGGGTTCTCCTCGATCTCCCCCGGGGTCGGCGCCTCGGTGCCGCGGGTCAGCGATCGGAGGTAGGGCTTGTGCTCCTCGAGTTCCACGGGGAATCCGACGGGGGCGGAGGACTTCGTTCCCGCGGTGAAGGCGCTCTTCACGATGCGGTCCTCCAGGGAGTGGTAGGACATCGCGACGACGCGCCCGCCGACCAGGAGGGAGTCGATGGCGGCCGGGACGGCCCGCTCGAGGACGGTGAGTTCCTCGTTGACCTCGATCCGCAGCGCCTGGAACGTCCGCTTGGCGGGGTGGCCTCCGGTGCGGGCCGCCGCGGCGGGTACGACGCCGCGGATGACCTCCACGAGCTGTGACGTGGTCCGGAAGGGATCGCTGTCCCTGGCGCGCACGATCGCCGACGCGATCCTGCCCGCGAACTTCTCCTCGCCCCAGGCGCGGATGATGCGGAGGAGTTCGTCGGCCGTGTAGGTGTTGACCACCTCTGCTGCCGTGATGCCGCGGCTCGTGTCCATGCGCATGTCGAGCGGCGCGTCGTAGGAGTAGGCGAACCCGCGCTCGCGCTCGTCGAGCTGCAGGGAGGAGACGCCGAGGTCGAAGAGGACACCGTCCACGCCGTCGATCCCGAGATCGTCGAGGACCTCGGGCAGTTCGTCGTACACGGCGTGGACGAGGTCGGTGCGGTCGGCATAGGGCGCGAGCCGCGCGCCGGCGAGGCCGAGGGCCTCGGTGTCGCGATCGATCCCGACGAGGTGCGCACCGGGGAAGCGCTGGAGCATGGTCTCGGAGTGGCCCCCCATGCCGAGCGTGGCGTCGACGACGACGGGCCGGCGTCCTGCGGCTTCGGCGGCGGCGACGGACGGTGCGATGAGGGAGACGCAGCGGTCTCGGAGGACGGGGACGTGACGCTCCCCCGTCGGCCGGTCACCCGTCATGCGTTGTCCCCCTGCTGCAGTTCGTGCTCGTCTCGGGTGTCACTGCAGGCACGGAGGGAGTCCGGCCTTCTTGGATCAGATCCCCATCCGGCCGGAGGGTCGTCGCCTGGCTCCGGGGAAGTGGAGCCAGGTGGCGTACCGAATCCGGCGGCTGGAGATCTCATCCAAGGGACGTTCCCACCTGCGCCGTCGTGCTGTGCTGGCCGTGCTGTCGTTCGGTTGATGCTGTTCAGATGATGCCCGGGAAGGCGTCCTCGTCCGTCTCGGAGAACGCCGTCTCCTTCTCCATCAGGTAGGAGTCCCAGGCATCCATCGCCCAGATCTCCGCGCGGCTGCCCGCCCCGATGACCGCGAGGTCCCGGTCGAGCCCCGCGTACGTCCTCAGTGCGGGCGGGATGGTGATCCTGCCCTGCTTGTCGGGAACCTCGTCCGAGGCGCCCGACAGGAAGATGCGGTTGTAGTCCCTCGCCTGGCGTGACGAGATGGGGGCCGCACGCATCTGCTCGTGAACCCTTTCGAACTCACGCATGCTGAAGACGTAGATGCACCGCTCCTGGCCCCTGGTGAGGACCAGTCCCTCGCTCAGTTCCTCCCGGAACTTCGCAGGGAGGATGAGCCTGCCTTTCTCGTCCAGGCGCGGGGTATGAGTTCCGAGGAACATCCCTGACCGCCTGTTCTGAGTCCGCCAAGCCCACCGTGGTGCCGACTTGCTCTTATATTCCCCACTTTACTCCACAACTCTCCCCGGTCAACGTAGGCGGGGCGAGCCGCGACCCTTTTTCCTCCCGCGTGTCGCGGCCGGCGCCACACGCGGCGGCACCCCATCGCGTGCACCGCCGTGGGGTGGAAGGGAGGGCGCGTTAAAAGGAGAAGGACCCGCCGTGGCGGGTCCTTCTCGCGGGAGCGTTCCTGGTCGTCAGCTCTGGTCGCGCTTCCGTTCGTCCCATTTGTCCTCGAGGCTCGACATGAAGCCGCTCTTCCCTCCGGTGGGTGTCTTGGACGGCTTTCCGACGGGCTGGTCGGTGTCGACCTGCCGGGACTTCGTCGTGGCGAAGTACACGCCGCCTCCCATGATCAGGAAGCCCGCGACGCCCACGAAGATGTTCTGGTACACGATGCCCGCCAGAAGGACGAGGATGCCGGCGATCGTGATGAGCGAGCCGATGACCAGCCGCCGGGTCGACATCGACTTGCGGGTGTCCGAGGCCATGGAATGGGCGAACTTGGGATCGTCGGCGTGCAACTGCTGTTCGAGCTGATCAAGCAACCTCTGCTCGTGTTCCGAGAGTGCCATGACCGCCTCCTTGATATGGGTACCAACGTTCCTCCATCCACCCAACGCTCCTGACGCTGCCCCGGTTCCCGATGAAGGGGTTCGGGAGCGCAGGTTCCGAGTGGTGGATATGCGTCACGACCGGTAGTTGGACTACCGAGTTAAAGACTAGTGTGCTACCGGTGGCCCGGAAAGTCACAATGCGGTGTTGGTAGCCACCTCTTCCGGATGATAGGTGGGCGCCGCGGGGCTCAGGGGCGCGGACCGCGGTCGTCACGGTCCGGTCCCGGCTGCGGGGCTGCCGGAGGCCCTGGCCGCTCGGGCCGGCGTCCGGTGCCCGGCCCGCCGGGGGATGCCGGAGGCCGTGCCCGGCCGAGGAGACCCGCAGGCACGACACCCGCCTCCCCGAACTTCCGGTTCACGTCGTCGAGGGCCCGTTCCGCGAGCCGCCAGTTGTCGTCCTGCCGGTCGATCGTCAGCTGGGTCGAACCGTCTCCGCCGGTTTCGAGGGACTCGGCCCGGAGCCCGATCAGCCGGACCGGCATCGGCCTGTCGCCGAGGCCGGCGAGCAGTGCGGTGGCCGCCCGGTAGAGCGCGTTCGCGCTGTCCACGGGTTCGTCGAGTTTCTTGGAGCGCGTGAGGGTCGAGAAGTCCGCGTACCGGACCTTGAGCGCCACGCCCCCGGCACGATGGCCGGAGGCCCGCAGCCTCGTCGCCGTGCGGTGCGCGAGCCTCAGCAGCTCCCGCCGCAGGACGTCTGAGTCCTCGACGTCGCGTGAGAAGGTCTCCTCCGCGCCGATGCTCTTCTCGGGCCGGGATACGACGACGCGCCGGGGGTCGCGACCCCAGGCCAGATGGTGCACCTGCTCCCCGGAGGCACCGAGCAGCCTGCGCAGGGTGGTGACGGGGGTGTGGGCGACGTCCTCCACCGTGCGGATGCCGATCCGCGCGAGGACGTCCTGCGTCTTCGCGCCCACGCCCCACAGTGCCGAGACGGGAAGGGTGTGGAGGTAGGGGACCGTCTGGTCCCCGGGGATGAGCAGGAGGCCGTCCGGCTTCGCCCTGGTGGAGGCGATCTTCGCCACGAACTTCGTGGTCGCGGCTCCCACGCTTGCCGTGATGCCCAGCGTCGAGTGGATCTCCGCGCGGACCTGCTCCCCGATCCCCCGCGGGCTCCCGAGCCGCCGGAGGGAACCGGCGACGTCGAGGAAGGCCTCGTCGACGCTCAGCTGCTCGACCTCCGGTGTGACCGAGCGGAAGATCCCCATGACCTGCCGGGAGACCTCGGCATAGCGCTGGTGGTGCGGGGGGAGGATGACCGCGGCAGGACACCGGCGCATGGCGACCGACATCGGCATCGCCGACCGCACGCCGAACCGGCGGGCCTCGTAGGAGGCGGACAGCACCACCGACCGACCGGAGGGCGAGCCGACGACCACCGGCACGCCACGCAGGTGCGGGTGGTCGAGCAGTTCCACCGAGACATAGAAGGCATCCATGTCGATGTGGAGGATGTGGCACTCCGCATACTCGACAGGGTCCTGCCCCGCGTCCTTTGGCACGTCCTCATCGTACGCACCGGCACCGACACGCACCGGCCACGCATGCCGGGGCGCACCTGCCGCCGTCGATCGCCCGGACTCCCGGGAGGACAGGCCGGACCGCCCGTTAGAGTGGGGACACCACCGCACGACGAGCCTTACGGGAGAAACATGCTGTCCGCACCTGCCATCCCCGACCAGGGCGGCCCCGCTCCCGACGCCATCACCGCGGAGCAGGAACGGTTCAGATCATCCCTCACCCGGACCATCGAGGACTTCCTCGCCGAGCAGCGCACCGTGCTCGCGTCCATCGCCGACGAGGCCCTCCCCCTGATCTCCAGCATCGCGACCCTGACGAGCGGGGGGAAGAGGATGCGGGCGCTGCTGTGCTACTGGGGATGGCGGGCTGCCGGCGGATCGCCGCTGGCATGGGCTCCGGTGACGGCCGGCACGGCCCTGGAGTTCTTCCAGGCAGCGGCGCTGATCCACGACGACATCATCGACCGGTCCGACACGCGGCGCGGGCGTCCCAGCGTCCATCGGCAGTTCACCGCCCGGCATGCGGATGCGGGCTGGCACCTCGACGCGGAGAGGTTCGGCGTCTCCGCGGCCATCCTGGCGGGCGACCTCTGCCTCGCCTTCAGCGAGGAGCTGTTCACCACCGCCTGCTCCGACGCCGCCGGCGGCACCGGACCGGCTGCACGCACGATCTTCAACCGCATGAGGACCGAGGTGATGGCCGGCCAGTACCTGGACCTGCTGGAGGAGGCCGTCGGCCCGGATCAGACCCCCGCGGTGGCCGAGGAGCGGGCCCTGAACATCCTGCGCTTCAAGTCCGCGAAGTACTCGATGGAGCGCCCGCTCATGCTGGGCGGGGCCCTCGCCGGTGCGGACGAGGATCTTCTCGCCGCCTACTCGGCGTTCTCGCTCCCCCTGGGCGAGGCGTTCCAGCTGCGCGACGACGTCCTCGGCGTCTTCGGCGACCCGTCGGTGACGGGCAAGCCCGCCGGGGACGACCTCCGCGAGGGGAAGCGCACGTTCCTGATCGCGCGTGCCCTCGGATCCAGCACGGGGGCCGACGGTGCGCGGATCAACGCGATGCTGGGCGACACCTCACTCGATGCCGACGCGGTGGATGCCCTGCGGGCGCTGATCGTGGGCAGCGGCGCACTCGCGCACACCGAGGAGCTCATCCGGCAGAGATCCGAGGAGGCGTTCGCCGCGCTCGACGACCTCGCGGTGGACCCCGTCTCGCTGCGGGCGCTGCGCCTGCTCGCGGAGGCCGCTGTCACACGGACCGCCTGACGGCCCGGCCCGGGTGCCGGAGCCCTGGACCGACCGGGCGGGTCTACCAGGCAGCGGCCTGCGCGCGGCGGCGGATCTCGGTCTTCCGGCCCTCCCGCAGGGCGTCGATGGGCCTGCCCGGCAGTGACTCGTCCTCCGTGTACAGCCAGCGGATGATGTCCTCGTCGCCGTAGCCGCTGTCGGACAGGACCACGACGGTGCCCTTCAGGCTGTCGAGGACGCTCCCGTCGACGAGGAAGTCGGCCGGCACACTGCGGACGTTGCGCTCTCCGATCCGCACGCTGACGAGCGACCGCTCGCTGACGAGCGAGTGCACGCGGGTGATGGGCAGGTCGAGCGCCTCGGCCACCTCGGGGAGATTGAGCCAGGCCGGAACGAGCTGTTCGAGTTCAGTCACCGTCCAAGCGTGCCATGACCGGACAGCCAACTCCACCCGGCCGCCCTTCGGCAAGGACTCCTCAAGAAGCGGTCGACGGGACACGCCGATCTTGACGATTCCCTGCATTTCCACGCTCTTGTGCTAGCGATCTCATCGTGTAGATTCACTTGAGTCACACAAGTCACATTATCAACACTTGACGCATACGCATCGCCAGCACGTGCATGCGCCCCGGACAGGAAGAGTCACCCCGGGGCGCATGCGTCCGCGCGGACTCAGCCGCCAACAGACGAGGAACGAAACATGACTGCCCAGCGATCGAACGCACCGCTGACCGGACCCCGCAGGAAGGCCGACGGCGCCGGCCGACGCGGCCTGAACGTCGCCGTGACCACCGCCGCCCTGCCCGCGGTGATTCTCTCCTCCGTCGCACTCGCCCAGCCGGCGACGGCGGCCCCCGCCACGCAGGCTCCGGTCACCCGGCACCTGGCAGCGACAGCGCCGGCCCTTCCCTCGCGGGCCGTCGTACCCGCCGCCCTCGTCGCCGCGCAGATCCCCGCGCAGAAGATCGCCGTCCCCGTGCAGAGGGTGCCCACCGACTACACCGTCAAGCCCGGCGACACCATCGGTGCGATCGCCTCCCGCCATGGACTCTCCACCGACGCCGTCCTGACGCGCAACGGCATGACCGCGCGCACCACCATCTACCCCGGGCAGCGGATCAAGCTGGCCGGAGGCGCCACGCCCGCCGTGAAACCCGCTCCCGCGCAGCCCGCCCCGGCCGCCGGCTCCACGTACGTCGTCAAGCCCGGCGACACCCTCGGCGCCATCGCCGCCCGCCAGGGCGTGAGCCTGCAGAGCGTCCTCACGGCCAACCGGCTCTCGGTGACCTCCGTCATCTACCCGGGCCAGAAGCTCGTCGTCGGCAGCAAGACTGCCGCGCCCGCCCCGGCCCCCGCTCCCGTGAAGGTCACGCCCGCACCCGCACCGGCTGGCGGCAGCTACGTGGTGAAGTCGGGCGACACCCTCGGCGCCATCGCCTCCCGCAACGGCATCGGCCTGGACGCGCTGCTCACGGCCAACGGCCTCTCGAGGTCCTCCATCATCTTCCCCGGCCAGAAGCTGAAGCTCACCGGCACCGTCACCCCGCAGGCCACGCCCCCGAAGGCCCCGGCTCCGGCGCCCGCCCCCTCCGGCTCCTACACCGTGAAGCCCGGTGACACGCTCGGCGCCATCGCCTCCCGCCACGGAGTGGGCCTCTCCAGCCTGCTCGCAGCCAACCGGATGAGCCTCACCACGGTGATCTACCCGGGACAGAAGCTCACCATCCCGACAGGGGGTGCCACGCCGGCCCCCGCCCCGGCTCCCGCACCGACCGACCTCGTACCGTCGACCTTCCTCGGCTACCAGTACCCGGACCGGGTGGTCGCCGACGCGAACGCGAACAAGGCGCTGCTCAACTCGATGCCCGCGCCATCGCCGGCCGAGATGCGGCAGATCGTCGCCGACACCGCCCGCTCCATGGGCGTCGATCCGAGCCTCGCGCTCGCGTTCGCCTTCCAGGAATCGAGCTTCAACCAGCGCGCGGTCTCGCCGGCGAACGCCATCGGCACCATGCAGGTCATCCCTTCGTCCGGACGGTGGGCGAGCGACCTCGTGGGTCGCAAGCTCAACCTCCTGGATCCGTACGACAACGCCACGGCCGGCGTCGCGATCATCCGCTCGCTCGTCCGCACCAGCCCGTCGCTCGACATCGCCATCGCCTCCTACTACCAGGGCCAGTACTCGGTCCAGACCCGCGGCATGTTCGCCGACACGAAGCAGTACGTCGCTTCCATCAAGGCGCACCAGAAGAACTTCCGGTAGCGCGGGGACCGGCTCCCGTGCCGGTGAGGGGGTGGGGCCGCGTGTGGTCCCATCCCCTTTCCCCTGCGCCCGTTTACTATCGAAGGGTGCACCAGCAACGGAAGGACCCCCTCGAAGGAGCGACCGTCGACGGGCGCTACGTCGTCCATTCGCGGTTGGCCCGCGGCGGCATGTCCACCGTCTACCTCGCCACCGACCGACGGCTGGACCGCGGTGTGGCCCTGAAGGTCCTGTACCCCCATCTGGCCGAGGAGCCCGGCTTCATCGATCGCTTCGAGCAGGAGGCGAAATCCGCGGCCCGGCTGTCCCACCCGCACGTCGTCGGTGTCCTCGACCAGGGCGTGGACGACGTGAACGGCCAGCCCGTCGCCTACCTCGTCATGGAGTTCATCCGGGGCAGGACCCTGCGCGACGTCCTGCGCGAGCACGGCCGGCTCACACCCCGTGCTGCGCTCGACCTGCTGGACGGGGTCGTGGAGGGGCTGGCAGCCGCCCATGATGCGGGCCTGATCCACCGCGACGTGAAGCCGGAGAACGTCCTCCTCTCCGACACCGGCCAGGTGAAGATCGCCGACTTCGGGCTCGCCCGTGCCGTCTCGGCGTCCTCGGGGACCGCGAGCCTCGTGGGTACCGTCGCCTACCTCTCCCCGGAGCTCGTCCTCGGGCGGCCCGCCGAAGCGCAGAGCGACATCTACTCGACGGGCGTCATGCTCTTCGAACTCCTCACGGGCCGGCAGCCCTTCACGGGTGCGACACCCATCCAGGTCGCCCTCCAGCACGCGCAGGCGGACGTGCCCGCTCCGTCCGGACTCCTTCCCGGCCTGGCCCCGGACATCGACGAGCTGGTGCTGTGGTGCACGTCCAGGGATCCCGAGGACCGCCCGGTGGACGGGACCGCCCTGCTCGGCGAGCTCCGGCACATCCGCGAGACGCTCACCGGCGAGGAACTGGATTTCGCGCCCGACGACGCACCCGGTGTCCTCGCGGGGCAGGACCGTCTCACGGCCGCCGTCGTCCCGCGACTCGACGGCGCCCGCACCGAGGCGCTGCCCCGACAGCGCCCGACCGCCGCCGGTGGTCCGGGCGGGACGTCCGGCCGGACGGAGGTCCTCCCGGCCTCGACGCGCCGGGACGACAGCACCGGCGTCATCAGCAGCGAGCGCAACGCGACCCGCGTGATCGGGGCGATGCCCGGCATCCCGCCGGCGGGGGCCCCGGACCCCACCCCGGATCAGCCGCGATCGGGCAGCACGGTCCGCCCGCTGTCGAAGCGGCAGCAGGCGCGGGAGGCGCAGCGCCCGCAGAGGACGCTGCACGGGGCCTCCGGGCGTCGCTCCGTGCGGCTGCTCGTCGTCCTGCTGGTCGTCCTCGCCGGTGTGGTCGCGGGGCTGGGCTGGGTGTTCGGGGCGGGGCCTGCGGGCATGGTCTCCCTCCCCGACGTCGCGAACCTCCCCCTCGCCGAGGCGCGTGCCGTGCTGGAGGAGCAGGGACTCGGCGCGGTGTCCACGGAGGAGGCCTTCGACGAGGAGGTCCTCGCCGGCCTGGTGATCGGCACGGATCCCGCCGCGAACACCGAGGTCCGGCGCTTCGAACGCGTCGACCTCCTCGTCTCCCGGGGGCCGGAGCTGCTCGCGGTCCCGGACCTGGGCGGCCGGACGCAGGCCGAGGCCGCCGCGGAGCTGGGAGCCGCAGGACTCGTCATGGGGGCGGTGGGCGAAGAATACAGCGAGAGCATCCCCGCCGGGGAGGTCCTGCGGCAGGACCCCGGGCAGGGCACCGAGCGTCGCCGCGGTTCCGGCGTGGATCTCGTGGTGTCCCTCGGCCCGGCACCGGTGGCCGTGCCCGATGTCGTCGGGCTCCCCGAGCGGGACGCCGTGGACACGCTCGAGGGGGCGGGCCTCGTGCCGGTCGTGGGCGGTACCCGCGAGTACAGCCGTACCGTGCCTGCCGGCGCCGTGGTGGGGCAGAACCCGTCGGGCACCGATGTCCAGCGCGGAAGCGAGGTTGCGCTCACGCTGTCCCGCGGGCCGCGCCTCGTGCAGGTCCCGAGCGTCTTCTCGCTCCCGGAACAGCGTGCCGTGGAGGTCCTGGAGGCGGCCGGCTTCGAGGTGCAGGTCGACTACACCTTCGGCAGCGCCGTCCTCGGACTCGTCGCCGGGCAGAGCCCCGCCGGGGAGCAGCCGGAGGGGACCCTCATCCGCATCACGGTCACCTGACGCCTACCGGCCGGGCCCGCGGACGCCGGAGGCGGCCACCGCGGTGACCGCCTCCGGGACCCCTGCGGGGCGGCGTCCGCCGCCGGCCGGTCAGCTCCTGGACAGCGCTCCGGCGACGAGGAACGCCATCTCGAGCGACTGCATGTGGTTCAGGCGGGGGTCGCACACGGACTCGTACCGCTCCAGGAAGGCCTCCTGGTCGATCGGGTCGGCGCCGCCCAGGCATTCGGCGACGTCGTCACCGGTCATCTCGACGTGCAGGCCGCCCGGGAACGTCCCCTGCGCGTTGTGCACCTCGAAGAACCCGCGCACCTCGTCGATGACGTCGTCGAAGTTGCGGGTCTTGTAGCCGTTGGGCGAGGTCACCGTGTTGCCGTGCATCGGATCGGTCACCCAGAGGACCTGCGCGCCCGACGCCGTGACGCGTTCCACGAGCTTCGGGAGCTTCTCGCGGATGTTCCGCGCGCCCATGCGCGTGATGAAGGTGAGTCTGCCCGGTTCGCGGTCGGGATCGAGCTTGTCGATGAGCGCGAGGGCGTCGTCCGCCGACGTCGACGGGCCGAGCTTCACGCCGATCGGGTTCCGCACGCGGGACAGGAAGTCCACGTGTGCGCCGTCGATGTCGCGGGTCCGCTCCCCGATCCAGAGGAAGTGGGCGGAGGTGTCGTACGGGAGGGACGTGCGGGAGTCGATCCGGGTCAGCGCGCGCTCGTAGTCGAGGAGCAGGGCCTCGTGGCTGGCGAAGAACTCGACGCGCTTCAGGGCCTCGAAGTCCGCGCCGCAGGCGTCCATGAACCGCACGGCGCGGTCGATCTCCCGGGCGAGCGATTCGTAGCGGGAGTGCGCCGGGTTCTCCATGAACCCCTTGTTCCAGTGATGGACCAGCCGGAGATCGGCGAACCCGCCCTGCGTGAAGGCGCGGATCAGGTTCAGCGTCGAGGCAGACGTGTGGTAGGCCTTCACCATCCGTGAGGCGTCGTGCCCACGGCTCTCCGGGGTGAAGTCGTAGCCGTTGACCATGTCACCCCGGTAGGCAGGCAGGGTGACACCGTCGCGCGTCTCGTCGTTGGAGGACCGGGGCTTGGCGAACTGGCCGGCCATGCGGCCCATCTTGATGACGGGCAGCGAGGCACCGTAGGTCAGGACGACGGCCATCTGGAGGATCGTGCGGACACGGGCGCTGATCCTGTCCGCCGTCGCGCCGTCGAACGTCTCCGCGCAGTCCCCGCCCTGCAGCAGGAACGCCTTGCCCTGGGCGGCCGCGGCGAGCCGCTCGCGCAGCACGTCCACCTCGCCGGCGAAGACGAGGGGCGGGAGGCTCGAGAGTTCCCTGACCGACGCCGAATAGGCTGCGGGGTCCTGCCACGAGGGCTGCTGCACCGCGGCCATGGAACGCCAGGCATCCAGGCCGGCGGTGGTGGACGAAGCGGGTACCGCGGTACGCGGGAGGGCGGGAGCTAGTGAATCGGTCACCCCCGAATTCTACTGGCTGGGCGAACGCGTCCCGATTCGGGCCGTCACGGCAGCCCGGCGCCGTGTCACACAGCGCTCACGCGTGCGGACGCTACGCGGAGCCCGTCGTGCCGGCGCCCGGGGCCTCCCGGTCCTCGCCGGCCGTGCGCTGCTCCCCGGCCGTGCGTTGCCCGTCGGCGGGAGCGCGACCGATCTCCGTGACGGCACCGGGGGCGGGCGCGGTGTCGGTCGAGATCCTCACGGCGGCCCTCCGCGTGTCGGCGCCGGGCCTGGGGGTCTTCCGGCCGGCGGCCTTCTCCGCGGCGAGGCGCTCCTTGACCGTGCTGGCGTAGGTGTCGACGTACTCCTGCCCGGACAGGCGCATCAGTTCGTACATGATCTCGTCGGTGACGGACCGCTGGACGAAGCGGTCGTCCTCGAGGCCCTCGTAGCGGGTGAAGTCCAGGGGCTCGCCGATGATGATCCCGACACGGCGGATGTTGGGGATGCGGCGGCCGATGGGCTGCACCTTGTCCGTCCCGATCATCGCCACCGGGATCACCGGCACGCCGGTGGCGAGGACGAGCTTCGCCACACCGGTCTTGCCGCGGTACAGACGGCCGTCGGGGCTGCGGGTCCCCTCGGGATAGATGCCCAGGACGCCGCCGTCGTTCAGGATGTCCATCCCTGCGCTGAGGGAGGACGACGACGCCGCCCCGCCCGACCGGTCCATGGGCAACTGGTTGGACAGGCGGAAGAACAGGGCGGTGAGGCGGCCCTTGAGCCCCTTCCCCGTGAAGTACTCCGACTTCGCGAGGAACACGACGGTCCGGGGAACGACGATCGGCAGGAAGATGGAGTCGGAGAAGGACAGGTGGTTGCTGACGATCACGGCCGGGCCCGTTGCCGGGATGTTGTCCAGCCCCTTCACCCAGGGCCGGAAGAGGAGGTTGAGGATCGGACCGACGACGATCCGCTTCATCACCCAATAGAACACGCTGCCAGCCTCCCTGCATGGACGGTGCGGCACTCGGCACTGCCGCCCGCTTTTTCTTGTGGAAGCCTACTCTAAGGTTCCGGCGCGACGGACGACGCCCCGCGCCCTCCTTGCGGGCTCCCGACACGCTGGGTATCGGTTGACGTAGCGGCGTGCTGTGTCCACGATTGAACGAGCACGCCCACTGATGTCCGAAGATGCCGGGCGGAGATCCTCCGAACCCTGGCCGCAGCACGCGACGGCAGGTAGCAACGTATGGGCCCCCGAGGTCAGGAACCGAACGAATCCACGGATGACGCCGTCTGGCAGGACCTCGTGGCGCGGCTGGAAGGGACGTCGACCGATCCCGACTCCCCCGCCACGCCGCGCCGTGCCCCGATCGACGGCGTGCCCGCTCCCCGCCCGGAGGATCCCGACGGCCGGGGGCCGGACCCCGCCCGGGGGCGCGGCGACGGCATGCACGACGTCACCGGAGCCGGCGGTGAGACGCCGGACGGACCGGCGACCACGGACCGGGAGCGGGCGGAGGCCATCTTCCGCAACCAGCCGTTCACGTCGCGCGGTCCCCGGGACTACGCCGCACCCGAGGAACCGGACGAGGACGAGGGGTTCACGCCGGAGGAACCGCCGCCGCTCGGATCGGGCGACCCGCTGACGGTCCTCGCCTGGATCGGTGCAGCGGGCGGACCGATCATGCTGCTCCTCTTCGCCATGTTCTGGCGGACGGCGCCCATGGTTGCGACGCTCGGCCTGCTCGCGCTGTTCCTCGCGGGCGCCGGCTACCTCGTCACCAAGTTGCCCAAGCAGCGGGACATCGGGGACGACGGCGCCGAGGTCTGACGCGGGCTGCCTCTCATCCCGGGTGCCGCCGCGCTCGGGTACGGGTGCGCTCGGGTGCGGGTGCGCTCGGGTACGGGTGCGCTCGGGTACGGGTGCGCTCGGGTACGGGTGCTCTCAGGTGCCGCTGCGGGAGAGGAGCCGTGACAGGTCCGCGGCCCCGATGAGCCCCGCGGCCGGCCCCAGGGCGGCCCGCTCGATCCGCGCCGCGGGCCGGAAGCCCCGGCCCGTCAGGTTCCTCCCGAACGCGCGCCGGGCCGGCTCCAGCAGGAGGTCGCCCGCGGCACTCAGCCCGCCGCCGATGACGAACGTGCCGGGGTCGAGCGCCGCCGCCAGGTTGGCCAGCCCGAGTCCGAGCCACTGGCCGACGTCGTCGACGAGCTCGCGCGAGGTAGGGTCCCCCTCCATGGCGAGCCGGGTGATGAGGGCCCCGGTGATGGCGCCGCCGTCGCCCGCCGCGGCGTCGATGATCGTCTGCGCCACCGGGGAATGGGCTGCGGCCAGCTCCCGCGCCTCGCGTCCGAGCGCGTTGCCCGAGGCGTACTGTTCCCAGCACCCCCGGTTGCCGCACTCGCAGCGCTGTCCCTGGGGGACGACGATCTGGTGGCCGAACTCCCCGGCGACGCCGTAACGGCCGCGCTCCACGCGCCCGCCCATGATCATGGCCCCGCCGATGCCGGTCCCGAGGGTCACGCAGACGAGACGGGATTCTCCGCGCCCTGCGCCGAACCGCCATTCCGCCCACGCGGCGGCATCGGCGTCGTTCACCACCGTCACCCGCCGGCGCAGCAGTTCCTCCAGGTTGCGCCGCAGCGGTTCGTTGCGCCACGCCAGGTGCGGGCTGAACAGCACCGTGCTGTTCGACAGGTCCATCCACCCTGCTGCCCCGATGCCGATCGAACGGATGCGGAAGTCCCCCGACAGTTCCCGGACGAGGTCCGTGATGACCGCCTCCACGGCCCGTGGGTCCTGACCCGGCGTGGCCCTGCGCGCCTCGGCGAGGATCCTGCCGTGGACGTCCACCACCCCGGCCGCGACCTTCGTGCCACCGATGTCCACGCCGACCGACAGTCCGCGCCGCGCCGGATTGGGGAGGGCGGTGCGGGCGGGGCGGGCAGTCATCGGCCCCTTGCCCCGCCAGGCGAGACCCCCTTCGGTGCGCAGCCGCCGGGAGCGGGGGACGCCCGGCTCGGGAACGATCGACATGCGGTCCTCCTCGTCAGGGCCGCACGCACGCGCACCCATTATCGACTCGTACAGTACTGGAGAGCGTTTTCGGCAGGTGATTCGATAGGGTTGAACGACCCCGCCGTGGGGTGATACCGAAGGAGCTATCGTGCGCGACATCAGCGTCCCCGTCCTCGTCGACGTCCCCCGCCGGACGAACACCACGGACCTCGTGGTCCGGCAGGCGACCAAGCCGTCCAATCCTGCCCTGTTCGCCGTCAAGGGCGGGAGCGGCGAGTGGGAGAACATCTCCGCCACCGATTTCCGCCGCCAGGTCGAGGACATCGCGCGGGGGCTGATCGCCTCCGACGTGCAGCCCGGGGACCGCGTGGCCATCATGGCCAGGACACGGTACGAGTGGTCGCTGGCCGACTTCGCGATCTGGTTCGCCGGCGCGGTGTCCGTACCCGTCTACGAGACCTCCTCCCCCGCACAGGTCGCGTGGATCCTCAGCGACTCCGGTGCGGTCGGGGCGTTCGTCGAGTCGGCCCGCCATGAGGCCGTCGTCCGTGACGCCGTCGCGCTGGAAGGCATCGAGACCCTGCAGCACGTCTGGCAGTTCGACGGCGACGGGCTGGACAGGCTGCGTACGGCCGGGGTGGGCACGGACGAGCAGTCGCTGTCGGACCGCCGGGCATACGCCGGGCTCGACGACGTCGCCACGATCATCTACACCTCGGGCACCACGGGTAAGCCCAAGGGCTGCGAGCTGACGCACGGGAACTTCGTCGAGCTGTCCGAGAACGCGGCCGCCGCCCTCCCGGAGGTGGCCCGCGAGGGCGCTCAGACCATCATGTTCCTGCCCCTCGCGCACGTCTTCGCACGGTTCATCTCGGTGCTGTGCGTGGCAGCCGGTGCCACGGTGGCGCACACTCCCGACGTCAAGAACCTGCTCCCCGACCTGCAGAGCTACCGGCCCACGTTCATCCTGGCCGTGCCGCGGGTCTTCGAGAAGGTCTACAACAACTCGATGCTGAAGGCCGAGGACGGCGGCAAGGGCAAGATCTTCCACGCGGGCGCCGACGTGGCCATCGCGTGGTCGAAGGCCGAGCAGGCCGGGAAGATCCCGCTGGGCCTCAAGGTCAAACACGCTGTCTTCGACCGGCTGCTGTACGGCAAGATCCGCACCGCCATGGGCGGCCGCGTCCAGCACGCGGTGTCCGGCGGCGCCCCCCTCGGTGACCGCCTCGGGCATTTCTTCCACGGCATCGGGCTCATGGTGCTCGAGGGGTACGGTCTGACGGAGACCACCGCGCCGATCACCGTGAACACGCCGAAGCGCATCAAGATCGGGACCGTGGGCGCGCCCCTCCCGGGCAACGCCGTGAAGATCGCGGACGACGGCGAGATCCTCGCCAAGGGCGTCTGCGTCATGAAGGGCTACTACAACCGTCCGGACCTGACCGCCGAGGCCTTCGCCGACGGCTGGTTCCGCACCGGCGACATCGGCGAGCTCGACGAGGACGGCTTCCTGCGCATCACGGGCCGCAAGAAGGAGATCATCGTGACGGCCAGCGGCAAGAACGTGATCCCGGCGCTGCTCGAGGACGCGATCCGCGCCAACGCGCTCGTCTCCCAGTGCGTCGTCGTCGGGGACGGACGACCCTTCATCTCCGCCCTCATCACCATCGACGAGGAGGCCCTCCCCGGCTGGCTGGAGCGGCACCAGCTGCCGGCCGGCACCACGACGGCGCAGGCCGCCGAACACCCGCAGGTCCTGGCGGAGTTCCAGGGACTCGTGGACCAGGCCAACTCGACCGTCTCCCGGGCAGAAGCCATCAAGGAGTTCCGGATCGTGACGACCGACTTCACCGAGACGACGGGGCACCTGACGCCGTCGCTCAAGATCAAGCGGGCCCAGGTCCTGAAGGACTACTCGGACGTGGTGGAGGGCATCTACGCGCCGGCCTCCGCCTGACCGGAAGGGTGTCCCCCGCCGCCCGGCGGAGGGACACCCTTCCGGTCAGTCCACCGCCAGATGCAGCAGGGCGTTCTCGACCACCTCGGTGAGGGCAGGGTGGATCCAGTACTGGCCCGTGGCCATCGTGCGGGCGTCGAGCCCGAAGGACATGGCCTGGATGAGCGGCTGGATGATCATCGACGCCTCGTGGCCGAGGATGTGGGCGCCGAGGATGCGGCCCGTGTGCTGCTCGGCGACGATCTTCACGAAACCGAGCGAGTCCTCCATCGCCCAGCCGTACGCCGTCGAGCCGTAGTGCTGCACGGCCGTCACGATGGCCGTCCCCTCGGCGTCGGCGTACGCGAGGGCCTGCTCCTCGGTCATGCCCACGGTCGCCGCCTGCGGGTGGGAGAACACCGCGGCGGGCACGAAACGGTGGTCGCTCGCCCGCAGGGCGTCGGGGTGGAGCAGGTTGTGCGCGACGATCTTCGCCTCGCGGTTCGCGACGTGCTTGAGCTGGTAGTCGCTGCTCACGTCCCCGAGGGACCACAGCCCGTCCACGGGCCTCCCGCCCCGCAGGACACGCTGGAACTCGTCGACGACGAGGCGGCCGTCGTCGTGCAGGTCGAGTCCGGCCTCGGACGCACCCAGGCGGTCCGTGTTCGGGGTACGCCCGATGGCCACCAGCACGGCGTCGACCTCGAGGTCGGAGACCCCGGCGGGTCCGCTCAGCCGGGCCGTGACGCTGCCGTCGTCGTTGGCTGAGATCCCCGTGACGTCGGTCGTCAACCGGAGGTCCCACTGGTGGGCGGCCTGCTCGGTGAAGGACGCGGACAGGGCGTCGTCGAGATGGCGCAGCATGCCGGCCGAACGGACCGCGAGGGTCACGCGGGTGCCGAAGGAGCCGAACACGTGCGCGAACTCCGCCGCGATGTAGCCCCCGCCGATGATGAGGAGCCGCTGTGGCTGCTCGTCGAGGCGCATCACGGAGTCAGAGGTGTGCACCTGGGGAAGGGTGATGCCCGGGATGTCCGGGAGGGTGGCGCGGGAGCCGGCGGCCAGGACCACCTGGTCCGCCGTGACGACGTCGCCGCCGGGCGTCCGGAAGGATCTCTCCCCCGTCAGGCGGACGTACTCCTCGATGAGGGTGACGTTGGCGAGCTCCTCCGCGCGGTACGTCCTCCCGCCCGTCGAGATGGCGTCGATCCGCGTGAAGACACGGTCCCGGATGTCCCGCCAGCGCACCCCGTCCAGCGAGAGGTCGACACCGAGGCGCGCGGACTCCGCAGGAGCCGAGGCGAGGCCGGCTGGATAGACGAACATCTTCGTGGGGATGCAGCCCACGTTGAGGCAGGTCCCGCCGAAGGTCCCGCCTTCGACGAGCACCACTTTGCGGTCCTCCCATTCCGGGGAGATGAGCGTGTTGCCCGAGCCGGAACCGATGATCGCGAGGTCGTAGTGGGTCACACCCCGCAGTCTAGCGGCGCCCGGTCCGCCGGCTGATCGAGGACGCGTGCCGCCCGCTCACGACGCCGAGACCACGAGCAGGAGATCCCCTCCCTGCGCCGGTGCGGCCCCCGAGAAGGCGACCCGCCGGACGGTGCCCGCCACGGGCGTCGTGATGCTCGCCTCCATCTTCATGGCCTCGATGGTGGCGACCGTGTCTCCGGCAGCCACGCTGTCCCCTTCGGTGCGGGTGATCGTCACGGACCCGGCGAACGGGGCGGCGATGTGGCCGGCGTTCCCGGGATCGGCCTTCTCGGCGACCACGACGTCGCTGTGGATGCTCCTGTCCCGCACGCTGACCGGCCTCATCTGCCCGTTCAGGGTGCACATCACCGTGCGCATGCCCTTCTCGTCGGGCTCCGACACCGCTTCGAGGGTGGCGATGAGCCGGACGCCCTTCTCGAGTTCGATGACGTGCTCGGTGTTCGGCTGCAGCCCGTAGAGATAGTCGGCCGTGCCCAGGAGCGACACGTCGCCGTAGGTGTCACGCGTGGCACGGAAGTCCTTCGTGGGCCCGGCGAACAGCAGCGTGTTGAGCGCGGCCCGGCGCTCCGACGGGGAGCCGGCGAGATTCGCTTCGTCGTCGGCGGTCAGTTCGGCGTCGCGTGGCTTGAGCTCGCGGCCCTTCAGGGCCTTGGTGCGGAACGGCTCCGGCCAGCCACCGGGCGGCTTGCCGAGCTCGCCGTTGAGGAACCCGATGACGGAGTCGGGGATGTCGAAGGCCTGCGGGTTCTCCTCGAACTCGGCGGGATCGGCGTTCTTCCCCACCAGGGCCAGGGCGAGGTCTCCCACGACCTTCGAGGACGGCGTGACCTTCACCAGCCTGCCGAGGATGCGGTCCGCCGCGGTGTACATGTCCTCGATCGCCTCGAACCTCTCCCCCAGGCCCAGGGCGATGGCCTGCTGCTTCAGGTTGGACAGCTGCCCGCCGGGGATCTCGTGGCGGTAGACGCGGCCGGTGGGGCCGGGCAGCCCGGACTCGAACGGCGCGTACATGCGGCGCACGGCCTCCCAGTAGGGTTCCAGGGCGCAGACCGCGTCGAGGTCGAGGCCGGTGTCCCGGGGCGTGTGCGCCAGGGCTGCGACCAGGGCCGACGCGGAGGGCTGGCTCGTCGTGCCGGCGAGGGCGGCGCTGGCGACGTCGACGGCGTCGACCCCCGCGTCCACGGCGGCGAGGAGCGTGGCGAGCTGGCCGCCGGCGGTGTCGTGGGTGTGCAGGTGGACGGGCAGGTCGAAGCGTTCCCGCAGGGCGGTCACGAGCTGCGCGGCCGCGGCCGGGCGGAGGAGCCCTGCCATGTCCTTGATGGCCAGGATGTGGGCGCCGGCGTCGACGATCTTCCGGGCCAGGTCGAGGTAGTACTCGAGCGTGTAGAGCTTCTCCCCCGGATCGAGCATGTCCGAGGTGTAGCAGAGCGCCACTTCCGCGACCGCCGTCCCGGTCGCGCGGACCGCACGGATCGCGGGTTCCATCTGCGTGACGTCGTTCAGGGCGTCGAAGATGCGGAAGATGTCGATCCCCGACGCCGCGGCCTCCTGTACGAAGGCCGTCGTCACGGCCTCCGGGTAGGGCGTGTAGCCCACGGTGTTCCGCCCGCGCAGCAGCATCTGCAGGCAGATGTCCGGGACCTCGCGGCGCAGCACGTCCAGGCGCTCCCACGGGTCCTCGCCGAGGAAGCGGAGCGCGACGTCGTAGGTGGCGCCGCCCCACGCCTCCACGGACAGCAGCCCGGGGGTCAGCCGGGAGACGCTCGCACCGGCGGCGGCGAGGTCGCGGGTCCGGACGCGCGTGGCGAGCAGCGACTGGTGGGCGTCGCGGAACGTGGTGTCCGTGACCGCGACGGCGGTCTGATCGCGCAGCGCCCTGGCGAATCCCTCCGGACCGAGTCGGAGCAGCCGCTGCCGGCTGCCGGTCGGTGCGGCATCCGCCCCGGCGTCGCTGCCGGACTCCGGGAGCGACGGCAGTTTCTCGCGTGGGTCGAGGTGCGCGGGCCGCGCCCCGTGGGGCTGGTTGACGGTCACGTCGGCGAGCCAGGTGAGCAGCTTGGTGCCGCGGTCGGCGGGCACGCGCGCCGTCAGGAGTTCGGGGCGCTCGTCGATGAACGACGTCGCCACGTTGCCTGCGATGAAGTCGGGGTCGTCCAGGACGGCCTGGAGGAAGGAGATGTTCGTCGAGACGCCACGGACCCGGAACTCGGCCAGGGCACGCCGCGCCCGGGTGACGGCTGACGGGTAGTCCCGGCCCCGGCAGGTGAGCTTGACGAGCATCGAGTCGAAGTGCGGACTGATCTCGGCCCCCGCGTAGACGGTCCCGCCGTCGAGCCTCACCCCGGCGCCGCCGGCGGACCGATAGGCGGAGATCCTGCCGACGTCGGGACGGAACCCGTTCGCGGGATCCTCCGTGGTGATGCGGCTCTGCAGGGCCGCGCCGCGCAGGGTCACGGTGTCCTGGCTCAGCCCGAGATCGGCGAGGGTCTCGCCGGCGGCGATGCGCAGTTGGGACTGGACGAGGTCGACGTCGGTCACCTCCTCGGTGACCGTGTGCTCGACCTGGATGCGCGGGTTCATCTCGATGAACACGTGCTGGCCGGCCCGCTCGCCGACGGTGTCCACGAGGAACTCGACCGTCCCGGCGTTCACGTAGCCCAGGGCGGTCGCGAACGTCACGGCGTCGCGGTGCAGCGCCTGGCGGATCGACTCGTCCAGGTTCGGTGCGGGCGCGATCTCGATGACCTTCTGGTGCCTGCGCTGCAGGGAGCAGTCGCGTTCGAACAGGTGCATCACGTTGCCGGTTGCGTCCGCGAGGATCTGCACCTCGATGTGGCGTGGGCGCAGCACGGCCTGCTCCAGGAACATGGTGGGGTCACCGAACGCGGACTCGGCCTCGCGCATCGCGGCCTCCAGCGCCTCCGGCAGGGCCTCCCGCGCGTCCACGCGGCGCATCCCGCGTCCACCGCCGCCGGCCACCGCCTTCGCGAAGACGGGGAAGCCGATCTCGTCGGCCGCGGCGATCAGCTCCGCGACGTCCGCACTGGGCCGCGACGACGCGAGGACCGGGATGCCCGCCGCGCGGGCGGCGTCGAGGGCCTTGACCTTGTTCCCGGCGAGCTCCAGCACGTCGGCCGGCGGCCCCACGAACGTGATCCCCGCCTCCGCCGCGGCCCGGGCCAGGCCGGGATTCTCGGACAGGAAGCCGTAGCCGGGGTAGATGGCGTCGCAGCCGGACTCCCGCGCCACGCGGATGATCTCCGCGATGTCGAGGTACGCCCGGACGGGGTGGCCCTCCTCACCGATCAGGTACGCCTCGTCGGCTTTCTGGCGGTGGATGGAGTTCCTGTCCTCGTGGGGGAAGACGGCCACCGTCTTCGCTCCCACCTCGTGCCCGGCACGGAAGGCGCGGATGGCGATCTCGCCACGGTTGGCTACCAAAATCTTCGAGAACATCGCACTCCTGCATCATCGCGGGTCGGGTTCGTCACGCTTGCTCGATCCTACCCGCGGGGCCGCCCCCGTCCATGGTCGTGCCGCCATCTGGACCGGCGGCCTGCCGGCACCTGACCCCCCGGCGCGGCGACGGGCGGCTCCGCCCGGAGGGATCAGGCAACCTATGATGGTCGGGGATCACAAGGACAGCGGGCCGCCCGTCGCGGCCAGGGATAGGTATGGGTTCGACACGTGCAGGTAGTGAGCATCAGCAGCCTCAAAGGCGGAGTGGGCAAGACGTCGGTGACGCTGGGGCTGGCGTCGGCGGCGTTGGCCGCCGGCATCCCGACGCTCGTCGTCGATCTCGACCCGCATGCAGATGCGACCACGGGCCTGGGGGTGAGGCCGTCTGACCGGACCGACATCGGGCGCCTGCTGAAGGATGCACGGCGCGCCGACCTGGGCGCCAACGTCGTCCCCAGCGGCTGGGTCGCGACCGGGCAGCCGGGTGCTAGGACCCGCCTCGACGTGGCGATGGGGTCCGCCTACTCGGGCATCTACGACCGGCCGGACCTCGGGCGCCGCGACCAGCGGCGCCTGGCCACCCTGCTGTCGCGGGTCGAGGGCTACAGCCTGGTCCTGGTCGACTGCCCGCCGTCGCTGAACGGGCTCACGCGGATCGCGTGGACCGCCAGCAACAGGGTGCTGCTCGTGGCGGAGCCGGCCCTCTTCTCCGTGGCGGGCACGGAGCGGGCGATGCGCGCCCTCGAACTCTTCCGCCGCGAATTCGCCCCGAACCTGCAGACCGCGGGGATCCTGGCGAACCGGGTGCGTACGACCTCCCACGAGCACGCGTTCCGTCTCGGCGAGATGCGGCAGATGTTCGGGGACCTGATGCTGAGCCCCACCATCCCGGAGCAGGCCAACTGGCAGCAGATCCAAGGGGCCGCCCACTCGGTGCACCATTGGCCCGGCGAGGCCGCGCAGCAGGCCGCGGGCTACTTCGACGAACTGCTGGAGAGCGTGGTCGATCCGGGCAGGATGCGCAGCCGGGCCGCCCGGCGATAAGTGCGGGCCTCCGGCAGCCCTGACGGGTGAGGGTGGATCAGCCGATCCTGCGGGTGGCCCGGCGCTTGCTGAGCTCGTCGCCGGGGAAGTCCTGGTCCACCGCGTGCTCGCTGGGCAGGGCCGCGAGGCTTCCCTCGACCTCGCGCCACACGCGGCCGACGGCGATGCCGAACACTCCCTGTCCGCCCTGCACGAGGTCGATGACCTCGTCCGCGGAGGTGCACTCGTAGACGCTCGCGCCGTCACTCATGAGCGTGATCTGGGCGAGGTCCTCCACCCCGCGCTCCCGGAGGTGCTCGACGGCGGTCCTGATCTGCTGGAGCGAGACCCCGGTGTCCAGGAGGCGCTTGACCACCTTGAGGACGAGGATGTCGCGGAAGCCGTAGAGGCGCTGCGTGCCGGAGCCCGACGCCCCCCGGACGGCCGGTTCGACGAGTCCGGTCCGCGCCCAGTAGTCGAGCTGGCGGTACGTGATGCCTGCCGCCTTGCAGGCGGTGGGACCCCGGTACCCGGCGTCCTCGTCGAGGACGGGAAGGTCTTCCGTGAACAGGAGGCCCTGGGCGCTCGCCGGGACAGCTGCGCCTGACGGGGTCTCTGCCTTGCCGGCGTCACCCTTCGGACTCACGTGCTGCCTCCTCGTCGGGTTCCCCGGGACATTCGCTGATCAGGCAGACCTCCAGGATGTGCACTCAAGTGTGCCCCGGGCCCTTCACGCACGCAATGGGAACTGTATCCTTCGACGTTAGGCCGCGCGAGCGGCAAGGTCAAAGACGCTGGCCTCGGGACTGAGCGTGTCGTCGTGGACCGGTGGACGGTCGCCGGAGCGGGCGCCCGGGGGCCGCGGGATCAGCGCTCGAAGTCCTCGGGCTCCACGTCGGCGAGGAACTCCCGGAACTGGAGGACCTCCTTCTCGGCCGTCTCCTCCGCGGGGCCGTCGCCCGACTCGTCGTCGTCCGCCTCCGCGATCTCGACGCCGGCCACCGCCAGCACCTCGTCGGCGCAGAAGATGGGGCACGGCACGCGCAGGGCGACAGCGAGCGCGTCCGAGGCGCGCGAGCCGACGGTCGTGCCGTCGCTGAAGACGAGTTCCGCGTGGTAGACGGTGTCCTCCACCGACGTGATGCGGACCTCGCTGATCTTCTTGCCCGCCGCGGCGACGACGTCGACCAGCAGGTCGTGGGTCATGGGGCGGGGCGGGACGATCCCCTGCTGCACGAAGGCGATGGCACTGGCCTCGGGGGCACCGATCCAGATGGGCAGGTGCCGCTCCCCCGCCGCCTCACGCAGGAGGACCAGCGGCTGGTTGGACGGCAGTTCGATCCGCACGCCGACCACTTCTACTTCGATCACGGGGAGCCTCCTAACTGTCCATCCGGGCGATATGGCTGTGTACCAGGGCGCTGTGGAGGCCGAGGCAGAGTTCGCTGATCTCGCGTGCGGTCTCCGCGGCGCGGGCCTTGGAGGCCACATCCCGGCGGGAGGCCAGGGGCGCGACGACGCGTTCCACGAGCCCGAGCTCGCGGTCCGCGGCAGCGCGGAAGGGCCGCAGGTGCCGGGGTTCGATGCCGTGGGCCTCGAGCTGCACGCAGGCCTTCGTGATCTTGAGGGCGTGCTCGTCGAACCGGTTGTCGACCACCGCGATCAGGCCGAAGCTCACGAGGTCGTCGACGAGCCGTCGGGGCGCCCCGGCCTCCGCGGCGAGGGTCTCCGCCGTGAGCCGGCGCGCGTGTCCCTGCAGTTCGCGGGACAGCTGGTCCGAGACGACGCGGGGCGCGAGGGTCATCCCGCCGGGCAGCGACTCGGGGCGTTCGCCGCGGTCGATGGCGTCGACGTAGTCCTTGATGACCTTGAGGGGAAGGTACTGGTCGCGCTGGAGGGCGAGCACGAACCGGAGGCGCTCGACGTCGTGCGCGGCGTACTTCCGGTACCCGGCGCGTGTGCGCTGCGGCGAGATCAGGCCCTTCTCCTCCAGGAACCGGATCTTCGAGGCCGTCACCTGGGGGAAGTCCTCGGCCAGCTCGCGCAGGACCTCGCCGATGTTGAGCACACCGCCGCCGGACGAACCGGAGACGATGCCGGCCGGACGGCGGTCAGGGTGGGAGGCAGGCATGAAGGGGACTACGCCTGGGCTGTCGTGCGCTGGCCGCCCTGGCCGGTGGCGGTGCGTGCTGCGTAGAACGTCAGGCGGAACTTGCCGATCTGCACCTCGTTGCCGTTGCGGAGGACGATGCTGTCCACGCGGTCGTTGTTGACGTACGTGCCGTTGAGGCTCCGCGTGTCGACGACCATGAAGCCGTTCTCGGAGCGGCGGAACTCCGCGTGCTGGCGGGAGACCGTCACGTCGTCGAGGAAGATGTCGGCGTTCGGGTGGCGGCCGGCCTTCGTGACGTCCTCGTCGAGGAGGAAGCGTGCGCCGGCGTTCGGCCCGGAGTGCGCGATCAGCAGCGCCGACCCTGCGGGGAGCGCGGCGACGGAGCCCTGCTCCTCACGCGTCAGGTGACGTTCCAGCTCGATCTCCGCGGCCTGCGGGGGCAGGGCGATGCTCGTTGTCTCGGGAGACGTCATGTTCGGCTCTTCTCCGTTTCCGGCTGGATTCACGTGGGGCACCATGGTCTTTCCTCCACCTACTGCACGTCAGGGAGGCGTGGCGCCGACCCTGCCGTCCCTGCCTCTGCGGGGTAGATCTAGCCTACCTGCTGGGAGTAGTCGGCCGAACTCAGCAGATCCTGGACGACCGCGGGGTCCGCGACCTTGATCTCCAGCAGCCAGCCCTCGCCGTAGGGGTCGGAGTTGATCAGGGAGGGATCGTCGTCGAGCGCCTCGTTGCGGGCCACGACCTCCCCGGTGACCGGCGCGTAGATGTCGCTGACGCTCTTGGTGGACTCGACCTCGCCGACGACGTCCGCGCCGGTGACGCCGGTCCCGGCCTCGGGCATCTGCACGTACACGACGTCACCGAGCGCGTCCTGCGCGAAGTCGGTGATGCCCACGCGGACCGTGCCGTCGACGGCCGGCTCACTCACCCACTCGTGCTCCGCGGTGTAGTAGAGGCCGTCTGGGATGTTGCTCATGGTTGCCTTTCGGACGCGAGGTGCACCGGCGGCGGCCGAGGCGCCGCCCGGGACAAGTACTGGTCGAGTATAGGCATAACGCGCGACGCCGTGACGCGCCTCTCACCGGGCACGACGGGTGCGGGACGGCAGTGCACCTCCTCCCGCACGGAGTGCCGGTGCGGCGGGACGTTGGACCCTTCCGGGCTCCGTGCGGCCGGTGGAGACTTCTCTGCGCAGACCGACGAAAGGGACGGCAGATGAACACACTGGTCGTGTACGAATCGATGTTCGGTAACACCCGGATGATCGCCGAGGCCGTCGCGGAGGCCCTGCGGTCATCCGGCTCCGCGGTCACGGTGGCGACGGCGGCCGAGGCTCCGGCGCAGGTGTCCGGTTACGACCTCGTCGTCGTCGGCGCCCCCACCCACGCGCACACCCTCCCCCAGGCGTCGTCGCGGAAGGAAGCCGCCTCCTGGGCCGATGACGGCGACCGGGATCTGACACTCGAGGCGGGTGCCATGCGCCCGGGGATGCGGGAATGGCTGGAGCGCGTGACCGTGTCCCCGCCGGAGCCCCGCTTCGCTGCGTTCTCGACGCGGGCGGACTTCCCCCGCATCTTCGCCGGCGATGCCACGGCCGCGATCCGGCGACGGCTCCACCGGCGGAATCTTCCGCTCGCCGCACGCGAGGACTTCCTCGTCGATTCCGACAGCC
Source organism: Arthrobacter arabinosi (assembly GCF_054511115.1). Classification (NCBI taxonomy): domain Bacteria; kingdom Bacillati; phylum Actinomycetota; class Actinomycetes; order Micrococcales; family Micrococcaceae; genus Arthrobacter; species Arthrobacter arabinosi. The sequence goes on from NZ_JBTNDF010000001.1 coordinate 869,741, forward strand.
ACCTCGTGCAGGGAGAGCAGGAACGCGCCCGCGCCTGGGCGCTGACGCTGGTTCCGGTGGCCTCCCGACAGGCCTGACCGCGCCCGTCGGCGGCTCGGCTCCGCGGCCCGACGATCAGCTGGGAGGCCCTGCAAGGCGCGCGAGTTCCTCCCGCATGCCGTCCGCGAACTCCGCCCCCGGCACGGTCGCCGCGTCGAAGTGCACGCCGCAGCGCAGGTGGCCGCTGTAGGAGACCGCGGCGACCCCGAGCCGGACGTTCGCGGCGAGCACCGCGACGGGCCAGACGGCGGTCAGCGGTGCCCCCGCGAGCCGGAGGGTCCCGGGTGGCCCGGGGACGTCGGTCACGAAACCGGCCACCAGATGCTGGTTGCGCGCGGCGCGGTCCATGACCCGCGCGCCCACGGGGCCGCGCATGAGTTCGAGCGTGCCCTGCTCCCGGGCCTTCACCTTCCCCGTGCGGGTCTGCGCCGCGATGCGTCGCAGTCGCTCCTCGGGATCGGGCTCGCCGAGCGGCAGCCGCACCAGCATCACTCCGACGTGGTTGGCCGACGGGCCGCGGCGCTGCAGTGCCACGGGGACCGACACCGGCAGGCCGGCGGGGATCTCCTCGCCGGCCTGCGCGAGCGCCGCCCGATAGCCGGCCGCCGCGGCGGAGAGGAGGGTGTCGTTCACGGTGGCACCGACGGGTCGCGCGTGCGCCTGCAGGGCTCCGAGGTCGGCGTCGAGGAAGGCGACGCCGCGGCGGGGGCTCCGCTCGCCCAGGAGCAGGGTGGACCCTACCTCCCCGCCGCGGAGGGTCAGCCGGATGCGGCGCCAGCCCTCGGCGCGCCCGGCGAGGGCACTGCGCAGCGTCCGCCGTGGGCGTGGTGCGGTGACCGGACGCGATGCGGCGGGCGGCGTGGATGCTCCGTCCGGGTCGAAGAGCTGCTGCACCACGGCGACCGCGCCCAGGCCGTCGGCCAGCACGTGGTGGATGCGCAGCACCAGCCCCATGCCCACGGGGCCGGCACCCGGGACCAGCAGCAGCTCCCACGGCGGCAGATCCCGGGGCAGGGGCGTCGTCATCAGCTCCCCGCACAGGCGTTCCAGGCCGGCCCGTCCTGCCACGGCGTCCACGAGGCGGACGTGATGGTCGAGGTCCGGCAGCACCTCCGCCCACCGGTGCCGGCGGCCGTCCCGCACCGGGAGCCGGCAGAGTTGGGGCACCGCGGCGAGCCGTTCCCGCACGGCGGCGCGCACCACGCCGAGGTCGGGGACGTCATCGGGACGCACGAACCCGCCCGCGGCGAACAGACCCGTGACGAGGAACACGTTCACCTGGCCGGCGTGGTCGAGGACGAGGTTGGCCTCGTCGACCGGCGCGAGCCGCGGCCCCGGGCGCGTGGTCATGCGTCCCGCGGGCGCGGTCGTGCGTGCCGCGGGGAACCGGGCTCCTCCGCGTGTCCCGCATCGAGGTGCCGGAAGTAGGCGACGAGCGGCACCATGCCGAGGACGGCGAGGCCCGCGAAGAGGGGGACCGCCGCCATCGACGCGAACGGCGTGCCGGGGTCCGCGAGGGCCCCGAACCACTGGTCCGTGGCCACGCCGACGCCCTCGACCACCAGCATGACCAGCAGCGCGCCGACGACGAGGCGGCCCTGCGGGCGGCCCTTCCACAGCCACCACGAGGAGACCACGAGCAGCGGGAGCCACCCGGCGAGGTCCTGGACGAAGACCGGGTTCGTCGTCATGCCCGATCCCTCCAGGAACGCGGACGGGGGATCGTCGAGCATCGCGGGCACGATCGTCCGCAGCCACACCAGGGCATTGAGGACGGCGATGACGACCGCGTACCCTGCGATGATTCGTGCGGGCAGGCGCTCGTCGAAGCGTGCGTCGAACGCCGCCAGATCGATCTGCCGCAGCAGGGATCCTGCGGACCAGAGGGCGAGCGACAGCATCGCCACGTAGGCGAGGAACAGGCTGTTGAAGGGCGTTCCGAACAGGAACAGCACGGCCTGGTAGATGATGTAGGCCACCGTTCCGAGCCACACCACGAGGGCCCGGGCGGAGTTCCTCGCCGCGAAGGCCATCGAAGCGACGAGCAGCGGGAGGGCGACGGCCATCAGCACCAACGCGGTCCCGCGGAGGTTGCCCTGTGACACGGCCGGGCCGCCCAGCACGCCGGGAAGGACGAAGGACCCGGCGGCGGCGATCAGCGTGACTCCGCCCAATGCGGCGGACAGGCCGTACGCAGCCCCCGTCCGCAGCGGGGCCGTGGTCCCCGAAGTTCCCGTGCTGTCCGGCAGGAGGCCGGGGCCCGGCCGTCGGCGCGCCCTCGGGGCGGCGGTACGGGCGGGTGAGGGATGCCGTCGGGCGTGGCCGTCGACGGCGGAGGAGGAGTCACCGGTCATGCGTCGATGCTCGTCCCCGCGGCGTGGCGTGCCTAGGGCCGAGAGTCCCCCGGCCCGGGAAACACGAAACGCCCTCCCGAAGGAAGGCGTTCCGCGGCCGATGCCCGAGGACATCTCATGGTCGGGATGACAGGATTTGAACCTGCGACCCCTTGACCCCCAGTCAAGTGCGCTACCAAGCTGCGCCACATCCCGAACGGCCTGTCCAGCAGGCCAAACCACTCGGACAACAATACAGCATGTCCGGAGCGGATCAGCACGCCGGCACGGGTCAGCGCTTGCGGCTGCGCTTCTCCCGGACGCGCATGCTGACCTCGATGGGCGTGCCCTCGAAGCCGAACGTCTCGCGCAGCCGGCGCGTGATGAAGCGCCGGTAGCCCGGATCGAGGAAGCCGGTGGTGAACAGGACGAACTTCGGCGGCCGGCTCGAGGCCTGGGTCCCGAAGAGGATGCGGGGCTGCTTGCCGCCGCGCACGGGGTGCGGGTGGGCTGCCACGAGTTCCCCGAGGAACGCGTTGAGGCGGCCCGTCGGGATGCGGCGGTCCCAGGACTCGAGCGCGACGTCGAGGGCGGGCACGAGGCGGTCCTTGTGCCAGCCGGTGAGCGCCGAGATGTTCACGCGCGGGGCCCAGTCCACGTGGGCCAGGTCCTGGTCGATCTCACGCTCGAGGTAGCGGCGGCGTTCGTCGTCGAGCAGGTCCCACTTGTTGAAGGCCAGGACGATCGCCCGGCCGGATTCGATGGCCAGGTTCAGGATGCGGACGTCCTGCTCGCTGAGCACCTCGTCGACGGCGAGGAGCACGACGGCGACCTCCGCCTTCTCCAGCGCGGACTGGGTGCGCAGGGACGCGTAGAAGTCGGCGCCCTGCTGCATGTGGACGCGGCGGCGGATGCCCGCGGTGTCGACGAACCGCCAGGTGCGCCCGCCGAGCTCGATCATCTCGTCGACGGGGTCGCGCGTGGTCCCGGCGAGCGGGTCGACGACGACGCGGTCGGTGCCCGCGAGCTTGTTCAGCAGCGAGGACTTGCCCACGTTCGGCCGGCCGATCAGCGCGATACGGCGGGGGCCGCCGGAGCGCTCGATGCCACCGTGCTCGGAGAACTCGGGGAGGATCGTGTTGATGTGGTCGAGCATGTCGGCGGTGCCCCGGCCGTGCAGTGCGGACACCGGCCAGGGCTGGCCGAAACCGAGCCCCCACAGCACGGAGGCGTCGGCCTCGTTCTGGATGTCGTCCACCTTGTTGGCCACGAGGATGACGGGCCGGTTCTTGCGGCGCAGCATGCGCACCACGGCCTCGTCGGTCGCGGTGGCGCCGACGGTGGCGTCGACGACGAACAGGACGGCGTCCGCCATGTCCACGGCGATCTCCGCCTGGTCCGCGACGCGCGCGGCGATGCCCTTGGCGTCCTGCTCCCAGCCGCCCGTGTCCACGAGGGTGAAGTTCCGTCCGGACCACTGGGCCGGGTAGGAGACGCGGTCGCGGGTCACGCCGGGCGTGTCCTCGACGACGGCCTCGCGGCGGCCGAGGATGCGGTTGACCAGCGTGGACTTGCCGACGTTGGGGCGGCCGACGATGGCGAGCACCGGGTTCATCCGGCCTTCCGCCTCGTCGTCGAAGTCCTCGTGGCCGCGGGCGAGGAGCGCCGCGTCCTCGTCGTCGAGCTCGTAGTCCTCGAGGCCCGCGCGGAGGGAGGCGGCGCGCTGCTCGGCCTCGGCGTCGTCGAGGCTGTCGAGCAGCGCGCCGACCTGGTCCTCGCCGCTCGGCTCGTAGTCCTCGTCGGCTCCGGGGCCCTGCTCGTCCGGCGAAAGGTTCTCGCTCATCTGGTATGTCCTTCGGTTGGTGTTCGCCGTCTCCCGACGGCGATCCTGGTGGGCTCGCGCCCGGGATGCTGCGGTGGTGTCCCGGGTGGGACGGTCAGTGCGCCACGGTGCGCACGATGCCGAGGACCGCGGAGACGGTCTGCTCGAAGTCGAGATCGGAGGAGTCCAGGGTGACGACCCCGTCCGCTGCCTGCCGGAAATTGACGACGGTCGAGTCGCGGGCGTCCCGCTCGGTGACCTGCCGCTTCAGCTGGGCGTCCGACTGCGTGCCGCCGAGCTGGTCCCCGCGGCGGCGCAGGCGGGCCTCCTCGCTCGCGGTGAGGAGGATGCGCACCTCGGCGTCGGGGGCGACGACGGTGGTGATGTCGCGCCCTTCGGCGACGATGCGGTGGCCGGCGCCGGCGATCAGCGCGCGCTGGCGCCGGATGAGCTCGGCCCGGGCGCCCATCGTCGTGGCGACGGCGCTCACCGCGGAGGAGACCTCGGGTTCGCGGATGGCGGCCGTGACGTCGTCGCCCGCGATGGTCACCGACTCGCGGTCCGGGCTGGTGCTGATGAACAGCTCGATCTCCCGCGCCGCCGCCTCGACCGCTGCGCTGTCCTCGAGGTCGATCCCCTGGGCGACGCAGTGGAGCGTGACCGCCCGGTACATCGCGCCCGTGTCGAGGTACGCGGCCCGAAGCCGCCGGGCCACTTCGCGGCTGACGCTGGACTTGCCGGAGCCGGAGGGTCCGTCGATCGCGACGACCAGGGATTTGCCGAGCCGGAAGCCCGAGGAGGGGCCCGACCGCGCGGGGTCACCCGCGGCGTCGGCGGCCGGGGACGTCTGCGCCGGGACTGCTGAAACCTGCGTCACTGCACTACCTTCCAGCCCCGCTGCGTCAGGGACTCCGTCAGTTCTTGTCGTTTGCCCGGGATGACCGACAGTTCGGCGAGGCCGACCTGGCGTCCGGGAGAGTGTTCGAGGCGGAAGTCCTCGACGTTGATGCCGGTGTGCCCGATCTCCGTCAGGAGTTTCGCGATCTGCCCGGGCACGTCGTCGACGAGCACGGTCAGGCGCGCGAAGGAGTTCGGCGGGGTGCCGTGCTTGCCGGGCACGCGCGCCTGGCCGGCGTTCCCCTCGGACATCAGCTGGGCCATGTCGAGGCGCGCCCCGCCGCGCGTCGGGTCCTCGAGGGTGGTGATCAGTCGGTCCAGGTCCTCGCGCACGCCGTACAGGATCTCCACGAGGCGGCCTGCGTTGGCCGCGAGGATCTGGACCCACAGGCGCGGGTCGCTCGCCGCGATGCGCGTCACGTCCCGCAGCCCGTTGCCGGCGAGCGAGAGCGCCTGCACGGGTGAGTCCTGCAGCCTGCTCGCCACGAGCGAGGACACCACCTGCGGCAGGTGGGAGATGAGCGCCACGGCCTGGTCGTGTTCCTCGGCGGACATGCGGGCGGGCACGGCCCCGAGGTCGACGGCGAGCCGCTCGGCGCACAGGACGGCCTCGGCGGAAGCGGGGGCACCGCAGAGGACCCAGGGCGCCCCGGTGAACAGCTCCGCGCGGGCCGCGACGGGCCCGGAGGTCTCCCGACCGGCCATCGGGTGCGTGCCGACGTAGCGGGACAGGTGCGCGGAGGCTCCCGGGGTCGCCTCGAGCTCGCGGAGGATAGCTTCCTTCACGCTGCAGATGTCGACGACGACGGCGTCGGGGTAGTCCCGGAGCGCGGCGGCCACGACCCGCGCGGTGACGTCGGGAGGAGTCGCGACGACGACGAGTTCCGGCGCCAGCCGCTCCCCCGCACCCTGCGCGTCCGCGAGGAGCCGGCCGGCGCCGATGTCACGCGCGACGGCCTCCGTGGAGGGAGAGCTGTCGGACAGGACGACGTCGAGCCCGCGGGCCCGCAGGCCCAGCCCGATACTGGCACCCAGCAGGCCGGCCCCGATGACGAGGACCGGTCCGGCGAGGTGCGTCCCCTGCTCCGTGCGCGTGGTCATCGGCTAGAGGCCCACCGATGCCAGCAGGTGCCCGACCTCCTGGCGTCCGAGCACGCGGATGCTGCCCTGGCGCTGGTCACCGACGCGGATGGGGCCGAGCTGGGTGCGGACGAGGCGCTCCACGGGGTGCCCGACGGCGTCGAAGAGCCTGCGGACCACGCGGTTGCGGCCCGAGTGGAGCACGACCTCGACGAGGATGTGGCCGGGCGTCGAGTCGACGAGCTTGAAGGAGTCGACCTTCGCAAGGCCGTCCTCGAGTTCGATGCCCTCCTTCATCTGCGCACCGATGCCCTGGGCCATGGGGCCGCGGACCTGCACGAGGTATGTCTTGGGGACCTCGTAGGAGGGGTGGGTCAGACGGTTGGTGAGTTCGCCGTCGTTGGTGAGCAGGAGCAGCCCCTCGGTCTCCGCGTCGAGGCGGCCCACGTGGAAGAGCCGCTCGTTCTTGTTCTTGTTCTTGAGGAAGTCGCTGATGCACGGACGGCCCTCGGGGTCCTCCATGGTGGAGACGACGCCGCGGGGCTTGTTGAAGACGTAGTACTTGAGGTTCTCGTCGAGTTGCAGGCGCATGCCGTCCACGTGGATGGCGACCTGCGCGGGGTCCACGCGGACGCCGAGCTCGGTGACGACGGTGCCGTCCACCTCCACGCGCCCGTCGAGGATCATCTCCTCGCACACACGGCGCGAGGCGACGCCGGCGAGGGCCATGACCTTCTGCAGGCGGACGCCCTCGGGGTTGTGCACGTCGATCTCGTCCGCGGGACGGCTCGCGCGCTTCGGCTTCGCCACGCGCACGGGGCCCAGGTTCTCGCCGAACCGCTCGCGCCCGAACGGCTTCGCCCCGGCCGGCTTCTGGCGCGCGGCGCCCTTCTGCTCGCCGCGTGCGCCGGTCGCGGCACCCGGGCGGCCGGGCTTGCCGCCGGTGCGCCCTCCCGCCTTCGCCCCGAAGCGGCTCGAGGGGGTCCCCGCGGAGGGACGGCCGGACGCCGAGCGGGCACGCCCATCGGCCGACTCGCGGCGATCGCCCGTGCCGGAGGGGCGTCCCTCGGTGGACCGTGCTGCGGAGGATCGTGCTGCGGAGGGACGACCCTCGCGACGATCGCCGGAAGCGGAAGGGCGTCCCTCGGAGGAACGGGCGTCGTCCCGGAAGGAGCGGCCCTCACCGGGACGTCCGGCGCGATCGGAGCGCTCCTGGAAGGGACGCCCCTCGCCGGAGCGACCGCCCTGCGCCGATCCGGAGCGGGGAGCTGACTTCCTGGTACGGGCAGCGTCCGAGGAGCGCCCGGCCGATCCGCCGCGGCGCGGCGTATTGCGTCCGGAACCGGATCCTGGCTGCTGTGTCATGTAGAAAGTCCTTCTCGTCGGTCGTGCTCAGTACGTCGTTTCGTCATACTCCCCAAGGCTCTCGAGGCCCGGCAGATGGGGAGCGATCCGGGGCAGTTCGTCGACGCCGCCCAGCCCCAATCTTTCCAGAAAGAGGGTGGTGGTCCCATAAAGGACGGCACCGGTCTCCGGATCGGTCTCGAGCTCGACAACCAGTCCGCGCTGGAGCAGCGTGCGAACCACCGAATCGACATTGACACCCCGAATCGCGGACACCCGGGCACGCGACACGGGTTGGCGGTACGCGATGACCGCCAGGGTCTCGAGCGCCGCCTGGGACAGCCGGGCTGACTGGCCGTCGAGCACGAAGTCTGCGACGACGGACGCGAAGTGCTTCCGCGAGAAGATGCGCCACCCGCCGGCGATGTTCCTGAGTTCGAAACCACGCGGCACGGAATGGTCGGCGCACTGGGAGCCTGTCCCAGTATAGCCGTCGTACTCCCGCTGCAGGTCCACGAGCACCGCGTGCACCTGTCCGACGGGCCGGTCGAGCACCGCGGCGACCTGCTCGTCGGTGACCGGACGGTCCGCGACCATGAGGATCGCCTCCACCGCGGCACGCAGCCCGCCGGGCAGCTCCTCGACGGGGACGTCCTGCCCGTCCGGGACGGTCCCCTCAGGCATGCCGGCCTCCGTCGTCCTCTCCCGCGTCCTCGCCCGTCAGAGCGTCGGGCGTGCCCCACTCGTCCTCGGCGCTCCACCGCACCAGGAGTTCGGACAGGGGGGCGGCCTGCTCGAAGGAGACGGCGCCGTCCCGGAACAGCTCCAGCAGGGCGAGAAACCTCACCACGATCACCAGCCGGGAGCCGGTGTCCTCCGTGAGGCGCCGGAAGGGCAACGCTCCCCGGCCGCGCAGGAGGTGCCGCAGGATCAGTACCTGGTCCTGCATGCTGACGACAGGCGCATGCAGGTGGGCGATACCGACCTCCGCCGGCTGCTCCTGGCGGGGCGTGAGTACCCGGGCTGCGAGGGCCGCGAACTCCTCGGGAGAGTGCCGCCAGACGAGTTCGGGGAGGAGACGCGTGAATTCGGGCTCGAGTGGCGCCTCGCGCGGGTGGCGGGTGTCCTCCTCCTCCAGGCGCGCTGCGAGCTGCCGGGCCATCTCCTTGAAGGCGCGATACTGCAGGAGCCGGGCGAACAGCAGGTCCCGGGCCTCGAGCAGCGCGACGTCCTCCTCGTCCTCGACGGCGCCGGCCGGCAGCAGGCGGGCCGCCTTCAGGTCCAGGAGGGTCGCCGCGACGACCAGGAATCCGCTCGCCTCGTCGAGCTTCCATTCGCCCTCGGCCGCCTGGATGCGACGGATGTGCGCGATGAACTCGTCCGTCACCTGGGCCAGGGCGATCTCGGTGATGTCGAGTTCCCGCCGGGAGATGAGATTCAGGAGCAGGTCGAAGGGCCCGCTGAAGTTGGTCAGCTGCACCTCGAAGACCTGCCGGGCCGCGGGCTCCGCCGACCGGTCGGTCACGGGCGCGACCGCCACGCCCGGCACCCTAGCGGGACCGGGAGGGGCCGGGGTGTGCGTGCACTAGGGCGCTCCGCCCCTGCTGATGAGTTCCCTGGCGAGGCTGCGGTAGGCGTCCGCGCCGGAGTGGTTGGCGGCGTAGGACGTGATGGGCTCGGCCGCCACGGTCGCGTCCGCGAACTTGATGGTGCGCTTGATGACGGTCTCGAAGACCTTGTCGCCGAACGCCTCGACGAGGCGCGCGATGACCTCCCGGCTGTGGAGCGTGCGGGCGTCGTACATGGTCGCGAGCACGCCGTCGATCTGCAGCCGCGGGTTCAGGCGGTCCTGCACCTTTTCGATGGTCTCGACCAGCAGGGCCACCGCGCGCAGCGCGAAGAACTCGCAGATCAGCGGGATGATGACGCCGTGCGCGGCGGTGAGTGCGTTCACCGTGAGCAGCCCCAGGGAGGGCTGGCAGTCGATGAGGATGACGTCGTAGTCGTCCGAGACCTTCCGCAGCGCACGGTCGAGGACCTGCTCGCGCGCCACCTCGTTGACCAGTTGCACCTCCGCGGCGGAGAGGTCGATGTTCGCCGGCAGCAGGTCGATGTTCTCGATCGCGGTGTGCTGGATGGCGTCCTGGATGGAGACCTTGCGGTCCATGAGCACGTTGTACACCGTGACGTCGAGCTCGTGCGGGTTGGTGCCGAGGCCGGCGGACAGCGCGCCCTGCGGGTCGAAGTCGACCAGGAGGACCTTGCGACCCGCCTCGGCGAGTGCGGCGCCGAGGTTGATGGTGGACGTCGTCTTGCCGACGCCGCCCTTCTGGTTCACCATCGCGATGACTCGCGCGGGACCGTGCGAATCGAGGACCCTCGGCTCCGGGAACTCCGTCACGGGGCGGCCGGTGGGGCCCAGTTCCGTGTCCGCTGCGCTGGGCAGGGTCGCTGAACCCTGGTCGCTACTCACGTATGTCTCCACGCTTCCATCAATGTCGGTGCAGGCCGGCCCGTGCTCGCCCGGGGGCCGCTTTCTCTAGGTCAACGGTACAACGCCGAGGGCGGCCGCCGTGAAGTTCGATGCCGGGGGGCGACGAGCCTTGATCCTCAACCTGAGGTCGAAGCTTCGCGCCGGGCGGCGTCCTGCACCGGGAACGACGACGGCGGCGGACCGGGAGTGCCCGGTCCGCCGCCGTCGTGCCCGGGCGGAGGATCCCCCGCCGACGGTCAGCGCGTGGGGGGTGCTGCCACGGCGGCGTCGGTCTTCAGTGCCGCGCTCTCCTCGATGCCGTCCTCATTCGCGGCGTCGTCGTTGTCGAAGCGGTGGTCGGTGCTCATGGTCGCCTCGTCGAAGGGCTCGCGGCCCTCGAGGACCTCGTCCACCCGCGCGCGGTCGATCTCCCTGGTCCACGTGCCGATGAGGACGGTCGCGACGGCGTTGCCGGTGAAGTTGGTCAGCGCACGGGCCTCGGACATGAAGCGGTCGATACCGACGATCAGGCCGACGCCGTCGACCAGGTCGGGGCGGTGGGACTGCAGGCCGCCGGCGAGGGTGGCCAGGCCCGCACCGGTGACGCCCGCCGCGCCCTTGGAGGCGATGATCATGAAGACGAGCAGGGAGATCTGCTCGCCGAGGGCCAGAGGCGTTCCGAGCGCCTCGGCGACGAACAGGGAGGCCATCGTGAGGTAGATGGCGGTGCCGTCGAGGTTGAAGGAGTACCCGGTGGGGACGGTGACGCCGACGACGGGCTTGGAGACGCCGAGGTGCTCCATCTTCGCGATCAGGCGGGGCAGGGCCGCCTCGGAGGAGGAGGTGCTGAAGATCAGCAGGTATTCGCGGCCCAGGTACTTCATCAGCTTGAAGATGCTGACGCCGGTGACGATCTTCAGCAGTCCGCCCAGGATGATCACGATGAACAGGATGCAGGTGATGTAGAACGCGACCATGAGGGTGGCCATGCTGATGATCGCCTGCACGCCGGTCTCGCCGACGACGGCGGCGATGGCGCCGAAGGCACCGATCGGCGCGAGCCACATGATCATGACGAGGATGCGGAAGACCAGGGCCTGGATGTGCCCGATGCCCCGGAGGATCGGCTTGCCGGCCGTGCCCATCTTCTGCAGCGCGAAGCCGACGAGCAGCGCGACGAACAGCGTCTGCAGGATGCTGGGGCCGGTGAGCGCGGAGAGCAGCGTGACCGGGATGATGCTCAGCAGGAAGCCGACGGTGCCCTCGGGTGCGCCCTCGGCCGTGGCGGGGAGCTCGTAGGTGGACGACGAGATGTCCAGGCCCTCGCCGGGCTGGATGAGGTTGCCGACGACGAGCCCGATCGCGAGCGCGAACGTCGACATGAGCATGAAGTAGCCGAGCGCCAGGCCGCCCACCTTGCCGACGGTCGCAGCCTTGGCGATCGAGCCGACCCCCAGCACGATGGTGCAGAAGATGATCGGGGCGATCATCATCTTGATGAGGTTGATGAACCCGGTGCCGAGGGGCTTGAGGGCCTTGGCGAACTCGGGGGCGGCGAGGCCGAGGATCGCGCCGAGGATCACCGCCGCGATGACGGCGATGTAGAGGAAGTGGGTCTTGTCGACCCGCTTGCGGGGTCGTGCTGGTCCGCTGTCGGACCGCGCTGGCGCCATAGCCATGCTGTTCTCCCTTGGTGTCGGCCGCCCGCCGGCGCCGGCGGGGAAGGTCCTTCTTCGTCCGCGGGGGTCTGGCCAGGAAGCGTAGTGTTGAGTCGTTCCCCCCTATCGTGCCTGCGTGAGTGACCCGGATCACGATTGTGTTCATACTGGTCATGGCTGCGCGGGCCGTCGGACCATCCGGCGGTGCCGGCAGCATTCGGAAGGAGCGGGATCGCGGCGTGAGTCGGTGGAGCCTCGCGGGTCAGTTCTTCCTGGCGCAGCTCGTCTTCATCGTGGTCCTCTCCGCATCCCTGTCCGTGATCCTGTACCTCGACGCCGCGCGCGGCGTGAACGACGCCGCCGCCGAGCGGATGGTCGCCGTCTCCACCTCGATCGCCCTCGAGCCCGCCGTCCTCGACGCCGTGCAGGGGCCGGACCCCTCGGCGACGCTGCAGCCCTACGCGGTGGAGGTGATGGACCGCCTGGGCGTCGATTTCATCACGATCATGGCGACGGACCGCACGCGCTTCACCCACCGCAACCCGGAGGAGATCGGCAGGCCCTACATCGGGTCCGTGACCGAGGCCCTGGCCGGGAACACGCATTCCGAGATCTACGCCGGGACCCTCGGCCCCTCCATCCGCGCGATCGTCCCCGTCGTGGACGACGGCGGGACGGTGCGCGCCATGGTCGCCTCGGGCATCACCGTGGACCGTGCCGCCATCGCGCGGAACGCGCAGCTCCCGCTCGTCGCCGTCATCGCCCTGGGCGCGCTGGCACCGGGAGCCCTCGGCTCGTTCCTGCTCAGCCGGCGCCTCCGCGACGCGACCCTCGGCATGGGACCGGCCGAACTGTCGCGCACGTTCGTGTTCTACGACTCCGTGCTGCATTCGGTGCGGGAGGGGCTCCTCCTGACCGACGCGGCGGGGCGCCTGGTGCTGTACAACGACCAGGCGGCCCGGCTCCTCGGGCTCGACGGCTCGCAGGAACCCGTCCTGGCGTCGCACCTCGCGGTCCCGCCGTCGCTGCGCGACCTGCTCGCCTCCGGCCGGCGCGCCCTGGACGAGGTCCACGTCACCGACACGCGGGTCCTGGTGGTCAACCAGGAGCCTGCCGTGCCGCCCGCTCCCCCGGGCCGCGCCGCCCAGGGCGCCCTCGGCACCGTCACCACGCTGCGCGACCACACCGAGATCCAGGACCTCACCGGGCAGGTCGAGACCATGCGGACCCTGACGGACGCCCTGCGCTCGCAGACGCACGAGCACGCCAACCGCCTGCACACCATCGTCTCGCTGGTGGAACTCGGCAGGGACGCCGAGGCCGTGGACTTCGCGACCAGGGACCTGCAGCAGTCGCAGCGACTCACGGACGAGGTGGTGCGGGCCGTCGACGAGCCGTTCGTCGCGGCCCTCCTCGTCGGCAAGGCCGCCCAGGCCAACGAACGCGGGATCGAGCTCACCGCCGACATCGCCGCCGACGCCCAGGCGGGCTCCCTCGATCCCGTGGACCTCGTGACCATCATCGGGAATCTCCTCGACAACGCGTTCGACGAGGCCGCCCGGTCCGAGGAACCCCGCGTCCGGCTCACGGTCCGGCGCGCGGTCGACCGCGACGGCGCCTCCGCACTGGAGATCGCCGTGGAGGACAACGGCAACGGCCTGCCGGACTCCGAGAAGGTGAGGATCTTCGACTTCGGCTACAGCACGAAACCACCGCAGGAGCCGGGGGGCGGGATCCCCGCGGGGCGCGGCATCGGCCTGGCCCTCGTCCGCCAGGCGGTCCGCCGCTTCGCCGGGTCGGTCGAGGTGGCGGACACCGACGACGGCGGGGCGCGGTTCACCGTCCGGCTGCCCCTCGCGTCCGCGCGGGCCGACGGCGGGGGCCGCGCATGAGCACCATCCGGGTCCTCGTCGTGGAGGACGATCCCATCGCGGCTGATGCGCACGCCGAGTACGTGCGGCGCCTCGAGGGGTTCGACCTCGCGGGCATCGCCCGGAGCGGGGCGGAGCTCGCGGCCTTCCTCAGGCTGTCGGGCGAGGAGCCCGGGCGCGGCGGGGCCGCCGTCGACCTCATCCTGCTGGACATGAACCTCCCCGACGCGCACGGGCTGGACATCATCCGTCGGCTCCGCGGCCTCGGCCTCCCGGTGGACATCATCGCGATCACCGCCGTGCGGGACCTGCAGGTGGTGCGGTCGGCCATCTCCTCCGGGATCGTCCAGTACCTCATCAAGCCGTTCACGTTCTCCGCGTTCCGGGAGAAGCTCGACGCCTACCGGGACTTCCGGCGGAACCTCGTGGAGCAGGCCTCCGCCACCACGCAGGAGGAGGTGGACCAGGCCTTCGCGTCCCTCCGGCCCGCAACCGCCGCAGCACTCCCGAAGGGCCTCTCCGCGGAGACCCTGCGCGCCGTCTCCGGCATCCTGAAGCAGCTGCACGAACCCACCTCGGCCGTGGAGGTGTCGGAGGCCCTCTCCATGTCCCGCGTCACGGCCCGGCGGTACCTCGAGTACCTCGCAGACCGGAAGTCGGTCCTCAGGACGCCGCGCTACGGCACCCGTGGGCGCCCCGAGTTCGAGTACACGTGGGCCCGGACCCCGCCGGAGCGCTAGCTCCCCCGCGGGCCGGGGCGGGTCAGGCGGGTCAGGCGTCCGGCAGCGGGCGCAGCAGGGGCTCGAGCGCCTCGAGTACCGCGGGGTCCTCGATGGTGGACGGGACGGCGTACGCGGTGCCCGCCGCCATCTGCCGCATCGTCTTGCGCAGGATCTTCCCGGACCGCGTCTTCGGCAACGCCTCGACGACGACGGCGGACCGGAAGTCGGCCACCGGGCCGATGGTGCGGCGGACCATCGCCACGAGTTCGGCCTCGAGCGACGCGGGGTCGAGGGTGACGCCCGCCTTGAGGACCACGTAGCCGCTCGCGCGCTGTCCCTTCACGGGGTCCTGCAGCCCGAGCACGGCGCATTCCGCCACGGCGGGGTGCTGGGCGATCACCTGCTCGATCGCGCCCGTGGACAGCCGGTGGCCCGCGACGTTGATGACGTCGTCGGTGCGGCCCATCACGAACAGGTAGCCGTCCTCGTCCAGGTACCCGGAGTCGCCGCTGGTGTAGAAGCCGTCGAAGTCGCTGAGGTAGGCGCCCCGGTAGCGGTCGTCGCTGCCCCAGAGGGTCGTGAGGGTGCCGGGCGGGAGCGGGAGGCGCAGGGCGATGCTCCCCTCCGTCCCGGCCGGCACGGGGGACCCGCCGGGATCGAGGATCACGACGTCGAAGCCGGGCGAGGGCAGGGACGGCGAGCCGGCCTTCAACGGCACCCCGCCCAGCCCGCGCGGATTCGCGCAGATGGGCCACCCGGTCTCGGTCTGCCACCAGTTGTCGACGACGGGCACCCCCAGGACCTCCCCGGCCCACTCCGAGGTCCCGGTGTCGAGCCGCTCCCCGGCCGAGAAGAGCGTCTCCAGCGAGGAGAGATCGTGGGCGCGGACGGCCGCGGCCGTCGGGTCCGCGCGCCGGACGGACCGCAGCGCCGTCGGCGCGGTGAACAGCGCCTTGACGCGGTGCTGTTCGATGAGGCGGCCGAAAGCCCCGGCATCGGGCGTGCCCACGGGTTTGCCCTCGTACAGGACGGTCGTGGCGCCGGCCAGCAGCGGCCCGTAGACGATGTAGGAGTGCCCGACCACCCAGCCGACGTCGGACGCCGTCAGCATGGTGTCTCCCGGGCCCACGCCGAAGATCGCCCGCATGGACCAGGCGAGCGCGACGGCGTGCCCACCGTTGTCGCGCACCACGCCCTTCGGGGAGCCCGTGGTGCCGGAGGTGTAGAGGATGTAGAGCGGGTCCGTCGCCGCGACCTCCACGGGCGGGACGGCCTCGGCGGCGGCAACCGCCTCGTCCCAGTCGAGCCAGCGCGTCCCGGGCTCCTGGTATCCGGCGACGCCGTGGGCGAACCCGTCACGGGCCTTCACGACGACGGGCGTCCCGGTACTGTCGGCGAGCGCGAGCGCCTCCTGGACCGCCGGAAGGTATTCGACGCGTCGGGAGGGTTCGATGCCGCCGTCCGCCGTCACGACCGCCGACGGCCGGGCGTCCCTGATGCGGGCGGCCAGTTCAGCGGCGGCGAAGCCCCCGAACACCACCGAGTGGACGGCGCCGATCCGGGCGCAGGCGAGCATGGCGACGACGGCCTCGGGGATCATGGGCAGGTAGACGAGCACCCTGTCCCCCTTGCCGACGCCGAGGCGAGCCAGCACGCCCGCGAAGACGGCCACCTCGTCACGGAGCTCGGCGTACGTGGAGGTGCGGACCGTGCCGAGCATCGCCGAGTCGTGGACGAGGGCCGTCTGGTCGCCCCGGCCGGCGTCGACGTGGCGGTCGAGCGCGTTGTAGCTCGTGTTGAGGGAGGCCCCGGGGAACCACCGGTACAGCGGGGCGTGCGTGGCGTCGACGGCCGCCGTGGGCGGGGTCATCCAGTCCACCCCGGCCGCGGCCTCCAGCCAGAACCGTTCGGGGTCCGCGAGGCTCTCCGCGTGCAGCCGTCGGTAGTCCTGTCCGGGGAGGGCCCCGGGTCCGGCATCGTGTTCTGCAGCCATGATCGCCCCTCGTCGCGCGCGGTTGGTGAGGACCAGTATCCACCATCGGTCGATGTATACATAGAGCCCCCCTCTGCCATTCCTGAACCGCGAATCCTTGTACACGCACCGTTCCTTGCATACATTGGAGGCGGTACTGCGCCGCGCGGCGGCGAAACAGGCCGAGCGGGAGGAGACAGGGATGCGGGCCAGCGATCGCGCCTACACCCTCCTGCGCTCGGACATCGTCGAGTGGCGTCTGGCCCCGGGAGACCTGCTCGCGGAGGTCGAGCAGTCGGCGAGGCTGGGCGTCTCGAGGACTCCCCTGCGGGAGGCACTCGCGCGGCTCGTCGCGGAGGGCCTCGCCAGCCCGCACGCCGGGCGCGGCGTCGTCGTCTCCGCGATCTCCCTGGCGGCCGTCGCCGATCTGTTCGACGTCCGTCTGCCCCTCGAATGCGCCGCCGTCCGCCTCGCTGCCGTGCGGGGCGACAGCGCCGTCTTCGCGGCGCTCGCCGGGGAGTTCGCCCGCGCCGGGCAGCTCATCGGGGCCGACGACGGCGGCCAGGACGCGTACTACGCCCTCGTCGGCCGGCTGGACCAGCAGATCGACGTCGCGGCAGGGAACACCTATCTGCTGCAGGCCCAGAAACCGATCCGCACCCACCTCGCCCGGGTCCGGCGGCTTGCCCGGGACCATCCGCCCCGCCTGCTGGCCTCGGCCCGCGAGCACGAGCAGATCGCCCTCGCCCTGAGCATCGGCGACGCCGACCTGGCGGAGGCGTCGATGCGCGTGCATCTCCGCACCAGCCTCCACCACCTGCTCGCCCCGCCCCCGAACAGCCCCTGAACCAGCCCGAACCAGCCCTGCAGCACCGAGAGGAACACCATGGTCGAACTCCATCCCGTCCGCGTCCACCGCAGCGAGGAGAACCTCCCCCGCGAGGACCAGCTCGCCTGGAAGATCGCCGGGGTCGCCACCGATCCCGTCGAGGTCACGGCCGAGGTCACCGACATGGTGGTCAACCGGATCATCGACAACGCCTCGGTCGCCATCGCGTCGCTCAACCGCGCGCCCGTCGTCGCGGCCCGCGCCCAGGCGCTGAGCCATCCGGTGTCCCTGCACGGCGCGGGCGGCGCCGTCTTCGGCGTCGACTCCCCCGTCTCGGCGGAGTGGGCCGCGTGGGCCAACGGCGTCGCCGTCCGAGAACTCGACTACCACGACACCTTCCTGGCCGCTGACTACTCGCATCCGGGTGACAACATTCCGCCCATCCTCGCCGTCGCGCAGCACACCGGCGCCTCCGGCCGGGACCTGGTCCGGGCGATCACCACGGGCTACGAGATCCAGGTGGACCTCGTGAAGGCCATCTGCCTGCACAAGCACAAGATCGACCACGTCGCGCATCTCGGCCCCTCCGCCGCGGCAGGCATCGGCACGCTGCTCGGCCTCGACGCCGACGTCGTCTTCCACGCCGTCGGCCAGGCGCTGCACACGACGACGGCGACCCGCCAGTCCCGCAAGGGCGAGATTTCCACGTGGAAGGCGCACGCACCGGCCTTCGCCGGGAAGATGGCCGTCGAGTCCATCGACCGCGCCCTGCGCGGGCAGACCTCCCCCACCCCCATCTACGAGGGCGAGGACGGCGTGATCGCCTGGCTCCTCGACGGACCCGACGCCGCCTACGAGGTGCCCCTCCCCGCGCCGGGCGAACCGAAGCGCGCCATCCTCGACACCTACACGAAGGAGCACTCCGCCGAGTACCAGGCCCAGGCATGGATCGACCTCGCCCGGCGCCTCCACGCCGCCCACCCCGAGGCCACGGACCCCGCGAACGTCGCCTCCGTCGTCATCCACACGTCCCACCACACCCACTTCGTGATCGGCTCCGGCGCCAACGATCCGCAGAAGTACGATCCCTCGGCCTCCCGGGAGACGCTGGACCACTCGATCCCCTACATCTTCACCGTCGCACTGCAGGACGGCCGCTGGCACCACGAGGACTCCTACGCCCCGGAGCGGGCCGCGCGGCCGGACACCGTCGCCCTGTGGCACAGGGTCACCACGCTCGAGGATCCCGAGTGGACGCGCCGCTACCACTCCCTCGACATCGCGGAGAAGGCCTTCGGCGGGCGGGTGGAGATCACGCTCACGGACGGCACCGTCATCACCGACGAGATCGCCGTGGCGGACGCGCACCCCCTCGGCGCCCGCCCGTTCGCCCGCGCCGACTACATCGCCAAGCTGCGCATGCTCGCGGCGGGCACCGTCGACGACGCCGAACTGGACCGTTTCCTCGCCGCCGTCGAGCAGTTGCCGGACCTGCCGGCCGGCTCGCTGGGGCAGCTGAACATCCTGGCCCGCCCGGGCGTCATCGATGCGGCCGCCGCGCCGCAGGGACTCCTCTAGGAGGCGGCCGTGCTGTACTCGAGCATCACCCCCGAGCAGAAGCGCCGCGACCTCAGGGACGGGCTCGCCTCCGGGCGCGTCCAGCAGTTCCCGGGTGCCTTCAACCCGCTCTCGGCCCGCCTCATCGCGGACAAGGGCTTCGACGGCGTCTACATCTCCGGTGCGGTCATCGCGGCCGACCTCGGCCTGCCGGACATCGGCCTCACCACGCTGACGGAGGTCGCGCACCGCGCAGGGCAGATCGCCCGCATGACGGACCTGCCGTGCATCGTCGACGCCGACACGGGCTTCGGCGAGCCGATGAACGTGGCCCGCAGCGTGCAGGAACTCGAGAACGCGGGCCTCGCCGGCTGCCACATCGAGGACCAGTTCAATCCGAAGCGCTGCGGCCACCTCGACGGCAAGAACGTCGTCGACCTCGAGACCGCCGTGAAGCGCATCCGGGCGGCGGCGGACGCCCGCCGGGACCCGGGCTTCCTCATCATGGCCCGCACGGACATCCGCGGGACGGACACCCTCGAGGCGGCCCAGGATCGGTCCCGGGCGCTCGTCGAGGCGGGTGCCGACGCCATCTTCCCCGAGGCGATGCGGAGCCTCGAGGAGTTCCGCGCCATCCGCGACGCCGTGGACGTGCCGATCCTGGCGAACATGACGGAGTTCGGCAAGAGCGAGCTCTTCACGGTCGAGCAACTGCAGGAGGTGGGCGTCACCATGGTGATCTACCCCGTGACGCTGCTGCGCAGTGCGATGGGCGCCGCCGAGCGTACGCTGGACTCGATCAGGACGCAGGGGACGCAGGAGGCGGCCGTGGGCGGGATGCAGACGCGCAGTCGGCTCTACGAGCTGGTGGACTACGAGGGCTACAACCGCTTCGACTCCTCCGTCTTCAACTTCGAGGTCCCCGACGGCCGCCCGGCGGGAAGTCCCGGATCCGCACGACCCGACGCACAGGAGGACCACGCGTGACAGAACCACAGATCCACAAGGGGCTCGCGGGAGTCGTGGTGGACACCACCGCGATCTCGAAGGTCAACCCGGACACCAACTCGCTCCTCTACCGGGGGTACCCCGTGCAGGAGCTCGCAGGGCACCGCGACGTCGAGGACGTCGCTCATCTGCTGTGGAACGGCGAGCTGCCCGGTCCGGACGAGCGGGCGCGGTCCGACGCCTTCGAGCGCGCGCACCGGGCCCTCCCCGAGCAGGTGGTCGCGGCGATCGACCTGCTCCCACTGACGGCACACCCCATGGACGTCGCGCGGACGGCCGTCTCCGTGCTCGGCGCATGCCATCCGCTGGCAGGCGACAACTCGGTCGAGGCGAACATGGAGAAGGCCTCCACGCTGTTCGCGGTGTTCCCCGCCGTCGTCGCCTACGACCAGCGCCGCCGCCGCGGGCAGGCCCGCGTGGAGCCCCGGGACGACCTCGGCTACTCGGCGAACTTCCTGTGGATGACCTTCGGGGAGGAGGCCCCGCCCGAGGTGGTGCACGCGTTCGACGTCTCGATGGTCCTGTACGCGGAGCACTCCTTCAATGCGTCGACGTTCACCGCGAGGGTCATCACCTCCACGCAGGCCGACCTCCACTCCGCCGTGACCGGCGCGATCGGCGCCCTCAAGGGCGCGCTGCACGGCGGGGCGAACGAGGCCGTCATGCACACGTTCGAGGAGATCGGCATCCGCGAGGACGAGTCCGCCGAGGACGCCGCAGCCCGGGCGAAGGCGTGGATGGAGGAGGCGCTGGCCGCGAAGAAGAAGGTCATGGGGTTCGGCCACCGCGTCTACAAGAACGGCGATTCCCGCGTCCCGACCATGAAGTCCGCGCTCGACGCCATGATCGGGTACTACGGGCGCAGCGAGATCCTCGGGCTCTACTCGGGCCTCGAGGCCGCCATGGACGAGGCCAAGGGCATCAAGCCGAACCTCGACTACCCCGCCGGACCCACGTACCACCTGATGGGCTTCGACACCGAGATGTTCACCCCGCTCTTCATCGCCGCGCGCATCACCGGCTGGACCGCGCACATCATGGAGCAGGCGGCGTCGAACTCGCTCATCCGCCCCCTGAGCCTCTACAACGGGCCGGACGAACGGCACGTCGGCTGAGCCGGCCGTCGCCGCTCAGTCGATGACGGCGACGGCGACGCTCTCGTTGTCCGCGCCCATGACGATCCGGGCGTGGAGGGGCCGCCCCTCGAGCACTGCAGGGACCCAGTGCGGGGCGTCCTGCCACATGTGCTCCCAGGGGATCGCGTCGACGCCGTACCAGCGGGGTTCGATCTCCTCGCACGGTACGGCGGTGGCGTCGCCGGCCTCGGCCGTGAAGAGGGACGCCGCCATGTTCCAGGCCGGCTGCGCGGGGAACTGCCAGGTGATCGTCCCTGCCGCGCGCACCTCCGCCGGCGCGAGCGCGATGCCGCTCTCCTCGGTGACCTCGCGCACCGCCGCCTCGAGCGCGGTCTCCTGCCCGTCGATCTTCCCCCCGAGGGCCACGACCCTGCCGGTACCGAACCCGGTGCGCTTGAGGCCCAGCAGGACCTCCCCGGCGCCGTCCCCGTCCCGGGTCCGGAAGAGGAAGCACAGGACCACGCGCCGGTAGTCGGCGCCGTCGATGCTCACCCAGTCGCCGGCAGGCGCGGGACCGGCCGCCCGCCCCGGAGCCTCCGCGTCAGGCACGGGCCCGCGGGTGGGCGGCCGCGTACACCTCCCGCAGCGTGTCCGCGGTGACGAGGGTGTAGACCTGCGTGGTGGTGACCGACGCGTGGCCGAGGAGTTCCTGGACCACGCGCACGTCCGCCCCGCCCTCGAGCAGGTGCGTCGCGAAGGAGTGCCGGAGCGTGTGGGGCGACACCTCCCGGGTGACCCCGGCGCGTTCGGCTGCCGTCTTCAGGATGGTCCACGCACTCTGGCGGCTCAGGCGCCCTCCCCGCATGTTGAGGAAGAGCGCAGGACTGCCCGTGCCCTTCGCGGCGAGCCCCGGGCGGCCCTGGACGAGGTACGCGTCGACGGCCCGGGCGGCGTAGGACCCGACGGGGACGAGTCGCTCCTTCGATCCCTTGCCGGTGAGCCGGACGACGGCGGGGCCCTCACCGGTGTCGCGCACGGAGACGTCGTCGACGTCCAGGCCGACCGCCTCGCTGATCCGGGCCCCGGTCGAATACAGGAATTCGAGCAGTGCGCGGTCGCGCTGGCCCGACGGCGATCCGGTGTCCACGGCCTCGAGGATCCGGACGACCTCGGGGACGGGGATGGCCTTGGGCAGGCGGCGCCCCGCCATGGGCGGGTGCACGTCGCGGGCCGGGTCCCCCTCCGTCACGCCTTCGAGGGCCCAGAACCGGTGCAGGCCCCGGACCGCCACGATCGTCCGCGCCGCGGACCGCGGGCTCAGCGGTGACAGTCCGTCCTCCCCGGAGACGACGGCCTGCGCGAAGGCGGAGACGTCGTGGCGCGTGACGCGGGCGGCATCCGCCACGCCCCGGGCGGCGAGGAACGCCTCGTACCGCCGCAGATCGCGCCGGTAGGCCGCGAGCGTGTTGGCGGACAGGCCGCGTTCCACGGACATGTGCTGCAGGTAGTCGCGGACGAGCACGGTCAGTGGACCGTCGTCGTCCACGGGCGCCGTTCCCGGCACGGCCGTCAGTCCTCGAGCACCGCACCGCGCGGCCACGCGGAGTGCTGGCTGGGGTGCTCTGGCCAGGGCGTCGACGCGGGCCGGAGCCCGGCGAAGCCGTTCTCGCGGGCCACCCGGGCGGCGAGGATCGCCGCGGCGGCCGACGGGCTGTGGATGCGCCCCTCGAGGACCGCGTCCACGGCGGCGTCGAGATCCACCCATTTCAGTTCGATCTCGGCTTCCTCGTGGGTGCGCGTGTGCCGGTCCGCCTCGGGAACGTCCCCGACGTCGCGGGCCAGGTAGACGCGGAGGGCCTCGGAGGAGGAGCCCGGCGAGAGGAAGAGGTCCACGAGGACGTGCCAGCGCCCGGCCGTGAGGTCGGCTTCCTCCGCGAGCTCGCGGGCCGCGGCGTCGACGAAGTCCTCGCCTTCCTCGTCGAGCAGTCCGGCGGGGATCTCCCACAGCGCCATACGGACAGGGTGCCGGTACTGGCGCAGCAGGAGGACCTGGCCGTCGTCGTTCAGCACGAGCACGGCGACCGCACCGGGATGGCGGATGAAGTCCCGTGTGATCGCCTCGCCGGCGCGGGTCAGCCTGAACCGTTCGCTGACGACGTCCCACACCCGCCCCTCGTAGACGGTGGTGGCCCCGAGGAGCCGGCGCGGGCTCTGCTCGTCGCCGAAACCGGCGTCGCGGTCCCCTGCGGGCTGCACCGTCAGACCTTCGCGCCGCGGCGTTCGAGGGCCGCCTTGACGAGGCCCGCGAACAGCGGGTGCGGCCGCGTGGGGCGCGAGCCCAGCTCGGGGTGCGCCTGCGTGGAGACGTAGTAGGGGTGGACGTCCTTCGGCAGCTCGGCGAATTCGACCAGCGTGCCGTCCGTCGTCGTCCCGGAGAACACGAGGCCGGCCTCCGCGATCTGCTCGCGGTACTCGTTGTTGACCTCGTAGCGGTGGCGGTGGCGTTCGAACACCGTCGTCCTGCCGTACGTCTCGGCGATGACCGAGCCCTCCTGGAGCTTGGCCTCCCAGCGGCCCAGGCGCATGGTGCCGCCCATGTCTCCCTCACCGGCGACGATGTGGAGCTGCTCGGCCATCGTGGCGATCACGGGGTACTTCGTGTCCGGCTCGAACTCGCTCGAGGAGGCGCCGTCGAGGCCCACCACGTTGCGGGCGTATTCGATGACCATGCACTGCAGGCCGAGGCAGAGTCCCAGGGTGGGGATCTTCTTCTCCCGTGCGTAGGTCAGCGCGCCGAGCTTGCCTTCCAGGCCGCGGATGCCGAAGCCGCCCGGGATGCAGATGGCGTCGACGCCGTCGAGGGCCTTCCGGGCGCCCTCCGGCGTCTGGCACTCGTCGGACGGCACCCACTTGATGGCGACCCTCGTCTTGTTCGCGAACCCGCCGGCGCGCAGCGCCTCGGTCACCGAGAGGTAGGCGTCGGGCAGGTCGATGTACTTGCCGACGAGTGCCACCTCCACGTGGTGCTTCGGGTTGTGGACGACGTCGAGGAGCTTGTTCCACTTGGTCCAGTTGACGTCCTTGAACTTCAGGTCGAGCGCCTGGACGATGTATGCGTCGAGCCCCTGGGCGTGGAGGGTCTTGGGGATGTCGTAGATGCTCGGCGCATCGGCGGCGTTCACGACGGCGTCGATGTCGACGTCGCACATGCGGCCGATCTTCTCGCGCATCGCCATCGGCACCTCGCGGTCCGAGCGGATCACGATGGCGTCGGGCTGGATACCGATGGAGCGCAGCATCGCCACGGAGTGCTGCGTCGGCTTGGTCTTGAGTTCCTGCGAGGGCCCGATGTACGGGACGAGGGACACGTGGAGGAAGAAGACGTTGTTGCGGCCGATGTCCTGGCGGACCTGGCGGGCCGATTCGAGGAAGGGCTGGGACTCGATGTCGCCGACCGTCCCACCGATCTCGGTGATGATGACGTCCGGCGCCTTCTTGCCCGGCGCGTGCTCCGCCGGCAGGCGCATGCGCCGCTTGATCTCGTCGGTGATGTGCGGGATGACCTGCACGGTGTCGCCGAGGTACTCGCCGCGGCGTTCCTTCGCGATGACCGTCGAGTACACCTGGCCGGTCGTGACGTTCGCCGACCCGTCGAGGTTCTCGTCGAGGAAGCGCTCGTAGTGTCCGATGTCGAGGTCGGTCTCTGCGCCGTCGTCCGTCACGAAGACTTCACCGTGCTGGAACGGGTTCATCGTGCCGGGGTCGACGTTGAGGTAGGGATCAAGCTTCTGCATCGTCACGGAGAGGCCGCGGGCCCTCAGGAGGTGACCCAGGCTGGAGGCCGTCAGTCCCTTGCCGAGTGAGGAGGCCACGCCGCCAGTCACGAAGATGTGCTTGGTCGTTGCGGATTTAAGGAACCGGGAGTTTAGTTGCTGCGCCACGGAATTCGAGACTATCACCGAGCGGCGGTCCGGGCAGCATCGGCGAGGAGTTCCTCGGCGTGGGCTCGGGCCGAGGCGGAGTCCTCCTGGCCGGCGAGCATCCTCGCGAGTTCGCGGACCCGTTCGTCGTCGGACAGCACCTCGACGTCGCTGGCCGTCACGCCCCCGCCGTCACCGTCGCGGGAGACGTTTTTGGTGACCCGGATGTGCCGGGCGGCGAACGCGGCCACCTGCGGCAGGTGGGTCACCACGATCACCTGTACGTGCTCGGCGAGCATGGCCAGACGGCGCCCGATCTCGACGGCGGCCTTCCCGCCGACGCCGGCGTCGACCTCGTCGAACACGAACGTGGGCACCGGGTCCACGGCGGCGAGGACGACCTCGATCGCGAGCATGACCCGGGAGAGCTCTCCGCCCGACGCCCCCTTGCCGAGGGCGCGCGGCGCCGACCCCGGATGGGGCTGCAGGTTGAAGGCGATGTCGTCGGCGCCGTGGACGGAAAGCGACCCAGCGGGGGTGACCTCGATGAGCAGTTCGGCGTCCGGCATGGCCAGCGCCGTCAGCTCGTCGCTGACCTTCCGCGCGAGGCTCTCCGCCGCCGCCCGCCGCAGGGAGGACAGCGTGTCGGCGAACCCGTGCACCTGACCGTCCAGGTCGGCGATGACGTCGTCGAGCTCCTCCACGCGGGAGGAGTCGCCGCTGAGTTCGAGCAGCCGCCTGACGGCGTCCTCCTGCCAGGCCAGCACCTCGTCGATGGTGGGGGCGTACTTCCGGACGAGGACGGAGA
Source organism: Arthrobacter arabinosi (assembly GCF_054511115.1). Taxonomy (NCBI): domain Bacteria; kingdom Bacillati; phylum Actinomycetota; class Actinomycetes; order Micrococcales; family Micrococcaceae; genus Arthrobacter; species Arthrobacter arabinosi. The sequence goes on from NZ_JBTNDF010000001.1 coordinate 895,150, forward strand.
GGGCGGCCCTGCGCGACTCGACCTCCTCGAGCCGGCCGGCGCCCTCGCCGTCGAGTGCTGTACCGTAACCGGCCAGTTCCGCGGAGATGTCCGCCAGGAGGTAGCCCACCTCGGCGAGCCTCTCGGCGAGCCTGCCGAGGTCGGCGTCGTGCTCGGCGACGGCCTCGAGCTGGCGCTTCGCCTCGTCGACGAGGGAGACGGCGTCGGCACTGGCGCCGATGTCCTCGGAGACGAGGGCCTGGTGGGCGACGAGCGCCGCGGTGCGGAGCTCCTCGATGTTGCCGAGGCGCATCGACTCCGCCTTGAGGGCGGCGTCCTCCCCCGGCTGCGGGTCGAGGTCGCCGATCTCCGTCAGTGCCGCCTCGAGGCCTTCGGCCTCCCGCAGGCGCTCCCGGGCCTCGCTCCTCAGACGGTCGCGTTCGGCGAGGGCATCACGCCACCGGCGGAACGCGTCGCCGTAGGCGCGGAGCGCCTCCTCGACGGGCTTGCCGCCGAACTTGTCGAGCGCCTGCCGCTGGGCCGCGGCGCCCTTCAGCCGCAACTGGTCCGACTGACCGTGCACGACGACGAGTTCGTCGCCCAGCTCGGCGAGGACGCCGACGGGCGCGGCGCGGCCGCCCACGTACGCTCGGCTGCGGCCCTCGCTGGTCACGGTGCGGGCGAGGATCAGTTCGGCGACGCCGTCGTACTCCTCCAGGGCCGCGCCGGCTTCCGCGGCGCGCAGGGCGGCGGGGCTCGCCGGATCGAGCCGCAGCACCGCCTCGGCGGACGCCGAGGCGGCGTCGAGCCGGACGGCGCCGGCGTCGGACCGCGCGCCGCGCAGCAGCCCGAGGGCCGTGATGACCATCGTCTTGCCCGCGCCGGTCTCACCGGTGACGACCGTCAGGCCCGGCCCGAGGCGGAGGGTGGCGTCGGTGATGACGCCGAGGTCGCGGATGCGCATTTCCTCGATCATCGTAGGAGTCCGTCCTGGTGCTTCACGGGGCCCCGCCAGCCCTGGATGGGCAGTTCGAACTTGCGGACGAGGCGCTCGGAGAAAGGCGTCTGCCGGGTGCGGGCGAGACGCACCGGGTTGTCGGAACGCCGGACCTCGACGCGCGCGCCGGGCGGCAGGTCGATGCTGCGGCGTCCGTCGCACCACAGCACGCCCGCGGCGTCGGTGCGGGTGAGCAGTTCGACGGCGAGCAGGGAGGTCGGCGCGACGACGAGGGGCTTCGCGAAGAGGGCGTGCGCGCTGATGGGCACCATGAGCAGCGCCTCGACCTCGGGCCACACGATGGGCCCGCCGGCGGAGAAGCCGTACGCGGTGGACCCGGTCGGAGTGGCGAGGACGACTCCGTCGCAGCCGAAGGAGCTGACCGGGCGGCCGTCGACCTCCATGACCACCTCGATCATGCGTTCGCGGCTCGCCTTCTCGATGGCGGCCTCGTTCAGTGCCCAGCTCTCCCCGAGCAGGGTGTCGCCCTGCCAGACGAGGACCTCGATGGTGGTCCTCTCCTCGACCGTGTAGCTGCGGTCCGCGATCCAGCGCACCGTCTCCTCGAGGTCCGCCCGCTCGCTCTCCGCGAGGAATCCGACATGCCCGAGGTTCACGCCCAGCAGCGGGATCTCCGCCTCGCGGACGAGTTCCGCGGCGCGCAGGATCGTGCCGTCACCGCCGAGGACCATGACGAGTTCGACGTCCCCGAAGTCCACGCCGTCGCCCAGTTCCTCGGCGGGCGCGGCAAGGGGACCGTACTCGCCCTGGAGATCGGCGAGCTCCTCCTGACGCATGACGGGCTGCAGCCCGAGGTCGTGGAGACGCATGCACGCTTCCTGTGCCGCGATCATCGCGTTCCTGCGGCCGGTGTGCGCGAGCACCAGAATTCGTCTACTCATCAAGCTCCGTCTGATCGGTCGGTCGGGGCGGCGGGAAGAGTGCAGCCTGGGCGAGCGCCTGGTCCGTCAGCCGGTCGAGCTCCCCCTCGATCCTAGGCATGATCGCCCGACTCGGCACGTTTATCCACACGAAGTACTCCAGGTTGCCATCCTGTCCGGGCAGATCGCTCTGCGCCAGCCCGGCGACGTCGAGATTGCACTCCAGTGCGCTGCGCAGGACGCCCGCGACGGCGCGACGGCGGGCCTCCGGCGAGGTGACGACGCCGAGGCGGTTGAGGCCGCTGCGGCCCACCTCGAACTGGGGTTTCACCATCAGGAGCAGGTTCCCGCCCGGGCGGGTGGCGCCCGCCAGGGCGGCCATGACCAGCCGGAGGGAGATGAAGGAGAGGTCCGCGACGGTCAGTTCGACCGGGCCGCCGATGTCCCCCGGCTCGAGGTGGCGGACGTTCATGCCCTCGAACACGTGCACCCGCGGGTCGTCGCGCAGCTGCTGCACGAGCTGGCCGTGTCCGACGTCGACGGCGGCCACCTCGCGGGCGCCGCGTCGGAGCAGGACGTCGGTGAACCCACCGGTGGACGCACCGGCGTCGAGACAGCGCCTGCCCGCCGGGTCGACGTCGGGGAAGGCGCGGAGGGCGCCGTCGAGCTTGGTACCGGCACGGCTCACGAAGTCCTCGCCGTCCCCCTCGACGGCGAGGGCGACCTCGGGCGGGACGGGGGTCGACGGCTTCCGCGCCACCGCTCCGTCTCGGAGCACCCGGCCCGCGGCAATCAGCTGGGCTGCGTGCGACCGGGACCGTGCGAGGCCCCGGGCCACGAGTTCCTGGTCAAGGCGAGCCATGGGCTCCCGTCGGGCGGAGCTTCCGGTCCGGATCCAACTCGCCGACGAGGCGCTCGTGGACGTCCACGTAGACGGGTGCGTGCTCCGTCACCGGGAGGTACTCGAGCCCGTCGAGAAGGGCGAGGATGCGGTCGATGGGCGCGTCACCCGTCGACGGCGGCGCGCCGCCGGCCTCCGCCTCGTCCATCCGGTCCCTTCCTGTCGTTCTGCCTGTCGTTCTGCCGGTCGGTCTGCCCGTCGTTCTGCCGGTCGGTCTGCCCGTCACCGTGCCCAGCGTCCTGCCTGTTCCGTCCGTGCTGCATCCAGCCTAGCCAGCGGCTCCGACGGTCACGTCGGGCGCGGCCGCCGCCGTCGTCGCGGGGTGGGCTGCCCACCATGCGGCGCAGGCCGCACGCCAGCTGTCGACGTCGTCCTCGCTGCCCGTGATGGTCACCGTGGAACCCGAGACTCGGGCCGTCGCAGCTCCGCAGGTGTACGTGCCGCCGTCGCCGGTCACCGTGGGGTACTCCTCGTACAGCTCGGCGAGGGATGCCAGGAGGTAGTCCGGGCGCTCCTCTGCACGGGCTGCCAGCGCGGTCCGGACGGAGTCCACGCCCGTGAGGACGAGGGCCGTCGCCATGCCGGCCCGATTGCCGCCCAGGACGTCGGTGTCCAGCCGATCTCCGACGACGAGGGCCCGGTCGGCCCCGGAGTGGCGTGCGGCCGTCCGGAAGAGGGCGGCCTCCGGCTTGCCGGCCACGACGGGCGACCGTCCGGTCGCGGACGCTACGGCGGCGACGAGGGTCCCGTTGCCCGGGGCGATCCCACGCTCCTGCGGGATGGACAGGTCCGTGTTGGTCGCCACCCAGACCGCGCCCGCGGCAACGGCGTAGGCCGCCTCCGCGAGGTCCTTCCAGCCGAGGTGGGGCGAGAATCCCTGGATGACGGCGTCGGGCCGGTCGTCGGCAGATCCGACGACGGCGAGCCCCTGCCCGCGGACGCTCTCGGCGAGGGATTCGCTTCCGACGACGAGCACCGACGCGCCCGCGGGCACCAGTCCGGCCAGCAGCTCGGCGCCCGCCAGCGCGGAACCGAAGACCTGCTCGGCGCGGGCCGGCGCCCCGAGGCTCCGCAGGTGCGCGGCCACCTGGTCGGAGGACCGCGACGCGTTGTTCGTCACGTAGGCGAGGCTCTTGCCCTCATCCGCGAGCCGTTCGAGGGCGGCGGTGGCCCCGGGGATGGCGTTCGGTCCGGCGTACACGACGCCGTCGAGGTCCGCGAGCACGCCGTCGTAGGCATCGATCAGCCGGTCAGTCATCGGCTGCGTCATCCGACCGCGCCGCATCCGAGGCGGCGGAGAACTCGACCGCCAGGACTCCCGGAGTCGCCGCCGTGCCGGGGCCCTCGGAGGCTGACGGCGAGAAATCCGCGCTCCCCGAGTCGTCCATGCTGAACAGCATCTCGGTCTGGAGAGGCTCGGCGGGATCGACCGGAGCGTCCGCAGGCTTCTCCGCTGCCTCGTCGGCGGCAGGCTTCTCCGCTGCCTCGTCGGCGGCAGGCTTCTCCGCTGCCTCGTCGGCGGCAGGCCTCTGCGCTGCCTCGTCGGCGGCAGGCCTCTGCGCTGCCTCGTCGGCGGACGGCCTCTGCGCTGCCTCGTCGGCGGACGGGTCCGCCGACAGGCCGGTCTGCTCGTCGATCTGCTCCCCGGACGGGTGGTCCTCGGACCCGGCCTTCGACGCGCTCTGCGGCGCGTCCCCGGCCACCGTCTCGGCTTGATCGACGTCCGTCGAGTCTCCTGATGGCACAGTTCCGTCGGCCGAGGTGCCTGTCGGCCCCTCGCCGTCACCCTCCGACTGCAGGGCCGCGGCGTGTTCCCCCAGGGGACGCTGTGCGCCCTCGCCGGGCGCTTCGCCGACGGCGGCGGACTCGGCGGTGTCGGCATTCACTGCATCATCAGTCTCGGTGACAGAGGCGGCGCCTGTCACGTCGGCTGCGTCGTGGTCGGGATCGACGTCACCGGACGCGTCGTCGTGCTCGGCGCCTACCGCTGACGCGTCGCTGTCGGACCCGTCGCCAGCAGGGTCTCCGGCTCCCGGCGCCGGAACACCGAGAACCTCCGCCACCTTCGGTACCCGCGTCGGGGCCGGCTCGTCGTCCTCGCCGAGATCGATGATGTCGGGCTCGAGGTCGTCATCCAGACCCAGGGCCTTCTCAGCGACCCGGGCCTGGCGCCGCCATTTCTCCGACTCGCCGGAACGACCGACGGCGTCCAGGGCTTCCGCATACAGGCGGAACAACCGGGGGGTGAAGGAGAATGCCCGGTGCAGGTCGAGCTGCGGGATCTCCAGGGCTGCGACTGCCGCCTCCAACTGACCCAGATCCGTCCGTGCGCCGGACACGACCATGGCAAGCTCTGCCTTGCCTGCGGCGTCCAGGGACTCCGCCTCCTCGCTGCGCGCGAGGTCCAGCGCCCTGTCGGGACGCCCGAGACCGCGTTCGCAGTCGGCCATGACCGGGAGGTGGACGTTGGACCCGCTGATCCGCCGGAATGTCCGGAACTCGCGCAGGGCTTCGCCGTAATGTCCCGCGGCATACGCGGTCAGGCCGACCGCCTCCCGAACGGCGGCGAGCCGGCCGCCGCGGCGGCTGGCCGCGAGTGCGTGCTGGAAGGCCAGCTCCGGATCGAGGTCGAGGAGTCGACCTGCCATCACGAGGTGCTTGGCGACCCAGAGGGCACTCCGCTCCTCGAGGTTGCGGACCTGTGCGCGAGTCACCCGGTCGAGCTCGTCACCCTTGACGTCCTCGTCGACTTCCGGCGAACGCTCCCGGTCCGGGCGGTTCGCACTTCGCAGGTCACGCGCGTTGTGGGTCGGGGACGCCGCGGACTCCCCCGGTCCGTTGCCCTGGCGTCGGTCGCCGCCCGATCCCCTTTCCTGACGGTCGGAGGGTCGACGGTAGGCAGTGCCTCGCTCCGGGGACCGTCGTTGCCCGCCGGACTCCCCCTCACCGGACGCCGGGCGCGCCTGCCAGGGACGCGCGCGTCCTTCGTCGGACCGCCGCGTCGGTGCCTGACCACGGCCGGTGGAGCGCGGTTGCCGATCGGCCGCCGATCCCGAGGCCGAACCACCACGGGAAGCCGCTCCCCGCAGCTGGGCACCCCGCCCTTCGTCGGCGCCTCTCGTGGGGCGCTCCGAGGAGCGCGGCACCGACCGGTCGGAACCCTGACCCTTGCGGTCACTCCACTGACCGCGGGGGCTGCCGCCCTGGCTCGTCCGCTCATCGCGTGGCCGATCCGCATGGCCGCCGCGCTCACCCTGACCGACACGGTCAGGACGCCCGCCCCTGCTCGCCGCTCCGCGCGTATCCGACTGACCTTTCCAGGACGGGCGATCGCCCGCAGGGCGTCGTGCTGTGGTCGATTCCTCGCGATCTCCACCGGCACGGCCTGCTTCGCCGGCGCCCGCGGACGAGCGCGGTGCCTGGCTGGAGGACCTGGATCCCCAGGAGTGACGGCGCTCTGGTTGCCCGGACCCTTCCCGACCAGTTTCCGCCGTCCCACCCGTGGTGCGGGGGGCCTCGTCTTGTCCGGCGGTGTGCTCCTGCTCAGCCATGGCAGCGCAGTCCTCTCATCAGGTTCCGACATCTCTGCCGGCGGGTCTCTATTGTGCTGTGGGTCCTACTCATCTATGGAACCACGAAGCCACCCCCTCGACGTCATCGCGGTACCGTCGGACGAGCGCACAACAGGTCACCGCGGTCGTTCCGGGCACCCGCTCTACCGGGAACCCGACAGGAGATGCGGCCAGGAGATGCGGCCAGGCCGTCGGCGGCGGAAGATGCGTGGTGGCTATCCGCCGCGGCGCGGTGCCGTCACCTGGTAGATGACGGCGGTTGCGACGTCCGCCAGCCTGACGTGGGTCTCGTTGGACATCTTCTGCAACCGGAGGAAGGCCTCGTCGCTGGTGCAGTGGTGCTGGGCCATGAGAATGCCCTTGGCCTGCTCGATGCCGGCCCGCGAACTCATGGCCTCCTGCAGTTGTTCCACCTCTTTGCGCGCGGAGCGATAGAGACTGGACGTCACCATGGTCGCCGCCGAATACTCCGTGAAGCGCTGCTTCCGATCCGCGTCGGACGCGTGCGGATCCGCACTGAGGTAGGCCAGGAGGCGGACGAGATCCTCGCGGTGCTCGGTGACGTCGTGCACCTCCTGCAGAAGAGCGACCACGTGACCCTCGTCGTCCAGGACGGGGCTGTTGACCGGGCTCCAGTACCGCTCCAGGAACGCGCCGGGGCGAGCAGGATCGGGGATGTCGAAACGAAGCAGGAGCAGGCTGTCCCGCTGCCCGGTCTTCTTGACGCGTTCGAGCGATTCGCGCATGACCCTGGCCGGTCCCTGCCCCGCCTGGGACGGGCTCTCGGCGAACACTTCGAATGCCTGGCGCCCGACGAGATCAGTGGCGGGAATCCCCACGAGGTCGACGAACGCGGGATTCACGTCGAGGATCACGTACTCGGGATCCATCAGCGAGTACGCCGCCGCCGTTGCCCTGAAGATGCCCCGAGCATAGGCCTTGATCCGGTCAACCGCTTCTGGCGCGCCTCCGCTCTCGAACTGTTCCACGTCGCTTCCCTCTCCCTTGCCGTACCTCAGCATGCTTCGCGCGGCTTGAAAACGGAAGCGTGGCCGTCATGTCACCGGCGGGGTCCGCATCGACCCGTTGTCGACGGATTCGAACTGGCGCCTTGGCGCTCTGATCATCGCCGGCCGGTTCCCCTTGGCGGGGAGTCCGCGTCGTCGCCGGGTGCGGTAGGGCTCCCCCGTGAGGGTTGCGACGACGTCGACGTCGTCGGAGACCGTCTCACCTCTTCACCTTGGGTGTGGGTTAAAGGGGTGAGGCCCCGCACCTGGTGGTGTGGGGCCTCAGCCTGTAATGGTTGTCCGGCGGTGTCCTACTCTCCCACACTCTCTCGGGTGCAGTACCATCGGCGCTGTGGGTCTTAGCTTCCGGGTTCGGAATGGGACCGGGCGTTTCCCCCACGCTATGACCGCCGTAACCCTTGCTACCTGTCGCACCTGTGTCCCGCCGTTGGGGTGGGTGGGTGCCGGTAAGTATGTGGGGTTACATCGTGTGCTGGAGACGACTGTTCCCGTGTGTGGGGTGTCGTGTCCGGCGGTGATGTGCCTGTATTGAATTGTGCTGTATTGAATTGTGCTGTATTGAATTGTGCCTGTACTGAGTTGTGGCTGTGTTCAATTGTGGCTGTGTCGAGTTGTGGGCTCGGTGGTGGTTCCTGTTGTTGGTTGGGAACCGCATAGTGGACGCGTAGCATG
>NZ_JBTNDF010000010.1:0-30458 GCF_054511115.1 Arthrobacter arabinosi
TGAACCGGGTCCCGCTGCCACCATCGTGGCGGCGGGTCCCGGCAGCCCGGCCCTGATGACATTTGCGAGCTGCTTCATTCCGGTGGCCCTTTTCGGGGGCTGCGCTTCCTGACCTGAAATCACTCCCCCACCTCTCGAGCGGGACACCAGCCACACCTTTGCGCATCTCACGGGCCTTCCCCGCCCATCGGGTGCACTGCCCGCCCTACGCATTCCCCTGGAAGACCCCGGACGGTCCGAGTACCCGAACCACACCGAGTACACCGAGCACCGGCGGCAGCACCAGCGGGGACGCACCCTTTGATCGGATACATCACCTCCATGCCTTCCACTGCTTCTCCCACTCCTTCCTCCGCTGCTCTCTCACCTGCTTTCCCTGCTGTGGGGCATGTGCCCCGTACCTGGCGCCGGCGCGCCCTGATCGGGGTCTCCCTCGCCCTGACCTTGAGCGCTGTGGCGTGCACGTCATCTACCGACTCAACAGCCGGCTCGGCAGCCGGCTCGGCGGCCGGTGATGACGGTGCAGGGTTGGCCGCATCGGCCCAGCCGTATCCCTCCCACGTTCATGGGCTGGCGGTGGACCCTGATACGCAATCGGTGCTGATCGCCTCTCACGAGGGCCTTTTCGCGGTCAACGGTGAGTCCGCTGAACCCATGGGGCAGCTCATTGATCTGATGGGCTTCACCGTCGGTAGCGACGGAACCTACTTCGCTTCCGGCCACCCGGGTCCCGGCGTCGATCTGCCCAACCCAGTGGGACTGATCAGCTCCACCGATGGGCTCACCTGGTCGCAGGTTGCCCGTGGTGGCGAGTCTGACTTCCATACCCTGACCACCACCTACCAGGGGATCATCGGGTTCGACGGCACCCTGCGGGTCAGCAAGGACGGCAGCTCCTGGACCGACGCGACCACGCAGATCAGCCCCTACACCCTGGCCGGGAACCCTGCCACGGAGCTCGCGGTCGCGACGACCGAAGATGGTATTTACCGGTCCGAGGATGCAGGAAAGACCTGGACGAAGGAACCAGATGCCCCGGTCGTCCTGGTAGCCGCCGTCACCGACGGCTCGGACCTCATCGGCGTGCTTCCCGCCGGTGACGTCCTGACCAGCACAGATGCCGGCATCACCTGGGAGCAGGCCGGGAAAGTTTCTGCGCAGCCCTCAGCGGTCACCACGAAACGGACGACCAACGGCATGGAAGTCTGGGTAACGACGGAGAACGGATTGGAGAAGTCAGTCGACAACGGCATGACCTTCACCACCGTCATCGATGCTGGCGGCGCCTGATACGTGCTGCCTCAAACCCACCTCACCAACCACCCGTACCACCACCAGGCCAATCACCCGGCTAACTCCTCGACCAGTGATGTGGTGGGTGATCTGCAGGTGGAAGTGGCCACCGGCACGAGCGGAGAACCTGGTCCGAGCACCGACGTAGTTGCGGACAGGACAACGGGCATCAAGACGGGCGTGACGATGGACGGCGGGCATACGCCCCTCAGCTCGGGGAGACTGCCATGACCGTTGGTGAGTTCTTCGCCGACACTGTTCAGTCCGGGGCCCTGCTCGCGGCGATTCCGCTGGCGATGACAGCCGGGATCGTGTCCTTCCTCTCCCCGTGCATCCTGCCGCTGGTCCCCGGGTACCTCGGCTACGTCTCAGGGCTCACCGAACCGGGACGGCCGGACAACCGCAGACGGGTACTAACCGGGGTGGCTCTGTTCATCCTCGGATTCGCGCTCGTGTTCACCCTGTACGGGGCGGCGTTCGGAGTCATGGGATCCTGGCTGCTGCGCTGGCAGGACCCACTCATCCGGGTCCTGGGCCTGTTCGTGATCGTGATGGGCCTGGCCCTCGTTGGCAGGGTCTCGTTCCTCCAGCGGACAGCGAAAATCACGTGGCGCCCGAAAACAGGGGTCGCCGGAGCACCCCTGCTGGGTGTCGTTTTCGGTCTCGGCTGGACACCGTGCATGGGTCCGACCCTCAGCGCTGTCCTGGCGCTGAGCACCACGACGGGCACCGCGTGGCGGGGAGCTGTCCTGGGCTTCGTGTACTGCCTCGGTCTCGGGATCCCCTTCGTCCTCGTCGCCCTGGGAGTCCAATGGGTCACGACCGCCTTGGCCTTCGTCCGCCGCCACATCCGTGTCTTCAACATCATCGGCGGGTCCCTACTGATTCTCGTCGGAGCGCTCATGGTCACCGGTGTGTGGATGCTGTGGATCTACCAACTGCAGAACCTTGCCGGCACTTTCCTCACCCCCATCTAAGGACACCGCCGGCGCGCCGGGCCGTCCACTCCCGTACCTCTACAACCGGAGGGAACCTTCGTGAAATACCACCCCCACCCGCCCATACTGTCGGTCGTACCTCGCCCGGCACGGGCCACCGTGTGGTCCCGTCGCGCCGCGGCGATGCTGGTCGCTTCCTGCCTCGTTCTCGCCGGCTGCGCAACAGCCAACGATGATCTCGCCGACCAGGCCCGCGCCGGCGATAACAAGAACTACATCGCCGGGGACGGGTCAGTGGCCGAATACGCGCCGGAGGAGCGCAGCGAACCCTTGGACGTGCAGGGAACCCTGTTCGACGGGACTCCGGTCACCTCCGGTGACTGGAGCGGAGACGTCGTCGTTCTGAACGTCTGGTACGCGGCCTGCGCCCCGTGCCGAGTGGAAGCGCCTTCCCTCCAGCAACTCAGTGAACGATTCACCCCCGATGGTGTGCGCTTCTATGGGGTGAACGTCCGCGATGAGAAGCCGACCGCGGAAGCATTCGAGCGGACCTTCGGCATCACCTACCCGAGTTTCGAGGACCGCAACGGAAAGCTGCTGCTCCAGCTCACCGACTACGTACCACCCCAGGCCGTCCCCACCACCCTCGTCCTGGACCGGCAGGGCAGAGTCGCAGCACGGATCCTCGGCGTCGCCGACGAAACGACCCTGCGCACCCTGATCAGCGACGCCGTTAACACCCCCACAGCCACCGCCAGCACCACCGCCAAAACCAACGCCCTCTCCCACACACCAGCAACAACGGTCATAGGGCTTAGGGCAGGGATGTCATTCGTGCGCGGGGTCGATGAGCAGCAGGACCGGAACCATGTCAGCTGACACGAAGCCCGACGCGGGACAGGGCCGCCGTCCCGTCCCCCGTCAGAAGGGCGGACCGGCAAAGGACGATGTCCGGGTGTCCGCTCTCGGGCCGGTGGAGATGCTTCGTTGGGTGTGGCGGCAGCTGACCAGCATGCGCACTGCACTGCAGCTCCTGCTCCTGCTCGCGGTTGCTGCCGTGCCAGGGTCCTTGTTCCCGCAGCGTCCCGCGAACCCGGCGGTCGTGACCCAGTACCTGCAGGACAACCCTGATACCGGTCCTTGGTTGGACAGGTTCCAGCTCTTCGACGTTTTCTCCTCCGTCTGGTTCTCCGCGATCTACCTGCTGCTGTTCACATCGCTCATCGGTTGCGTCATTCCGCGCACCAGAGTGTATTTGAACGCGTTACGGGCAACACCGCCCCGCACACCGCGACGACTCTCCCGCCTTCCCCAGCACGGCACACTCACCCTGCCGAACCGCCCCGCCCCGGTCCCGGATCCGGTTTCTGGTCCAGGCCTGGATTCGGCCGGCCAGCCTCCCTCTGTTGCACATCGCAGCCTCACTGCCACGGTCACAGAGGCGGCCGCGATTCTTCGCAAGCTCGGGTACCGGGTCGACGTGCGGGATACGGACACCGGCCGGCCCTCCGTCGGGGCCGAGCGGGGATTCCTGAAAGAAGCAGGGAACCTGTTGTTCCACACAGCCCTGATCGGGGTGCTGGTAGCCGTCGCAGTCGGCGGGATGTTCGGGTACCGGGGGCAGAAACTCATCGTGGAGGGTGAAGGATTCACCAACGCCCTGATCGGCTACGACTCCTTCACCCCCGGAACAAATTTCAACGAGGACACCCTGGCACCCTTCGCCCTCACCCTCGAGGACTTCGATGTCACCTTCAACCGGGACGACCCAGCCACCTACGGGCAGCCACTGGACTTCACCGCCACCATGACTGTGCAGGAGAACCCCGATTCCGCCCCGGTCCGGCAGGAGCTGAAAGTCAACGCGCCGATCGGCATGGACGGAACCAACGTCTACCTCGTCGGAAACGGTTACGCGCCGGTCATCACCGTGCGTGACGGCGACGGCAACATCGCGTTCTCCGGGCCCGTACCCGCCCAGCCCACGGACTCGGCCTACACCTCGACCATCGTCATCAAAGCCCCCGACGCGCAACCCGACCAGCTCGGGTTCGTCGGGTTCTTCCTGCCCACCGCCGTCGTCGACGACACGGGGCTTGCCTTCGGCTCGGATCCCGACCCGTTCAACCCCCGGCTGAACCTGAACTCCTACTACGGCAACCTCGGCCTCGATGACGGCACCCCCAGATCCGTGTATCAGCTCGACACCACCGAGCTGACGCAACTCAACGGACGGGACCTGGACGCAGGCGGCATCGTCCTGGAACCGGAGCAGACCTACGAACTGCCCGACGGACGAGGGTCCATCACCTTCGACAGCCTCAAACGCTTCGTCGCACTGGACATCACCTACGATCCAGGCAAGATCGGGGCCCTCGTGTTCTCCACCCTGGCCCTGACCGGACTCATCCTGTCCCTCATTACTCCACGCCGCCGCGCCTGGATCGCCGCGTCCACCTCGACGGACGGGAACACGGTCATCGAATACGGGCTCCTCGCCCGAGGGGAAGACCCCGGACTCGGCAAGGAAGCAAACAGGATCCGCACCTACCTGCAACACCACTTCCAGCAGCAGTCCGGGCACCAGGAGTTTCCCGAGACCCCGCACAGCACGACCCCACCGGCCCCTATCCCCGACACCACCGAAAACACCACCCCCAGCACTGTCACCAGCACTGTCACCAGCAGTTCCACCCGACCATCGGATCAGTCATGAACCCCGCACCGCCGGATACCTACATTCCCTCCCCCACGATCAGCGCCCTCCAGTTCGGACCCATCACCCTGAACTTCTATGCGCTGTGCATCCTCGCCGGGATTGTCACCGCGGTGTGGTTGACCGGACGCCGCCTCGACGCCCGAGGCGGCCAGCCCGGCCAGGTCCTCGACGTCGTGATGTGGGCGGTTCCGTTCGGCATCATCGGTGGCCGGCTCTACCACGTGATCACCGACTATCAGCTCTACTTCGGGCCAGGGAAGGACCCTGTCGACGCGCTGAGGATCTGGGAAGGCGGCCTAGGCATCTGGGGAGCCATCGCTCTCGGTGCCCTCGGCGCGTACATCGGCTGCCGCCGCAACAACGTCACCTTCCTCGCGTTCGCCGATGCCGCCGCCCCGGCAGTTCTCATCGCCCAGGCCCTGGGCCGGTGGGGCAACTGGTTCAACAACGAACTCTACGGGGATCCCTCCACCGCACCCTGGGCCCTGCAGATCCACGCCATGGACGCCGGCACCGGACGGGCACAGCTCAACCCCGACGGAACGCCGGTCGTCCTGGGATACTTCGACCCGACCTTCTTGTACGAGTCACTGTGGTGCCTGATCGCAGCAGCCCTGATCCTGATCCTGGATCGGAGAACCACCCTTGGCGCCGGTTCCGTCCTCGCCCTGTACGTTGCCCTCTACACCGCCGGCAGGTTCTTCTTCGAACTCATGCGCTCCGACTACGCCAACACCATCCTCGGACTGCGCATCAACACCTGGGTCTCAGCGATCCTCTTCCTCGCCGCGACCACCCTCTTCCTCATGCGCAGAAACCGCCCCCGATCAGCCACGCACTCCACGGAACCCCAGGACCCACCGCAACACCCCGAAATACCTCCCACCCAGCAAGCCGACATCACCGGCCCCAGCACCCGCTAACAACCACTCACCCGACGGGACCCACCTCATGCAACAACCCCACGAACCAGGGGCAATCATTCCCCCATCCGACCCGCCGGCTGCCTCACCGCCGGCACATCCATCCCCTGGTGGACGTACCCCTCCCCCGGTCCCTACCCCGGAAAGTACCCTCACCGCCGATGGGTTGTCGGCAGCAGATGAACCGGTCCTGTGGAAGGAACGCCTGTACCCGAACTTCTGGGTGTGGCTGATCATTGTCGGCCTGGCCTTCGTCCCGGCGGTCGTTTTCGCTCCCATCGACATGACTATCGGGGTCATGGCATCCGTCATCACCCTGATCTTCCTCGTGATCATGATGGTGACGTCCATTCCCACCATCGTGGTGACCCGCTCCGTGCTGCAGGTCGGCCGTGCCCGGATTGACCGGATGTATGTCGGCACAGCGGAGGCCTTCATCAAGGAAGAAGCCACCGCCCAACGGGGAACGGGCCTGCACGGGTTGACCTACCTCTGTATCAGGGGATGGATCGACGCCGTCGTGAAAATCGAGATCACCGACAAGGAAGACCCCGCACCGTACTGGCTGGTGTCCTCCAGGCACCCCGATGAACTTGCCGAACTCCTCACCGCCCGGACACCACGGCCGTGATCGACAGGGAATGCCTCGACCGAGTGGAAGGTCATTAGGACATGGGATCAAACAAGCGCAAATCAACTCAGTCACGAGCAGCGAAGCAGCGCTACGTGGCAGCACAACACGCCGAAATTGAACGACAATACCGACGAAAGCAACAGCGCAAAGCCCTCATCCTCGGCGTGATCCTTCTAATCTTTGCCGCCGTCACCGCCCTGACGACGTTCATCCTCGTTACCTGACGGTCAATGAAATGAGCAACACCCTTCATCTGGCACTGGCACTGGCACTGGCACTGGTCAGGGGGCGGAGCAGAGGGCCTTTCCTGGTGTTGCGTCTCATCTGGGGCGACACCTGCATGACTCATCTACTTACATGAGTAATTGAGTCAGGCCGAGTACAAGCCCTCCGGTGCTCGGACGATGGGTAGTGGTTTGTTCGCGGGCTTGTGCTCCATTGCCGTGCAGCCCTGGAAGGGGCCGGTGCCCGAGAAGAGGGCGGCCATGGTGGGGTCGGCGTAGTTGTTCCACCAGTTCGCCAATCCGGTTGTCGGGTCGAGGCGTAAGGCTTCCCAGGCGCGCCAGAGGGCGTTGAGCCGGTTGACGGCTTCCTTGTGTCGCCACCAGCTGGCGCACCAGGTGAACTCGGCACGGCCGTAGGACTCCACGGGTCGTTGATACTGGTGCACCAGGAACTCGGTCACAAACTCCTCGAGGTTGTCGAAAACCATTTCGGGAGCAGGCTGCGCGGTCCGCTGAGTTGGGCGGGCGCTATCGGTCTCGGGTTCCTCGCCGGGGAACACATCATCGGCAGAGTCGTCGAGCCCGAAAGATGCATTGAGATCCACTTCTCTACTCCTTAACCATTGCCGACCACCGGTTACCGCCGGCCGCGACAGCAGGGCTGACAGGAACTTCGGCACGGCTCTCCACCCCCGGAGGTCTCGCTGCAGCGGATGCAGAGGCGACCCGTGTGTCATTGTGAGCGGCTTCGGACGCCGCAACCTTGTCCGCGTAGGGGCGGTCGCTGACGGGAACTGTGCGGAGCAGGACGGCGCGGGAGCCGGATCCGAGCATGATGGCTCGGCCCTTGGGCATGGCGGCGAGGTCCGCGACGGAGAGGATGTCGTCGGTGGAGTCCTGGCGGCTCGTGGAGCGGCTGTCCTTCTGCCTCGAGGTCGATACCGACGTGTACCGGTACTGGCCGACGAGCTCGGAGAGCATCTTCAGGAAGCCTTCTTCCTTCACGTTGCCGCCGTAGGTGAAGACGTTGGCCGTGGAGAACAGCTTCTTCATCCCGGACTCGCCCCACACGTCAACGCCCTGAGACCAGGATTGGAGGAAGGTAGAAACCACGATTCCTCGGGAGCCGTAGTGGCTGTAGAGGTCGGGCAGGTTCTCCCACCGGCAGACGTTTGCCGCCTCATCGAGGACGCAGACCATCGGGACCGCGAGGCGGCCACCGGGCTGGGTAGCTGCGTACTCTTCGGCGGCGGTGGCCGTGGCCACGGTCAGGGACGTCACCAATGGCCCTGCGGTGCCGGTGCCTTCCTTGGAGAGCGCGTAGAGGGTGTTTTTGCCCTTGATGAAGTCCTCGGGCGTGAACTGAGGTCGAGGATCATTGGGTTCGCTGGGGTTCACCCATGCGGCGATCTTCTCGTTCTTCAAGCATGTGGCCATCTGTCGAGCTGTGCCGTACACACCCTCACGCTGCTTGTCTGGCAGCGCCATGGTGCTACCCATCGAGTCGGCTTCCTTCGTCCAACCTGCGTCCCGCAAGAGCCCCGCGGCTTCCCTGTTCTCCGCATAGGACAACCAGCTGTGGACCTGGTTGATCGGCCTGCCGGCGACTGCGGCGGCGAGGAGGTAGCCGGCCAGCAGGTCCTTGCCTGCGTTGTCGAAGTAGGCGTCGCCGCCCTTAGACCCGACAGAGCGGGAGCCCAGGGCGAAGTTGTTCGCCATCTCTGCTGCGCGTTCAGCGTCGACCACGTAGCTGAGCGGGTTCCACCACCAGGTGGGCTTTTCGTTGGCGACGCCCTGCGGGTCGAAGATCCACACGTCGCCGTTCTCGGCGCGGATGTCGCGGGTCAGATCCGACAGGTCTCGCTTGTTCGACGTCGCGATCACCGGGCCCGGCGCCTCGATGATCGAGGGCGCCGCCTGCGTCGTCGTTTTACCGGTACGGGTGCCCCAGATGTGCAGGAGCGTATCCTCCCACGACGCGTACAGGGTGTTCCCGCCGCGCACCATGCGCCCGATCATCACGCCGGGCGACTGATCAGCGGTCAGGCCGAAGCGGGCGGCTTTGGCTTTCACCTGCTTCTCGGTGAAGGGTGCGACGTCTTTCAGGGACGCCATTCTCACTGCGGCCCGGTCGTGCTTGACGATTTTCCGGCCCTTGCGGATGCTCATCACGATATACAGCACGAACAGCGCCAGGAGCAGGACGCCGGCAATGATCGCCAGCGTGATCTCCGTGGAGCGCCACGGCATGATGCCGGTGAAGTTCCCCAGGGACCGTGGCCAGAACCCGGTCGGGATTCCTTCGGGCCGGGGAGCGAGCTGGTGACCGAGGGTGTTCAGCCCGTACAGGGCGCCCGGGACGCCGACGAGAAGGATGATGAGGATGACCAGCAGGGCGGCCTCCCCGCCGAGGCCGGCTGTGTGCTTGCGGTCCAGTGAGCTCACAGCTCGCCTCTCTCCTCTGCAGCTTGGGCTTTGGCCTTGTGCCACTTCTTCTCGGTGTCGTGGACACGCGACCGGCGCTCGGTGGGGGTGAACTCCATGGAGAAGGGGATGCCGGCCCGGGAGCCGACCTTGATGAAGAACTTGCCCTGCCCCGGTGGGGGCTGGGTGGTCCGGTCGTCGTTGTACCAGGCGGCGTTGTCGTCGTCCTCGAGCCATGCGGCCAGCTCGTCGTCTGTGAAGGACTGATCGGTGCGGCGGAACACGTCGTCGTTGGTGTATCGCATCGCGTCCTCACCGGCCCGGTTCCAGGCGGGCGGGTCCTGCCATGCGGCGAGCTGTTCCTGCTCCCGCATGCTCAACGGCACCGACTGGGTGAGCAGCGGCATTTCGGAACGGGCAAGGCCGCCGAGGATCTTGATGCCGCAGCGGTCCATGATGCCCTGGGCCTTGTGTCGGTCCGCTTCGTCCTTGACCGCTTTGAGGTCAGAGGGAGTGTGGGAGGCCATGATCTGCCCGACGCCCCACTCACGGTTCAGACGGGTGAGTGCGTTGACCTGATCCACGATGCCGGGACCGGCCGCCAGCGTGTTCCACAGCTCATCAAGGATCACCAGGAACCGTTGGCGCTCGATCACTCCGTCGTCAGCGAGCATGTTCGAGGTGGTGACGGTCCCGAACCCGGCCGACCAGCACGCCATCAGCGTTGCCGCCCGCAGATCGTTCTCGGCCTGCGAGATCCGGGAGAGGTCGAACGCCATCGGCGTCGTCGCGTCGATCTTGTGGGTGGACTGCCGGGAGAACATGTCACCGAACGCGCCAGCCCCGCAGAGGGAGTTCAGCGAGGACTCCAGACCCTCGGTGATCGTGTCGTACCGCTCATTACTGCCACGATCCAAAGCCACCTCCCGCACCTGAGCCGGACGCGCTTTCAGCACCGTCCGCAGGTCCTCCATGAGGGGAACGGTGCCGGCAGGGTTGTGCTCGGCTTCGAGGACCATCAGACACCGGTCGAGGATCGACTCCTCACGCTCATCGAGGGGTTTTTTGCGCAGGATGGCGATGAGAGCGGCGATGAGTCCGCGGCGTCGTGCGTGCAGCTCGGTGAGCAGTTCCTCACGCTTCACCGGGGAGAGTCGTGTCGCCGCTTCCAGGGCGCCGGCGTCATCGAGGGGGTTGATGTGGCCGATACCGCGTCCCAGGGGCAGGCCCTTGCCACCGAGCTTTTCAATCATGTCGATGTGCTCGCCCTTGATGTCCCCGAGAATCATCGGGTTCACCCCGAACGCGCACAGCCCGATCGCCATGCGGCGCAGCAGCGAGGACTTCCCCAGACCGGGGTTCGCCATGACGAATGCGGACGGGTTCGAAATCAGGCGAACATTCTGAAACCACGAAATCGGGTCACAGCACACAGGCTCATTCGAAAGCAGGTTCCGTCCCAGCGGTACACCTTCCAGGGGTGCCCCGCCGCCCATTGGGAACGGGTACAACCCGCAGACCTGATAGTTCGTGCCACGCATCTCCTTCACCGGGTGCAGCAGCTGCGCCTCACCCATCCCACGGCCCTTGAACCCGCGGGGCCCAGGACGCATGGCCGCCTTCACGGCTGTGCTGCCCGTCCGAGCTTTCCTTGCATTCGTCGCAGTCTTCGTGCCGCTCTTGGCTCGGCCCTTTGCTTTCGCAGGAGCGTTCGCTGATCCGGTCGTACTGAGCTTCGCGAGAACCCGAGCCCATGCTCCGTCAGGAACCTGCCCTGGGCTGCCTGGGTTGAAGGAACCTGCTGCGGGATTGAGTGCGGCCATCAGAGTGCGTCCCTTACCGTTTTGGGCAGTGCCAGGTGGTCGGGAATGACGATGCCCAGCGGCAGGCCGGCGGCGAAAGTGGAGTCCTGCGCCCCGTAGGCCTCCTCGAGGCGGATACGAGCCGATGCGCCAAGGTTCTCGATCGCGGCCTCGGCCTCGGGCAGGTCCTCCTTGTGGCGGACCGTCGCGGTGACGATCATCGCGAAATTCAGCAGACCTGCTCCATCGGCTTCCTCCTCCGCCGTCGCTTTCGCCGCCCGCGTCTCACGGCTGTCCCGCGACGTCGCGCGGTTCCTCGAGGAGGCGTTGAACGTCGCGGTGTTGACGTCGTTCTCGACCAGCTGCGCGGCTCGCGCCGGGTCGATAGGACGGTAGAGCATCGTTACGCGCTTGCGGACGACCTCAGGGGTCGGTGCCACGAGGGACTGCAGCACGTTCGCCTGAATAGTGGACCGGGGCGGGACGGACATCGCCCAGGTCTTCGACCACGCGTTGTTGTGGTGGTAGGTGTCCCAGAACGCGTCAGCGGCCTGCGGGCCAACCTCATTCCAGTCCAACATCGGTGCCTTACCGTCGGCGTGGGCACGGTCGAACAGGATCGCCTCCGCCGGGTCGTACGCCACGCGAATGACTTCGCACAGCTCCTGCGCGGACAAGGGGGTCGAGACGCCGGCCCCGGTGTCACCCAGGCTCAGGGTCAGGTTCGGCAGGCGCGCCGCAAGGTCGTTGGCGACCTCATCGGCCTTACGGATCTTCCCGCCTGGGCGCAGCGTGGCCTTGAACGTCACCGCGATGTACGCACGGGTGACGGTCGCACCAGTGGGAAGGGCACGCACGGTTTCGTTCATGATGTCGCGGGCGAACGCCGGTGCGTTCGGGTCCATCCGGTTCTCGACCTTACGGGCGAGCCGGAACCCGGAATCCGGGGCGGTCTCAATCGTTGCGGATGCGGCAATCAGACCGGGCTCGTCGGTGAGCATGCCCAGCCAGTGCGACCACCGGTCGACCCACCGGTTGATCTGCTCCTGGTCGACCATGCCGCCACCGTCCGGCTCGGAACCGAGCACCACCGTGTAGTGGTTCTTCACCGGGATGTGCAGCAGGGCGAACGGGCGGCCGTACCCGTCGGTGTGCTCGCTGATGGTCGAGCGAGCCGAGATACCAGGCAGCTGCGTCGTCCCGGACGGAACACGGCTGATCGGTCCCGCCCGGTACACGTTCGCCCCGGCGTAACGGGCGTTCATCCACCCGAAGCGGCGCATGATGCGCTCGATCATCGTCCGGCCGTGCTTGTTCTTCTGCATCGACAAAAGGATCAGCACTCCGATCAGCAGCTCGAAGACCAGGGCCAACATCCACTGGCCGAGCATCATCAGGACCACGCCGACGACAACGCCGAGGATCAAGATCATCGTGCCGGCCGTCGACAGCCCGGCCAGACCCTTGCTGGTCGGCAACCGGTAGTTGCCGTAGATGCGTGGTCGGACGTCGGGGGTCCTAGCTTCGGTGTGCGCCATCTGTGCGGTCCTCGTTCCCAGTGTTGTTCGAGACTTCGTTCTTCAACTGCTGCGCCTGCTTCTGGAGCTGCGTAGCTCCCTGCTTCAGAGCAGCACCCGCCGGGCCAGCCGCACTGGATGCGCCCTTGGGTCCAGCTGATCTCGCACCCGCCGGCCCTCCGGCTGTCTGGGGCGGAATAGCGCCCTGAGCCGAAGGCTTAGCCCCCGACTCCGCAGTTGACGGTGGTGGAGCCTTCGGAAGGCTATTCGAACCGCCCTGGCCACTGCCCGAACCGGTTTGAGCACCTTCCTGGACAGCACCCTGGACGGCCTCGCTGCCCTTCTTCACGGCCTGACCGGCGATCATCGCTGCAGCTACGGGAGGCGCCGCCGCACCAGCGGCAGCTCCACCGCCCGCGGCCGCGCCAGCTGAACTGCCAGCACCGGCTGCGCTGCCTGCCGCCGAACCCGCTCCGGCAGCTCTCGCGCCACCAGCTGTTACATCGGCGCCCTTCGGTGCCGCACCGTCACCGCTACCGGCTCCCCCGCCAGCGGGAGCCGATGCCGACGTGCCCGGCGTCCCCGACTTCGCGGAAGGCCCCTGCGGTGGTGCCTGGCTACCGAATCCCTGTCCTCCCCGCGGCGTACGGGACGCACCTTGCGGGATCGCGGCCCCCAGCGCTGCGAAGCCCATGGCGGCCCCACCGCCTCCACCGGAGGACGCCATCGCGCCCAGTGCTGGGCTCAGGAAGCCAATGAGGACCGGCAGGGCGACGACGGACGCGAGGATGAGCATGAGGCCCGCGGAGAACTGCAGGAGGGCCTGCCCGGAGAACAGCCCGGAGGTCGTCATCTGGATACCGGTCGCGTAGATCAGTGCGGCAGCTGGCTTGTAGAACGCGAAGGCGAGGGTCCAGGCGATGATCTTGCTGAACCAGCTCTTACCCGTCTCGGTGTTCATGAACGCCGCAGACAGGGGCAGGACACCAGCGATGAGGAACAGCATCGCCGTCCGCAGAACCATGAGCATGATCTGCACGATGTTCACCAGCACGGCAAGCAGCCCGCCGACGATGATGAGCATCTGATTACCCATCAGGAACGTCGCGCTGGAAACGCCCGAGTCCTCCATGCCCAGAAGCATCTGAACATCGGCCTGGAAGTCATCGCCGACGCCAGCCTGGATAATCTGCTCCGCAAGAGCATCCGTAGCTCCAAGGAGCACGTTCAGGAGAGCAACACCCGAAGCTGTCACGATGGCCAGCGTCAGGAGTCCCTTCAACAGGTCCTGTGCCGGTTCGGCCCGCTGCGACCACACCATCCGGACGCCAGCGACGATCATGCTGATAGCTGCTAACGCGAGGGTCAGATAGAAGGTCTGATCCTGCACGAAGCCCACGGCAGGGGCCGAAGAGGCCGCCCGGCGAGGAACGATGAACCCGACCAGGGAGGTGGCCCCACCAACCAGGGCAGCCCCACCGAACACAATCGTCGCGGTGTTGACCAGGCCAGCGCCGTCCCCGCGGCGCGCGTTCGTCACCAACGTGATTCCCAACAAGATGATGGCGATCGTGCTGATGCCAAGCCCGATCCAGGTCGCATAACCGAGGATCGTTGCGACCTGCTCGTTGAACGCACCCCCAGCAGGAGCATCCGCGGAACCAGTCTGACCTGTTGTCAGATCTCCCGCGTCGATCGTCGTCCACAGCGTGCCCAGCTGAGCGATCGTCGCAACGAGCGCCGCCTGCACTGAATCAGCTATAGCCTCAATCGCGTTACCGGCGGCACTGGAAATGGCGTCTGAGATTCCATTGGCGGTTTTGCACCCCAGGTCAACGAGGCCACATTCGTCGTCTATAGGAACTTCAGCCACTAGTAGGGCCCCAGAGCACGTATCCGGACAGGTCGGAGATTTGGCCCTCTACCGGACCGCTCGAGCCATCATCGTTGTACTTCACATGCCAGTCACCCTCGTGCCATTCCATGATGGTTGAGATCGTGATGTACACAAGCTCAGAACCTGAATCACCGGAGGCAACTACTTCGACGGTTGCTCGGTCTTCGCTGTAGGACAGAAGGCGGAAGCCCTCGATCTTGATCGGAGGGGTAGTGGTAGAACCTGAATCGACCCGCCGCTGCAGGCGTTGCATGTCGATGTCTTTGCCAGGGCCTTCGAGAGCTACTACCTCGGTAGTTCTAAGCAGTAGTTCGGGATCCCCGCTGGCTGCAAGCAGATTAGCGAGGGAGAGCAAGGCGCCTTCAGGCGTATGGGAGTAGCAGGAGCGGACACCGGTCTGCTCGTCAACGACACCTGGACCGTGTTCGGCGGACTTGGGTGCTGCAATGCCTCCGATGAATTCCCACTCAACATCCTCAGGCGGAGCGGTAAGGGTGGCTCCTCCGGCGGCGTCCAGCCCGCACACGGACTCGTCCGATGACGCCAGCGAAGCGGACGGCGTGAGTGTGGCTGTCTGCGTCTGAGCCGGCGGTGCGGCCTCGGACTCGTCATCGTTACCGGCCCAGATGAAGAGGATGATCCCGACGATGACGAGCAGCAGGACGGCAACGGCCGACATGAGGAAGCGGGGTGCGGCCCACCAGACGTTCTCGGTTTCTTCGGTTTCGGCCATGACTACTCCTGTAGGTAGGGCTGATCCTGCAGGGTGGCTAGGCTGCGCCGCCGCCGGAGATGAAGGTCAGCAGTGAGGCCCCGCCGGAGATGAGGGCGACGGCGAGGACGATCTTGATGATGCCCGAGATCTCCTGGGTGGTTTCGCCGCGGCTGGAGTCGAACGCCATCTTCCCGCCGACGACGAGCAGGCCGAGGACACACATGCCCAGGGCGATCCACTTACCGACACCGACCATCCGGTTCCAGGCATCCCCGATTCCGGGAGGGGCCAGCGGTCCGCTGTCGGGCAGGGTGTTCGCGTTGATCAGGACATCCTGCGCGAGGAGGAGCAGCTGCATGGGTTCTAATTCCTTCCAGAATTAAGGTGATCGATGACCTCACTGAGACTGGTGAGGACTTTCCTTGGCTCGCGGGCCAGCGACTCGGGGTCGACTGTGCCCTCGAGCCGAAGCTCTTCTATCCACGGCAGGACCCACGTCCGTGGGACGCCGCCGGCGGTGATGCGGGTCAGGTTATGCAGGGCCTTCGGCGTTTTGCCGGGGGCGTCCGCGATCACGACGAGGCCGCGCAGGGTGATGGTCGGATGGGAGCCCGCAGCCCAGTCACGAGCCGCGAGCTGCGCAGCCTTCAGTCCACGGTGGTTCTGACGGGCGACCAAGAAGACGTCGGCCGGCGGCACGGACGGGTCAGCGGAAGGGTCGGCGGTCGAGCGGGAGGGCCACCGGTGGTGGCAGGGAACCCCGCCCAGGAGGTCGGCCAAGGTGTTCTCACCGGCTCCCCCGTGCACCCCAAGCCAGAAAACTCCGGGATTATCCGTGATGAACCGGGCCATACCCTCCCCGGCGGCCAGTCCCAGCAGTCCTTGCTGTGGACCGGCGACACCGCGCAGGACCTCGACCGCGTCCCGAATCTCGGTCTCCGTCACGACGGGCGCCTCAACGGGCTCCTGGGTGACGAAACCACCCCAACGGTTGTCCACTGCGCGCTTCCCCCAACTGACTTCCCATAGACTCAACTACTGATCATGGTAAGGCAACTTAGAGGAACAAAAAACCAAGATGAGGATTGACATGCTTAAATGTGGTGAAAGTAGGGCTTTCATGTATTGTTCCCACCATAGGAACTGGGGCGGTCAAAGTGTCTAAAGCTCTTGATCGTCTCTTCGCTGATCTGCCCTCGCGCCTCAGTGTCGATCAGCTCACCGACATTCTGGGTCTCTCCGACAAGTCGGTGACGTATCGCTGGCTGCGCGAAGGTCGGGTGCCGGCGATCAGGCTGGGCGGCACCTGGATCATCTTTCGGGATGACGTCCGGGAGCACCTCGAGGCGAGCTACAACACGCGCCCCGGTTTCAAGGCAGCAGCGGAGAACGATCCACCAGAAGACTGAGGGGACATGATGACGGCGGAAGCACTGACCAGGCCGGTATGCACGGCGACCATCGGGGACGACGACACCGTGAGTGTCACCATCGATGGCGTGGACCAGACCTTCGGGTCCATGCCGGAAGCGATCGGCTTCCTCGCCAGCACGGCAGGCGACCTCGGCCGCCCCGTGAAGGTCACCGCCTACGATCCGTCATCGACAACGCAGCCGCAGACCCACCTCATCGTCAACGAGGACGGTTCTGTCGAAGCAGACGCCAGCGCGCCCGTGAAGAAGCGCCCGCCACGCCGAACCACTCCCCGCCCAACCCAGGCAACACCTGCAAGCCAGCCCGAACGCCCAACCGAACGTCCTGTCACAGCAGACATGGACCCCACTCCCGCAGCCACCACTCCTTTGGTCGAAGATGCTCAGCCCGAAGCAGCGGAACCGCAGGCATCACGCCAGGCAGCCCAGCCGGCGGTCGAGCAGATCCCTGACGTTCCCCCAACGGCTTCCCCTAAACCGGCCCCGGTGTCACACGGATCACCGGTGTCAGCGGCATCAGCGGCATCACAGGCCGCGCCCACCACTGTTCAGGTGGAGCCAGGGGATGGGCGGATCAAGCTGCGCCCCGAGGTGAAGGCCGAGAAGGCGGCAGCACCGGCACGTGAGGGCTTCCGGGGTTGGCTGAACGCCACGTTCAAAGCCAAGCTCGCCGCGTCCCCTGCAGAGCAGGCAGCCCGTGAGCGTCGGGCGCGTATCCAGCGGCCGCTGGAAAGCCACTGCACCATGGCCGTCGTCCAGCTCAAGGGCGGGGCGACGAAGACCACCGTCGCGTACCACCTGGCCGCGACCTACGGGCGGATCCGCGGCGGGAACATCCTCGCCGGTGAGTTCAACGAGAACCAGGGCACCCTCGGTGAGCGGGCCCTGGCAGGCTCCCACGACCGCACCACCCTGGACCTGATCCGGAACCTCGGCGCCGTTACGCGGCGCACCAGTGACCTCGTGCGCTACATCCGGCCGCAGGGCGATGACAGGATCCACGTCCTCGCGTCCCCGCCCGAAGGCGCTGACCGGCGCCGCGTCGACGGGACCTCCGTGAAGGCCGCGCACGACGTGCTGCTCTCGCTCTACAACCTGATCCTGCTCGACACCGGCAACTCCGCCCAGGCGTCAACCTGGCGGGCCGCAGTGGACGTCGCGGACTCGCTCGTGTTCGTCGCCCAGAACAAGGCGGACGACTTCCGGCTCCTTGAGGCGACCATTGAGGGCGTCAAAGCTCAGGGCCACGCCGCGAAGTTCGACCGCTCCATCCTGGTCATCACCAACACCGCGCAGCCGAACGCGGAGCGCCTCGCCCAGCTGAAGGAGTACGGGGAGAGCATCGGTCTCGCGGCCGTTGTCGTCGTACCGTTCGACCGGTCCCTGCAGGAAGGCCAGGACTTCGACTACGAAGCCCTGAACCCCGCCACGCGGCAGGCCTACGAGGAAGCCACAGCAGCCCTTACCGACCAGCTCTAACGCGCGGTCATTGAGTCCCATATCCGGTCTCACGTGCACTCTCACGTCCGGCCTTAGGTCCGGTTTCACATTCGGTCTCACGTTCGGTTCCAGCGCAGGGGTTAGGAAGGCATGGCAGGGGGGAAAGCTATCGGGTGCGGCATCGCCGCCCTCACCGTCGTGCCCGTCGGTGCGGTCGTGGCCATGACGATGCTCGTCGCCGGCATCGCCGAGGACGAGGAAGCTAACCAGCTTCAACGCGCGTCCTGTGTCGTCTCCGAGGGCGTGTCCGAGGATGCGGGTGCGACGCCCGGTGCCCTGCAGGCCGTCCCCAATGGGTGGGGGCCCCTGGTCGAGGCGGCGGCGAAAGAAGCGGGCCTGCCGGCCAGTGTCGTTGCCGCGCAGTTGAACCAGGAATCAGGGTGGAACGAGAACGCCACCAGCCCCGTCGGCGCCCAGGGCGTCGCCCAGTTCATGCCCGCGACGTGGGCGGCCTACGGCAACGGTGGTGACCCGTTTTCCGCGAAGGACGCCATACCCGCCTACGGCCGGTACATGGCCGTCCTGAAGCAGGAAGTGCAGTCGATCGCAGGAGATGACGCGAACCTGCTGGTGCAACTCACTCTCGCCGCGTACAACGCCGGACCTGGGGCCGTGCAGCAGTACAAGGGGATTCCGCCGTATCAGGAGACGCAGAAGTACGTCAGCGCCATCCTCGACTCCGCCCAGAGCGGGTTCTCCATGGACTGCAAGGCACCCACCGGCGGCAAGCCGTGGGACGGGGACCTCGGAGACGGTGAGTGGACCACTCCCCTACCCGGCGGTGTTTTCACGTCGGGGTATGGGAAGCGCAACGTCCCCGGGCTGCCCGCCTGGGCGCAGAACCACGTCGGCGTGGACCTCTCGAGCCCCGGCGCCGGCTACGGCAACGGCGGGCCCGTCGTCGCGCCCACAGACTTGCGCGTCACCGGGTTCAACGACAAAGACGGGTGCGTGATCGCCAAGGAGGACGGAGACGACCCCGACTTCGGGTTCGCGTTCTGCCACCTGAACACCTACTCGGTGGAAAAAGGCGACAAGCTCAAGCGCGGCGACATCATCGGCACCGAAGGCAACAAGGCAGACCTCGGCAGCGTCCCGACGCATCTCCATTTTGAGATCTACACACCCGAAGCACCCGACGTCACCTACCCCTACGAGGGTTACAACATCGACCCCGAACCGATCCTCAAAGAGAAAGGCGCGTGGCCATCATCATGACCCCGACCCCCACGCACCACCGACCCACACACCGGTACAGGCACCAACCTCGCAGGATTGCGGCTGCGCTGTGCCTGGCACTGCCCCTGACGCTCTCAACAGCCGCCTGCAGCAACAACGAGGGCCAAGCCGGGTTGACACCCAACACGACGTCAACGACGGTGGACGAAGGCTCTGACGCACCCGCGGCGGCCGCCGAGCTCGCTGGTGACGGCACGTTCACTCAGCCCGAAGACGCCGACCGTGCCAATGTCGACTCCACCGCCGAGGTCGCTGCCCTGATGCTGCACTCATGGGACACCACGACCGACACAACACAGACAGCAGCGGCAATCCGGGCGATACCGCTGATGAGCAACGAATGGGCCACCAACCAGGTCGAGCCCGAACGCAACGGCGCACAGGGCGAATGGCTCGGGCCAGCCGAACACCAGGCCTACAGTGCACCCTCGATCGTCCCAGCCCCCGGCGACGTCTCCCAGGACGTCGCCGACGACAAAGCCATCCGCGCCTACGACGTCACTTGGCGATGGATCAGCCGCGACGGAACCGAGCTCACCACCACCGGACGGCAGATCGTCACGATCTACCTCGAGAAGCACGACGGCCAATGGGACGTCGTAGGCCACCAGTACCAGGACATGGGGGTGTGAAGACGCCAAAGGCGGATTGCGACACGCTGCAAATGTCCCAACAATCAGTAACCGTTACTGGTGTGATGACACTCATGACGAGTTCAAGGCGTGGCATCGGAGGCCGACCCAGCAAGGGTGATCGCCGCCTGGTCGGCTCCAGGATGCCTATCTCGGATGTCGACAAGCTGCACGCTGTTGCAGCCGCTCGAGGAGTAACCGTTAGCGACTACGTTGCTGATCTTGTGCGAGCCCACCTATGCAACGTCGATCTTGACGGCATCACAAACCAGGAGGCTTTGCCTATCGCTCGGGCCAGTTAAAAAAAGAGGGCCCGCCTAAGCGGACCCTCGTCATATTCAATTCTCTAAGCGTTCCACCCACCTGCCGCCAAGCTCCGGGTGAAGCGCTCAATCAAACACACCCTTGGAGGGTTCGTTTGTTGTGCCCAGTTTACACATGACGTCAGGTCTAGTGGTAGAAGAATCGACGCGCCGCGCCGACTCTTCCCATGCCGCGTGGGTCCTTGCCCCGTTGATAGCGGGACAGCCCTCCTACCGCCTCGGGCGGTGGAAGGGCGGCCGGTTCCAGTACCCGCAGCCCACTACTCCTCTGCCGATCACCGGAAGGCTGCCTGCGAAGCCGGCGGCCGTGATGCTGCATGACGTCGACGGCACTGTCCGCACACTGTGCCTTGACCTGGATACGTCCAAGGCCCGCAAAGCCGTCGTCGACGACGACGCGCAACGCCTCGGGGCCCTCCTGCACGCCGCCGGCCTCGCCTATGTCGAGGACACCTCCCCTAGCGGCGGCCGCCACCTGTACGTGCCGCTGCAGGAACCCCTCACCGCGGCCGAGGCACGGCAGCTCGTGGAGGCCCTCGGGCGCCACGCAGCGAGCCTTGACCCAAGCCCCCACCAGAACGTCGTCCACGGTTGCATCCGTGTCCCTGGATCTGCGCATAAGTCGGGTGGTCATCAACGCTTGGTTACGCCGCTGACGGAGGCCTACGGCATCCTCACCCGCCGCAACCCCGCCAGCGCGGTAGCCGCGCTGCGTGAGGCCTTGGCACCGGAGCTGTACCGCCTCGAGCAAAAGCGCCGAGCAGACATACGCGCAGCGACCGCGACTGCAGCTGTGCAAGCCGTCGCCAACCGTGGCGCAGCACCTGCGGCCGGGAGTGAGCGCCCGCTGCGCGTCGTGGCCCGCACAGGGCTCTACGACACCAGCCGCTACGCCAGCGACTCAGAGGCCCGCATGGCGGTCCTGAACCACTTCGCCGCCTGCCACTGGACCCTCGACCAGGTACGCGCCGGCATGGCCGACCAGTTCACCGGCCTCGCCGCTCTCTACGGCACCAAGACCGACCGGCTCCTGCCCGTCGAATGGGCCAAAGCCCAAACCTTCACCGCCACCACAGCACCCGCGAAAGACCCCTCCCAGCGCACAGGGAGAAAGACTGCGCACAAATACGACACAAGCCCTACTTACCTCACGGGGGGCAGCCCCAAACCCACCACGCACCAGCGGCCCCCGCTCAGCCAGCTCTCGATCCATCAACTCGTGAACGACCTCGAGAACGTCCTCTACGCGACGTTGGACTACCGGTTCATGGAACGAGGCAGGGAAGGCATCAGTCTCCGATTCCTCATCCGTGCCGTCCTCGCGTACATGCGGACCATGGAAACGAACATTCTCGACGTCGGATGCCGCACCTTCGCCCTTGCCCTCGGCAAGAACCACGACACCATCGCACGCCTCCTCCCTGTCCTGGAGCACGCATCAGCAGGCATCCTCACCCGCATCGACCGTGGACGGGGCCGCAACGCCGACACCTACGCCGTACAACTCCCCCAGCACTTCGAGCAGCTCGCCCGGGGTCTCACCTGGCGCAAAGGCAAGATCCACGCCATCCGGCCCGTTTTCCGGGTCCTCGGAGACGTTTCAGCCCTCGCTTACGAAGCCATCGAACGCGGCCGCCACTCCCCCACCACCGCGGACCTCACCCGCACCACCGGCATCTCACGCCGGGCTCTCACCGACCATCTCGCTCACATGGAGTCCCTGCAGATGATCCGCCGGCACCACGGCCGCTGGGAACTCGTGGCCACCACCAGCCTCTCCCAGCTCGCGGACCGCCTCGGAGCAACCGAGGACCGCGAAGCCCAGCTCACCCGCTACCGCAAGGAACGCGCCGCCTGGCACGCATGGCTTGACCGGCATCTGGTCCCCCAGCTCGAAGAGCACGAGCTGGGGGACGCGGAGGCGGACGAGTACTGGCAGCCACCGATCGGGGATGAATACGAGCATCAACGCATCCTCTGGACCGCCGCGTGAACGGCCGCGGGGATCTTGACCCTCGCCACAGGTGTGGTGGTGTGGTGAACTTAGGGTCCGCTGCGCCGACCCGTACGGCATGCCTCCTCACGGGCCGGCGCAGCGTCGTCATCGCAGTGCCGTCATCGAGGTGCGGGTTTGGCCGTGAAGATCGCAATGGTTGTGGGGATCACGCTCGCTCTGTGCGCCGGGGTGATCCTGGGCCTTGTACCAAGGCCCGTCAGGAGAACAAGATCAAAAGCCACTGATCTGTTGTTGTTCCTTGCCGGGCCTCCTGCCCACAGGGGCACGGCACAAGCTCCCCCACGCTCCGCTGCTTGTCCCGCACCCAGGATGGACAGCAGGAACCACTCCCCCGCCTGCGCACAGCCACCACCACACCGACACGGAGAAAGCTCACCTCGAGCAAGCGGTGCCCATGCACAGCCTCCTGAAGCTCAGGTATCGAAACGATTTTTCACCGGGATCTCACGCCGCCGGCACTGCTCCGGACGCACCCACGCCTCCCGAGCCTGCAGCTTTCCGTATAAAAAGCCTTGTTGAGCAATACTTGTTCACGACGTGGCTAAACAAGGCTTGTTTAGTACGAGGGCAGAGGGAGATGATCTCTGCCCTCGTGATGCGGCGTCCGACGAGTTTCCAGTGTGGATCGCGATCAATCGTTGGCTATCTGGTGCTCGGCAGAGCATCAGAGCTTCCACCTCTTTGTAGGTAGTGACCTTGGTCCACTCTTAGTTCAGCTCATAGATTCGAACGGCTCCGCAACGGCCATCCGGCAGCCTGGTGGTGGTTCCGGACAAGGCTTGTTTAGTAATACTTGTATTTCAAGCCTTGTTTAGCAATACTTGTTTGAAAAGCTTGTTAAGTAAGGCTTGTTTACCGTGAGGCAGAGGAAGATGATTCCGCCGTCGTGATGCGGCGTCCGACGAGCCCCCAGTGGATCGCGATCTATCGTTGGCCACCCGGTGCTCGGCAGAGGAACAGCCATCCGGCCAACCTGGTAGTGGCCCCGGACAAGGCTTGTTTAGAAATACTTGTATTCAAATCATTTTTAAGCAATACTTGTTCACGACGTGGCTAAACAAGGCTTGTTTAGTATGAGGGCAGAGGGAGATGATCTCTGCCCTCGTGATGCGGCGTCCGACGAGTTTCCAGTGTGGATCGCGATCAATCGTTGGCTATCTGGTGCTCGGCAGAGCATCAGAGCTTCCACCTCTTTGTAGGTATTGACCTTGGTCCACTCTTAGTTCAGCTCATAGATTCGAACGGCTCCGCAACGGCCATCCGGCAGTCTGGTGGTGGTTTCGGACAAGGCTTGTTTAGTAATACTTGTATTTGAAGCCTTGTTTAGCAATACTTGTTTGAAAAGCTTGTTAAGTAAGGCTTGTTTACCGTGAGGCAGAGGGAGACGATGACTACCAGCTACGTAGTGAGCAACAACAAGGGTGGAGTCGGCAAGACTGCCGTGGTGACGCAGCTAGCCTTTGGTTTGGCGCGCGCCGGGCGGAGCGTCCTCGTCGTCGATTTGGACCCTCAGGCCAATGCCTCACGCCGGCTCGGTTGGAACTTCGACCACGCGAACCCTGTTCCCACCATCTCTGAGGCGATCAAAGCCAATGAGAACGGTGTTGGAGAAGATGCCGTGGTTACCTGCGCAGGAACCCATATGGACGGCTCTCCCTTGTCCATCGACCTATTGCCGTCCCGGCCCGATCTAGAGAACAGAATCAGCGAAGCTGGAGCTGTAGGGGCTCAGCGCCGTCTGGTTCGCGCGTTGACCGGATGGGCCGACGGTCGGTATGACTTCATTCTCATCGACACACCGCCTTCGCTCGGTCATTTAACCCAGCTCGGCCTTGCGGCCGCGGACGGTGTACTTATCGTGACCGAACCAGAGTTTGATTCGATTGAGGGAGCCGTGCGCGTGCGCGACTTTATCGAAGCCCATGCGGTCGACCTCGCCAATCCATCGCTGTACCTGGCCGGCATTATTGTGTCGCGACTCAGGTCCCAAATTGGGGAGCACAAGTTCCAAATCGACGGCCTGGAGGACATCGCACCGGGCAAGGTCCTCCAGCCGATAATCCCCGAGCGATCGGTCTACAAGGATGCCTCCGGCGCCGCAGCGTCGATAACCGACTACCGCACGCCCGCAGGGCGCGCCATGACGGAGGTCTACGACCAGCTGACCACCACCATTCAGAACCTTGCAAAGGAAGCCGCACGATGAGCCCAACGCCCGAACGCAGCCGACCCGCGGGCCGTAGCCCGCTCAAGCCACAGATCGAGCCCATCAACACCGGCGCACAGGCCGCCGCGGCTCCGACTCCGTCCCCCCAGCCGCTCGCACCGGCGGAGCCCCCGGCGCGGGTACCTGACGCTTCGAAGTCTGCTGTCACGGTGAAACTGCTCGACAGTGTCATTGGCCAGGCAAAGTCAGCTGTCCTGCACACCAGCGGCAAGCCGGGTGGCCACCGCAGTTTTGCCGGCCTCGTTCAGGCCGCTGTCGAGAGGGAAGTGCAGCGCCTTGCCGAGGAGTTCAATGACGGTCAGCCCTATGAGTCCCACCAAGGCGAGTTCCGGCGCGGCCGCCCCTTCTCCTGAGTGATCAACACGAGGCTTGTTTTGTAATGCTTGTAATACAAGCTTTGTATGTTTAGTTGAAAACCCATTCATCTCTTTGGGGGACTGTGCACGACCACGGCTCGTTCGAGGCGAGCCAGACCTGTCAGTGACGCCATGGGTGTGTGTGCACGTCTCGGTGGTTCCTGCTGTCCGGATGTGTGCGGGACAAGCAGCGGAGCCGGGGAGCCTGTGCCGTGCAGGAGTATCGACCGTTAGGTACAAAGAAGATTCCGGAGGGCTACCTGGATGGGGGAAACAGGTAGCCCTCCGGGACCTCGCCCTAGTTGTACGCGGCTGACGGCTTCCTAAACGATCAGATTCCTCGAGGAGACGCCGCGATGAGGAAGCCACCCTACGTCGGCCTGAACGACACCAGCTAGTCCAACAACCTCACGCCCGACGAAGCAGTGCGAGCTTTAACTTGATACCGCCTGCTCGGCGATTGCTTCGAGCAAGCCAGCGACGACCTGACCGGCCGTGGGCGGCTCATCGAGGACTGGGAAGCCTTGCTGGAAGGTCGCCAAGAGCAAGCGCAGCGAACCGACCTGAAGCTGTCGGCCGCCGTCCGGCTCGCGCGCAACAAGGGCGCGAGCTGGCACGACCCACCCATGAGCCGGTCACGTCCTACCTACCGCAGGCCTAGAACCCGTCGACGCCGGCGACGCGGCGCAGCCGCCAGTCATGCCACTGCGGATCCGCGCTCATGTCGAATTCGAGTACCGGGGACGCCGGCCCGGTCTGTGCCTGGAACCGCCAGAACCTCGTCGTCAGCATCCGACCCTGCCCATCAGGACCGCCCGGGGGAGTGGTGGCCGATTCCCACCAGCTGTTCGAGCTGGACCACGACACCGGCTCCCCGATGACCTGCCACAGGCAACCACGCCAGCGCAGTGCCAGCGGCAGCCCAGAGGGCAGGAACCGCCCGTCCGCGGTCTCGTCCAGCACGTGCCAGGCCGGTAAGGCAGAGTCCTCTGTAGAGCGTGGTGTATCGACTGGTTGTGCTGTCATCGTCCGTCCCATCCGGATCCCCTGCCGTCCCTCGTGCTGGGTTAAAATAGAACACAGGTTCGATTATTTGGGAAGTCAAACGCGATCTGACGCGGTGGCAGTGCAGGTGTTGCTAAATAAGGCTTGTAATACAAGCCTTATTTAGCAACACCTGTTGGCGATGGTAAGCGCGAGGCCGCGAGCAGCGCACAAGGTTGAGCAGCTCAAACGTGAGACCGCCGTGGCAAACCGCGTAGTCGTCAAGTGGCTGCGCTCCAGCTGTGTACAGCATGCGTGATGTCGCGGGGGTCCTCGAAAATGATTTATGAGCGCGTGGCACGACTTACAACCGGGAGCTAGACGATGTGGGACGAGGAAGAGGATTACCGCTCACCTGGCTACCTTTTATGGGCCTGTGTTGGCATGGGTAGTCTGTTGTCAGTCTTGGGCTCCGCAGCATTGATGAGAGCGCTCATTCAGTCCGACTGGTCAGGGGGGGGACCGTTGCTCTTCTCGTCCTGCTGATAGTCATGTCCTTCCTTCTCGTCAGCGTCGGAGTCCAATCTCTCCGGAATACATCAGAAGGATTGGACAAAGACTGACGGCCAGCCGGCAGTGATCACAACCGTGTCTGTTCCCTACCTTTGTGCCTGGTTCTAAGCGTCCACGATCACCTGGGATCTGACCGCGAGACCTGAGTTCATGGCCGTTGGCGTTCACCCACTTGCGGATGCGCCGGAGTGCCTCACGCCTACGGGGAAATGTGTCCCCCGTGCGCAGTTGGGGGAGGGGGGCCGACAAATCCGGGCCTGTTGTAACTCATTTCGAGATGCTCCGTGATGTCATTGCGGAAGACCGCCCACGTGCCGCCGAGCTGATAGCCGGCATCCTTTCCTTCACGTAGCCACCGGTAAGTCACCGTCGTGTCAGACAGCCCAGAGCTCCAGTGAGTCGCTCGACACTGAGCCGCGACGGCAGATCCGCGAAACAGTGTCGAGCGCTCTACTTTTGGCCGGCTATGTTCTTCCTGGCAGGGAAGAGCTACTTATTGGCCTCGTTGTAGGCATCCACGATCGACTGGTTGATACGACCCCTGGAGCTGGGGTTGTACCCGTTGTCCTGCGCCCACTGGCGGATCTGCTGGGTGTTCTCACGCTTGTTCCGGCTGGTCGGGGTCGACTGCTGGCCGCCCTGGTTCCGTCGGCCGGTGCGTGCTTTGCGTGCCTTCTCCACGTACTCGGACAGGGTCGAGCGCAGCCTGTCGGCGTTTTCCGTCGTCAGGTCAATCTCGTACTCGGTCCCGTCAACACCGAAGCGCACGGTCTCCTGCGCTACTTCGCCGTTGAGGTCGTCCACCAATTCAACTTGTACACGCTGCGCCAATTTCTACTCCCAAAATGTTCGATACGAATAAATGAACCCCAACCATTGACTCTATCGCGCAAGGCGTCTGTGTCGCCGACCGAAAATAGGCGGACCAACATTTGGGACTGACTCGATGGGCTGTTCACCCGACGCTGGCCGCTACTACTGCCCGCAAGATGTTCACCGCGCCTGAACTCTAGCGGGCGGGACGCGGCCGACTCTCGGAAGCTCGGACCGGCGCTCGACGGGTTCGCCGCCTAAAGCTGTAGCGAGAATGGCGAGTCATTCCTGCGCAGCGCGCTTTTTCACCTCCTCGTCGTGGCGTTTTTTTCTCTTTCGGTAAGCGTTCATCTCAGCTGCATATCCAGGTCCGGTGTCTTCAGGAGGGTCTTCGTCGAAAGCATCCGGATCGGAGGGTGTGTCTGTCTTAGGAGCAGCTTCTTCTTTCGAGGGCTGCGGCGCAGGTGCTTGTGCGATTTCTGCGATCAGTTCTGGCGTGGCGAGCTGAAGGTATTCCGGATCAGCCACCCACCTGTCCGTTTCACCGTCAGCAACAACAAGGAAGTGCCATATGGGCAGATGTCTACTGTCTCTGCCCCATTTCTGGTCGACTATCGTGCCCAGAACACGGTCCCGGCGTTTGGGATCACGATGCGTGTATACGACCCGGTTGGTTACTTTGAATCCGCCACTGCGGCGCTCTTCATTCATGGAATGAGCGTACTGAGCGTTTTCAATCTCTGAGCGGTCCTGCGCTTCGCTGTGGCCTGTTTGGGCCAGGCTGCTCCTTCGTCGCATCCTGTCCGGGTGTTTTTTGCTGCTGTCCTTATGTTGTTGAGCGGGTGGTTCCGGGGCAGTTGTAGTGTTTCGGCTACCCAGGGGTGGCGGGTATGGCTTTGTCTGCTGTGCCGGGCGCTTGTCGTGACGGCTTCGTAGGATTGGCCGCCTGCCGTTCCCGTGATGGCCCGACCGCTGATTGAGAGACGCGACTGAAGCTCGCTGGATAAGGACACGACGGCGCGGTTATCTGCTGGGCGTTACTGGATGCCGAGATGATTGGAGGCTGCGATGGTGCAGCTGTGGGCTGGTGTTGATGCAGGTAAGACCCATCACCACTGCGTGGTGATCGACACGGACGGGACCCGCCTGTATTCGCAGCGGGTCACCAATGACGAGAGTGCCCTGCTGAACCTGATCGCCGACGTCGCCGGCCTCAGCAGCAATCCTGGTGGGGGTGAAGTGGTGTGGGCGACGGACTTGAACCATGGGGGAGCGGCACTGCTGATCGCCCTGCTGGCTGCTCATGACCAGCGGCTGCTCTACATCCCGGGTCGCACGGTTCATCACGCGTCCAAGACGTACCGCGGTGATGGGAAGACCGACGCGAAGGACGCACTGGTGATCGCTGATCAGGCGCGGATGCGCAGGGATCTGCAGCCCCTGCGGGTGGGGGATGAGGTGATCGTCGATTTGCGGATCCTGACCTCCCGCCGAGCCGATAAGGCAATCGATCGTGTGCGGGCCATCAACCGGCTGCGCGCCCTGCTGCTGGAGTACTTTCCCGCTCTCGAGCAGGCCTTTGACTACAGCCGGTCCAAAGCCGCCCTGATGCTTCTGACCCGGTACCGGACACCCGAGGCCCTGCGCCGAGCCGGTGAGGCTCGGGTACACGCCTGGTTGAAGAAGCACGGTGCCCGTAGCAGCGCCCTAGTGGCGGAGAAGGCCCTGACCGCAGCGAAGTCCCAGTACACAGTCGTCCCGGCCCAGAGGGTGGGGGAAATGATGGTCGCGGCCTTGGCCCAGGATGTCCTTGACTTGGAACGCGAGCTCGCGGATCTTGATGCGCTGATCAGCGCCCGGGTCCTCGATCACCGGCACACCAGCATCCTGCTGAGCATGCCGGGTTTTGGGCCCGTCCTGAGCGCCGAGTTCCTCGGGGCGACCGGCGGGGACATGGCAGCGTTTGACGGCGCGGATCGCCTCGCCGGCGTCGCGGGCCTCGCCCCGGTACCCAGAGACTCCGGACGGATCTCCGGCAACAATCACCGTCCCCGACGCTACGATCGCCGGCTCATGCGTGTCTTCTACCTCTCGGCCATGTCCAGCCTGAAAAGCAATCCACCCTCCAGGACGTACTAC
Organism: Arthrobacter arabinosi; assembly: GCF_054511115.1. NCBI lineage: Bacteria > Bacillati > Actinomycetota > Actinomycetes > Micrococcales > Micrococcaceae > Arthrobacter > Arthrobacter arabinosi. The sequence continues at coordinate 29,323 of NZ_JBTNDF010000010.1, forward strand.
GACCGCAAACGCGCCGAAGGAAAATCCCACCATACCCAGGCCCTCATCTGCCTCGCACGCCGCCGCCTCAACGTCCTCTGGGCCATGCTCCGCGACAACGTGCAATACGAAGCTCAGCACGAGCTGCACCCAAGACTGTCGTCGGCACTCTGAGGACGATCGCGTATGGAACTTGATCGTTTCCCTCAGGTGAAAGGAGCGCTGAGGGGAGAATCCGTGGCGAAATAAGGAAATACGTGCTCTGATATCCCCACCAGCAGTACCTCCGTCGCTACTCGCAGGGCTAGGAGCCGTCATGCCAGACACCGATGAACTCGCCATCGCCCTGCCAGACCGAGTACAGGTCGCCCATCAACTCGCCGTGGTCACGAGGTTCCTAGCCGTCGTCACGTGGATCGGAGTCCTGGCGATGTTAGTCGTGAGCCCGAACGGGCTTGTTTTCGTGCTGCTGGGGGTGCCGTTAGTCGTCGCAGCTGCGGCTATCTGGGCGAGCCGCACATCCAGGACGAGCATGCCGACACAGCGGCAGGGTAGGGCAACCATCAAGGTTGCGACTGGAGCACGCGTGGGTGGTTTGCTCCCACATAGAACCACGTCGACGCTGAGTGCGAACCTGATGGTTCCTGTCTACTACGGGGCGACACTTGCATGGGTGGGCGTGGCGTATGTCGCGCTTAACGATCCCAGGCCCATCGTCCTCATCGCTTTCCCTTTGCTAGTCACGTTCGCCGCTTACGCCGCGAACAGGCACTTGAAAGCGATCGACACACCACCCGCACCCTAGTCACCGTCATTCGCCAGGCACGACGGGTGAAACCTTTTTAGCGCAGTGCGAAGTATGGAGTGACCCGCGGTCGACCCCTGAGTCAGGTCACTTACCTCAGTGCGTGGGGCTAATGAGCGCCCCATCTGAGTGCCGATCCCTCTCGCCATGTCTCTTCAAGAAGTGCCTTGGAGCACGGCGCGGACGTTGACAACATCATTGAGACTCCTACGGATTATGCGTCCCCGCTCCACACCATCAATCGCTCACGCGACGTGGCCGTCCATAAACCTCTACGGCGCTCCTAATTCGTTGTTAGGCGGCATTTCACAAGCCCGTATCGGTCGGACTGGGAAGGCTGTCTTTGGGGTTC
>NZ_JBTNDF010000011.1:0-27045 GCF_054511115.1 Arthrobacter arabinosi
GCTTAGGCATGTGAACATCCTTGCTGCGAGGACTAAATCCTCACAAGTCAGGAGTCAAGCAAAGCCGGGGCAGTCCCCTATGCCTACAACACAGAAGCGACGGCATACACCCTTCGCAGCGACCATGCCCTCCCAACCGGCATCGCCACCACTCCCCCACCCGAGGAAGAGACAACACCCTTAGGGGAGATCGACTTCAAGACAACCAAAATGCTCTACCGGACAGCATCAACGAGCAACGCCTATATGAGGGAGAACAACGGCGCGGTTCCCACCGACGAATACCTTCGGGACAAGGGCGACGTTTTGGAGGGCTGGGCGTGGTCTATCGATCAAAGCCCTACAGCACCGGACCAGAGAATCATCCGGGTGTGGAACCCCGAGGGTGAGGTATACAACTCCGAGGACAACGCTGCTTACTTCGACTCCTTCCCCAAGGAGGACTACCGACCCCAATACAACTTCAACACTGGGGTCACCGTTCTACCCTCCGCTCCAGATCAGAATGCAGGACCGACCTCCACCCCGACACCTCTTCCCACCGAAGAGTGAACGACGCCCGCCCCTGGACAACAGGAACAAGCCCCACGCTGGCTCACCCACAGTTGTCGCCGACGACCACCGGCACCAATGCACACCTCGAGCGTGCGATGACCTTGTCGACGCTCTCCACAAAGACAGGGAGCGAGAGTGTGAAAGCTAGAGAACAGCATTCCCGGGTGAAGGGCTCCGCTGCCAGGCAATGGCGGGTGCATCCCAGCCAGGCAGCACTCCAGTCAAAGTCTCTTGTCGGTCGGGACGAAGCCGGCCCTTCCGCCACCATGTGCGCTGGCGGTGCAACCAAACCGCGAGGATCTTCTCGTCCGGATGACGTTGCGGGTCATAGAACGGGAACCGGCCGGCCTTCGCCCGGAACTGCCGTACCTGCTCGAGGCGTAGCGCCCACAACTCCTCCGGATCACCCTTGCGGGCACCTACCCACTCCCCCAGCCTGTTCAAGGCCTCAATCCTGTCCTGGGCGAGACGGCCGGCATCAAAGCTGCGGCGCTGGTTCTCCAACCACCGGTACAACACCCGGGCCTCCGCGCTGTCGTTCTGCGCCGGCAACCCACCCACCCTGTTCACGTACGCGCTCATGTGGGCGTAGTGCTCCCACCACACCTGCTCGCGGCTCCGCCGGAAGCGGCGCCGGTTGCCGCTGGGGGCGGGTTGGTCGTGGATCAGCCAGCACCGGCCGAACCATCCAGGACACCTTTCCGCCTGGCGGTCGATTGCCCGGTGGACGCGGCGCACGTCGACCCTGCTCCATCCGGCGATGACCGCCGGCGGAACCCCGCGGGAGTACATCAGTAGCCATTCCTGCCGGTTTTCACACGCCCCCTGCGGGTACTCGTCCTCAGCCAGGATCAGGTCATCAAAACGCATGAGACTCCGCGCCTGTCCGATCAGCCACCGCTACTCCCCCACCCCCAGGCCTTCCCTCCGGCCAGCGTTGCACAGCGTCCGACCTCGGCAAAGGATCACGACGGACCGAACGTACTCCTCCTTGGTGGGAGACAGGCGGCGTGCGATGCATGGTGTTGACAGTAACCAACCGCCGCAAGGGTGTTGCGGGCGGCTCATCCACAGGTGGACGGCTTTGAGCTCATTCCTCCGGGCTCCACCCGCCCACAGGTGGATGACCCGCAACCCCCACCCCCGTGCGCGTCCTGGCTTTCCAAATAATCGAACCTGTGTTCTATTTTAAACCCTGCACAAGGACCACCAGGGGTAAGGGAGAAGCAGCCGATGACAGCGCAACCAGTGGACACCACACCACCCACAGAACCAGCCCAGCACGCGGCCCAGCAAACAGCCCAGGACACTGCGCGCGAGGGCACACGGGCAGGTGCGTGGCATGTTCTGGACGAGCCGGCAGCCGTTCGATTCCTACCTTCCGGGACACCCCTGGCGCTGCGCTGGCGGGGCAGCATCTGGCAGGTCATCGGCGAACCCCTCGCGTGGTCCAGCTCGGACACCTGGCGGGAACCCGTCACCACTCCCCCAGTCACAGACACCATCCACAGCAGCCGCAGCAGCCATGACAGCCTGGGTGGGCGCGAGAGCCGGGGCAGTCTGGGCAGTGTTGTGAGGACCCGGTTCTGGCGGTTCCGCGCCCAGACCGGGCCGGCGTCCCCGGTCCTGGAGTTCGACATGAACGCCGATGCCCGGTGGGAGGACTGGCGGCTGCGCCGCGTCACCACCATCGACGGCTACTAGCAGCCACCAACAGCTACGGAGGGATAGTGATTGTCTCGACCAGTGTCCGACCAGGTCCGCTTCACACAGCATGAGCAGCAGGTGGCGGGGCGGAATGCAGGGCCATGGGTCAGAACAAGAGATACACCAAACACTACGCGAGGCTGATGGACGATCGGATTGAGGAGTTCGTCATGCGCGAGGAGCTGATCATGCTCACCGCGGCCGAACTCGACCTTGAGAACACCCCGCCCATCGACTTCCCGGAACCACGCCGGGTGTACGCGTGGATCCGCTACCCCTCCAAAGCAATCCGGATCCAGGCCCACGCGATCGCCTACACCCGCACAGCAGTGAAGATCCGCTTCCTGGAACCTCTCATTCAGATCCAGCGTGAGGGCTGGGTATGGCTCAATTCCGTCACACCCATACCCAATAACAACCACCACAGCAACCACGACGGCAAGCAAAACAACCATCAGAACGAGGATCGCAACAAAAAGAACAACAACCGCTCCCGTGAATGAAACCGGGACAGTTTGCAGGTGTGCACCACATTTTTTTCGACACGATAGGGTGGAAGGCTGGGGATCATTGATTCATGTCTAATAACTCAGGAGTGATAATGGCGCAGCGCGTACAGGTGCAATTGGTCGACGACCTCAATGGTGACGTCGCACAGGAAACGGTCCGGTTCGGGATCGACGGCATCGACTACGAGATCGACCTGACTACGGAAAACGCGCAGCAGCTGCGCACAGCCCTGTCCGAGTACGTGGACAACGCCCGCAAAGCCAAAACCGGGCGCAGGGGCCAGGGCGGACAGAAAGCCCCCACGTCCTCCTCGACAAGCCGGTCCAAGCGTGAGGACACGCAGCAGATCCGCCAATGGGCGCAGGACAACGGGTACAACCCCAGCTCCCGCGGACGGATCACCCAGTCCATCATCGACGCCTACAACGAAGCCCACTAGAAGCCGACCGGCTCGATCGATCAGGGGGGTGATGGCCGGGGTGGAGGATCCGAGAACGGCAGCCGATGCCCGATGGGCAAAAGCCGGGCAGTACGCGCAAGGCTACGCCGACAACGGCATGGGTGAGGCCTTGCGGGTCTACTACACCCGCTACCTGCCGCTCGGCGCCCTCGCCATCGTCCTTCTCCTGTCCCTGCTGGGCCCTATCGTCATTCCTGACGGGCCCGAACAGGTTCCGACGCTCGTGCAGGCCGGGTGGTTCATCTTCGCCATCGCCGCCCTGGTCGGCGGGCTCGTGTACAACGCAAAGCGGCTCAAACCCCGGGTTAAACTAAGATCAAATGTTGCCGTCACCTTCCCCCTGGAAAAGGACGAGCAGAAGGCGTTGATGCGCGGCATCAACGGCAAGGAAATGGTGCCAGCGAGTCACTTGACCGTGGCACGGGCCGTTGCCGTGCGCAGCCGCAAGGACGCCGCCACCACGCTCCTGATCGTCCCCGCCTACACCTACTTCATCGGCCAAGCCGTGGGAAACCTGGACTGGGTGTACCTAGCCTTCTTCGCAGCCTTCGCCGTCCTGGCAGTCCTACAGGTCAGGAGCTTCCAGCGCCAGGGGCGCTTCCTCGCCGCTACAGCGCCTCCGGGCACCTGAACCGGAAACCGCCGGCTGATCAACCGGTCAGCGGAAACTGGGCGCCGCCCACGAGTCGTCGACTCGTTACACCCGCGCGCCGCGTGGATCAGTCGCAGCTCCCGCGACGGACCGCGATGTCGCAGACCTGCTTCCCCGGATCAGTGATCACGCCGTTGGCTTCATAAAGCGCCACCGCCACGCCTGCCAGCAGAGCCACCACCAGGCCCGCAATAGCCCAGGCGGGCTCGCGTCATTTCGCTGCGCTGTCAGAAGCGTCGATGTCGCCGCGTGCGATGTCGGTGCGGGCTTTGGCGTAAGCGGCGCTGATGTAGTCCTCGAGCATGGCCCGTTCGATGCGCCACTGGCCGCGGCCGCCGATCTGGATGGCCGGCAGATCCCCTGAAGCAATGAGGGCCCGGATGGTGTTGTGCTTGGTGTTCAGCTCATCGGCTACCTGCTGCAGGGTGAGGAACCGCAGCGGCCTGGGCTGCTCCTCGAGGGATTGGTCTGTCATACACCCAGCATCCCAGCCACCAAACGCGGCAACCCGGACCGACGCTTTGATTAATGCCTTCAAGGGGTGAAAACGGACCCGCACCACACAGTCCCGTCTCCGGTTTTCCCTCGTGACAAGAAATGCCATCAGCGCCTGAGTATTCTGGCACTGAAGGTTCGGTGGCGCCGACGCACAGCCCAACCTGAAGGTCTACGAATTGGTCTGTCGATTGTCACTACCCTGGCGGCTTTGTTCATGACCCTGACGGTGTACTCCCCCACGTCAGGTTCCCTCTCAGCTGCGTGTGAGCATCAGCCCTAGAGGGACGACGTCGCCGCAAGTACCTGAAACCCTAACTGGGTGATCGGTGAGCTCCTGTTCACCGCGGCATCCTGACACGCAGGCCATCAAATCGGTGAGCTTGTCAGGTCGGGGATTGATCAGGCTTTGTTGGCGTGCTTGGGGCAGCAGTAGCGGCCGACTTCGGTGGTAATCGTCCGGTATAACCAGCGCTCGGGCAGGAGCCATCCCTCACCTGAAGCTTGTGCTGTGGCAAATGCGACACTGCGCAAGGGCCGGAGTCATCACTAACTCACCTCTCCATGTCGGAACTGACGCAGGAGCGCTGTCACCCAGTACAACCATCGGTGAAGGCTCCGGTCGTCTGCATGTTTACACGCTCGGTACCGTCCGTTTGGCCGACTGGATCCAGGATTCTAACGCGGACCACATGGCAGACGGCGTCCGGACGCACCGGCCCGCATCGAGTCCCAGCTCGACCTGCTCAGGACGATGCGTGAGAACAACGTGCGCCGGTTCGCAGCACGTCAGCTCGCGGACCTCTCCCCAGAGACCCTGCGCCAGATCCGCACGATGATCGACGAGCAGCTCAAGGCAGAGCCTTCGCCGGCCCTGTCGCGCGCCAGCATGTCAAAGCCCCGGCCGTCACCGCCGGGGCTTTTCCGTACCCGGGGTTGCCCTACTTCGCCCGCTCACGCCCTCACGGCATAGCCACCGCCGACGCTCCGCTGCGAAGTCGCAGCGCCCGCAGGCCGCCCCACAGCGAGTCATTCCAGCCCCTCCCCCACCGTTTCGAGCAAACGCTCCCCACGCGGCCGGTCCATCTACTCAGAGGCAGCCGAAGCATCGCACCTCCGAACCTCGGAAGTTAGGTACTGGCGCCGGCCACCGGCGGCCCGGATACTGGAATGTACTCCCGAACTTCCGCAGTTCGTAACCTCCGACATCATCGTCTTCTAAACTCCGGAAGTTCGGCAGTACGGGCGCGAATGTCTGCACGCAGGGGAGCTTCTAGGCCTCCGCGTTTGGGGTCAGCCAAGCTCAAGCAGCACCGGGGCTCGGTCCTGCCGAACTCCGGAAGTTCGGCAGTACCGACGTCCCACTTTTGTGTCCGTGCAGCCTTCCGCAGCTCGGCAGTTCGGAGCCTCCAGACTCAGAGAGATCAGGAGTCCGTGTCTTCCGGACTTCGGAAGTTCGGCTATGCGCACCTGCAGCCGCCTCAGACCTCGACTTGCCAGTCAGTGAACACCTGAATCGGGCAGTTCCGGATCTCGGTTCTTCCGAACTTTCGGAGTTCGGTAGAACGGATAGCAAAAGACCCGATCGAGCGGAACACCAGCACTCAGCAGATCGTAGCCACCGAGGCCAGGCATGCCCGGGCTTCGAACCTTTCGAACTTCCGAGGTCCGGCAGTGCGACACTCGAGCACGCGTTGGCGAAAAGCCCCAGACCTCGAAAGTAGGAGACCATGGGAGCCCGCCCCGTCCAAATTCGGTCCTTCCGGACTTCGGAAGTTTGGCAGTGGTGAGGTCGCCCACAGCTCAGCGGTCCAATCTCCCGCACCTCGCCAGTCAGCCAACCACGAGTTGACTAGGCCTCGTCCTTCCAAAGTTCCGGACTCAGCAACTCCGGAGTTTCGGCAGTGCTCCCGCCCCCTCAGCAACACTTGGCCGCCAGCCTACGAACCTCGGGAGTCTGGTGGTGCAGCGGCGGGTCCAGCTCCGGAGTACCGTTCTTCCAATCTGCCAAACTTCGGAAGTTCGGGCTGACGGTCGTGCCTCGCACGCGTAGCATCTCGCGGCGAGCTTGAACCCTCGGAACTCTCGTAGTTTCGGAGTTCGGAACCTCGGACCTTCGCAAGTACGAACCTACAGACTTCGGTACGTCGGAACTCACCGGCGGTTCCTCCGAGGTGGGGGAGGGATCCACTGGTAGGTTGGGTCCGTTAGCTTGCCGGCTGACAGCTGGAACTCTGTAAGTTCCGTACCTTGGGTGGCCCCTGTGGCCACTCCATCTAATGCACGTAGATTCCTACTGCAGCCGGACCAATTGTCATTGCAGCGAAGGATCCGTGCGACATGAGAGTTGTCTCTGTCATCAACCAAAAGGGCGGCGCCGGTAAGTCCACGACCGTCATGAACCTGGCGTCGGTGGTCGCCGAGCACTCACGCGTGCTAGTCGTGGACGTTGATCCGCAGCTGTCCGTAACCTCGTGGGCGACCACGGCGGAAGAGCTTCCTGATGACCGCCGGCTGCCTTTCGACGTCGTCGCGGAGACGGACGTGGAGGTCCTCGCTCAGCTACGCGGTGCGGATTACGACACGATCTTCGTCGATACTCCCGGAAACCTGGAGAACATGGCGGTCCTGAAGGCCGTCGTGGCCAATTCGGACTTCGTGATCCTGCCAACCGAGCCAACGGCACTGGCCATGCTGCCTCTGGTCAACACGTTCAAGAGCATTGTCGAGCCCGGGGGAGTGGACTACCGGGTCGTCATCACGAAGGTCGACTCGAGGTCCCTAGTCGATGCCACGGACGCCCAGGACGAACTACGCGACGCTGGCCTGAAGGTTTGCAAGTCGTATGTGCGGTCCTACAAGGTGCACGAGCGTGCACCGCTTACCGGTCAGGTGGTGACCACTTATGACAAGACGCGGGCGGCCGAAAAGGCCGGCGCGGACTACAAGGACGTTGCCCGGGAGCTCTTGAGCATCTGGGCCAACCAGGAGACGAGGTAGATCATGGCGGTCAAGAAGGGGTTGAAGGGGCTGCTGAACCAGGGCAGCCAGGAAATGCTTGCCGCCATGCAGCGCGACCAGCAGGACGAGGCAGATCGCAGCACGGGTAGGGGAGTGGGAGCCACTCTGCCCGTAGCCGCGCCGGCCGGGCCATCGTCAGCGGTCGCTACGGCGGTCCAGGAGCCATCAGCAACCCGGCCGGCGGCCCAGGCGGTTCCCGAGCCTGTTGAGCCCGCCCCGGAGCCAGCTCCTCGCGCTCAACAGGAGCCCGTTCCAGCGGCGCCCAAGCAGGCGGCTCCGCAGCCTGAGAAGCCCGCGGGGGAGCGGGCCACAGCGGCGGAGCCCAAAGCCGCGAAGAAGCCGTCGTGGGAGGAAATGGACCGCAAGGAGGTCCGTGTCTACGGGGATCAGGTGCTGGCTCTGACGACACTCCGCATGAAGATCAACAAGGGGAAGAAGGGCCCGGAACGCATCACGGACAACACCCTGATTCGTACCGCCATCGACCTGCTGTTGCAGCACCAGGACGAGCTCGGGGGAGTGACGGAGAACGAGATCCGCGCTTCCTGTGGCCTCGACCCGCGCTATTGACCTACAGGATTACGGAGTACCGAACTTCCGAAGTTAGGACACCACTCCCGCGCTTGGCACCTCGTATCTCCCGAACTCTGTAATTCTGGCGTTCAGCCCGCCGGCCTGAACGCCAAATCCGCGAGGGATAGGTCGTCGGGCGGTCCCTCGTACGTCTCCCACGGGTAGTCGTCATCGGGGGAGGGGAACAGCGCATCCGGAGCACGCCCAGCGAGCCATTCCCGCCAGACTGCGCGCTGCGCCCTGTAGAGCTTCACCTGTGCTGCGACGTTCTCCAGGACGCCCAGGCACTCGGCAACCGTGGACAGGCTGGTGGAAGCCTCCATGGTCCATCCTGCACGGCCGCGAGTCGCGAGGTTCCACGCAGCGAGGACCTCGAGGGACTCGCTGACCGTGGTGCGGGAGAGCCTCGTGATGCGGACGAGCTCAGCCGTCGATAGGGGAGTGACCGATATCTCCAGCGCTTCGTACACGAACGCGGCAGGGAAGCCGAGCTCCCTGAAGGCAGGCCGGAGGGCGTGCAGCTTGCCCTTCTTCCAAGCCAAATCTCCGGCACTGTCTTTGAGCGAATCCGGGACGGTGAGCTCGTACTGATCTCCCCGCGTCCCCTTTGCCTTCTCGAGCAGGGCGATGAGGGGGTTGGCCGCCGATCGAAGCGCGCGCAGATGACCGGCCACAGTGGTGTGATCGAGCCCTGTCGCAACAGCCAATGATCGGACCCCGAACTCAACGACCGATCCCCCCGTCATATGTGCCGCGGCTCCCAATGCCCTGAGCACCATCCTTCGTGCGAGGTCAGCCCTTGAGGAACCCATTGTCTGCTCAACCAGCGAAGCGGCGTTTCGCCAGGTCCTGATGAATCGATGCTCGGCGGCAGAACCGACGAGCGTGGAATTACCACGGTGTAGTGCGGGCGGCTGTGTATGTGGCTGGCTAGTGGGGTTTTTATGGTCACTGCTTTGCCTTGCGGTGTTTGTGGCCTTTGATTTGAGGTGCCGATGTGAAGCAGCGAGGTCGCGCTGAAGTGCCTGGACTCTGTTGCCCGAGCTGTAGCGGGCGTAGAAGGACGCGAGGCCGGGCCAAATCCCCTGGGTCATGCGGCGGTAGATGTCGGTGGCGTCTAGTCCGGCAGCAGCAGCTCCCGTGATGACTGCCTGGCGGGCCTCGGAGTTGCTGCCGTAGCGGTTGACGTCGTACAGCCCTGTGCGCGCGATGCTCTGCATGGCCTGGGACATCCGGGGAGCCGAAGAGACGTCCATCGTGTCCGCTGTGGACGTTTCGAGTACGGGGGCCACCGCTTCGAGGCGGAGGGCCCGGGCAGCCTGGATCTCGTCCCGGAGGTCACGGCGCATCGCCGCCCAGACGGTCGAGGCGTTGGGCCGGCGTGCGACGTCATAGGCCATCGACAGGCTCATGGCGAGCTGCTGGTGGCCGCCTGACTTGTGCCGGCTCCCGGGCACGCGCATACACCCGTGGAGGAGGTTCTGGTGGGGCGTCCTGTCGAGGCTCGGAAGCCTGTTGCCCAGCGCCTCAACGAGCTCCCGGGCATCGGCGAAGGTCGCCGGGTCGGCCAGCGGCACGTAGACGTGACGTCCGCCGTTCGGGGAGAAGTCCTCGATCCAGCGGGCGCCGAGGCGGTGCAGCCATTCCTGCAGGGCCCGGACGTCAGCTGTGACCTGGGCCAGGCCTCCCTTGGAGGCGTCGAAGTCGAAGAAGAGCGCGCGGCAGGAGCCGTCCTTGCCGAAGACGCGGACAGCTGCAGGCACGGTCGGCAGGGCATCAGTTAGATCCCGCTCGAACTTCTGCGGGTAGCTTCTACCGGCGTCTCGCGACAGCCTCACACGGGGCTGACCTGCCAGGAGGGGTGCTAGTGCAGCCCATACGACCGAGGGCTCGTCTTTGACAAGCGACACGCCCGAACTCTGTAACTCTGGCAAGGCCCAGCCATGCTGGGGTAAAGTGATGGTATTCCTCCTGAAGGAATGACAGAGGTCCGCTCCTCCCAAGGGAAAAGGCGTTTGTTGGACTTACTTCCTGATCAGCCGGCAAGCAAACACAGGTTGTGAGTCGAAGTCTTCGAAGGCCCGCCTACGGCGGGCCTTCTCTTCGTTAAGAGGCGAGGCGGCCGATAGGCAGAGCCCCCTGCTGGTTGGTCTTGGTGAGGTCGGTGTGCTGGATGCGATCTTCGACAACGGAGGCTACCCAGTCGCTGACGTGCTCAAAGCCCTCAGCGGATGCGATCTCCCGCACCGTGTTGGCCTTCTCCGTCGCCAAGCGAAAGCCAATGAGCTTGCGGTCACCCTTGTGCCTGCGGCCAGGTCCAACTCGACCGTCTGCTGTCACAGCCATGATTACCACTGTCCTTTGAATCTGCTGGCCCCAGGGGCCTTCGCTTCGTGATCAGTTCCAGATGTCCAGCGACCTTGCGGTCTCAATTCTCGCGTGAGCGAAAACAGTTTTCTTTCCGGACACTCCGAACCTAACACCACGGTCAGTGACCACGAAGCATTACGGCAAAACTGTTTTTGTGTCGTTTTGCGGTCGCCCTGCGGGGGCGAGTCGTAAGTGGCCGTGTCTTGGGACACGCTCCCCTCTCTGCCGGTGGGCTGCATCTGGCCTCCTAACGATTGAAGGACTGTACCAATATGGCACAGTCCTTCAATCCATAGCAATTAGTGCGCGGCTAGCTCTTCCACGCCCACTGGATCAGCTTCGCCTTAGCGTCTTCTGCTGGGACGTCAATCGAGGTGGATCGGAAGGCTTCTCCAAACATGGTCCTGACCGACTTCGCGGTGCGGAAGTATTGGCCGTGCTTGTCGATCCTGCGGGCGGAGACGCCGAGGTACCGGGCAGTCTGCCGGCGGTTCATCCCGGCCTCGATGCAGATTTTCACGGCACGGAAGATGACAGCGTAGGCGGCCTCGTTCTCCGGGTTCGCCCTGGTCAGGATCCGCTCGACCGCGATCTTGGCCTCTGGTGGTGTCTGACTCACGTTCCACTCCTCACTTGATCGACAGACCGGTGTCGAAGGTCTTGCGTGCCAGCTGGCGTGACCTGGCGAAGGCGAAAGCCCACAGTCCGAGGACGACGCAGGCTGTCGATACGTGCGTGACCAGCTCGAAGATGTAGAACGCTTCAGCCCCCGCCCGTAGTTCCAGCGGGTAGGCCAAGGCGCGTCCGATCGAGAGGATGAAGCCAACGAAGATCAACCTCGAGGCCAGTCGGCCGAAGCGCAGAGGGTTCCTGCGGCTGTCGCGGAAGACCGGCAGCAGGAGGGGCACCAGTACGTAGGCGGTGTAGGCGAGGACAATCCACTCGTTCAGTTCCACCGCGCGCTGCTCTTGGTACATCTCCAAGCGGGGTGACGCCTCGGGGGTATCCGCCACGATGAGCGTGAAGAGCACCCCTGAGGCCGCGATCACGCCCACCAGGAGGCCGCGTTTTCCAACGATCCAGGTGGTAGCCGTCTCTGAGCCGTAGGCGACGGCGAGGTGCACGCCGAGGACCCCTACAGCGGTCATAGCGCAGCATTTGGCGATGAAGTCGGTGCCATTGGAGATAGGCACGATGGCCTCCAGCACCTGATAGACGCCCGGCAGGGAGAAGACGTAGGCGGCGGTCAGCAGCACTCCCATGAGAGCCAGCCGGCCACTGGGTCGCAGCAGTGCCCGCGCCCCTTCGGGTGTGCGCCTGGAGGTCATGCGGTGGAACGTCAGTCCACCGAGGAAGATCAGCATGAAGCTGACTGAAATGACGTAGATGCTGTCGTTCATCCGATCAGGTCCGTGAGTTTCTCCGCGTATTCGAGAGCTTCCTTGCGCTGCCGGAGGCGGCGCTGGAGGAGGTTCAGTCGTTGTTGAATGAGTTCGACCAGGTCCTCGTTCTTCATCACCATCAGGGCTGTTTCCCGGATGTCCTCGGGCCAGTCGCCCTCTTCCATGGTGATGAGTCCGACGACGACAAGCCCCGCGACCATCGACGTCCCGCTGACCCGGGCAGCAGTGACCGCCTGGATGGGGGTGAGCTTGTTTTCCGAGAGCTGGTTGAACAGGTAGGTGATTGCCGTTCCTGTCTTCTCGGCCACGTCGTGCCGGACGTCGCCGGTGTCGATGGCGTCGATCCACGCTCGATGGGAACCGTCGTGGGGGAAGTCGATTTTGACCTTGTCGTTCCGGGGGAACAGGTCTTCGTGGAAGCGGTGCTGCAGCTCGACCATGAGGTCGGCGTGGTGGACCTGGCTGAGGACTTCCGCGGCCGTTGGTGTGCGGGGCCGGCTGTCGAGGTCTTCGTAGTCCTTGAAATCCGCCAATGCCGTGACTGGGTCGATACCGACGCCTCGGGCCACGCCGACCACGGTTGATTCGGGGACGTTACCGCGCCGAATCTGGTTGCCCACCGTGACGCGATGCAATCCGGTCAGGCGGCCCAGCTCACTCGCCGAGGTGGTGATGCCGCGACCTTCGAGCCAACGCTTGAAGTCAGAACCAGAAACAGCCACGGCACCTCCTTCAAGAGAGCACTAGATGAGCACGGCACACACAGGTAGCGAGGATGTCAAAATTTAAGCTATCGTAAGAACTAAGGGATTGGTTTCATCCCTCTTTCTTCACGTCTCAAATTTTACCGGGCAGACCCTAACCAGTCTGTGCCTTCACGCCGCTGGGAGGTAGCAGTGGACGAAGACGACAAGCATGGAGCGTCACCGCTACTGGCCCTGGCGATCCTTCTACCTCTGCTGGCGGGCCTGCCCGTCGTGGGCATCGCGGGAGCTGCGATCCTCACGCAGACCGAGGAGAAGCCCGCTGCGTGCGTCGTCTCGGCAGTCGGCGAAACCGTCGGTGACCTCACCTCGACGCCGGCAATCCCGAACGACTGGGGCGACCTGATCGACGCCGCCGCGAAGACAGCGGGCCTGCCGGTAAGCGTGGTGGCGGCGCAACTCAAGCAGGAATCGGGCTGGAACGAAGGCGCCCGGAGCCCTGCAGGGGCTCAAGGTGTCGCTCAGTTCATGCCCGGCACCTGGGCCCTGTACGGGGCGGGCGGGGACCCGTTCTCGGCCGAGGACGCCATCCCTGCCTACGGCCGCTACATGGCGGCCCTGAAAGAGCAGGTGCAGCCGCTGGCCGGTGATGACGCCGACCTGCTCGTGCGCCTGACCCTCGCCGCCTACAACGCCGGCCCCGGGGCTGTTCAGGCAGCCAAAGGCATCCCGGCGTTCACGGAGACCCAGCAGTACGTCGAGAAGATCCTTTCCTCCGGGCAGGGCGAGTTTTCTGCCGACTGCACGGCACCGGCGGGCACCGTCGCGTGGGACGGCGACCTCGGCGACGGCGAGTGGACCAACCCGCTTCCGGGCGGGGTCTTCACCTCCGGCTACGGCCACCGAGACATACCGACGCTGCCCGCTTGGGCGCAGGACCACGTCGGGGTGGACCTATCCTCTCCGGGTGCCGGCACCGGTAACGGCGAACCTGTCATCGCACCGACCGGCATTCGGATTACCGGGTTCAACGATAGGGACGGGTGCGTGATCGCCAAGGAGGACGGCGACGACCCCGATTTCGGGTTCGCGTTCTGCCACCTCAACGCCTACAGCGTGGCTGTGGGGGACCGGTTGAAGCGCGGCGACGTCGTCGGAACCGAGGGCAACAAGGCCGGCCTCGGGCTGGTCGCCACGCACCTGCACTTCGAGATCTACAAGCCGGAAGCACCGGAGGTCGTCTACCCGTACCAGGGCTGGAACCTCGACCCCGAGCCGATTCTGAAAGAGAAAGGAGCGTGGATGCGATGACCCGCCGCTCACATGCCAACCGGTACCGGGTCGCCGCTCTGGCGGTCTCAATGATGGCTCTGGTCGCCCTGACCAGCTGCGCGGCCGACGCGCCGGCAGCGGAGGACGTGGCCCCAATCTCCGCGCCGACCACCGTCTACGAAGGCTCCTACACCTCGCTCCCTGCCGAGGAGATCCTGGGCGGCAACACGTTCACATCTCCTGAGGATGCCGACCGTTCGGACGTCGACTCGACCGCCCGGGTCGTGGCGCTGATGCTGCATTCGTGGGATACGACGGTGGACCGCACCGAAACGGCGGCCGCGGTGCGCGCCATTCCGCTGATGAGCGAGGAGTGGGCGGCGAATCAGGTCGAGCCTGAGCGCAACGCGAGTAGCGGCGAATGGTTGGAACCAGCTGAGCACGGCGCCTACAGCGTGCCCCGGGCGGTTCCGGCGATCGGTGACGCCGCGCAGGACGTCGCCCCGGACAAGGCGATCCGGGTCCTTGACGTGACGTGGCGCTGGGTAGCCCGTGATGAGACGCCACTGGACGGCGGCGGTCACCGGCAGGTGACCGTGTACCTCGAGAAGACGGACGGCCAGTGGGACGTCGTCGGGCATCAGACCCGCGACATGACCGCCTCGCTGCCCGGCTCGAAGACGGGGGAGGGGAAGTGACTCCGGCAGTGCATTCCTGGCCCGTCATCCGCCTCACCATCGGGGAGGGCGAAATCGTCGCGGACGCGAACGGTGACGTCCTCACCTACCCGGTGCTCGATGATGCGTCCGCAGCCGACGTGGCCGCCGACGCAGCAGCGGAAGCGTGTCGCCGTTTGGGCTTGGCCGCGTGCCGGGTGCAGGGACTCACCGAGGACGGCGAGGTCTACGAGATGGTCGTCGACGCCGAGCTGGGCACGCTCGAGGAACGAGACAACACCACCTGCGCGGGTACTGCCGGCGGCACAGGTGCTGGTGTTGCCCGTACCGGGTCGAAGTCTGCACGCCGTCGCACTCCTGCGCGCCGGAAGGCTGTGCTGTGGGGGAGCGCAGGCCTCCTGGCGGCCACGGTCGGGTTCAGTGCCTTCTCCACGGTGCAGGACAACATGGCTGAGCCGGTGGCGACGGTCTACACGCCGCCGCCCGCGCAGCTGCCGGTCCCTGCTCCTGCCGGTTGGGATACCTACGGTGACTGGACGACGCCGATGACCGGCTCGACCGTTCGGGCGATCCTAGACCCCTCAGGGCAACCGGTGAGCGTGGATGGCTCGAAGCTGATCGGCCATGACCCTCGGACAGGTGTGGAACGGTGGACGCGCACCGCGCCGTTCACCGTCGCGCAGCTCGCCCTGTTCACCCTCGACGGGCAGTCCAGGGTCGCGGCCGCAGCCGCCCGCGAGTTGGTGCTGTTCGGCGACGGAGCAGACCCTATCCGCGTCGACGTCCCCAAGGACGGAACGATCGTTTTGGACGGCGGTACGGCCCCTCGCGTGGACGTGCCAAACAAGCAGACACTCATCGTCGCTGCCGACGGCAGTACAGCGGCGCGGGTAGTCCCGGCGGCCGCGGAACCCATCGAAGCCCTCGGCGATGACCTGGTGGCCGCAGACACGCGGTCCGGACGGATCTGGCGCGTCACGCAGGACTCGGCAGCCCTGCCAGCCCCGGCGAAGCTGCCCGCACCGGTGCCAGGAGCGGAACTGGTCACGGTCCTCGGATCCGTAAACGGGACGGTCATCGCGGCGTGGAAGACCAACGACACCACCACCATCGGCTTCTATGCGCTCGGGGATGCGACGGACGCGACGGAAGCGACGCAGGTCGGCATCGTCGACGTCGAAGGAACCGACGTCGCCACCTCCGGTATCCAGGTGGACCGGGATAACGGTCTACTGATGGCCGGCACGGTCCTGGTCGACGTTGACGCGAAGCAGGCCCACCGCCTGCCCGGACCCGGAAAGCTCGCCGCCGGTTACGCCTGGGTCACCACCAACACCGAGCAGCTGCGGATCAACGCGCAGGGCATCACCGAAACCACAACCGACGCCGCCCGGGCAGCCATCCCCGACGTCATCACTCACGACGGCAAGGCAGTCACCCGGGCCGAAGGATCCTCTACCGGCCTGCTGTATGCGCTGACACAGGTCGCGCCCCGACCCACAGCAACACCCACCCCGACTTCTACCCCAACTTCTACTGCGAGCCCCACCTCGACTGTTTCCCCGAAGGAGAACCCCTGATGAGAATGACTGCTGTCATCGACCCGGCCGGCACCCTCGAGCTTGACCTGGGAGGCGAGAAAACCACCGCCCCCTACCCCTCGGTCATGGACGCCCGCCGCTCCGTCATGAGCACCGCGACCGACCTCGCGGCCGAGACGAGCACCGCCACCGAACTGCACATCGAGGACCCGTCCGGCTCCCGCACGATCCTCGTTCAGACCGACGGCGCCGTCATCGAGCAGGACACCGACGGTGACCCGACGGAAAGCGGGCCAGCACAGCCCGCCGAAGCGATCGAACCTGCGGCGTCCCCGATGACGTCGAAAGTGCCGACCGCGCCGAAGGCCGCGGTGGAAGCAGCAGCGCCTGTTCCCGCTCCTGTTCCCGTCCCTGTTCCCGCTCCCGCTCCCGTTGAGGCTTCCGTGGCCACGGAAGCCACGACATCGGAAACCGTCGCTTCATCAGCTGTCGTACCGGCAGTGGCACCGGCGGAAACGGTGGAACCGCTGCCGACCCGCAGGACGGCGATGCCGTCGTTCGTCGACCGGCCGGACGCTGATTCGCCCGCACAAGCGGGTTTTCGCGGTGTGTTGAATCAGTTCGGGTTGAAGCTCGCGGCATCGCCGGCGGAGCTGGAGCAGCGCCGGGACGAAAAGACCGTCTCTCAGCACTGGGCCGGACCCCGCACAATCACGGTCCTCAACCCCAAGGGCGGGGCAGGCAAGACGCCGACGGTAATCTGCCTGTCCGCTGTATTCGCACGCCTCGGCGGCTCCGGTGTCCTGGCGTGGGACAACAACAACTCGCTCGGGTCGCTCGGCTGGCGGACCTTCGACGCCGGCCATGAGGCGACGGTGGTCGATCTCCTCGAGCAGACCGACTACTTCATGACCGCTGGCGCGCGGGCCGGGGATCTGGCGTCCTACGTCCACCACCAGCCCTCGGACCAGTACGACGTACTTCGCTCCGATGATCGGTCGGGCGCGAAGAAGCGGCACGAGGTCACCGGCGACGAGGTCCACCGCCTCTACTCGGTGGCCGCGAAGTATTACCGACTGATCCTCATGGACTCGGGCAACACCGAACGCGGGGACAACTGGGAGGCGATGATCGAGCACTCCGACCAGGTCGTCATCCCGGTCAAGTCCGTCGACGACGCCGCCGAAGGCGCGTCCCGGGTCTTGAGCGCCCTGCGGGCGGGCAACGAGCACGCGCAGTCACTGGCGGACCGCGCCGCGGTGATCGTCCTGGGCTGCACCCCATCTCACGGGCGGGCGAAGCTGAACGAGCTCGCTGAGTCCTTCCGCCCGTTCGTGAAGTCGGTCGTCACGGTGCCCTACGATCCGTCGCTGATCGAGGGCAGGATCCGGTTCTCCTCGATGCTCCCGCAGACCCGCCGCGCCTGGCTCAGGGCCGCCGCGCAGATTGCGGAGGGACTGTGACCGTGACTCCGCAACGCAATCCGTTCGTCAATGAGCCGGAGGTAGAGCCGCAGGAAGACCCGATCGATGATGACCTGATCCTCGGGCAGCGCGAATCATTGAGGGGCCCGCGGAACATTCAGCAGACCCTGGCCGCCGAGCCTGTCGAGGAAGAGGAACCAGCGGCCCCTGTAGCCGTGACCAGCGCGACCCTGTGGCTGGTCGGTGCCTCCGGTGGCGTCGGCACCAGCACCCTCGCGGGCCTGTGCTCGGAGAACGTCGTCGATGAATCCGAGCGGCGTCCGACCTACGCAGGGCGGGCCCTGCTGGTCTGCTCGACCAGTGCGTCCTCGCTCGAGGCCGCACAGCAGCTGGCCCGTAAGTCTGCATCCGGCCAACTGCCCTATGAACTGGTCGGCCTCGTGATCGTGCACGACCGGCCCAAAAACCGACTGACGAAGCCGACCCTGGACTTCGCGCGCGGGGTTGCGCGGATGTTCCCGGTAGCGATGACGGCGCCGTTTGAACCCTCGTGGCGCGAAGTTGGCGTCACCCCACAAGCTTCCGGGACACGGCTGAAAAGCGTGCTCCGGAAAATCGAAAAGATCGCCCGCTCCGGGCACTGAGAAAGGCAAACTCCCATGTTCGGAAACACTCTGGCAGCACACACCCTGACCACCATCAACGCGCTCAGTCCCGTCCGTGAAGGATCGCTTTCAGCTCAGACCTTCACCCCGACGCAGCCTCCCGGCACCGAGGGCCTGACGCAGGTTATCGGCTGGGTCCTGTGGGGCGCGGGTCTGGTCCTGTTCGTGTTCTTCATTTTCGGCCTCGTCTCCGCCGGCAGGAACCGCCGACAGGGCAACGAGATCGAGGCACCTATCTGGCCCATGGTCGCTGCCTGCCTCCTAGGCGCTTCCGGCGCCGTGTGGGGCGCAATCACCTGAGCAACAACGCCCACCTACCTGATCAAGAGAAGGACAGACGATGAGCACACAGGACACCACCCAGAAACCGAAGGCCCGCCCGAAATGGTTCGGCGCTGCCGCGATGCTGCTGGCCCTAGTGCTGGTCGGCCTCCTCGCATGGAGCCTGCGGGTATTCCTCTTCCCCAGCAACGACGCACCGGCAGCAGACCCAACCACCGCTACAACGCAGACAGCACCATCGTCCGCCTCGACGTCCGCGTCCTCGACGGCAGCACCAGTCGAGGACGCGGACGCCGCGTGGGACTGCCAGGCGGACCTCAACAGCGACGACGCATCTGTGACTGACAGTGCTCCCACGATCGAGGAATGGGTAGTCGGCGGATACAACGTGATCCCGTTTTCGGAGTTCGGCGGATGCGAGAAACTGCCTTCCACCTTGCGCGTCGGTTACGCACCGACTCAAGCAGGGTCACTGGTGGCGGCGGCCACGTATGCCGTCGCTCTCGACCCGTCAGCCAGCGAGCAAGCAGCGTCTGACCTCGAAGCAGCGGTAGCGGAAGGGCCGAACCGACTGCTGTTGGGCGAGCGAGCACAGCGCATCCGGGACGGTCTCGAGCAGAGCGAAGACACCTCCGTCATCGCCCGCTTGACCCTGCTGGGCTACATCCAGAACAGCTACAGCGATGACGCAGCGTCCTACCGGCTGATCTACTCGGCACCCGATGCGTCGGGTCTGGAACAGACACTCATTGCTCAGGTCGATCTGGTGTGGGAGGACGGGGACTGGAAGCTGGATCCGGCGTCGGGCAACGACTTCAATACCTGGGCCCGCTACCAGGGACAACAATACGTCCAGTGGGGACCCAAATCATGATCGGAGATTTGGCAGGGAACCTCCTAGAAGGTGTCGCCGGCAGCGCGATCCAGAAGCTGATCCAGTTCCTCGCGACCTGGTTGGTGCAGGTCCTGACGGAGATGATCAACTTCGTCGGTACCTGGTGGTTGAAAATCGGCGCACCGGATATGGGTACAGGATCCGCAACCGACCGCATCCAGCAGTCGACGTTGATCTTCGTCGGGATGGCAGGTGTCATCGGGACAGCGTTCGCGCTCATCAAGCTCGCCCGGGACCAGGACCGGGCCTCGACGGAGAACCTGATCATGGGCATGGTGCGGACCATCCTCACCACGGCGCTGGCCGTTCCAATGGTGGGCCTCCTGTTCGGTGTCACCGACGTCCTCGCGCCGTGGCTGGTGACCACCATTTCCGGGTCCGCGCAGGAGGACGGGCTCGGGTCCGCGATGGGCCTGGATGCCATTGCGGGAACCACGATGACCATGCAGCTCGCCGGCATCATCCTGTTCGTCGTGCCGCTGGCCCTGCTGGGAGCGATCATCAACGCAGTCATCGTGATCTTCTCCTATGGTGCGGCGATCGCACTGTGCGGGGTTCTGCCGATCTTCGCTGCCGCTTCACAGACCGAGCGTGGCCGGAAGTCCTTCGACAAGGCCGTGGGCTGGCTGGCGGCCGTCGTCCTTTTCAAGCCAGCTGCCGCGATCCTGTACGGGGCAGGACTCGCGCTCCTGAAAGGCATCAACGGCAGCGCGGACAACGAGCTCGGGAACACGGCGATTGGCCTCATCACCGGCCTCGTCATCATCAGCAGCGCCTGCATTGCGATGCCGGCCTTGGCCAAGGTCCTCGTGCCTGCCGTCAGCGCAGGTCCACAGGGCATGGGAGCCTCCGGCTTGGCGATGGTCGGCGGTGCCGTAGCTCTTGGAGCAGTGACCGGCGGCCTCGGAGCTGCAGCCGGGGCCGCAGCTGCCGGTGGCGGCGGAAGCACCGCAGCAATCACCGGTAGCGGAGCCGCAGCAACGGCCGCAACGGGTGGAGGCGCTACGGCAACTGGGGCTGCCACTGCCGCGGAAACGTCTGCGACCGCCGGCCCTGGGGCAGTAGGAGGATCCGGCAGCAGTGCCATCCCAGCAAGTGGAGGTGGAAGCGGCGCCACCGGTGCCGCGACCCCTGGTGGGGCAGGTAACACCGGTGGCGGAACCGGTGGTACCGGCCCTTCCGGGGCAGAGCAGAGGCCAGAACAGCCCGTCGCATCCGCGTCGGACTCAGGTGTCGGAGCATCCGGAGGAACTGCTGGTGGTCCCGGTGGAGGTTCCGGTGGTCCTTCGGGCGCAGAGCAACGCCCGGAACGATCCGCGGCAGAGACGTCACCGGTCGGTGATGCCGGTACTGGTGCAGGCGGAAACAGCGCGCCTGGTGGTTCAAACGGCCCAACGGGCGCACAGCCTCAGGCCGAACGGACCGGCGCACCTACAGGATCGCCGGCGGAAGCACCATCCGGTACCGGTGACGGCAGCTCGTCAGCTGGAGGGCCAAGCGGGGCAGAGCCCGCGGCATCAGGTGACAAGCCTCCAATGGAAGCTCCCGGGGCCGCACCCGTGACCTCACCGACGGCTGAGGGTTTCCGAGACGGTGCGCCATCCGGGGCGGATAAGTCGGCCCAGAGCCAACAACGCATCGAGTACGCGCTACGGGAAGCAGCAAGAGACATGGAACGCGCAGTGGAAAGTGGGGATGACCAGTGAGTACCGAACAGACAATCGTCCGGCAATACGGCAACATCGCAGAAGACCGGACGGCGGGTCTGATGGGGTTCTCGATGGCCTCGACCGTCGTTCTGGGCGCGGGCGCAATCGGGGTGTTCATCGCGATCATGGCTTCGCAGATTTGGGTGGCCGTCGGCATCGTCCTGGTCGCGTTCATCGCCGCCACGATCCTCGGCTCGAAGGACCGTCACGGTCGGTCCAAGCCTGAGCGGTGGCTGGCGCGCAGCATGCACGCCAGGGGCAGAAAAGCCGGGAAGACCGTCTACAAGTCTGGGCCCGTCTCGCAGATCCCGGACGGTTCGTTCCGTGCTCCTGGCCTACTGGCCGCGACCGAGCTGATCGACTTTCAGGACCTTTTCGGCAACGAGGGTGTCATGCTGTGGCACCCGAAACTGAGGACAGGAACCGTCTTCTTCTCCACCAACTCCTCGGGGCTGGGCCTGCTGGATCAGGACCGCGTGAATCGGCTCGTTGGGTCATGGGCCGCGTTCCAGCGCGACGCCGGTTCCAACGCACGGGTCGAGCAGATTTCGGTGACGACGCAGTCGACGACCGATCCGGGTGAACGCCTGCCGGACGCTATCGCGGTGGCACGGCAGCAGGCAGGCTCCCACGAGGTGCCCGCCTTTGCCCGTCAGGTAATGGATGACGTGGTGAACAACCTCAACCTCGACGTGCCCAAACTCGAGCAGTGGGTGGCGCTGACGTTCAGCGGCAAGGCCAATGACGGGGACAGGGCACCGGAACGCTCCGCCGAGGAGCTGGTGGCCGATGTGAAGTCGCTCCTGCAGGGATTCAAGGAAGAACTCGAGGACGTCGGCGCGGGCAGCGTGTCACTCATGCGGGCCGCCGACCTCACCGACCAGACCTATGTCGCGTTCAACCCGCACGCCGCGGCCGCCGTCGAACGCGCCCGCCTCTCCGGCGACGGAACCGGCCTGGGCTGGCATGAAGTCGGCCCCTCCGCCGCCCGGACCATCGGATACCCGGGTCGGTACGATCACGCCGGGGTGACGAGCAAGTCGTGGCAGATGTTCCGGCCGCCGGCCGGGACGTTCCGCGAGAACGCCCTGGTGGCCCTGCTGGGCCCCGATGCGAGCATGCTGCAGAAACGTGTCACCGTGTTCTACCGTCCTCAGCCGCCGGAGAAGTCCGCGCAGCAGGTCGCGCAGGCGCTCACCAATGCGCAGTTCGCCACGAACCAGAAGGGCCGCCGTCCGACCAGCTCGCAGATCATCGCCCTCGAGAAGGCACGCAAGGCCGAGCGGGAGCAAGCAGAAGGGGCCGCACTGGTGCGCTTCGCCATCGGTGTCACCGCGACGGTCGAGAGCCCGGAGCAGCTGCAGGCGGTGGAAGCGAAGATCATGCGCAATGCGGCTACCGGCATCCAGATCCGCATGCGGTCCTGCGACTACAACGACGACGCCGCGTTCTCCTTCAACCTCGGGCTCGGCCTGGTGCCAGAGCACCTGGCCACCATTTCCTCCGACGTCAGGAAGGCCCTCTGATGTCCGCCTTCGACAGAACCGTCGACAAGGTCATGAACCGGTTCCTGGGCCGCTCCGAAGCGGCAGCCGCAGTTACCGCTGCATCGTTTCCGCAGCTCACGGAGAAGGGCATGCGGGTCCGCGAGGGCGGCATGGTGACGTGGGTGGAATCGCCACCGGAGTTCACGGCCACGTCGAACCAGACCGCCGGCGTGTGGCCGTTCTGCGTCGGCACCTCCTCACCGCTGGTCGGTGCGGTCCTCGGCCGGAACCTGCTCAACAGCTCGGTGGTGTGCGGGGATCCGATCAGCCTGTTCCTGCACGGCATCATCTCCTCACCGTCCGGGTTCATCCTCGGCCTGAACGGGCGGGGGAAGTCCTCGGTCGCCGTCCGCATGGCGCTGGCACTGATCGACCAGGGGTTCCTGATCCTCGTGGCAGGGGACCTCAAACCGGACTTCGCCGGCGTCGTCCTGGAAACCAACGGGCAGGTCGTGCAGGTCGCCCCCGGCGTCGGGGCGATCAACCCACTCGACGCCGGTCCGCTCTGGCGGGAACTCGAACGCTTGCCAGCTCCGATGCAGCGCCAGATGCGCGCCGAGATCCACAGCCGCCGTCTGATGACCCTCACCGGGCTCATCGAACTGGTGTTCAAGGAACCGCTGGATGCGAAGAAGCAGGAACAGACGGTGCTGTCCATGGCGATCGCCATGGCCGCCGAAAAGGCAGAAGGCGAGGATCGACAGCCGCTGGTCGGCGACGTCGTCGACGCCATCAAGTCCGCGCCACCGCAGATCCGGTCGGCGCTGCTCATCGAGGATTCCACGGAGTACCTGCCGCAGGTCAAGAATCTCCTGGCGGGCCTGAACGCCCTCGGCGAGCATGGACCGTTCGGGGACGTGTTCTGCCAGCAGACCACGAAGGAAATGAAGATCGACACCTCCGTGGACTTCGACATTTCCCTCATCGACGAGTCCCAGCTGACGCTCCGCGCCGCGGTGCAGACGGTGTGTTGGTCCTACGGTCAGGCCGGCATCTCGGCCGCGAAGACCCTGGCCGATGCCGGGCTGATGGAGGAACGCCATCACCTGATGATCATGGACGAGCTGTGGCAGTCCCTGCGCGCGAGCGAGCTGCTGGTGCACCAGATCGACTCCATCACCCGCCTGAACCGGACCAAGGGCCTGGGGCAGCTGATGATCACGCATTCCATGAAGGACCTGCAGCTGTCCACGGACGAGCTGACGAAGATCGCTACCGGCTTCGTGGAACGCTCGTCCGTGAAGATCCTCGGCGGGCTGGCGCAGAACGAGATGGACCTGTTGGAAACAGTGTTTCCCGTCTCGGAGCGGGAGAAGGCGATGCTAGTCGGCTGGTCGGCCGAAGGGTCGATGAACCCGAACACCAACCAGGTGTCACCGCCCCCCGGGCGTGGCCGGTTCATGCTGAAAACCGGGTCCGAGCCCGGTGTGCCGTTCCGGGTGAACCTCACCGCCGGCGAACTCAGAGCCCACAACACGAACCAGGCGTGGGCTGCCGCGCAAGCAAAAGTAAACCGATGAAGGTGAACCGATGAAGACCGAGGAAAACGGCCCCGTCATCGCGTTCTCGTTCCTGGCCCTGGCCGCGTTCGTTGCGGTCGCCCTGATTCATCTCGGGGAAGCCTTCACCCCGGTTCCCACCGACCTCTCATGGAACCCGATCGGATTGGCGATCGGTCTTGCCACCGGGGATCCGTGGCCGGCGGCGGCAAGCTGGTTGCTCGGCGCCGAAGCGGTCGTTGTCATTGCCGCCTTTGCGTGGTGGAGCACCCGCCCTGTGTCCAGGACCGCTGAAGCGTCCCGTCGGATGAGTCCTGGCGGGAAAATGCGCCCGGCGATGCTCGATGCCCGCCTCACCGAAGCGGCCCGGCTTCACCCGACCGCGGAAGGTATCGGCCCGGGCCTGACGATTGGGTACGCCGGGGAGACCGGCACCAAGGCTGTCATCCAGGGCTGGAGGGAGTGCTCGACCCATGTGTGGGGGACCGGGCGGGGTAAGACGACGACGCAGGTCGTCCGCCATGCCCTAGAGGCTCCCGGCGCGTACATCATGACCAGCAACAAGGTCGACGGCGTCGCCGAGGTGCTGGCCGCCCGCTCCGACACCGGAACGGTGTGGCTGTTCGACCCGCAACGGATCTGGCGCGATAGCCACCGTCCGGCCATGATCTTCAATCCGCTCACTATCGTCACCGACACCGTGAGCGCCGGCGAGGTCGCGTCGATTTTCGAGACCTCATCTGCCCCGAACGCAGGCCAGGGTAAGGGGGATGCCCAGTTCGACTCGCAGGGACGCGACTTTCTGTCCTGGTGTCTGCTCGCTGCCGCCAAGAGTGACGGAACGATGAGGGATGTCCTGCGGTGGGTGTCCTCGGCGGACTTCATGGAACCCGCTGAGCTGCTCGAGCGGGCCGGGCACGCGGGTCCGGCGTCGGCGTTGAAGGGCATGAGCGCCCAACCGGAGGACACACGCGGGTCCGTGGCCGCCAGCGCCCAGCGCATGGCGTCCGCCCTCGTCCACGACGAGCTGGTGGCGTGGTCGATACCGGCTCCTGGTGTGCCGGTGTTCGACCCGGCCCGGTTCGTGATTGGCAAGGACACCCTGATCCTGCTCTCGCAGGACGCTGCAGGCTCCGGTGCCGCGTTCGTGTCCACGCTGGTCTACGCGGTATTTACCGCCGCGCAGCAGGCCGCCCGTCGAGCCGGGGGACGCCTGCCGGTGCCCCTGGTCGCCGACCTGGATGAGGTCGGGAACGTCGTCAAGCTCAAGCAGCTGCCCGAGTGGTATTCGTTCTTCGGGTCCATGGGCATCGTCGTCAGCGCCTACTTCCAGACCCGCGGGCAAGGCGTGGCCATGCTCGAGCGCACCGGCTGGGACACGCTCTGGTCCGCGGCCGCGGTCAAAGTCTACGGCGGCGGATCCGACGACACACAGTTCCTCGAATCCCTCTCCAAGACCATCGGGCAGTACGACGCGAAGGTCCGCAGCTCCTCCACCTCCAGGAACGGCTCCTCCCGCTCAGTACAGGCTCAGCGGCGCGACATCATGTCCGTCTCCCAGCTCTCCGAACTCCCCGCCAACCAAGCCTGGGTAAAGACCTCCAACGGCGGCGGGACCATTGTCCGTACCGTGCCCTGGTTCCGTGACAAGGGCATCAATGCCCGCATCGGACCCACGGTTGAACGCATCAAGCTATCTAATGCAGGGCAGGCCTCATGACGGAGTCCCAGGAAGGCGTCGTAAGCACCATGGGACCTAACGGTTACGACGACGGGGGAGAGGACTTCGCCTTCACGCCCGAAGAGTTGGTGGATTGGGTAGAGGGTCTTGCCGCGATGCTCGAATCGGTGGACCGGTCCCAGAACCAGTACTGGTGCTCCCAGTGGTGGAACCACCCCGAAGCCGTCGACCGGCTCCGAGGACTGTACGAGCAATGGCTCGAAGCCAAGGCAAACGGGGGCATGTCCTCGTGGTGGATCGACCACTTCGACCGCCACGCCGCCGTCCTCTTCGCCAAGCGAGGTCCATTCGGAGAATGCGGAACCACACACATCGCGAGAACCGCCCGGCGGATGCTTGCAGTTGAACAACCAACACCTGGATGGGGATGGTGACCCGAACTACATCACGGCCTTCAGTCGAACTACTTTCCGTGGTTCTGTGTCTCTGCCTTCCCGTGAATGGACGCCCGCCAATGGAGCGGCGCGACTCCTGGTGCGGTTAAGGCAAGAACGAACGGATGGTCTGCGTTGCTTTCGTCCGACCCGCGCTTAGTGGGCGTCATCGCAATTGATGACTCAGGCGCTCTCTTCTCCCTTGTCGTCTACTTCTTCGACCCACGACGGCGGTTCGTCGCGGCCCTGCTCCTCGTCCTTCTCGGCAGCCTCCCGGGTTTCCTGCACAATGCCCTGCGCGTGGTGGGTAGGGGCGTAGATCGTGTAGAGGCGCAGTGGCTCGTCCCCGGTGTTCTCCACGTCGTGCCAGGTGCCAGCGGGCACTTGGATGCTCCAGCCGTCCTCGACGTCCTGCTGGAAGGAGAGGTCGTTCTTCGAGGGACCCATCTTCACGCGGCCCTTTCCGGCGTCGATGCGCAGGAATTGGTCGGTGCCGTGATGCACCTCGAGGCCGATTGCTCCGCCGGGCTCGATCGACATGAGCGTCACCTGCAGATGCTTGCCCGTCCAAGCGACACGGCGGTAGGCGGTGTTCTCGGTCGCAGCACTCTCGATGTCGAAGGCGTTCGGGTTCGGTCCGTTGTCGGTGATGTCCATGACCGCATTCTGTCCCATGTCCTGCCCGGGCTGCCAGGAAGGGAAAGAAACGTCGCGCGATGACATCTCGTCAGGCGGTTCGCTATGCCCTCAAAGCTCTAGCGGAACACCGTTAGTCAGAAAAGACGGCCCGTTCGTGACTCCATCAAATCGCCGATAGCCTCGGCTTATGTCATCCGATATTGACGCAAGTCGGTGTGAGCTCGACCGATTTGGTCCGGGCTTTCAGCTAATGCGGGACTGTCCGATAAACGGTGTGTGGGGTCCGGCGTTTCATCAGTAAGTTGTTTTCTCGAAGCGTCCTGCGAAGGT
>NZ_JBTNDF010000012.1:0-26952 GCF_054511115.1 Arthrobacter arabinosi
CGTCGTCCATCGAGGCAGCTGCAATGCGGGCCAGGGCGGCGACGTCGTCGAGCAGCGCGACGAGACCACCGCTCACAGTGCGTCCCCGCACTGCCCGAGGGCGCACTGCTGGGAGTAGATGCCATACATGAGGCGTGTGATCGGCATACACGGAGTATATGGCGGCTGGCAGCCCTCCATGGGGGAAGCCTGTGGTTGCCGAGACGCAATCCTCCGCTGCGTCTCGGCAATCAAGTCTCGGCATAGAAGTGAGCGGCGAAACTCATCTTCCGTGATGGATGTATGGCGGGTGTGAAAGGGCCGCACGGGGGTAGTCGAGTGATACATCCCCTGCGATTTTGACCGCCGTTTCACGGGTTGGATAAGCCCACCGGTACATTGGTTCAAGGCATACGGTTCAAGCTGCGGCCAGCGCCCGCAACGATTGACATACCGAAGGGCATTTTGTTGAACAAGAAACGGTCTCAGGAAAATCAGGACCGCCAGGCGCGGCTGGCCGCTATCCAAGCCCAGCAGCGTGCCAGTGAACGCAAGCGTAACGCTCTGATCTTCGGCGGCATCGGCGCGGTCATCTTGGCGATCATCATCGCGGTGACCCTCGTGATCGTGAACCAGGTCCAGGTGAACCGTGACCGGGAGGCAGCGGCCTCACAGCCCATCGAAGGCATCGAAGAATACCCCGACGTCACGTTCGACCACGTCGAGGGCGCGGTCCAGTACGAGCAGTCGCCCCCCGTGGGTGGGGACCATGCTCCGGTCTGGACCAACTGCGGCGTCTACACCGAGCCTGTCCCCGACGAGAACTCAGTCCACTCCATGGAGCACGGCGCCGTGTGGCTCATGTACAACCCGGACATTGGACAGGAAGAAATCGATCAACTGACCAGCCTCGTAGGAACGCGGTCCCACGTGCTGCTCAGCCCCGACCCCGACCTCGACACCCCAATCGCCGCCAGCGCATGGGGCCTGCAATTGAAGGTCGACTCCGCAGACGACGCGCGGCTCGGCACCTTCCTCGACAAATACATCCAGGGCGAGCAGACCCGCGAGCCCGGTGCAACCTGCTCCGGCGGCATCACGCCAGCGGGGCAGGCTTCCTAAAGCTCATCTGTTGCGTTTGGAGACCTTCGCACTACCACCTACCGACCGCTGACGAGCCCTAGCCCTTAGCCTCACTGGCACACCGGCTCAGACAAGCGACGACATTCTCCACATGAGACGCGGTTGGACAGCCTTTGTCCAGGGACGCCCTATCCGGATCCCTTGCCGAAGCCTTTCTCTCGGGCTGGCTTGTGGAGCGTCTTTGGTCGTCCTTGAAAGGGTCGCTTGGTGGTAGTGACCGATGCGGACGGTGGGGTGCCGTTGCTGAGGTCTGCAGCGAGGAAGGCTTCGACTCCTTCGCGTGCGGCGGGGTCGTTCCCGAACTGGGTCATCAGTGTGTCGGCCAGGGCTGCGCGGCGATCACCTGAGTCCCACAGCTCCTCCGCGTTCGCGGCCGCATTCTGGGTATCAACATCGTTCTGGAGGTCCCCGCGGGCGACCTCGCCTGATTGCTGCTCGGCGACCACGTAGTCGCGTTGAGCGTCCTTTTTCTCCGATGCCTGCTCCAGCTCGACGTCGTTTTCCCGGCCGCTTTTGTGTGCCTCGAGGTACTCCTCGGGGGTCAGCTTGTACCTGGTCTGGATCTCATCGTGCATGTGCTCGCGGGAGGCCAGAGCCATGGTGTCGAGCTTCTCCCACTGCTGCGCCATGGCGTAGTGCGAGGCGATGTCCTCGGGGCGTGCTGATTCCCAGAATTGCGGCTGGTGAACAGCCGCCAGCTGGGTGCGCATGACTGCTCGCTCAGCTTCGAATCGTTCCTCGAGTTGTCGGCGCTGCGCTTCCTCGGCCCGCTGCATCTGCTCGTTCCGTTCGGCGCGCTGGCGTGCCAGCATCTCTCCCAGTCGGCCGGCTACAGCCATTGCAGACTGCAGCTGAGGCCGGAACAGTCCTTCGGCTCCATCGGGTGCGTCGTGATTCATTCTTCTATCTCCCCATCTCTTGGTCATTACCCCTGTCATGCCCTTGGTGCTGCTTCACTCGAGGCGGCACCATGATCGTCGGCTGCGCTTCGGTCAATGGACGGACGGCCTTCGGCGTCATTCCTTCAGGTGCCGGCAGCTGAGGCTCTGTCACCTCCGGCAGGGGTGCTGCGACGATGGCGAGCTGCTGACGCACGCTGTCGGTCAGAACCCGGGCTTCACGGAGGTCATTGTTGCTGCGCTGCATGTCCCGCAGGACGCGGATGGTGCGCACGACCTGCTGCATGATGAGCGCCTGCGCAACCGGTGACGGTGCGGTCGCTGCGGCCATGAGGAACGCAGCTATACCGGTCATTCTCAGAGGCGCCTGTACGGGTGTGCTGATCGTGACACCGGAGCGGTGAGCGGAACGAGCGAGGGCCCGCGATGCCTGTGCAAGGGGTCCGGGTTCGGCTTCCGTGGCCTTCGACCAGGCGCCGAGGACACCGGATGTTTCCCGGGCCACGTGCGCCCACGTCTGGTGATCATCAGGGGCGACTGAGGACATGACCTTGCGAGCCTTGGCCATGTCGAGCGAGAGCTTCCGTGCGGCTTCCTCGTCGATCGCACGACCGAACACGGTCGTCGCACGAGGACCACGAAGCATATCCGGGGCCCGCCCGTGAACGATGCGCTGGTGGCGCTTGGCAGCCCACCATTCCTCTGCTGCTTCCTGGGACGCCTCCGGAGTATCGGACCACTCAGTGCGCAACGCTGGAAGGGTGAGATCCTTCGCCAGCTTCCCGCCACCGAACCACACCGGGTCCATACCCTTGGGTGGCCGTTCCGCGACGGAGTACCCGGTGACGACAGAGCGGCCACCGTCAGCGAAGCGGGCACTGACGAGCAGTTCCTGGCGGCGCAGCCGGCGCACGAACTCTGCCTCGGATTCGGAGGCGACAGCACTTGCCCTGACGACACGCTCCATACGGTGACGGGCCGGCTCGATGGTGTTCCCGGTACGGCGGTCGGTCAGCTGCTCGGCGGGCTTCAGACCGCGCTCGGAGTGCTGCCCCAGCTCGATCAGACCGAACTGCTTCTCGAGGTTCCGGGCGGCGGTCTGTGCCTTCGGGAAGTCCGACCAGTCGCTCCACTTCGTGCCGTCCTCACGGACGCGGGACGCGACGATGTGGATGTGATCGTTACCGGCAGTGCTCGTGCCGTGGTGCACGGCGACCCACTGGCAGGGCGCCTTGCCGTCATTACCGGTGAAGCCCATGTCGTCCATGAACTTCTCCGCCATATCCGCCCACTCGCGATCACTGACAGGCCGCTCATCGGCACGTAGCGACAGAGAGCAGTGCCAGACGTGCTGGTCCATTTCAACGTCATTGATCCGCTTGTTGAGGTCAATCTCCTGTGCCGCGAGGACCGCGGACTGATCGTTGAGCTGCGCATCTCCGAACCAGGCCATGATCGTCGGGCTACCGGCAACCAGGTGCGGGTCCGTGTGCTCGTTATTCTTACCCGGGCCGACCAGGTACTTCATCAGACCGACGGCCCGTGAGCCCTTCGTGATGTTCGGAATCACGGCTTCAACTCATACATCTTCGCCTCGATCTGACGCATCAGCTGGCGGGCCTCCTGCATCGCTGCAGCGGCATTGTCCTTGACCTCGCCGGTTGAGTTCGCATGGCGCGCAATCTGATTCATGTTGTTGGCCGCCGTTGCGATGAGACGACGAATCTCCAGCAGTGTCACGACTTCCTGCTTCTTCACCGTCAAGACAGCCGGGTCACCGGAACCGAGAGCGGCGTCGACGAGGATCGCGGACGGCGACAGACCTGTCTGAGCTTCCAGTTGCAGCAGCTGAGCCCGCTCCATCTCTGACATCGAGACCCGCACGTACACGGTCTTACCCTCGATGCGCTTGCGCCGGGAAGACCACACATGCCGCTTGCCGGCACTAGGAGGACGCGCAGCGGGCTCCTGCTCGTGGCTCTTGCTCCCCTGCTCAGACACTGCCAGCACTCCCCCGCTCTTGATCTTCAGCCCAGCGCAGCGCCCCTCCAACGGAGGCCCCACAGCCCAAGTGTGTCACCGCTCAGCCGCAGGCGCCAGCGGAATCCGAGTTTATGGCACATAAACGTATAGCTTGCTCCGCAGGTTGTCGCGAACGCGCTTCGCGGCGGGGTGTGCCGGGTGGGATGTTCAATCTTTCGAGAGACGCTTCGCGCCTGGATTGACCCTCACGGCTGCGCCGTTCCGTTTCGGCTTGTGAATGTACTGTCCGCCCTTCTCTTGGCAAGGCTCCGAGGACGGCTTTCGCGGCATATCCTCGCTTCGCTCCGGTATTCCACGGTCCGACCTCTCCACCTTGCCAATTCACTTCGCGTCCAAGTGATGACGGCGTTGCCGAAAGGAACGGGGGCAAAGATGAAAGAGGGACTCATGGTGGGCACGATGATGACACCAAAGGACGTGGCCGGGATGTACGGCGTCACAAGCCAGGAGCTAGCTCAATGGCGCCGAGCGAACATCGGACCGCCCTACTTCACACTGGGACGGAACACCGTCCGATACGACTCAGGGGACATCGAGGACTGGTTCAATGACCCGGCTAACGGGCGCCTCCACGACTACCCCGCGGGCCGGTAAGAGCCATGTCTCGTGACGCACGTCCGTGCACGACGTTAGGCTGATGAGCATGGCTACCATCGACCTCGAAACCACCAAGAACCAGGCACGTAAACTTCTCGACTCCCGCATCGAATCTGTCACCGATTTGGTGATCACCCGGAAGCGCGTAGACGAGCTGCGCGAGCAGCTCGCCGAAGCCGAACGTGAAGATAAGAAGGCGTACGTCCGAGCAACCAAGGACGGATGGAGCGAAGACGAACTGAAGAAGCTCGGCCTGGAGGCCGGCGGTGTTGCTAAGCGTCGCTCACGACGCTCTGCCAACCCTGAGGAAGCAGCTTCGCCAACCCCCAGCACTGCGGCGAACAGCTGACCCTAGACGACGAGAGGGCGGTCCCTACCCGGTAGGAACCGCCCTCTTTGTATGTGTGAACTCTAGCGTTCGAATCCACCCGACTGCTCAATATTCCGGCCCGGCAGATGGCTCGGCCGGGGTTGCGCTCCCGTTCTCTCAGCTGCCTGTCCGGGCTTCGGAGAGTTCGGGAAAGCCGTCCGCATATGGCGCTTCAGTTCCTCCAGTTCAGGGGTGAGCGTTGTCTGCGCAGCGTCTTCTCCACGCATCTCACGACTGATCCTCTCGACCTCCCACTTGGCCTTCTCCAGTGCCTCCGTGTGCTTGAACGGCTGCTTCAGCGCGTTCGCCGCGTCGCGGTACTCCTGCCGTGCTTCCTCCAGCTGCCGCTCACGCTTGACCACCTCATCAGGCAGGCGCGTGACTTGATTCTCGAGGCGCTGAATGACCCCCACAGTCGGGAACAGAGCATCGTTTCGTTTGAGCTCCACCGCGACGCCAGGCGCGCCCTCAATCTGCAACTCGACGCGGGATGCACCCATCTCAACCATGTTCGCTTGACCCTGCACGAACCTGATGTCGTGACCACCAATGGAGGCCATCACACCAAGGTCCTTCGACCCCTGGATAGGGGGTCGTCCTGCGGCGTTCCTGTCCGCCCACGTGCGTAGCGCTT
Source organism: Arthrobacter arabinosi (assembly GCF_054511115.1). Classification (NCBI taxonomy): domain Bacteria; kingdom Bacillati; phylum Actinomycetota; class Actinomycetes; order Micrococcales; family Micrococcaceae; genus Arthrobacter; species Arthrobacter arabinosi. The sequence continues at coordinate 5,666 of NZ_JBTNDF010000012.1, forward strand.
CCACTGCGTCTGTGCGCTTGTCGACGGTCCTACCGTTGATGGTCATGCGGAACGCGTCGCCTCCAACATCGGGGGTTGTGCGTGCGGCGGCTTCCTTCAGCGCGGGCAATTCGGCGACCAACGCGCGACCTCGGACGAGTGAGCTGTCCTTACGGCGGGTGAGTGCTGCCTGGTTGCGGTGCCAAGCACGTTCGAGGCGCTGCAGGCGGGTCAGTTCCTGATCGGCTTTGGACTTCTCCAAGATCAAGGGGTTGCCGCTGGAGATGGCTTTGACCTCCGCGAAGGACAGGGTGCTGTCGCCTACGTCTTCGATCTCGCGGACGTCGAGGCGGCCGCGCATGATCTGGTCGATGAACTTGCTCTTGCGCTCCAGCGTCTGCCACATGAAGGTGTCAAACGATCCCTTGGTGACCACCTGTGAGATGGCCACCTCGGGGTTTTGGTTCCCCTGCCGGATGATGCGGCCGTGACGCTGGGAAACGTCGGCCGGCCGCCACGGCGCGTCGAGGTCAACCAGGTGCACGGCGCGAGCCTGCATGTTCGTACCCGTACCCATCTTCTGTGTCGATCCGATGAGCACGGCGACGTCTCCGGTCCGGCAGGCCTCGAAGAGCCGACCTTTCTCGGCGTCGTTCTTCGCCTCATGCGCGAAGCGCACCTTGTGCTCGGGCACGCCTCGCTGCACCAGGTCATCACGCAGCTGCCCGTACACGTTCCACTTGTCCGAGGGAGTGCCGAGGTCGCAGAACACGATCTGCAGGGCGCCCGGCGTCGGGTGCGGATCTTTCGTCTCCGGGTCAATGTAGACGCGGTCCTTGGTCTCCTCGTACACCTTGGCCACGAGGTCCGCCGTCGCACTGATCTTCGTGGCTCCGACGAGGGCGTCCAGCTCCAGATCGACCAGGCGCATGTCGAGGGCGGCTTTCCGTCCGTCGCTGGAAATCTTCAGCATGTTGTCCTCGGTCGGATCGACCAGACGTGCCTGGATCTTCTCGGCGCGGTCTGCGATGTCCGCGATGTACGCCTCGAGCTCGATGGACGGCTCAACGGTGACCATGCGGGGCAGACGCCTGCCGTCCTCGCGTTCCTCAATGTCGGGCACCGGCAGCTGCAGGTCCTCGGCGGTCTTCACGTCCGCGAAGGTGTGGAACATCTTCAGCAGCTCGGGCACGTTCTGGAACTTCGAGAACCGTTCCTTCATCTTGAAGCTGTCACCGCCGGCGACGGTCATCTCCATCTCGGTGACGACCTGCCCGAAGGTCGCAGCCCACGTGTCGAAGTCGTTGATGCCGGCCTTCTCCAACAGGTCAGGGCGCAGGTAGCGCTGCATCACGTACATCTCGGTGACACTGTTGGCGATCGGCGTCGCCGTAGCGCCGGTGATCACCCTGTCACCGTGGGTGTCGCGGAGGTACTCGACCTTGGAGTGCAGATCAGAGGCGCGGTTGGAGCCGTCAATCGCTGCGTCTTGAATGTTCGAGGCGGTCGAGAGGTTCTTGAAGTCGTGCAGCTCGTCCACGATGAGGTAGTCGATCCCGGTTTGCTCGAAGGTGAGCCCTGGGTCGATGGGGTGTTCGAGGAGACGTTTAATCTTCTCCTCCTGAGCTTGCAGCCGGCTCTCGAGCTTCTTGACGCTCATCGCCTTGCCGCCACTTGCGAGTGCACGCTCCTTTGCGGCCAGAATCTCCTGGCGCATGCGCTCAACCTCGCGGCCGCGGTACTGCGATTCCGATTCGGTCGACAACGGGATCCGCTCGAACGCGGTACGGGTCATGATGACCGCATCCCAGTCATTCGCGGCCGCCCGTGCAACGAACTGTCGGCGCTTGTCGCCGGCAAGGTCCGCCGACGACGCGGCAAGGATCTGCGCCTGGGGGTAGATCTGCAACCATTCGCGGGCGAACTGGTCGAGCATGTGGTTTGGCACCACGACAGCAGGTTTCCGTGCCATACCGAGTCGCCGTAGCTCCATCGACCCCATGACCATCTCGGCGGTCTTACCCGCCCCGACCTCGTGGAAGAGCCCCACGGATGGCTCGGAGATCATGCGAGCCACGGCGGCGCGCTGGTGCGGCCGAGGGTGCCAGTCCTTGACGAGCCCGGGCAGGGTGAGGCGTTCACCTTCGACGGTGTAGTCCCGCAGCACAAGCGAGTTGAACCTACGGTTGTATTCGTCGGTGAGGGCGATGGCGCGGTCTGCGTCCTCCCACACCCACTCCCCGAAACGGTCCTGCATCAGCTGGGCCTTCTCCTGCGCTGATGCCGTCTCGACAGGGTTAAGGATGCGGCGCTGGCTCTCCGGGTCGGGGTCCGGGTCGGTGACCTGGACTCTGCGTTGCTCGAGCAGGCACTTGAAGATTTCGCCCGCCGGCATCCGCTCGGTACCCCAGTCGTTGCGCACGGTGAAGCTGTGCCTGTTCGCCTGGACGTCCCAGTTCGCGCCGGTCACCCTGTCCACGCGTGCCTGCCGATCCCGCGTAATGGTCTGCAGGAACTCCTGGTGGATGTCGGCTGAGATCCAGATGGAGCCGATACGGGCCTCAATCTCATCCGCACCCAACGGCAGGGGCATAACTGCCTTCAGGTCCTCGACGTTGCGCAGGAACCGCTCATCCTCGGCCGCGGCGACGGTGGCGACGTCGAGCTTCTCCCGAATGTTGCCGCTGAGGTACTCGGCACGCGTCTCCATGACCCCGGGCTCACCGGGCACGTCGTAGACCAGCTCCCCCAGCGCGTCCCTAGCCGCTGCTGGGTCGACGCCGAGCAGATTGGCTATCTCGGTGAGGTCGACTTCACCTCGGGTGTCGAGGGTGACTGCAAGGGCCTCAGCCGGGGTGTCGACACCTCGAATGGGCTGGCGCGGCTGGACCTGGCGACCGCGCTGCAGGGCTGCCGGGGTCGCCGTCTGACTTACTTCATCGAACCGCTCCAAAGCAGGGACGATCGGCCCGAAGGGGTCGCTGCGCAGCAGCGCCACCGCCTTCGGCGTCAGCCTGGCCATGATGTCCTCACCGGCGTCATTGACCTTCCCGGTGCGGCGCTCAGTGAACCGGTTGATCGGGCCAAAGGAATCCACGTAGGCGCTGTAGGACTCGCGCAGGTTGGCGCGTTCGGCCTCGAGCTCCGGAGTGTCCTCCACGTTGCTCGCCTCGAGCGTGAGCACGGAGCGGGCGAGGTCGCGCAGCCGTAGCAGGGACCGCAGTTCGCGTGCCTGGGTCGCGGGGACCTTCAACGGGGCGATTGATCCGTCGACGTCGACCTGACGGAAGGTGCCGTCCGGTTCGGACATGATGTGCCCGACCTGGAGCTGCTTACCTGCAGGGACGATGGCTACAGACTCGATGACCTGCCCGGCCTGACGCTCTGCCACTCCCCTGCCGGCGTCGACGGCGGTCAGGGCAAGGTCCTGCAACTGGTTGTGCAGCTGCTCCGGTACGGCTGAGAGGTCTTCGTTGCGCACGGTGAGCGTCGCTGACCCGTACATGCCGTTACCCACCACGGGCTCACCCAGCACCCGCTGCGGGTTCTCAATGAAGTACGCATTCATCCGGGCCACGTCCTGGCCCGCGTCGAGCACCACATCCTGTGCGGCGCTACGCCCGGCGTCATCACCTGCGGACAGGACCCGCGATTCCAGCCATTGCGGGCTGAGCGGTTCCTCTCCCGGGAGTCGCTTGCGGAAAATCAGCACATCGGTGAGGGCATCGGTACCGGCGGCGCGGCGGTGCGCACCAGTCGGCAGGCGAACGGCTCCCAGCAGGTCAGCTGTCTCGTAAATTTCACGACGGGCTGCCGGGTTCTGGGCGTCCATCGTGAACGCGGACGAGATGACGCCGACGACACCACCGGGTCGGGTGAGGTCGAGGGACTTGATGATGAAGTGGTTGTGCATCGAGTGGTTGCCCGCGTTGTGTCGCGGGTCGTGCAGCCTGGTCTTGGCGAACGGGACGTTGCCAACGGCAGCGTCGAAGTAGCCAGTCGGCAGGCGCGTGTCAGCGAAGGACTCGGCGCGAATGTCAGCGTCAGGGTAGAGGGCCTGGGAGATACCCGCGGTGATCGGGTCCAACTCCACACCGGTCATAGTCGCGGTCTCAGGTGCGAGGCCGATGAAGGTGCCCGCACCTGATCCCGGTTCGAGCACGCGGCCACCCGAGAACCCCAGAGTGCCCAGGGTCTGCCATAGTTCCGTGGCGAGGGCGGGGTCTGTGTAGTGGGCGTTGATGACGGTCCGGTTCGCGGCCCGGTACTCGTCCTCGCTCAGCAGCTCACGCAGCTCGGCGCGGTCGGCTTCGTACTCGGTCCGGGTTTCATCGAACACCTCTGCCACACCTGTGGCGCCCCAGCTCCCCCACCGTGCCAGCACGGCACGCTCCTGTGCGGTGGCTGCCCGATCCTGGTCCTGCAGCTCGCGCAGGACACGCAGCGCAGCAACGTTGGCCCGGAAGCGCGCACGGGCACCGGACGGTGCAAGGTCGTCCTGGCGTACCGGAATGAAGCGTGAATCAGCTTCAGCTGAAGAAACTACCTCTGGTAGTTCTGATCCATCTCCTGATTCCGGTAGGCGTCCAGCAACTCCCTCTGCGTCTGTGCGATCTCCTTGAACGCTTCCCGGAGTTCCCTCCGCTGGCGATCCACCTCGTCCTCTTCCGTCTCGTCGTCGCCCTCCATCTCCATCACGTCCGGCGTCAACATCTCCGCCCGCACGATCTCCTCGGCCTGCATCCTCGAGGCGTTCAACCGGCCCACCTTCTGCAGGTACGTCTCGCCCTCCGGATCCGGTCCCGCGATCTGGTACTGCAACTCCCCTACCTGGTTCATCGCTTCCTCGCCCAGCTTCCGGAACCACTCCTCCGGATCCGGGATCAGGGCGTACTGCGACGGCGCGGTCATCTTCCACGTCTCCTGCGCGAACTTGCCGTACTTGTTCATCGAGAACCTCCTCTGGTGGTGCGAAAAGAAATGCGTCTAGGTCGAGAGTTGCTTGTCCATCAATCTGGTTGCGCTTGCGCGATCGCGCCATCGGGGTCCCCCTGGTGCCGGTGGAATACTGCCCCAACCGTATCTAGCGCCCGACCGATCATCAGGAAGGATTCACGGACATAAGCCTCAGTCCTCTAATCTCCACTGGTTTGACCCTTGTATCCGGTGCCGGCGAGTCCATCGGTGCGCAGCGCGCGGATGATCGTGGAGCGGTGAACCTTGAACCGCTTCGCGATGGCATCAACGGTGAGCTTCTCCTTCTCCCTGAGTCGTCGCGCTTCTACGACGTCGTGGGGTTGGAGGCGGGGCGGGCGGCCGCCCTTCCCTGTGGCGACGGCGAGGCCGGCCTTCGTCCGTTCCCGGATCAGCTCGCGTTCCATCTCCGCGACGCTAGCGATGATGTCGAACATCAGCCGGCCCGAAGAGGTGGTGGTGTCGATGCCCTCACCGAGGGATCGGAACATGACGCCTCGCTCGTGCAGTGAGTTCAGGAGTTCCACGAGTCCTCGGACCGTGCGGCCGAGCCGGTCGAGCTTGGTGACCACGAGTGTGTTGCCTGGCTGCAGTGCCCGCAGGCAACTCTCCAGCTCAGGAAGCGTCATCGTCGCGCCGGACTTCCCGTAGTCCGCGTAGACGTCGTAGCAACCGGCGTCGACCAGCTGGCGTGCCTGTGCCTCGAGGTTCTGGTCCGTGGTGGATACACGGGCGTATCCAATGAGGACGCGGTCCGGCACCAACCGCGGCTCCTCGACACCTTCAAGGCGTTCCGGTCGGTCCATGTGTCCTCCCCCAGTCCGGAGGGTCGCAGAATCCGTCTCACCCTCGCGTTATGACAGTACACGTTTCGCACTTGGTTAGAGAGCCAAAGTTCGGGGCAGTTTGAGTTGTGAGCTTCTTCGGAAGTGGCGGGGTTTCTCACGCGTAGTTGGCGGGGCTATGCCGTCTGTGGCGAGAGGCTCGTTGATTCTGGGATGCTGCGGGGTGGCTAGTGCGGTGCGGTATTGCTTGCCTGTGTGCGGCCGACGCCGGGCAGGAAGCGACCGACCTCTGCGGTGTAGCGGGCGTAGACGTGGTGGTGGGTTCGGTTCAGGTAGGGTTCTTCGACAATTCGGACCTGAATTTCCACGGCGAGGAACAGGCAGGCCAGGGCTATTGCGCTGATCAAGGTGGGAACCATGAATGCGATGCCGGTCATCGCCGTGAGCATGGCGGTGAAGATGGGATTACGGACCACGGCGAACAGGCCGGTGGTGACGAGGTCGGTGCGTTCGGTGGCGTCGACGCCGATGCGCCAGGAAGCGCCCATCCCACTTTGGGCGGCCAGTGTGCCCAGGAAGCCGATGATCGCGATGCAGGTTCCGGCCCAGGCGAGGCCGGGTAGCTGAGGCGGGACGACGACGTCGGCGAGGGCCAGGGCCGGACCTGCGGCGCCTAGCACGATGGCTGCGATGAATAGAATGCCACCCCACCACTCGATGGACCCGGGTGTTCCGCTGATGCCTTGGAAACCGGTGGACCCGGTTCTGCGCCGGTGGATCCAGGACCGGACTCCGAACGTGGTGATGACGCCGATTGCGTAGAGGACCAGCACGAGCAGTGATGTTGCCTGTAGGGACATGAGTGGCTTCGATTCCAGTGACTGCACGGGGTTGGGTGAGTTTACGGAGACGCTGGGGCGGTGGGCAGTGGCCTTAGGTGAAGACGTGGAGGAAGCGGAAGAACACGGACGCGGCGACAGCGATCCATGTCAGGACGATGATCGGTCCGACCCACGCCGCAAGTCCGCGGGTGAGGGCGGCGGGAGCGGGAATGACCCCGTGGACCGAGCGTTCGCATGACGGACCGGGGACACGTGGCCGGGAAGGGACGGAATTAGTTCACGATAGGCTGTATCTGATGTTGCCGCGCCGGCGACATCTCCGGTGCACAGTGCTCTGGGAACGACCTCACCTGTCTCGAGTTGCGCGGGCTGGGCGCCAAGCTCTTGTGCCGCGTCGAGGCTTGATCGGATAGGCAGACCTTGGATGAGTCCCTGGCAAGCGGCACTAATTCCTTTGGTCATCATCGCGGTTCTGGGTTCCATCGCCTTCTTCATCGGCTACCGGAATCTACTGTCCGACGAACGCGCCAATGATGCAGACCTGCCAGCCGCAGCTACACGGCGGCCAATCCGCGCTGCCGGTACACATGCTCAGGCACTCTCACCAGAGGAAGCTAGCGCCCGGCGCGAGGAACTGCGCGCCAAACTGGCCGCCACTGACAGGCTCACCATCCGGGCCCCGCAGGAACGAGCGATCCTCGTTCAGTTCATCGACATCACCGCGCCGGGGACGACGCCGATACAGGAGTTCCTGGTGGAACTACGCCAGGACTTTTCCGAGAGGATTACGTTTGTCGCCCGGCACTTCCCCTCGAGCGACCACGCGCACCTGGGAGCCGCCGCGCTCGAGGCAGCTGACCGTCAGGGTCATTTCGCCCCATTCCTCCAAGTCCTGACGACAAGGTCCGCCCCGACGGATCACAAAGCTGAGACAAGTCCGTCGGCGGTATCTGGCACACATGTCGCCGGCGTCCCGGACGGGGTGAACGAGTATGTACGGGTTGCGCGAGAACTCGGTCTCGACGAGGGGCAGTTCACCCGAGATATGGCTGATACCGCGACAGCAACCACTATCACTGCTGACCGCGCCGAAGCTACCCGTGCCGGTATCACCCGGGCTCCAGCTCTGGTCCTGCTCGATGACCAGAACCATAAGAACCTCACCTCACTGCAGGACTTCCGGCGCGCAGTCGAGGCCGTCGCCAACCTTTAGCTGGCGCGACTTCTTCGTCACAGTGCGGCCGCCGAATTCCCACCGAGCTGAAGAAGACGGCCTCGAGGCCGCTGCCCACACTAGGGACAGTTCTGATGGGTTATCCACCGCTACGACGGCTGGGAGCTAGCCGCATGGCTCCCTGAGTTCAGCCGTGGACAGCTCAGGTTGCGGCGTTCAAGCGACGCTGAAAGTGCGTATCGGGATGAGCTTGGGAAGTGCTTTGACGTAGGTGACCATGCCAATCAGCTCTACGAGGGTCTGAGTGACGACGACCAAAGCTACCAAGGACAAGGGTTCAGGTAACGCGAGGGCCAGGGGCAGGACGACGGGGGAGTTCCTGGTCGCCCCGCTGAACACCACGGCGGTGGTGCTGCCGGCATCCAGCCGCACAGTGCGGGATGCGAATATGCCGACGGGGACCATGATGATCAGGAATGCGACGTAGATCGGGATGACCGCGAGCAGTGAGCGCAGCTCATGTCCCACGTCGACGATCTGGGAACCGATGACGATCGCGAGGGTCAGCATCATCAAAGGGACCATCAGGTTCTGCATCAGCAGGGTGGTGTGCCGCGCCGCCTGCGCGCGCCGAGCCCACCGCTGGGTGAGGGCTGCTGCGACGAGGGGAATGATGATCAGCACGACCAGGGCCTCGACGAACGGGCCTGGCTCGATCGCCGACACGAGGTCCGGGCCGATGAAGATCAGCAGGTAAACCGGTAACAGCAGCATCTGCGTGAGCATCAGTAGCGGTGCTGCGGCGAGGAGCCGGTCGCTGGATCCGCCGGCCAGTCCTGAGAACACAATGACGTAGTCGGGGTGGCTTGTGAATTCGTCGAATATCAGACGCTAAGCCTGCGGCGTTTGGTAACGGGAAGGGCAACGCTCAGCTATGAACAGGTCCGGCCGCCAACACGTATGGTCGATCGTCTCTGGCGCATAGGGGTCTGAGGGGGATTGGTACGGGAATTTACGGTGAGGGGCTTGGTGGTCATTTTTTTGATGACGTCTGCCCGGGCTGGCCAGAGTCGGTCGCATGGTCGTCGGGTTGGGGTGTACCAGGGATGTTTTGGCCGCTCATGCTTGATTGTGTAGGGTCCGTGGACCAAGGGGGGTCAAGGCTTAAAGTGGTGGGGTTGGAGGGTTGGTGCGAGGGCTTGGAGGACCATTGATGGCAGCAAAACAGGATCTGGTGGGCGTGCGGGTGCTCGTCACCGGTGGGACAAGCGGCCTTGGACTCGCTATGGTCAGGGCGTTGGCCGGTGCGGGCGCTCGTGTCGCTTTGACGGGCAGGACGGCCCAGGGGGTCGGGGAGGCGGCGTCAGGGGTTCCAGGGGCGGTCGGGTTTGTCGCGGACGTCCGCGATCAGGCGTCCGTGGTTGGTGCCGTTGATGCCGCGTGGGACGCTTTTGGCGGGATCGACGTGCTGGTCAACAATGCGGGTCTGGGTATGAAGACAGTCAACCCGGACTTCATGGCACGGCCGCAGGGCTTCTGGGACGTACCGGTCGAGGGTTTCCGCGCTGTGATCGAGACCAACCTCACCGGCTATTTCTTGATGGCACGGGAAATCACGCCCAGGATGCTGGCCGCCGGGCATGGACGGATCGTGAACATCACGATGAATCATTCCACGATGAACCGTAAGGGCTTCGTCCCCTATGGGCCTTCCCGCGCCGGTGCTGAAGCTCTTTCCCGAATCATGGCCGCGGACCTGGCCGACACGGGAATCAGAGTCAATATGCTTTTGCCTGGTGGGGCGACCCAGACTGGGATGCTGCCCTCCGGGACGGAGCTGCCCGCGTCATTGCAGCTGCTCGACCCGGAGGTGATGGCAGCACCGGTGGTGTGGCTGGCTTCAAAGGAGGCCGCGGACGTCCACGACGAGCGGATCATCGCCACCGAGTTCGACGCGTGGCGCAGCCAGCGTCTGAGCGCATGACTCCGGAGCGCGGGGGCAGCCCGTTCAATGGTGTCAGGGACAAATACCGTGAGCCGATGACCTGTCCGCCGGTGGTGTCCAGCCCGGCGAAGGCTTCCGGACTGAGGGGCGGGTCTGCAGGTCGGAAGATCCTCAACTTTGTGGCTGGTGTCACCGCTGTGGGCGGGTTCGCGGCCGATTGGAATAGAACCCATTTGTTCAATCCGAACTGGTCGCCGCACGCGAAGTTCCACGACGCGCAAACGATTGCTGTTGGGTCGCTGTTGGGGGTGGGTGGCCTGTACGTGTTGAACCGGAAGGGCCCGGCGCTGCAGCGAGACACCGCACTCGGGGCGTTGCTGCCTGCATTTTTCTGGGCGTCGATGGGTGCGGCGTTCGGGTTTCCTGGCGCTGAGGGCTTGCAGTCCGAATTCCCTGAGGTAGTCCCGCGGGTCCGGGGGGTGTGGATCGATGAGCGGTTCGGCAGTGCTGTAATGCTGGGGTTGATCGCTGTGGGTTATGGCCTGGACCGCCGGTCGCAATCCGGCCAGGCTCCCCGGTAGTCGACCGGTACTCAGGGGCCCTTGAGGGCCTATTACAACGACGCCCTGAACTCAATATTCGTCCGGGCGGCGCCCGCTGGTGCTGGCCGCGGCCGTATCACTGACCCGTGTAATGGAGGAGCTTGGGGGCACTGTGTCCAGCACCTTGTGGCTTTCGCGCACCTGCGGCCGCGTTTGCCGGTACTCGTTCCTCACCGCCCACGCGACAAGCGTTGAGTCGGGGTTGAGTCGGGTGGACGAATAATTTCCGGTCCGGCGGGGTTAGGTCCTAAGTCAGTACATTCAACAGGAGGACGGTCGCTATGAAGCATGTCACGTTGGGTTCTGCAGGGCTTGAGGTTTCCCGTCTGGGTCTTGGGTGCATGGGCATGTCGGCTTTTTATACGGGTAGTGGCACCAATGAGTCCGAGTCGGTCGCCACGATCCACCGGGCCCTGGATCTGGGCGTCACGTTCTTCGACACCGCTGAGATGTACGGGCCCTACGCCAATGAGGAACTTCTGGGCCGCGCCCTGGGCTCGAGGCGCTCGGACGTAGTGGTCGCCACCAAGTTCGGCACGATCTCCCACCGCGCCGATGATGCCTTCGGACTGGATGGAAGCGCCGAGAACGTGCGGTTGTCGGTGGAAGGTTCACTGAAGCGGTTGAACACCGATTACATCGATCTGTACTACCAGCACCGGATGGACCCGGCCACCCCTGTGGAGGAAACCATGGGGGCTTTGGCTGAACTGGTCCAGGAGGGCAAGATCCGTCATATCGGGCTCTCCGAGGCCGCTCCGGACACGGTCCGCCGCGCTCATGCAGTTCACCCGGTGGCGGCACTGCAGACGGAGTACTCGTTGTGGTCGCGGGACCCGGAACAGCAGATCCTGCCGACGGTGCGGGAACTGGGCATCGGTTTCGTGCCGTACTCCCCGCTGGGGCGTGGCTTCCTCACCGGCACCATCCGCTCCGTGGATCAGTTGGACGAGGACGACTTCCGCCGCAACAACCCCCGCTTCGCCGGGGAGAACCTGCAGCACAACATCGGGATCGTGGAGCAGGTGGACGCGGTGGCCGCCGAACTGGGCGTCAAGCCCGGGCAGGTGGCCCTGGCGTGGTTGCTGGCCCAGGGCGATGACATCGCCCCGATCCCCGGCACCAAGCGGGTGGCGTACCTGGAGGAGAACACCGCCGCGGACGCGATCGAGCTCACCGCCGCGCATCTGGCGGCACTCGACGAGGTGGCTGCTCCTGCAGGGGATCGTTACGAGGACATGTCCACGGTCAACCGCTGACTCTCATGCGGCACGAGGGCGCACCCCCGCCCGCAGGACCCACAGGGCCTGCAGCACCCGTGCCCCCAGGAAAAGACTGCGGGCTCCCCGGTCCCGGGCGGGTCTCTGAGCATCCTGCTACCGTCGATGCCGCTCTGAAGACCGCTGTTGAGGTGCTGGAGCGAGAGCTGACTCTGCTCTGGCGGAGGGAGCAGGCCATGTCCCACCGGACATCCGGTCAAACATCCGGTCGGGTGTCCGGCGGGACGCCTGCGGGTTTGGGGCCGGCGGCGTATGGGCTGCTGAGCGTCCTTCGGCGGGAGGGTCCCCTGCGGTTAACCGATATCGCAGCGATCCTGGGACTGGGCAAGGCATCGCTGAGCCGGCAGATCACGGCGCTGGAACACCTCGGCCTTGTCCGACGTCAAATGGACCCGCTTGATGCCCGTGCCCGGACGATCACCCTGACGGGTACCGGCATCAGCCGGCTGGAGTCTGTTCAGCAAGCCCGCGCGCAGGCTTTCCGCAGGCTCCTGGCCGACTGGGACATTGAGGACCTGACCGCCCTCACCGATCTGGTGTCCCGGTTGAACTCCACCCACATCCGGGGCAAGCCCTCCCTGCACACCTAGCACCAACATCCACGCCGTTCATTTGTGCATAGGTTGCATTAATGTAAAAATAAGGGATGCCTGAAACCCTCCCCGTACCCCTGCGTGAGCGCAGGCGGGCTGAGACCTGGGCGGAGATCCACGAGGCGGCTGCATTGCTGGCGGTGGAGGGTGGGATCGGACACACCACGATCGAGGCCATAGCGGGTAGGGCCGGGGTGTCACCGCGGACGTTCTTCAATTACTTCCGCAGTAAGGAAGACGCTGTGCTGGGGCTGCGCGAGCCGTCCCTGGACCCTGAATTGCTGTCGGGTCTGTCCCTTGAGCGGGACCTTTTGGGCCAGGTGTCCCGCTTGCTGTTGACGGTCGCGCAGACGGTACTTGGCAGCACGGACGCGGCCAGGCGTCAGCGCCTGATGAAAGACCAGCCCCATCTGCGCCAGCGCCAGATGGAATACATGATCAAAGCCGAAGACCTGGTGCGCCGGGGACTGTCCGAGTGGCTGGTAGAGAACCCCGACTGGTCCGGCAGCACGGGGTTCAGCGCTGAAGAGATTTCCCGGATGCTCGTCATGGTCGGCGGCGTCCCGGTCCGGTTCACCCTGACAGCTCCGGGTCACACACCCGGCGCGGGCCTCACCGCGGAGGACATTGCCCCCGCGATAACTCTCCTTCACCACCTGCAAAGGAACCTTTCATGAGTACCGCCCCCGCCCACAGAGCCAAACCCAATGAAGGGAAGCAGCACATCGTTCTGCTTTTCGTCGGCCTGATGCTCTCTATGCTGCTGGCAGCCCTGAACCAGACGGTCCTGAGTACCGCCCTGCCCACGATCGTCGGGGACCTCAACGGTGTTGACCAGATGCTGTGGGTGATCACCGCGTTCATCCTCGCCTCGACCATCACGATGCCGGTGTACGGCAAGCTCGGTGACCTGATGGGCCGCAAAGAGCTGCTCATGGCCGCCATCGTGCTGTTCATGGCAGGGTCCGTCGTGGGAGCCCTGGCCGGGAACATGGAAGTACTCATCACCGCCCGTGTCATCCAGGGCTTGGGTGGTGGCGGCCTGATGATCCTGTCCCAGGCGATCATCGCCGACGTCGTTCCGGCCCGGGAACGCGGTAAATACATGGGCGTCATGGGCGGAGTTTTTGCTATTTCCTCCGTCGCCGGCCCGCTCCTGGGCGGCTGGTTCACCGAGGGCCCCGGGTGGAGGTGGGTGTTCTGGATCAACATTCCGCTGGGCCTGCTGGCCCTGGCCGGGGCTGCGTTCTTCCTGAAACTCCCCCGGCGCGCCGGGAAGCCGCGCCTGGATCTGGGCGGCATGGTGCTCATCGCCATCGCGACGACCTGCCTGGTGCTGTTCGCCACCTGGGGCGGGAGTAAGTACGAGTGGACCGACCCGATCACTCTGGCCCTGATCGTCGGCACCATCCTGGCAGCGGTGGCCTTCGTCCTCGTGGAGCGGCGCACGGCCGAGCCGATCATTCCCCTGCACCTGTTCAAGGACCGCAACTTCAACCTCACGACCATCGCGGGCCTGCTGATCGGCGTGACGATGTTCGGAGCCATCGGCTACCTCCCGACCTACCTGCAGATGGCCTTCAGCGTCAACGCCACCGAATCCGGGCTGCTGATGATCCCGATGATGGGCGCCCTGCTGGTCGCCTCGGTCGTGTCGGGCCAGCTGGTATCCAAAACCGGACGGTACAAATGGATGCCGATCGCCGGCAGCATCATCGTTGCCGTAGCTCTGGTACTGCTGTCCACCCTCACACCGGAACAGCCCCTGTGGGAGATCTGCGCCTACCTGGCCGTCATGGGCCTCGGGTTGGGCCTGAACATGCAAATCCTGGTCCTGATCGTGCAGAACTCCTTCCCCCTCAGCCAGGTCGGAACAGCCACCGCGTCGAACAACTTCTTCCGCCAGATCGGCGCGACCCTCGGATCAGCGGTCGTCGGCAGCCTTTTCGCCAGCCGCCTGCAGGACCTGCTCATGGAACGACTCCCGGCAGCCGCCGGGAACGGCGCCGGTGCGTCCAACTCGCTGACACCGGCACTGGTCAACACCCTGCCGGCACCGGTCAAGGACGCGATCATTTCCTCCTACAACGACGCCCTGACACCGATCTTCATCTGGATGGTCCCCCTGGCACTGCTCGCCACCGTGCTGCTGTTCTTCGTCAAGGAAAAACCACTGGCCACCGGCATCGAACACGACATCCTCCCCGAGTCGATTTCCGAAGGCAACATCCTGATCGCCGCTGACGAGGACAACAACACCGACACCAACGCCGACAACAGCACCGAAACCGATGTCCCTGCCGAGCGTGTCCGCGCCGGGCGGTAGCCTCAACCATCATTCGTTGGTCACTACGCCGTACGGGAGGGTTTGCACTGTGCGCAAATCCTCCCGTACGCTGTTTTCATGAGTGGTTCTTCAGGCGGGCTCCGCTCCGTCCAGTCCGGATGGGAAACGAACAAAGCCGCGACCCGGGCCACGATTGTGGAGACGGCGATGGATCTTGTGCGGGTGAAGGGACCTGCCGGGTTAACCGTGGATGACATCGCCGCGGGTGCCGGGGTATCACGGCGTACGTTCTTCAATTACTTCCCCAGTCGTGAGGCGGCCCTGGTGGTCAGCATCGAGGACTTCCTGGACCATGCGGCGGACCAGTTCCTGTCCCGCCCGGCGCAGGAGCCGCTGCTTGAATCGATGTATGAGGTGCTGATTGCCCTGGCGGACCCGATTCATCTGGCCGCGATGACCGAGGTGTATGGCCTGGCTGGGACTGATGCGCAGATGAACCGGTTCCAGCTCCAAGGGTGGGAGAGCTGCGCTGACCGGCTGATCGCCGCTATCAGTCAGCGCCCCGGAGCCGACTCCGATCCGCTGTATGCCAGTGCCTTGGTCGGCTCTGTGCTCTCGTCCGGGAAGGCCGCGCTAGCTCAGTGGTACGGCCGTACCGGCGGTGATGTGACCGAGGAGTCTTTGAAGCTGTTGCGTCAGCTCCTGGTCGACGTGGTCGGATACCTGCGCCACGGCTTCACCCGATGATCCACCTCTTTTACCAGAACTTTTACCAGAACTTTTATCAGAACGGCTGACATTCATGGCATCTCTGCTTTATCACCTGGGCCGGCTGGCCTACCGGCGCCGTTGGTTGGTCCTGGCTTTGTGGACGGCGGTGGTGCTGGGCACCGGTGGCGCTGCGGTGGCGTTCCACGGCACGATGAGCAACAACTTCAGCATTCCGGGTACCGAGAGCCAGCGTGTCCTGGATCAGCTCGAAGAGGAGCTGCCCGAAGCAGCTGGCGGCAGTGGTGCCGTGGTCTTCGACGCCGGTTCGGGTAGTTTCACGCCCGCCCAGGAACAGGCCATCGCGGATGCGCTGGAACGGTTGAGCGATGTCCCCGAGATCCAGTCAGCGGCCAACCCCTTCGAGCTGCAGAACCAGATCGACGATGGGGCAGTCCAGTTGGCCGAGGGCAAGGCCCAGCTGGAGGCAGCCAAAGCACAGATCACTGAGGGCCGTCAGCAGCTGGATGCCCAGCAGGCGCAGTTGGATGCTGCTGCGGCAGCCGGGTCCCCCGGCATAGACCAGGCCCTCGCCCAGTTGGGGGCGGCCCGTGAAGAGCTGGAAGCCGGCGCGAGCGAAATCGCCGCCAATGAGGAAGCTCTGGCACTGGGCCAGCGGAAGCTTGATGCCTCAGCCGGCACCCGGACCGTCTCGGAGGATGGAACAACGGCTGTCACACAGGTCCAGTTCACCGAATCGATTTACGAAGTAGCGCCCGAAGTCCGTGAAGAAGTGAAGGACATCCTCACGGAGCCATCCGCCTCGGGGGTCGAGGTCTATCTGAGCCAGAGCATCACCCAGGATGTCTCCGAAGTCCTCGGCGCCGCGGAAATCATCGGCGTCGGCGTCGCGGCCCTGGTCCTGATTATCATGCTCGGAACCCTGGTCGCCGCCGGCTTGCCGCTGCTGATGGCCATCATCGGTGTGGCCGTCGGGGTCGGCGGGACCTTCGCGCTCTCCGGCGTGATCGAAATGGCGTCCGTGTCGGTCTTTCTGGCTCTGATGCTCGGACTCGCTGTCGGCATCGATTATTCGCTCTTCATCGTCAATAGGCACCGGACTCAGCTGCTGCACGGCATGGCCATGGAGGAATCCGTGGCCCGGGCCACGGGAACGTCAGGGAATTCGGTGTTGTTCGCCGGGCTGACCGTCGTCATCGCCCTGGCCGCCCTGGCCGTTCCCGGCCTTCCCTTCCTGACCATCATGGGTCTGGCAGGTGCCGGTACCGTGGCGCTGGCCGTGCTCGTCGCCCTGACCCTGACTCCTGCGATGCTGGGATTCATCGGAACCCGGATCGTGTCCAAACGCGCCTGGGACAAGGCGCGCGCCGTCAACGCCGCCGCGGCCGAGAAGGCTGCCCTTGGCGGGATGTCGGCTGAAGCCGTGGAAGAAGCAGCCGATCAGGAACACAGCCGCCATGGCTGGGGCGCGTTCGTGACCCGTCACCCCATCATCGTCTTGAGCGTGACGGTCCTGGCTCTGGCCATCACCGCGCTTCCAGCCGCGCAGCTCCGGGTAGCCCTGCCCGATGGAGGCACCGAACCGGTGAACTCCGACGCCTATAAGGCGTACACCGCCCTCGGTGAGTCCTTCGGTGAAGGCGTCAACGGTCCCATCATTGCCGTCGGGGAACTTCCGGCAGGCCTCAGTGACGCCGAGTCGGAGGAACTGCAGTACGACGTCGCTGACCGTCTCCGGGAGGTCGACAACGTGACCGCAGCCCTGCCCGCCCTCGTCAGCGAGGATGGGCGGACCGCGATCTTCCAGGTGATCCCGGCGGAGGGACCAGCCAGTGCCAGTACCGAACAAGCCGTCGCCGATCTGCGCAGCGCCGCCGCGGACATCGAAACGGACACCGGGGTGAGCATCGGCCTGACCGGTCAGACAGCAGCCAACATTGACGTCTCCGAGAAACTGTTCAACGCCCTACCCCTATACCTGGGCGTCGTCATCGGGCTCTCACTGGTGCTGCTGCTGCTGGTCTTCCGCTCCATCCTGGTCCCGCTGCTGGCAACTGGCGGGTTCCTGCTCTCCATGGCAGCGACCTTCGGCGCCATCGTCGCCATCTACCAATGGGGCTGGTTCGGGGAAATCTTCGGGGTCCACAACCCCTCCGCGGTCCTGAGCTTCCTGCCGATCATCCTCATCGGTGTGCTATTCGGCCTGGCCATGGATTACCAGGTATTCCTGGTCTCGGGCATGCGCGAGTCCCACATCCACGGAGAAGATGCCCGCAGCGCCGTCCGGACCGGCTTCAGCCATGGTGCGCGCGTCGTCACCGCCGCGGCGATCATCATGACAGCGGTCTTCGCAGGGTTCATTTTCTCCGGACTGACCATGGTCCGTCCCATCGGATTCAGCCTGTCCTTCGGTGTCCTGGTCGACGCATTCCTGATCCGGATGACAATCATCCCCGCCGCGATGCACCTCCTCGCCGAGAAAGCTTGGTGGATTCCCCGCTGGCTGGACCGCATCCTGCCCGATGTCGACGTCGAAGGCGCCAAACTCCCAGCCCCTCCTACCCCCACCGGGCCTTCCGCCCCGGATCTGGTCAGCGCCCGCGACTGACACAATCCCCGGTGCCGGCCCCACCATGCCGGCACTGGGGGCACCATGATCGACAGGGAGCGACACACGCGGTCATCGGATGAACGCACATCCAGGCCGCAGAACTCGAGCCTGTCACAGTCATGAACACACTTCTTGTGAGCTGCTGCAACTGTTCCCACTGCACCACACAGTAATTCGCGGACCTCGGCCTAGACCGATGAGGGAAGCCTGACCGTGAACGTAGAACCGTGACCGGGCTCGCTCGTGCAGAAAATTTCCCCCTGATGGCCTTCGATGATCGCTCTGGTGATGGAGAGCCCGAGCCCTGTTCCCGGAACCGACGAAGCCATTGCCGACCTGGTCCGGAAAAACTTCTCGAACACCCGTTCCGCGTCCAGTGCCGACATCCCCACGCCGGTGTCTCTGACACTTAAGGTGAGTTGCCCATCTTCGGTTCGCGCCTCCACAGCGACCGCACCACCTTCGCCGGTGTACTTGATGGCATTGGAGAGCAGGTTATCGAGCACCTGGCTCATCCGCAGCGGATCAGCGTACGTCCACAACGGCGCTGGCACATCGGTGCTGATCTTCACCCCAGCCTCGGCCGCCTGCAGCGACACCGATACGATCACCGAGTCGATGAGGCCCGCGATGTCCATCGTGCGTGGATGCGTTGTCATCGCGGCTGAGGTCGATAGCAACAGATCGGAAACCATCTCCGTGAGACGCTCAGCTGACCGGTGCGCGATATCGACATGATGGGAAACCTCTTGTAGCTCATGAGCGTCCTGAGCGAGCTCGAGATTACCCAGGATGGACGTCAAAGGCGCCCGCAGCTCATGTGACACCGTAGCGATGATGTCGTCCTTAGCCGTTACCGCCTCCACAAGATTCGTGACATCGCTATAGGCAACTACGGCCCCCGCGAACTCCCCAGACTCGGCGTTCATGCTTCGCGCCGCGGTGGACAAAGCCCGTGCACCTTCTCCTTCACCGGCCCACACGTAGTAATCAGCGAACGTTTCCCCGCGGATAGCCCGGGTGGCCGGCATCCTATCCATCGGCAACAAAGTCCTACGGTCCTGCCCATACAACATCATCGAGCGGCCGTTGACATCTGATCCTGGGACGGACTCCTCAAAGACCTTTTGCTGCCTGTTGCGCAGGACTATCTGACCCGTTGCATCAACGACCATGACGCCGACATCGATGGTATCCAGGACGGCTTTGAGGAGTTTCTCGTTTTTTTCGCTGGACTCAAGCAGTTGTAGCAGTTCCGCGTCCTTTCGTTCCAGCTTCCGCTGCTGAAGGAACAGGGTCGCGGTCACGAAGCGCACCGTGAACGCCACCGCGAACAGCATCAGCGCTACCAGTACCGTCGTGGTCATTTGGGTCGCCGTGACCTGCAGTGATCCCAAGAGCAAGGGTGCCAATCCCAGCACCAACGGCACGACGAAGCTGATGAGCATTATGAGTCTGGGAAAACGGCCAGAAGCCGCCAGCCAAATCACCGGGAAGATCAACAGGATGCTCAGCCCTGGAAGGAACTCTGCAGCCCCGAGACGCGAAAGAGCCAGAGCAACCACATCCCCTGCCGGGATACTCAGCGTCGCAATCGACGGCAGACGTTTCCACGGAACCACCCAACACGCCACGAACAACAGCGAATGAACCAGCAACGAGACCTGGAACAACCCTTCATTTAGCAGCCCAGGCCACGCAGCAGGCACAGCCAAAGCCACACACCCGATGATGACTGTCAGCGGCAACTGGACCAGCACCATCCGAGTCCTCAGCGTTAGGCCTTCGAGATATGAAAGCCCCGGGGACTCTGCCTCCCTAAACATCGCAAGAAGGAAAGGGGAAGACAGCGCGCTGCAGCAAGGGATCGTGCCAAGGAGAGACCATGGGTTCATTATTACCGCTACCACCGCAGGAAGAGCGACATAGAAACCAAGCCAGTGGTTCCGCGTAGCTGCCCCGTCTGCACGGCTTTCCGCTCGTGAACTGGATATCGATGACGGGGCCGATGCCTCCAAACATCTGCGCGAGGGCGGGAACCGGGAGAAATCTAGCGGGTTCCACTCCTCCCTGCATGCGCTCCGTCACTGAGTAGATGACCAGCACAACCGTCCGAACCGCAGCAGTGCGATCAACGCACGAACGCCGCCCACCCCATAAAGGTGAGCGGCGTCCGCGGTCGTACTTCCAGGATCAGACTCGGTGTCGCAATCTAGCCCTTTGAGGACCTACTCAGGCCTTAGTGGCCGTGCGGCGGACCATGTAGGTACCGCCAGCTGCTGCGGCGAGGACGAGGCCACCACCGAGGACGATCATGCCGGCGTTGGTGCTGCCGGTTTCCTGGGCGACACCGGTGTCGGCTCCGCCTTCGGGCATGGCGCCCATCTGAGTGGCGATGAGCGTGCCGCACAGTGCCGGCGACGTCGCGCCGAGCGGCAGATCCGGGTTCAGGTCGCTCGGGGAGGAAAAGACCTCGGTCGAGACGCCTGCGGTCGCGGGATCCAGGCCGTGGACGACGACGACAGCGGTCCCGGACTCCAGCGATGCCTTCGTGGCGGCGTCGAGCGTGATCTCGCGCTGGACACTGTAGGTGCCGCCCTGGCCGCCGAGCTCGAGGTTCAGACCCTCGGCAGGGGTCGTGGCACCGCTGGTGGTCAGCGTGGTCTGGATGCCTCCGTACCCGCCGGCGCCTTCGGTGACGCTGATGATGCCGTCAGCGTTGGTGTCGTTGGCCGGGGTCGGGCAGACACCCTTGGCGCCGCCGTGGATGTGCTGGACGTGCGGGTACGGTCCGTCCATGAAGGTCTCGGCGAGACCGGAGACCTGCAGGTTGACCATGGCCTTGTCGCCGGTGACGTCGACGGTGATCGTGC
Source organism: Arthrobacter arabinosi (assembly GCF_054511115.1). Taxonomy (NCBI): domain Bacteria; kingdom Bacillati; phylum Actinomycetota; class Actinomycetes; order Micrococcales; family Micrococcaceae; genus Arthrobacter; species Arthrobacter arabinosi. The sequence goes on from NZ_JBTNDF010000012.1 coordinate 26,340, forward strand.
CGGTGCCCGTGGTGCCGTTGAGCTGGTCCAGGGTCGAGGAGTAGGAAGCGTCCGCTGCCATGGCGGATCCGCCGGACAGGGCCAGGGCGCCGAGGGCGAGGGTCGGGACTGCGAGAAGCCGCATGCTGTTCTTCATGAGATGAGTCCTTTGCTGTGCGAGTGAGACGCACACAACTTATCAGTGTGCTTACCGTGATTCGGATAGCTTCTGCAAAGAGATGGGCACCGATTCTCTAACATTCGTACAATCGGCCCTGAAAGGTGACCCGTTCGGGTCGCATGCTAACCCGCATGGCTAGTGCGTTCCTGTCCCGGGGCAACGTGCTCGAGCAGTTCCACGACACCCCAGGATGTGCGTGCGAGCCATGCCTGGCTCATCGGTGATCACCCGGCAGCCTGCAGCGCGGGGACCTGGTTCTTGAACGCTTCCCCGGATAGGGGCCACCCATGGATAAGGACCGCGGGACGCCCGTCCCCACCGGTGTCATCCACATGCAGGTGGTGTTCTTGAACAGACAGTGATGAGCGACGATCTCCAGTTGTGCCCCGCATAGTGGTGTAGCGCGGTTGCCCGGGTCGTCATGGTGATGGACATGGACGCGGCCACCGCGTG
>NZ_JBTNDF010000013.1:0-20894 GCF_054511115.1 Arthrobacter arabinosi
ATGAGAACAGTCCTTCGGTATGTGAATACACGGGTTCAGGAAAGAAATGATCGGTCGGTGTTCCCACGACGTCGGCTGCCTTGTGCATCCTCTGGCGCCACTCATACCGTCCGTGCGCAGGGTTCGTTCTGAGCGGGAGGCGGTACCGATGGAGAGGTGATACCTGAGTGGTGTCGAGGTGGGGGAGTCCGGTCATGACAGAGCCGGCAAGTGCACAGGCGTGTGAGGCGGGAACAGGAGGAAGCCGCGAAGGGGCTTCCCGGTGTTTATGTGCGACTGATCGAGAGCTGAACCAAGGAAACTGTTTGTGCTCTGAAAGGAAGAGTGAAGGCCAGTGATGGGGGGCCGCGACGGATCAGGGTGCCGCGTAGGAGCGCGGAGCGAAGCCCCAGGAAACCTGCGAGACCAATGATCAGCAGCGCGATCATGCACATGGCGTCCATCATGGAGTGCCCGTTCGGGCAGGTCAGCTCACACAGGGAGCCGTCGGCAGAGCCATGGCCATCGGAGGAGGAGGCGACCATCACCGCTGCTAGACCTGTAGCTAAACCTGCTGCTGGGCCTGCTTCCGGGACGGTGGTTCCGGCCGTCATGAGGGTTCCGGTGGCTTCCGAAGCGGTGGGCGCGGAAGCGACGGTGTGGGTCGGAGCAGTGTGGGTGGAAGCCGTGTGGCCTGCTGGCTCACCGATGGTCGGGCTAATCCATAGGTGCATCGCCAGTATGCCGACCAGAAGAGTCAGGAGCCGTAGCGTCCACGTCAGGGACACGAGGGTTCCGGTTGCGGAGGATCGCTGGGATCGAGGAACGGTGAGCAGCAGATCTTTCACTGTGTGTTCGTCCCTCCCCTCATGCTTCAGCGATCCTTCAACTCGAAATAATACCCGGGTGGGGTACACCCTCAGGGCCGGGATCAGGTTTGACGTTCACATCAACAGTAGGGGCCCGGCACCCGATGATGCCAAGCGGCAGTTTTCCTGCCGGAGCCCAGCTCGCATGCCCTTTGGTGTCCGGAAGCTGGGCGGTGTATGCCAGTGCGGGCTGTTCTGCCCGCTCTCTGCCCAACGGTCTGCAGGCTCTGGTGGTGCCCCGGGGTGAGCCCTGTCGTCACGGCCTTCCCACCGGTGTCCGCCGCTTTTCAGGGGTGCTGAGTGCGGGCGAGGACACCGGTGGGACCGGTAGCGGTGAAACCGGCGGGTGCTAGGCCGTGGTGCTGATCCGTTCCGGGTCGAGGTCGATCCGGCGCAGCAGTTGCGCGTTCAGCGCCACCACGATCGTGGACACGCTCATCAGGACCGCGCCGGCGGCAGGTGAGAGCAGGATCCCCGCGAACGCGAGCACGCCCGCGGCCAGGGGGACGGCGAGGACGTTGTATCCGGTGGCCCAGATGAGGTTCTGGATCATCTTTCGGTAGCTGGCCCGGGACAGGTCGATCATCGCCAGCACGGCCCTCGGGTCGTTTCCGGCCAGGACGACGCCGGCGGATTCCATGGCCACGTCCGTTCCCGCCCCGATCGCGATGCCGACCTCGGCCCGGGCGAGGGCTGGGGCGTCGTTCACGCCGTCGCCGACCATCGCGACTCTCAATCCGCGGGATTGCAGTTCGGTGACCTTGGAGTCCTTGTCCTGCGGCAGGACGTCGGCGAACACCTCATCGATGCCGAGCTCCTGACCGACGACGTCGGCGACCTGGCGTGCGTCGCCGGTGATCATCGCGACCTTCACCCCGCGGTCCTGCAGGGCCTTCACGGCGGCCCGGGATTCCTCCCGTACCTTGTCCTCGAGCCGGACTGCGCCGATGACGGCACCGTCGCGGATGATGTGCAGCACGGACGCGCCGCGGCCCACCCATTCCTGCACGGTCCCGGCGATGTCGGCAGGGGTAGTGAGTCCCAGTTCCTTGAGCATGTTCGGGCCTCCCACGGCGACGTCGTGGCCTCGGACGGTGGCGCGGACACCACGCCCGGTCATGGATGCGAAACCCGTGCCGGTGTAACCGAGGTCTGCAGCTGCCGGGTTGGATCGTGCGGCGGTGACAATGGCCCGGGCGACGGGGTGCTCACTGTCGGCCTCTGCGGCTCCCGCCAAGGCCAGGAGCTCAGCCTCGCTGACACCGTTGACCGTAGTGGTCGCGGTGACGGCGTGCTGTCCTTCGGTGAGGGTGCCGGTCTTGTCGAACAGGACGACGTCGATCGTGCGCATCCTCTCCAGGGCAATGCGGTTCTTGATCAGCACCCCGGCCTTCGCGGCGCGTTCGGTGGAGATCGCGATCACCAGGGGGATCGCCAAGCCCAAGGCGTGCGGGCAGGCGATCACGAGAACCGTGACCGTGCGGATGACGGCATCATCAGGGCTTCCGAGGAGCATCCAGGCGATGAAGGTCAGGATGCCGGCGCCGAGGGCGAAGTAGAACAGCAGGGCCGCGGCCCGATCCGCAAGAGCTTGGGCCCTTGAGGAGGAGGCCTGCGCCTCGGCGACCAGACGCTGGATCCCGGCCAAGGTTGTATCCGCGCCGACCGCCGTGACCTGCACCCGGACGGCGTTATCGGTGGCCACCGTTCCGGCGACGACGGTCTCACCGGCGGTCCGGGACACGGTGCGCGATTCGCCGGTGATCATCGACTCGTCGAACTCCGCGACACCGTCGACGATCTGCCCGTCTGCCGGCACCCGGGCACCGGAACGGACGAGAACCACGTCCCCGGTGACCAGGGAACTGACCGGGACGGTTTCAACACGCGCATCGGTTCCCGTGCCGGTGACCCGGTCTGCTTCGTCGGGCAGGAGCGCTGCCAGGGCGTCCAGGGCTCCTGCGGCCGAGCCGAGGGCCCGCATCTCCATCCAGTGCCCGAGCAGCATGATGACCACCAGCAGGGCGAGCTCCCACCAGAAGTCCAGGTCGAACCCGCCGACACCGAGGGTGGTGATCCAGGAGGCGATGAACGCGACGCTGATCGCCATTGCGATTAGCAGCATCATGCCCGGCTGCCGGGACTTCAGCTCCGTCACCCCGCCCTTGAGGAACGGGGCCCCGCCGTAGACGAAGATGACCGTCCCCAGGATCGGGGCGATCCACCTCGAGCCCGGGAACTCCGGCGGCATGTACCCGAAGAGCATCGTGAACATAGGACTGAACGCGACCACGGGGATCGTGAGGATCAGGCTGAGCCAGAACTTGTTCTTGAACATCGCCGTGGAATGCCCGGCGTGCTCCCCATGGGAGTGGACCTGATGATCCTCATCCACATCCCCACCCGAGTGACCTGAATGACCGGCGTGACCTACATGACCAGTGTGGTCGGTCGGAGCGGTGTGGCCGACGGGGTGCTGTGTTTCAGCGAGAGCGGAGTGGGCGTCTGCCTGGGGCATGGCCTGGCCGTGAGTAGTGCGGGCGTCATCGCTGCCGTTGGCTGCAGCTTCTGTGACGGTGGGCGTGGCGGCGGGCGTGCTGGTGGGACTGTCGGATCCCTGGTGGTGATTGTGGTGGTGTGGGTTGTTCGTCATGATCAAGCCCTTTCCGGGGGCACCTGAGAGCAGGTATGTTCTGGTCCCTGCAGCGCTCCTACATCAAGCGTTACAGGGCCTTATTTGGAGGCCAGCTGGTATCCGGCGTCCCTGATCGTCGAGGCGACAAGCCCGGCGTCGAGGGGTGTGGTGCTGGTGACATGCAGGGTGGAAGTGCCACCGGCGACGAGATCGACACGTGCCTCACGGACCCCGGTGATCTTCCCGACAGCCCCGCTGACCCTGGACGCGCAGGAGCCGCACGTCAGACCAAGAACCGGGAACGCCGCGGACACGTCGTCGGACGTGATCGGAGCAGCCGACACTGCAGCTTCCTGAGGGGCGCAGCAGGAACACCCGGAGGGGCTCTTCTCCGTGACGGGAAGCAAAACAGTAGACGAAGCGGTCGATGAAGCAATGGACGAATCGGTGGATGAAGTGGTCGACGGAGCAGATGTGCCGCACATGGGAACCTCCAAGGGAACAGGGAATGCGTGAGGGAACCGAAGCGCTGCAGGAGGTCAGGATCAGCGAGCCTGCCCCGCCATCACAATGGTTCCGGTTGTCATGCCGGAAACCTCGTAGGAGGGCCCGACAGCAACGAAATTATACCCCCCTGGGGTATCTGTCAAGCGGATTCTTGCTCGCTCTCACATCGACGAATTCATGGCCGGTCGTGGTGAGCGGGGGCTAGCGTGAGACGCGGGGCGCCGGCCCCGGATGCCCCTGAACCTTCAGTAAATCTTCAGTAGACCGACGGATAAGGAGCGGAACAATGACTCACATCACCTCCATGCTTGAGACGTACCCGAAGGATCTTGGCGGTATTGACCGCGAGAAGCTGGCCGAGTGCATCGCGGCCTGTTTCGAGTGTGCGCAGACCTGCACGGCGTGCGGGGACGCGTGTCTGAGCGAAGACATGGTTGCCGAACTCACCAAGTGCATCCGCACGAACGCTGACTGCGCGGACATCTGCGCCACGACCGGCCGAATTCTCTCCCGGCATACCGGTTATGACGCGAACATCACGCGAGCTGTCCTGCTGGCCTGCGAAGTCGCTTGCAAGGCGTGCGCCGATGAATGTGAGCAGCACGCGCAGATGCACGAGCACTGCAGGATCTGCGCCGAAGCATGCCGCCGCTGCGAGAGGGCTTGCCGCGAACTCGCCGCTACTTTCAGCTGAGCTCGGTCACCGGTGGCTGCCCCCACACTCCAGCCTCCAGGGGCAGCCACCGAGTAGCCGTCTTCGGAAAACCCTCACCCCGTCACATCCAGCGCTCATGTTCAGCGCTCGGTGAGGAGGCCTGGGTCTAGCGCAGGAGCCTGCTGATCGCTTGGGTTGCTTCCTTGACCTTGGCGTCGATGACGTCGGAGGATCCGCTCGTCGCGGCTTCGTGAGCGGCGTCGACGACGCAGTGCTGCATGTGGTTCTCGAGCAATCCGAGGCTGACTGCGTGCATGGCACTGTTGACCGCGGCGACCTGGGTGAGGATGTCGATGCAGTACTTGTCCTCATCGACCATGCGGGCGATACCGCGCACCTGGCCCTCGATGCGCTTCAGGCGTCGCAGGTACGCATCCTTGTCCGCTGCGTATCCATGGGCTGTGTGCCCAGTCACCTTCTGATTTTGGCCCGCGTCGGGTGCTGTGGCCTCACCGGCTGCTTCAGAAACCGCTTCGTGAGATGTTGCAGTGCTGGCATGCGTTCCGGTTCCGGAGCTCACGGTCATTCCCTTTCACCACCAAACGATGCGATCCGGTTGCGCCGGCCCGAGATCGTTGGTGCCTTCCCCTGCTGCGCCCATCGCGCAGCAACTTCCAGTATCGCTGGTCGTTAGGGCCCCTGTCCTTATATCCGCGGCATATCGGCGGCGCTTTGTTGACCTCGGTAACCATCAGGTATCCGGCTCACGGCGTGTTGCGAAGACACGCCGTGCTCCGTTACCTGAACGTGACTTTGATACCACCCTGGGGTATTCTCGTCGAATGTTCCCGGCACCCCGCCGAGACCATACTCCCGCGCAGAATGCCGAGCCCTGCCGCTGCATCCGGGAACCGTTCGTACCACCCAGTAGGCAGGGACGGGGGAACCACGTTTCCACCGGGCCACCGCATGTATCTGTGCGATGACCCTCGGGGTTAAGTCGATCCGACAACCTAGGCACGACCTGCACGTAGCGTCCGCGACGGCAGGGTAGTGCCCAGGGCTTGAACGACGGCCGGGTGAACTCCCATCCGAACCCGACAGCTCACCCCGCAGGCATGGGAGAGGCAATCACCATGTCACGTACGTCCATTCCGGCGCGCCACCGCGCCGTCGTCACCCACTCCATCGCCCTCGAGGGCCTGTCGCACTCCGCGAAGACCGGTGCCGTAGCACTCGGTAAGCCCGCCATCATCGCAGCAGCAACCGGCGGCCTCGTCTTCGCCGTCGGCGCCCCCGCACAGGCCGGCACCTACACCCAGGAAGCCACTACGGGCACCGTAGCCCAGGCTCCCGTTGCAGCCGCACCCGTCGCCCCCGCAGTTGTTGCAGCTCCTGCCGCTGCAGGCGTGCACACCGTCGTCGCCGGCGACACCCTCGGCGCCATCGCTGCCAAGCACGGACTAAACCTCAACACGCTCCTGGCCCAGAACGGCCTGTCCTACGCGTCGATCATCTACCCCGGGCAGCAAATCAAGCTCACCGGCGGAGCAAGCGTTGCCGTCAGCCCCGCGGCGGTCCCCGCAGCAGCACCGGCCAGCCAGGTCTTCTACGCAGCACCCGCCCCCGCAGCTGCCGCAGTGGCACCCGCACCCGCAGCCGCACCGGCCGGCATCCAGCTGACCTCCGCGACCATCGCACCGATCGCCCCGGCAGCCCCCGCGGCTCCTGCGGTCCCCGCCAGCGGCGTCGGCGCCGCCCTCGTCGCCTCGGCCTACGGCCAGCTCGGCTCCATCCAGGACTGCACCATCCTCGTCGAGCGGGCCCTGCGCTCCATCGGCAAGAACGTCGGAGACCTCGGCCCCACGCAGTTCTACCAGTACGGCACAGTCGTCTCGACCCCCGCCCCCGGTGACCTGGTCATCCGCCCCGGCCACATCGGCATCTACGTCGGCAACGGCGAAGTCATCAGCAGCGGCATGAACGGCGCGAACCTCACGATCAAGCACCCCCTGTCGGACCTCGCCGGTTCGTCCTTCGTGCGCGTCAACGGCTAACACAGATTCAGCGGACGCCCAGCGTCCGTAAGCTGAACAAGAGTGGCAGGTGCCCTGGACGGGGGTACCTGCCACTTTTTGTTAAAGCCCGTCCGCAGGCTCCTACTCAGTCACACGCATGCGCCGGCTCTTGAGGTCGAGGTAGAGGGCGACGCATCCAGCGTGAGTGGGCGCCCACTAGGTCGAAGTAATCCCCGAAACGGTGAAGGTGCGGGACGAGGTGCTGGTGCTGTGACTGTCAGCGGTCAGTAGTAAACATCGTTTACTACTGACGCAGGAGGTCTTCGTGGTGAGTCGTAAGCAGTCTCCTCAGCACCCAAATCATGTCGTGTCCGTGCGACTGACGAATGACATTATCAAGCGCCTGGACGCCTTGGCGGATCGCACGAGCCGAAGCCGCGGGGTGTACCTGAGGTCAGCGATCATCAGGATGCTGCCTACGCTCGAGGCTGAGCACTGGTCGCAGACGAGCACCGAGTACGAGAACGACTTTTTTAAGCAGGAATTTGTTCAGCTCACCACCTCGCTTCTCGGAGACGAGTCGGTAGAAGATTCAGTCCGAGACGACTAACGGCGTCAGTCGGTGCTCTGATGTCGTAAGTGACTCGCAGTCTGTTTCATCGCGCGTTCATTGCGTGCACGGGTGATCTTGTATAGCCAGTTCGGCACTTGAGGGGTGGTTCGACGGAGGTCAAAGAGACGTTCCTGCCAGACGAGAAGATCCTGCGGCTCGATGGACTGGTCTCGTCGGGAAAAGCGCCTCCCTATTGTTGCCGCGAGGTCCGCTCGGTCGCGCGCGGCTTTCCACGTGTTCATGACGTACTCGGATACATCGAGGAATGCCGGTAGGACGGGGAAGAGAGCTCCCAAGAGGAAAGTGGCGAGGGTGACTCCGCTGATGCTCGCCCAAGTAATGAGACCGGCGAGCCAGAGGATTGCCGCGGCAGCCCACACAGTGACGGTTGTGCGGATAAGCCTGTCTGTGTAGGCGGCGTTGCTGCGTTGGGCGATGGCTATGGTCGTGGTGCCAGGACTGTCAGCGTCGACGGTGTACCAGTCGACAAGTTTTTCCTTCTTCGCCACGTCCCGGAGTGGCTTCTTATCAGCGGCGATGAGCGCAATGTCTTCGGGCGTGGGGCGACCTGAGCGATCGATGGTATCTGGCATGTCGAACAGGTACTGGTCCAGCTCCTCCTGCACGCAGGCGGCCTTGAGCATGGTCCGGTTCTCAAGTAGAGCAAGGACGGTCCGGCCGGCGAAGAGCCATACACCGGTGACGGCAGCGACGGAGACAGCAACTGCAGGAGCAAGGAGCGAGAAGAACGGTCCTCCGAGGCCGATGACGAGGATCCCGATCCATCGCAGGCTCTGCCACCGCTTCGCACGGTTGTAGAACCTGCGCTGCGCAACAAGGAGTTGCAAAGCCCGTTCGTCATTCTGTCGACGAGCGATCGTTGAACTGGATGGGGGCTGGTAATCGTGTGAACTCATCGCAGGTCAGAGATTGAACAGCAACTTCAGTTGCTCGATTGCTTTCTCCTGATTGTCGGCCCGCTCGTATTCCCGGGCTTTGCCCGCGCGGGCCACCGCGGTCTCGAGCTTCGATAAGGCATCTACCTTGTTGCCGATTGATGATGTCGCGGTAAAGCGCGATCCAAGCCCCGTTGGATCGTTCATCGCCGCCAGGTTCGCATCCAGGATCTTCTTAAGGGCGAGATGCAGGTCCATGACCGGCAGGTAGGTTGACTCGCCATCGAGGTGCTTCGCGGCGCGCATTTCGAGGTAACAGGAGGATACCGGTACGTTGCGCCGGTATTTCCAAATTTTTATCTGCCGAGCCAGCTTCTTCGCGGCACCGTTGTGCTTCTTGTTTACTTCGCCGACGTACTTGTTGTGCTCCTCGGGGAAGGTCTTCATCCATCCGCCAGTCGGATCCGGGATCAGATAGCCGCTGTCGGAGTAGAAGCCAGGAACGACCTCTACGTCGCCGTCACTGAACCGGCACACGACGGCGGGTTGCCGCGTGACGATCGGCGTGTTGGGGTACCGGGCCTGCAGCGCCGCCTTCACCTTATTGAGGGTCGTCAACTGGGACTCGGGTCGAGACCCCTTTAAGGAGACCAGGTAATCGGCGTCGCTGTGCTTCCAGATACCGGTGCCATGGCGAAGGGATCCGATCTCGAACATTCGGAAGATCCCGAGCGATGCGTTGAGCTTGTTTTCGATCTCTGTTCGATGAATTCGTGCGCCCGTGAACTGGGCGGGTGATGGTACCCAGGTGTCTGTGGTCGTGTTCAGCCATGCTTCTGCGCTCTGCGTCATTTCCGCCCCATTCCGGTTGACTGGTCCGTACTACCCACTGCGTGGTTTGGTAATGGCTCCAAGGACTTGACCCTTCCACTACACAGTTCTCATCATGTCGTACGTCACCGACGAAACAACTTGGACGCGGGACGCGTGAAGCTCTTCCTGAGTCGGGTGCTGCCTGTGGCTTCGTTCGCTTGGTGGCGGGGTTTTTGCAGCGCTCCGTGGCGGTCTTGTTGCCGCGATCACGCAGGACTGGCTGCAGGTAGGTGTCGCGGTCTGAACCGAGAGGGGTGCGCCCGGTCGGGGCCGTTTGGATCGCTGCCGCTACGTCAGAGTCCGAAGGCTCCGCCGCTGACGAGGATCACGATGCCGAGGCCGATGAGAACGATGGGGAAGAGGATGTGCTCCCAGCGTTCGAGCACTTCGGCGATCGGGGGGCGGGTGGCGACGAACTTTGCCAGGGCCACCAGGACCGCGACGAGCGCGAGGAAGACGATGCAGTAGGCGACTACTGCGAGAGGTTCCACGCTGAGGAAGACAGGGGTGTAGACGCCGATGTTGTCGCCGCCGTTGGCAAGGGTGACGCCTGCGACTGTCCACACGCCGACCTTCTTGCCGGCAACCTTGGCCTCGTCGTCATCGTCATCATCGTCTCCGCGCCAGGCCTGCCATGCGGCCCAGAGGCCGAGGCCCAGAGGGATGAGACCGAAGTACGGGATGGCTGCCGAGGGCAGGAATGCTCCGGCACCGATGGTCACCAGGACCGCGGCACCGAGGATGCCGGCGAATCCGAGGTACTGGCCGGCCAGAATGCGGGCGGTAGTGCCGCGCTGGCCTGCCCCTCGCGCGAAGAAGAGGGAGAGCACGATGATGTCGTCGATGTTGGTCGCTGCGAACAGGCCCATCGCCTGCAAGACCGAGGTGAGGATCATGCGCCCTCCCCAGCTGCGTCGCATCCGGGAAGCGAGCAGGCGGGATCGATGCACGGGGCGTCTTCGTCCACTGCCAGGGTGGCATCGACCAGTGCCGTCAGCGCCTGCGCCAGGTGCGAATCGGCGATCTCATATCGTGTCCGACGACCCTCGGGCTCGGAGACGACGATCCCGCAATCGCGCAGGCATGCCAGGTGGTTGGACACGTTCGGGCGTGTCAGGTCCAGATCTCGGGCCAGTTCCGCCGGGTAAGCGGGATGGTCGAGCAGGGTCAAGATGATCCGGGATCGAGTGGGGTCGGCCAGTGCACGACCCAGGCGGTTCATCACGTCGAGACGCGAAGCAATAGTCAGCATGGACTGAACTATACAGCGCGCACTGAACACTCGGTCACAGGCGTCAGCCCAGATCGCATGCCCGTAAGGGGATCGCTATATGGGACGCAATCCGGGCTATCCACGTCGACTCGCCGAGGCCGGAAATTCCGCACTTCGGTGTAAGCAGCTTCGTTCGGTGTCGTCGTTCTCGCACCGCTCCATGTCGTGATCGAATCCCGGTAGGTGATGAACGGACGGCTCGAGTTCTGATCACGTCATGCCGATATGATCATGCGATGCGACAGCGGGTGGGCGTGAACAGAGTATTGGTCGCGAGCGTGGGGGTGCTCGTGGTGACGGCGTACGCGGGGTTGATGGCCTTGCAGGCGCTTGTTCTCGACCCGCTCGAAGCCGTTCCAGGACAAACACTTGCGCAGATCCACACGCACCTCAGCACCCAAGGCTTCGATGTTGCGGGAGACATCCTGTCTGTACTCGTGGCCGCCGCGATCGGTGTCGTGCTGGCGGTGGTTGTCGCGGTATCGAGCATCTTTCTGCGGCTGAAGCCGACGATGGTCGCCGTGCTGTTCCTCGCAGTGTTGGCTCTTGGCGCGCCCGTGACCTTTGGTACTGGCTTCGCGCTGGGGATGGACGTCGCAGACGCGTACGCCGTCGGTGGCGAGAGCCACACGGTGTGGGCAGGAGTGCTCTACATGTCGAGCCTTGCAGCACTCGTCGCGATCCCGCTGACCTTCGCGGGCTCGTGGGCTCGGAGGAACCGGCAGCAGGGCCGCACGGCTCTCGCGTAACGACGCGGTTGGTTTGCCTTGAACTCGAACAGTCCTCGTTGATGCGTTGGTACACCGCGAGCTCGAGTGCAGCGCCGACGCTGCTATGGCTACACGGCGGCGGGTTCTTCCGAGGAAGCCCCGATCTTGCGGAAGCACACGAAGTAGCTCAGGCGCTCGTGCGACGCGGCGTGACGGTGGCCACCACGACCTATTGCCTGGCACCAGTTCCCGGACTCGCGCGTATAGCTGCTCCTGGTCAGCGGCGCGGACGATTCCCGCGTGCCCTCGACGATGTCGTAGCGGCGTATCACGAGGCGCGAGCGATATCGGGGGGTGACATCCTGCTTGGTGGAGCGAGCGCGGGAGCATGCCTGGCGGCCGCGGCTACCCTGCGGGCGCTCGATGAGAAAGCGGGACCATCAGGCGTGGTTCTCGCGTACGGGTTCTTCCATGCCACCCACCCGCGCGTCCGCGACAGCCGACACCGATCGCGACACCATCGCCGTCTCACGCACGCGACATGGGCGCTGAATGTGATGAACCGCAACTACGCAGGCTCACCAGAGGCGCTCGGTGATCGGTTGGCGTTCCCCGGGGGTCATGACGTCGCCGGCTTCCCGCGCACACTCATCATCAACGTAGAGCGCGACAACATGCGTGCATCCGGAGATTTATTCGCATCGGAACTGCGAACGTCCGGCGTCGACCTGCATCATCACGTCGCGCCAGGGACGACTCACGCGTTCCTGAACCGACCCGGCCTTCCACCGTTCCTCACGGCGACGGACATGATCGCGAAGTGGATCGCTGCTCCTTCCGTTTGACAGTCGATTGACGAGGAGGTCGACTGCGCCATTGGGAACGTCCCAAAACCTCCGAATTCGGTACCTCGGATCGAGGTCGCGGTGAGATCTGTGAGTCGCAACGCTAAGTGGCGCGGTTTTCGCAGTAGTTAGTGGCCGATGAGGAGTGCTTCTCGGGCAGCGTCGACGAGTTCTGGTGTGAGGGTGTCGAGCTTGTTGAGGGTCTGGATGCGGGTGATTTGGGTGAGGAGCCGGTTGACGAGGCGGAAGTTGCCACCGGTGATGCGGACGATGGTCGCTATTGCGGTGGCGTGGGCGATTTCGTCATTTGGTGTGTTCTCGGTGTTGGGAAGTCGGTTGGTGAGGACTGCTGTGAGTTCATCGGGTGTCAGAGGCCGGTACTCGTGGGCGAAGCCGATACGGCTGTAGAGCTGGGGGTAGCGGGCGAGCCTTTTCTCGATGCCTGGCATGCCGATGAGGATGACGCCCATGTGGTGGCGGTCGAAGTAGTCGCGGATTTGCTCGAGGCCGGGGGCTTTGAGGCGGTCGGCTTCGTCGATGATGAGGAGTTCTGTATGGCCACTGGAGCGGGATTTGGTGTGGACAAAGGGGTCGATCTTGCCGTGCTCGGCGTAGTCCACGGCGTAGGAGATGTGTTGGCATGCCTGCGGCAGGCCTTGATCGATTTGCCGGATAGTTGCGGCGACGGTGGGAGTGAAGAACGCGGTACGTGCTTGGAGCACCCGTTCCGGTACGGGACCGAGGTCGTCGGCAATCTCTCCTCGCCATTGATCCCAGTCGTCGGCGGCGGCGTAATGGCGGGCTGAGAGGGTTTTACCGACTCCGGGCGGTCCCCAGCAGAGACCGATGTAGCGGTGGGCGCGGACCGCGTCGGCGAATTCGGTGAAACGACGATGCTCACGTGTGGCTTGGAGAGGGGGCCGGTCTGGGATTGCTGAAGGTCTGTCGTTGATTTCCCCGAGGGCGTAGGTGAGGAATCTGCGGCCGTCGTCTGCTTTGCCGAGGACGCTGGGATTGGGGTTAGTCGGTGGCATAAAGGCGCAATCCGTGTCGTAGGGCGGTCTCTTCAGTGGTTTCATCGGCGGTGATCGGTGTGATGCTTTGTTTCGGACTCTGCGGGCTGAGTGGTTCGACCAATGCATACCGGGTATCTGTGGGGAGGGCGTCTGCGAGGCTGCGGCGTTGCCGTAGCTGGTCTTTGAGGTTGCGTCGGCGTGTGGATCGGGCGGCCCGGAGTTCTTCGAGTGAGACGGATGCGGCGGCGAGTTCAGGGGCGATGGCACGGCAGAGGTACTCACCGTTGTAATAGATGCGGATTTCGCCGACGTCGCGTGGGTTGAAGCGCACGGTGACCTGCTCTCCGACGTAGGCCGCGAGGACGGGTGAGATGTATCGGGTGGAAGCGAACTGCACGCCGTCGCGCTGCACTTTCCGGGTGGTGGCAGCGGTCAGCAGGAGCAGGTCCAGGTCGTCGGGTCGGACCGGGCTGCGCGGGATGAATCCGGAAGCGGACCACCGGTGTGCGGGTGCCTCTCCGGTCTGAGAGTGCCGGCGCTGGTTGTAATCGGCGATGATGAACCGTTCCAGGGTCCCGTCGAGCTGCTCAAGGTTCAACGCCGGTGGGGAGAGAGGTTTGCCGTTCGTTTCATGCGGGATATACCCGGACAGGTGGGGTAGCAGTTCGGTGGTGATGGTGCCGTAAAAGCGTTCGATTTTCCCGCGGCCCTGCGGGACGCCGACCTTTGAGTGAATGAGCTGGATGTGGGTGTCCAGACATACCTGCTCGAGGCGGGCAGAAGTGAAATCAGAGCCGTGGTCGCTGTAGAGCACACAGGGCAGTCCGGACACGGGCCAGGCGGGGTCCGTCTTGCGGTTCACGGCCTGATGCAGCGCCAGGGCGGTCTGCTCCGCGGTCGGAGCTCCCAGGAACACGGTGTACCCGGCGACGGCTCTCGAGTAGTCATCGAGCACCACGGTCAGCCACGGCCGCACCGGGTTGCCGGCCTTGTCCAGGATCATGACGTCCAGAGCGTGTGATCGGCTTGCCACTGCTCGTTGGGGTGGTTCGCGGTCCGGCGGAAGACCAGCTCAAACTTGTCCCGGTACGCGGCGTCCCCGTGTTGGGCGAGGGTCCGCAGGCCCGGGTCGATGGCGTTGATGATCGCCCGGACGCTGGAATAGCTCGGCGCTGGGAGCCCTCGGTCGCGGGCGATGTCGGTTACGCGCCGGTGGATGAACGCTTTACTGGGTTCGGGCCGGCGAAGCGCCAAGCCCTCAATCGCTTCCACGAGTTCAGCGGGAAGGCGTCTTGTGCCGCAGTCAAGCCGGTGAGCTGGTTGCAGACTGGCCGACGACGGATCGGCGCGGTACCTGGTGGCCCAGCGGCTCAATGTCCGCAGCGGAACCCCTGACTGCGCGGCGATGCGGGTCCAAGGAACGCCCTGGTCGTGCTGGCGCAGCAGGTCGATTCTGTCCTGGACGCTGCGCCGCACCACGGTCGACCGCTCCTATGCCCTGACGTCTTCGCCGAGATGGCGGTAAATCGTCCCGCGGGAAACTCCAAACGTCTCGGCGATCTGCTGCACCGTGTACGTCTTTTCGTCATACATCGCCCGCGCCTGTCGGATCTTCGTCGCACTCATCTTGATCCGGCCACCACCTTTGCGGCCGCGTGCCCTGGCCGCTGCCAGACCATCCTTCGTACGCTCCACAATGAGATCGTGTTCGAACTCCGCAATCGCTGCGAGCATGTGGAAGAACAACCGTCCCCCAGGGGTCGTCGTATCGATGCCCTGGGAGAGGGCTTTCAGTCCGACACCCCGTTTTTCGAGCCCGTCGACAACTTCCTTGAGGTTCCGCACCGATCGGCCGAGGCGGTCGAGCTTGGTCACGACGAGGGTGTCACCGGCGCGAAGGTAGTCCAGCGCGTCCTCGAGGGCGGGCCGCTTCGCGAGGACACCTGACGCGTGCTCGATGAAGACTTTCTCGCACCCGGCGGCCTCGAGCACGTCGGTCTGACCGTCGAGATTCTGCTCCCGGGTCGAAACACGCGCATAACCAACAGCTGCCATAGCTGGAACTGTACCGTCAACGTAGGTCGCAGTACATAGCTCTCGGACACGACTCATGGAACACGGCACGCCGTTCCCGTCATTGTCCTAGCCGATTGTCCTATGGACGGTCGTTCATGGGAGTGATGGAGGCGGGCGATGCCTGACTGTTAAAGGAGCAGATTCTTCGATCTGGACGTGACATGGTTCAGCCGCGTCCAAGATCAAAGCATGGAGCCGAGGTCGGATCCGGTTGATGGGTAGATCGCGGTGGTTGATTTGAGGTGCCGGGTGGTGAGCCCGTGTTTCATGGCGAGGCTGATGGTGTTCGCGAGTTCGGCGTAGCCGTGTCCGAAGAGGTGAGCGCCAACAATGAGGTCAGTGTCTTTGTCGATCAGGATCTTCGTTGCTCCTGCGGTTTCGCCGATCCGGTAGTTCGAGTACCACCGGCTGGTATCGGTGTAGCGGATGTCGATGTTCAGGCCGCTGTTACGTGCTTCGTGTTCGAGCATGCCGACGCGGACGAGTTCGGGGACGGTGAACACTGTGGTGGGGGTGGCGGCGTAGTCCGGGACGCTCGTAGAGGATTTGAGCATGTTCGAGGCGGCGACTTTCGCTTCGATGACTGCGACCGGGGTGAGGGGCAGCCCGGCGGTGTTGGCTGCGTCGCCGGCCGCGTAGACGGCCGGGTTGGTGAGGCTTTGCAAGTGGCCGGCGACCTCGACGCCGTTGTCACCGTGTGCCACCTGACCTGCTTCGAGGTTCAGCCGGGACAGTTCTGCGACTCTTCCGGCGCCGTGAACGATGAGATCTGCCTGCAAGACCTGCTGCGTGCTGGTATCGCTGCTACCGCTGGTATCGGTGTAGATAGTGTACCCGCTGGTGGTCTTCGTGATCGCTGTGATGCTGGTGCGGCGTCGCACCTCGACTCCGGCGTCGGCACCGCGGCGGATCAGCAGTTCGACGAGGTCCGTGTCGAAGGATTTCAGTGGGTGCTGTCCTCGGTCGAGGATGATCGGGGTGCTCCCTGCCCGTGCCGCGATGTGGGCGAACTCGAAGGAGATGAACCCGCCGCCGACGAACACGATCCGGGGCGGCAGTGCTTCTAGGTTCAGGAAGTCGCTGCTGTCGATCACGTACTCATGTCCGGGGAAGTCCAGGGGCCGCGGGACAGCTCCCGTCGCGATCAGGATCTTTGACGCCTCATAAGAGATTCCTCCGACGTCGACTTGTGTGGGTCCGGTGAACGTTGCCATCCCGTGCAGGGTTTCGACACCATGAGCCTTAAGGTCTTGCTCCATCGACTCTGGAACGGGGTCCGTGAAGCCGTGCTTGTGCTTCATCAGGTCTCCCCAGTTGATGGAAAGCCCTCCAGTGTCGATGCCTTTGCCGGCCATGAGCCGCGCGGCGTCGACCACCTCGGCGCCCCGGCGCAGGATCTTTTTCGGGTCACAGCCACGCAGCGCGCAGGTTCCGCCGTACGGCAAGGCATCGACGATGCCGACCCGCCAGCCCTTCGACGCAGTTTTCGTGGCGGCAGCAACTCCTGCCATTCCTGCCCCGATGACTAACGCGTCATAGGTATTCGTCATGAAAGTAACCTCGTCTTCAGTCGTGGAAAGTGATGCCCGCGGTGCTCGCTCAGCCGATGGCGTCTCTGAGCTGCGCCATGCTCGGCGCGCCGGCAGGCCCGTCATCGGTCATATACCGGCGGCAGGCGAGCCCCACGGGAGCAGCTGAACCACCGAATGCATCAACACCGTCGACCAGGATGGTGGGAGAGCCGTGGAATCCTGCGCGTTCGGCCTCCTCCACGGTGTCGATGAGCTGGTACCGGAGCGTAATGTCCGGACGTTCCGCAGCAAGCAGCCGCAGCCGTTCGTCAGCGACGGTCCAGTTCGGGCAACCATCGAAATATTGCAGGGTGATATCCATACGGTCACCGTAAACCTTGCAGTCAGCTACAAGGTCAAGGGGTAGGCTTTGAGCATGTTGATCGGGGAGCTTTCCGCCGTCACGGGTGTGGACAGTCAGACCATCCGTTTCTACGAGCGTCAGGGCCTGCTACCCGAACCCCGGCGGGCCGCGAACGGTTACCGTGCGTACGACGCGACAGCCATCAACCGGTTGCAGTTCATCCGCGCCGCGCAAGGAGCCGGTCTCGCCCTGGCTGACATCGCGCAGGTCCTCAGCCTCCGTGATGCGGGCCAAACTCCCTGCACGCACGTGTCCCTCGTCCTGGAGCAGAAGCTTGCCGAGGTACGGACACGCTTGCAGGAACTCGCCGATCTGGCCGGCGAGCTCGAGGACCTGATCGAGAGCAGCCGCACCCTGGACCCGGCCGATTGCGGCCCAGCAGATATCTGCCAGATCCTCACACCGAAGACAGGGCCCTCGCGCGAAGCGTCCCTCACGCCAACCACCATCGAGTCCTAGACTGGCTCATGACATCCGCACCTCAGAGCAGCCAGACAACAGCTACCTGTTCCTGCTGCGGACAGCACCTCACCATGAAGAAGCTGCACGCCGTGGCAGACGGAGCCGCATACATCTGCCGACCATGCGGACTCTGGATCGCCTTCAAACGTCGGTAGCGGATAACAACGCCATTTACCGCTGCGACTTACATGCCAGTTAGCGCTGCAATCTACACCTAGAAGCTCCTTTCGTGTAGCAGTACTCAGTGCCAGAATCTATGTTTCACTCCTGCTCCTTTGGAATGAGTTCCGCTACATTGAAGAGCATGGGACATCTTTTGGGTTACGCGCGAGTGTCTACGACCGACCAGGACGCCACGTTGCAGGTCGACGCGCTGACTGCTGCCGGCTGCTATCGGGTGTTCGTTGACACCATTTCGGGGTCCCTCGATCAGAGGCCGGAGCTCACGAAGCTGTTGGATCAGCTCAGGCCCGGGGACACGCTCGTGGTGTGGCGGCTCGACCGGCTCGGCCGCTCCATCCGTCACCTCATCGACCAGCTCACAGCGCTCCAGGACAAGGGCATCGGGTTCAAGTCACTTCAGGAAACGATCGACACAACCTCACCTGGCGGTCGGCTCGTCTTCCACGTCTTCGCCGCTCTCGCCGAGTTCGAACGTGACCTTATTAAGGAGCGCACGAACGCCGGTCTCGCGGCAGCCCGAGCTCGAGGCCGCACCGGTGGGCGCCCACCGCGACTCAGTCCTCAACAGGCCACGGCCGCGAGGCGAATGTATGAGCAGCAGGACATGACCGTCGAACAGATCGGTCAGGTCCTTGGAGTCAGCAGGACCACCATTTACCGGACACTCAAACGCGACCAGCCGGCTCCTGCAAAGGGGCGAAAGCCGAGATCGAAATCACCGGCGAAATCAGCGGCCGAGGTCGAAGCACTCCAGGCCAGGCTCGCACCAGAGGTTTCTCGATGATCAGGACAACACGATGATTCGACTCATTCGTTGGTTGCTCACCTCGAGCATCCGGTACAGCTACCTGTTCGTCCGCGCCATCCTCCGGCTACCGCTGCTGCTGCTGCCCATCCCGCCGCGGGTCCGGAACCAGGTCGCCGGCACCCTGGCGATCGCACTCTGGTTCTTCCTG
The DNA here is from genome assembly GCF_054511115.1 of Arthrobacter arabinosi. NCBI lineage: Bacteria > Bacillati > Actinomycetota > Actinomycetes > Micrococcales > Micrococcaceae > Arthrobacter > Arthrobacter arabinosi. The sequence continues at coordinate 18,502 of NZ_JBTNDF010000013.1, forward strand.
CTGCTCGTCCCGGTCGCCGTCTCCGATTCCCCATGGTGGGCCGAGTGGCTGGTCATTGGCGCGGCCGCTCTAGTCATCGTCGGTGTGGTGCGGATGGAGGGCCGCCGGCCGATCGTCCGCCGTCCCGCGCGGGTCCGATGACGTCCTGGCGGGGGTAGTCGGCGATGAGGCAGCGCAGGGGAGAGTCTGACCGGTTCTGGGAGAAAGTCGTCAAGGGCCCGCGGCCGCATGACTGCTGGATCTGGACCGGCGCCGTGGCCGACGACGGCTACGGGCGGTTCTGGGTCACCAGAGGCGGCGAGCAACGCGCCCTGCGGCCGCAACGCTACGCCTACGAACACCTCACCGGGGAGACCCTGCACCCCGGCATCGCGCTCATGCACGTCTGCGACGTGCCGCTGTGCGTGCATGCCAGCACCGGGACGGACACGCACCTGCTGCCCGGCACTCAAGCGTTGAACATGATCGACCGGTCCCAGAAAGGCCGGCACGCCAACGACTCGACCTTCCGATGGCGCGGCGTCGGCCGTGCCCAGTTCCGCGCCCAGTCGCTCACACTGCGCACAGCCCTCCTCGAGCACGGATGGAACGAGCCGATCATCCGACCCCTCCTCACCGGCATCGACCCCGAAGCACCAACGCTCTTCTAACCACGGAAGGGCCCACTCGGCCATCGCCGTGTCAGGGCCGTGTTCTACGCTTCGTAGTGGAGTCCTGTCCGGGGTGTCCGTCGTACCCGACCTACCGTCGTTGGAGCATGATGCCTGCTAGCTCGATACCGCGCCCCGCGGACCTGGCCCAACGCGTCCGCCGCGCCTTCCGTGCCCGGGTCTCCGGCGACCCCACCGGGGCGCCGGACTGGGTGCGCGACATCGCCCTGGTCGGGGAGGGACCGGGCTGGTTCGAGCCCGACGGCGTCGTCTGGCGGGTCCACGGCGACCTCTCCACCCTCGTCGGCGGGGTTGCGGCCCTCCTCGGGCAGGGCGCACACCCGCTGGCGATGGCCGGGGTCGCACGGCACTCCACCTACCGCAGCGACCCCTGGGCCCGCCTCGCCGGGACCGCACGCTGGCTCACCGTGAGCACCTTCGGCTCGGCGGAGCTCGCCGAGCGGGAGACGGCGCGGGTCCGCGGTATGCACGGGCGGGTCCGCGGCACCACCGACGACGGTCGCGCCTACTCCGCCTCCGACCCCGCCCTGCTGCGCTGGGTGCACCTGGCCTTCACCGACGCCTTCCTCGGCGCCCACGAGGCCGTCGGCCACGACCTGGCCCCGCGGTTCGGCCGCGACTGGGCCGACACCTACGTCGCCGACTGGTCCCGCAGCGCGCGGGCGCTCGGGGCCGAGGACCTCCCGGTCAACCGACGGGAACTCGCCGAGGCCCTGCGCGCGTTGGAGCCCGACCTCGAACCCGTTCCCGCCGAGCTCCTCACCTTTCTCTCCGCACCGGACGGGTTGAACCGGGCCGAGCGGATCTTCTACAAGGGCCTGGCCGTCGCCGGGGCGCTGGTTCTCTCCCCGTCCGTGGCCCCCCTCGCCGGCGTACCCGGCCGCGGTGACCGCTCGCCCGCGGACCGCCTCCGCTTGCAGCGCACCCGCATACAGTTGCGGGCCTTCCAACTGGCCCTCGGGCCGCACAGCCCCTCCGAGGACGCGGCGCGCTACCGGATCGGCCTCGCCGGCCCCCCGGACTGGCTCAGCTGAGCCTCGGCCGCGCCGGCATTGACCCGGAAGCACCAACACTGTTCTAGGCAGTCGGCGGAGCCTGCGCCTCGGAATCTTCTGGTGAGTCCTGCGGCTGAGATGCTTTCTTCCGCGCTTCCTTCCGGGCTTCCTTCCGATCAGCCGACACGATCGGATCGAATGTCTCTTCCTTCGGCTCGATACGGAGCGGCGCCGGCGGAGCTTGCGGTAGCGGTTCGTCCGTCACCGGCTGCACGCGGTCGGCGCCGATCACGTAAGTTTCATTCTCGCCGTCGGCGAGGACGGTGAAGTTGTATGCGTCCTTCTTCTTGATGCGGGTCCATTCCCGTTTTTTGATCTCGCCCTCGACAATCTGGTCTCGGCGCGGGTGTCCGTACCTGATTCGGTCCCCAACGTGCCACTTCTCGCCCCAACGCTCTTCGCTCATGAGTTTGAGCCTACCGAGCGTTTTCAACCTCTGAGCGGTCCTGCGCTTCGCTTCGGCGTGATGAGGTCCGGGCGCTCCTTCGTCGCACCCGACCCTGACGTTTTTTGCTGCTGTCCTGCGGATTATGCGCCCCCGCTCCACAGCGTCAACCGGCTCCGCCGGCATCGGACACACCCATCCTGTCCGGCGCTCCTAATTCGTTGTTAGGCGGCATTTCACAAGCCCGTATCGGTCGGACTGGGAAGGCTGTCTTTGGGGTTC
>NZ_JBTNDF010000014.1:0-17677 GCF_054511115.1 Arthrobacter arabinosi
GCTTAGGCATGTGAACATCCTTGCTGCGAGGACTAAATCCTCACAAGTCAGGAGTCAAGCAAAGCCGGGGCAGTCCCGAGCGCATATTCGCGCAGCAAACGGATGTCAGTGGCTGTTGCTCAGCTTTAGGGCAGGTTCTGCCCAGTTCGCTAACTGGCTTTCAGCGTCTGATGTAGCGTCGGCGGCAATGTGCTCCCCGTTGGAGACCGGAACGGTTGATCTGTTGTGCCGGGGAGCACGTCCTTCTAGCTAGCTGGGGAGCTCGCTCATGTCTGATTCTGTGGTGTCGTCTCGTGCCCGTGAAAGGCTCATCGTCCAGAACCTGCCTCTGGTCGGATACCTCGTGTCCGCCCTCTGCGCGCGCGCCACGCACCTCTCACGCGATGATCTCGCGTCGGTGGGGGCCATTGCGCTTATCACCGCGGTTGATTCATTCGACCCCTCACGCGGCGTCCCGTTCGGCGCTTACGCCCGGCGTCGTATCACTGGTGCCTTCGCCGATGAGATGCGCTCCAGCGATTGGGCGCCCCGGTCGGTGCGCCGTCGTATTGGCGACACCCTGGCCGCGCAGGACACCCTCGCAGCGTCCCTCGGCCGCACTCCCACTGTCGATGAACTTGCGGCGACCCTCGGCATCAGCCGTCAGGAGGTGCAGGGAGCGCTCGATGATGCCAGCCGCTCAGTCCACACCCTTGAGGACACTGTGCTGGAACTCTTCACCGACAGGCGATCTGCGGCAGAGCAACTTCCGGAAACTCGCCTACTCGTGGACGAACAGGTCCGCTACCTTCGCGCTGCCGTGACCCACTTACCTGAACGCATGCGCCACATCATCGAGCAAGTCTTCTTCGAGGGCCGGTCCATCACCGATGTCGCGACCGGGCTCGGCATCACCCACTCGGCGGTGTCGCAGCAAAAGTCCGAGGCGCTCCGGTTGCTGCAGGACGGCCTGACCACACACTATAGCGATACCTCGGCTGACCAGTCAGGTGACAGTACTACCGTGACTGCTCCGGTCTCACGGATTTCGTCGAAGAGACGAACGGAGTACCTTTCATCCCTCAGCGCCTTCCTCGCTGCACCTAATGATGGGCAGGGGCCAAGAAAGCCGGCCGAACGCCACCTACTCACCCTGGTGTCCTAGAAGAACAGTCGCAAGACAACAGTCCCAGGACAACGATTCAGACAGGACCAGTAACAGCCAAGCGACATCGCTTGAAATCAGCAAAGTGAGCAGGCTCAGCGGGCCAGCAAGTGTGTGATGGAGAGCGCTACTTGGAACGGACAACGCGACGGTGGCGTGTGTATCGTCCATACATGGATTCGCCGATTCTCGTCACAGGTGCCACCGGTAATGTTGGCCGGCCGCTCGTTGCGGCTCTTCGTGCGCAGGGTGCACGAGTCCGTCCCGCCTCGCGCCGAAATCGTGACCCTGAAGGGGTGTCCTTCGATTTCGTGGATCCGTCGACGTGGCAGGCGGCCTTCGAGGGTGTGCTCTCGATGTACCTGGTCCGCCCGCCACAAGTCACCAAGATCGACGCTGACCTGGTACCGGCACTCGAGTGGGCCCGTTCCTGTGGGGTGCGTCACGTAGTGCTGCTCTCCGTTCAGGGCGCAGGACGCATACCTGTCCTGCCGCATGCAGCGATTGAGCGGTGGTTGCGCCGATCAGGGATGAAGTGGACTTTCGTGCGGCCGTCCTACTTCGACCAGAACCTCGCAGAGGTGTTCGCCGCGGACATCCGTGACCGCGACCAGATCATGGTGCCGGCAGAAAACGGCCGCACGGCTTTCGTTGATGCGGTCGATGTCGCAGCGGTAACCGCGTGCGCCCTTCTGGAACCAGAACACCACTATGGACGGGTATGGACGCCCACCAGCGATGAAGCCCTGACGTATACGGAAGTAGCCGGCATCATGACCGATGTCCTCGGCAGACCCATTGAATATCGGCGCCCGAGCATTTCCCGTTACTTCCGGCACGCCCGGAACGTTCTGGAATTCACGCCACCGATGGCGATGATGACGACCCTTATCCATGCCACCGCCCGCCTGGGTATGGCAGGGCACCTTACCGACGACGTCCGCACCGTGACCGGCCGGGCCCCGACAACGCTCCACGAGTACGTGCTACGGGAGAGAAACGTCTGGGAATGACCGAGTGACCAACAGGCATCAGCTCCTGAACGGCCAGACCAAGACGCAATAGGGGCCATGAAAAAAGCCTGGAGCGTGGCCGGCCAGGCCCGAGGGTTAATGGCAGCTGTTTAGAACAGTGGTTTACCCATGGTTGTTATTGGAAGTCGGCGAGCCAGAGGTCGGGGCCGAAGACCTCGTACTGGATGTCCTGTGCGGGGACTCCTCGCGCGATGAGGGAACTGCGGACCGCTTGCATGAACGCCAGCGGCCCGCACAGGTAGTACTGTGCATCGGCAGGGAGCTCGACGCCGTCAAGATCCATGAAACCCGTGAACACGTTGTCTGCCTGCTGTTGGCTAGTAGGGGGCTCCAGGAACCAGGTGACAAGGGACGCATTGGAGAGTTGTGCCAGATCTGCGCGGACCTGATCCTGCAGGGCGAAAGAGCCTGCGGAATCATCGGCATGCAGCAGCAGCACCTGGCGTGGGGATGTGGACTGTACGAGATGAGAGATCATCCCTGCCATGGGGGTGATGCCGATACCGGCGCTGGCGAAAACAATCGGCCGGTCCCCGGGCGTGAGTACAACGTCCCCGAACGGCACTGACAACACCACCTCGTCGCCCACATTCACGCTCGAGTGCAAGAGGTTCGACACTTCACCATCGGGTGTCGTCAGGCCATGGATACGTTTGACGGAGAACTGGCGATGCTGGCCATCATCGGCCCGGGTAAGACTGTACTGCCGCGGCTGGTGCACACCATCAGGCATCAACGCCTTCAGCGTCACGTACTGACCAGGTAGGGACGGCTTCACCTCACGCTCATCGATGCGCTCCACCACGAACGTCACCACGTCCTCGGTCTCCCGGATCTTCTCGACGACCCGCCAGGAACGCCAGATCGTCTCCGAGGCAAGGCCCACGGCCGCGTACATCACCCGCTCCTGATTGATCAGGACGTTGGCCATCAGCCAGTACACCTCATCCCACGCCGCAGCGACCTCCGGTGTGACCGCGTCCCCCAGCACGTCAACGATCGCCCACATCAGATGCTCATGGACAATCTCGTACTGATCCGGGCGCAACCCCAGCGACACATGCTTATGGGAGATCCGGGACAGCAGATGATCAGGCAGCTCATCCGGCCTGTTCACCAAAAAACCGGCAAACGCCGCAACCGAACCCGCCAAAGCCTGCTGCTGCCTGCCATCGGCCTGATTCCCCCGATTGAACAACCCGTCCAGCAGCTCCGGCCTGTCCCGGAACATATGTGCGTAGAAGCGCTCCGCGATGACACCAATATGTTCACCCACCACCGGCAGAGTCGCTTCAACCACAGGACGGGACGTATCAGAAAGCATCAGCCAACCCCTTCACACGCAACGGTTCAATACGACCAGCATAGACCTTTTTCTACAGCGTGTAGAAAACTGGTTGCGTGTCAGGACCCCCATCGCCTCAGCGGCTGAGCTTCTCGTTTGTCAAGAGGACTGGATCCGACATGTGGCTGCGGTTCCGGGCGTGCAGCACAGCGTCGTCGCCCTCGTTCTCGCCGTGTGTCGTCGTCGGTCGTGTTAGCTGGTGCCGACGCGGCGGCCGGAAATGGAGGCAGGTGCTACCTGCACGAGATGACGGCGGTTCCCGTCTGCCCATGGTTCGTTAGTCATCCGCCCCCACACTGAAGCCGACAAGGCCTCGTCCTGCACGGCGGCCGTGGATCCCTGGACGAGGACGGACCACCCCGACATCTGCTCGGGAATGACGTGGTCGACCTGGAACGCCACCCGGTCCAACGGAGAGCGGCCCAGATCACCGGATGCTGAGGTGCGGAAGAAAATCGCCTGGTCATGGACCAGATAATTCACCGGAAAAATGAACACGCGTCCGTCCCTGACGAAACCGACTCGACCGGTCTGCCCGGTACTCAGCAAAGCCCAGCACTCCTCAGGCTCGAGGGACTGATGAGCACGCCCCACCCCTGGCATTTCCCAGAAGTCATCACCGATAGACATAACCACTCCTAACACCCAGGAACATGAACGTCCTACCAGTATGTGGGTTCACCGGATCGTTGTAGTTGTGCCCCGCATAGTGGTGTAGCGCGGTTGCCCGGGTCGTCATGGTGATGGACATGGACGCGGCCACCGCGTGATCCTTCGAGTGATCTCTCACAACCAGACTCGAAGAAGGACACACGATGACCGCTCCCCACATTCTCGACCCTGCCCGCCTCCTGACTGAAGCCCTCGCCGAGGCCTCCCCGGATCTGATGCGTTCGCTACTGCAGAGCATGATCAACGCCCTGCTCTCAGCTGATGCCGACGCCGTCGCGGGAGCCAAGTGGGGTAAGCCCAGCCCTGAACGGCTCACCCAGCGCAACGGGCTACCGGCACCGCGACCTGGATACCCGGGTCGGGACCGTCGACGTCGCTGTCCCGAAGCTGCGGACCGGCACCTACTTCCCTGACTGGTTGCTCGAGCGTAGGAAACGGGCCGAGTCCGCGTTGATCACGGTGGTCGCGGACTGCTACCTCGCCGGGGTCAGTACCCGGCGGATGGACAAGCTCGTGAAGACCCTGGGGATCAATTCCCTGTCGAGGTCGCAAGTCTCCCGCATGGCAGCCGAGTTGGATGAGCACGTGAACGAGTTCCGCCACCGCCCCCTCGGTGAGGCAGGCCCGTTCACGTTCCTCGCCGCCGACGCTTTGACGATGAAGGTCCGCGAAGGCGGCCGGGTCATCAACGCAGTCGTCCTCGTCGCGACCGGCGTCAACGCTGACGGGCGCCGCGAAGTCCTCGGCCTGCGCGTGGCCACCAGCGAGACCGGGGCGGCGTGAAACAGTTTCTTCGCCGACCTCGTCGCCCGCGGCCTGACCGGCGTCCGGCTCGTCACCTCTGACGCCCACCGAGGCCTGGTGGAAGCGATCGGCGCGAATCTGCCCGGAGCCGTCTGGCAGAGGTGTCGCACCCACTACGCGGCGAATCTGATGTCCGTGACACCGAAGAGCATGTGGCCGGCCGTGAAGGCGATGCTCCACTCGGTCTATGACCAACCCGACGCCGGTGCCGTGCACGCCCAGTTCGACCGGCTGCTGGACTACGTCCAGGACACACTCCCCAACGCCCATGAGCACCTCGACGCAGCCCGGGCGGACATCCTCGCGTTCACCAGTTCCCCTGAAGGGCTCTGGCAGCAGGTCTGGTCGAACAACCCGAACGAGCGGTTGAACCGAGAGATCCGCCGCCGTACTGATTCGGTCGGGATCTTCCCCAACAGGGACGCGATCATCCGCCTCGTCGGCGCCGTGTTAGCCGAGCAGACCGATGAATGGGCTGAAGGACGCCGCTACCTCGGCCTCGACATCCTCGCCAAGAGCCGCCTCACCCTCATCACCGACACCTGCAACACCGACGAGACGACAACCGATAAGGAGACCCACTCCGCACTCACCGCCTAACCCCTCAGGGGTCACGCAGCGCTACACCACTTCCAGGGGCTTGACCGGACCGGTACCACCACGATTGTTCAGGACACCCGCACCGACAGGCGGTGGCCCGAGTATTTCGACGCGGTCGCGTCTTTGGGGTTCCAGTCAGTGCTCGGGGTTCCCCTGCTCACCGGCGACGACGGAGGGGCCGCAGTGAACCTTTATGCACGCGCTCCCCACGTGTTCACCCCGGAGATCGTTGAACGGGTCGAAGCCTACGCGGCCGAAGCTACGCTGACTCTCCAACTGGCCCTTCGGCTCGCTGCCCATGAAAGGACAGCCGCGCCTTTGAAAGCCGCGATGGAATCACGGACCAACATCGACATCGCGATCGGGATCATCATCGCGCAGAACAGGTGCACACCCGCTGAAGCCATCCACATCCTGCAACGCGCCTCCAACGCCCAGAACGTCAAACTCCGCGCCCTGGCCGAACGACTCGTCGCTTCCCTCGCCAGTGCCCCGGCGTCGACCCACTTCATCGACTAAGCCCCGCTACCGGCAGAACCGGTGAGACAGACAGTCCGACCTCGGTGCAAGGACTCATTTCATGCGCATTGACTGTCTTTATATACGGCACCGCCTGCCTGTATAAGCTCAGCGGGTTATGTCCTACATGATCACAAGGTGGTCGGCGTCACGGTAATTGTCTTCGAGGGCTTTACGTGCCTCCACCTCGCCGGGCCCGAGAAGGATCGCTGCGTCAGCAAGGCTCTGTATCTGCGGGCCGGTTGACTCCCGTTTCGCCCCGGAACTCACCGTCCACGTTTCCAGCACTTTTTTGCCCAACCCGGCGCTCCACGACCAGGTCCGGCAGGGCATCCTCCAGATGCGCGTAACAGTCACGTGCTTCACTCGCGGTGTCGAAGGTAAATGACACCCGATGCAACATTCCAGGAACAGGCATACCCGCCGTCGCCGCTTCGCAGCTTAGGAGGTCCCGACCATTGCTAGCCTTAGCACCCATGTGTCCCACACAGTACTGACGTCGAAAGGCAGCAACGACATGTCAAACCAAGATGACTCCCAGGGTTGGCCGTTTTCGGATGAGGCAGCAGCCCGCGACGCAGGAATCATCCCGCCTGATCCCTCCACCCCTGGTGATCTGGGCGCAGAACCACCGGAAGAGTTCGTCGCCGCGATAACGGACACAGTTGATGCGGACGCGTTCAACGGCTCAGAGAAGCCCGATCATGGCAGTAGTGAGGACGCCGAGTCGCGGGATCAGACTGTGACACCAGATGCGGATCACCCGGTGAACAGCGATGACTACCCCTCCCAGCCGGAGGCAGCACGAGCATCGGAACATCCCGATCGCACCGGGTACCAGAATGATGCCGACCCGCCACGGTAGGACAACCCGCACCACTACCTGACCGAAAACTCAGCCCTGCGCGCGGTGGAACCATGCTCAGATTCCTGGTGGTCGGCTGGCTTACATGTCTTGTACGCGGGATGACCGTTGTCTGATGTAGTCGGCACCGATGCAGGTAAGCACGAGACCGGCGAGCCCCAGCGGCAGCACCTGCACCACGCACGCCATGATGAGGACAATGACGCCCACGACAACTGTCAGATCAGGCAGCAGGATGCGTAGCGAAGCAGGAGGGAGGGTCATGATCCACGCCTCGTCCTCTTCGTCCCTGGCAGGGGCGCTGGGAAAATCATCTGCGAGAGCTCGCTCCAGTTCGTTCCACGCGCGGTGTTCATCTTTCGACAGTGGCATCGACAATCTCCCGGTTAGTACAGCGAAGGAACAGGTTTCGGGCAGAACCTGACATGCCTCTTAAGTCCACAGCCGTTGCCCGCCGCGTTACAAGGGGAGATTCCAAGAATCGACCGTGTTGACCGTCCTGGGCGAACCGAGATGCTTGCCCTGACCACCCACCTTCATGGACTGCCCCCGCACGCCAGAACAGCACTGGGTCCCAATCGCCCGGACGACTGACGATGAAAGCCATTTTTCCTTCGTTCCAAGATGGAGCACATTCTGTCAGCAGCAATCCAGGGACTTGACCCGGCTCACGCCGCAAGTGAAGCGCTCACGTTCTGAGGTGCAACGCTCACGATCGGCAGTGTCCAGCACTGACTGTGCGGGACACTACTGGCCATGAAGGCGAAGCGGGGACTGCGCTGATGCGGAGAGTTACTTTGCCAAGAACCGAATCAGTGCTTCGTTCCACTCGTCGGGGTGGCTAACGTTGCACCCGTGCGGCGCCCCTGCGATGACGTGCAGGTCGCTGCCGGGCAGGGTTGCGTGGGTGCGCTGGCCGGATCCCTCGAAGGGAACGGTCGCGTCACCGTCGCCATGCAGGACGAGTGCGGGAACAGTGACCTTCAGCAGGTCATCCCGGAAGTCCGTTTCCCCGAAGGCGGCCATGCATGCCAGAGCGGCCTTCTTGTTGGCCTGCTTGCACAGGGCCAGGGCCTCCTGGCGCTGCTGTTCGCTAACTTTCAGCTCTCCGTTGACGGAGAAGAACTCGCGGGTGAACCCGTCATAGAACTCGTCCTCATCCTTTGTGAGCTCGGCCGTCATCGTCGCGGCTTCCTTCTTCGTCAGCGGGCCCTCAGGGTTGTCGTCGGATTGCATCATGTACGGCGGCACAGCGGAGGCAAACACCACGCTGCGCAGTCGTTCCGGACCGTACTTGCTGAAGTACCGGGCCACCTCTCCCCCACCCATCGAAAAACCAACCAAGGTGACATCCGTCAGTTGGAGTTGCTCGAGCAGGGCGTGCAGGTCCTCGGTCAACGTGTCGTACGTGTAGCCGGTCAGCGGCTTGTCGCTGCGCCCGAATCCGCGCCGGTCATACGTGATGACCCGGTAACCGGCCGCCTCCAGGGCAGGAATCTGGGCCTTGAAGGCCTCGCCGGACAACGGCCACCCGTGAATGAGGACCACGGGCCTGCCTGGGCCTCCGGTGTCATCCACATGCAGATTGGTGTCCTTGAACAGTCCGTGGTGTGCAGTAATTTCGGTCATGCTTCAGCCTCCACTATCGGTTGTGGGATCAACCCCCGGTAGCTGGGTTGCACCCAGCTGGACTCACCCTAACCATTCGTCAGCCGACTGCCGTTTGGATGGCCCGGCCATTCCTCAGGCACTAGGTGATGGGGTACCAAGCATCGGGTATCACCGGATCTGGGGTCACGGATTGGGTGCGATGCGCAGGTGAGTGGATTCGACCGGATCTAACCGCCGATGACGACTGCTTCCCGTCAAGGAAGGACGGCAGGCATATCCTGCATTGACCCTAAACCGTGCACCCTGCAGACTACTCAGTGTGCTAGTTTTCGGGTCAACACGCGGCCCGGGAGCTAGGACCACCGGGGAGATGGCCAGGCGGTGATGCGCAGTCCGGTCCGGTGAGTTCCTTGGAACCTCAACGAGTAAGGGAGATGTAGTGAAGGCCGTAGTTTTCAAAGCCCCGTACGAGCTTGCCATTGAAACCGTCGACGACCCCAAGATTGAGGGCCCGTTGGACGCGGTCATCAGAATCACGACAGCCAATATCTGTGGGTCCGATTTGCACCCCTACGAGGGGCGAGCTGACCTGGACGCGGGCATGGTGCTCGGCCACGAGAACATGGGCGTCGTCGAAGCGGTCGGAGCCGGAGTGGAGCGGATCAGTGTTGGGGACCGGGTGTCGGTCCCTTTCAACCTTGCCTGCGGTACCTGCCGGAACTGCAACAACGGATACACCTCAGCCTGTCTGCGCGCGAATCCTTCCGGTCAGCCCGGAGCCGGGTACGGATACCCGATGATGGGCCCCTACTGGGGCGGGCAGGCAGAACTCCTGCGTGTCCCTTGGGCGGACTTCAACCTTCTCAAACTCCCCGAAGGCACCGAGCACGAAGCCGACTTCACCATGCTGTCGGACATCTTCCCCACCGGCTACCACGCAACAGAACTTGCCATGGTCACTCCCGGGAAGTCCGTCGCCGTCTTCGGCGCCGGCCCCGTCGGCTTGATGGCCGCCCACAGTGCGTTCCTACGCGGTGCCGCTCAGGTTTTCGTCGTCGACAAAGAGCCCGACCGTTTGGCTCTGGCGGAACAGATCGGGGCGACCGCCATCAACTTCGCCGACACCGACCCGACAGAGGCGATCATGGAAGGCACCGACGGGTTCGGGGCTGACTGCGGGGTGGAAGCTGTCGGTTACCAGGCACACGACCACACCGGCCAAGAGCACCCCGAAATGGTGCTCGACAACCTGGTGAAAGCGGTCCGGGCGACCGGTCATATCGGCGTCGTCGGCGTCTACGTGCCGGAAGACCCCAAAGCATCCAACGACGACGCAAAGCAGGGTCGGATCGGTTTCAACTACGGCCAGGCCTTCACCAAGGGCATCAGCATTGCCGGTGGGCAGTGCCCGGTGAAGAAGTACAACCGGGAGCTACGCGATCTGATTATCCGCGGCCGCTCGACTCCGTCCTGGATCGTCTCTCACGAGTTGTCCCTCGACGAGGCCGTGGAAGCATACGCGAGCTTCGACAAGCGCGAGGACGGATGGACGAAAGTCCTCCTCCACCCGTAACCCATCCCACTTCCTCAGCTGCCGCGCTATCACAGCGCGGCAGCTGAGGAAGAAAAAGGGAGGCGCCCTAGGTACCGCCTCACGGAGGCGGGCCCATCACAAACACAATCCACCGGCTGCGTTATCACCTCGTACGGTGGGGCAGTCTGTATCCATCTGCCACTTGGCCTGGGTCGAACGCTCAACAGCGCTCGGTGCGAGTTGATCATGATCGATAGCGTTTGGTGGCACCTAGTACATTCTCTGCACGCTTGAAACACCCATGTGAAAGGACCTCATGGCTGATCTTTCTGCCCTCGCCCTTGTCTGTACCCTCACCCCGTCTCCCGAGCCGTCCAGTAGCGAACTGATGGCCCAGCACATCCTCGATGAACTCAAAGGACAGGGCGCGGAGACTTCCTCCGTGCGCATCGTAGATTATGACGTGAAGCGCGGCGTGCTGACCGACATGGGCGACGGCGACGAGTGGCCTAAAATACGTGAGCAGATCCTGGCCGCGGACATCCTTGTCCTATCCACCCCGATCTGGCTGGGCCACCCCTGCAGCGTCGCCCAGCAGGTCATGGAGCGACTTGACGCGGAACTATCCGAAACCGATGACCAGGGGCGACCGATTTTGTATGGGAAGGTCGCTACGGTTGCCGTCGTCGGCAACGAAGACGGAGCGCACAAGACCATCGCCGACATGATGCAGGGCCTCAATGACGTCGGCTTCACCCTCCCCGCCCAGGGAGGCACCTACTGGGTCGGCGAAGCCATGCAAACCACCGACTTCAAAGACCTCGACCGGGTCCCTGACCCTGTTGCCTCCACCAACGCCGGCCTCGCCCGCAATGCCGCTCACCTCGCCCGCGCCCTGCGCACCTTCCGGTACCCCGCAGAGTAGGCTGGCACGGCTATTGCTCTCCGTGTAGCTTTCCCTCAGCCACTTGAGAACTGGATCTAAGGAGGTAGCACGCGATGAACAATTCACAGGCCCGGGTTCATCGTCGGTTGCGGGCTGTGCTGGAGCTCCTGGCCGCGCACGCATGGTCGAAGACAATCGTGCCGCCGACAACACTTCTGGCCATGGTCATCACGGAGCTGCCCCTCGACGAGCGGGAAAATGAACTGCTGAGCGGAGGAGTGCCGCGCGGATACAAACACCTTGTCACCGCCACAACACATCTGGTCAAAGCAGGCTGGCTCATCAAGCACCGCCGCGGGTGGATCATCACACATGAAGGGTTACGCGCCCTTGTCGCCTTCCCCACCACTGCCGACTTTTCAGATGCGATCAGCAGCGCGAAGTCCGTCCCTCCTAATACCCCGCTACCCTCGGCTCCGCCTGTCGCCCCTGATAAAACGTCCTCCACTCGCACAGCTCACGAAGCCGACACTCACCACCACATCCGCCCTGACAGTCCTGCCGAGAGATCCCGTTTGAACACCGAAGGCGTCAGAACATCAGGGAGCGAACCTGATGCTCGGTCCAAGAGCGATGGTGATGATGATAATGATGATCGTGACACTGTTCGCTCACCCGTCACTGATCCCGGCCCGCCACCAGGACAGCAGCCAGACGCTGTATCCATCGCGGGCGACTTCGAGCCGTTCCTTTACCCTCCAGAGACTTGGACGCCACATCTGGACAAGGCTCAGATGACCTTCGATCCAACAGATCGGCTGTGGAAGCTTCGCGTGCACCTGCCCGCAGCCCTCTACCACTACAAGGTTGCGATCAACCGGTCGTGGGAGGAAAACTACGGCATGTTCGGTGTCCCTCATGGCGCTGATATCGAACTCGATTTACTCGCCGACGGGGACGTTATTTTCCAGTTCGACTACGCCACGAAACATGTGGAAACCGTCTACGTTGGGAGCACCTCATGAGCTTGCAGCAGATGCTCAACACTCATCCCCTTCACCAGCAGGAAAACACTTCGATTTCAGACGGTGTGGACTCGGTTGCTTTGCTCGCCGCAGTGAAAGCCCTTGTGGAGTGTGCGCAGACCTGCACTGCCTGCGCCGATGCCTGCCTGTCCGAGGACGCCGTCGAGCCACTGAAGCGGTGTATTCGGACGAACCAGGACTGCGCAGACATGTGCACGACGACCGCGAACACCTTGATCCGACGCACCGCTGTTGACCCCCACTACACACGCGCACTGCTGGAAACATGCCGCCTTATCTGCGCGCTCTGTGCCCAGGAATGCGAGAAACACTCCCATGATCACTGCCGGATCTGTGCTCAAGCCTGCCGACAAGCCGAACGGGCTTGCACCGAACTCCTCGCCAACCTCACCTGACAGGTGATCTTCCACTTACAGTCCTAAGACACGTAGTGGCGGCCGGTGAAGACCAGCAGGCACTCTGCCGGCACTGATGCGGCTCATCTGCGCTCACGGGGTCGGCTCGCCCTGTAGAAGCTTTCGCGCAGATCCGGTCTGATGCGCGCGGTAGGCTCTCGATCAGAAACCTGGCCCGACGCCCTGGGTGTCGACCAGCCGACACCGGTCGACACCGGTCGAGGACGTTATTGTAGGGATCATTACAGCGCTCATCGTTGGAACGGTCACCGCCGATGTCGTCGCGGTCGCGGCCCGCCGGCATGGAGCCCTGGGCGGGTCCAGCATAAACCGTCATCGTGTTGAACAAGCTCGTAGTTCCGACCGACGAGTTGTCGCTCTCACTCAACGCCGTCTCGTGGATCCGGCCGCGGTCATCGCTGGTCTCCCGGTTGACACAAGGCCTTTGCCGTCGGTCGCCGCTGACGACCAATTGCTGCGCCGGCCTGAACGAACAGAACCCACAACGATTCCAATGACGACCACCCCGAGTTCACCGCCCTCGTGCCCCTATAGCACCGACACAACGATGATCGTGTAATCCCGCTGCCCCACCGGCACCGGCACCGGCACCGGCAGAGAGAAGCCATCAGCTCTCACATGCGGAGCGGGTACGTCGCTTCTAAGAACTAGTGCTGGACGTTGAGGGTGGACCAGGGGTTACTTTTCGGACTCGTCAGGAGAATGATGGGCAGCAGGCTTACATTCATGGAGGAACAGTGCCATGATGCGGGCCCGGTGGCAACACCTGTCAGGTAGTCCAAGAGCTACACATGTTGTGGAGGATGAGATGCCAGTTCGAGCGCGAGACATCATGACCGGTGGCGTTGAATGCGTCGGTGAACGGGAAACCCTGGAGCAGGCGGCCCGGAAAATGAAGGACCTGAACGTGGGATCGCTGCCCATCTGCGGGGAGGACCAGCGGCTCAAAGGAATGATCACCGACCGTGACATCGTCATCAGGTGCATTGCCGACGGCGGCGACCCGACAACCGCGACGGCCGGCGACCTGGCGCAGGGCAAACCAGTGACGATCGGTGCCGATGACGAGATCGATGTGGCCATCATGACCATGCAGGAACACCAGGTGCGCAGGCTACCCGTCATCGACGGACACGACCTCGTCGGCATCCTGACCCAAGCCGATATCGCCCGGAACTTCCCCGACGAGCGAGTCGGGGAACTTGTGCAATTCATCTCCTACTAGCAACCTCTTGTAGCGACTTGTTCAAGTAATTGTGCTCCCGGCGAAGGACCGGGAGCAGCCCCCAAGCGCTGCCCAGCGCAGGCGGAGAACAATCAAGGAAGGAAGCCCTGATGGCTGCCTGTGATACCTGCGGGAACGACTACGACAAGACGTTCACGATCACCAAGGGCACCGAGACTGGAACGTTCGACAGTTTCGAGTGTGCGGTCCAGGCTTTGGCCCCGCTGTGTGCTCACTGCGGGTGCCGGATCCTTGGACATGGAGTGGAAGTCGGGCACAGCATCTACTGCTGCGCGCACTGCTCCAGGCAGGAAGCTGCACCGGGGGCCGCCGACAGGGTGTGAGTGGGCCCCGATTCTTCGACCGGCGGGCCGCGGGACGAGAATTGGCAGGCCTTCTGGGGGCATGGACGTCCGCACGCCCCGTCGTGCTGAGTCTACCCCGCGGGGTGTTCCGTTAGCGGCTAAATGGTTCGGGGTGGAACTGGTCGGCATCCAGCGCAGCGGTACCGTGGGCGTGTATGGGGCGGGCGTCGTCGGGCAGCTCGCTGTCACCTCAGCGTTTCGACACAAAGCATCCCGTGTCTCTGTGACCGATAGCGTCGAGACCCGGCTTGTTCAGGCGCTGGACCAGAACGTGGACGTCATCAACCTCAACCGGGAGGACCCGGTGCAGGCGTTGCTGGATGCGAACCTCGGGACAGGGGCGGACGCCATCATCGACGCCGCCGTCGCCGACGCCCAGAGGCCCTCCTCCGGGCCGGAACCTCGTACGGTTAGTACTTCATGGTCATTGGCCCGGGGCTACGGGTCCGACCAAACGCTGAGAGGACACTGCGGGCATGGTGCGGGCATCGAAGTCCTCCGCCCTGCGAACCACTGACAGGCGGTGGTATCAGCGCATAGGGCGAACCCTGCGACGGGTAGGTTCTTCCTCACCCGCTCTGCTGGCGGGAAAGGCGGGGCTCGCTGCGGCGATCGCGTGGGCGATCGCACTCGCTGTGCCGGGCGCTCCAGCGCAGTACCCGTACTACGCGCCGTTGGGTGCGCTGCTGGCCATGTACCCGACGGTCGCGGGGACCGTGAAAAGCGGCCTCCAGACTGTTGTAGGACTCACCGTCGGTATCATCCTGGCGTTTTTGGCGCTCTGGGTCGGTGAACCGAATCTGTGGACGGTGGGGTTCGTCGTCGGTATGGGGGTGCTGCTGGCCGGGATGCTCAAACGCACCGCGGGCGGCGGGTCGGGAATCGCTTCGGCCGGGTTGTTCGTCCTGATCATTGGCAACAACGATCTGGGGTACTCGCTGGGCTACTTCGTGCAGACACTCATCGGGGTCAGTGTGGGCATGGCCGTCAGCGCGTTCATCGTTCCACCCCTGCACCTCAATGACGCCCTTGGGCAGATCGGCCAGTTACGACGGACAGCTGCACGTCATCTGCAGGACATGGGCGAGGCCCTCGAGGAGGACTGGAACGCCGATGACCGACGGTGGGCTGAGCGACGCGAAGACCTCACCCAGGCGGCGCGAAACGCCCGTAACGCGGTGCAGTACGCGGAGGAAAGCCGTAAAGCAAACGTCCGCCGCCGCTTTCACCCGAGGGACGTCGACCAGGACTATCAGCACATCCGAGTGCTGGAAACCGTAGCCTTCCATACGCTGAACATCACGAACATGCTGCAGGACGCACTGCACGGAACGTCGGACGAAAACCCCCTGCCGCCGGTGATCCGCGCGCCAATGGGGCAGCCATCACCGCGGTCGGGGAAGTCCTGGAGCTATGGACCGTGGAGGAAAACAACGACGAAACCCTCAGAACCGCTCAACAAGCATTGCGTGCTTTGGAAACCACAATCTATGACACAGCCTCCCGTGAAACCCCGTTCGGTGCGGCCAGCTCCGTGTCCATGAGCCTGCATCGCATCCTGCACGCCGTCACACCCGACCTGCGCCTCTCCCCCTGAGCGGGCCTATGGGTCTGACCCCTTCGGTCGTTCCCCGCATACCGCTCGATCCCCAACCCCTTCCGCCATCAAGTGTTAAAGGGCTCCGGGTTTCCCCCAGGTCCGGCGGTACTTAGGTTCCTACTCAGGGAGGAACCCGACCACGGCGGGACACACCCGATTCGGAGAACAGCGCCATGTACTGCTGGCGTAGCCACTGTGCATCACTGGTCGACGCTGCTACCGCTGTCTAGTGACTGCGTCTTGCCTGGGCTGCCTCTACGGCGTCATGGATGCCGGTGGTCCACGGTTTGCCATGACCGGGTAGGACTGTGCCGGCGTTCGTTGCCCGCAGCGCCTCGAGCGATGCCAGGGCTGTGCTGGTGTCCGCGGTGGCGGCACGCGCCACGATTTGCGGGCCCTTCTTGCCCGTATAGGGGTCGAGGGTGACCAGTGCGTCCCCGCTGATGAGCCCGTCGCGGTCCGGGAAGTGCAGCGCGATGGGCTGACCCGCGAATCCACCCCTCGTCCCTGCCCTGCCAACAAGGCTCAACACTCACCTTCCTGGCACTTTTCATTGATCCGAAAGCTAGGCAGGTTCAGCCGACATGCCAATGGCGGCGAATAAGTTCTTCGCGAGCATCCTCGTCTTGCGCAGGGTCCCCTACCAGCGTGGCGTCGTCGGTGTCGCGTAGGCCCACGATCAAGGCATCGATGAGTGCACGGGGGAAGACGCCGTCGGCCTCGAAAAGCTCGCGCTCGGCCTCGAGGGCGTTGGCTGACTCCGCACGCGAGGCGGGCAGTTGCTCGAAGTCGTCATGGTTGGCGGTGCTGAGCCGCTCGGCCAGCTCCAAGCTCCGGGAATCACTCAGGCCGCGTTTTGCCGCGACGGCCATGCCGGCCAGGAGCAGGTGCACGTCGGCGGAGCCGTCACCAAGTCGGAGCTCGACGGTCTGGGGATCAGTGGGGGTTTCGGGGACGGGCTCGGTGCTGCCAGGATTGGCGTGAGCGACCATGCCGGCCAGGACGTCCCCTCCCCAGGCCAGGGGAACCCGGACTAGACCGGTGCGGTCCTTCATACCCCAGCAGATACCCTCGGGTGACTCATCCCCGCCAGTGAACCGCAAGTAGGAAGTGGGGACCGTGTTGCCGAACGCGGTCAACGCACTGGCTGCCGAGAGGTAGCCTGCGATCAGGCGACGTCCGGTGTCGCTGATTCCTTCCTCTCCGACGATCGTACTGTCGCCGTCGCGCACCAGCCGGCTGTGGATGTGCAGGCCGTTTCCTGCGCCCTCATTGCTCACCAGTGGGGCGAAGGTCGCCTCGAGACCGTGGGCGTAGGCGACCTCGCGCACCACCCACTTCGCCAGGACGAGGTTGTCGGCTGCCTGCTCCAAGGGCACAGGTTGGAGTTCGATTTCGTGCTGGACCAACTGCCGGTCGTCCTCGAGGATGTTGCCGACCTCGCCGTGGGCGTACTTCAACGGCACCCCCATGGCGCAGAGGTGACCCAACACCTGCTCCCGAACCCGCTCACCTTTGGAGAATGGACCTGACTCCTGATAGCCGCGCTCCTCCTCGACGGGGTAGATCCGCTCGGGCTCGTCGACGAGGTCGTACTCCAGCTCACCGAAGGCTTCAAGCGTCATGCCGGTCTCCTGCGTCAGCACCTCGGCCGCGCGGCGTACAACCTGTTCGCGCGCGTAGGACAGCGGATTCCCGGCCTCGTCGTAAAAGGAACACAACACGTCGAGCGAATCCCGCTCACCGAAGGGGTTGACGAAAGCGGTGCGGTGACGCGGAACAATGTAAACGTCACTGTTGGCGGTATCGGTGCCCGGAAAGACACTTGAGCCATCCACACGTTCGCCTCGCGTCAACACCTCAACCAGGTGGTCGCGCGAATTGATGGAGAAGGCTACGGTCTTCAGACGCCCGTCTCCGCCAACATAGCGCAGGGGTCAAGCCCCTGGGAGTGGTGTAGCGCTGCGTGATCCCTCGCGGGGTTAAGCGGTCAGTGCGGGGCGGGCCTCCT
>NZ_JBTNDF010000015.1:0-16014 GCF_054511115.1 Arthrobacter arabinosi
AGCCACAGCCTTCACTCCACCGGTCGCAAACCTCGCCGCTTGACTTCATAAACACGTGAGATGTCTGCGTCGCTTATTTCCTTCCAGAATCGGCGCGCCCTCGCACCTACGGCGTTGAGCACTGCTCCGTCGGGGACGAGCGAGCTAGCTCGCCAGCAGGCAAAAAACAACGGGGAAAGGGTCCACTGCTGGTCACCAAGGGCCCCGACACCACCACCGCAACCAAGGAGCAACACCGTGAACGAGAACAAGACGACTAAGGACACTGCCGAGACTGTGTCGGTGTCTGCTCTGCCGGTCGATGACCGGAGCGGGGACGGGTACGACTGGATGGAAACCCTCACCGGTACGGCATGGGCTGTTCTGCCTAACTGGGGTTCTGAAGGTTGGGACGCCGGATCGTGGCCCTACATCATCCTTGCCGTGGCCAAGAGCAAGGACGACGCGGGGGAGCTGTTCGGGTACGGCCAGTACGTCGAGGGCGACACCGAAACGCACTGGTTCCGCTCCCAGACCGCTTGCCACGAAGCGATCACCGAATCGGTGTTCTGGTTCTGGAAGTCCGGCCAGTCAGACGGCCCGGAGGACCTGCCCGTGGCGGCGGCCGAGCTTCCCAGCCGCTACCGCAAGCCCTTCTTCGGATGGACGCAGGGACGCGACACCGTCGAGTAAGCGACCAGCAACCGCACCCCGCCCCAGCGGGCGGGGTGCGGCCCGGCCCTCCACCTCATCCCACTACCTCGAAAGCAGGCAAGCACTGATGCCCGAAATGCTGCTCTCCATGAACCGTGTCACCACCCAGGCCGACTACGTCCGAATCGCCGTCGACGAAGACGCGATGCTCGCCTGGCTGCAGGAGAACCCCAAAGAGAATGACTGGATCCAGCCCGTCAGCGACAAGGACGACATATGCGCCGAAGACGTCCGTCGCTACATCGAAGCCCACCCCGAGCTGCGCGACCACCAGCACTTCCACGAAGCCGCCGGAGAAGTGCGCGAGAGCTGGACCCAGCTGGAAATCATCGGCCCAGCCGACTAAAAACGAGCCGCGAAATAGCGTGATTCGCGCCATACAAGTGCTGTTTTTTCAGATGAATAAACGGTAGAATTAGTACCAGCAGCACAGCAGTTGACTCTCACTAAAACCACCACGTAACCAAGGACTGAGCGCCATGACCATCACCGTCTACGAGAAGCCGTCGGGCTGTTTCGGATGCAAGAAGACGAAGGAACTATTCGACGCCGCCGGCGTCCAGTTCGTCACCGTGGACATCACCACCAACGACCAGGCACTGGCCTACATCACCGAGGAGCTCGGCTACAGCCAGGCACCCGTTGTGGTGTACGAGAAGGACGGCAGCGAGGACCACTGGTCCGGCCTGAACCCGACCAAGATCAGCCAGGTCATCGCCCTCGACGGCGCCAAGTAAGCAGCCGCAGACAAGGCTTGTAAAACAAGCCTTGCATTACAAGCCTTGTCCGGCAGTACAGAAACAACCGAGTAGCTACCAGCAGCACCGACATTCAACGACAACACCAGCACCCATACGAAAGGCAGTTGAGCATCATGGCCGGAGAAACCGTCATCACTGTTATCGGGAACCTCACCGCGGATCCCGAACTCCGCTTCACCCCCAGCGGGTCAGCGGTCGCGAACTTCACCATCGCGTCCACGCCGCGCACGTTCGACCGGCAGAGCAATGACTGGAAGGACGGGGAAACCCTGTTCCTGCGCTGCAACGTCTGGCGCGAATCGGCCGAGAACGTCGCCGAGACCCTGACCAAGGGAACCCGCGTCATCGCCCAGGGCCGGCTAAAGTCCCGCAGCTACGACACGAAGGAAGGCGAGAAGCGCACCGTCATGGAACTCGAGGTCGATGAGGTCGGCCCGAGCCTGCGCTACGCCTCGGCGAAAGTCACCCGCGCCCAGCGCAGCGGATCCGGCAACAACGGCACCGGTGGAGGCAGCGCCCAGGGCGGGGGAGGGTTCCAGGGAGGAGCGCAGCCCGGCAACTCGTGGCAGCAGCAGCCCGCGGATGATCCGTGGGGAGCCCCCGCAGCAGCTGGTGCCGGCGGTGCAGGTGGGTGGGGCAACGGCCCTGACAGCGAACCCCCCTTCTGAACCCGCAGCGTTCGCGCACCCTCAGGGACAAGCGTCGGTGGCCGGCCCTACGCTGGCCACCATCGCGTCAACCCGAACCATCGTCCGAGCATGTTCAACGCACTAGCGCTAATGACCGCACCAATGCTGGAGGAAGCAGATGAGTGATCTACCCACTTTCGAGGACATGCGACGTCAAGCTCATCGAGCCCTCGGTGACGCCGAGGACGAACTGAGGTCGGATTGGCGCCCAGGTAGTGGCCCGACCGCAGAGCAGGGCAAAGCGGCTCGGGAAGCGCGAAGCCTCATCGCGGAAGCCAAGAGGGCGCTCGATCGCGCAGCTCTCGGCTACAACTCACGCTGGGACGCTTCCAAGGATGAGTCGGGGATTGGTGAGGCCGACAGGCTGGTTTGATGCCTGCGACTCGACCCGACAATGACCACGTGGCCGAATGCGCGGAATGCGGACGAACAGCTCCGCTGACGCTCACCGGGGATGGAACCCCGAAGGATTGGGCGTACATCGCGGATGCGGGACTGACCTTTTGCCCGCTGCACCGGCCGCGGATGCCCGAGGGCTGGCAGGACGTCATCAGGATCTACAAGAAGGGCGAGCTGAACAAGCTGGCCGGCGACCCCAAACCGCCGCCACCAGCAGGAGCTTTCGACGACGAGGAGTAGCAGGTGAGCAAGAGCAAACCGGCGTCTTTCACGCCGTACTTCGCACAGGACGACGCCGACCAGGTGCGGGCTGCGTTCCTCGCCGCAGGCAATGCCGAGGGCTACCGCTCTGTGACAGACTTGATCGAAGCAGCTGTGATGCGCGAGGTGAAGCGCCTGCAGCGCAAGCACAACAACGGCAGGAAGTGGGAACCGGTAGCACCGGGGGCCCTCCGGCCAGGCCGACGGACTCTCGAGGAAGAGAAGAACCGGGCCCAATAGATTTCCCTTGGTAGGGAAAGTAAGAACGGAAGCGGGACCCGTGTGGTGCGGGGCCCGCTTCCACCTTTTAACCCTCCGGTAGCGGGCGTCCGGCACCGCGAACGGCCGCCCGCTTAGCCTTTCGGGCTCTCACGTATTGAGTAACGGCGATACCCAGTCCCGCGCCACAACCAGCCAGCACCCCTCCCAGGCTCAGGTCAAAGACCAGTCGGGCGACCAACAGGATGCCGACGATCAGGGCGAACTGTACGAGGAGATTGGCCAGGACACGCATGGAACTCACCCTACGGCGGTCACACTCTTAGCTACCGCTGCGGCCCAGAAACAAACCATGCGGGTGGCCGGCGGCCGTGGGTGTCTTGCCTGTAGTGCTTCCCTGCTCTCCGCCAGGGCTCCGAGCAGGGCAATGGTCCTGCGCTTCGCTTCGGCCTGATGAGGTCCGGGTGCTCCTTCGTCGCACCCGACCCTGACGTTTTTTTGCTGCTGTCCTACGGATTATGCGCCCCCGCTCCACAGCGTCAACCGGCTCCGCCGGCATCGGACACACCGATCCTGTCCGGCGCTCCT
This sequence comes from Arthrobacter arabinosi, assembly GCF_054511115.1. Taxonomy (NCBI): domain Bacteria; kingdom Bacillati; phylum Actinomycetota; class Actinomycetes; order Micrococcales; family Micrococcaceae; genus Arthrobacter; species Arthrobacter arabinosi. The sequence continues at coordinate 3,611 of NZ_JBTNDF010000015.1, forward strand.
GCGTCGCTTATTTCCTCCCAGGATCGGCGCACCCTCGCACCTACGGCGTTGAGCACTGCTCCGTCGGGGACGAGCGAGCGAGCTCGCCAACAGGCAAAAAACAACGGGGAAGGGCCACCACAGTCCCGCTGGCACACCACAGGCCCGGACCCACACCTACCAAGAAGGAACACAACCATGAACGAGAACACCCAGCACAACAACAAGCTCACCGTTTCGACGGCGGCTGATCTGCTCGCCTACGTCCCGACCACGCTCGGCTTCCAGCCCCGCGAGTCCTTCGTGGTCATGACCATGCGCGGCCAGCAGAACGGCCTGACCCTGCGAAGCAACACCCCGGCCGAAGCTGTCCGCCCAGTCGACTACGCGCAGGCCATGATGCGGCATCTGCTTGCCGACACCGCCGCCGACGGCGCCCTGCTGTTCGTCTACACGAACGAGGTGGCCGACGCCGCCCTGTTGGGCGAGAACGAGCACGCTAAGCCCTACATGGAGTACGCGAAAGCCCTTGAGGCCGAGATGGAGCGGGCCGGATGGTCCCTGCGGAACGGGTGGCTGGTCACCGACAAGGGATGGACGACGTACTTCTGCGAGGACGGCGGGTGCTGCACACTGAACCCGCTGGACGAGGTCCGGGACAGCGCGGTCAACGCGGAGATGATCTATCGCGGGTACAGCACGCGACCGAGCGCGGAAGCCACGGCCGTAGACCCGGCGTTCATCGGCTCCGACGACGCGCACGCGACGATCACCGAAGCGACGTACTGGATCAACCGGCTGGGTGCCCCGGATGATCTGGAGTTCGACCACCAGAAGATGTGCGATGCCCGCGCCGAGTGGAACGAAGCACTGGGGGAGGACATCGACGAGAGGGCCGCGTGCGAACTGGTCTGCTACCTGAACATCAAGTCCATCCGTGAACGGTTGATGGCCGACGCGATCGGCGCAGCCGATGACGAGCCGACTTTTCAGAAGGTGCTAATCGGACAGTATGAGGGACGGCCGGACTGGTCCCGCGTAGAAGCGACCGAGGACCTGCTGATCAAGATCCTCGCGTACACGCCGATCGAGGACCGCGCCGCCCTGTTCTGCTTCCTCGGGTGGCTGAGCTGGTACCGGGGATCGTCCTCCGTGGCCATCGCCTACTTCACGAAGGCCCTAGACATCGACGGGCAGCACCGACTGTCCCGCCTGCTCCGCGAGCTGGTCAGCCGCAGCTACGTCCCATTGGCCGCGCAGAACGAAGCCACCGCCTACCCACAGGGCAACCGCCACTAACCAGGCACCCGGTCACGGGGCCAGCTAGACCACAGGCCGAGGGCCGGACACCCACCCCCACGGGAGTCCGGCCCTCTTCTCGTTCACCCTGGCACGACAGGAGCACCCGGCAGGGGTGCCGCCGGTTTCATTGGGTGCGCTGGCGGCGGCCTCCGCCGCCAGCTCCCCCGGCCGCCGCCAGACACGCTGACGCGACCATACCTACCAGCCACGAGCTGCACCTACAGGGTTAGTCCGCCAGGCGACCTCCGGGTGCCGGCTGCGCCAGCACGTACAGTGAAATCACTCCACCGAGTAAGGAAGGCACACGCATGGGACCCACGGACTACATCGCGCACACCACCCCGAGCATCACCATGACAACCCCGTTCAGCGAGAGCCTGGCCGTGCACTTCCCGCAGCTGACAGCGCCGACAGTGGAAGAACTGCTCGAGGACCAGATAACGGCCGGGCCCGTTCAGTTCTCGCACGTTGACATCGTGTGGACACCTGAGGCCGACAAGGATCTCCTCTCCTAGACACACCATCGGCTGAGAGCACTTAGCCGGGCACAGAGGGCGGCACGGGCACACCAGCCCTGCCGCCCTTTCTCATGCCCCACCAACGCGCCCAGGCGTCCGTGGGTGTCTTGCCTGTAGTGCTTCCCTGCTCTCCGCCAGGGCTCCGAGCAGGGCAATGGTCCTTCGCTTCGCTCCGGCCTGTCACCGGTCAGGCTGCTCCTTCGTCGCATCCCGTCCGGGTCTTTTTTGCTGCTGTCCTACGGATTGTGCGTCCCCGCTCCACACCGTCAATCGCTGCGCGACGGGGCCGGCCACAAACCTCTACGGCGCTCCTGCGTCGCTTATTTCCTTCGAGGTTTCTGGCAGGCCCTGCCCTTCGGGTTGACAGTGCTCCGTCGGGAACGAGCGAGCGAGCTCGCCAGCAGGCAAAAAACAACGGGGAAGGGCCACCACAGTCCCGCTGGCACACCACAGGCCCGGACCCACACCTACCAAGAAGGAACACAACCATGTCCGTTCTGGAACAGATCAATCCCGCCCAGCTGACCATCGACACCAACGTGCGCGCCGAGGCCCAGCTGGACAAGGCTTTCCTGTCCTCCATCAAGGAGCACGGAGTCATTCAGCCCGTCGTCGCACACCGCACCGAGGACGGCACCCTGCACGTCCTCTACGGCCAGCGCCGCACCCTCGCCGCCGTTGAGAACAACCTCGACACCATGCCCGTGTACGTCGTCGACTCCCTCACCGAAGCCGACAGGCTCGCGAAGCAGATCGTGGAAAACGACCAGCGCCGCGAACTGACCGACCACGACCGCGCCGAAGCATTCCACCAGCTGTCCCTGCTCGGTGTGTCTGCCACGCAGATCGCCCGCAAGACCGGGGCGAAGAAAACCACCGTGGACGCGGCCCTGAAAGTCCGCGCCGACGACACCGCGACCGCGTTCCTCGCCGCTGGCATGACGCTGGACATGGCCGCAGTGATCGAGGAATTCGCCGGAGACACCGAAGCGATCGTGAAGCTCGAAACCACGGCCAAGGAGAACCCGCAGAGCTTCGACCACACCGCCCAGCGCATCCGCGACGACCGCGCCCGAGAGGCCGCTGTCGCGGCCGCGAAGGCCGAAGCCGAAGCCGTAGGGTTGACCCTCATCGAGGACGACTCAATCGGCTACTACGACTACAAGGGACCCATGGCCAAGATCGGCGACCTGCGCACCGCCGACGGCGGCGCACTGACAGTCGAGGACGCAGACGCCGCCTACGTCCGTTGGACCTACTCGGGAGTCGCCACGACCTACATCAACACCGACTGGAAGGCCGCAGGCTTCACCAAGCCCGGAGCACCCCGCGCCGGGAAGATGAGCGAGGAGGAAAAAGCCGAACGCCGGACCGTGATCGAGAACAATAAGGCATGGGACGCCGCTGAGGTGGTCCGCATCAACTTCGTAAAGGGACTGCTCAAAGGCAAGACCGCCCCGAAGAACGCACTCCCCTTCGTCGCCCACGCGATGGGAGTCCATGCGTACACCGTCGCCGATGGACTCTCCAAGCACAGCGACTTCGCCGCCGAACTGCTCACCGGCAAGGAGCCAAAGGCCACCGGGTTCGGCACCAGCTCGGAGCTGGCGAAAATCACCAGCCGCCCCAACGCCCGTCACGAAACCAACGCCCTCGCGATGGTCCTCGCGGGATACGAGAAGCGTATGAGCCGCCAGTCATGGCGCGGGTCCGACCCCACCGCCAAGCACTACCTGACGCAACTCGCCACATGGGGCTACGAACTCAGCGACGTGGAACGACTCATCACCCACCCCGCACCCGCACCAACCCCGAAACCAGCACCGGCACCCGCGCCAGAGACGCAGGACGCCGAACCGGTCGAGACGCAGGACGAAGCTCAGGACGACGAGCCGGAAGCGCAGGCAGAGCCGGGCGAGACGTTCGAGGAAGTCCACGCGGACGAGGAGGAAATGATCGCCGAAGAGTACGCGGCCGAGTAGCACCGGCACCGGTGGTGCAGGGAGCAACAACCCTGCACCACCAGCCCCGGCCCGGGCAGTCAGGGCAGGGAAGCGTAAACCGGTCAACTCGCCGCTGATGGGCGGGGCGGTTCGCCGCCGCTACGGGAACCTCGAGCTGTGGTCGCCGGCGACGAACCGCCGTCCTCGCACTCAACCTCGACCCGGCTCCGGTGCCGCGCACCAGGTACGCGCGCCACGGCCGCGCCATACACCGACCCGATCCGACTTACCTCGCGGCCGACAACGCCGCCGGCTTGCGAGCCGTCATCCTCCACGCCACACCGAGGTTTGATCCGGCTGCGAAACCGAAGATCCACGCGACCGGCACCGACCGGATGACCTCGGAGTTGCCCGCGAGTAGGAACAACACGGCCAGTGTTCCGGCCAGAACCAGTAGTGCTACCCACGCATGACGCGAGCCGAAGCGGAAAAGCCAGATCCCCAGACCCGCAGCAGCAACGAGAGCTGCGAAAGGCTGCCACGTCACAGCGGCTGCACCGAAGACGATGAGGGCAAGAGTCACGAAGGCGATGGCACTACCAAGGACCAGAAATCCCAGCGCGGATGCATGCCGTCGGAGCCTCACCCGCTACGCGGCCTTTGTCTCGGAGGCAACCTGCTCCGCAACGTCGTCCGCTGTCGCCGCCAGCGTCGGCTCGGTCCGTCCTTCCCCGGAGGTCGGGCTGGTGCTGGCCCCGTCCAGGGCCCGCTTTATCTCGGCGGTACTGAGCCCAAGCCGGGCCGCGACCGCGGCCCGGCTCTCGCCGGTGTCGAGCATCTGCTGCACCTTCGCGCCGGCTTCCTTCGCGGCCGCCTCGGCGTCCTGCTCGGCTTTCGCCAGGATCGCATCGGCCCGCTCCCGCGCCTCGGCGCGGATCTGCTCGGCCTGCTGCTCCTGCTCGAAGAACTCCGCCGCCAGGTCAATCAACCGCTCGTGCCGCTCGGTCAGTTCCTGGGCTTTCGCCCTCGCCTTTTCCCGTGCCGCGACCTGCTGCGCTGACTTCCTCGGTGCTGCCATGATGACGCGTCCCCTTCACTCATCCTGCGTTCAAAACCTGTACCTGATCCTGCCCGGGCGCGACTTGCGATCCGACGCACTTTCCCTGCCAAACCTAACGGTTAGCGACTGTCCACCACGGGCGGACCCCCAACCGATCACCGACTATGCCCGATGTCACCGCCGGCACCCATGAGATACCCATGCGGACCTCGCTGACGCTCGGGCTGGATCCAACGGACGTTGACCACACGTGGACAGCTCCGAGATACCCCAACGTCTCTATGCTGCCCACCTGGTGGATAACGTCCGTTTGCGGTTCCACACAATCGAACGACCCGTGGATAACGAAAACCGTGTTACCCACCGCTCATTCTCATGTGCACAACCACATCGAGATTCGATGGACCAATCGTACTGGTTTCCATGGCGCTTCATCTGGGTTTCCTCCTTCGTCGTCACCATTCGATTTCGCACCCTTCCAACCAGCACAATCTGTCACACCTCTTGCACTCATGTAAGCGAGGTCGACAATCGCGTCCCTGCCCGCGAGAATAGGGCTGTGATGACCGTCCATAAGCTCAGTGCTGGGGACGGCTACGCCTACTACACCTCCGAGGTCGCCAGCGCCGACGAGCTGCGCTCGGGGGACCGCGAGCTGGGGGACTACTACACCGTTGAGGGCATGCCTCCGGGCCAGTGGGTCGGCCACTCAGAGCAACTACTGAACGTCTCCGGTGAGGTCACCGAAGCGCAGATGAAGGCCCTGTTCGGTGAGGGAATCAAGCCCAACGCGGCGCAGATCCTTGCGAATGGGGGAACCAAGGAGGATGTGGCCTTGGGGAAGCCGTACCTCCAATTCGGGGCAGCGGACACCGAAATGACCCGCCGCATCGAGGAAGAATCAGCACGGTTCCGCAGGCTCGGTGGCCCCGACTGGGCCGGTCCTGAAAACGCAGACAAAGCGCTGCCGAAGGAGGTCATGCACGAGATCCGGTACCGGGTCGGGGGCGAGCTGTTCCGCGAGTCCCACGGACGGAACGCCCGCAGCAACGAGGAACTTGCCCGCTACGTGACCGCGCAGACCACACCGAAACAGCAGACCGTCGCCGGATACGACCTGGTGTTCTCGCCCGCCAAATCGGTGTCCCTCCTCTGGGCGCTCGGCGGCGACGAAGCGCGTCAAGCCATCGAGACAGCGCACAACGAAGCCATCGCAGAGACCATTACGTTTCTCGAAAAGAACGCCGCCTACACCCGCCGTGGACCCCAGGGTGTGCGGCAGATCAACGTGGAGCACGGACTGGTCGCTACCCAGTTCCGGCACTACGACTCCCGTGCTGGGGACCCGCAGCTTCACGACCACGTCGTCATCGCCAACAAGGTCATGGGCACCGACGGGAAGTGGTCCTCCCTCGATGGACGGACCCTCTACAAGATGGGCGTCGCGGCATCCGAGACGTACAACGCGAAGGTGATCGAGAAGGTCTGCGCGGCCCTCGGCGTCAGCACGGTCGCCCGGACCGCCGGTGGCGGGGAGCCTATCTACGAGGTCGCAGGGATTGACCTGGACGCCATCCACCGGGCGTCCTCGAGGCGCACGAACATCGCCGGCGCGATCAACCGGTTGGAGTCCGAGTTCACCGATAAGCACGGGTACGCGCCCAGCGATAAGCAGAAGATTGCCCTGGCGCAGCAGGCCACGCTGGAGACCCGACCGGAGAAGAAGAGTGCCCGCCGGCTCTCCGAGCTGGTCGAGGAATGGCAGAAGGACTACAGCACCGGACTGGACGGTGGGATGGGCATGCCGGTCGGACCGTCACTCCTCGAGCACGTCCGCAGCGCCGGCATCTCAGCAACTACTGGCACGTCCGCCGGCCCCAGTGTTGCGGACGTCGACGTGCACGAGCACGCCCGTGACATCGTTCACGAACTGTCAGCCAAGCGCGCTTCATGGGGGCGAAACCATGTCATCGCCCAGACCCGCCGCCACCTCAAAGACGCCTTCCCAGGACAAACGATCACCGATGAAACCGTGGAGAAGGTCACCCGCTCGGTCATCGGCACCCACAGCCTCCAGGTCACGCCCGAGGCCATCACCCCAAGCCTGCGTGAGTTCCTGCGGGCCGACGGAACGAGCCAGTTCCAGGAGGCCGATACTGCCCTGTTCACTTCCCACGAGGTGCTGAACGCTGAGCACAGGATCCTGGCAGCCGGACAGAAGAGCGTCATCCCGGCCGTGTCCATGGAACGGTTTGACGCAGTCCTGGCGCAGCACACCGAAGCGGCAGCGAAGGCCGGCAAGCCATCCCTGTCCCAGGGACAGATCGACCTGGCGCGGGCATTCGCCACTGACGAGAAGCTGCTCACCCTCGGTATCGGGCCGGCAGGAACAGGTAAGACGACCAGCCTGTCCCTCGCCGCCGAGGCCGTCCGGGACACCGGCGGACGGGTCATTGGACTCGCGCCCACCGCCGCCGCGGCGGCTGTCATGAGCGGGGACCTCGGAGCCGACGCGACGACCATCGACGCGTTCCTGGCCACCCACCGCAACCAGCAAGCCGGTACGAGCGCCAGTACAGGTACCTTCGCTCTCGGGGCCGGGGACGTGATCATCGTCGACGAAGCCGGCATGGTGACCACTCCGAAGCTCGCCGATGTCGTCGCCGTGGCCGCCCGTAATGGTGCCGTCGTCAGGGCCATCGGAGATGACCGGCAGCTCGGAGCTATCGGTTCCGGCGGGGCGCTGCGCCTGCTCAACAACGAGGTCGGAGCGGTCCGCCTCGATGAAGTTCACCGCTTCCGCACGGAAGGTGAATCGGAGGCATCCCTGGCACTTCGCGAGCCGCCGGCCGCCGGTGTGGACACCCCGTTCCACTGGTACCTCGAAAACAATCGCATCACCGCGGGAACCACCGAAGCCATGACGCAGGACGCCCTCGGCGCGTGGATGGCTGACACCCAGGCAGGCAAGACCTCGCTGTTGGTCGCGACCGACAACGCGACCGTTACCGACCTCAACGCCCGCGCCCAGGCCGCCCGCATCGCCACCGGCGACCTCACCGACGGCGCCGGTCCGATCACCGAGGCAACGCCGTCCGTGGTCCTGCGCGACGGACTGCGCGCCTATGCCGGGGACACCGTCGTCACCCGAAAAAACGACCGGACCCTGCAGCTCAACCAGGGCAAGGACTTCGTTAAGAACAACGACGTCTGGACCGTCGAAAAGGTCACCGCCGGCTCCGCCGCCGATACAGCTGCAGGACAGGAACGGCAGCGCATCACCCTCCGGCACGCGGGCCACCGGGGACGGATCACCGTCGACGCCGACTACCTCCACGAGCACGGCCAACTCGGCTACGCCGCGACCGTGCACCGCGCCCAGGGCGCGACCGTGGATACCGCGCACGCGATTCTCGACGAGCGGACCGACCGCGCCGGCGCCTACGTCGCCGCCACCCGAGGACGCGAAACAAACCGTCTCTACGTCGCACTCGGCGACGACAACGACCAGACCGTGACCCGCGACAGCGTCCTGTCCACCATCACAGCGAACTACGACCGAACTCTGTCCGCGCACGAAGCAGTCCGCACCGAAGCCGTCCGATCCGGTGACGTTGCGACCCTGGCGGGCGTCTACAACGAGGTCGAGAACGCCGCGTGGGAAGCCAAGACCAGGACCATCGCAGCTGACGTTCTGGGGCCGCGGACCGCCGTGCAGTTCACCTCGCACGAGGCATGGGGAGCGGCCGCGACCCACCTGCGTACAGCAGAAGCGCAGGGACTCGACCCCGCCGCACTCCTCGCCCAGGCCGCCGGCGTCAGCCATGACAGCAACAGGGACAGCACCGGACGCGGACAGCACGCCGACACCGGGCACCTTCGCGGGTTCGACGGAGCACAGGACCCGGCAGCCGTCCTCGCGTACCGGCTCGAGCAGCGCATCGACGCCGCCCACAGCCTCCTCGCCAATGCCGACCAGCGTCCCCTCGGGGCCGTATCCGATGAGCACCTGGCCCGCCTCGCACAGCAGGCCACGAAGCACGCAGCAGGAACCGAGCTGCCGCGCCGGTCGCCCGGTGAAGTGCCGATGGACACGCAATGGGCGGCACGCCCATTCGCGCTCACGCGGACCGACAAGCTCACCGACGCGCGCACCGATGCCCTGCAGCGGGTACAGGCCATCGACCCGACGCAGCCCGTCGACGCCTCGACGAGGAAGGCGCAGTGGACTGTGCAGGCGATGACGGTCGAGTTGGAACGCCGTCAGGATCTTTCCCCGACGCAGGCCGCGATCGAGCGCACCGCACGCGGGGAGGACCCCCGCGCCGCACACCAGGTCACCATCGGTGAGGCCATCAGGAACGAGCAGCAACTCCGCTCCGTCGCACTGCCACAGGCCAGCACGACCACCACGCGGCCAATGGCCACCACGACGGTCAGTAATGACCTCGCGCCGTCCGTGCTCTTGCGCGATGAGCTGGTGCCGGCCTCCTACCGGGCCGAGCTTGACCGGCTCAGGACTCACCTCGAGCAGAGGGTCATGGTTCGTGGCGCGCAGCTCGCGGAAGAGAAGCCAGCGTGGACGAACGCGCTCGGGCCCGTGCCCGGTAGGCAAGCGAAGGCAGCTGAGTGGCACAGCATCGCGGCCGAGACCGAGGCGTACCGGAACCGGTACAACATCGGCGCTCACGAGACCGCGCTGATCCCCAAGCAGTACCGGGATGATCCGACCGCGCAGCGCCTCATCGAGCGGGCCACTGCCCTGCACAAGCACAGTGAACTCACGACCGTCGCACCGAGGACGGCCACACAGATTCAGCAGGGAGCGGACGAGGCAGCGATCGTGGACCGCATGGCGACTGAGCAGCCAGCAGCCCGGCGGGTCATCGACCGGATGCGGGCAGAACGCGCCGCCGCCAGCGATCCCTTGCCGGCGCCGCAGCAGCGCGAGGCACGCATCGTGGACGCCGTACAGGCTGAACCGACACCGCAGCAGGGCGATGATAGGTCGGCCGCCGTTGCCCGTGTGCTCGCCAGGCACCGCGCACAGGCGGCAGCTGCCGCAGGAACGGCAACGCCGGAGGCATCCAAGGTCGCCGGCGATTTGGCCCCCACCGCTCAGAACCAGAACACGCGGGAGTCCGCCGTGAACGAGAACAAGGATGCCGCTCGACCCGACAACCGTCATTCGCGGTGGGGCAAGGAACAGGCCGAAGTCATCCGGAGGAGGAAGGCTGCGCCGGAGAAGCCCACGACGAAGTCCGCGCAAGACGAAGCGGCTTCCGCCCGTAAGGCCACGGAAGCCGCAGATCGAAGCAAGGGACGCTCGCTCTAGTTGCAGGCGAAGTAATTCATCCGGTGGCGCGTGCCGCGGCGGACGGTCGGATGGGTCCGCGCGTCCATCAGCAGAGATGTAGCCGGTCGGCTGTCATCCTTCACACTCGGCGCAGTACTTGTCGCCGTTCTTTTCGCGTGCGAGCTGTGTTCGGTGATGCACCAGGAAGCACGACATGCAGGTGAACTCGTCCTCCTGCACGGGAACAACCTGCACCAGGAGTTCTTCCTCGAGAATCGCCCCGGGCAGGTCAAGACCCTCAGCTGTGTCGCCGTCCTCGACGTCGATGACCGAGGTTTGTGTGGTGCTGCTGCGCTGGGCTTGAATGGCCTCGAGAGACTCGTTGGCTGGCTGGTCTTCCGGGCGAACGCGGGGCTCGTCGTAGTCGGTTGCCATGGTGTGTCTCAGTCCAATCGTTGGAGGTTCGTCGCAACAGGCGACAGGGGTCCACGGGGTGGGTCCTGCCTGTCGTACTGGTGGCTAGTCTCCACTATTCGTAGTCACGAACGATTTGGTGGTGCCGCGGGACTCAACACGGCGATGAAGGGTCAAGTAGTTGATGCGTGGCACCGCTGCCGTATCGGTCGTCCATGGCGGACGGACGCAGCCCGGCTGGCGAACTGCTGATGGCGATCCTGAAAAGATGGGGGCATGACAACCTCTGATGTCGCTTTGCCTGATGGCTACGGCTTGACCCTGCAGGCGCTGAAGGACCGGGTTCATGGCGCCCGCGTGAAAGCGCAGCGGACGGTGAATACGCAGCTGATCGAGCTGTACTGGCACATGGGCCACGAGATCCTGGTTCAGCGCGCACGCCAGGGGTGGGGGACCGGGGTCATGAAGCGGCTGGCAGATGACTTGCGGACCGAGTTCCCGGACATGACCGGTCTGTCGCGCAGCAATCTGCAGTACATGCGGGCCTTCGCCGCGGCATGGGACGAGGACGCAATTGTCCAACAGGCTGTTGGACAATTGCCGTGGGGCCACGTCGTCCTGCTGCTGGACAAGCTCGATACACGTGCATCGCGTGACTGGTACGCCGCAGCAGCCGTGGAGTACGGGTGGTCGCGGAACGTCCTGGCGAACATGATCATGAACAAGTCGATGGAGCGCACCGGGACGGCGCCGTCGAACTTCACCCGCAGCCTGCCGCCAACGGACTCCGAACTGGCGCAGCAAACCGCCAAGGATCCATATGCCTTTGAGTTCCTCGGCCTCTCCGGTGAGGTTGCCGAGCGTGACCTCGAGCAAGCGCTCATGGACCGTATCGTCGACACCCTCCGGGAGCTCGGTCCTGGGTTCGCTTTCGTCGGCCGACAGGTCCACCTCGAGGTCGAGGGAGACGATTTCTACATCGACCTTTTGTTCTTCCACGTCGAGCAGCTGCGCTACTTCGTGATCGAACTCAAGACCGGCAAGTTCCAGCCCGAGTACGCCGGCAAGCTGAATTTCTATGTCGCCCTGGTCGACGACAAGCTCCGCCGCGAGGCACACAATGACACCGTCGGGATCCTGATCTGCGGCAGCAAGAACGACCACACCGTCCGCTACGCCCTCGGCCGCTCCGAATCACCCATGGCGGTTTCCACCTACACCTATGACAGTCTGCCCGCCGCAGAAAAACGCGCCCTACCAGCGGCCGACGAACTGACCGCGGCCTTCGACCAGATTGCATCGGAGAACGCGGAGTAATAAGAGGGAGTCCAACTAATCTCTTCCCGAGCCCTTAGCTCACACGAGGCAGGTACCAGTACTTCAAGGGCACCGCGGGAAAAGGATCATCGGTGCTGTATCGCCACACATGGGACTCACCCGGTATCCGTTAGTTTGTGAGTCTGTAACTCTGTAAGTAAGTGAATTTGCTAGTCGCCTTAGGTGGTCGTTCGGCTGCACACCCAGCTCTAGGCCAGCCCGGTCAGTCCTCGAAATGAGTAGACAGTACTCGACCTTCACTGATCAACCGTTTGTGTAGACACCGCCTGCACAAACTACATCCACACCGATCTGCGCCCCAGTGCTGCAATGGACGAAGGAGGTCCGGCGCGGTGTCCCAAGCGCCCTGCTCCTAAGCAGCACTCTGGTAAGAAGTAGGAGAGGACCAACTTCGTCAACATAAGTTGACATAAGGTTCGTTATCGGCATCCGGAGATTAGCGCAAAACCGCTCTTGATGGCGTCGAGCGTCTAGATCGGGACTGTAAGAAAAACGGTGTGTGAGGGCCCGGCCTGATCCGAGAGGAGATGGCCGTGGATGACTTCACGACTGAC
>NZ_JBTNDF010000016.1:0-14584 GCF_054511115.1 Arthrobacter arabinosi
TTGAGATACTCAATAACGGCCTCAAAGCCGCCTGACAACACTAAACCCCGAGAGTCAACGAAATCCGGGGCAGTCCCAAGCAGCTTTGAGCAATGAGTATCGTCCTCCCCTTGATCCTGTCAGGAGGGTCTGTAACGATCCCAGTGGTTCCAGCGATTTTCAGTAGCAGGTTCAGCTGCAGCTCAACGACGATCATCACGGACGCATGTGACGCCCGGGATCCACTTCGCTCTCCAGCGTGTCCTGCCCTCATCGGTCGGAGCAAAGGGAACCAGCTCACCAGATAAAGGCACCACACCACTTCCCCGGGCTTGACCGACCCTGTTCCAGATCATCAGATTTTTCAAGGAGACGACTCGATGAGGAAACCGCCCTACGCCGGCCCGGATGACACCAATCAGTTCAACAACCTCACCCCCGACAAAGCAGTCAAAATCTTTACCTCGTACCGTCTGCTGGGGGACTGTTTCGAGCAGTGCAGCGACGACGACCTTTTCGGACGCGGGTGGCTCATTGAAGACTGGAAGGCCCTGCTGGTCAACCGCCAGAAACAGGCGCAGCGAGCCGACCGGGAACTCGTGGCCGCGGTCCGCCTTGCCCGCAACGAGGGCGCGGGGTGGCGCGAGATCGCCCGCACACTCGACCTCCCGCCCGAAGAGGTCCGCGCCCGCTTCGACCGTCCCGACGAAGGTCACCAGGACCCATGATGCGTCAAGGCGTCAAGGCGTCAGCGAGTTCTGGGTGAAGAGGTCCCCTTGTGAGGAGTGCGGGCACGAAGCAAGCTGCTGGCCCCGCCGGGCTCGCCCTGGTGCGGGCACCCGAGACTATTCGCGGGGAACGGGTTGTGTCGGTGAGACGGGTCGTTCGCGCTGTCGTGTGGCCGGCGACATCGGGGTCGGGGGCGGGGTCCGGATCGGGGTGAAGGTTTTGTCGTGATCGCATCCTCCGGTAGGCCCGGGTGAACTGTACGGCTTCTTTCGCCAGGTCCTTCATGATGGCCCGTGATGCGGTTGCGGAGAACGGCCACCGACTGAGGTGTCCGAGGATGCGGCCTGTGCAGTGGTGGAGTTGTGCTGCTCCGACCATCGCAGCGCTCGTATGCAGGCCCAACAAGGCGACGTTCATCTGCTCGAGGTCCTGTGTCATGAGGGCGTCATGGATTTTTTGCAGGCGGCTCGAGAGCAGAGCGTCGAATCTGTCCACGAAGTTCAACGCCTCGCGGGTGGAACGCAAATCTGCTGCCAGGGCGCGGACGACGGCCACATCCAGGACAGGGATCATGGGCCCATCATGCAACACGCTGCTTCTTCGCGCATTACTCCAGCACCAGTCCACGTGTTGATCAATCCATTCATCTACGGCGTCCGAAACGAGCCGAAACTTCCCCGCCCGCCTACCTGCCTGCTTGCCTGCATGCCTGCATGCCTGCTGATGGCGATTGGGTATCATTTGTCGCCGGGGTCACCGGGTGATGCCGGGCCGGTTCATCGTCTGTCGGGTACGCCGGCGGTGTACGCGGTTTTAGCGGTGGTACCCCGGTGCGTGGCCGCGGGGGTGTGACTTACGGCTGGGTGAAGAGTTTGCTGCGCTCAATGTCACCGAGCCGGCCGTTCCCGCACGCCTCAAGTGCCTCTTGATAGGCCTGTTCGGTGTCGGTGCCGGCGTCGATAGCAGCACTGATGGTGGGTTGCCGGTCCTCCATGCACTTCTCCAGCTCTTCCGCCGTGGTCCCGTCATTACAGGCACCCAGCGATAAGAGGATGACACCGGCCACCACGACACGATACGCAGTCAGTGAACCCATACCCGACAGTGTAGATCGAGGCCGCTGCCCGGCGCCCGAGGGGACCGGATCTGGACGAGGCCCCGATGTCGTGTATATCCCGTCGTACATGACAGCACGCCCAAAACCCGTCCACATCAAGCAGGCCACCGCGAAGGGCTAGTCATTAGACGGCAGTGGACGCCCCTCCCAGCAGCGCCCGGTAGCCTCTCACCCACCCCCACTCCTACCTCCACCCCGTCCCGTCCCGTCCCTTCCCGTCGGGTCGAGTCTGTCTCAGTAACGGTGTTTCGGGCGTGTTCAGTATCGGGCTTGGCTGAGCAGCGCGATGCTTTTATCGTTGGGGTGAGGCCTCGGCCGGTTTTGGTGGTCACCATCAAACCGGTCGGGGTCTGACCATGTCGCGGCCGGCCCCGTAGGGGTGCGCTGGATGGCGTTGGTGGGGAGCGTGTGACGGTGTGTAGGTGCTCGTTGAGGCGTATCCGGTGAGGTGCTGCCGGGCCTGGCGGTTCGCACGAGCACCGGAGCCGGTGCCGGCTCAACAGGTGACCGGCGTGTCCTTGAGGTGGTCGCCTACAAGTTGAGGTGGTCGCCTGCAAGCGGGCAGGGAATGGGGTGATCGGTCAACGCTGTCCGGCTTGTTTCTTCGCGGGACGAGTGAGTGTCAGTGCGTTCTCGGGGAGCTCTTCCTGGAAGCAGCCCACGATTCTCTGCGCGTCGTCTTCGGTGGCGTCGGGCGGCAGCACGATAGCCAGGTCCGAGGAAACCGCGCCCGGTGATGGCCACCATTCGGCAATCGCAGGGTCCATGATGCAACGCCTGGCATCAATGTCGATGTCCTCGTGCCCGGCGCCACTGAGGGTGATGTACCAGAGCGCATCCGTACCCGTCCGGTACGTCACCATCTGCTCACGGCTCATGGTGTCGGGCCCGGGGGTTCCGGTCTTGGTGGTACAGGCGGGAACCAGTAGCACCACCACCAGGAGGCGCATCGCTCGACTCAAGAGATGCGTCCTCTGTCCTCCCCGGGACGTCCCGGGGAGGACAGAGGATGGAGGGACTCCGCTGCCGGCGCGCAATGTCGTAGGCACACCCAGGCCAGCCCTCTGCATGGTTACGTCCCTTATGAGGCTGGCAGGCGTGTTGCCGGAACGGCGTCGGAGAGACCCGCTCTCACATGGGTCGCCGTCGAGGGGTCCACTATCGAGTGGTCCATTGTCGAGTGTCCCGGTGTTGGGTGGCCCGGGGTGGGGGCTGCGCCGAGGTGGACCGAGATCTGGGCGATCTGGTCCTCACTACTGAGATCCAAAGACACACTCGTCACGTACACGGTGCTGCCATCGGGGAGGATGACAGTGGTTCCCACGGGCGGGAAAATGTCGGCTTTGACCCACGCCAGAGTATGTCCTTTTTCGTCGTGGAATCGGGTGCCTCCCGTAGCATGGGCGTCCAGGGCGAGGAAGGGCCCGTTCAGATGGTTCCCCGCTTGAGGGTGAGGGTGTCCCATCAGTTCCCGCGACGATACTGCTGATCGATGTCGGCCTGGTGGTCGATGCCGGCCTGGTCGACCTTGCGGTGGAAGAGCATGCCGGCCTTGCCGCCGAGGATCGCACCGATCAGGGGCACGAGGACCGCGATTGCCAGGGCGATGAGGCCACTGGCGGTCAGCAGGCTGCCATCGACGGGGATGCTCGGGACGCCATTCAGGGTGGACAGCACGTTGAACTGGTCCCCGGCCACCGCGGCGAGGATCGCCAGGACGATCGCGATGATGATGCCCCACAACCACACGGCCAAGCCCTGCTTCGCGCCGTCGAATCGCGCCATGCGCCCGGCGACGTACCCGCCGCAGTAGTACGCGACGAACAAGATGATCGCCAGCACGATCCCGCTGACGATGCCGATGGTTTCGGCGTTCTCAGTGGCCTGGTTCGCGGCGTCGGAGGCGCCGTTGGTGTTCGCGGCTCCCACGCCGGCTCCGATCGCCGTGGCGAGAGCGCTGAGGATCACGGTCAACCCGATCGCGGTCAGCCAACCGAAGAACGCGGAGCCGAATTTGATGCCACCGAAGCGTTCCTTCTGCGCGGCCACGACATCATCGCGCCGGTTCCTGGGAGTACTCGCCCCGGAAGTGTTGTGCTCTGTCATGACAAGTCCTTTTCGTTAATCGTGCCTACCTCGTCCGACCACCACTCTCTCGACGGCCGGTATAGCTGCCTCGACAAACCCCTTGAAGAGCTCCGGCAGCTGATAGGTCACCTAGGTCCCACCATAATAGCTAAGTATGCTTACTAGTTGTAAGGGGCGCCCCGACCTCTTCGCGCACGACCCTGGGCGGCATCTGGCATTGCTGCGCAGGATGCGGAGCGCCACTGAGGTCCTCCGTGTGCGTGGTGGCACCCGGGGCTGGCCCATAGCAGCTTGTGTGCTTTTGGTCATCCGCCACGAAGGATGCGGGGTTCCACCCGACCCGTCCGTCGGGTCCGTGCTAGAAGTGAAGGGCCGACATGTTGTCGGTGCTGCACTGTTGAAACGTACTGTCTGATTCAATCCTGAAGGGAGCATCATGGGACTCGATGACAAGATTGGCAATGCCGCTCAGAAGCTTGGCGGGCAGGGCAAGGAAGCCGCGGGTGACGCCACCGGGGATCAGGACCTCAAGGCCGAGGGTCAAACCGATCAGGCCAAGGGGGACCTGAAGCAGGCGGGCGAGAAGATCAAGGACGTCTTCACAAAAAACTGACCCGCAACACCTCGGTCCCGCAACCTACCCCGACCATCCACTTTGGGACCCCGGGACCACGGCTTCCAGGATTTTTGAGGCCCACGCGCCGGGGTCCAGGATTTAGGAGTCAAGGTCTAGGAGTCAGGGTCTAGGAGTCAAGGTCTAGATGCCGGGGGGTTGGGGGTCAGGAGGAGAGTGCGTCCCGTTGGACGCGCTCTCCTCCTTTTTCTGAACGGTGTGCACCTGAAGCGCTGAAGCGCTTCCCTAGGCTGCGATTATTGACACCCGGCGCCGCGTTCATGACCGGGCGTCTTCGCCGCACATGCTGCCCGCCGAGTTGCTCGTATCTAACTGTCCTTATTGGTCCTCCATGTTGGCCCTCCATCTTGCTGCGACAGGGAGTGCGGTTCACGCGGGTGTTCCATCGGGTGCGCTCCATGCGGGTGCTCGCGTGCAGGTGATGCTGCTTGCGTGGTGGGACTTACTACCGCCACGATAGTAAGTCTGCTGTTATTTCTGGGTGGAGTCAGCCCAGCACACCTGATTGCCCTCTCGTAGGGGCCACTGGCGTGGTGCTGGTCGGCCGGGTGAAGGGATAGGTTTGTGGGATCATTTATGGCGCAGCGTGGCACCCTGAACCGGAGTTCCGGGTCGTTCCTCTGGGAGGGGGCTTTGGGGCGGGCGGCGGGCCGGTCTCTTCAGGTCCTGCTGGTCATGCTCCTGGGCACGGTGCTGGTATTCGCGCTGGTTCAGGTGCGCCTGGTGATCATCCCGTTGTTGCTCGCCTTGATTCTGGCCTCGGCGATCGGCCCGTTCGTGTCCTGGCTGCGGCGCAAGGGATGCTCCAGTTCGGTGGCGACGGCCAGCGCGTTCACCCTTCTGCTGCTCTGCGTGGGCGCACTGGCCACAGGTGTTGTTATTGCTGTCATCGGCCAGACAGACATCCTTGTCATCAAAGCCGCGCAGGGAGCGAACCAGCTGCTCGATCTTGTGCAGAACGGCCCGATCCCTGTCAGTGATGCCCAGCTGCAGGCAGCCCGGGACGCCGTCGTGGATTTCGTCACGAGCAGCACGGCCGGCTCGACGGCGCTGGCAGGTCTCAGTGCGGCCACGACCTTCCTCACGGGAAGTCTGCTGACGATGGTCATCCTGTTCTTCTTCCTCAAGGACGGGGAGAAGATCTGGGCGTTCATCCTCAGGTTCTTTCGGGATGTGCGCCTGGTGAAGGCACGCCGGGTCGGGGACCAGGCACTATCCGTCCTCGGCGGGTACGTGCGCGGCACCGCGATCATCGCCGCCGTCGATGCGTTTTTTATCGGTGCAGCGTTGGTCATCCTGCAGGTTCCGCTGGCCGTACCGCTGGCGATCATCGTGTTCATCGGCTCATTCATCCCCCTGGTCGGGGCGACACTGGCCGGGGCCCTGGCTACCGTGGTGGCGCTGGTGACCAATGGGCCGGTCACGGCCCTCATCGTTCTCGGCGTCGTGATCCTCGTGAACCAGCTCGAGGGAAACTTCCTGCAACCTGTCGTCATGGGCCACACACTCAGCGTCCACCCGCTCGTGATCCTGGTCGCCCTGACCGCGGGGACAGTCCTTGCCGGGATCATCGGCGCGATTCTCGCCGTGCCGCTCACCGCCGTAGCCTGGGCCGGGATCAAAGCCTGGAACGCCGAATCCGACCACCTCATCACCGATGATCAAATCTTGCTCGCCGAAACCCACACCCTCATGGACGAACAAGGCCACGGCCCCAGCACACTCCCCGAGAACGGTGCGGGCGAACCAGTGCTGCCGGAGCTGCCCGAGATCAACCCGGCACTGCTCACGGAGCGATCCCTGGTCGCGCCCAGACACCAAAGCCTGGACCCCGACACCCAGGACCCGACCACGGGGGAACCCGACACGGGTGAACCGGCCACGGGTAATCCCGCCACGAGAGATCCGGACGCGGAACCACGCCCCTAGCCCACTGTGTCCGCCTCGACGGGTCTGGCGCATCGGGAGTCAACCTGCCCTGAGAACTAGTCAGCCTACTGATCAATCAGTAGCGTTGAGAGCGTTACGGGGTGCCGGTGGTCTTCGCGAACGCACCACCGGCGCAAGATGTGACCCGTAGCAACAGCTATCCACTCCCGCCACCGCAACAATGATCACGGTGGCGATCATGAAAGGAACAGCGCATGCCAGCAGGCCAGGGAAAGAATATCCGTCGAGTCACCAGTGTTGATGTGGTCCGCAGTACGACCGGAGAGAACCAACCCGGTTCCTACACCTTCGAACTCACCCTCGACGACGGGGTGGAAGAGCACCTCCTCGTGGTCCCCGCCGATGAAGCATCGACGGTGGCCCGACTGATCCAGCACGCCAGCGCGATGCAGTGGGACAAGTCGACCGAGGATCTGATCTTCGAGAACTACGGCTCCTAACCGCACCTCCCGACAAACATCAGCAGCAGCACCAGCACCAGCACCAGCATAGAAAAGGCCCATACGGTCCTGCTTGCGCAGGGACCGTACGGGCCTTCTTGATGGTCGAGCGTGCGGTGTTAGCGCGTGCTCTCCGTTAACGCGTGCTCTCCGTTAGCGCTTGTTCTTCGTGCCGGGGTTATTGGTGGTGTCGTCGAGGATCTCGATCTGTTCCTTGCGAACAGTGTCAGAGACTTCCTGCTGCTCGGTGACGGTCTCCGTGTCGAGGCGGACCCGCTCGACGGCGACGGCTTCCTTGTCCACGACAACGCGCTCTTCGTGGAGGACGACTTCGTGCTCTTCCTCGCTGATCGCCGGCCCGTCCAGGGCATCACCGCGGTTGGCGTCGGTGATCGGCTCGCGCGTGACACGGACTTCTTCGTGCTGGACCGGGACGGTCTTGGTCACGTTCTCGGTCACCACGTACTTGCGCAGACGTGCCTTCCCGACCTCGCGGCGCTCCTTGCCCACGTGGAGCTGCTCCTCGGAGCGGGTCATCGCATCATCGGTCGTCGGACCGGACGTGTCGCGCCCGACCGTGCCCCGTGCCTCCGACCGGTCGGTGCGCCCGGTGCCGGTCATGCCCGTGGTGGTACCGGCGGTGTTGTCTGCAGTGCCCTGCCCGGAAGGGTTGGTGAGGCCGTAGTGGCGGTAAAGGCGGTCCTCCTCCTCGGGGCTGAGATTGCCGTCGGCCTCGATCCGCGGTGCGTCCTTGACCTGGTCCTTGGTGTACGCGACGGACACATCGTCCCCGGCGAGGCTCGCGTTCTGCAGGGGCACGAACGACTCAGAGGTGCCGAACAGGCCCGTCTTGACAGTTACCCAGCTCGGCTCACCGGTCTGATCATCCAGATACACCTGACCGGCCGAGCCGATCTTCGCGCCCTGGGTGTCCAGGACGGTGCTACGCCCGGAGAGGATGACGTCAATATCGTTCTGCGAAATCATGTAGAGCTCCCTTGTCGAAAATGGTTTAGCGAAGGCGTCGCGGTACGGCGCTGATCAAGATCAGGCTGAAGTCCTGCGCGGACATCCCGTACTGCACGGACGTCAGCTGGAGGAGCCTGCTTGCCGTGCACTCCGTACGCCTACACTATCTAAGCAGGCTGATAATAAGTAGCCTTGCACTTAGCTTGTCATGATGACCGATGACGTGATCGCCCGGTACGCCTCACACGATGGCCCTCGTACGGAGATCCCTTATGTGGCGGCGTCGTATGCACCACGTCTCGTAGCACCCATTCTTTGAAGGAGTACCTTATGGAAGAAACACTCAGAACCGGTTTGGCGACGGTGGTGGAGTTCGTACCGAAGCTCGTCCTGTTCCTGGTCATCCTCGTCGTTGGCCTGATCATCGCGAAGGTCATCGCGAAGGCCCTGGACAAGCTCCTGGAGAAGGTCGGCTTCGACCGTGCCGTGGAGCGCGGCGGCGTGAAGAAGGCCTTGGCCCAGTCCACCCTCGATGCCAGCGACATCGTCTCGAAAATCGTCTACTACTTTCTGGTCCTGTTCGTCCTTCAGTTCGCCTTCGGTGTCTTCGGGCCCAACCCGGTCAGCGACCTGCTCGCGGGCATCATAGCGTTCCTGCCGAAGATCATCGTCGCGATCGTCATCGTCGTCATCGCAGCGGCCATCGCCGCTGCCGTGAAGTCCCTGATCCAGAACGCGCTCGGTGGCCTGTCCTACGGCAAGATCCTCGCCAACATCGCCAGCGTCTTCATCCTCGGCATCGGCATCATCGCCGCCCTGAACCAGGTTGAGATCGCCACCACGGTCACCACCCCGATCCTGATCGCTGTCCTCGCCGCCATTGTCGGTGTCATCGTCGTCGGTGTCGGTGGAGGCCTCATCGGCCCGATGTCCCGCCGCTGGGAAGGCTACCTGAACAAGGCCGAGGAAGAAGCACCGAAAATCAAGGCCCACGCCGATGCCGCACCTTCAGCCGGCCAGCAGCTGAAGAACAAGACCCAGCAGGCCAAAAATTCAGTACACAAGACGAGCCAGACGAACCAGATGGATCAGGTAAGTCCGGCGAAACGGCACACTTCCGGCCCCGACGGTGCCCACCGCATCTGACCCACCCACGGGCACCCCACCTGCGAAGCGGGCAGGGCACCTTCGTGCCCTGCCCGCATCCTTCATACCCGGCCCCGCCCTTTCACGCCCCAGGACCGCTCTTCACGCGCACAGTCCTTCATGCGAAAGGCCCTTTTCGACCGCTACCGGCCCACGGGGGCACAGTCGGCCTCGAACTGGCGACCTACCGTCAACGTGCCGTCAACGTGCCGGCAACGTGCCGTCAACTCGCCGTCAACTCGCCGTCAACTCGCCGTCAACTCGAGCATGGAACGGCCGGGTAACCACAAGATACAAGGCAGAAAGGACGGAAATCCCGTGTACGAAGTTCAACGACACGCGGGTCACCAGTTCGTGGTCCGGCCGCACGCGGGTCACCAGTTCGTGGTCCGCTCGTTTGTGGGTCACTAGTTCGTGGTCCGCCCGTTTGTGGTCCGGTCCTCAGCGGTGCGACGATCGACAATTCGCCTAGGGTTGGTATTCGGATCATGATCTCGCTCGAGACGAGTCATGTGTTGGTGGTCGCGGCGCGGAAGCTCAGCACCCGGGACACCACCGCCCTGCGGGGCATCGGGTTGACCCCCACGGGCCTATACGCACTGGAGGACCTGGAACGCAACGGCGCCATGGAACAAGCCCGCCTGGCCCACTTGCTCTATGTGCGACCGCAAACCATCGGACATCTCCTGAGCCGGTTCGAACACTACGGGTGGGTCACGCGGCACCCCAGCGGGCACCGCAACTACCTCACCGTTGACATCACCGACCAGGGACGCTTGGTCCTCGCCGCCGCCCGTCACCTGACCGCGACGGCAGGCCGGACACACCAGACTGATCACAACGATCGCCGTCGTCGGGCTCGTCCTGTAAAGCACGAAGACCATGATTGCCTTCGGGATCGTGAGGCACCCGGACATGATGAGATCAGCGGCGTGTCAGGTGATGATCAGCTGCACGATCATCAGTTACATGATGATCGGTTGCAGGCGGCCCTGAACGCGCTCCGGCCCTTCCTGATTGCCGTCATCACCACAGCGGAGAGCGACGCAGCCGACGACGACCGCACTGTGTCACCGGCACCCCTAGCCCGACCCTGACTCACGTCAGCAAACGCTTCAAAGTATCCGCATCCGGAACAGCCGGACATAAGAAGCCGAGCCAAGCGAAGCCAACAACATAAGGACGCGATGACGTGGCCCGCGAAGGTGCCCGGGCACCCTCACAGCGGGCCCGGGCACCATCGGGGCACTCACTCCGGCCGGCTTCTTGACCGGAACGGTAAGTGCACTTACTAGTTGAGCACAGGAAACCAGGAGATGGTCAAGACTCGGCCGAAAAACAGTACGACCAAAAATCCTCATAGACTTTGGCCGCTTTCTGCCTGCTATCGGGCAGTCATCGGGTCCGCTCATCTGCTTCTAGGCCGGCGCAGATTGATCGGGTGAGGGTCCGCAGGATCTGGGGATCTGCTATGGCGTCCAGGATGTCCTGGGCGAGTAGGCTGATCTTCCGGTTGACGCGCTGGCTGTACTGGCTCAGCCGGGCGAAGGCTTCATCCGCACTGATGGCCTGGGTGACCATGAGCATTCCCTTGGCCTGCTCGATGACCGCTCGTTTCTCGGCGGAACGGGCCACCGCAGTATTAGCGGCGATCGCCGTCTCATCACGCACGGGGGCGGTGATATCGATCAGGAATCCCCGCATCCCGCGAACCTTGCCGTCCTCGACGAGCGGGTCGATGATCGCAAGGACCCGTCGGGGCCGGGTGCGCGCATCGATCAGCGTGTAGTACCAGGCAATCGCTCCGCCGGCGGTCAGGGCCTCATCTCCTAGTGCCCGAGCCTGCTCGCGGTAGGCGGGCCCCACGTGCGCGAACCCAAGTTCGAGGGTCGGCACGATGTCTCCGGGCTCATACCCGTGGATCGCGTACATCCCCTCGTCCCAGGTCAGTGTGGCCGTGTCGATGATGTACGCGAAGGCACCCACCTGATCCAGGAGGGGCCTAGGCCCCTCTAATGCGGCGTTGTCGGATACCGGAGCCCTCTGAGGTCCTGGCCTCCGTGAAGGAGCTGGGGTACCAGATGGTGGCGGACGATTAGCGAGGGGGACCGCACTGCCCGGTGGCGTGCCACGCCTGCCACCGGAGGATCCCTGAGAAGTGTGTGCTGCAGCAGGATCAGGAGAAGGACGCGGAAGCCTGGGACGAGACATGAAAACGGGTGCCGATCATCGTACAAACCTTGAGCGGGGCCAGCTGCTTGACCTCATCCCGACAGACAGCTCCGAGCCTATCAACACCCACCGGCCCAACCGACCCTACCGACCCTGCCAACGGGCCCATCCGCGCGCTTCTTCGACCAACCCCTCAGGCGGGCCCCGTCAGCCACTACCTCACGACGAACCGATGTCATCTGCAGATGCCGGCATTACCTGTTCAGGGACGGTCCAGGGGCTCCCTGGACTGCGAAAAGTGACCGATGAGATAGTGCACCGCGACGACAGCGATGACAACGGATACGCCCATCCCTGCCAGCATCAGGTACAGACCGCCCAGGATCGCCATCGGTGAGGATGCGTCCTGCAGATACCGGAGCCCGCCATAGGCACCAACAGTCCACGCCACGACGATCATCAGTAACGCCACCAGTGCCGGGACAGCGGCCCGATGCACCCCCAACCACCCCGACATCCCCGACATCCCCGACATCCGGCGTCGTACCCTGCGATGTACTTGATCCATCCCCATGCACCCATTATGGAGCGAAACCAACCTCGACTAAGGCCCCCGGCCACCATGTGCCTTCGGGCACGCCCTTAGCCTGACAGATGATAAGGCTCTCCTTCCTACAGTTATGGTCGGCCGGGAGCAAATCCTCGGGTCGGTTCCTACCCCGGATCAAGCGGTGAGCGACACTGATCGGTATGGAAGAACTAGACCCGCAGCTCGGCTCACAGACCGGCCCGGAGCCCGGTCCGGGGCCCGAGGACTACGTCCGGGCCGCGAAGGACGCATTCGCGAAGTGTCCTCGGATGAGCGGACTACGCCTGGAGTCCGTCCAGGCCGGATACGGTTACCTGACGATCCGCTTCGAGGGACCCGAGGACGACTTCCGCGGCCCGTACGGGGCCATCATCCGGCTCCCCCGCGACAGGCACGACGCACTATGGGTCCGCTACGCCGCCGACAGCCAGGCCACCATCGAGGACTGGGCCTACACGGGTGTCGCCATGCGAGCCGACCACGCCCATACCGCCAGCCGAACCCAGCACCGCGGATACACCCTGGACGACATCTGGTGGCTCATCAACGACACCACCTGATAACCCCAACACCCGGCCCCCACCGTTTACCGGACGGGCTCATTGCCTAGCGGCCGGAGTCGATGACCGTGGCGATGTAGACGGCGGCCTGGGATCGACGCTGAAAGCCCAGTTTCGCCAGGATCGAGGACACGTGATTTTTGACGGTCTTCTCGGCCAGCACCAATTCAACGGCGATCTGCCGGTTCGACAGGCCCTCCCCAACCAGCGTCAAAACTCTTCTCTGCTGCGTCGTCAGGCAGGTAAGTCGCCCATCGTCCTCCGGCGCCTCATGCAGCCCGGCGATGATGCGCTCCCTCATCCCCGGCTCGAACAAAGACTCTCCCGCAGCGGCCCGACGGACTTTCCCGACCAGATCGAAGTTACGGATCTCCTTCAGGATGTACCCCGA
The DNA here is from genome assembly GCF_054511115.1 of Arthrobacter arabinosi. Lineage (NCBI taxonomy): Bacteria > Bacillati > Actinomycetota > Actinomycetes > Micrococcales > Micrococcaceae > Arthrobacter > Arthrobacter arabinosi. The sequence goes on from NZ_JBTNDF010000016.1 coordinate 12,765, forward strand.
AGCCCCGGCCACCAGCGCACCTCGTACCGCCACGTCATCGTCGTAACTGGTCAGGATGACACAGCATAGGGACGGGTCGATGGCGCGCACATCCCGGCACACCTCGATCCCCGTTCCATCCGGGAGCCGCACATCCAGGATCGAGACATCAGGTGCCAGGAGCGGAATCAGGCGTGTGGCTTCCTCGGCGGACCCGGTCTCGCCGACAATCACGCATCCTTGCGTTTCCAGCAGCTCTCGTAGTCCCAACCGCACCAGCTCATGATCTTCAAGAAGGAACACCGTAACGTCCCTCATCTGATAATCCTGCTCGCCTGCACCCGGCACCCCTCCACGTCCTCGACCCTGACCCTGACCCTGACCCTGACCTTGACCTTGACCTTGACCTTGACCTTGACGAACACTGCATGACATCGACCATCGGCGTGGCCGGCGTCCGCTTTTCGTATCACCGGGTAGTCCGAGAGGTCACGACAGCTTCACACTGCAGTACCGAGGTGATGCCGCGCTTCACCCATCGGGAGTGACCTTGTGGTTGTGGTTGGTCTAATTGGGGCCCTGTGTAGGAGTCCACTGCCTGTGAGTCTCGCAGCCGATGACGGGTTCAGGAAGGGGTTCACGAATCCCGGCACGCGGACCACGCTCGGAGCAGGCTATCGAGCGGTGGCGCATCGCGCGCTCCTTCAAAGACATCCCCCGGAGGCTGTGAACTTTCACGAGAGAGGCGAACTTTTTCTGCCCTGGGGTGGCGGGGTTGCTGTCGGTCTGGGGTACACCCCAACCCCACGTCAGGTCCGTTGGCACAAAGTGTCCGTCTAGGATCACTTTTCGCTTTGATAGACAGCCTTGTCCTCAGGTCTAGAGTTCAACCTGACATGAGCGTCGAAAACGGAAGGTGTGTCAGTGACAGGGCAGCGGGTTGGCTATGTACGGGTGAGCACTCTCGATCAGAAGACCGTCCGCCAACTGGACAGGGTGGTCCTCGATCGTGTGTTCACCGACCACGCCTCGGGCAAGGACCAGAACCGGCCGGCACTGGAGGACCTGATCGGTTTCGTGCGAGACGGCGACACCGTGGTGGTCCACTCCATGGACCGGCTCGCCCGGAATCTTGAGGACCTGCGCAGTATCGTCCGCCGGCTCACCGGGAAGAAGGTCCGAGTGGAGTTCGTCCACGAGAACTTGCTGTTCACCGGTGAGGACAACGCAATGGCGACCCTGCTGCTGAATGTGATGGGTGCGTTCGCGGAGTTCGAGCGCTCCCTCATCCGTGAGCGCCAACGCGAAGGGATCGTCCTGGCGAAACAACGAAACGCCTACAAGGGACGCGCCCCATCGCTGAGCCCGGAGCAGGCGGCTGAACTGTGCCGGAAAGCCGACGCCGGCGTGCCCAAAGCGGTCCTCGCCCGAGAGTTCGGGATCAGCCGGGAAACCGTCTACACCTACCTCCGGGCCCGCAATAGCGAGACAGACGCTGCGACAGCACTCGTGGAGAAGGTCGTCCAAGGACTCCCGTTGGATACGAGGCCGCCTCCCAGTCTCGCCCCATACGACACTCTCTTGGCGTCACCACAGCAACAGACCCCGCCAAGTTGATCGATAGAACCCCGCCATCTCCACGAAAACTCACATCACGGCTCACAGATGGAAGTGTCTCGTGGACGGTGGGACTGTCCGATAAACGGTGTGTGGGGTCCGGCGTTTCATCAGTAAGTTGTTTTCTCGAATCGTCCGGCGAAGGTTATCGCGAACGCGTTGAGTGCGGGTTTCCACCTGATCACCCAGCGTGCTCTGCCACCGCCGGTGGGGTCAAGAGACCG
>NZ_JBTNDF010000017.1:0-13104 GCF_054511115.1 Arthrobacter arabinosi
AAGGAGGCCCGCCCCGCACTGACCGCTTAACCCCGCGAGGGATCACGCAGCGCTACACCACTCCCAGGGGCTTGACCAGCGCGGGCGTCAGCGTCCCCACCGTCTCACGTGTTCTTAATGGGAAGGGAGGAGCCTCCCAGGAAACTCGGCAGGCTGTCCTTACTGCGATGGACAATCTCGGGTACGAGCGGCCCGCTAGGACAGCGGGGCGCTCGAAAGGGCAGATCGGCGTCGTCGTACCGGATCTCGTAAACCCGATCTTCCCCGCCTTCGCCGGGGCCATCGCCGCCCTGCTGGCACCCAATGACTACATTCCAGCTTTGTGCACGCTGCCGGGCGGCGGCATCACCGAAGACGAGTACGTGGCACTCATGCTCGACCAGGGCGTAAGCGGCATCATCTTCGTGTGTGCGGCGCACGCTGACGGTCGAGCGGGAATAGAGCGCTACCGGCGGTTACGCGGCCGTGTTCCTTTCGTGCTGGTGAACGGGGCCCGGGCAGAAATCGACGCGCCGTCTGTCTCGAACGATGACGCTACGGCGATCCGGACCGCCGTCCGGCACCTCGCGACGCAAGGCCATCAACGTATCGGTTTCGCGACCGGGTCCGACCGTTTCATCCCGAGCCGCCGCAAGATGGAGGGGTTCCGCTCCGGGCTCGCCGATTTCCTCGGCGAGCACGACGCGGATCCTCACGTCGCCTCCAGCATGTTCACCATCGAGGGCGGACAGAGCGCGGCGAACAAACTCATCGACAGCGGCCATACGGGCATCGTGTGTGCCTCGGACGTCATGGCCCTTGGAGCGGTGCGGGCCGCACAGACGCGCGGGCTCCGCGTACCCGAGGATATCTCGGTGATCGGATTCGATGACTCGCCGCTCATGGCCTTCACCAACCCACCGCTGACCACCCTGCGGCAAAATATCGCTGGAATGGCGGAGGCCGCCGTCCATGCGCTGGTTACGGAACTGGCCGGTGACCAGGCCACACGTACAGACATGCTATTCCAAGCCGATCTTGTAGTGCGCGGCTCCACCGGCGCAGGGCCTGCCGTCGGCAGGACGTCCTAGCCGCAACCCGAAGGAACGAGGCCAGTAGCAAGGCCGACCCTGCCGACGGTGAGTGCTACTCATGCCTGCGTCAACGCACCCACACCGTGATGTCTGCCGGCAGGCTGCCGCCCTCAAGAGGTGCGCTGCTGATCAGCACGGTTCCGGAGGGGAGATCGACGGGAGTGTCCCCAAAGTTGGTGATCGACTGCCAGCCGCCCGGGCGACGGAAGTGCAGTACCTCGGGATCACCGGTCTCGACCCACTCCAATTCCTCATCAGTTTGGAGCTCGCGACGTAGCCTCAAGGCGGTGCGGTAGAGCTCTAAGGTTGAGCCTTCCGTGCCGTCCTGCGCCTCCACTGCGTACTTACTGAACCACTGCGGCTGCGGCAGGTGTGCTCCGCCGTCTCCAAATCCAAAGGAGGGGCCTTTCGTCGTCCATGGCAGGGGCACACGGCAGCCGTCACGCCCGACTTCGATGCCCTTGTTGCGGAAAAACGCGGGGTCCTGCCGCTCCGAGTCTGGAATCTCCGCGACTTCCTGCAGGCCCAGTTCCTCTCCCTGGTACAGATAAGCCGAACCAGGCAGGGCAAGCATTAGCAGGGATGCGGCGCGGGCGCGGCGCAGGCCAGAGGTCACGTCCAGTTCGCCGGTAGGCCCGCCCGCCAGCAGCCAGGCCTTGCCGTCCTGGCCCCTGGGCTCGGTCGCAGTCACGTCCTGAGCCGCATTGGTTCCCTGGGCTGGTGTGTCAGTGCCTTTGGGCAGACCGTAGCGGGTGGCGTGGCGGACCATGTCGTGGTTGGAGAACACCCAGGTCGAGGACGCCCCGGTCTCTTTTGCCGCGATGAGGTTATCCGTGATGACCTTCTTGAACGTCGGTGCCTCGAAGTCTGCTAGTAGGAGATCGAAGTTAAAGGCCTGCCCCAACCCTTCGGGGCTGGCGTAGCGGGCCCGGCGTGTCTCGTGGACCCAGGCCTCGGCAACGGCTGTGCGCGGCGGGGTGTACTCGTTGAAAAGTTTGCGCCACTCGGCATACACCTCGTGGACCTCGTCGCGGTCCCAGAACGGGTGTGAACCATCGATGAATCCGTCGGCTCCGGCTCGTGCTTCCAATTCTGCTTTCAACGGCAGCGGCTCGGAGAGGTCCTTCGCCATGCCGTGGGCGACGTCGATGCGGAAGCCGTCCACCCCGCGGTCGGACCAGAAGCGCAGGGTCTTCAGGAAGTCATCACGGACTTCGGGGTTGTCCCAGTTGAAGTCCGGCTGCTCCTTGGCGAAGATGTGCATGTACCACTGGCCCGGGGTGCCATCGGGTTCGGTGATGCGGTCCCAGATCGGTCCGCCAAAGACAGAGTCCCAGTCCGACGGCGGTAGCTCGCCGTTTTCTCCCCTACCGTCGCGGAAAATGTAGCGGTCTCTCGCAGCGGAGCCCTTTGGTGACGCGAGGGCTTCCTTGAACCATTCATGCCGGTCAGATGAGTGGTTGGGCACGATGTCTGCCATCAGCTTGATACCGGCGGCATGCAGGGCAGCGACCATCGCGTCGAAGTCTTCGAGCGTTCCCAGTCTGGGGTCCACGTTGCGGTAATCATCAACGTCATAGCCACCATCAGCCAGCGCTGAAGGGTAGAACGGGCTCAGCCATACGGCGTCGATTCCCAGGGACTTCAGGTACGGGATTTTTGCGGTGATGCCTTTGATGTCGCCGATGCCGTCACCGTTGGAGTCGGCGAAGCTGCGCGGGTAGATCTGGTACACCGCGGCTTGACGCCACCAGTTCGGATCAGCCATGCGCTCGGATTCGAAGGACTTTGCTGGGGTGGCGGTGGTGGTCAAAGGGTGGTCCTGTTCTTTTCGGTTGATATCTATTTTGGGTGGGTTTGGACTGGCCATTGATGCTCCACAGACCCCACTGAGCGCAGGATGTAATTCGCGAGGATGGGTCCTTGGCCATTAGGTTGCAGAAAACACCAATGTGCTGGCGACCCAGCACACTTGGGAAAAGCCGCTGCAGGGGGTGGGCCTGTGTAAAAGCGCATGGTGGGTGGACAAGCACCAAGGGGACGAGGTGAACCGTTTGTTTTTGCTAACGGTTATATGGTGAAGGGCTCTGTGATGGTTGCGACGCCGTGCTGGGTGCAGGCCAGTCCGACGCGTAGCGCGTGGTCGATGATGATGGGCTCTTCATGCAGGAGCTGGCCGCAGTGCGGGCAGGTCTGTGGTTCCTCGCTTATCCTCTCGGTTGACATGAAGATCGCCTTTCTGCTGTCAGGGAACCGAGGGAAGCCGGTATACATGGGCTGCCGGTCCGCCGGCCGGCAACTGCACGTTATCGGCGTCGACCGAGGTACCGGGTTCGCCGAGGAGGGGAACCAGGTGGCTTACCGATCCGACGCCGAGGGCCCTCAGGGGCAGGGTCACCGGTCGGTGGTCCGCGCGGGCGGTGTGCACGAGGATGCGTTCGTCGGCGTGCTCGCGCAGGTAGGTCATCGAATCGTCGTCCACGTGCACCCAGCGCAGGCCCCCGTGGCGTAGTGCGACGTGCCGGTGTCGCAATGCGATCAAGGCTTTGTAGGCGTCCAACGTCAGCTGGTCCCACTCCTCGCGGCGGTGCCAGGGAAAAGGCGTGCGTGAGTGCTCACCATCGACTCCGGTGAGGCCGATCTCATCACCAGCGAAGATCGACGGGACGCCGGGCATCGTGAGTTGCAGCACCAACCCCACCAGGTGTTTCTCACGGCCCCGCTCGGAGATGTCCCCGGAGCCGTCGCCGCCGGCCGCGGTCCGAAACCGGGGCAGGTCGTGGGAGTCGAGGTGGAGCGTTGACGCGGCTTGCGCCCGCCAGGGCATCACGGCGTGCACCTCGCGCATCCCCGTGACGACGTCGACGCCACTGAGGACAGGGGATGCCGCTGGCTGGCCGAAGAACGGGCGGGTGGAGGTTTCGGCCCCGCCCAGCCACGTCCAGACAGGCCGCGTAAATCCGGCGTAGTCCATAGTGCCGTGCCAGCCATCACCTTGGAGATCCGGGCCGGCGTCGTGTCCGTGTTCGGCGAGCACCCACGCCTCCGGGCTCGTCTGGCGGGCTGTGGTGACCAGGGTACGGGCGACGTCGTGGGTGAGGTCCTGCGCGCCGTGCCTGCCGGTCATGTTCGCCACGTCGATCCGCCACGCGTCGAGCCCTGCCGTGAGCCAGTGCGCGACGATGGAATCGGGCCCCTCGTACATGCGCCGGCGCAGCGCGGTCGATGAGTGGTCGAGTTTGGGCAGTGACGGCAGTCCGAACCAGCTGGCGTACTGGTCGGGGTGCCTCTCGAAGAAGTAGTACTCGGCCTCGGGTGCTTCGGCGTTGGCTTGCGCGGCGAGGAACCACTCGTGGGAGTTGCCGGTGTGGTTCGGTGTGAGGTCTCCCATCACGCGCAGGCCGTGGGCGTGAGCTTCCCGTACTAGGTCCGTGAATGCCTCGTTCCCGCCGAGGAGCGGGTCGACGTGGTCGAACGTGGAGGCGTCGTATCGGTGGTTGCTGTGGGCCGGGAAGATCGGTGTGAGGTACAGCACCGTCACCCCGAGTTCGACGAGGTGGTCGAGGTGTTCGACGATTCCGGCCAGGTCCCCGCCGAAGAACTGCAAGGGGGTATCCGGTCCCTGGTGGATGACTGCGTCGTCCCAGCCAGCGGGTTTGGCCCAGGCCGGGAGGGTCCTGGTGTCGGCGGCGGTCGAGCGTCCGAACCGGTCCGGGAACACCTGGTAGACCACCGCGTCGGAAACCCAGTCGGGCACCGGGGGATGCGCGACAGCCCGGAAGTCCGCGGTGTCCGTGACCTCCCGGCGGTGGATTCCGGTGGCGTTCAGCCAGGTGTACGCACCGGCAAAGGATCCGGGGGGCCCGGTCAGCAGGAACCGGTACCGGGTCACCGGGTTGACCACCCGCAGCGGTGCCCTCCACCACGTTCCGGCCGTGTCACTGGCCTCCGGCTCAGCGGTTTCGAGGTGTGGTTCGCCGTCGTGTACCGCACGTAGTGTGACCGCGGTCGCCCCTGGTGTCCCGTCGGGGCCGCGGGGTACGAAGAGGCGCACCGGGACAACGTCCCCCAGGGAGGGGGCCTGCTCCGGGACATACAGTGCTGATCCGTCGTGGTGTGGCTGGTGGAGCAGGTGGTGTGACGCGCGAATCTGGTCCTTCGTGTGTGCTGCGAGGATTTCCATCAGCCTTTCACCGCCCCTGAGGTGATACCACCGACGATGAACTTCTGCAGGTACTGGAAGAGCAGGATGACCGGGATGGAGGTGAGTACGGCTGCTGCGGCGAAGATCCCGAGATTGTTGGTCCGGTCGGCGTCGAGGAGTCCGTACAGTCCGACGGCGAGGGTTTTGATCTCGGTGTCACGCAGGAAGATCGACGCGAGGATGAATTCGCCGAGGACACCGATGAAGGAGAGCAACCCGGTTACAGCGAGGATCGGGGTGACGAGCGGCAGGATGATCTTGAAGTACAGCTGGGTGTGGGTGGCCCCGTCCATGAGGGCGGCTTCGTCGAGTTCGCGCGGGATCGTGTCGAAGAAACCCTTGATCAGCCACACCTGTCCCAGCGCGCCTCCGAGGAGCACGATGATGTATCCGGCGAGGGTGTCCAGACCGATGGCCGGCATCACCTCACCAACCTGCGTGAACAGCAGGAACAGTGCCGCGGCGGCAAGGAACTGCGGGAACATCTGGATCAGCAGCAGTGTGAGGAGACTGCCGCGCCGGCCCTTGAAACGGAAGCGGGAGAACGCGTACGCGGCCAGTGCGCTGCAGAAGAGCGACACGATCACGACAACGACCGCCACGATGAGGGTATTGAGGAACCAGCGGGCGAACGGGCGCCCCGGGTCGTTGAAGAGGGCGGCATAGTTTTCGAAGCTGATGGCCCGCGGCAGGATAGAGGCCGCTGACACGCTGCCGGCGGGGTTCAGGGACGCCGAGAGGATGTACAGGACCGGGATGACGGCGTACACGATCGCGATGATGCCGACGAGGTGACGCCAGCCGACTTCCTTGAACCATCGGCCGCGAGGAACCTTGTTCGCCTGCGAGCTCTTGAAGGGCTTGCCGCGCTGGGCGGGGTCGGTGAGATCGGACGGTGATACAACCTGACCGGCCTGTGGGTTTACCTGTGTCATGTTAGCCAACCTCCTCGAGTGCCCGGGTGGCACGGAATTGCAGTGCGGCGAGGACACCGGTGATGATGAACAGGATCACCGAGATCGCCGAGGCGAAGCCGATCTGCTGCGCACCGCCACCGAACGCCAGGCGGTACGTGTAGCTGATCAGGATGTCCGTGCCGCCGGCGGTCGGGTTGTCCGGGCTAAATGGCCCGCCCTCGGTAAGCAGGAAGATTGCGTTGAAGTTGTTGAAGTTGAAGGCGAAGGCGGCCACCAGGAGAGGCGCGATCGAGACCAACAGCAGGGGGAAGGTGATCTTGCTGAAGTTCGTCCAGCCGGTCGCGCCGTCCAGCGACGCGGCTTCCTTGTAGTCCGACGGGATGGCCTGCAGTGCACCCGTGCAGACCAGGAACATGTACGGGAATCCCAGCCAGAGGTTGGCCAGCAAGACGGCGACTTTCGCCCAGAACGGGTTGCCGAGCCAGTTGATGTCGAGGTTCAGCATGTTGTTGATGAGCCCGAACTCGGAATTGAAGAAGCTCGACCACACCAGCAGTGCGATGAACCCGGGGATTGCGTAGGGCAGGAGCAGGATCGACCGGTACGCCTTCTGGCCGCGCACCCGGGCGTCGTTGAGGACCGTGGCGAGGAAGAGTCCCAACGCGAAGGTGGTGCCCACGGACAGGACGGCGAAGACGAGCGTCCAAATAAAGATGCCGACGAAGTCGCTGCTGATGCGTGGGTCAGTGAAAGCCCGCACGTAGTTGCCCATGCCGACGTTCTCACCCCAGGACTGGTCGGAGAGACGCTCGCCCTCAGCGCTGGTGAAAAACTTCCGGTCCCCGGACTGGACGGGCGTGTACTCGACACCGGTCTCGGTGTTCGTGATCGTATCCGTGGTTTCGTCGTATTCCAGCGGCGAGAACAGTTCGACGGCGCTGAACCCCTGGGCCGTGATGACGCCATCCTCGGTCGGCACGGCGAATCCCTCGAGGTCACCGCCCTGCTGGCTGAACTCGTTGATCTGGCGGCGGTCCAGCAGAGTGAACCCTTCCGCTTCGGTGATGACGCCGTCTTCTACCGTGACAGTGTCTGGGTCCAGCTCACTGAGCCCGTCCGGTGTGCCGGCGAAAACGTCGTTCGTGGCGGTATCGACGAGGAGGAAGGTGTAGGGGCCGGAGGTGGCTGTGCCTTCGCTGCCGACAGAGAGCCCGAATGTTTTGGCACCTTGGACCTGTTGTGCTGCGTTCCCGATGATCCGGGAGACCGTCACTTCCTTCGTGGTGCGTGTCCCGTCCCCGTAGTTCGTCGTCGAGAGCTGGAACGTCATGAGGATCGGGTACACCACGAACAGCACCAGCAGGAGCGTGCCTGGGACAAGGTATTTGGCCGGGATGAACCGGCGGGTCGCATACGTTACAGCGAGCAAGGCGACGATGCCCCAAATGACGATGAGGAAGGCCCATTGCCCGGTCCCTACCAGGGCCGGGGTCAGCATGACCGCCAACCCGATGATCGTGCCGAGAGCGACGATCTTGACCAGCAGTCCCACTACACCGCTGGATCCTCCTTTTGTGCTGCCAAGGTCACCATTGCGTGCCTTTTTCACTGCCCTGCTTGCTACACGCTGGTTCACGCCGTCACGCTCCAAAGTCGCTTCAGAAACCTCTACGGGTCAAAAAAATGGGGCCGTTGAGGGTCCCGTGGCACCCGTGGCCGGGCCAGTCGGCCCGGCCACGGGTGTGAGCGGATGTCACTGACCGGCGATGGCCTGGGCGATCGTCTCGTGGGTCTGGTTCATCGTCTCGGTCGGATCGGCGCCGCCGATAATCGCTGACCATGCCTGGCCGAGTGGGGCGAACACTTCAGCCATCGCGGGAACCGCTGGCATCGGAGCGCCCTGGTCCGCTGCGGTGGCGAATGTCAGCACGTCCTCATCGGTGACGCCTTCGCGTACTGATTCCATGGCCGGCGGCTGGTTGCTCGCCTCGAACAATGCCTGCATGGCCTCTTCGTTGTTGACACCGTTGGCGACGAACTCCTGAGCGAAGGCCTTGTTCTGGCCGTTGGATGCGACCATGAAACCCTGGCTGCCCATGAACGGTTCCGCCGGCTCCATGCCCGCGAAGCCCGGAACGGGCTGAATCGAGTAGTTCTCCCCCAACGCTTCCTTGACGTCGGGCAACGCCCACGGGCCTGACACCATGCAACCCGCCCGGCCTTCGGTGAACAGCGAGAGATAGTTATCGGGGCTGATTGACCGGCGGATGGTGTCCGCTCCGGTTTCGCCCAGTGAGGCAATCTTCTCGGCCGCCGCGATCGATTCGGGCTTGTTCAACCCCAGATCGGTCGGATCGTAGTTGCCCTCCGCGTCACGGCCGAAGACGTACCCGCCGGCTGAGGTGAACAGTGGCTGCATGTGATACGCGTCGCCCGGTTCGCCCTGCTGCACGATGAGCGGAACGTCCAAGGTACCCGCATCGACTGCCGGCTGACCGGCTGCTATGACGTCCTCGATGGAGGCGTAGGTGTCCGGGGCGTACTCGGTATTGCAGTACAGGGCGACTGACTCCACCGCATACGGCAATGCGTACAGCTGGTTCTCATAGGTGGAAGCATCGACCGCCGTTTCGGAGTACCCGGCCAGGGCGTCCGGTGAGAGCTGGAGCGGGTCGACGGCGCCGTTCTGCACGAGCTGCCCGATCCAGTCATGAGCACCGACGACAACGTCAGGCCCATTGCCCGCCGAGTTTGCCGTAATGAAATCCTGACGGGTATTGACGATCCCCTGGACGCCGACCGTGATGCCGTTTTCCTCCGCGTAGGCGTCTGCGATCTTCTGGATGTATTCAATCCGGACCGGGTCGGCCCAAATGATGAGGTCCTCATCGCCGCGAACAGCAGGCGCGGCGCTTTCACCGGCAGACTGAGTGGACCCGGTTGACTCGGTCGGAGTCGCTTCACCACCGCCACCACTGGAGCATCCGGTGATGAGAAATGAGATGCCGGCAATGGCGGCGAACGACCGGACAGTGTTACGCATAGTGCTCCCTAGTGGTTTGCTGGGTTGATAATCGAAATTGTTGAAGCGACGCATGACACCAGGTCAAGGCATCAAGGAACTAAGAGTTTTAGAGGAAGTTACGGTCCTGACAGCAGGGCTCAATGAGAGGCGCCTGTCCAGAACTGGTATCAGCCTGGCGACCGACGGCGCCGACGTCGCTGCGGGTGCAGCCGGTTAGGGAGCGGCCTATGCAAGCTCCTTTGCTTGGTTCTCAGGAATACATTTATGACATACATTTATGTCTTCACCTATGTTGAGGGGTGAAGCTGGGAGAGTCAAGAGTGGTAGCTGAAGTGGTAGATGTAGCCGGAACCGAACGACGCGTGGTCTCCGAAGGAGCGTCGTCGACCAACATGCTGCGGCGCTCCAATGCGCGGCTGATCCTGAACACAATCTGGCGGGTCCCACCGGGCAGCACCATTACGGCGAATGAACTCATCCGCTCAACGTCCCTCACCCGCGCAACCGTCCTCGGCGTCTGTGATGACCTGCTCCGTGACGGATGGATTGTTGAGGCGCCCGCGCGCACCGCCACCGGCAAGGGCAGACCCGCCCGACAGTTCGCCCTTGACGCCCGGGCGGGCTTCGTCATCGGCATCGACGCCGGGTACAGCGGCATCCGCAGTGTCATCGCCAACCTGCGCGGCGAGTTAGTCGGCCGTGGTCGCGCACCGTTCGTCGCCGACATCGACAATCCCGATCCAGTCCCGCGCACTGCTGCGCTGCAACGCGCCATAAAATCAGTGCTCGACGACGGCGGCATCGATCCGCGGCACGTTCTGTCCGTGTGCTTCGGCATCCCCGCGCCGGTCAGCCGCCGCGGCACCATCCCGACCGGTAACCCATTCTGGGAACGGATGGCCGTTGATCAGGCAGCCGTACTGGCCGAACATCCGCAGTGGATGTCCTTCATTGAGAATGATGCGAACCTTGCCGCGCTGGCGGAACGTTACAACGGCACCGTTGACCCGGATGGAAGCTTCCTGGTGCTCCTGGCCGGCGAACGGTTCGGTGCGGGCATCATCGAGGACGGTCACCTCCTGCATGGATCGTTGGGAGGTGGCGGCGAGATGCGCTACCTAGACCTCGTGAAGGGTGTAGGCAGCCCCGAAGCCATTGCACCGCTGGCGCGGGCATGGGCGGCTGAAGCTATTGCGGCAGGCCGGACTACGGTTTTATCGCAGGGCCGCTCGGAGAAAAACGGACCGGCCGCTGAGGCGGTGTTCGCAGCAGCAGCGGACGGCGATGCCGTTGCGGTCGAGATCGTGGAGCGCTTGGCGGAACGACTATCCCACGTCATCTCGACACTCGCGTCGCTGCTCAACCCGGACACCGTGGTCATCGGCGGTGCGGTGGCACCGTCCATCGCCCGTCTGGCGGAGCAAATCGAAGCGAAGGTCGCTGCGACGTCGCACTTCCCGCCCCGAGTGGTGGCATCCTCCCTTGCAGGCGACATTGTGTTGACCGGAGCCGTGAATGCCGCGCTGGCTAGGGTAGGGCGAGACGCCCTGGATATCGAGCTGCGTCGAGGCTAACATGCACCGATTTCGTGCAAATTTCCGGCATCAAGGAGGCTAGGCACGTCCACCTGAAGAAGTCCAAAGCCGATCAGGAACTGACCGCCTGCAGCGCCTTGAGCGCGGCTGGCACCGCAACCAGGCAGCGCTCAGCCGGCGCAAGGACAGCGCCATCGCCCGCGGCAAAGCACTCGCCGTGGAACTGCCCGCGCTGAAGGACGCCGCTGCGCGTACAACCGGAGACGTCGGCGGTGATGCCTTCCGCATGACCCTAAACGGTCGGACGTGGGCAGTACGGGGACCGTTGCTGGCAGCATCAGCATCGATCGAAATCGAGCCGCATACGAACGTATTTGCTACATTCCGGAGCTGAGCCCTCGGAGTGTCGTTTCTCGCAGTCCTCTGCACGACAAGCTGCGTGGTTCCAGTGTCTGTGCAGACGAGTGTGAGCAGTCAGGTTCTCGTACTCCTCTGCACCAGCTGACTTTTCGGCAATAGGTCCCGGTGCAGAGGGCGTAGCTGTGCTCACTTCTTCTTGAGCACGCGTTCGCCGTCCGGGCGGATCTCGCCGGTGGGGGAGACGTGTCGGTAGAGCGTCTGGCGGGAGATGCCGAGCTCCTTGCAGAGTTCGCCGATGTTCGTGTCGGCTTTGCCCATGGACGCCATCGCGAAGCGGACCTTCCCCGGCGTCATCGTGAACGGTCGACCGCCGACCCGGCCGCGAGCTCGAGCTGAGGCAAGACCTGCGACGGTCCGCTCGGAGATCAACTCCCGCTCGAATTCGGCGAGGGCGGCGAAGATTCCGAACACGAGCTTTCCCGCAGCGGTGGTGGTGTCGATCGCGGCACCCTGTCCGGTCAGAACCTTCAACCCGACGCCGCGGGCGGTGAGATCGTGGACCGTGTTGACCAGGTAGTGCAGGTTCCGGCCGAGCCGGTCGAGCTTCCACACGATCAACGTGTCCCCGTCCCGGAGTGCTTTCAGGCAGGAGGTCAGCCCGGGTCGGTCGTCCTTCTTGCCCGAGGCGAGGTCCTCGTAGAGCTGGGCCTCGTCGACGCCGGCCTCGAGCAGAGCATCCCGCTGCGGATCGGTGGTTTGCGATCCGTCGGACTTCGACACGCGCATGTAGCCGACGAGCATCCGGGACTCCTGTCACTTATACGACCGGTTACGGGACAAGCTGCGATTCCAATGTGTGACTTTTCGTCTACATGGCGGGCTTTTTGAAGACTGGATGGCCGGGTTAGCGCTTCACCACCGCTCCGTTGGGGATCAGTTACTGTGCGTCCTCAGCGGATTCCTGCCGGCAACGACTACCTTGGGTCTGATGACTGAGAATCACGCCTCGGACCTGTACGACGCTGTGAATGACTGGGGACCAAGTGACGACTTCTTCTTGGGTTTCTTGACCGAGATCCCCGGTGCACGCGCGCTGGACCTCGGTTGTGGGACCGGGGGCTTAACGTTGGCCGCGGCAGCGGCCGGGTGCAGCGTGATGGGAGTCGATCCTGACAAGCCTTCCCTTCGGGCAGCTCGCTCAAAACCAGGCGCCGACCAGGTTCAGTGGGTTGATGGCACCTCCCGTGCGATTCCGGCCGGTACGTGGTTCGACGTGGCGATCATGTCGTCCAACGTCGTTCAGGAAATCCTCGATGACGCGGAACTAGCCCGTTCCTTCAGGGACATCGCCGCTCACCTCGTGCCTGGCGGTCGTCTCGCTTTCGATGCGCGGGATCCGGACGCCCGCGGTTGGGAGGCATGGACCAAGGAGCTCAGTCATCGAATCGTCGACCTGCCCGAAGGAAAAGTTGAGCACTGGTACCAGACCACGCATGTCGATGAAGAGTCGGGGCTGGTGGATTTTTGTGCGCACGAGATAGCACCGGACGGGACCGAGCGAGTCGAGTGTGGACCGTTGCGTTTTCGCTCGCATGACCAACTCCGCCTCATGCTCGAGCAAGTAGGCATGGAAGTGGAGCGCGTCTTCGGCGGGTATCAGGGTGAGTCAGTCGGCAATGGGGTTGGAGCACTTCTGGTCATTGCAGTCCGCCCGTATGTGGATCCCCAGTAAAACGGACGAATGCTAGATTCAGCCGTTCTTTGGTGAGGCGTGTCGCCGGGCAACCCGAGACCGCATAGCGTCAGAGCTTTGGAGAGCTTTAGGGGGATAGTGCCATGGGGGCGGGAAGTGACAGGCCAGTGGTTGAGGACATCGGCTCGCTCAACGACTCAGGGGACCTTCTACCTGTCGGCGGGACTGCCCCGGCTTTGCTTGACTCCTGACTTGTGAGGATTTAGTCCTCGCAGCAAGGATGTTCACATGCCTAAG
>NZ_JBTNDF010000018.1:0-12477 GCF_054511115.1 Arthrobacter arabinosi
ATGAGAACAGTCCTTCGGTATGTGAATACACGGGTTCAGGAAAGAAATGATCGGTCGGTGTTCCCACGACGTCGGCTACTTTTGTGCGTCCTCTGGCACCACTCATACCGTCCGTGCGCAGGGTTCGTTCTGAGCGGGAGGCGGTACCGATGGAAAGGCGGTACCTGGATGGTGTTGAGGCGAGAGCCCGGCTATGACAGTGCCGACAAGTGCACAGGCGTGTGAGGCGGGAACAGGAGGAAGCCGCGAAGGGGCCTCCCAGTGTTTATGTGCGACTGATCGAGAGCTGAACCAAGGAAACTGTTTGCGCTCTGAAAGGAGGAAAGAAAGCCAGTGATGGGGGGCCGCGGCGGATCAGGGTGCCTCGTAGGAGCGCGGAACGAAGCCCCAGGAAACCTGCGAGACCAATGATCAGCAGTGCGATCATGCACATGGCGTCCACCATGGAGTGCCCGTTCGGGCAGGTGAGCTCACACAGGGAGCCGTCGGCAGAGCCATGGCCATCCGCAGCGGAACCGACCATCACTGCTGCACCTACTGCTGAGCCTGCTTGCATATCTGCATCCGGAGCGGCTGTTTCGGTCGTCACGAGGGTCCCGGAGGCTTCCGAAGCGGTGGGTGCAGAAGCGACGGTGTGAGCGGGAGCAGTATGGGTGGAAGCCGTGCTGCCTGCTGGCTCACCGATGGTCGGGCTGATCCATAGGTGCATCGCCAGTACCCCGACCAAAAGAGTCAGAAGCCGCAGGGTCCATGTCAAGGACACGAGGGTTCCAGTTGCGGAGGATCGCTGGAATTGAGGAACGGTGAGCAGCAAATCTTTCACTGTGTGTTCGTCCCTCCCCTCATCCTTCAGCCATCCTTCAACTCAAAATAATACCCGGGCGGGGTACGCCCTCAGGGCCGGCATCAGGTTTGACCTCCACAACAACAGTAGGGGCCCGACACCCGATAAGGCCAAGCGGCGGATTCCTGCCGGGGCCCAGCTCGCATGTCCTTCAGTATCCGGAAGCCAGCCCGTGCACGTTGGTGCAACTGTTCCACCCGCTCCCTGCCCAACGACCCACCGGCACTGGTGGTGCCCGGGGTAAGCCCTGTCGCCACAGCCTTCCCACCGGTGTCCGCCGCTTCTCATAAGTGCTGGATGCGGGCGAGGACGCCGGTGGACAGGCAGCGGTAGGACCGGCGTGGGAGCTAGGCCGTGGTGCTGATCCGTTCCGGGTCGAGGTTGATCCGGCGGAGTAGTTGGGCGTTGAGGGCCACGACGATGGTGGACACGCTCATCAGGACCGCGCCGGCGGCCGGGGAGAGCAGGATCCCCGCGAACGACAGCACCCCTGCGGCCAGAGGAACGGCGAGCACGTTGTACCCGGTGGCCCAGACGAGGTTCTGGATCATCTTCCGGTAGCTGGCCCTGGACAGGTCGATCATCGCCAGCACCGCGCGCGGGTCGTTCCCGGCGAGGACGACACCGGCAGACTCCATCGCCACATCCGTTCCCGCCCCGATCGCGATACCGACCTCGGCCCGAGCAAGGGCTGGGGCGTCGTTCACGCCGTCGCCAACCATCGCAACTTTCAGGCCCCGGGACTGCAGTTCGGTGACCTTGGAGTCCTTGTCCTGCGGCAGGACATCGGCGAACACCTCATCGATGCCCAACTCCTGACCGACGACGTCGGCGACCTGCCGTGCGTCCCCGGTGATCATCGCGACCTTCACCCCACGGTCCTGCAGAGCCTTCACGGCGGCCCGGGATTCCTCCCGCACCTTGTCCTCGAGCCGGACCGCACCGATCACGGAACCGTCGCGGATGACATGCAGCACGGACGCTCCCCGTCCAACCCATTCCTGCACCGTCCCAGCGATGTCCGCGGGCGTGCCGAGTCCGAGCTCTTTGAGCATGTTCGGTCCGCCCACAGCGACGTCATGGCCGCTCACAGCGGCCCGCACACCGCGCCCGGTCATGGACGCGAACCCCGTACCCGTGTAGCCGAGGTTCGCCGCTGCCGGGTTGGTTCGGGCGGCGGTGACGATGGCCCGGGCGACCGGGTGCTCACTGTCGGCCTCCGCTGCCCCCGCCAGGGCCAGGAGCTCGGCCTCGCTGACACCGGTGACCGTAGTGGTCGCGGTGACGGCATGTCGTCCTTCAGTGAGGGTGCCGGTCTTGTCGAACAGGACGACGTCGATGGTGCGCATGCGTTCCAGGGCGATGCGGTTCTTGATCAGCACCCCGGCCCTCGCAGCGCGTTCGGTGGAGATCGCGATCACCAGCGGAATCGCCAGGCCCAGGGCATGTGGGCAGGCGATCACCAGGACCGTGACGGTGCGGATCACTGCATCATCCGGGCTGCCGAGGAGCATCCACGCAATGAACGTCAGGATGCCGGCGCCGAGCGCGAAGTAGAACAGCAGGGCCGCGGCCCGGTCCGCGAGGGCCTGCGCCCTCGAGGAGGAGGCTTGCGCTTCCGCGACCAGTCGCTGAATCCCGGCGAGGGTGGTGTCCGCGCCGACCGCGGTGACCTGTACTCGGACGGCGTTGTCGGTCGCTACGGTTCCGGCGACGACGGTCTCACCGATGGTGCGGGACACGGTGCGGGATTCGCCGGTGATCATCGATTCATCGAACTCCGCGACCCCGTCGACGATCTGCCCGTCCGCGGGAACCCGTGCACCAGAACGGACGAGGACCACGTCCCCGGTAACCAGGGAGCTGACCGGGACGGTTTCGACCCTTGCGTTGGTTCCAGTGCCGGTGACCCTGTCAGCTTCGTCGGGGAGCAGTGCGGCCAGGGCGTCCAGGGCCCCTGCGGCCGAGCCGAGGGCCCGCATCTCCATCCAATGCCCAAGGAGCATGATGACCACCAGCAGGGCGAGCTCCCACCAAAAGTCCAGGTCGAACTCACCGATCCGCAGCGTGGTGACCCAGGATGCGATGAACGCGACGCTGATCGCCATCGCGATCAGCAGCATCATGCCCGGCTGCCGGGACTTCAGCTCCGTCACCCCGCCCTTCAGGAACGGGGCACCACCATAGACGAAGATGACCGTGCCCAGGATCGGCGCAATCCACGTCGAGCCCGGGAACTCCGGTGGCATGTACCCGAAGAGCATGGTGAACATGTGGCTGAACGCCACAACAGGGATCGCGAGGACCAGACTGAGCCAGAACTTGTTCTTGAACATCGCCGTCGAGTGCCCCGCATGCTCCCCATGCGCATGGACCTGATGATCCTCATCCACAGCCCCGCCCGAATGCCCGGCGGGACCTGCATGTCCAGTGTGCCCTGCGTGGGCGGTGTGGCCGGTGGGGTGCTGTGTTTCGGCGAGAGCGGAGTGGGCGTCTGCCTGAGGCATGGCCTGACCGTGGGTGGTGTGGGCATCATCGCTGCCGTTGGCTGCAGCTTCCGTGACGGTGGGACTGGGGGAGCCCTGGTGGTGATTGTGGTGGTGTGCGTTGTTCGTCATGATCAAACCTCTCCTGGCACCGCCTGGGTGCCCTGATGGTGCTGGGTCCTCCCGCTGAATCAGCTGGCGAGGAGCCGGTAGCCGGCTTTCTCCACTGCCGATGCGATAGCTGATGAATTGACGGGTTCAGCACTGATCACGCTGAGCGTCGAGGTGCCGCCCGGGACGAGGTCGATCCGCACGTCGCGGACTCCCTCAAGGGCAGTGACGGCACCGCTGACGCGGGACGCGCAGGAACCGCAGGTGAGGCCGGTGAGCGCGAAGTCGGCCACTGCCTCCTCCGGGTTGGGCTGATGGGCAGGCGTGGCAGTGTCCCGTGGGGCGCAGCAAGCACAACCGGCAGGCTCTTTCTCGGTAAGGGTCAGGGGAGAGGACGTGGAAGTGGGTGTGCTGCACATGAGAAGAACCTCCGGAAGTGGGGCATGAGGATGTAGGAACCGCCGATGGACGCCATCTGCACCTACTGGGCTCCCCGCGGTGAAGTCTTCTGGAGTTCAGCTTCAGCGGGAGCGGCTTGGTGTCGTGTCCAACAACCCCAAAATTATACCCCCAGGGGGTATCTGTCAAGAGGTTTATTGGTTCTTCCCGTCCGACTCATATTGCTCGCTTGCGGGGCGGACCAGGGGCTAGCGTCACTGGCAGGGGTGAGCCCGAAGATGATCACCACATTCACCTCCGTCTGTATCAATTCGACTGACGAAGAAGGAGAAGTTCCATGACGCACATCACTTCTATGCTCGAGACGTATCCGAAGGACCTTGGTGGTATTGACCGGGAAAAGCTCGCCGAGTGCATTGCGGCCTGTTTCGAGTGCGCGCAGACCTGTACGGCGTGCGCGGATGCGTGCTTGAGCGAGGAGATGGTTGCCGAACTCACCAAATGTATTCGTACGAATGCTGACTGCGCCGATATCTGCACGACGACCGGCCGGGTGCTGTCACGGCATACCGGTTACGACGCGAACATCACGCGCGCGATTCTGCTGGCGTGCGAAGTGGCATGCAAGGCCTGCGCGGATGAGTGCGAGCAGCACGCAGGGATGCATGAGCACTGCCGGATTTGCGCCGAAGCGTGCCGGCGCTGTGAAACAGCGTGCCGGGAACTCGCCGCAACCCTCGGATAGCTCACGACTCCACAGGATCAACACTGCCCAGCCGGCTGATCTGTGGGCCACCCGGCTGGGGATGATCATGGGCAGTTCTGAAGTACGGCGCCGGCTTCTATAGCTGCAGGTTTCGCAGGTTCGCAGGGTGGGTAACGAAGTGCTGCGGGGAAGCGCGGCACCGCCAATGCAGCTGACTGTGCAGCTGGGTATGCGGCTGGGTATGCGGCTGGGTATGCGGCTGGGTATGCGGCTGGGTATGCGGCTGGGTATGCGGCTGGGTATACGGCTGGGTATACGGCTGGGTATACGGCTGGGTATACGGCTGGGTATGCGGCTCGGTTAGGCAGGCTGAGTTGTTTCGTGGTGGAGTGTTGCTGCCGTGCGCAGTGCCTGCCGCGCGCGTTTGCGGTCTCCGGCGGTGTCGTAGGCACAGGAGAGCCGGTACCAGGTGCGCCAGTCATCCGGGGCCTGTTCCGCGGCGGCCTTGGCCTGGTGGAAGTGTTCATCGGCGGCTTTACGGTCGATCCGGCCAGCAGGGGAGCGTGGCAGGTCATCGACGGTCAGTCCGCCCTCGCGTTCGAGGATGCGCGCCATCGCCTGTGCCCTGAAGCCGAACCGGAACTCGTGGGTGAGCGCCCATATGCAGATCAGCGGTATTAGCAGGTATGCGGCGCCCACCGACTTCGCCACGAGGTCCGGGTCGCCCAGCAAAGTGAAGCTGCGCTGGAAGGCGACGGCGAGCCAGAAAATGCCCAGCGCGCTAACGAGCAGCACACCGATTTTTGGCCGCGTCACCGCTGAAATACGGGTTGGCCCGTTCATCGCTCGAGGCTTCCGGTGCTCTGCGTGGCCCTCGGTCCAGCCTCTGATGCGGTGTTCTGTGGGGTG
Source organism: Arthrobacter arabinosi (assembly GCF_054511115.1). Taxonomy (NCBI): domain Bacteria; kingdom Bacillati; phylum Actinomycetota; class Actinomycetes; order Micrococcales; family Micrococcaceae; genus Arthrobacter; species Arthrobacter arabinosi. Next base: position 5,456 of record NZ_JBTNDF010000018.1, read on the forward strand.
TTGGGGGTGGTGTTATGGGTGGTGTTGTGGGTGGTGCCGAAGGAGCGCAGGCGCAGGGAGTTGGCGACGACGAGCACGGAACTGGCGGCCATGGCCGCGCCGGCCAGCATGGGGTTGAGTAGACCCAGGGCGGCGACGGGGATGCCGACGGCATTGTAGAAGAACGCCCAGAACAGATTGGTCTTGATCGTGGACAGGGTCCTGCGGGAGAGCTCGATGGCTTGGGCGACCTGTTCCAGGCTGCTTCCCATCACCGTCAGGTCGGCTGCCTCGATCGCCACGTCCGTGCCGGAACCCATGGCGATGCCTAGGTCCGCCTGGGCGAGGGCGGCTGCGTCATTGACGCCGTCCCCCGCCATGGCCACTGTCGCTCCGGCGTCCTGCAGTTTCTTCACTGCGTCGACTTTTTGGTGAGGCAGCACCTCGGCCATGACGTGTTCGGGCGCGATGCCCACCTCGGCGGCAACTTTTTCAGCCACTGCGCGGTTGTCGCCGGTGAGCAGCATGGGAGTGAGCCCGAGTTCCTTGAACCGGGTGATGGCTGATGCTGAGCTGGTCTTGACGGTGTCGAAGAGGCTGATCAGTCCTTCGGGTGTCCCGTCGAGGGCGACCCAGATCACTGTGGCTCCTGCTTCCTGCAGGGAAGTCAGGGAAGCGCGGTGGTCAGCGGTGATCGTGATGTTGTTCTCGGTCAGCCAGGTCGCGGTGCCAGCCACTACAGTGCGGCCGTTGACGGTGCCGCGCACGCCTCCGCCTGCCGCGCTGGTGAAGTCCTCGACGGCAGCGAGCCGGCCCTGACGGGCTGCTGCGGCGGCTATGGCTTCAGCGATGGGGTGCTCACTGGCTGCTTCGACAGCCCCGGCGACGGCCAGTACGTCGTCCTCGCTCAGGGAACCCAGAGGGCTGACGGCGGTGACGGAAAGCCTGCCGGTGGTGACGGTCCCGGTCTTGTCGAGCACGATCGTATTTACGGTGCGTGTGTCCTCCAAGACCTGGGGCCCCTTGATGAGGATGCCCAGCTGCGCGCCCCGGCCGGTTCCGGTGAGCAGGCCGACCGGTGTCGCCAGGCCAAGGGCGCACGGGCAGGCGATCACGAGGACTGCGACGGCCGCGGTGAACGCTGAGCCCGTATCCCCGGTGAGGACCATCCACATCACGAAGGTCAGGACGGCGATGAGCAAAACGATGGGCACGAAGACCGCGCTGATGCGGTCAGCGAGCCTGGCGATCGGTGCTTTGCCGCTCTGCGCGGCGCTGACGAGGCGTCCCATCTGCGCCAGGGTTGTCTCACTGCCGACCCTGGTGGCTTTGACCAGCAGGCGTCCGCTGGTGTTCATCGTCGCGCCGATCACCGTGTCATCCGGGCCGACCTCGGTGGGAACGGATTCACCGGTGATGAGGGAGGTGTCGACCGCGCTGCGGCCCTCGATGACGAAGCCGTCGGTGGCTACCTTCTCGCCAGGGCGCACGACGAAGACGTCTCCGGGAGTCAGGGATGCTGCCGGAACTTTCACTTCTACCCCGTCGCGCAGGACGGTTGCTTCCTTCGCTCCAAGGTTCAGCAGTGCTTTGAGCGCGTTTCCTGCGCGCTGTTTTGCGTTGGCCTCGAGGAACCGGCCCAGCAGCAGGAAGGTTGTGACGACGGCCGCCACTTCGAAGTAGAGGCTGTGGGCGCTCATGTCCATGCCGGTGTGGGCGGTCAGCATTGGATCAGCGATGAGCTGCCAGGTGGAGTACAGGAATGCCGCAGCGACACCGATGGACACCAGGGTGTCCATGGTGGATGAGAGGTGGCGGGCGTTGATTGCGGCCGCCCGGTGGAACGGCCAGGCCGCCCAGGTGACCACGGGCAGGGAGAGGAGAAGGGCAGCCCACCCCCAGTGCGGGAACTGGGCTGTCGGCAGCATCGAGATGATCGTCACCGGGATGGTGAAACCGGCTGCGATGATGAGGCGCCGTTTCAGGGACCTGATTTTTCTCTCCGTGACTGAGGCTTTCGCGTCGTCCCGGGACGTGGCGGCGTCAACGGTTTCCCGTGATTCGGCGAACCCGCCTAGCCCCGACGGCGCGTTCCCCTCCGGTCCCGGACCGACCCGGTGGCCGGGCTCGGCTACACCGGCAGTGTCATCGCCGGCACCAGTAGACGAAGGACCTGCAGGGGTGGCCACGCGTGTTGCCGTGGCTTCGGTAGCGGGCTGTTGAGTCGGTTGGCCGGCGCTGCGCAGGGTCGCCTTGTAACCGATGGCGTTGACGGTGTCGATGATCTGGGAGACGCTCACGCCCTCGGGTACCGTGACGGTCGCGGACTCGAGTGGGAGATTCACCGAGGCCTGAACGCCCTCGATTTTCCCGAGCTTACGTTCCACCCGGCTTACGCAGGACGCGCAGGTCATGCCCTCGATGTCGAGATCGATGATCTGTCCGGCGGTGGTGCCCACGCCTGTGTCGGTGCTCATGCGTCTAGTTCCTTGCCGTGGCTTCGATGACGTGCTGTGGGTGAGGTGCCTCTGGTGAGGCGCGGTGCTCGATGGCACCGCTGGACGACGTCGGGAAGTACTGCTTCGCTGGCCCTGTTCTACCGCTTGCCTGGCGGCGCCAGGGGTTCAGTACAGTAGTGGCGCCCCGAAGATCCTCGTGCCGACTCCTCTGCGGAAGTGAACTGTGCCCTGCACGGGTGCGGTGGGGATCCCGTTCGGGATGCAGGCTGTGGTGGTGTGAGGGTCAGCTGTCGACGACCGTGTAACCGGCGGTCTCTACTGCTTTGCTCAGCACTGCCGGATCGGGATCCACGTCGGCCGTGATCGTCGCTGTGGAGACCCCACCGGCGTTGAGCTGCACATCGACCCCCTCGACCCCGGGCACGCCGGAAAGTTCCTCCATGACCGACGAGACGCAGTGGCCGCAGGTCATACCGGTGATGTTAATGGTCGTTTGCATGGGATGTTCTCTTTCTCGGCAGAGCGGGGAGGAATGGGATCTGGCACCCGGCAGGGTTGCCCGGAGCCGGCGGGGCTGCCGGCGGACCGTCAACGAAGCAGTCGGCTGATCGCGTCGGTCGCTTCCTTGACCTTCGCGTCGACGGCGGCGGAATCCCCGGACTGGGTGGATTCATGAGCTGCTCCGACAACGCAGTGCGCAATGTGCTCTTCGAGCAAGCCGATGCTCACCGCGTGCAGGGCCTTATTGATGGCCGCGACCTGGGTGAGGATGTCGATGCAGTATTTGTCTTCATCGACCATGCGGGCGATACCGCGCACCTGGCCCTCGATACGCTTGAGCCTGCGGAGGTAGGCGTCCTTATCAGCGGTGTATCCCCGCTGAACAGAAGCCTCGGTTTCGGTGGTCACGTCGTTCCTTTCGACAACAAAAATATATACCCCTTGGGGGTATATAAACAAGAGGGGTGAAGTGAGATCTTCTTCACGCCTTAATCATCTCCTGTTTCGCTCTGGAAAGGTGCCTCAGGCTACGGGAGTGCGGGTGCGCCCTTGACATGGCGGGCCCCAGCGAAGCCCGCCTCCGGGCAGGCTTCCACGGAGCGCGGCGTGTCGCACCCGGCGTGTCCCTCGCGTTCGTTACCCCAACGTGACATTTCATACCAGCGGGGGGTATTCTCATCGAGTGTTCACAGCACCAGCTGGAACACTCCCGGGCAGAATGCCGAGTCCTGCCGCTGCCGGGGATACGTCCGTTCATATCCGTATGGCAGGAACGGGGGACCCAAGATGTACGGGCCACCACGCGTGGTCCTTGGGGTTAAGTCGCTTTATTTCCGTCCCTTGGGATGAAGCGGCCGGGTGCACTCCCATCCGAACCCGACAGCTCACCCCGCAGGCATGGGAGAGGCAACCGACGCATGTCACGAATCACTTCAGCGCGCCACCGCGCCACCGTCAATCACTCGATCGCCCTTGAAGGGCTGTCCTATTCCGCGAAGACCGGCGCTGTAGCGCTGGGCAAGCCGGCCATCATCGCAGCTGCGACCGGCGGTATCGTCTTCGCTGTAGGAGCTCCCGCCCAGGCCGGAACCTACACGCAGGAAGCAGCCAGCACTACCGTTCAGGCTCCCGTCACCGCAGCACCTGTTACCGCGGCTCCCGCTGCAGCAGCCGGCGTCCACACCGTCGTTGCGGGTGACACCATGGGTGGCATCGCCGCCCTGCATGGCATCAGCGTCGACGCGCTCCTGGCGCAGAACGGCCTGTCCTACGCCTCGGTCATCTACCCGGGCCAGCAGATCACCCTTTCCGGTGCTTCCGCTGCTTCGACGTGGGCCCCGGCCGCCGTCAGCCCTGCTGCTGTGCCCGCCGCAGCACCGGCAACCCAGGCCTCCTACACCGCCCCGGCCCCTGCAGCTGCCATTGCTCCTGTAGCGGCTCAGCCCACTTACTCCCTGGCCTCGGCTGCCATCACCCCGATCCAGCCGTCGGCTCCCGCCGGCGATGTCTCGGCAAGCGGTGTCGGTGCGGCCCTGGTCGCCTCGGCCTACGGCCAGCTCGGCTCCATCCAGGACTGCACCATCCTCGTCGAGCGGGCCCTGCGCTCGATCGGCCTGAACGTCGGGGACCTCGGCCCGACACAGTTCTACCAGTACGGCACGGTCGTCTCCACGCCCGCCCCCGGTGACCTGGTCATCCGCCCCGGCCACATCGGCATCTACGTCGGCAACGGCGAAGTCATCAGCAGCGGCATGAACGGTGCGAACCTCACCATCAAGCACCCCCTGTCGGACCTCGCCGGTTCGTCCTTCGTGCGCGTCAACGGCTAACACCCGCTGACCTGAACGCCGTCTCCATAGACTGAGGAAGCGGCAGGTGCCCTGGACGGGGGCGCCTGCCGCTTTTTCTCTGCCCAAAACACCCCACGCCGCTGTCCGCTCCTTATGAGCGCTCACCGGAAGCGGACCTATGGACGTACCTATGGACGTAGTACCAAGCCGTCCACGATCACGCCGACCAGACTGCGGGCTGCATCGGCAGAGGGCAGGGCTGCGGCCGCATTCACAGCGTGCAGGCTGAACAGGGCAAGCTCCCGCGGGGCAATGTCCGAGCGGATACCTCCTCCGGCCTCCTGCGCGCCAGTTTTTACGGCGCTTCCAATCAAGGCCTCAAGAAAGTCGCGCAGATGCTCCTGCGCCTGGGCAGCATGTGGACCTTGGTGCAAGAACGCGGGCGCCTCCGACCTGGATGCTTGCTGCAACATCACCGCGTACGCCTCAAGTACCGACGTCAGCGTCTGAAGCGGGTCCCCACTTCGTTCCGCGTGAACGCGCACCTGATCAAGATGAACCAGATGCTGATTCACCTGCCGCTCGTGCCACGCCGCGAGCAACGCTTCCACATCCGGGAAGTACTTATAGAGGGTCGCCCGGGAGATTCCGGCCACGTCAGCAACCTTCGTCATCGACACAGCCGGCACCCCACCCTGACCCACAAGTCGTGCCACCGCATCCAGCACCGCCTCCCGGACAGAGCTCCGGTGTTCCTGCACGGTGTCCTTCCACAACTTCCCCATGTGTTCACCCTACAAAGCGCTCCACCTAATACAACCTGTCCAGCACCTGTACAGTTTGTATTGAGCAATTAATTGCTGCGCTGAGAGGACCATGCATGGCGGAATCATCGGATCGGCCCCCTATCGATCGGGTCGACACTCGAACCCAAGCTGACCGGCGTCCGCCTCGCCCGCCAATGCCCCGCTGGGTGAAGGTTTTTCTCGTCATCGTCCTGGTTATCGCCGCAGCATTGGTCATCTCCCAGGCGCTGGGCATCCAGCACGGCCCCGGGATGCACGGGGCCCTTGGTGACTCAGCAACCGGTGTTAGCCAAGCCCCTTCGTCTTGATGGTGATGCCCCCGCGCCTGCGCAAGGCGGCCCTCATCCTTCATGTGGGCACGTCCGTCGGGTGGCTTGGTGCCGTCGCGGCGTTCCTCATCCTTGCCATGGCCGCCGCCACGACCCAGGACGAATGGATGACGCGCGCCGCCTACGCCTCGATGGAGACCATCGGGCGGCTGGCCCTCGTGCCCCTGAGTATCGCCTCGCTCGTCACAGGGATCATCCAGTCGCTCGGCACCCCCTGGGGGCTCATCCGCCACTACTGGGTGATCGTGAAACTACTGACTACGGTCCTCGCTACCGTGGTCCTGCTCCTCTATATGGAGACACTCACCCTTCTGGCCGACGCCGCCCGCAACCCCGCCGTGTCCGTCGGACCGGGGGAGTTGCTGCCGAACGCATCCCCCGTCCTCCACGCCGGCGCGGCCCTCATCGTTCTGGGTGTCGCTCTTGGGCTGTCCATTTACAAACCACGCGGACTCACCGGCTTCGGCATCCCTGCCCGCAGGTAATCGTCCCGGGTGAATGCGCTTCGCCTGAGGCCAGTGCGGCCCACGCTTCCTCCGGTGTGCTGAGGTTACCCTCCGGGCCACGCTGAAGGACCAGAATGGTTTCCTCGCCCGAATCCTGTGAATCGAGGTACCTGGGGGTGCTCTCTGAACCCGTGGGTGGTCACAAGGTTGTTCCAAGGGGTTATCCCACCTTTGGAACACGGCCCGGGTAATATTCCGGGTCACGAGGGGAGGCAGCGCATGCCAGGACACTCCACCACACGTCGGAGGTAGCGATCCATTCGAAACACGGGTGCTCAACGAGCGGTTATTCGGTCCGCGGGCCAGAGCTGTCTGCCCCCTGCACCATCGACTAAGTGGGGACCCGGCGGGAACTCAGAGCCTCCCATCGGCATTTCCACGTCCCTGCCCACAGCATTAAGGAGTACCTGCATCTAATGGGCATCCGTTTCGACCACGCACCAGAGCCGTTCTCGAACGCACGCCGTTCCCCGTCGCCGAACGACCGCCACCGTACACTCCGAGGATGTTGATCATGCCCAATGACCGACGTATCCATGACCCGTCGTCCGACCTCGACACGTGGAGGGGCGAGTTGTGAGCGGTGGTCTCGTCGCGCTGCTCGACGACGTCGCCGCCCTGGCCCGCATTGCAGCTGCCTCGATGGACGACG
>NZ_JBTNDF010000019.1:0-9312 GCF_054511115.1 Arthrobacter arabinosi
TTGAGATACTCAATAACGGCCTCAAAGCCGCCTGACAACACTAAACCCCGAGAGTCAACGAAATCCGGGGCAGTCCCGAACGCGTTCTACTACCCGGTTTCGCACAAACCTGTCGGCCTGGGCATCACCTGCCTTCTCAGTCACTCAGGAGATCCTCTACCCGTGGGCCGCTCTACGGGCTCTTGGTGATGATTTCTCCGCTGTGCACGGGGCGTACTTCGATGCCTCCTGTGCTGGTGCGCACGGCCGGGTTCAGACGGGCGATCGCGATAGCGGCGTCGAGATCAGGTGCTTCGATGACATAGAAGCCCGCGACAAACTGGTCGGCCTGGACGAACGGTCCCGTCGTCGTGCTGTCGTGTCCGATGGAGACCGCACTGGCTCTGGGTGTCAGGGCGTAGGCGAGGGACATTGAGCCCGAGGCTTGGAGGTCTCGTGCGTGCTGGTCGTTTTCCTCGAGGTCGGCTTCAGCGGCGTCGAGGGCATGGAGGGATTCGTCCCCATAGATGAGGATGGCGAAGTCGGGCATTGACTGGCCTTTCCATGGTTGTCTGGTCCTGCAGGTGTGGGTGGTGGTTAGTTCACGACGAGGTTCTGGTGTCCGTCGATGAGTTCACGCACGATGTCGAGGTGGCCGGCGTGGACTGAGGTTTCCGCGAGGACGCGGAACGCGACCTCGTGACCGTCCGATATGGGGGGCTGGTCGAACTGGCTGGCTGGAGGCCACCAGCGGGGAGGGGCATCCAGATCGACCTCGGCGAGTACCTTGTCGCTACTGATGATTTGTTCCCGGTAGATACGGACGGCATCCACACCGGTCATCGGTACGGAGTGCCACCCGTCGTGGAGGGCTCTGATCGCAGCAGTGTTTCGACCGATGACGGCTGAGATCCAGAACATCTCGTCATCGAACGCAAGGTGGTTTAACAGGCGCGTCACTGTCCACCCCGACGGAACGAGTGGCGTGCTCATCTGCTGTTCGGTCAGACCCGCGACGGGGTTCAGTACGTGGGCGCGTCCGGCCGCCAGCTGGGCAAGCAGCTAATCATCGCTCACGCCTTCGACTCGTAGCCGATGAGCCACCGAAGCCCGTGTCGGTCGGTGACCTGGCCGTCCACGCCGTCCCACGGCCGTTGCACCAGGGGATCGATCGCTGTACCGCCGGCGGAGAGCTTGTCGAACCACCCATGCAGCACGGTCGGCTCAGCGGTGCCTAGTAGGGAGAGCAACAGGCCTTCGCATCGAACCGAGGGTTCTCCTTCTGGCGTGTCAGAACCAGCGAGTGAGACGACGCCATCAAGGACCCCGTGAGCGACAGCGTCGGGTGGGCCGTCGGTCCTGCCGTGATCCTCGTACGAGTTCAGGTACAGCTCGCCTCCGAAGATATCGGCGTAGAACCGGAGTGCTTCCTTCGCGGTTCCGGGGAAGCTGATGAAAACAAGGGGTGCTGCCATGATGATCACTCCTGAGATTAATTCTATGAAGCAGACCGAATGGCCCTTCACTACTTCTTTGACGGTCCTGCGACAGCAAACTCATCGGACCTCGATGTCGCCTGCAGATATGCGAAGCGATGCGGCGCGGATGGGAGCGATCCCCGTCGAGCCGATGGTATCCGGAACCAGAACGGGGTCTAATCACAGGCAACTTCGTGCAAGCTCGGGCAAACAGGATTTGACCGCTTCCGTGCACCAGTAGTGCTCCACCTCCCAATCCAGGACATTCGTACTGACCATGCTTGCCAGAAAGCAGAACCGCTCCAGTGGTGAGAACAATCGATATCTGTTTCAAGAGTGGTCGCACCGGTGGTTTGGCAGTTTTGTCCCCTGGGGCCAACTAGGCAAATGTTTGGGTTCTAGATCTCTCCGGTCCATTCCCCGTCGTAGGGAGCGAACGCCTGTTCCCATCGTTCCCGCTCGGGGGCAGGCAGGGGCCCTTTATCGATCGCGGTGACTGCGGCTGTGAGATTGCGTTTGTTGGATGTGCCGACGATGGCGGTACTGACTGCGGGGGCGAAGGCCGAGAATCGCAGGGCGGTTCCCGCCCAGTCGCCGTCGGCGGGATGGAGACCCATACGTTGGAGCCGATCCCAGTAGGTTTCCCCGTAGATCCCGGTGGGTCGATGGGTGTGGCGCCACGGGGCATTGGCTAGGGGACGTTTGGCGACCACCCCGAGATGGTGTTCCTGAGCGCGGGGAAGTGTGTGCCTTAGTGAGTGCTGGTCGGTCAGGTTCACCGAAGTTTGAAGGACACCGAAGACGCCGGCGCCCGCGGCCCAGGCCAGTTCAGCATTCTCACCGCTGTAGCCCGGGACCCGAATCTTTCCGGCGTCGCGGGAGGCAAGCAGCGCGTCGATAACGTCTCCCTGCTGAAGAACAGACAGGGGGCAGGAGTGCAGGAAGACAACATCGATGACATCGGTGTTCAGTACTTTCAGGGCCCGGTCGATGCCGCCTGTGACGGCTCCGGCGGTCCAGTCCTTTTGCCCTGGAACGTCGTAGCCGACCTTCGTGGACAGGACGACGCGGTCCCGGTGTGGGACCAGCCATCGTCCCAGCCGTTCTTCCGACGCCCCGTAGCCACGGGCGGTATCAAAAAAGGTGATGCCCAACCCAAGGGCGGTATCAAGGAGGTCCTGCGCGGTCTTCTCATTCAGATCCGTCGTGTCGATATGGCCCGCACCGAAACCAAGTGCAGAAACGCTTAGGGATGAATTACCGAGCTGTCGCGAAATCATGCCGCTTTCGTGCTCCATTCTGAGGGGCATTTTAGGAACGGTTGTCTATGTTGCATCATGCCGACGGCGGCCGGAACCTTAAGGTTTCGGCCGCCGTCATTCCTGTGGAGTGATTACTGCGTGGTGATTACATGCGTCCGGTGATCGTAGACGAAGGTTATCGGGCCGCCAGCGTGGTTGAGTGCGATGTTGGTGCCGTTGAACGCACCGCCGGCTCCGTAGTTCTCATCCCAGCCTCGGTTCAGGGCGGCCTTGTACTGGTAACTGCCAGCGGGGAGATCCGCGACGTCAAGAACCCATCTCTGGGATGCGTCGTCGAATATCATTTGTGCCTGGTCGCAGGCCGGGTCCCAGTCGGCCCCGCAGCCCAGTTCCGAGTCGAGGTTGCCGGCCACTGCGACCGTGCCCGGCTGGTCAATGATCGACCCGATGGTCACTGTCCTGATGTCGCTGATCGAGGTGCCGAGCACGGCCCGGTAGCTCACCTTGGTGCCCTCGGCAAGGCCGAGTGCCGTGAGGTCGTCGATGGCGGTGTAGGTCGGTGATGAGTCATCGGTGCCGATGGCGGTCCACGCTCCGCCGGCAATGCTGCGTTCGAGTGTCACGGCGTAGTCGGAGTCCTCCGGGCTCGCCGTCGCCGTCACCTCCACCTCGCCCTGCACCTGCGTCCCCTCGGCGGGCAGGCCCATGGTGAGCCGGGACGCTGGAACGGTGGCCGGTACCGTGGCGGAGGTCCGTGTGTGGCGGCCGTTGTCGAGGACCACCGCGCGGTACTCGACGGCAGTTCCAGTCGGTAGTGCGGTGGTGTCGTGGTAGACGCTGTAGGGGGCATTGTCGTCCGTGCCGATGCTTGCCCAGTCCGATCCCGCCACCCGAGCCTCGAACGTGACCTCGTAGAACGAGGACCCGGCGACGTCGGCGGCGACCTTCATACGGCCGTTGTCCTCCGCGCTCGGCGCAGGCTGCTGCAGTGTGATGGCCGGAGCCGCTTTGGAATGCGGGATTTTGCCTGAGAGCTCGTACACCACGGTGGACAGTGCGGGTACGGTGACGCTGAGCGTGCCGTCGGCACCTGACTTCAGCCGGGCGGGTGCCTCGCCGTAGACGAGTCCGAAGCTGCGCTTGGCGGCGTAGGTGGGGATGACCGCGGTCTGCGGTTCGGTGCTGTTGTTCAGGGCCACAACGTACTCGCGCTGGTCCTTCGCATCGATGCGGGAGAAGGCGTAGATGCCGGGGCCGTCGGAGGCGTAGCGGTGCTGGTGGGCGCCGTTGCGCAGGGCAGGGTGCTCGGCGGTGACCCCGGCAAGGGTCGCGATGCTCTGGTAGAGCGGGTGACCGGGGTCGAAGTTGTCCGTGGCGTGGGTTGCTGTGGTGCCGAGGAGGTCGTCGTCGAGGTAGTCAGGAACCTGGCTTGCGAACAGGCTCTGTCGGGATTCCTTATCGCCTCCGACACCGGTGAACCCTTGTTCGTCGCCGTAGTAAATGACCGGGTTGCCGCGCGAGAAGTACATGAGTTCGTGCGCGAGGGTGTCCCGGGTCAGCAGCTCCTCCTCCGCGGCGCCCGGGTTGTCCGAGGTGATGAAGCTACCGATGCGGCCCATGTCGTGGTTCCCGAGGAACGTCGGGAGGCTGTAGGCGTTGGAGTCCGCGTCCGTGTACCAGTCGTCGCCCGCGAAGAAGGCCTGCAGATCAGTCGCCGGCGCGCCCTGCGACGCATAGCCCCGGGCCGCTGCCTGGAACGGGAAGTCGAGGACGGACTGCATACGGTTGCGGGTAGTGAACTGCGAGGTGAAGGACTTCGAGGTGTCGAAGACCTCGCCGAACATGAAGAACTCGTCCTTGCCCTGCTCCTGGGCATAAGCGAGCACCTCGGGCCCGAAGGCCTGCCAGAACTCGTCATTGACGTGCTTCATGGTGTCGATGCGGAAGCCGTCGACGCCGAAGTCGGCGATCCAGGTCTTGTAGATGTCGATCATGCCGTCGACCACGCGCGGGTGCTCGGTGGAGAGGTCGTCGAGCCCGAAGAAGTCTCCGTAGTAGGCGTCCTCGCCGGCGAAGGTGGTGTCGCCGCGGTTGTGGTACAGCGTGGGATCGTTGAGCCACTCGGGGACTTTGAGGTCCCGGTCGGCTTCGGACACCACGGGTACGTACGGGAACGACGTCGTAGCGTCCAGCTCCGGGAAGGTGCCCGTGCCCGCGTAGTCGCGGTCGTCGAACCCGGTGCCGTCGGCGTCGCGGTACGGCTCCTCGTCCTTTGAGATGTAGGGAGCCCGCTCTCCGGCGTCGTACCCGATGACGTCGGCTGTGTGGTTGGTGATGATGTCGAAGTAGACCTTCATGCCGCGCGCGTGCGCTGCGTCGATGAGGGCCTTGAGGTCGTCGTTGGTGCCCAGGTGTGGGTCGATCTGGGTGAAGTCGGTGATCCAGTAGCCGTGGTATCCCGCAGTTCCGTCTTCGGGCTGCACGGCGCGGTTCTTGAAGCTCGGGGTGAGCCAGATGGAGGTGGTGCCCATGCCCTGGATGTAGTCGAGTTTCTGGAGGAGGCCTTTGAGGTCCCCGCCGTTGTAATAGCCCATCCGGGTGGGGTCGAAGCCGGACACAGACGGATCAGATCCGAGACCGCCGTCGTCGTTGGCCGTGCTCCCGTTCTGGAAGCGGTCGGCCATGACGAAGTAGAAGTTCTCGTCGGTGACGGCCGAACGCAAGGAATGCTGCGCAGTAGGGGGAGGGGAGTCGCCGGGATCCTTCGGGGCGGCATGGGCGGGCAGGGACGTGACGGAACCGGCAACAAGGGCGGTCAGCACGACTACGGTGGCGTGGCGGGGTTTCACAGGGTCTCCTCTGGAGGGGCGAGTTATGGCGAATGCTGTATCGCTGTGCAGTGAAAGGTCAGCTGACGGCGGTCGGTCTCCCTGAGCCGCCTTCTTTGAGTACGAGTTATGACAGTTGCAACTTATGACCAATGCCCAACAGGCCAACTGGAGGTCAGGGCATCGTATTAGGCCGGTGGACATGGGTTGCCGCTTCTTCGGCTGACAACCGGCGGCGGCGTTGACCGCTGTACGGGGTTCACTGAGGAGAGAACTCGTGCAACGGTCAACGCCGAGGACCTGTAGAGGAAGGGTCACTGGTGGATGGTCCGCGTGGGCCCCTGATCCAATTAGGGGCCAACGACTACGTTCAGCCGCTCGAGGCTGACTTATTGCGCCTCGAAGACCGCCACCGTCCGCGCGGGAACTGTGAAGACACCGTTCGCATCGGCTGTTGCCTGCTGAACCAATTCGTCGCTCCCATTAGCTTGTACGGAGTGCAGCGCGAAACCCTTTCCTATTGCCGCTGGTACTTGCTGCATGGTGGTTTCGTCGGAAGCGTTGAATACCACCACGATGCCCGAGCGCTTGGAATCAAGGTCCGGACCGGCCGTGTCGTCGAGGTGCATCACGATCACGCCGGGTGCCTGAGTTGGGCCCGTTCCAGGGAAGGAAAGCTTCTCCTGAACAAGGTCCGCGGTGCCGAGACTGAAGAGCGGGCTACCCTGGCGAATGCGCAGTAGCTCCTGTGCCTGCGTAAGGGCCGATTCGATGTCGGTGGGCGAGGGCTTCAGTGCCGGATCGGCGAGCAGCGGCTGCATGAAGCCGTACTTGTCCTCATTATCGGTGCGTGGAGGCAGCCCGCGTCCGAAGCCGTTGTCCGTTCCGGTGTGATCCAGGAAGTTGAACCAATCGCCGGAATCGTAGCTGTTGCGGTCCAGTGACTTGCTCCTCAGTGCCTCTCCGCCAGCGTGCCAGAAGGACACGCCCTGTCCCAGCGCCGTCGTCGAAAGGGCCAGTGTTTGCATGCGGACCCGGTCAGCCATGGGTGTGTCGGTCGGCAACTTGAAGGCGAGGGCATCGAAGAGGGTCTCGTTGTCGTGCGCCTCAACGTAGGTGATGGCTTCCTGCGGATCGGCGGTGTATCCGGTGGGAGAGCCGTTGTAGTCGACGTCTGCCCCGGTTACCTCATTGCCGAACCGGTCGGTGAAGGCGTAGTCCTTCAGGTTGCCTGTCAGGCCTACCCGGATCTGGTCCTGTGATTGGAGCAACCGGGCACGCTGTTCGTCCTCGGTCCCGTTTGCCTCGATGCCATTGGGGTCGGTCAGCAGCCCCGATGCGAAGCCTTGGACTCGTGGATCCTCGTCGAATGGACCTCCGCCGCGTACCGCGTCACGAAGGCGGTCGTTGAAGGTTCCGATGCCAGTACCGGCCATGTTGGCTTGCGTGGCCTGTTCGAAGCGGGCGTCATCGGCGACCTCTCCGAAGTTCCAGCCTTCCCCGTAGAGGTAGATGGATTTGCCGTCTATCCCGTCGTGTTTGAGCGTGAGCTTGTCCAGCGCAGCGCGGACGTCGAGGATGTTCTGCTTCGAGTGGTGTCCCATCAGGTCGAATCGGAATCCGTCCAGCTTATAGGTCCGGGCGAGCGTCACGATCGAGTCGATCATCAGCTTGCCCATCATGGTGTGTTCGGTTGCCGTGTTAGGGCAGCAGGTTGAGGTCTCGACGGCGCCCGACTCGGGATTGCGTCGGTGGTAGTAGCCCGGCACGATTCGATCGAGATTGTTGGTTGACGCTTGGCCCGCGCCGGCCGTGTGGTTGTAGACGACGTCCTGGATGACACGCAGTCCGGATTCGTTGAGCGAGGCGACCATGCCGCGGAACTCCCGGATGCGGGTAGCGTCCTCGGGATTGGTTGAGTAGGAGCCCTCTGGTGTCGTGTAGTGCAGGGGGTCGTAGCCCCAGTTGAAGCCGTCCTGCCCGGCGATAGCCGAGATGCACTCCTGCTGTTTCGTGCTGTCCGGGGCGTAGGACGCGAGGTCGCACGCGGGTTCGGCTTGCAGGGACCTGTCCTCTTCAATGGTGCCGATGTCGTTGACGGGGAGGAGGTGCACAGCGTTCAGCCCGCTGTCGGCGAGCCCGGAGAGGCGCTTCATGCCATCGCTGTCCTGACGTGAGAAGGCAGCGTAGGTTCCGCGCTCGGTCTCGGGCACGGTGGTGTCGCTGATTGAGAAGTCCCGCACGTGGAGTTCGTAGATGCTCAACTGCTCCGGGCGCTCAAGGGCGGGTTTCGGGAGCCGGTTCCAGTCGGCCGGAACGAGGTTCGGATCGGTGAGGTCGACGAAGAGGGACCGCTCGGAGTTCGTGGACAGGCCCACGCTGTACGGGTCGGTAACCAGGTTGTGTTCCACAGTGCCGGTTTCGGGCACGAAGACCTCGACGTCGTACAGGTAGTACGCGCCCTTCCAGTCCTTCTCGCCCTTGACGCTCCAGACGCCGTCTTTGTCCTGCCGGAGGGCACGTGTGGCGATTGGATCGCCTCCGGAGCCCTCCCGGAAGACCTGCACGGAGACGCTGCGCGCTGTCGGCGCCCAGAGATCGAGCTGCGGTTTTTGACCCTTCCAGGTGAGCCCAAGTTCGTTACGCGCGGCGCCTGAGTAGAGGTCATCGAGCACACCGGGTACCTGGACACCGGTGGTCGCCAGCACGGTGCCGTCCGGTGACACCGCCGCCAGGAGCAGCTGCCCCTTCAGCAGGTTGCCTGCGTTCCGGGCGTCCTTCCGGCCGAGCTTGAAAGTATCGAGGGCGGCGAGGTGCGGGTACCGGGCCGCGAGATCGGCCGGCAGTGCGTCGCCGCTGCGCTCGAGCCCGAGGTATGTTCCGCCCGTGACGACGTTGTCCTCGACGGCGAGTCCGCCGTCGGGCGCCGTGTACAGCCTGTACTGCGTATCGGCGGGCAGATCGACGTCCCAGGCGAGGGTGTCCTCGGCGAGCCAATGGCCCGCCATTGTGGCCGTGGGAGCCTGCGGTGCATCGCTCGAGATGACGTGCGTTCGATGGTTGTAGGTGAAAGTCACCGGGCCTCCCGCTGTCTGCAGCGCCAAGTTGGCGCCGCCGGCTGCGCCGTCGGCACCGTAATTCTCTCCCCACGAGTCATTTAGCGCCACCTTGTACTCATAGGAGCCGGCGGGAACATCGAAGGTTGTCGCCCATGTGTCCGGCGATCCGTCCACAGGTACAAGCTGTGTTGCTGCGCAGTCGGGCTGCCAGTCTCCAGGGCAGCCGAGCTCGGATTGTAGGGAACCGACGAGCCCGACAGTGTTTGGTACATCTGTGTGGTCGGCCATCGCGGGGGCCGGCATGAGCGTGGCGAGGAGCGGTACGGTCAGGACGACGGCGGCGGCTAGTCGGGTCTGGCGCTTCAAGGAGGGCCTGCTGCCCAGCTGAGCCGTGCCCGTGGTGTCTCGGGGTGTCATGGTGATCCTTCCCGACCGAGCGTCTCTGCTGAGTCGGACTGAGGAGGGGTGGGTACCCCGAGCTTAGAGAGGCCACTACCGGCAGTCAACGAAAATATGAAAGTTTCGCGCAAAGTTTCATGGATGAATTTTGGGCTGGCACTACATTGAAGCCATGACCTCCGAACCCCGCAGTGTTCGCCCGCGCTTGGACGACGTCGCCCGTAGCGCGGGAGTTGTGCCCCGCATAGTGGTGTAGCGCGGTTGCCCGGGTCGTCATGGTGATGGACATGGACGCGGCCACCGCGTG